>NZ_JARANZ010000009.1 GCF_029889905.1 Chromohalobacter sp. 11-W | reverse complement strand
CATAGCGAGCGTGTCCCACCTGATCCCATGCCGAACTCAGCAGTGAAACCGCTTAGCGCCGATGGTAGTGTGGGGCTTCCCCATGCGAGAGTAGGTCATCGTCAGGCATTTATTTCGACACCCCCGGCCAGTGGTCGGGGGTGTTGTCGTTTATGGGGCTGAAAAACAATGGGATTGACTTGGGTGAATGAAAAGCTACTACGTTGAAGAGCGTTCAGGCGCCCATAAAACCCACCCATATTGCGTATGTACGTTATATTCCTCCCCCTTTGGTCTTGTCGCTCCATGATTCGCTTGATGCTCAGGAAAGGCCATCGCATCATCGATAAAGAACCGTGACGATAACCAACAAATATCCGCAGTGCCTTCTGTCGAATTGGGAAGCAGCGGCAGGGAGCGTCTCCCACTATGACGATGAATCATACGACACTAGCTGTCATCGATGACGACGTCGAAATTCGTGAATTGTTGCAAACTTACCTTGAGCAACATGGTTTCAAGGTCGTGCTGGGGGGTGACGGCGACGCCTTACCTACCTTGATACGTGATGAAGATCCCGATTTGCTGATACTCGACATCATGATGCCGGGAGAAGATGGGTTGTCGCTTTGTCGCGACCTTCGTCGCCATAGCAGCCTGCCCATCATCATGTTGACCGCCAGTGTGGATGAGACCGACCGTATTCTCGGACTCGAACTAGGAGCCGACGACTATTTGGCCAAGCCGTTCAATCCGCGTGAACTGCTGGCGCGTGTCAAGGCGATATTGCGCCGCGTCAAGCCATTACCGGCTGCGGCCACACGTATCGTCCGGTTCGGGCCCTGGTCACTGGATAGGATTACGCGTGAGCTGATCGACGATGCGGGTAACCGAAGTCATCTATCGGGCGCGGATTATCAGTTACTCGGCGTGTTTCTTGATCATCCCGAACAGGTGTTGTCTCGCGAGCGCTTGTTCGATCTTAGTCGGGGACGCCGCGCGCCCCCCTTGGATCGTTCCATCGATGTACACGTCTGCCGCTTGCGTCAGCGTCTAGGAGAAGATGCCCAGCATTCGCAATTGATCCGTACCGTGCGTGGGGCAGGTTATGTTCTGGCCACTCCCGTGGAATCGGTGGTGTGAAGCGATGGTGGCGTCCGCGTACCCTTAGGGGACGTTTCGTATTGATCATGTTGCTGGGCGTGTTAGGCGCGCAGATTGCCAGCTACGGGATCTGGAGTTGGCAGGAAAATCGCGAGCGCATGGTGAGGCTCGATACCCTATCGCGTCATCTCGCCGAAAGCTTGGCTGCCACCGTACGTTACTTCAGTTCCTTGCCGTATGAGTACCGGCATATCGTGCTCGATCAATTGCGGGATATGGGGGGAACCCGCTTCTTCGTCAGCGTCAACGATCATCGCATTGCCTTGCCGAGTACCAGTGGAGGCAACGCGCGCGAGATGGTGGCCGCTAATTTGCAAGAGGGACTCGTGCAAGAGCTTGGGCAGCGAGAGATGTACATCGGGTTTTCACGGCCCAGCGACCTGCGTGTGTTCAATAATGAGGTTCCCCTCGCGGAACTCCCTGCCCATTGGGCGCACCGTAGCTTGGCTATCACACCGTTGTCGACGCCCATTCTCGTCGTGCAAATGCCTCTCGAAGGGGGCAATTGGTTGTTCGTCGCGACCTCCCTTCCCATGGCGGAGTCCCTGGAAGACGCCACGTGGCTATCCGGTGACCGGCTGTTCGTCTCCATAGCCGTATTGCTGACGGTCATCGCACTGTCGTTATGCGGAATACGCTGGTTGACGCGACCGCTCTCGATCCTGGCCAAGGCGGCCAGGCGTCTGGGGGACGATCTAGAATCGCCGCCGCTTGCCGAACGCGGGCCCCGTGAATTGCGTGATACTGCGATGGCGTTCAACCGCATGAGTGAGCGGATTCGCCATCAGGTCGAGGAGCGTGAGCGTTTGTTTTCTGCCATTTCGCATGATCTCAAAACCCCCATCACACGCTTACGCCTACGTGCCGAGATGCTCGACTCATCCGCTCAGCGTGAGGCTTTCATACGCTCCCTGGATGAAATGGATCAGTTGGTGAAGGGCGCCTTGGCCTCAGTGAAAGGGTTGGACCTTCACGAGACGACTTCAGCGATCGACGTAGACACGCTGATGAAAGACATCATAGAAGAGCTCGCCGTACATGAAGGTGCTTCGGTCCACCTTGAAGGGCGTGCGGGATGGTTGTCTGCGAAGCCATTGGCACTCAAGCGTTGCTTGGCCAACCTCATCGAGAACGCCATTTTTTATGCGCAGCATGTGAATATCGCACTTCACCGGAATTACGAGCATATTGTCATCGGGATCAGTGACGATGGGCCGGGCATTCCTCAGGCACAGCGGGAGCGTGTCTTCGAGCCTTTCGTGCGGCTCGAGCCCTCTCGGAGTCGCCACACCGGGGGGAGTGGTCTGGGGCTTTCCATTGCTCGGCATATCGTGAGAGCCCACGGGGGGGAGATCTACTTGAATGAGTCCACTGAAGGAGGACTGAGCATCCGGCTAAGCTTCCCCTTGGCACATTGAGTTTCCTGCGGTTGTAGCAGGGTTGGATATTACAGAGCTGCAATATGTCGCCAAGACTTCGTAAGACTCGGTAACCCAAACGCATGTTGGCATACGCTACGCTCGAAGCCAGGGATCGGGGGCGTTCGATCCGCTGGCTCATGGTCGCCACTAAGGGACTGACGTCATAACGATAACGGCCGCGGATGGCGCCATTCATTCGAGTGTGAACAGTGCTGGGCGACCGTCCTTCGGGCCTTTTTTCTCCCTTCCTCGCCCCGTCGACGCTTCGCTGGCCGCTCCCGAAACTGGTAAGACACGAGGCATACCCTCGTGATTGAGCGACCCATGTCGCGATAACAACCATAAGGAGTTACGCCATGAAAACGATCCATGCGCTCGCCGCAGGTGCTCTGCTGGCTGCTGCCGTGGGACAGGCCAATGCCGCTGAAATCGAAGTCCTCCATTGGTGGACCTCGGGGGGCGAAGCCAAGGCCGCCAACTTGCTCAAGGAAAAACTCGAAGCCAAAGGCCACACCTGGAAAGATTTCGCGGTTGCCGGCGGTGCGGGCGATAGTGCCATGACGGTACTCAAGTCGCGTGCGATCTCAGGGAATCCACCGGCGGTGGCGCAAATCAAAGGGCCCTTGATTAAAGAGTGGGGCGACATGGGGTTCCTCGGAAACATCGATAAAGCCGCCGAAGCCGATGGCTGGGACGACTTCCTTCCCCAGGAAATCGTCGCCGCCGATAAAGTCGACGGTCACTATGCCGCAGTCCCCGTCAATATTCATCGCATCAACTGGATCTGGGCCAACCCTGAGGTGCTGGAAGATTCAGGCGTCGATCACGTGCCGCAGACCTGGGACGAGTTCTTTGATGCTGCCGACAAGATTCGCGAAGCGGGCTACATTCCGCTCGCTCACGGTGGTCAGCCCTGGCAGGATGCGACCGTTTTCGAAGTGGTCATGATGGGGATCGGGGGGGGCGATTTCTATCGCAAGGCGTTCGTCGACCTGGACCCTGAAGCGTTGACCAGCGACACCATGATCAAGTCGCTCAAGACCTTCAAGAAGCTACGCGGCACGATGGACGAAAACATCGCCGGCCGTGACTGGAACATCGCTACCTCGATGGTCATCAATGGCAAGGCGGCCATGCAGATCATGGGCGACTGGGCCAAGGGCGAGTTCACTGCCGCGGGCATGACGCCGGGCGAAGACTACGAATGCGTTGCCCCGCCGATGACCGAAAGCATGTTCTCCTACAACACCGATAGCCTGGCCATGTTCGACGTCGACGACGAAGGTAAGCAACAGGCCCAACTGGACCTGGCGAGTATTGTGCTGTCGAAGGATTTCCAGGTCCAGTTCAACCAAGCCAAAGGGTCGATTCCAGTGCGCCTGGACGTCTCTCTCGACGATTTCGATGCCTGCGCCAAGGCTTCGCGTGAGGCCTTCGATGTCGCCATGGACGAAGGTGGGCTGGTGCCTAGTCTGGCACATGGAATGGCGGTGTCGGATAGCCAGCAAGGTGCGGTGTTCGATGTCATCACCAACTTCTTCAATGATCCTGACATGAAGGCCGAAACCGCCTCAGAGCGACTGGTTAGTGCCGTGCGCGCGGCCGAGTGAGGTGAGTCGTTGCTCGCTGCCGAGACGTGAGTCGGTAGCGAGCAATCGTGTCTTGTCAAAAGGATATCGTTGATGCCATCAAATGTATCTGCGCCTGCTTCCGGAGAGCGACGACACCGTCGCTCTCTGGCGGGCCATATCGAACGTGTATTGCCCCGTCTGGTCGTCGCGCCTTCGCTCGGGGTGGCGTTGTTTTTCGTCTATGGCTACATGCTCTGGACGTTTCTGCTGTCATTGACCAACTCGCGGATGTTGCCGCAATACGATTTCGTGGGATTCGCGCAGTACGCGCGACTTTTTGCCAATGAACGCTGGCACGTAGCGGCTACTAATCTGGTGGTGTTCGGTGGCTTGTTCATCGTGAGCTGTCTGGTGATAGGGCTACTGCTAGCGATTTTTCTCGATCAGCGTATCCGACAGGAAGGCGCTTTGCGCACGATTTACCTGTATCCGATGGCGCTTTCCTTGATCGTGACCGGGGTCGTCTGGCGCTGGTTGCTCAATCCAGGGTTGGGTATCCAGGCGATGGTGCGTGGCTGGGGATTCGAAGACTTCACCTTCAACTGGCTCGTCGATAGCGACATGGCGATTTACACCCTGGTGATTGCTGCCGTATGGCAAGCGTCCGGGTTCGTGATGGCCTTGTTCCTGGCCGGTCTCAGGAGTATCGACGACAGCCTCTTTCAGGCGGCGGCGCTGGATGGCGCCAGTTTACCGCGTATCTACACACGCATCGTCTTGCCGAGCCTGCGCCCCGTAGTGTTCAGTTCCGTGATGATTCTCGCCCATATCGCCATCAAGAGTTTCGATCTGGTCATGGCGCTGACGGGAGGCGGCCCCGGCTACGCGACCGACCTGCCCGCCACTTTCATGTATGCACACACTTTTACACGAGGGCAGATCGGCCTGGGGTCGGCGAGCGCGATCATGATGCTATGCGGCGTGTTGGCGATCTTGGTGCCGTATCTGTATTCCGAATTGCGAGGGCAGCGACATGGCTAACATGGTACGTCGACATACAACCTCGGCACGGCTATGGCGAGCCGGGCTATATACGCTGCTGATCGTGGCGGCGCTGGTGTATTTATTGCCACTCGTGGTCATGCTTCTGACATCGCTGAAGCCCTTGGATGACATTCGTGCCGGTGGCCTCTTGTCGCTGCCCAGCACGATTTCCTTCGAGGCCTGGAGCAAGGCATGGGGTTCGGCCTGCACCGGTATGCGCTGTAATGGCATGTCGGGCTACTTCCTCAACTCGATAGCCATCGTCGTGCCCGCCGTGGCGATTTCCTCTTTAGTGGGCGCGCTTAATGGTTACGTGTTGACCAAATGGCGTTTTCGTGGCGCGAACCTGTGTTTTGCACTGCTGCTATTCGGCTGCTTCGTGCCGTTCCAGGTGGTGCTCATGCCCATGGCGAGGACGTTGGGCTGGCTGGGGCTGGCCAGTTCCACCAGTGGCTTGGTGCTTGTGCATGTGGTGTATGGCATCGCGTTCACGACGCTTTTCTTCCGTAACTATTACGTGTCGATACCCGATGAAATGATCGCTGCCGCCAAGCTAGACGGCGCGGGTTTCTGGCGTATTTTCTGGCGCATTCTGCTGCCGGTATCGGGCCCCATCATCACCGTGACGGTCATCTGGCAATTCACTCAGATCTGGAATGATTTCTTGTTTGGGGTGTCGTTCGCGGGCTTTGACTCGCAGCCGGTGACGGTAGCACTCAACAATATGGTCAACACCTCCACCGGCGTTAAGGAGTACAACGTCGACATGGCAGCGGCCATGATCGCCGCCTTGCCGACACTGGTGGTGTATGTGTTGGCCGGAAAATATTTCGTGCGCGGGTTGACCGCGGGATCCGTCAAGGGTTGATTACAGAGGTCATTATGTCCGCTTTGAACGTCCGTCACGTCAACAAGACATTCGGTAGCACGCAGGTACTCAAGGATATCTCACTGGCGATTGACTCCGGGGAGTTCCTGATCCTGGTCGGCCCCTCGGGCTGCGGGAAGTCGACCTTGATGAATACCATCGCAGGGCTCGAGCCCGTTACCAGCGGTGAAATACGCATCGGTGATGAAGATGTGACCTGGCATACCCCGTCCGAGCGCGATATCGCCATGGTGTTTCAGTCCTATGCGCTTTATCCGAGCATGAACGTGCGGCAAAACATTTCCTTTGGGCTGGAGATGCGCAAGATGCCCAAGGCCCAGCGCGAAGAGGCGGTCTCGCGCGTGGCTGAGCTGTTGCAAATCACACCGCTGCTTGATCGCAAGCCTTCGCAACTATCGGGTGGGCAGCGCCAGCGCGTGGCCATGGGCCGCGCCTTGGCGCGTGAGCCGCAGATCTATCTGTTCGACGAACCGCTCTCGAACCTGGATGCCAAGTTGCGCGTGGAAATGCGCACCGAGATCAAGAAATTGCATCAGCGTCTTGGGACCACCATCGTCTATGTCACGCACGATCAGATCGAGGCCATGACGCTGGCCGATCGAATCGCGGTGATGCGCGATGGAGAAATCCTGCAACTAGGTACGCCCCACGAAGTGTATAACGACCCCGTGGACATGTTCGTGGCAGGCTTCATGGGATCGCCATCGATGAACTTCCTGCCCGTTACGCTCGTGAGTCAGGCAAGCGGTTATGCCTTGCAAGTCCACGATGAGGAACAAGGCGGGACGGCGTTGACGTTGCCATGGCCGGCGGAGCGTGACACTCAGGAACTATCGGCCCGCGTCGGCGATCGTCTGGTCCTGGGATTGCGGCCCGAGCATTTCCTCGAAGATGACGCCATACAAGAAACGTCAGGCGAGGGGACGCGGCTCGAGGTAACGGCAACGGTGGTCGAGCCGACCGGTGCGGATACCCTGCTGCAGGCGTGGCTGGGTGGCAACGAGGTGACGGCTCGCCTGGGTCCGAAGAGTCGCGTAGTGGCGGGAGATCGAGTGGCATTGCGCACCGACTTGAGTCGCGCCGTCTTGTTCGATGAAAAGACCCAGCGGCGTCTGGCGTAGCAAGGCGTCAGACGCGTGTGGCACGGCCGGTACTGGAATAAGGCGCGGGGCATGATGGCTTGCCTCGCGTACTGTCCGCTCGTTAGACTGCCGGCCCGCCGATTCTGGAGTCCAACATGGCCGTCTGTCCGCACGAGTGGCTACTCTATTGCCGTCCCGGTTTCGAGAAGGACCTGAGCGCCGAACTCTCGGACAAGGCCGCCCACATAGGGCAAGTGGGATACTCCATTGCAGCGCCGGGAAGCGGCCATGTGCGTTTCGTGCTCGACCCCGCCACGCCTGCCAATGACGTGCATCGAGGCCTACCGCTCGAGGCGCTGGTGTTCGCGCGGCAATCGCTGGTGGCGTTTCCGCCCCTGGAAGACTTGCCGCGCGACGACCGGCTGACGGCGATCGTCGAGCTCGTCGTCGCCAGTGGCTGGTCGTTCGAATCGGTCTGGCAGGAAACGCCGGATACCAACGAAGAGAAGGCGCTAGCCGGTTTGATGAAGGCCTTGCGCAAGCCGTTGGAAAGTACGCTCAAAAAGCGCGGCGCGCTGCGTCGCAAGGCCGGTGGCCGGCGCTTGCATCTATTCTGGACGGCAGGGGATCGTGTCCAACTGGCGATAAGCTTCCCCGGTAACCGTGCCGAGCATCTCGGCGGCATATGGCGCCTGAAGTTCCCGCGTGAAGCGCCGAGTCGCTCGACCCTCAAGCTCGAAGAAGCCTGGCATGTCTTCGTGCCACGTGACGCCTGGCCGGCGCGCCTCAACGATGCCATGCAGGCGGCCGATCTCGGCGCCGCCCCTGGGGGCTGGACCTATCAGCTCGTGCGCCAAGGCATGTATGTCTACGCCATCGACAACGGCCCCATGGACGCAACGCTGATGGCCACGGGGCAAGTCGAGCACTTACGCGAGGATGCTTTTGTCTGGGAGCCCCCGATGCGCCTCGACTGGTTAGTGTGCGACATCGTTGATAAACCCATGCGCGTCATCGACATGGTGGAGCGCTGGTTGATCCAGAAGTGGTGCCGTGAAGCGATCTTCAACCTGAAACTGCCCATGAAGAAGCGCTGGGAAGAAGTGGCACGTTGCCTGACACGTCTTGATGATAGTCTGCAGCGAGCCGGCGTGCGGGCACGGATACGCGCTCGACATCTTTATCACGATCGCGAGGAAGTGACCGTGCATGTGTACCTGCAGGATTGAGGTCACCACGGCGATAGCGCATCATCGAGTTTGAGCGAACACGAGGTTACGTCATTTATGTCCGATCCCGATACGTCCCTGCCCACACCGGATGCCGTGCTCGATACCACCGGCCTGTATTGTCCTGAACCGATCATGATGATGCACAACCAGGTGCGGGACATGAACGTTGGCCAACTTCTAGAGGTCATCGCCACGGACCCCGCCACGACACGCGACGTGCCTAAATTCTGCACCTTCCTGGGCCATGAACTCGTCGCGCAGTCGCAGGAAGAGGAACGCTACCGCTATGTCATTCGTCTAGCCTGACGCCTCTCTCCATCAAGGCGATGATGAGGGGGTCGTCATCACGGCGAGGGCCTCCATCGTGGTGGGGTCTTGCTGCTTGATCTGATTGGCGATATGACGCTGGAAGTAATACACCGTCGCATGGCGGCTGTGGCCGGTGTAGAGGCAGGCATCGCCCGCCACGATCGGCGTCTGCTCGACACGTTTCTCGTCGACGAGTAGCGATTCCACTTTGCCGTCGTTGTACAAGCGCCAGCCAAATACCTGCTTGAGTTGCCAGCTCTCCCCGTCGCTGGCGAGGCACAGCGCATGCGTACCCTGAGTATCGGGCAACTGCTGTATCAAGGTCGGGGCCGACGTTTCTTCATACTCGAAATACGCGGCGGCATGTTCCAGTTCATAGACTTTATGTTCGGGCGGCGCGTGGAAGATCTCTTCCGTCTCGGGGTCGCGATAGCCGAAAAAGCGCCCATGGTCGGGACTGTCCATTTCATGACAGGCGGTCAGGGCTTCCATCCAAGGTACCAGGCCAACCACCTCGCCGCTTTCGCGGAGCCCCCAGGCCAACAGCGGCATGCCATACAGCGTGTCTGGGTCCGAAGCCAGGTGATACAGCATCTCGAGGCCATCCAGTTCAGGCGCCAAGCGTAGAATGCGGCGCTGCGCCTGACGTCGCTGCCTCATGGTGTCCAGGTCAATGACCCGGGCGGTGCGTGGGGACGAAACGATACCCATGGCAACCTCCTTGCGCAGCAGTAATAGGCCAAGACCTCGCTTCACTATTAGCACAGGCCAACGTGGAAAGTTAAGCGCTGATGCAGTGTTTTTTTGAGTACCACGCGTTACGCCCCCGAACGGTCAGGCCGAACGAGGGCGTTTTGAGGTGAGGCGTTTCCAGGTGGTCAGCTCGGTGTGGCGGTAGACGTGCCATTACGAGTGCGTTGCATGGCATAAAGCCCCACGCCAATCATCAGGCCGATGATATCGGTGTAGATACCGCCATAAATCATGCACAGCGCGCCTATCAGCATCACGAGGCGCTGCCAGGCCTTGACCGGCCCGAAGAACCACGCCTGCACGGTGGCCGACAGCAGCACTATGCCGAGCGTGGCGGTGACGCCGACCCGCAGGATCTGCAGCCACGAGCCCTCCATCAGCATGGCCGGGCTGTAGAAGAACATGAACGGCACGATGAAGGCCGCCAGGCCGATCTTGAACGAGGCCATGGAGGTCCCCATGGCATTGTCGCCCGAGATCCCCGCTGCCGCGTAGGATGCCAGCGCCACTGGCGGCGTGATGGCCGAAACGACCGCGAAATAGAACACGAAGAAGTGCGCCACCAGCGGCTGAATACCGATGTCGATCAAGCCGGGCGCCACCACGGAGGCCGCGACGGCGTAAGCGGCGGTGGTCGGCATACCCATGCCCAGCAGAATGCTGATGCACATGGCGAAGACCAGCGCCAGCAATTGGCTGACCCCGGCCAGACCGAGCAGCAACGACGAGAAGCGTGCCCCGACGCCGGTCAGCGCGATCACGCCGACGATCAACCCGGCACAGGCGCACACGGCGATGATCTGAATCGACATCGTCCCGGCCAGTTGCAGTGCCCGGAGGATGGCGCGTATTCCCATCTTGTTCGGCGAGACCCAGCTCACCACGGCGGCGGATGCCGTCGCCAGCGTCCCCGCGCGAATTACCGAGTAACCCATGAACAGCGCGGCGATCAGAATGATGATCGGCGCGAACAGGTAGACTTGCTTGACGAGCTTCGAGAAACGCGGGATCTCGTCCTTGCGCATGCCACGCATGCCTTTGCGAGCGGCCTCGAAATCGACCATGAAATAGACCGAGGCGAAGTACAGGATAGCCGGAATCAGCGCCGCGATAGCGATCTCGGTGTAAGGAATGCCGGTGATCTCGGCCATGATGAAGGCCCCGGCGCCCATGATCGGGGGCATGATCTGTCCGCCGGTGGAAGCGGCCGCCTCGATGGCGCCGGCGCTGCGTGGCGGATAGCCGACCTTCTTCATCAATGGGATGGTCAGCGAACCGGTGGAAACCACGTTGCCGGCGGAGGTGCCATTGATCATGCCCATCAAGCCAGAGGCGAAAATAGAGACCTTGGCGGGTCCGCCACGCGCCCGCCCGGCGGCGGCGAAGGCGAAGTTGACGAAATAGTCACCGACCTTGGAAGCCTGCAGAAACGCCGCGAAGATGATGAACAAGATGATGTAGGTCGAGGAAACGGCGGTAGTCGGCCCGAGAATACCGGCATCGGTGTAGACCTGACTGAAGAAGCGACCCACCGAGAGGCCCGGGTAGCCGAGGAATCCTGGTAGATGAGGCCCGACAAAGACATAGACCAGAAAGATCGTGGAGATGACCACCAACGCGAGACCGGCGACGCGGCGCGTCAGTTCGAGAATCAGCAGCGAACCGGCAATGGCCGCGTAGGAAATTCCCATGGGAGCGAAGGGCGTGCCGGTGGAGGCGCGTAGTTGGCTGTTGAACATCACCAGCAGATAGCCGGCCACGGCCAGCGAGCAGACCATCAACACCGCATCCGCCGGCGACAGCCCATCGCGAACCTGACGATAGCTCCATGACAGTACGATGCCCGCGACGGTCGCCAGCAGCAACGGATAGCCGAAGTGCCAGGCCTCGATCTCGGGGGCGATGCGCATGGCGCCGTCGTTCATCGTTTGATACATCATCGCCACCCGGACCAAGGCGTAGAACGCAGGGATCAACATGGCATAGCTCAACCAACGCAGCCAGGCACTCGAGCGCGCTTGCGGGGTCTCGGCGAATTGGGTACCAGCGTAGAAGCCATAGCCCAATATCAGGGCGCCGGCGATGTGCAGAATACGAAACGACCAAGTCTCGAGAGGGTAGATGTTGAGCGAGACCAGATGAAACAGTGAATAGACGATGGCCAGGGCGCCGAACAGCCACCATTGCCATCCGTCGTAGAGACGTCGGTTGGATTCGACGGCGACCTCGTCGACACCGTCGGCATTGACGGATTGGACGACGTCGTCGGCTCCCTCGTCACGGGATTGAGAATGTTGAGACATGAAAACACCCTTAGGTGTGAATAGGATGGCATGCATGCCGCCCCGCATCGTGGCGACGCGGGGCGGCGTTTAGCTAGACGACCGACTTAGCGCTTCAGTTCTTCGGGGATCTCGTAGCCGTTTTCCTCGTACCAGCGCACCGCACCCGGATGGAAGGGCAGTACGGTGTTGTACTTGAGGTTCTCCGGAACGCTGAATTCGGCACTACGGTGGATATCGCGCATCTTGTCGTTGTTTTCCATGCTCAGCTTGGTGATCTCGTAGACGAAGTCCTCGGGGAGATCGCAGCCGGCGATGGTGAAGTTCCACATGGAGACCGCGCGCGCATCGTCTTCGAGAGTCTGGTAGGTATCGGCGGGAATCGAGAATGCCGAGACCGGGAATTCTTCCATCACCTTGGCCTGTTCCTCCTCGGTGAACTCGACGATATTGACGTCGGTTTGCACCTCGAGTTGGCTGACGGCGGGAATCGGAATACCGGCGGCGAAGGCGATGACGTCGATCAGACCGTCCTGCAATTGGCCGCCCAGATCATTCCAGCCGCCGTTACGACGGTCGAACTCGACGCCCAGCGTTTCAAGCATGGCCGGGAAGTAGGTATCCGAGGTGGAAGCCGCTGGGCCGAAACCGATGCTGGCGCCGTCGGGAATATCGGAGATCGACTCGATACCGCTGTCGGCGAGCGTGGTGATGGAGAACGGCGTCTCGTACATCGGGAACAGCGCGCAGACGTTGTCCATTTTCACACCCGGCGCCAGTGAGCTCTTGCCGGCCACGGCATCGGCCGCTGGGCCCATAGTCGTCAGGCCGAGCGCTACCTCACCCGTGTGTACCAAGGCCAGGTTCTGGTTGGGGCCACCGGTGACTTCGCCGCCCCCTGAAAGCCCTAGTTCGTCGGCGATCATGTTGGCCCAGCCGGAGCCATACACGAAGTAAGTACCGCCCTGGCTGGCGGTGCCCACGGTAAAGTTTTCCGGCCAATCCTCGCGGTCGGCTTGTGCCACGGTGGCGAGGCACATGGCCCCCGCGATAGTGGCGGTCAAGGCGTGTGTCTTGATAGACATGGCGAATTCTCCCGATATCGATTGTGGTTATGCGTATCCATTGCCGAGCGATGCTGGGCATCAAACTCGTTAAATACGTACTATCAAGGCAACCGCCATTCCATGTTTTGATTAATCTTTATTTTTCATTAAGTTACGCCACATCTATTCGACGAAGGTGGAAGAGGTGTCGACCTTTCATGGCTGGAAGTCCGCACAAAGTGGCCTACACCTTGTGCGGATTTCCGCACAGAGAGACTGATGCATAGAGGGAAGGAGGGCGATGGGGCTTATTCAAGCGCCGAGAATAGCGCCGCCTCAAGTAAGCGAGGTTACTCCGTCTCGACGATGTGGCGGTAATCCTCAGCCTTCAAGCCGTGTTTTTTCAGCTTGTCGTAAAGCGTCTTGCGAGGCACGCCCAGTCGATCGCATATATCGGTGACGCATCCCTGGTAGCGAACCAGTGCTTGATTGATCACGCTCTTTTCGAACACTTCGACCTGTTGGGCAAGCGGTAAATCGCCATTATCTTTATGCGCGCCTTGAAGTAGCGTCTCGAGGCTATAGTCACAGGTCGCCCCTAGCAACACGTAGCGCTCGGCGACATTGCGTAGCTCGCGGACATTGCCCGGCCAATCGTGGGCCAGCAAGGCAGAAACCCCCTGACTGTCGAGCGGCGGCGCTTCCAGCCCGCTGCGGCTGGCGGAGACGGCAACGAAGTGCTGAAAGAGCAAGGGAATATCCTCGCGGCGCTCGCGTAGCGAGGGAATCGGCAAAGTCACCACGTTGAGGCGATAATATAGATCTTCACGAAATTGTCCCGCCTCGGCGGCGAGCTTGAGATCCGTCTTGGTCGCGGCGATCACACGGATATCGAGCGCGACCAGGTCATTCGAGCCGAGCCGTTCCACGGCACGCTCTTGAAGCACGCGCAGCAGCTTGACCTGCAGCGACAGCGGCATCGACTCGATTTCGTCGAGAAACACGGTGCCGCCGTTGGCATGTTCGAATTTGCCCACGCGACGTTCCACGGCGCCGGTAAAGGCGCCTTTTTCATGCCCGAATAACTCGGATTCGATGGTGCTTTCCGGCACGGCCCCGCAATTGATGGCGACAAAGGGTTTGCCGCTGCGCGAACTGCGCTCGTGAATGGCACGTGCGACCAGATCCTTGCCCGTTCCCGTCTCACCGAAGAGCAACGCATCGGTTTCGACTTGGCTGATGCGCTGTACCATCGAGGCGAGTTGCTGAATGGCGGGCGCGCGCCCCACCAGGCGGGGTCCCGGAGTCGATTGCTGCGCCTCGAGCTCAGCCTTCAGGTGACGATTTTCCAGGCTCAGGCGACGCTTCTCGATGCCACGCCGAACGACCTCCACCAGGCGTTCTCCCGCGAAAGGCTTCTCCAAAAAGTCCCAGGCGCCATCGCGCATGGCTTCCACGGCGGTGGAAATATCGCCGTGCCCGGTGATCAATACCACCGGCAAGTCGGGGTCGCGATGGCGGACTTCGCGCAGCAAGGCCATGCCATCCATGCCGGGCATGCGGATGTCACTAACCAGCACGCCTGGGAAGTCCGTACTCAATGCCGCGAGCGCAGATTCCGCGCTTTCATGCACATCGGGCGCATAGCCCGCCAACTCCAATGTCTGGCTGGCGGTGATACGCAGATGGGCCTCGTCGTCGACGAGCATGACAGGAATGGCGGACGTTTCATGCATGAGAGCTTTCCTCGGGGCGCGCGGGATCATCGGGATCCGCGATGCGGGGAAGTGTGACACGGAAATGGGCGCCGCCGTCATTATGACCGCTGGCGTCGAGCTGGCCACCGAGATCTTCGATGATGCGTCGCGAGATCGAAAGCCCTAGCCCCAGCCCACTGCCCATGGTCTTCGTGGTATAGAAGGGCTCGAAAATGCGTGTCAAATGCGCTTCGGGAATGCCTGGACCATTATCGATGACATCCAGATGGACGCATGTAGCTTCGGCGACGATAGCGAGTGTCAGGCGGGGCTCGGGTATCTCGCTCATTGCCTGCAGGGCATTGCCGATGAGATTCACCAGCACCTGTTCGAGGCGTACCGGGTCGGCACGTACCCATGCCTCCTGCGTGGGCCAATGCTGCGCGATGGTGACCTGGCTTTCCTGAATGCGCGATTGAAACAGGCGCAGCGCGTACGCAAAGCAGGGCGTGACGGCCACTGCCGTGAGGTTGTCGCCGCTCTTGCGCGAGAACTGGCGGAGTTGGGCACTGATATCCGCCATACGCTCGGTGAGCTCGAGGACTTGGGCCAGATTGGCGTCGGCGCTCTCGACTCGTTGTCGAGCGATGAAGGCGCGCGCGTTCTCGGTATAGGCGCGAATGGCCGCCAGGGGTTGGTTGAGCTCATGATTGATGCCGGCGGCCAATTGCCCGAGGACGGCGAGCTTGGCGGCTTGAACCAACTCATCCCGCGTGGCACGTAGGCTATCCTCGGCACGTTGGCGCTCCTCGATCTCCGCCGACAGCCGACGGTTGGTGGCGACCAGGTCACGGGTTCTGCTTTCCACGTGGCGCTCGAGCTCGTCCCGTGCCTGGGCCAAGGTGCGTCGCTCGCGCTCGGCGAAGCGTTCCCGCTCGCGACGTAAGCGTAGGCGCTGCCAACCGATGCCGACGCCTAGTGCGATGAGCCCGTAAAGCCCACCGGCCAACACGGCGGCCAACCACTGAGCCTGATGGACGGGCGTCAGCGGCTTGAGGATATGAATATGCCAGTCGAAATCGGCCATGGGACGGGCCAGACTCAGATAGCGTTGGCCGGCGAGCGGGCCCGAGTCGAAACCTACGAGACGCGTACGGGTATCTCGGCGATGATGTTCACGCAGCCCCGAGGGCGGTAGTGCTGCGCCGCCGTAGCGTCGGGAAGCGGTCACGGCCTGGCGCTGAGCGGTCGTCAACGGTGCCATGGTCGTCAAGCGCAGCTCGGGATGGCTAGCCATGAAGATGACCCCATCATGGTCGGTGACCAGAAGTTCGGCATCCTGCTCGGCCCACCCCGCTTCCACCGTGTCGAGCAGAACCTTGAGCACCATGACGCCATCGGGGCGAGCCTCGGCAGCGGTCTCGTCGAGCCACACCGGTGCCGAGAAATAGTAACCGCGGTCTTGGGATTGCGTGCCCAGCCCATAGAAACTGCCATTTTCGCCGTTCATCGCTTGTTGATAATAGGGGCGAAAACGATAGTTCTGGCCGATGAACGTATCGGGCCGATGCCAATTACTGGCGGCGATGGTTTCACCGGTGTGGTCGAGCAGATAGATATCCGACACATTGGCGGTGGCCCGAAAACGATCCAGCATACGGTTCAGCGGCATCGGGTCCTGCGCGTCGGGATCGCTCAGGAAGCGCTTGACCATTTCGCGCGACGCCAGCAGTTCCGGTAAGTAATCGTGCCGCGACAAATGGCCGACGAGGCTCGCCGCCGACAGGCGCAATTCGTTCTCGGCATCTTGGCGTAGTGCCTGAAGCGCTTGCTCGCGTGCCAGGCGCGACGTTTGCCACATACAGAGGATCAAACCGGCGATGACGCCCAGCACCAAGAGTGTGCGCGGGCGTAGCGGGATTGGAAAGCGGCGCTGAAAGGGCATGAAAAAGGGCTGACTCGTGGCAAATGACGTGGCGTATCGCGGGGCCACATGGCCACGTTCACATGATGAGCGGCGGTTTGCCTAAAGTTAAGCGCCAGCGCTTAGTCTTTAGTCGCGGTCCCGAGCGAGGAGTCGTCGCTTACCGCCAGGCTACGCCGGGCGCGATGATGCAGACGCCAGCCGAGCAGCAAGGCGGCCACCGTCAGCCCGGCGCACAGCCCTAGCCAGTAGCCGTGGATGCCGAAGGGCGCGAAATGCCCTTCCCAGCCGCGACCCAGCCAATGGCCACCCGCCAGTCCGATCAGCCAATATGACAACACCGTGATCAACATGATGATGCGGGTGTCCTTGTAGCCGCGTAGCGCGCCGGCCAGGTTGACCTGGAGTGAGTCGGATATCTGATAGAGCATCGCCAGGGTGACCAGCGACATGGCCAGCGCATGTACCTCCGCGTTCGACGTATAGAGGGCGAGGATGGGCGAGGCCGTCGCCCACAAGATGGCGTCATTGAACAACGCGACCAGCAGACACACGACGATGCCGTTCCAGGCCACGAAGCGTGCCTCGTGCATATCACCGCGCCCCAGCGTGTTACCCACCCTCACGGTGAGTGCCATGCTCAGCGACAACGGCAGCATGAACAGGATCGACGTATAATTGAGTGCTATCTGATGGGCGGAGACAACGACTTCCCCCAGGCGCGCGACGAAAAGCGCGATCAGAGTGAACAACGTGACCTCGACGAAGATCGCCACGCCGATGGGCACGCCGACATGCAGCAGCTCGAATATGTCGCGACGCCGGGGCGGTACCGGCGAGTGCCATAAGGTGACGCTGCCATAGGCTCGGGCGCGATGCGTATAAACCATCATCGCCAGGCACATCACCCACATGGAAATTGCCGTGGCGATACCGCAGCCCACGGCGCCCAGGGCAGGCAACGCGGCGACCCATTCGGGGGTGAGATCGCCCAGCAGCGAGACGATGCCGGGGCCACCGTAGATCAGCGCGTAGTTGCAGGGAATGTTGATGCCCAGCCCCAAGAGGCTGATCCACAAGGCAGGACGGGTATGATTCATGCCGTCGGAGAAGGCGCGCAAGGCTTGATAGAGGCCGACCCCTGGCATGCCGAACGCCACGGCGGCTAGATAACCGGCGGACAGCTCGGCCACATGCTCAGGAACCCCCATGAACCGGAAAACCGGGCCGACGCCGAACCACAGCAGCAACGCCGACAGGGTGCCCAGGAGTAGGGCGATCCATAGCGCCTGATGCACGTAAGGGCGAATAGCCGTCTGGCGCTGGCCTCCCAACAACTGCGCCACGATGGGCGTGAGCCCCATCAGGGCGCCCGTCATGAAGAGCATCAGCGGTAGCCACAGGCTTGAACCGACCGAGACGGCAGCCAGATCGGTGGCACTGGCACGCCCTGCCATGATGATGTCGACCGCGCTCATGCCCGATTGCGCCAATTGCGCACCGCAGATGGGCAACGTCAGGCGCATCAAGAGGCGTGATTCACGAAGGCTGTGGGCGAACAGGGCTTGTGGCGCGTTCAAACCGATCCTCCCGGATAGGCAAAAGCGGCATTCTAGCAAGGGTGCGCCGGGGATGCCTTCTATCATGCGGCCCGGGAATGCCTTTAGCGTGCGACCCGAGAATGCCTTTCATCGTGTAGCAGAGTGCCTATAATGTGCCTCCGCTTTCGAAGGAGGTCGCGTGATTCACCGTATCGACGATGTCATCGCCGTGTTCGACGGTATCTTTGCCGTGCCATATAGAACATGCCTGATCAGCGGTGATGACGAGCCCTTGTACTGTCCCGCCGACAGCGAGCACGCCCTGCATCGGATCATCTTCGCGCATGGCTTCTTCGCCAGTGCACTGCATGAAGTCAGCCATTGGTGCATCGCCGGGGAGCGCCGCCGTCAGCTAGAGGACTATGGCTACTGGTACGCGCCGGACGGTCGCGACGCAGCGCGGCAACGCGAGTTCGAAAGCGTCGAGATCGCCCCGCAGGCGCTCGAATCGCTGTTCAGCGAGGCCTGCGATCGACGTTTTAACGTCAGTGTCGATAACTTGGGCGGCATCGAGGTCGACCGACACGCCTTCGCCGCGCGTGTCGATGCCCGCGCGGCCCGTTATCGCGAGACCGGTCTGCCTCTGCGAGCGGCAGCGTTTCGCGAGGCACTACATGCCTTCTACCGGCGTGGGTTATCGCGCGAGGCGGCGATCGACATAGGGCGGGAAGGATTGCAATAAGCATGACCGAGGGGCTGGCCGGCCCCTCGTGACACGACAGTCGTCTCGCCTGCGTTATTCTTCGCCGCTCAGACGCTGGTGAAGGTACAACATGACCTGCACTTCGTGTTCGGCGCGCATGGGCTCGAGCCCGAGATCGCCGAACAGTTCTCCGCGGGCGCGCGTCCACTCCCCGGGGCCGAGGTCGGGGTAGAGCGTTTCCGCCGGCGCCAGCTCGACGAAAGGCGTCACCGCGAAGTCCTCGAACAGGCGTGACAGTGCGGCTTCGTCATCGCCGATTCCGGCCGTATAGAGCGTAACGTTGAAGTGATCGGCCTCCAACTCGCGCAATACGTCCAGGGGGCTGAGGCCCAGGCTGCGTAGTTCGTCCAGGCTGTAATCGCCGAGTTTGAGGAGATCCTCGTCGAGCCAGTCGTCGTCGGGCTGAATGAGCGCGTGCTTGATCTGTCCATCGGGCAAGGCCCAGGAAATGGCGACGGGAAGCGCGTCCTCGTCGCCGGTTTCGATGGTAATGAAACCGGGAAAGTCCATGTCATTGCTCCTCGTCGAGTTGAAAGAACCGGCGTGCCGTGGCGGTCGTCGCGGCGGCCAGTGTCGTCTCGCTTTCACCGCGCCAATGGGCGATCTCGCGGACGATCCAGGGCAGCAGCGCCGGTTCGTGGCGGCGTCCCTTGAGCTTGGCCGGCAGGTTGCGTGGTAACAAGTACGGGCAGTCGGTTTCGACCATCAAGCGCTCGGTGGGGATGTCGCCGACGATCTCGCGCAGATGATGGCCGCGACGCTCATCACACAGCCAGCCAGTCAGGCCGATATGCACATCGAGATCCAGATAGCCATGCAGGGTCTCGCGATCGGCGGTGAAACAATGGACGACGGCATTACCGATAGCGTCGCGCCAGTGACGCAGAATTTCGCGCATCCGCGGACCGGCGTCGCGCTCATGGAGAAACAGCGGCAGGCCGCTTTCGGCAGCCAGGCCGAGCTGGGCTTCGAGGGCGCGTTCCTGCTCGGCAGGGGTGGAAAAGTTGCGATTGAAATCCAACCCGCATTCGCCCACGGCGACGACCTTGGGGTCGGCGTGCAGCGCACGCATGGCGGTTTCCAGCGTGGAATCCCAGTGGCTGGCCATATGCGGGTGCAGCCCTGCCGTGGCGTAGAGGCCGTCGTGGCGATGCGCCAGGGCGGCGGCTTGTTCACTGTGCGCCATGTCGGTGCCGGTGAGGATCAGGGTCGCTACTCGGGCCGCTTGGGCGCGCGCGAGTACGGCGTCGAGATCCTTGGCGAAGCTTTCGTGCGTCAGGTTCGCGCCGATGTCGACCAGGGGCGCGGGCGACGTCATGCGCAGCGCGTCAGGTAGCGGATTGGCGTCGTCGTGTGTCACGGAAGTTCTCTCCAGCCCAATGAGTCGCGAAAACCCACCATTCTACCCCCGGACCTAGGAGGCGACCATGCGTTACACTAGCGTCTTTACTACGAATGTCTGTCAACGAGGTGGTTACGCGTGACGCTGTTACGTCTGGAACAGTTGCAATTGGCTTACGGCACCCAGGTTCTGCTGGATAACGCCGAGCTGACGCTGGAAAAAGGGGAGCGCTTGGCGCTGGTGGGGCGCAACGGCACGGGCAAATCGACGCTGCTCAAGTTGATTTCCGGTGAGACGTTGCCCGATGGAGGACACATCTGGCGTGCACCGGGGTTGAAGGTGGGCGTGCTGGCGCAGGAACTGCCGGATGCCAGCGGTAACACCATTTTCGATGTGGTCGCCCAGGGCCTCCCCGAGGCGGGCGCCTTGCTGAGCGCTTATCACCATCTAGTGATGAGCGATGCGCCCGACATGGACGAGCTCGAGCGGCTTCAAACCCAGCTCGAATCGGTGGATGGCTGGTCGTTTCATCAACGCATCGACACCATCCTCTCGCGTCTGGGGCTGCCGGAAGATACCGAAATGGCAAGCCTCTCCGGGGGCTGGCGGCGGCGTGTGGCGCTAGCGCGTGCCCTGGTGGCCGATCCCGATGTACTGCTGCTCGACGAGCCCACCAACCATCTCGATCTGGATACCATTGGTTGGCTGGAAGAACAGTTGCTTGCCTTCAATGGCTCGGTGCTGTTCATCACCCACGACAGGGCCTTCCTATCGCGGCTGGCGACCAACATCCTCGAGCTCGACCGTGGCTTGCTGGGGCGTTATCCCGGTAACTACGCGGCCTATCAGGAGCAAAAGCAGCACGAGCTCGAAGTCGAAGCGCGCGAGCGCGCCGAGTTCGACAAGAAACTCGCCAAAGAAGAGGCCTGGATCCGTCAGGGCATCAAGGCGCGCCGCACACGCAACGAGGGCCGAGTGCGCGCGCTCGAGAAGATGCGTGGTGAGCGCGCCGAGCGTCGTGAGCGCGTGGGCCGTGCACAGCTCAGCGTCGACAGCGGTGAGCGTACCGGCAAGCGCGTCGTCGAGCTCACTAATGTCAGCCAGCGTTTCGGCGACGACTGGGTGGTGCGCGATCTGTCCCTGGAAATTCAGCGTGGCGATCGTATCGGCTTCATCGGCCGTAACGGTGCCGGCAAGACCACGCTGCTGAAGATCCTGCTGGGAGAGCTCGAGCCCAGCGAAGGGAAAGTTCGGATGGGCACCAACCTCAGCGTGGCCTACTTCGATCAGCTGCGCGCCGGGCTCGAACTCGAGAAGACGGTCTACGACAACGTGGCCCAGGGCAGCGATCGCGTGGAAGTGGGTGGCAAGGACAGGCATGTCATGAGCTACCTGCAAGACTTCCTGTTCTCGCCCGACCGCGTGCGTCAGCCGGTCAAGGCCCTCTCGGGCGGGGAGTCCAATCGCTTATTGCTGGCCAAGCTGTTCACCCAGCCGGCCAACGTCCTGGTGCTCGACGAGCCGACCAACGATCTGGACGTCGAGACCCTCGAACTGCTCGAGGAGTTGCTGCTGGACTTCGACGGCACCCTGCTGCTGGTCTCGCACGACCGTGCCTTCATGGACAACGTGGTCACCAGCGTGCTGGCCTTCGAGGGCGAGGGGCGCGTTCAGGAATACGTCGGCGGGTATAGCGACTGGGTGCGTCAGGGTGGCAAGTTGCCCCCGGCGCCGGGCGAGTTCGGCACTGCCGCGAACGTGCTGCCGGCTCGCGAGGCCGAGCCTACGACGCCTGAGCCCGCCAGCGCTGATACCGGCAAGAGCAAGGCCTCAACGGCGCCGGCTACGTCCAAGCGGGCCAAGCTTTCCTACAAGTTGCAGCGCGAGCTGGATCAGTTGCCGGCCACCATCGAGACACTGGAAGCCGACATCGCCGACTTCGAAGCGGAAGTGGGTGCACCTGAGTTCTACCAGCAAGACGCCGAGACAGTTACCCAGCGTCTGGACGCGCTGGAGGCGAAGCAAGCCGAGCTGGATGCGGCGATGTCGCGCTGGATGGAACTGGAAGCCATGGCCGAGGGCGAGTAAGTGGCCGAGGAAAAGTAGATGGCGTCGCGCCGGGCACTTTGATCGTGCCCGGCGCATACGGTCACTCGTCGACTTCCCCGTCTTGCCCCACGCGTACCGCGAGCACGTCGCATTGCGCGCCGTGCAGCACGCCGGTGGAGGTCGAGCCGAGCAGCAAGGCGAAACCGTGGCGCCCGTGCGAACCCACTACGATCAAGTCGACACCATGCTCGGCGGCGAAACGATGGATTTCGGTATCCGGCATGCCGACCACGACGTACTGGTTGTCCGCCGAGATCCCGTGAGGATCGGCGATTTCCGCGAGCCGCTGCTTGGCATGATCGTCGAGTTGGTCCTGGATGCTGGTCAGATCCATGGGGATATCACCGCCATAGGCGAATCCCAGTGGCTCGAGCGTATGCATGATCGATAGCTTGGCATGGTTGCGTTCGGCGATGGGAATCGCACGCTCGAGTACCTTACGGGAATCCTTGGTCAGGTCGACGGCGACTAAAACGTGTGTGTACTCGTTACTCATGGGGCATCTCCCACCTTGTCGATGAACGCTTCCACTTTAGGCGTGCCGAATCGACGAGACAATGCTTTAGATCAATCAGCGCCTACGGAGGCAGGCTTGGAGATCTTTCTATTCTTGGGGCTGGCGGTATTTCTCATTCTCTCGCCAGCTTTGTGGCTCAGGCCAGGACTGCATGAAAAGCGCCGCAGTGCGTTGCGGGTGGCGGCGCGCGAATCGGGCGCGGCGATCCGTGCCGACAAGCCGCCGCTGCAAGCGGCGGATGGCTTGGTGGGGTATCGCTGGCGTTATCCGCAAGCCGCGCCGGGGAGTGACTTCACGCTGGTGCGCGACGACCACGCCAGTGATCGGTTGCAGGAAGCCATGGCGGGATGGCGTTGGCGTCAGGCACCGTTGCCGCCTTTGAGCGAAGAGAATGATCGCCGCCTGAAAGAGGTACTGCTTGCTTTGCCCGACGACGCGCTGGTCGTGGAATCGGCGCCGCAAGGCTTGACGCTATGGTGGGAGGAATCTCGCGAGGCTCAGGCGTTCGAGCCATCACTGCGCGCATTGGTCGATCTCGCCGACCAACTGGCGGGCAGTGGCCGCCATCGCAAATAGCATGAGCGCCGCGTGATGACTCACGCGGCGCTAGGCGACACCAAGCGAGCGCTCACTCCTCGCAATACGAGCGTGATAGCAGCTGCTGCCCGTTCTGCTCGATGCGCGTCAGTATAGCGTCCAGTTGGTCGATGTCTTCATCGCTCAACCCTGCGATCATTTCGACACGCGCTTGCTCGACGACGGTCTCGATTTTCTTGAGCAGTGGCGTCGCCTTGTCGGTGAGGTAGACGCGCTTGGTACGGCGGTCTTCATCACTCGGGCGGCGCTCGATGAGCCCCTGCTCGGTTAGTTGATCGAGTGTCCTGACCAAGGAGGGAGCTTCCACGCCGATGGAGCGAGCCAGGTCGCATTGCGGCTGGCCATCACCCATTTTCGACAGGTGGTAAAGCGTCACCCAACGCGTTTGCGTCAGCTCCAGAGGAGCCAGGCGTTCGTCGAGCATGGCGCGCCACAGGCGTGGTACGCGCGACAGTTTGAGTCCGATATCCTGATGCATGGGCCTTGTATTGGTTAGGAACCTAACGGGATTGTCCCGAGTGGGACGTGCTATTGCAAGTCACACTATCGTCGACCTTTCATTCATCGTCCTGGGTCGCACCAGCGACCAGGTGACGGATGTTCCAGCCAGGCAACCCCGGAGGTGAGTGGATGTCGCTATCGGCATGCGTGGCCTTCGAGGCATCCTCATCGACACGAAAACGCAGTGTACCGATCCGCTGGTCGGTGGCCGTCATTACATCGATCTGCCAGCTGCCTTGCGATGCCGAGGGAAAGTTCTGCTTGTGCGTCCAGGCGCGATAGCCCTGCTCGCGTCCCCCGCGGATGACCAACGGTATGCGATCGACCACTTCGCCATTGTGCCGCCACACGTGATAGATCTTCTCGCGTAGGCCACGTGGCGCGCGAATTGCGGTGTAAGCGTACAAGCCTTGCCCCGAGAGTGTCGATGGGGTCAGCACGCTTTCGCCGCGCGGCTCGCGGGCCCCGACATCGAAGCTCGGCGAGAGGGCGTTGCCAGAGAGCCACAGCGTAGCCGGCGGAATCCATACCCGTCCTATCCAGGCCGCCGAGGCCAGCACCACGATCAGCCCGATCATCGCCAGCCAGCGCCAGAGACCTTGAGGCTGCATCAGGTTGATCAGGCTGGGCACGCTGAAAATCGCCATGGCGACGATCGCCAGTATCAGGCTCTGCCCGGTGGTCAGATGCAGCATGATCGGCAATGTCACCAGCACCACCACGAACACACACAATGCGTGGAACATGAAGTACAGCCAACGATGGCGTTGCGCGAGGCCGAAATACAAGGGGTCGAGAATCGCCAGTAGGCCACAGCCGATCAGCAGCAACGTGAAGATGGCTTGGCCGCTTGCCCATACCGTGGTGGCCAGAAAGAAGGGCAGCGTGAAGAACAACGTCTCCTGGTGAATGAGCTGCGCGATGAAGGTCGTCACCATGCGAGGCAGGCCGGGTTGGCCGCGAAAGTTGAGCAACCGGGTCAAGAGACTTTCGGCCAGCAGCAGGCACCAGGCGAACAGCAGCCCCAGGGCCAGCACTGCGCCCAGCCACTGCTGGCGATTGACCAAGAAAAATCCCAGCAAGCCGATGACGAAGGCGGTGGGCGGCCACAACCAGGCATAGCGTTTGAGCTTTTCGACAAGCGGCGTGATGCGAGCGAGCAGTGTCGCGCTAGCGGGTAAGGGCATGAGGCGTATGGATGTTCCGATGCAGCGTTTATAAAAAGGGCGCGCGTAAAAAAAGCGACGCGATGGTTGGCGGATCGCAAAGATGCCTATCCTATCAGGAGTCCATCGCGACCGGGAGTTGTCCCGTCGGATGTATCTCGATAAGACGTGTTTCAACGCGACCATTCGCTAATGGCGGAAGACTTGACGCCACCGCTTGGCTGGCGCAAGCTGATCTACATTCAAACGACTGTATGAAAGTGTGCGAGGAGCAGCGCCACGCCTGAGCTCGGCGCATGTCTCCTTCGTGAATCGTGAGGTCCAGGCTAACAGCAGGGAGAGCCCTGAATGATTTATCAAGGTAACGCCATCACGGTGGTGCAGCGCGATGACGGCATCGCCATGCTGACCTTCGATGCGCAAGACGAGTCCGTCAACACGCTCTCGAGCAAGATGATCGAAGAGTTCGAAGCGGCTCTGGCGGCGCTCGGCGAGGCAGCGAATGTCAAAGGTCTGGTCATCACCAGCGCCAAGGACGCCTTCATCGTCGGGGCCGACATTACCGAGTTCCACGGCATGTTCCGCCGCGACGAAGACTTCCTGGTCGACATGAACACGCGCGTGCACGGCATCTTCAACACCCTGGAGGATCTGCCGTTTCCCAGCGTGGCGGCGATCAACGGCCTGGCACTCGGCGGTGGCTGCGAAATCACCCTAGCGTGCGATTTCCGAGTGATGAGCGACAGCGCCAAGTTAGGGCTGCCCGAGACCAAGCTGGGGATCCTGCCGGGCTGGGGCGGTTGCGTGCGTCTGCCACGCTTGATCGGCGCCGACAACGCCATCGAGTGGATTTCTGGCGGGACGGAAAACCGTGCCGATGCCGCCTTGAAAGTCGGCGCGGTGGATGCCGTCGTCTCCGGTGACGCTCTGGAAGCCGCCGCGCTGGATATTCTGGGCCGTGCCAACGCCGGTGAACTCGACCACCAGGCACGCCGCAGCGTCAAACAGTCCCCGCTGATGCTCAACGCCATCGAGCAGATGATGGTGTTCGAGACCGCCAAGGGCTATGTGGCAGGCAAGGCCGGGCCGCATTACCCGGCCCCCATCGAGGCGATCAAGGTCATCCAGAAGGGCGCCGGCGAAGGCCGTGAACGCGCCCAGGCCATCGAAGCCAAGGCGTTCGCCAAACTCGCCAAGACCGATGTCTGCTATCACCTGGTCGGCTTGTTCCTGAGCGATCAACTGGTCAAGAAAAAGGGCAAGCAGTACGCCAACCAGGCGGCTGCCGTGAACAAGACGGCGGTGCTGGGTGCGGGGATCATGGGCGGCGGTATCGCCTATCAGAGCGCGTACAAGGGCACGCCGATCCTGATGAAGGACATCAAGGAGGAAGCGCTGCAACTGGGCCTGCAAGAAGCCCGCAAACTGCTTGGCAAGCAACTCGAACGTGGCCGCCTGAGTAGCGATCAAGTCGCCGAGGCGCTATCTAACATTCGCCCCACGCTCTCCTATGGTGACTTCGGCGATGTCGATCTAGTGGTCGAGGCCGTGGTCGAGAACCCCAAGGTCAAGGAAGCCGTGCTGGCCGAGGTCGAAGGGCTACTCGACGACAACGCCACGCTGACCTCGAATACCTCGACGATCTCCATCGACCGCCTGGCGGCCAATCTCAAGCGTCCCGAAAACTTCTGCGGCATGCACTTCTTCAACCCCGTGCATCGCATGCCGTTGGTCGAGGTCATCCGTGGCGAGAAAACCAGCGATGCCGCCGTGGCCGCGACCGTGGCGTATGCCCGGCAGATGGGCAAGACACCGGTCGTGGTCAACGATTGCCCGGGCTTTCTGGTCAACCGCGTACTGTTCCCCTATTTCGGTGGCTTCAGCCTCCTGGTCGAGCAGGGCGCCGACTTCGAACGCGTCGACAAGGTCATGGAAAAGTTCGGCTGGCCCATGGGCCCCGCTTACCTGCTGGACGTTGTGGGCATGGACACCGCCGTGCACGCGCAGGCGGTGATGGCGGAAGGCTTCCCCGACCGCATGGCGCAGGAAGCCAAGAACGGTGGCAAGACAGCGATTCAACGCATGTACGACGAGGATCGCCTGGGCCAGAAGAACGGCAAAGGCTTCTATCGCTACGAAGAAGACAAGAAGGGCAAGCCCAAGAAGGTCTCCGACGAGCAGGCGCATGCGCTGGTCGAAGAAGCCGTCGACACGCGTGGCGAGTTCAGCGACGACGATATCGTCGCGCGCATGATGGTCCCGCTGTGCATGGAAGCCGTACGCTGCCTGGAAGACGGCATCGTGGCGACGCCCGCCGAGGCGGACATGGCATTGATCTACGGCATCGGTTTTCCGCCGTTCCGGGGTGGGGCATTGCGTTACATCGATGCGCTGGGCGTCGAGACGTTCGTCGCTCAGGCCGAAACGCTGGCCGAGGAACTCGGACCGCTTTATCGCCCCACCGAACGGCTGCGTGACATGGCCGCCAAGGGCGAGCGTTTCTATCCCGACACGTCCGAATCCGATCAATGAGCCACCACGCAACGAGGAGCGCGAAAATGAGTTTGAATCCTAGAGATATCGTGGTGGTCGATGCCGTTCGGACCGCCATGGCCAAGGCCAAGCACGGTGCCTTCCGCAACGTGCGCGCCGAAAACCTCTCCGCCTCGGTGATGCAGGCACTGTTCGATCGCAACGCCAACCTGGTGCCCGCCGAGGTCGACGACGTGATCTGGGGGTGCGTCAACCAGACCCTCGAGCAGTCCATGAACATCGCGCGCAATGCCGCGATCATGACCGGTATCCCGCGCAGCGTGCCGGCGCAGACGGTCAATCGCTTGTGTGGCTCGTCGATGAGCGCGCTGCATATCGCCACGGCCAACATCAAGGCCGGCATGGGCGACTTCTACATCATCGGCGGTGTCGAGCACATGGAACACGTGCCGATGGACCATGGCGTCGACGTCAATCCCGCGGCCAGCAAGTACGCCGCCAAGGCCGCCATGATGATGGGCCTGACCGCCGAGCTGCTGGGCAAAATGCACGGCGTGGGCCGTGAAGAACAGGACGCGTTCGGTGTGCGCTCGCATCAACGCGCGGTGGCCGCCAACGAAAACGGCTACTTCGATAACGAGATCGTCGGTGTCGAAGGGCACGACGCCAATGGCTTCCGGCGTTTGATCGACCGCGACGAGGTGATCCGCCACGACGCCAATCTGGAAGACATGGGCAAGCTCAAGCCGGTTTTCGATCCCAAGGGCGGCACGGTCACGGCGGGCACATCCTCGGCGCTCTCGGTCGGCGCCTCGGCGCTGGCGGTGATGAGCTACGAGCGCGCGCAAGCGCTGGGACTCGAGCCGCTGGCGCGGGTAGTCTCCACCGGTGTCGCCGGCTGCGATGCCTCGATCATGGGCTACGGCCCGGTACCGGCAACGCAGAAGGCCCTCAAAAGTGCGGGCCTGGCCATCGACGACATCCAGACCGTCGAACTCAACGAAGCCTTCGCCGCGCAGTCGATTCCCGTACTCAAGGATCTCGGCCTGCGCGAGCGCATGGACGAGGTCGTCAACCTCAATGGCGGCGCCATCGCCCTGGGCCATCCGCTGGGCTGCTCCGGGGCACGCATCTGCACCACGCTGCTCAACGTCATGCGTCAGCAAGACACCACCCTAGGCCTGGCGACCATGTGCATCGGTATGGGCCAAGGCGTGGCGACCGTCTTCGAACGCTTGAAGTAACGCACTACTCGCATCTCGCCTGAAATACAGCGATAGCAAAGCGACACCCGCCTTGGGTGTCGCTTTATTACGTGCATGCCGTTTCAAGCGGTAAATCTGATATTGCTGAGCAAAATACTGACTACACTGATAAAAACGTCGGGGCACATCGATCATGAAGCGCGCCGCGACGTGATGCGCATATCGGCGATGGAGGAGGTGTTTTCTATGCTCACGCATGTCTGGGGACTCTTGGTGCACCCGAACCGTGAATGGAAGCAGATCCACGACGAAAAGGAGACGATTACCCACCTCTACAGTCACCACGTTCTGGAAATGGCATTGATCCCGGTGGTGTGTGCATTCATTGGCACCACCCAAGTCGGCTGGGATTTCGGGGGTGGGCATACCATCCAACTCAACTATCTTGACGCCTTCTTCGCGGGTGTCGCCTTCTATGTGGCGATCTTGATAGCGGTGGGCTTCATGGGTTCGGTAATCCACTGGATGGCGCAGCGTTATTCCAACCCTCCGAGTCGTCGACGCTGCATCATCTTTGCGGGGTATGTCGCCACGCCGATGTTCGTCGGCGGCGGCGTCGCTCTCTACCCATTGGTGTGGCTGTGCATGCTGGCAACCATCGTCGGGCTCTGTTACAGCGCCTATCTGCTGTATCTGGGGATTCCCAACTTCCTCGACATCGGCGCGGAAGAGGGGTTCATCGTCACCGGCTCGACGCTGGGTATCGGCGTGCTGGTGCTCGAAGCGTTGCTAGCTGTGACCGTACTGTTGTGGGGCTACGGCGCCAAGTTGTTGGGCATCGACTTGTAGCGAATCGCCGGGAAGGGGTATCGAGTCGTAAGTCTCTATTAGTGAAGCACTCTGGACTGCACGTTCGAAGCAAACGCCAACGGCGCCTCCCGGGGCGCCGTTTCGCGTTCAGCCTTGGGCCGCCACGTATTCCAGCGATTCCAGCGAGTCGGTCGCAGTGACGATGGCTTCCAGTTCGTCGCAGAAGGCGACGAAGGCGTCGCTGGAGTGGCCGGGCGTGCGGTGCATTTCGATCTCGACGTGCCCAAGGGGTGGCAGGCCTTCTTCCTCGCCGACGATGCGGCAGCCCTCGGGGACGCTGCGCGGGGTCTTGACCGTGGCGGCCAGCCCGGCTTGAACCGGCAGATTGATGCCGGTGGGGGAGCGACTGGAGTAGCGCACGTCCCAGCGCCGGTCGGTGGGCCCCAGCGCGGCGAACGCATGGGCGCGGAAGATGCAGCCCTCGGGGTTCAGCGCCAGGGGCAGAATCTCCCAGTCGTCGATGGCGCGGTCCTCGGCCACCACCCACACCATGGGCTCGCGGCCCAGCAGGCGGCCGGTCTGCGTGGGGCCATGGCGCACCACCAGCGCGACGTCCAGCAGCCCCTCCTGGAAATCATGCACCAGCGAGCCGCTGATGCTGCAGCTCACTTCGAGGCGCACCTCGGGAAAGCGGGCGGCGAACCGCGGCAGCAGCTCGGGCAAGTAGGTGCTTGCCTGTTCCTCCGAGGTACCCAGGCGGATCAGTTCGCCCTGGCGGTCCACCCCCATCACCCGGCGTGCCTCGTCCTGAAGCTTGAGCATGTGTCGCGCGTAGGGCAGCAAGCGCCCGCCTGGCGGCGTCAGTACCACGCTGCGGCTGGTGCGCTCGAACAGTGACTCGCCCATCTGATCCTCGAGCCGCTTGATCTGCAGGCTGACCGCTGACTGCGTGCGATGCAGCACCTTGCCGGCGGCGCTGAAGCCCTCGCACTCGGCGACGGTGACGAAGGCGCGGAGCAGGTCGGTGTCCATGATCTATGAGCCTTTGCAATCTTTTTGATCTTAACCATTCATTTCTATTATTGAACCTGCCTCTCTACCCTGTCCATACGTTACTGGAAACGTCTTTGCAAAAAGTCAGGAGCAGATCCGCATGCCAGCCAACGCTACGCAGGCAGACGACAACGCACTCCACGGTCTGATCGATCTCGAGCGCTATCCCATCGACCAGCTGGATGGCGAACGCGGCCGGGCCCTCCTCGAAGAGTGCCGTGCCCAACTCGGCCAGGACGGTTGTGTGGTACTCAAGGGCTTCGTGCCCGACGAGGCCCTGACACGGCTGGAACGCGAAACCGAGCGGCTCTCGCCGGAAGCGCATTACAACCAGACCGAGACCAACCCCTACAATAGCGACGGCGACCCCAGCCTGCCGGCCTCGCATCCCAAGAACCGCTTCGGCGACCGTACCAACGGCTTCGTCGCCGGGGACCGCATCGGCGCCGACACCATCATTCGTCAGGTCTACTCCGATCCCGGTTTCCAGCGCTTCATCGCCAGCGTGGTGGGCATGGAAGAGATCCACCAGTACGCCGATCCGCTGGCCGACCTGGTCGTCAACGTGCTGCGCGAGGGCTGTCAGCATCCGTGGCATTACGACACCAACGAATTCATCGTCACCATGATGACGCGCCAGTCCCACGGCGGCGGCCGGTTCGAGTACGCACCGGGCATCCGCAGCCCCGAGGGCGAGAACTTCGACGGGGTGGAAAAGGTCATCGACGGCGACCGCTCGCAGATCAAGTCGCTGGATCTCCAGCCGGGCGACTTGCAGGTCTTCTTCGGCCGCTACTCGCTGCACCGCGTGACCCCGGTGGAAGGCGACCGCGAGCGCCACACGGTGATCTTCGCCTACGCCAAGGAGCCGGGCTTCATCGGCCGCCCCGAGCGCGCCAAGCGCATCTTCGGGCGCATGGCGCCGGTGCACGAGCGTCTGCTGGAAGAGGGCATGCAGCGCAGCGACAGCCTCGCCGACTGACAATACCGGATCACCGGCCGCCGACCCCGGCCCACGCTCGCCGTCGCGGAGACAGTTCCCGCGACGGCGAGCGTGCCTCATCACGAAGCGCGCCCCATAACGAACAGATACAGAGAGCTTGATCATGAGCATCGTCGACTTCGAAAACCTGACCGACAACGAACCCGACGCCATCCCAGTCGTGCCCTCCGCCCCCATGGCCAACGGCGACAGCATTCCCACCGCCTTCGATCCGGTACAGCTGCGCGGCGGGCGCCTCAAGCGCCTACGCGCGATGATGGCCGAGCAGGGCTACGCCGCGCTGGTATTGTTCGACCCGTACAACCAGCGCTACGCCACCGGCTCGCGCAACATGTTCGGCTACTTCCTGCGCAACTCCACGCGCTACATCTACGTGCCGCTCGAAGGGCCGGTGATCCTGTTCGAATACCCGGGCAGCGCGCACGTCTCCACTTGGCTGGAGACCATCGACGAAGCGCGCACCTCCAAGGTGGTGTGGTCCGCCGTCAACCAGCGCGACAACATGTCCTCCGACCCGTTTGGCATCGAGATCGCCGAGCTGATGAAAGAACACGGCAAGGGCAACAAGAAGATCGGCATGGACCGCTGCACAATGAATCTGGCCCGCTCGCTGGAAGCCCAGGGGCTGGATGTCTATGACTGCATGCAGGATACCCTGCATTGCCGGCGCATCAAGACGCCCGAAGAAATCGCCTGCCTGGCCCAGTCGATGGCCGGCAGCGAGGCCGCCGTGGCCGAAGTGGAAGCCGCGATCAAGCCCGGCATCACCGAAAACGAGCTGTTCGCCATCATGTACGGCGATGTCATCCGCCAGGGCGGCGAGTTCATCGAGACACGGCTGCTGTCCTCCGGCCCGCGCACCAACCCCTGGTTCAACGAAGCCAGCAACCGGGTGATTCGCCCCGGCGAACTGGTCGCGCTGGATACCGACACCATCGGCTGCCACGGCTACTACTCCGATTTCTCACGCACCTTCCATGTTGGCCCCGGCAAGCCCACCGCCTATCAGCAGAGCCTCTACCGGATGGCCTATGACCAGGTGCACCACAACATGGGCATCCTCAAGCCGGGCATGAGCTACCGCGAGATCGCCGAAAACGCCTGGAAGATTCCCGAGCGCTTTCTCGATCGCCGCTACCCCTCGATCATCCACGGCGTCGGCATGCACGGCGAGACCCCGCTGGTCGCCCACCACATGGACTTCGACCGCTTCTCCAAGGACGGCATTCTCGAGCCCGGCATGGTGGTCTCGGTGGAAAGCTACATCGGCGAGGTCGGCGGCGCCGACGGCGTCAAGCTCGAAGAGGAAGTGCTGGTGACCGACACCGGCATCGAAAAGCTCTCGCGTTATCCGTTCGATGAGGCTCTGCTCGGCCGGGAATTTTAAGACGGCCCGTATCCCGACATGACGCCCATATTCGATAGAGAAGAGATGTTATGACAGACGTATACCACCGGATCGCTGGCGAGCGACTGACAAGCGAGCGCACCATCGACGTGCTCAACCCGGCCACCGCCGCTCCGGTTCGCCGCCTGGCGATGGCCGATACCGCCACCGTGCAACGCGCCATCGATGCCGCCCGTGAAGTCCAGCCCGCCTGGCGCGACATGCCGCCGGCCAAGCGCGCCCAGGTGATGTACCGCTTCAAGACCCTGCTCGAGCGCGACGCCGACGAGATCTGCGCGCTGGTCAGCGAGGAACACGGCAAGGTGCTCGAGGACGCCATGGGCGAACTCAAGCGCGGCATCGAGAACGTCGAGTACGCCTGCGGCGTGCCGGAACTCTTGAAGGGCGAGTACTCCCACAACGCCGGGCCGGGCATCGATACCTGGTCCAACCATCAGCCGCTGGGCGTGGTCGCCGGCATCACGCCGTTCAACTTCCCGGCCATGGTGCCGTTGTGGATGTACCCCATGGCGCTGGCCTGCGGCAACGCCTTCATCCTGAAGCCTTCTGAGCAGACGCCCTCGGCCGCCGTGAAGATGGCCGAACTGCTCGACGAAGCCGGATTGCCCAAGGGGCTGTTCAGCGTCGTCCACGGTGATCGCGAGGCCGTCGACGCGTTGATCGAAGCGCCCGAGGTGCGTGCGCTGTCGTTTGTCGGCTCCACTCCCGTTGCCCGCAAGATTTACGAGGGCGGCACCCGGCAAGGCAAGCGCGTGCAGGCCCTCGGCGGCGCCAAGAACCACGCCGTGGTGCTGCCGGATGCCGATCTCGACAACGCCGCAAGCACCCTGATCGGCGCCGCTTACGGCAGTGCCGGCGAGCGCTGCATGGCGATCTCCGTCGCTGTGTGCGTGGGTGACGCCACCGCCGACGCCCTGGTCGAGCGTCTCGCTGCCCAGGCCCGCGAGCTCAAGATCGGCCCGGGCACTGAGCGCGGTCTCGACATGGGCGCGTTGATCAACGAAGGCCAGCGCGACAAGGTCGCCGACTACATCGGGCAGGGCGAACGCGCCGGCGCCGACCTGGTGGTCGACGGTCGTGAGCACCCGCTGGTGGAAGGCTCGCCCGGCTACTTCCTCGGCGCCACGCTGTTCGACCGTGTCACGCCGGAGATGAGCATCTACCGCGACGAGATCTTCGGCCCGGTGCTGTGCGTGGTGCGCGTCGAGACTTTCGAGGACGCCATCGCCCTGATCAACGCCCACCAGTACGGCAACGGCACCTGCGTGTTCACCCGTGACGGTGAAGCCGGGCGCCGCTTCGCCGACGCCATCGAAGTCGGCATGGTCGGCATCAACGTCCCGCTGCCGGTCCCGGTCGCCTTCCACAGCTTCGGCGGCTGGAAGGACTCGCTGTTCGGCGACCTGCACGCCTACGGCCCCGACGCCGTGCGCTTCTACACCCGCCGCAAGGCCATCTCCCAACGCTGGCCGAAGCGCTCCGCCCAGGAAACTGCCCAGTTCAGCTTCCCCTCCTGAACCACCCCCACGGCTGAACCCCACGCCCGCGCCGCTCACACGGCGCGGGCGTTTTTGTGCCTACGCCTTTCGTGTAGCGCTATGTTAATCGACGTTAAATTAAGCTAGGTTAAGTATTGTTTGGTATTGCCGATACAACCTGATGAACCGGGTGGTGGAGCGTTCAGTGCTTTGCTTAGCGGTAGCGTGGCCGAAACGGCAGCGAGGTAGGGGGCCGTGTTGGTTCCAAGGTGATAGAGCCTGCAATTCTGCATAACGCGCCGAGCTTTTCTTAGTGTGTTTAAAATCAAAAGCTTAAGAGCGACAAAGCGGGCTTGATAAGATTGTTGAATGCGCCTGCTCATTCAAGTGGAAAACGAGCGCGCCGTCTAATACCTGTTACGCAAGAAGGGAGAACCCGTGAAACAAGACTTGGAATATTATTATCAATCAATATTTGATGAGGCTGAACGTTACTCTAGATTAAGGGTTTGCTTTTTATTCGGAATTCTATTCCTTATTTCTCTGTCAGTCTACGCAGGCGAAAGGTATCTCTACTTTCTTGCTCTTGGGATATTCGTAATTCAATTTTCTTTGTGGGGTCTAGCGCAAAAAATAACGGCTCTATACAATTTAGGTAATAGCTTTCAAAAGCAACTTATGCTGTCGGATCTTTCTGTCAAAACCATGGATGTTGCGATGATAGAGAACCAAAAGCAAAAAACCAGTAATTACGTTAGGAGAAAGGTCGAAGGAAAAAAGGAAAAGCATTCAAGAAACGCTGAAATCCCCAAAAATAAGACAGTATTGCATGCTGCAAAATTGCGCAGGTTGATACATGAAAATGCTTACTTCAATTATCATCTGTTTGATAAGTCCTATCGACGAAATCTTGCCATTTTAGGCGCCTGTTCTGCATTTATTTTGATCTCCATACTTCTATTCATTCCATATGTGAAGGTCAACTCAGATTTATTGCCAATTCGGTTAGTCTACAGTCTTCTTTCATTGGGGTTGCTTTATGAATTCTTAACCTCAACATTGCGATACAGAGCCACTACAGAAGATATGAAAAATATTGACAGCTATCTTTCTCAAGCGCCAGCAGCAAAAGAAAGTGTTTTGTTAGAAGCTTTCACTAGATATAGCGAAGCAAAAGCACTTACTCCAAATATTCCAAATGGGGTTTGGGAGAAGAATAAAGACTATCTAAAAGAAGGGTGGAGATCTAAGCAAATACAAATTATTTCTGAGCTTTGCGATAAGCTATATGATGTTGATGAGCCGTGGGCTATTACGGGGGGAGCAAACCATTACATACGAGGAATCGTTGCCGAATTGAATGATGTTGACATAATTACAACAGAAAGAGGTGGTGAGCTAATTTCAGAGCTTCTCAAAGAATGTACCGCGAGAGAATATAGTTTTAGCGAATGTGGTACGATTAAGTCCTATTTTTGTGTGCTTGATTATCGATCAATCCAAATTGAAATAATGGCTGATCCTGTCAATTTAATAAAAGGTTGTTGGGAGGATAATAATGAGTGGAAATGTGAGATTGAAGATTTTTTTGTTAATGGGCATACGCTTCCTTTGACTACGCTTGAATATGAAATATCCATCTATAGAAAGTTAGGGAACTCAGAGAGGCTAAAAAAACTAACCGCATTTAAAGAGACTAAGGAATAATAATTCGCTTAAAGCGGACGTCCCTGGCGGGCCGCCGCTTCGCTTCGCGTCATACGGCATCGAACGAGAGGTGGTTTTCGACTCTAAGCGGGCATTGGCAGAAAAGTAGCGAAAATTAATATTAAATGCGACCCCCTGTTTTTTTGACCCACAGTTTTTAAGGTTTTGATCAATGAAAATTTCCTCCTTCGCTTTGAAAAATTACAGACGGCTGGCCGATGTAACTTTGGTTCTTGATGACAAAACAACTGTGCTTGTCGGCGCTAATAATAGTGGAAAAACGTCCTGTATTGGAGCGCTACACACCTTCTTGAAAAGTCCAGACAACTTAAGAATTCGAGATATGTCGAAGCGGAATTGGAAGGAAATCAACAGACTGGGCGAGCAAGTAGAGCAGGAATTTCCTGCTAGTGAGAAAATGGAGGAAATATCGGATGTACTGGTTAGTTTATTGCCGAGTTTAGACGTCGAGATCACAGCGGAAGCTAGTGAGGCATATAAAGTTCGTGACATTCTCCCAGATTTGGAATGGCGCGGTGGCGCTCTATTCGTTCGCATAACTTACGAGGCGGTCGATATATCCCAACTATGTCGTGAGTTCGTTGATACGAGAGGTGTAGTTTCCAAACACACAGGGGATGTAAGTCTGTGGCCTAAAGACTTATGCGATTTTTTGGAGAAGGGTCGGAATTTTAGTAAGTTTATTAAACAAAAGCACTATATTTTGAGCAAAGAGACAGGGCCTACTGAAGAAGCGAAGACTACTGCTAAAGAAATTCTTCAGCCTCTCAAACCCGAATCATTGAAAAAATTAATTCGTGTAGACGTTATATCCGAGCAACGCGGTCTAGGAGCTGAAGATCACACAGACCAAAAAGGGCCATATTCGGAAAAACAGCGACTCAATAAGTTACTTCGTGAGTATTATGAACGTATATTGAACCCAGAAGATTTCCCTGAGGCCGGCGACCTTAATGTTTTAGGGCAACAACAAAAGTTAGAAAAGGACTTCACCGATAGGTTGAATACTCAGTTTGAAGCACCTTTCGAAGAGCTAAAAAGTATGGGCTACCCTGGTATCGGGGGAAACCCAATTGTTGAAATTTCTGCGAAAATTAGCGGCACAGATGCGCTGCAAAAATCTTCATCTGTTCGATATCGTTTTGATAAAATGGAAGAGGAATTTCTTCCTGAAAGCTACTTGGGGTTGGGCTACCAGAATTTAATATATCTGACCTTCAGACTCCTTGAATTCCGCGATAAATGGATGCGCGTTGGTAAATCGGCTTCTTTAGAAGGTAATGTCGAAGAGCAGATTGAGCCAATTCATATTGTATTGCTCGAAGAACCGGAAGTTAACCTTCACGCGCAAGTCCAGCGCGTATTTGTATCGAAAGCTTATGATACATTGCGAAACCATGCCGATTTACGCGATAAGGAAACCAGAAAAGATAAGTCTGAATACCAGACTCAGCTCGTGATTAGCACTCACTCAAGTCATATTATCAACGATATTGACTTCAAAGACTTACGTTATTTCCGGCGCAATAGTGCGAATACGTCCATTGAAATGGACCATACATCAATTGCAAACATGTCAGAGCTTTTTTCAAAGCCGAAAGAGGAGCTTCTATTTGTTAGAAAACATTTGAAGCTTACTCATTGCGACATTTTCTTCGCCGATGGCGTAATTTTTGTTGAAGGCCAAGCCGAGAGTCTTCTCGTGCCTGAGTTTATTTCTAAGAGCTTCCCGAATTTGTCGAGTCGGTACATCTCTATACTTGAGGTGAACGGTGCACACACGCATAAGTACAGAGATTTAGTTGAGAAGCTTGGGGTGGCAACTCTAGTGCTGACAGACCTTGACTCAGTTGATAACACGGAGAAATCGTGTTTCCCGAAAAAGAATGATGGTCAGAGGACAAACAATGATACTTTGAAGAAATGGCACCCAAAGAAAGAAGCGTTAGATGACTTGGTGGCCTTAACAAAAGAGGAGCTTGAAACAACAAGCAACGGTGCACCACTTCACATTGCTTATCAAAAGCCAACACAGGTTTTTGGGGAGGAGGTTTTATCTAGAACTTTTGAAGATGCATTGATTTTAGCGAATTTTGAGGATGATTTTTTTCATAAAAAAACGAGGATAAAAGACGCGAAAACGGAATTTGAAAACGGCACTAAATCATTATCTGAGTCACTTTATGAATATCTGCAAGGCCTAAATAAGGGAGACTTTGCCTTCAATTGCCTCTTCCATCTCGCGGATAACGAGGCGAATAGCTTCAACCCCCCCGGATATATGATCGATGGGCTTAGCTGGTTGGAAGCCCAACTTTCACCAAAAGCGTAGGGGAACATTATGTCAGAAGATTTTTACCTGGCGGAAACTAAACCTATCGATTATGACAGTACTGTTGACGCAGGTATCCAAGAGTGCCTTCGCATAGGATCGGAAAAAAGCTTTATTACCTTCGCGGGGGCGGGGTCAGGCAAAACCTTCTCCCTTAAGGAGGCTCTTGAATTTCTAAAAGAAAAGCATTCTGATAGCTTTGTTCGACAAGGAAAGCAAATTGCCGTTGTAACCTTTACTAACAATGCAGCCGATGAAATCGCAGACCGGGTTGAGAAAAGTCCGGTATTCTCGGTTTCCACGATTCATAGTTTTTGTTGGTCAGCTATTGCTGGTTTTAATGAGGACATACGTAAGTGGTACTTGGAAAAAATTCCAGCTGATTTGGAAGATCTCGCGGAAAAAGAAAGGAAAGGCCGCGAAGGCAAGGCTTCCGATGCTCGAAAAAGAGATATTATCCGTCTGAATAAGAAGATTGAATGGTTGGCGCAACCTCGCTCATTCATTTACGATCCAAACGGCGTAAACTCTTCACAGAATGCATTGTCGCATGCAGATGTTATTAAGATTTTTTCAAGCTTATTGATCACTAAGCCGATGATGGCGGAAGTTATAGTAAGCAAATTTCCTTTCATGTTTATCGATGAAAGCCAGGATACAAATAAAGACGTAGTTAACGCATTCTTTGAGCTGAATACAGGCAAATCGGATAAAGTAGTTATCGGTCTATTTGGAGATACGATGCAGCGTATCTTTGGCGGGGGTGAGCCTGCGTTGGGTAAGACTAAGCCAAGCGGTTGGACTACTTTCGGCAAGAAGATGAACCATCGCTCAGCGCGGCGCATCGTTGGTTTGGCTAATCAAATTCGTAGTGAGGATGATAAGCGTAACCAGTTTGCCCGAGATGGGGCTGCGGAAGGTTACGTTCGATATTTCTTACTGCCGCACGGTGTTCCAGACAAAGACCAAGTCGAAGAGAATATACGTGAGATCATGGCGGGAGTTACGGGTGACGCGGGCTGGAAAGATACTAAATCTAAAGAAACCGCTATCTTGCTTTTGGAACATAAAATGGCTGGGCGTCGGCTTGGTTTTGATGATCTTTGGGACAATCTATCAAGATCAGAAAAAATTAAAGAGCGGATTGCTGAAGGTGAAAATACCGAACTGAATTTTTTCTCTAGCATTGTTTTTCCTTTGGCTAAGGCGAGCCGGAAGCAAAGACGAGCAGAGTTGATGTATATCTTGAGAGAAGGCAAGTCTCCACTGCTGGAAGCCAGTGTACTTGACGCAGACAAGGATGACCCGCTCGCTAATGCCCGAGCTGCGGAACATGCATTTAGAGACGTGGTTTCAAATGATAAGGTTAGCTTTCGCGAAGTTCTAGAGGTACTTGCTGAGCACAAACTACTGAGAATTCCAGAAAAGCTGCAGTCGTTTGTGGCGAATTTGAAAGAAACTGATACTGAGTCAAAGTCAGACCAAAAGGCAAGATCAGAGGTTGGCCTCGAACCTGAAGAGCGGGATGACAGCGAGATTGCTGCTTGGGCTGACGCCTTGGAGAGCGACTTCTTCCAGATTCAGAACTATAAGGACTACATTGATGAGAACTCAATATTTCGAACCCACCAAGGCGTCAAGGGTAACGAATTCGAGCGTGTAATGGTCGTGATGGATGACGATGAAGCTGGCGGGTTCTTATTTTCCTACGAACAGTATTTTGGTGCAAAGAAGCTTTCTCAAGCAAGCCAAAAAAAACAGGATGCTGGTGAAGAAACCGGTTTGGATCGCACTCGGAGATTGTTCTATGTTACATCAACTCGGGCAAAGAATAGTTTACTTCATGTGATTTACACGTCTGATGTGAGTAAGGTTAGAGAAAATCTTATTGAAAGGAAGTTTGCGCGAGATGAAGAGATTTTTGAGTTATAAAAATGCTGTAGAGTTCGGATTTAATATCGAGTCAATATTTAATTGAATATTAGAATTGTTATGTTAAGGGGGTTAAGTTAATATCAGTTTCTGGTCGAATGGGGACAGTTTAAGGCTGGTTAAATTTACGTATTACAATGCTTCTGTCGGGCAGTTTCTCCGCTGCGTTCCAAAATTGCCACAAAGTTTTGCGTTGAGCATCGAGAACTAATCAAACCAAGCGGGTAAACTATGACTGAAGGCACCGCCGTTACGAGGCTGCTACCAAACATTTGTACTGACAAGATGGAAGAGACCCGCGACTTTTACAAAGAGTTGCTGGGTTTTGTCGTTGGATTCGAGCATCAGGGCTGGTACATCCAGATGGCGTCGCCCGAAAAGCCGGAACTGCAAATCGGTATCATGCGCCTCGACCATGAGTTTACCCCTCGGCCTTTCCAATACCCTGCACAGGGCGTCATCATATCGGTGCAGGTCGAAGATGTTGAGGCGACATACGCTGCAGTGAAGGCCCGTGGTTTCGAATTGTCACACGACCTATGCGATGAGGAATTCGGGATGAGGCGGTTTATGGTAGCGGACCCGAACGGGCTACTTGTCAACCTGTTCTCGTTTCCATGAGCGCGCGCCCGACAAATGCATTAAATTTTTTCCGGCCCGACGGGCCTCCACCGGACGCCCCTGACGGGTCGCTGTATATGCAAGGCGTTATGTGTAAGGAAAGCCCAAATTAAAGGGGCAGATCGATTCTATGTCGATCAATGTAAATGCGGCAGGTTGATTTGTTTTTACCAAGCTGACCGGTTTTAAATCTATCTGACCCCTTTTGCTTCAATGCCTCCCGTTCTTCGCCTAGCCCCTAAACCTGCGCGTAGCCCCCGTCAACGAACACCTCGCTCCCCGTCATGAAGCTGCTGTCGTCGGACGCCAGGAACGCCACCGCGCCTGCGGTTTCCTTGGGATCGCCCAGACGCTCAAGCGGTACGGTCCGGTTCATCTCGCTCAGGGCTTCGGATGGGAGCAGTTCCATCAGCTTGTCTGTTTTGGTCGGGCCAGGAGACATGACGTTCACGCGAATGCCGGTGCCCCTGAGATCATGGGCCCAACTGCGCACCAGATTTCGGACGGCCGCCTTGGAGGCGCTGTAGATGCTCATCGCGGGGGTGCCCATGCTGCCCACCGTGGAACCGGTGAGGATGATGGAGCCGCCGTTCTTCATCAGGGGCAGGGCCTTCTGGACGGTGAAGAGGGTGCCTTTGACGTTGATGTCGAAGATGTAGTCGTAGTGCGCCTCGGTGATCTGTCCCAGGCTGGCGAATTCGCCGACGCCCGCGTTGGCCACCAGAACGTCCAGGTGGCCTTTTTCTTTCTGGATCGTTTCGAATACGTGATCGAGATCCTCCGGCTTCGTTACATCCGCCTGGACGGCCCGGGCGTTGGATCCCAGTGCCTCAACCGCGTTGTTGAGGACGTCCTGGCGCCGTCCGGTAATGAAGACAAAGGCGCCTTCTTCGATAAGGCGTTGGGCCGAGGCCAAGCCGATGCCGCTGGCTCCGCCTGTGATCATTGCGATTTTACCGTGTAGCCGACTCATGGTTGGATCTCCGTGTATTGACTCGATTCGCTTTAACGATATATAAGCCGCTTACAAATGTTCAAGTATGCACCTTTTGGTAAGTACCCGTTATGGCGAAAGAAAACTCAGAAAACCCACGTTTCATTTGCGGCCTGCATGCGACGCTGCACGTGATCTCCGGGAAGTGGAAGCCGTTGATTCTGTTCTTTTTAGACAAGGGGCCGACGCGTTACGGCGAGCTCAAGCGAAGCGTCCGGGGCGTGAGCGACAAAATGTTGATCCAGCAGTTGAAGGAGCTCGAGTCCGACGGCATCGTCCAGCGAACTGACTATGGAGAGATCCCGCTGCGCGTCGACTACTCGCTGACGCCCTTCGGGGCAAGTCTGGTGCGGGCCATGGAGCCGCTTTGCGGCTGGGGCGAAGAGCACGAAGAAGACATTGCCGCGGCGATGGACCGCCGGAAAACCAGCCGGTAGAAAGCGAAGTGCTCCGCCCAGAAAGCCGCCCTGTTCAGTTTCCCCTCCTGAACCACCCGCACGCCTGAACCACCCGCACGCCTGAACCCTACGCCTGCGCCGCTCACACCGGCGTGGGCGTTTCTGCGTCTACGCCTTTCGTGTAACGCTATGTTAATCGACGTTAAATCGCGCTAGGTTAAGTATTGTTCGATGTCGCCGATACAACCTGATGAACCGGGTGGTGAAGCGTTCAGTGCTTTGCATGGCGGTAGCGTGGCTCACACGGCAGCGGGGTAGGAGATCGTGCTGGTTCCAAGGTGATAGAGCCGGCAAAGGTAGCAGACACGCGAATTCTGCGTAACGCGCCGAACTGTTCTTAGTATGTTTTAAAATCAACAACTTAAGAGCGAAAGGGTGGGATAGATAAGATTGTTGAACGCGGCTGCTCGTTCAAGTGGGAAAACGAGCGCGCTGTCTAATACCTGTTAAAAATAGAGAGAGGCTATGGCATCAGTAACTTACACATGCACAAATTGCGATAAGCTAGCCACGTTTGAGACGGAAGGCGCAACTATGTTTTTGATGGACGATAATGTTCCGAGGCCACCTACGTACGTTGTCAATTGTCCAAATTGTGGCACAAGAAACTCGGTCACAGTTGACCAATGACAGACGATAAAATCGTTCAAGGTAAAGCTCGGGCCGTCACCGAGGATGAGGCCTTTTACATTCAGTGGGGCTACGAAACGGTAAAAGCCAACATTGGAACAGCTAATGAAGTTCTGAAGTTGCTGATAACCATCAATGTGGCTCTGCTTGGTGGTGGCGCTGCTTTTCTATATAAATCAGATGTGCCTGAAGGCTTCCGTATAGTGATACTGTCCGCCTTCTTCATCGGTCTTGTGCTGGCATTTACGGGCGTATTTCCGAGAAAGTCGGCAATCGATATCCGGATTCCGGATAAAATTAAGACACATAAAAACCGTGTGCTTGATAGCAAACGCAGGTATCTATGGGCTGGATCCGCATTTACAGTTTTCGGGCTATTGGCGTCAGCGCTGGCTGTAAGCGGAATCCGCATCTGTTTTTAACAAGGCAATTAAATTCGTTCCGGCCCGATGGGCCTCTACCGGACGCCCTTGTCAGGGCGCCGTTTATTGCTGGCGTTAGCTGCGTAAGGAGGCATTCATGTACTCAGACAAAGATGGATTTTCCAAGGATCCTTTCGGTTATAGCGCTCTGGCGTGGCATAAATGGGGAGCACTTGCGACTGCGAACGGCTTCGAAATAGATATCACCAAACCGCCAACGGTTAAAGATTTGAAGAATCCAGTTCTTTGGTTAAGCCATGCTAATGCGCTAAGCGAAGCAGCTGTTTGCCTGGCGCGGAGTTCCCCAACCTTTGAAAGTATGCCTCCGAGTATTCGAACCATATGTCACAGTCAATATCATGCTGTGGTTTTAATGTTGGTTGGCTATAGCCTTGAGGTTTGCTTGAAAGCCATGATCTTAATGCGGCTTGGAGCGGAAGAGTTTACAAGACAGGAAAAGAAACACTTCCACCATCGACTTGATGATCTGGCCAAGTTTATTCCGGACTTGAGTGAGAAAGAACTAGCAATATTGAAGGGGCTTACTCACTTTGTACTATGGGCTGGTCGCTATCCTGATCCAGGGTCACGGCGAGTGAATGATGCTGAAGGTGTATTCGAAATATCTGAAGCGTATGAAATAAGCGCTAAAGATCTTTTTGAGTTATCAGAAAAAGTGATGAAGCATGTTCAAACTGTTGTCGATTAGGCAGCTGGCAAGTAAATGCAGCCGACCGCTAACGCGTCGGTTGATTTAAGTGTTAGGTGTGAAAACGTACAAAACATATTTCAAGGAATAAGAATGGGAACAAGCAAGGCGGATTACCGATACATTCTGAAAGAATTACCCCATGGCGATGGTGCCGTATGGGCTTTGGAGTGCTATCCCGAAAGCCAGCAATTACCATTCGTTAGCAACACTGGTGCAATGTATATCGAACTAAAACCCGGGGTGAGAGAGAGCGAAGCTAACGAGCTACGTGAAATTCTTAACTCAAGGGCAGCTTGTATCAAGGTCGTAAACCCTTGAATGCTGGACTTGAAGCTGTGCTTCAGCACCTTAACAAGGCGTTCCAGCGGACCTTGGACTTCCCCAGCGCTAGCGGAGCTGGTGCCTCTGCTAGAGGCGTTGGGCCGCACAAAAAAGTGCCCAAGTCATGCCTAACTAAAATAGCTCTTACGCCATGAAAATTTCAGTAGTGATTGATAGCAATGCTTGGAATTTCCTCTTCGATAGAAATATCGATCTCAGAAGTGAATTACCACCCGAAGACTTCGCACTGTACATAATGCGTGAAGTGGAGATTGAAATCAGTGCGATACCGGACCTCGGGAAAGATGGCTCTGAAAAAAGATCGCTGAAACAATACATCCATGAAAGCATCGCACAAAATCAAGTCGTCACAACCGCAACATTTGGGTTTGCCGAAGCCAACCCAGCAGATGGGCCAGCCACATACGCTGGCTTCGGGCGAGGCACGTTTCAGTCGGATAAGGAGCACCATTGGTATGCTCGAGAAGAAATCCAATCCTCCCTTCTCGGAAAGCCTAAGAAGGGATCGGGCCTCTCAGCAAACCAAGCCGATACCGCAGTTTCAGCTGCCTCGTTTGACAGCATCGTGCTCACTTGTGACAAGAAGAATGGACCTATTTCAAAGGCAAAAGAAAACGGAGGGATGGTCGTATTCCTCTCGGATGAGCTCTTGTCGTTGGAATCGCTGCAACAGGTCTTGCGCTCCGTCGCAGGAAAGTGAAGTGCAGCCCGACCCATCATTTCATCGGACCTGCGCAAAAGCCGCACAGTCCGGTAAATTCGCACATTATACCGCCCTGGTAGGTGGCAGCATTGAAGATCATAGAAAATGACTGAAGTCCAGATTCAAGAACTGTTCAAGCGCCTCGGACGGCTGGTTTCGGCTACAAAGGAACACCACGGCGAGAGTGCTGCGTGGGACTACACCTTCCCGAATGGAAAAACGCACAGTTAAATTATCCGAGGGGTGAAGTCTCACGAAGTCATCCAGGAAAGCGTCTTCAATCTTTTGATCTGGATCTGGAAAACAAAGATTATCTGAAAGCACGTGCGAATGCCCTCGGGGTTACTAAGAAAATGGTCGAGGATGCAGTAAATAGCTATGTTGAGCTTACTGTATGTGCTGACCTTGCTAATCCTCAAGCACGGGCGGCTGGATAGAGCAAGCAGCTCTGGCCTAAACCCCTCCCTTGGTAATGTATCATTTTACGTACCGCAAAGTGCGATGGGGGCGCTGACCTTTCGTTCATCGAAGTGGAAATATATGTCAGTGACTCGAGTCAGATTGAGTTGCGGTTGCCTATACTTGATGGCTGCGGCGACGAAATTAGTCATGCGTTTGTATGCGCGGCTGACGCAATCAAAGCGTTGGAGTCCATTCACGATAGAATCGAACAGTCGGTATAATCAGGCCAATCACTGCGACAGCTTTTCCGTTGCGGCTACGCCTCACTTCAAAACTGCGCGTGTTGGCGGCGTTATACATAGAAGGATCGGTGCCTTGGCATATAGTGCTGATCCTTGCCTACTGTCCGCCCAACGGGTTGAATCCTCCGCTTGCGCCACCACCTTGTAGGGAAGAGCCGCCGCGAGGGCGTTGCTCGGTTCATCGTTTCAATGCGTTTCATGGGAGGATCGCCATGCCTTTTGCACCGTCCAGCATGCAAGTCGAAAGCACCGCCTTCACGCCGAATGGGACGATTCCGAAGCGCCATTCGGCGGAAGGTGACGATGTGTCCCCGGCCCTGAGCTGGAAGGATGCGCCGGCGGGGACCAAGGGCTTCGCGGTGATCTGCCACGATCCGGATGCGCCGCTGGTGAAGGATGGCAGCTACGGTTACGTCCATTGGCTGCTCTACAACTTGCCGGCGGATGTCACCTCGCTGGAAGAAGGCACGAAGACGGGCACTGCCGGCATCAACGATGGTGGCGCTATCGGCTATGGAGGTGCCATGCCGCCGGAGGGCCACGGGCCGCACCAGTATTATTTCTGGGTGCTGGCGCTGGATACCCTCACCGAACTGCCCGAGGGACTGACGCAGCCGGAACTGCTCAACGAGCTTGAGCCGCATATTCTGGGCATGAGCCGGTTGGTGGGGACGTATCGCCGCGACTGATTCGCCTTTGACTATTTAGACGCCGCTTCACACACTCGGCGCCTTCCCTTGGGAGGCGCCGAGTGTCGTTTGGGGCCTGGTTCAGCGATAGCCGTCCATCAACTCGCGTACCAGTGGCGTATCGGCGTCGCGGTGGGTGGGGAGCTCGAAGCGGGCGCGGGCGATGGCGGTGCGCGAGAGCTGGGCTTCAATCAGCGTTTCGCCGTCCTCGGCCAGGGCGAGGGTGTCGCCGCGCGGGCCGAGAATGCGTGAGCCGCCCCAGAAGTGGCTGTCGCCTTCGGGGCCGAAGCGGTTGGCCATGATCACGGGGGTGCCGTAGGTCATGGCGTAGAACTGCAGGTTGACGGCCCAGTTCTGCTCGTTGGAAAAGTCGTCGCTGACGATGCCAGAGGCCGAGTTGATCGGTGCGCATAGTACGGTGGGGCGGGCTAGCAGGGCGGCGTGCACCAGCCCCGGGTTCCACAGGTCGGCGCAGATCAGCGAGGTCGCCGACCAGCCGGGACACACCGGAAGATGCGTGAGCTCGCTGCCGTGGGTGAACAGCTTGCCTTCTTCCAGGCCACCGTAGGTGGGCAGGTTGAGCTTGCGGTGCACGGCCTGGAGCTTGCCGTGCTGGAGAATCGCCAGGGCGTTGTAGTACTCGCCGGGGCTGGCCTCCTCGACGAAGCCGATCACCACCTGCATCTCGCCGGCGGCGCGGGCCAGCTCGTCCAGGCGCGGATCATGAGCCGGGCAGGCCACGTCGATCACCCGGTTGCCCAGGCCGTAGCCGGTCAGCGAGAGCTCGGGGAAGACCAGCAATTCGAGCCCCTTGCGGCGTGCGTCGGCGATGAACGCGAGATGGCGTTCGAGGTTGGCATCGACATCGCCGAGGCGGGCGTTGATCTGCGCGGCGCCGACGCGAAGGTGGTCCTGGTAGTGCATGGTGGCGTCTCGCTATTGTTTGGAAAACGTGGGTGCGCCGAGCAGCGCCAGCAGGTCGCTTGCCGGACGTGTCTCGAGGCTCATCACCACGTCGTGCAGCCGGGCCGCGCGCTCGCCCAGCACTGGTTCGGCCAGCGCCCAGTACTTGGCGAATATCTCGGCGTCCGAAAGCGGGCGATCGGGGTTGCCGCGCGCCTCGAAGTCGGCGCTTTCGATGACCTCGCCGCTTTCCAGATGCAGCCGGGCGCGCGCCCAGCGCTCGGCGGGAAAGCGCGCATTGAAGGTGTCATCCTCGTGGATTTCCACCTTGCTGGCCAGGGCCTTGAGATCCGGGGCGTCGAGTTCGTCGCTGACGCCGGCGACATCCACGGTGCCTCGGCCCAGGGCGCAGGCGACGGACCAGGGCAGGCTGTACTGAGCCTGCTCGGTGGTGGTCGGGTGCGTCACGTGCAGGCGCTTGCCCTCGTGGAAGGTGACGATCTCGATGCGCGCGATGGCGGCGGGGTCGCGTTGCTCGGCGGGCAGTGACAGCACGGCTTCCACCGCGGGCTGGGCCCAGCGGCAGACCGGGTAGGCCTTGAAGTACTGCTCGTGGAGATACCAACGCTCGCCCAGGTCCTGCCAGAGAGCGGCTACGTCCGGCGCGGTCACGGTCAGCGCCGGGGCGCCGGTGAAGCCATCCTCGGCCAGCAGGGCGGCGGAGATGCCGGTCATCGCGCCCCAGCCGGAGCCGTCCTTGAGCATCGTGGGATGGTCGATGCAGCGCATCATCTGGCTGCGCGGGCCGTAGAACTCGGCGATGCCGAGGGCATGATGCAAGGTCTCGACATCGGCCCCGCGCAGACGCGCGGCCACGGCGGCCACCCCCAGGGCATTCCAGGCGCCGGAGGTGTGGTAGTCCGGGCTGGTGGCGTGCAGGGCGATCCCCGCGCGGGTGGCGATCTCGTAGCCGTAGGCGAGCAGGGCGAGGAAGTCACGCCCGGAGAGGTCGGCCACCTCGGGCAACGCTAGCAAGCCGGGAAGCAGGGCCACGCCGGCATGGCCCTTGGTCAGCACCTGGCCGTCATGGGCGTCGAGCGCGTCGATCAGCCAGGCCCCGTGCAGGGCGACGCCGGTGGGCGAGGCCTTTCCGGCGGTGAACAGCAGCGGGCGGTCGCCGCCATGCTGGGAGGTCACGAAGCGTGTGGCCTTGTCGGCCAGCGGCGTGCGAGTGGCGCCGGTGGCCACGCCCAGCAGATCGAGCAGGCAGCGCTTGGCCTGGTGGAGGTGGGCGTCGTCCAGGGCGGAGAGATCGACCCCGTGCATCCAGTCGAGGGGGGCATGGTCGTGCATGGCAGTGGCCTCGGGTGCTGGCGAAGAAAGGCGTGACGAAAGACGGGGCCGGTATGAGGCGGCCCGCGTCGCGGTCGGCGGCGGAGCCTGGCTCCGCGTGCCGGTTACAGCAGGTCGTGCTTCTCGAGGAAGCGCTCGGCGACCTTTTCGACGGGCTGTTTGTCGACGTCGACTTTGGCGTTGAGGCGCGCCATGGTGCCGTCATCGAGCAGGGCGGAGAGCGCGTTCATCCGTTCGGCGAGATCGGGGTTCGCCTCGAGCGTTTCCTCGCGGACCACCGGGGTCAGCGCATAGTCGGGGAAGAAGTGCTTGTCGTCCTTGAGGACGGTCAGGTCCAGGGCCGGGATGCGCCCGTTGGTCGCCGTGGTCATCGCCACGTCGACTTCTTCCTGATCCAGCGAGGTCAGGGTCAGGCCCTGGTCCATCCGCTTCACGTTGCGCCGGCCGAACTCGAAGCCATAGGTCTCCTGCATCGGGCGCAGGCCGTCATCGCGCGAGTAGAAGGTCGCGTTGGAGGCGAGCACCAGCTCCTGGCCGCCATTGATGACGTCGGCGAGATCGGAAATGGTGGCGATGCCGCGTGCTTCGGCGTCGTCTTTCCGCATGGCCAGGGCATAGGTGTTGTTGGCCTCGGAGGGCTCGAGCCAGATCAGCCCCTTCTCGGCGTCGAGTTCCTTGACGCGCTCGTAGGTGGCCTCCGGCGAGAGGTCCTCGGTCACCTTGTTGTAGCTGATCAGCGAGGTGCCGGTGTATTCCCAGTAGAGATCCACCTGGCCGCTCTCCTGGGCGCGGCGCAGCACCGTGGTGCCCATGCCGGCGCGCTGGTCCACGTCGTAGCCATGGGCCTGGAGGTATTGCGTGGTCATGCTCGACAGGATGAGCTGTTCGGTGAAGTTCTTGCCGCCGACGGTGATGTCCTCGGCGTGGGCGGCGGTACTGGTGAGGGGGCTGACGAGGGTGCTGGCGAGAGCCAGGCCGCCGATCAGCGGGAGCAGGGATTGTCGCATGGATGACACTCTTGCCTGGGAAGGGGAAGGCAGCGGGCACCGTGCGCCGTCGGCCGGCACGGTGCCCGCTGTCTGCGGAACGACGATTACAGCAGGTCGTTTTCCTCGAGGAAGTTCTCGGCCACCTGTTCGATGGGCGTCTTGTCGACATCGACCTGGGCGTTGAGGGTGGACATGGTGTCGTTGTCGAGCAGGCCGGAGAGGGTGTTCATCTGCTCGGCCAGCTCGGGATTGGCGTCCAGAGTCGCCTGGCGCACCACCGGTGTCAGCGCGTAGGCCGGGAAGAAGTTCTGGTCGTCCTCGAGCACCTGGAAGTCGAAGGCGGGGATGCGGCCGTCGGTGGCGAACACCAGCCCCACGTCGACCTGCTCGTCGCGCAGCGCTTGGTAGACGAGGCCGGAGTCCATGCGCTTGACGTCGCCCCGGCTGGCGCGGAAGTCATAGGCTTGCTGCAGCGGGCGCCAGCCGTCTTCACGGGCGTAGAATTCAGCGTTCATGGCGAAGGTCAGCCCCTGCTCGTCGTTGACCGCCTGGGCCAAGTCGCTGAGCGAGGTGATGCCGGTTTCCTCGACGCTTGCCTCGCGCATGGCCAGCGCGTAGGTGTTGTTGGCGTCGGAGGGCTCGAGCCATACCAGGCCCTTCTCGGCGTCGAGTTCCTTGACCTTCTGGTAGGTCTCGTCGACGGTCAACCCTTCGGCGGATTCGTCGTTGTAGTTGATCAGCGAGGTGCCGGTGTATTCCCAGTAGAGGTCGATCTGACCGTTTTCCTGAGCCTGACGGAGAACGGCGGAGCCCAGCCCGGCGCGCTTCTCGACGTCGTAGCCGAGGCCTTCCAGGTACTGGGTGGTCATGCTGGAAAGGATCTGCTGCTCGGTGAAGTTCTTGCCGCCGACCACGATCTCGTTCGCCTGGGCGGTGGCCAGGCTGCCGGCCAGCACTGCGCCGGTGAGCAGGGGGATCAAGGTTTTCATGGTGTCGCTCCTTTCGTTGCTTGTTGGACAGCCGTTGCTTGTTGGATAGCGGTTGATTGTCGGGTTCGAGCCGTCGAGGGCGTCCGCTAGGCGCGGCCCGGATTCACCCCGCGCGGCACTACCACGAAGGCGGTGATGGCGATGAGCATGTCCACCACGACCGCCAGCAACGCCGTGGGAATCGCGCCGGAGAGCATCATGACCGGGTCGTAGAGATCGATGCCGGTGAAGATCAGCTCACCGAGACCGCCCGCGCCGATCAGGAAGGCCAGCGGCACCGTCCCGATGTTGATCGCCAGCGCCGTGCGGATGCCGGCGAAGATGACGTACAGCGCATTGGGCAGTTCGACCCGCAGCAGGCGCTGGGTGGGCGACATGCCGATGCCCGCCGCGGCTTCCTTGAGGGCCGGATCGACGCCCTTGAGCCCGGTATAGGTGTTGCGGGCGATGGGCAGCAGCGTGGCCACGAACAGCCCGAAGACCGCCGGGACGGTGCCGATGCCGAGAAAGCTCATCGACAGCGCCAGCACGGCCAGCGTGGGGATGGTGGTGCCCACGTTGAGGACCTGCATCATGGATTCGGCGACCCGCGCCATGCTGGGGCGCGATAGCCAGATGCCCAGCGGGATGGCGACCAGGATCGCCAGGCCACCGGACATGACGGTCAGCCACAGGTGTTGCACGGCCAGGTAATGGACGTCGGGCAGATAGAAGATGAAGTCGTCGATCACGCCGCTGGACTGACTCCAGACACCAGCGAGGAAGACGGCCACCAGCACCAGCAAACGCCCGGCGCCGGCAAGATTCAGCGTCGGCATGGGCTTACTCCTTGGGGGCCGATGACGGAGAGGCCTCGTCGAGCGCGACGCCGTCATCGCCCTTGGAATGGGCGCGGTAGCGCGACCCCAGGTGATGGGTGATCGCGCGCTGGGTTATCTGGCCGACGATGCGGCCGTCGTCGTCGACGCAAGGCACCCAGGTCATGTCGTGGGCGAACATCAGCGAGGCGACCTTGCGCAGGTCGTCGTCGAGGCTGACCACCACCGGCACGCTCTGGTAGTGATCGCGGCAATGGCCCTGGGTGGTGCGGGCGACGGGGGCGGTGATGATGCCCACCGGCTGGCGCTTGTGGTTCACCATCACGATGCTGTTCACGTAGCCGTAGGATTCGATGCGCTGAAGTGCCGTGGCCAGGGTGTCGTCCGGGCGGACGAGGCCGATTTCCTCACTGGCCAGATCGCGGACCTTGACCAGGTTGAGGCGCTTCAATGCCCGATCCTCGCCCAGGAAGGATTCGACGAAATCGTTCTTGGGCGCAGCGAGCAGCTCGTCCGGCTCCGAGTACTGGACCAGCTTGCCTTCACGGAAGATGGCGATGCGATCGCCCATCTTGATCGCTTCGTCGATGTCGTGGCTGACGAACATGATCGTCTTCTTGAGGTCCTGCTGCATCTTCAGGAACTCGTCCTGAATCACCGCCCGGTTGATCGGATCGATGGCGCCGAACGGTTCGTCCATCAGCATCACGGGGGGATCGGCGGCCAGTGCCCGGGCCACGCCGATGCGCTGTTGCTGCCCGCCGGAAAGCTCGCTGGGATAACGCTTGAGGAAGGCATCCGGCTCCAGCGCGATCATGTGCATCATCTCGCGGGCGCGCTCTCGGTACTTGGCCTTGTCCCAGCCCAGCAGCTTGGGCACCACGGTGATGTTCTCCTCGATGGTCATGTTGGGGAACAGACCGATCTGCTGGATCACGTAGCCGATGTTGCGGCGCAGATCCTGGGTGTCGAGGCTGGTGGTGTCCTCGCCGTTGATGAACACCTTGCCCGAGGTCGGGCGGATGATGCGGTTGATCATCTTCAGGGTGGTGGTCTTGCCGCAGCCGGAGGGGCCGAGCAGGATGCAGATCTCGCCGCTCGGCACTTCCATGCTGATGTGGTCGGCGGCGGTCACCGCGCCCTTGGGCGTGTCGAAGACCTTGGTCAAGTTATCGAGTCGAATCATGAAGCGGTCCTTGTCGGGTCGGCAGCCTGTTGTAGTTTGCAGCGCGTGGCGCGGAGGCGAATCAGGTGGTGGCGGCGCGTTCCATGCCCTTGGGCGTCAGCCGCTTCTGCAGGGCCAGCAGCGCATAGTCGACGATGATCGCCAACACGCTGACGGCCACGGCGCCGAGGATCAGCTGACGTGGGTCGGACTGGGAAATGCCGCGACTGATGAGCGTGCCGAGCCCGCCGGCGCCGATGTAGGCGGCGATCGCCATGACACCGATGTTGAGCACCACGGCGGTACGCACGCCGGCCATGATCACCGGCACGGCAAGTGGGATCTCGACCATGCGCAGGCGCTGGTTCTGGCTCATGCCGACGCCACGCGCGGCTTCGCGCAGGGCCGGGTCGACGTTGTTGATGGCGGTGTAGGTGTTGCGGATGATCGGCAGCTGCGAGTACAGCAGTACCGCGATGACCGCCGGCATGTAGCCGATGCCCTGGCCGATGAGCGAGAGGATCGGAATCATGATCCCGAACAGCGCGATGGAGGGAATGGTCACGATGATCGAGGCGATGTAGAGCACGGTCTTGGCGATGCGCTCGTTTTTGGTGATGGCGATGCCAATGGGAACGCCGGTCAGCGTGGCGATCCCCACCGCGACACCTACCAGACTGATGTGCTCGAGGGTGAGGGTCCCCAGCAATTCGAGATTGTCGAGAAAATATTGCAGTAATTCCACGGCACGGACCTCGCACTCGCGATCGGAGTGGTTTGTTTGAACTCGTATAAATTTCTTATATGAAAGGCTTTTTATAAGTTCGTATTATGTGAAGAGCATAACACGCTCTTCGCGAGTGCCCCCCGTTTTGGGCATTAGGATGTGTCATCTCATTCATTTTCAGTGGCAATGGGCGTTCGATAGGAAATTCAACGACTTCGCCGTATGCTCGTCGGCGATAATGTCGCGTTTTGATTTGCCTTGCAGGAGGCCTGCATCTTGAGCACTCGCCGAACGAATTACCGACTCGCCGCCGCCCAGATTCAATGCGTTTTGGCCGATGTCGCGTGCAATGTCGAGACGCATCGTCGCGTCATCGAGTCGGCGCGCCACCAGGACGTTGATGTACTGGTGTTCCCCGAGCTCTCGTTGACAGGTTACGACCTGGGGACGCGTGTCCCCGAGGTCGCGATGGAGCGCGACGACCCGCGTCTGCTCCAACTGGCGGATGCCGCCGGCGATATGCTGACCGTGTTGGGCTTCGTCGAGCGCTGCGGTCGCGGCGAATACGCCAACGCCATGGCGTGCCTGTGTGGGGGCCGCGTCGTCGCCGTGCACCGCAAGCTCAACCTCTGTACCTACGGCGGGCACGAGGAGGGCAAACATTTCGGTAAGGGGCAGGCGCTCACCGTCGCCGACGCCGATGGGCTCGCCTGCGGGGTGATGATCTGCGCCGATCTCTGGAATCCGGGCCTGGCTCACGCGGCCATGCTGGAGCGGCCCGATGTGATGCTGGCGCCGGTCAACGCGGCGACGGGGATGGTTGACGGCGACTTCGACGACGAAGGCAATTGGCTGATCTGCCTGAAGTTCTACGCCATGATGTATGCCACACCGATGGTCATGGCGCATCGCTACGGGGCCGAAGGTGACGCTTGGTTCTGGGGCGGCAGTTGCATCGTCGGCGTCGATGGCCGAGTGCTGGCACGGGCCGAGGACGGCGAGACCCTCGTCAGCGCCGACATCGACACCGACGAGATCGACGCCGCGCGTTTTGCGATGCCGACCCACCGCGACGCCGATACGCCACTGGTGGCTTCGCTGATGGCGCAGCGGCTGGAGCGCGAGCGCCGCGGCTGAGGCCGTGGCCTGTACCTGGCGTTCCGAGTCTTCGCAAGGAGGTGGTCCGCAGCTAGGCGGACCGTTGCTCTTGGCCACGTCGACCTTGATCAGCGCCGCTCTTCGGCGCAGGTTATCGCCATATCAGTCTTCGGCCGGGTCCAGCGCTGGGCTGGCGAGCGGCAGCTTCAGCAGGATGGCGTAGCACAGGGCCGCGGCGATGACGCCCACCAGCGGCGGGAGTACCGGGGAGAAGTAAGCCATCCCGGAGGCGATCGCATAGGAAGCCAGGCCGATCCAGTTGAAGGCCGGCAGGCTGACGTCGGCCAGCGCCGGATACCGGCCCTTATGGTTGAGCCAGAAGTCCGCCATGATCACGCCGCCGATCGGTGGGATGAAGGTACCGAGCAGCACCAGGAACGGAATCAGCAGGTTGTACATGCCGCCCACGGCCAGCACGGTACCGATGGCAGCGCCGGCCACGGTGACCACCTTGCGCTTGTCGGTGCGCAGCAGGTTGCAGCCGGCGACGGCGAAGTTGTAGATGGTGTTGTCCTGGGTGGTCCAGATGTTGAGGAATAGCATCAGTACGGCAAGCACCACGAAGCCCTGAGCCAGCATCACATCGACGATATCCGCCTGCTGGTAGATCATCGCCCCCAGTGCGCCAGTCAGTACCATCAGGCCGTTGCCGACGAAGAAGGCGGCCAGCGTCGCGATCACTGCGATCTTCGGCGTGCGGGCGAAACGGCTCCAGTTGGTGGCTTGGGTGCCGCCACTGATGAAGGTGCCGATGACCACGGTGATGGCCGCGGCAAGGCTCATGCTCTCGGAAGGCGTCTGCCCCGCAAGGCCGGAAAGCCCACCCACGTCCACCATGCCGGTGTAAAGGCTGATCAGAATAAACAGCATCATCGCCGGCACGGCAAAGCGGGAAAGCAGATCCAGTCCGCGAAAGCCGATCATTGCGGTGACGCAAAAGGCAAGGCCGAACAGCACCATCAGCGGAGTCTCGAGCGACGCCGACAGGCCGGTGGTCTTTACCAGCACCACGGCGATGGTGGCGGTCCCCCAGGCGTACCAGCCGATCTGGGTGAAGCCGAGCACGAAGTCAGACAGCTTGCTGCCCATCTCGCCAAAGCAGAAACGTCCCATCAGCACGGAGTTGAGGCCGCTTTTACAAGCAATATAAGCCAGGGCCGCTGCATAGGCGCCCAGCAGCAGGTTACCGATAAGAATCACCCCCAACAGCTCACCGAACGGGAATGCGATGCCGAGTGATCCGCCCGCCCACATGGTGGCGGTAAAAAAGGTAAAACCGAGCAGTACAACCGAGGTTGAGAGTAGCCCTTTACGTTCATTATTGGGCACTTCGCTCAATGGGTAGTCTGAGTTTTCCATCGTATGCTCCGCGGAGAGTCCGCATGAATAGCTGGAGGTAGTCTTGCTACACCCTGCATGAAGCAAAAGACGTTCCACTATTGGGTAGTGATGGCAATCACTGTGCGAGGTTGTCGATTTCCGCTTTTCGGTGAGTCAATCAGTCGTGCAATGTGCACAATCAACTCCGCAACGCGGGGCCTTGGCTATCGTAGAGCGTAGTCCTTGCACCGCTATGGTTCATTGGAGGTGTCATTGTGGGGCTGACGCATGTCACAAAAATGCCCGAGGCGCTGCCTCGGGCATTCTGAAGCCAATAGGTGTCATCCTATTTCAGAGACTGGAACTCTCCTTAGTATTCCCCACGGTATTACACCCAGCGTCGGCGGCGTCGCGTTTTCCAGCGCCGGTCGATGAAGCGCTCGTCGCCCTCGAAGGCTTGCAGGCGCGCTTCCAGGTAGAACCACTCGGCGTCGCAGCTCAACTCCGCCCAGGTCTCGGTGTGTACCTGCCAGTCGTCGCGCTGAAAGGCCTGGCGCCAGCTCTTGCTCATGGTCGCGGTGGCCGGGTCCGCAGGGTGGATGGCGTAGCGCTCGTCCGCCGAGGCGATGTTGGTCAGGCCGTGGTCGTAGGCGATCTCGCCGAAGTCGTCGATGATGGCATGCCGGGTCCAGCCGTCGGTCAGCGAGTGGGTGACGTCCCGGGACTGTTCGCCCGCGCGTACGATCCGATGTTGCATGGGCCCTGAAAACACCGCCGGTTCGAACTGCACGGGCGGTGTATCGTGCGGGGCTCGCTGGGGCAGTGTGAGCCGTGAGTCGGCCTCATGCAGGGTCAGCGTCACCGGATAAGGGCTCGGCCAGACCAGCGGCCAGTAGGCGGTGGTCACCGAGACGCGCAGCCGATGCCCGGCAGTGAAGCGATAGCAGGTCTGGTTCAGTGACACGGTCACGTCGAGCGGCGTATCGCACGGCACCTCGGAGGGTGTGACGTGACTGTCACGGTGGCAGAGATTGAGTACGCCGTAGGAGACGCGTTGCGACACGCCTTCGGGCGAGACGTCGCAAACGCGCACGATCAGGTTGGCGCGCGGCTGGTCGACGCTGACCCGCAGGGATAGCGTGGGACGCCCGAGAATCACCGTGTCGGCATCCAGTGGGTCGGTGTCGTAGGTCAGCGAGTGGGCGTCGTCGCCGCGTTGATCACCAGCGATCTCGGGGCCGCTGCTGTGGGGGATGTACTCGCCGCATTGCAGGCCGTTGTCGGCGGGCGCGCGCAGTTTGGCCACGCCGGGGCGGGCGGCGCCATCGTTCGGGGCATGCAGCTCGCCGTTGCCTAGCGCCAGGTCGCGGGCAGCGATGTATGGGTTCGGCCACTGTGTCTCGGCGAGCCATTCGCCGGGCACGTCGAGGCGTTGTGGATCGGCCTCGGAAAAGGACGGACAGAATACGCGGTACAGCGGTTCCTCCATGATGCCGGTGTCGCGATCCTTCAGCCAGTGATCCCACCAGCGCAGCGCTTCCTGGAGGAAGCCGATGGTCGGTCCCGGCATCGCCAGGTGCGGGTAGGCGTGCGGCCAGGGGCCGACGATACCGCGCCGGGGGCAGGGCGCATGCTCGAGAATCTCGGCGACGAAGTTGACGTAGGCATCGGCCCAGCCGGTGACGGCCAGGGTCGGCGTCGTCAGGCGCGAATAATCCTCGCATACCGAGCCGTGGCGCCAGTAGGCATCGCGCGTCGGGTGATCGAACCAGTTCTCGGCGACGAAGGGTTGATGGGCGAGCCGGTGCTGCCAGAGTTCGCGCCAGTCGTCGCGCAAGGCGGGGTCCGGCGGCCGCGACATGAAAGCAAGCGATGAGGCTGCCCAGCCGAAGTTCTCGTTGAGCACGCAGCCGCCCTTGTAGTGGACGTCGTCGTGATAGCGGTCGACGGTGGCACCAACGGCGATGATCGCGCCGAGCGCCGGCGGTTGGCGCGAGGCTACCTGCAGAGAATTGAACCCGCCCCAGGAAATGCCCATCATGCCGACGCGGCCACTGCACCATGGCTGTTCGGCTATCCAGGCGATCGCGGCGACGATATCGTCCTGCTCGCTCGCCAGGTATTCGTCCTCGAGCACGCCGTCCGAGTCGCCGCTGCCGCGCAGGTCGATACGCAGCGCGGCGTAGCCGTGGCCGGCGAAGTAGGGGTGCATGCGTTCGTCGTCGGCACTGGTGGCATCCCGCTTGCGGTAGGGAATGCACTCGATGATCGCGGGCACGGGATGGGTCTCGGCATCAGCCGGCCGCCACATTCGTGCCGCGAGTAGGCTGCCGTCGGGCAGCGGAATGAACAGTGCCGGTTCCTCGACGATCGGGTGCGGGAAGTCGCGTACTTCCCGGGCATCGGGTTGGCTTCCACTCGGAAACATGGAGGGTCCTGTCGTCAGCAGGGGGCGATGCTCGCATCGCCCCCAGTAAGGAAGATGGGATCGATGCGGGAGTTAAAGCAGGTCGTTTTCGGTCAGGAAGTCCTTGGCGACTCTTTCGATGTTCTGGTCGTCGACATCCACGCGGCGGTTGAGATCGATCAGCGTCGCGTCGTTCAACGCGGCAGACATGTCGTTGAGCAGGGGCTCGAGGTCGGGATGCGCGTCGAGCGTTTCCTCGCGTATCACCGGCGCCAACTGGTAGACCGGGAAGAACTGCTGGTCGTCGTCGAGCACCTCGAAGTCGAAGGCGCCGTTGCGGCCATCGGTGGCGAACACCAGCGCTACGTCGACCTCGCCTTCGCGCAGCGCATTGTAGGTCAGCCCTGAATCCATGCGCTTGACGCGCGAGCGCGGGAACTCGAATCCGTAGGCTTCCTGCAGCGGCCTTAGACCGTCGTCGCGGGCATAGAATTCGGCATTGGAGGCGAGCGTCAGGTCGGCGCCGTCGTTCATCGCCGTAGCCAGATCCGAGAGGGTGTGGATGTCACGCTTCTCGGCGTCAGCCTCGCGCATGGCGAGTGCGTAGGTGTTGTTGGTGTCCGAAGGATCCAGCCAGATCAGGCCTTTCTCGGCATCCAGGCGCTTGGCGGTGGCATAGGTCTCGGCCGCGTTGTCCGGCTGCGGCTGATCATTGAACAGAATCACCGAGTTGCCGGTGTATTCCCAGTAGAGATCGACCTGGCCGTTCTCCTGCGCCTGGCGCAGCACCGAGGTGCCCAGCCCGTCGCGCTTGTCGACGTTGTAGCCGTTGGCCTTTAGCAACTGGTAGGTGGCCGAAGTGAGGATCAGGTGCTCGGTGTAGTTGAGCCCGCCGACCACGATGGGGTCGTCTTGCGCGTGCGCCGTCGTGGCGACGGTGGAAAGGCTCAGGCCCAGGGTGGCTAGTAGTGTCGTGATGGGGTGTTTCATGGCAGCGACATACCTCTGTTGTTATAGAGTGTTATCGAGTTGCGACTTTGGTCGTTACCCAGAGTAACGCACCCCGCTGCCGTGATTGATGAGAATCCATGATGCCTGCGATTTCGAACGCCAACAGATGATAAGGCAAGCGCCATGGCGGGGTAATAGTCATTGGTGGGGAGTAGGGGGCTTGGTTGAAGACTTGACATTAAAAGTTCTGCAATACACTTTAAAATAATCGAAAAAGATGCAATTCCTCGCCCAACTAAGTATGGGTGTAGCGCGAACGGGATGCTTATGAAGACCGAGACTATGAACGAGCTGGTCCAATTCCGACACAATCTGCACCAGGAGCCTGAGTTGGGCTTCGAGGAACATGATACGTCTCGCAAGGTGAAAGCCTATCTTGAGTCGCTAGGCGTCGAGTACGTCAGTGGTATCGGTCAGACTGGCATCGTGGCCTGGATCGTGGGCGCGGCTGGCGATAGCGATGCCAGTGTCGGGCTTCGGGCCGATATGGACGCGTTGCCCATCGAGGAAAAAAGCGGCGTCGAGCATGCCTCGGCGCGTGCCGGGCGGATGCATGCCTGCGGCCACGACGGCCATACCAGCATGCTGCTGGGGGCGGTCGAATACTTGAAGGAAAACGACGATTTTGCAGGTACGGTCTATTTCGTGTTCCAGCCAGCAGAAGAAGGAGTCGGCGGCGCCAAGGCGATGATTGCGGACGGTATCTTCGAGCGTTTCGATATGCGTGAAATCTACGCGCTACACAACTGGCCGTCGCTGCCGATCGGCGAGTACGGCCTTATCCCGGGGCCGATCATGGCCGGTGGTGACAGAATCGATATCACCATTCACGGCCGCGGTGGGCACGGTGGACTTAACCCACATGGTTGTATTGATCCTGTTCGCATCGCCGCCGAACTCGTGCATAAGGCCCACACCATCATTGCCAGGGAGGTCGATCCGCTGAGTCCGGCGGTGTTGAGCATATGTGCTCTGCAAAGCGGTGACCTGGCTGGTTTTGCCGTTATCCCCGATACCGCAAAGTTATCCGGCACCATTCGCGCTCTCGACGAAGCAACCCGCGAGATCGTGCAGTCGAGCCTGCGCCGACTCTGCCAGAGTCTGGAACAGTACTATGGCGCGGAGATCGAGTTAGTCATTGAGGATAAGTTCGGGGTCACCTACAACGATGCGGGCGCAACCGAATCGGCTCGGCATGTCATAGCCACCTGCTTCGGGGAGGAAGCGCTGGCGGTGAACCATAAGCCCTGCATGGGCGGGGAGGATTTCTCTTATATGCTGGCCGAGCGTCCCGGTGCCTATATCCATGTCGGGTCCGGCGACGCCGAGCATAGCCGCGGTCTTCACCACCCTGAGTACGATTTCAATGATCGGATCATGCCGGATGGCATCCGGCTGCTCACCGGACTGGCTCGCAAATCGCTTGAAAAACAACTTCAATGATGTGAGTCCATTAATAGCGTGAGCTGTCACGCCAAAGAACACCCTAAAACAATAGAAAGGAGGGCACTTATGGCCACCAGCCGCCAAAGGAAAGTTACCCGACCGTACATCATTTTCGTGGTGGTGATGTTCCTGCTAATGATATTTCCACTGTACGGGCTCGCCAACCACGTGTTCCCGCTCGTACTGGGGCTGCCTTTCGGTCTGTTCTGGGTCATTCTTTTAGAGCTGATCGCCTTCTGCGTGTTGTGCTTTTTCTACCGCTATGAGTATGGCAACGGAGGCAAGCATGAATAATTGGGTATTCGCGCTGGGCTCAATGCTAGTGTATCTGGTACTTGCCTTCGTGATTGGGCTCATGGCTGGACGCAAACGCTCTTTCTGGTCGGTTTCCGAATATGCGGTTGCGGACCGCGGTCTTGGCCTAATCGTGATCTGGTTCATGATGGGAGGGACGGTTTTCAGTGCGTTTTCCTTCCTCGGTGGCCCCGGCATGGCCTTTTCCCAAGGGGCAGCCTCGTATTTCGTGCCGGCCTATATAGCGCTAGGGATCCTTCCATGGTACTTGCTGGGGCCGAAGGTAGGCCGTATTGGCGCTCGCAAGAATTTCTTCACCATGGGGGATTTTTTGGGTGATCGATATCAGTCCAAAGCGTTGACCGTGATCGTAGGGGTGATTTCGGTACTGGCATTCATCCAGTATCTGACCCTCCAGATCAAAGGGATGGCCTTCATTTTCAATATTCTCACCGACGGAGTGATCCCCTACTGGTTCGGCGCATTGCTGGCCTACGGCATCGTGGTCGCCTATGTGGCAACCTCGGGGGTGCGCGGGGCAGCGTGGAGCGATGTGCTGCAGGGCGCGCTAATGCTTATCGTGGCTTGGACAGTGGGCTATTACCTAGTCTATACGCTGCAGGGCAGTCCGACGGAGATGTTCACTGCAATTGAACAGGCAAAGCCAGGATTTTTGACCATCGGTCAAGACGGCTCCCCGATGTCGGCCATGGCGTATTCGACCGTCATATTGGTATCGGCCCTTGGCTTCCTGATGTGGCCGCATCTATTCACCAAGTCCTATACAACCACCGAAAAGCGCATCAAGATCACGACAATGGCGTTCCCCTTGTTTGGTATCTTTTTGGTGCCGGTGCTGTTCGTTGGCTTTGCTGCCATTGGTGTGGTTGCTCCAGACGCGCTGGAAAGTTCGGACGAGATATTGCCGCACCTCGTGACCAACTATCTTGGGGCGAACAGCTGGCTGTACGGCTTGATTGGGGCAGGCGCTCTGGCTGCAGCAATGTCGTCCTCGGATGCGATCACCCATGGCGGCTCGGTCTCGCTGGGCCGCGACGTGATCCTGCCTTTCAAGCCGGACATGGATGAACGCACACAGGTCTGGATCATGCGTGTCGGTGTGGTTGCGATTGGCGCAGCGGCTTATTGGCTATCGATTTTCGGGGCGGCTGGCATCATCGCGCTGCTGGTTGGCGCCTATGGGTCGATCGCGCAGTTCGTACCGGCGGTGTATGGCGCCCTGATATGGCGGCGTGGCACCAAGCAGGGGGCCATCGCGGGGATGGTTGTCGGCATAGGCGTCAACTACTACTTCCAGATCGTGGCGGAATCGACGCCGCTGGACATCAATGCCGGCATCGTCGGCCTGCTGTGCAATATCGCGGTGTTCGTCGCGGTCAGTCTGATGACCCGGCCCGTACCCGCTACACTCGCAAACGAGTATGCAGAGGCTTGAATCCAGCTATCGTTACAGCGCACGCAACGAGGCGATCAAGCGGTCCATGTCCTTGCCCGGGTAGCCGATGACCACCAGCGCCCGCGATTGATGGGCGCGGGTCGCGGTCCGGGTCAGCCGGCCACCTGCAAGCTGGATAACATGGTAGCTGCCGGCATGGTCGTTCGCCTGCACCAATCCCTTGGCGCGAACCAGCGTGGTTGTCGCCTCGCTCAGTAGAGCCTCAAGAGTGGCGAGGTCGATGACGTTGGCGAACTCTACGCTCTCGGTGACCAGCGGCCCGCTGCCTCGCGCCTTGCTAGAGGCTTGGGATGTTGCTGCCGGCTTCTCTGCCTTTTCGAGCGTTCTGCCCGCCGTCGGATTGAGTGCGGCGATTGATTGCAATACCTGCTCGCGCTGCGCCTCTGTCAGCCAGTTGATGCGGTTGATGCGTAGCTGAGCCACCTCTCGGATCTGGTCAACGACGATATCTTTGACTGCCGCGTCGGTGTAGTGGCGCGTAAAGGCACTGGCGTCTATTAGTGTCTCGGCGTGTTCGAGCCGGAAGCCGTGTGCTGCATCGAGCAACTGCATGAGCGGGCGTGGCCGGGCGATGCCGCTGGCCTCGAAGACCAAATGCGATGGCGGCGTCGGCCATCGCCGGATGTCGCGAAGCTGTGCGGAAAGATTGCCGGCGATCCCGCAACAGGCGCAGCCGTTGGTCAGCCGCAAGATGTGGTCTTCCTGCGATTCGATCAGCTCGGCATCGATGTTGATACGCCCGAAGTCGTTGACTAGAAACAGCGCGTTCGTGAGTTCACCGCTGGCAATGAGCGTGTTGATGCGAGTGGTCTTGCCACTGCCGAGGAATCCACAGAGCAGCGTGGCGGGAATGGGCAATATCGATGTACTCATCGTTTCTGACTCCATCCACAAGCACGCTGATCACGGGAAGGGCTGGGCACTCTGCCCAACCCCAGGGGAGCCGTCCTTGGGTATTGATCAACGGGGCGCTTTGCCCCGGTATTGAGTGCCTTGCCTGGCGTAATCCGAGTAGCGTTTTGCCTGCCGGTATCTATTCACACCTAGCCACCGCCCGTCGACCGACCGGAAAGCAGCGTGTCGAACACACCGATGTCCTTGAGTGACGTGGTGCTGTCGAGCGGGTCCTCGTCGAGTACTGTGATATCGGCAAGCTTGCCTGGCTCAAGGCTGCCGATGCGATCGTCCATGCGCAGCGTGTAGGCCGCGCCTAGCGTGATCGCCTCCAGTGCGCGGGCACGACTAATCTTCTCTGCTTCGCCCAAGGTGACCCCGCTGGCGGTCTCGCGCGTGGTAGCACACCAGGCGGTAAACAGCGGCGAGATCGGCGTAACCGGCGCATCGCAGTGAATGCCGAAGACGATACCCATGCGGTCGGCACTCGCCGTCGGCTCGAGTCGCTGGCAGCGATCGAAACCGAGTGTTTTGGACAGGTGTACATCGCCCCAGTAGTAGATATGGTTGGCGAAGATGTTCAGGCAGGCTCCAAGACGTGCAACTCGCTTTAGCTGATCTTGGCGGATCAGTTGCACATGCTGCAGTGTGTGCCGATGGTCTGGCCGTGGCCACATCGTTAACGCCTCGTCCAAGGCATCAAGGATTATGCTGACCGCTTCATCACCGTTGGTATGCACATGGAGGTGCAGCCCGGTCTGGTGGTAGTGCTGAACCATGTCGTGAAACGTTTGTGGCGGTGCGTTCCAGACGCCGTTCTCCTGCCCGGTAAGATAGCCAGGCCACTGCAGGCGGGCGGTGAAGTTCTGTATCGCGCCGTCGGTGACTAATTTGACGAGCCCAAACTGCAGTCGCTCGTGGTTGTAGTCGATGGCCTGCTGCACTCGCTCGCTACCCATTTGCGGGTCCCAGGCCAGAGCGTTGAGCGCGGGCACCAGGCGGACCGGGAAGTCCTTGGCCGCAGTGGCCTCGCGAAGTGCCGCAATCGCGGCATCACTCATGGGGTTGAGCAAATCAGTGATTGTGGTCACGCCCTCGCGCCGTGCCGCTTGGGCATATCGATTCAGCGCGCGTGTATCTGAGACGCCCTCGAAGATATCGAAGTCTAGTGCATCGAACACCGGATGCATGGCGGCGAACTCTTCGAGTACGCCACTTGGCTGGCCCTGATCGTCTCGCACGATGCCTTCGAGATCCATATCTACGAGACCCGCCAGAGCAATGGTCGCGCTGTTGACGAACATTACATGCAGGCTGGCATGAATAACGACGATCGGTCGTGTGTCGCTTACCGCATCCAGCAACCACCGGTCGATCGGTGCAGCGTCGAAATAGACTGGATCCAATCCCCAGGCAATGAGCGGGCTGTCTGCAGCCCCCTGGTCAACGTGTGCGGCCAAACGCTGCTGAACCGCCTCGGGTGTCTTGAGTCCTTCCCAAAGCTTGCCTTCCGGGTCCCGCCGGTCGAAGTAGCCTAGATAGAGATGGCTCCAGACTGAGCCTTCCAGCGCATGGCTGTGGCCTTCGACGAAGCCGGGCACCAACACCTTGTCGGCATAGCGGTCGTCGACGACTACCTCGCCGAAACGCCGTATTTCGTCGATTGGTCCGACGCCGAGTATCCGCCCGTCCCGTATTGCCACACATTGTCCGACCGGTTGCGAGGGATTCATTGTATGGATGGCTTTGGCGGTGTAAGCAGTGATTGTCATGGATCTCGGATTTCATGCCTGTGAAGAATCCATCATAGTTAGCCTACCGCCGCCAGGCAAAGCATTGACCACCTGGAGTTTCCCGATTTTTTGGTCTCTTCGGCATAGGTTTCTGGGCGCTCATTGATCTCTTCGGAACCTCGTCATGCCCCCCAGTACCATTCGGACCTTCCCTAGGGAGGCGCCGAGTGTCGTCTGGGCCTCGCTGGGTTGGCAAGTCGCGGTGCGGAGGGCTCTTGGATAGCGATCAGTGGCGGGAGGTCGGTGTCTCAGGCGAGGCGTTGTCGTTGGGGGCGGCCTGATCGGCGTAGCACGGCGATGACGCGGGTGTATGATCGCCCGCCACGCGGTCTTCGTCTTCCAATGCCTTGAGCAGCATGTCGCGTAAATACGGGAGGTGCGAGCGCTGCGGCTCGCGGGAGGCGGTCAGCAAGGTGAGCGTGCCTTCGCGCGCCCAGCGCATGAGGGGCAGCAAGACGTCGGGATCGTCCTCGATCTCCCAGCGGTAACGATGGCTGAACACGGTGTCGTTGAGCTCACCTTGGTGCCAGCCACGACGCAAGGCGTTGGAGGGCGAGGCGTCGCGGTACCAGTCGGTCAGTTGCAGCGACTCACGGCGTTTGCCGCGTGGCCATAGGCGGTCGACGAGAACGCGTGCACCATCGTCCTCCTCGGCGGCCTGATAGATACGTTTGAGTGCGATCGTATACGACATTGCAGCTCTCCTTCGCCAGATACGTGCCCTTCGCTAGATGCAATGTAAGCCTATATCGATCTAGGCGATACGATAGGAATACGCCATTTCGGCCAGGGGGCCGCGTCCGCCGGCCAGGGTGAGCGACAGGTCGTGAAGCCCCTCCCAGACGGGTAACGCCGCGGCGCCCTTGATGGCCAAATCCAAGCGCTGTGCGAACAATAATAGCTTGTGTAGCCGCTTGAGCGGCATCCGTTTCAAGGCCTGCTGGTATAGCGGGCGACGCTTGTCGGGAATCGGCGGGCGCTGTGCCTTGCAGGCGTGATCAAGGCTTTGCCCTTGATCGAGATGCTGTGCCAGCGACAGAAAAATGCGCAGCTCACGCGTCAATGCCCACAACACCACCGGGGCCTCGATGCCTTCGCCGCGCAATCCACTGACGATGCGCGAGACGCGCACGCGGTCGCCGCGCAGGCAGGCGTCGATCAGCGTGAAGACATCGTAGCGTGCGTTGTCCTCCACGCCGCCGGCAATGGCCTTGGTATCGAGCCGGGCGTTGGGCGGGTTGAGCAGCGCCAGCTTCTGCAACTCCTGGTCGGCGGCCAGCAGGTTGCCTTCGGTGCGCTCGCCGAGCAGGCGTGCCGCGTCCATGTCCATCGACAGACCATGACGCGACGCGCGATCCCGCACCCAGAAGTGCAGGCGCTGATGATCCACCGGCCAGACCGGAACGAACACGCCGATCTTGTCCAGCGCCTTGAACCAGGCGCTGGACTGCGCGCGTCGGTCGAGACGCGCGCTGCTGATAAGGAGGATGTCGTCGCTGTCCTTGGCCTGTCGGGCGTAGGCATCGAGTGCCTTGGCGCCTTCTTGCCCTGGCGATTGGCTGCCCAGGCGCAGCTCGATGAGCTTGCTCGAGGCAAACAGTGACATGCTTGCTGCCGACTCCGTGAGCCGCCCCCACTGAAAGCCATTTTCCACGTGGAGCACTTCGCGCTCCTCGACGCCACGCTGACGCGCTACGGCACGGATGGCGTCGCAAGCCTCCATATGGATCAACGGCTCGTCGCCGGCGACGATGTAGACCGGCTGGAGGCGCTTGCCGAGCGCCTCGTCGAGTTTGTCGGGAAAAACCTTCATGGCGTCTCGAGCGCGCGCAGCCGCTCGACGAGTTGACGAGCCGCCTCCCGACGCAACGAGCGAAGTGCTTCGTCGCGCAGTTCGTCCTGCGCCAGCAGGTTGTTGTTGTCGACGTTCAGCGTGGTGCTGGCCTCGAGGGTCTGCTGATCGAGCAGGTAGGCGTTGTCTTCGCTGCGCTGTACCGAGAACGGCACGCTGAGGGTCAGGCGACGTTCCTGATTCCCGCTGACTCCCTGAGTCAGGCGTGTCTCACGGACCTGCTCCTCGCTCAGGTTGACGCGTAGCGGGGCGTCGTCCTCGAGTGTGGTGCCGGTGCCTTTCAGCGCTTGTTCCACGGCGTCTTCGAAGCGTCCGTCGGGGGAGGACAGCGTCAGCGCGGGGATGTCGAGCGCGGCCGCGTCGAGCCCGCGCAGTTGAAAGCCGCACCCGGCGAGCAGTGTCGTCAGGGTCAGCAGGAGCAGAGATCGGATGATGAGCGAACGGCGCTTCACGCAGGCCTCCTTGCGAGCTTGGGCCCGTTCCGTTGGGAACGGGCGTATGGGCCGAGTCAGTTGGCGACGATATTGACCAGCTTGCCGGGCACGACGATGACTTTGCGCACGGTCTTGCCCTCGGTATGGCGACGTACGTTCTCCGCCTCCAGCGCCAGGGCCTCGACAGCGGCTTTGTCGGCCGCCGCCGGGACGTCGAGGCGGGCTCGCAACTTGCCGTTGACCTGCACGGCGAGTTCGACGCTGTCCTTGACCATGGCCGCTTCGTCGGCGACTGGCCAGTCGGCGTCGATGACCGGCGTCTCATGCCCCAGGGCTTCCCATAGCGCATGGCAGGCGTGCGGCACGATAGGCGCCAGGATCAGCACGCAGGCTTCCAGCGCTTCGCGCGTGACCGCCAGGCCTTGTGGCGAGGTATCCTCGAATCGGCCGATGGCGTTGACCAGTTCCATGACCGCGGCGATGGCGGTGTTGAAGGTGGTCCGGCGGCCGATGTCGTCGCTGGCCTTGGCGATGGTCTCGTGAGTCTTGCGGCGCAACGTCTTGTGTTCGTCGTCGAGCGCGTCGACATCCAGCGTGACGGGCGTGCCGGCGTCGAGGTGATCGGCGACGAGTTTCCAGAGGCGCTTCAGGAAGCGGTGCGCGCCCTCTACGCCGGAGTCCGACCATTCCAGCGACTGCTCCGGCGGCGCGGCGAACATCATGAACAAGCGCACGGTATCGGCGCCGAAACGGTCGATCATCGACTGTGGATCGACGCCGTTGTTCTTGGACTTGGACATCTTTTCGATGCCGCCCATTTCCACCGGCTGGCCATCCTCGCGCAGCACGGCGCTGACGGGGCGGCTCTTGTCGTCGCGTTTGACGTCGACATCGGCAGGATTGAACCAGTCCTTGCTGCCGTCGGCGTTGTGGCGATAGAAGGTCTCGGCGATAACCATGCCCTGGGTGAGCAGGCGCTGGAAGGGCTCGTCACTCTCGACCAGGCCGAAATCGCGCATCAGCTTGTGGAAGAAGCGCGCGTAGAGCAGGTGCAGAATCGCATGCTCGATCCCGCCGATGTAGAGGTCCACCGGCAGCCAGTAGTTGGCGCGCTCGTCGAGCATCGCCTCCATGTTGTCGGCACTAGCGAAGCGCGCGTAGTACCAGGAGGATTCCATGAAGGTGTCGAAGGTGTCGGTCTCGCGCGTCCAGCCCTTGCCGAGGTCATAGAAATCCGGCATCTTCTTGAGCGGTGAGCCGGAGGCGTCGACCTCGACTTCCATCGGCAGGGCGACCGGCAGCTCGTCATCGGTGAGCGGTACGGTCTGGCCTTCGGGCCCGTATTTGACCGGGATCGGTGCGCCCCAATAACGCTGACGTGCCACGCCCCAATCACGCAGACGGAAGTTGGTCTTCCGCGTTCCTTGTCCGTTGGCTTCGAGCTTGGCGGCAATAGAGTCGAAGGCCGCTTCGAAGTCGAGCCCATCGTACTCGCCGGAGTTGATCAGCGGGCCATGCTCGGCATGGGCGCCCCGGGACAAATCCGGCGCGTTACCCTCGGCATCGGCGATCACCGGTTCGATGGCGATGTCGTATTTGGTGGCGAATTCCCAGTCGCGCTGATCATGGGCGGGAACCGCCATGACCGCGCCGGTGCCGTATTCCATGAGTACGAAGTTGGCCACGAAGATCGGCACTTCACGGCCGGTCAGCGGATGGATCGCCTTGTAGCCGGTATCCATGCCTTTCTTTTCCATGGTCGCCAGCTCGGCTTCGGAATTGCCGCCGTGTTGGCACTCCACCAGGAAATCGGCCAAGGCCGGATTGTCGGCGGCCGCCTGCTTGGCCAACGGGTGGCCGGCGGCCAGTGCCATGTAGGTGGCGCCATAAAGCGTATCGGGGCGCGTGGTATACACCACGAGCGGGTCGGCCTGGCCGGCGACATCGAAGGTCAGCTCGACGCCAGTGGACTTGCCGATCCAGTTGCGCTGCATGGTCTTGACCTGTTCGGGCCAGTCGACCTCGTCCAGATCGGCGAGCAGTTCCTCGGCGTAGTCGGTGATCTTGAGGAACCACAGGGGGATTTCCTTGCGCTCGACCGGCGCGCCGCTGCGCCAGCCGCAGCCTTCGATGACCTGCTCGTTGGCGAGTACCGTCTGGTCCACCGGGTCCCAGTTGACGGTCGACATCTTCTTGTACACCAGGCCTTGTTCGACCAGCTTGGTGAAGAACCACTGTTCCCAGCGGTAGTAGTCGACGTCGCAAGTGGCGAATTCACGATTCCAGTCGTAGGCGAAGCCCAACGCCTTGAGCTGACGGCGCATGGCGGCGATGTTGTCGTAGGTCCAGGCACCGGGCGGAACCCGGTTCTTGATCGCGGCGTTTTCAGCGGGCATGCCGAAGGCATCCCAACCCATGGGCTGAAGGACGTTCTTGCCCTGCATGCGTTGAAAACGCGAGACCACATCACCGATGGTGTAGTTGCGCACGTGCCCCATGTGCAGTTTGCCGCTGGGATAGGGGAACATCGACAGGCAGTAGAACTTCTCCCGGGTCGCGTCCTCGACGGCCTTGAAGCACTGGTTGGTTTCCCAGAAGGTCTGGGCGGCGGATTCGGTTGCGTGCGGCGTGTACTGTGCGTCCATCGGTTTGATCTGGCACCTTGCGTTAGGCTTGGCTTGAAGCGGATAACGCCCGGCCTCGCGATGTGGTAGAACGGAGCTGGGCGGGACGTTGTCCGTGTGTTACGACAGGCCGTCAGGATACCCCAGTCATGCGCCTACAGGTAGGGGCATGGCGTCGACGACAGATCAGGAGAAGCGTTATGAGCGAACGTCACGATCAAGAGCATCGCCTGAGCCGCGCCTATGAGCGGGTTCTCGAGCGTCTCGAAAAAGGCGCTGGCGATCTGTCCTGGGAGTCGTTGCAGCGCGAAATGGACGACGCCATCGAGTTCGAGGCGGAGTTCGAGACCTATACCAAGGATGAATTGGCCTTGCTACGCGCCTGGGTCGAACGCGATATGCGTGATTTGCGAGGGTTCCTGGCTCGGGGCGGCGAAGGCATTGCCACCTGGTTGGGTATCGATCTGGGCACCATTTCGCGGCGAATCACCGAGGCGCTTTTCTCCATCGCCGATCGCACCACCGTCGATCAGGCCCGCTTCGAGGACGATCTCGAAGCGGCGCGCGCTGATTATGTCGAAGGCGAGATGGCCGTACCCGGCCGCATGCGCTGCGTGCACTGCGACACGGAAGTCGTGCTCGAGTCGATCACCCGCCTCGAGCCGTGCCATCAGTGCGGGCATCGGTATTTCGCGCGGATCAGTGGGGTGAACCTGGATCAGTAGCGACACAATCAAGGAATAAAAAAGACGCCGTATTGAGAAGGCGTGCTGCATCAGCAAGCCTCAGCAATTACGGCGTCGCTATTGGGTCAATTCAAGTTCATGGGTCGTATTGGGTCAGTTCAGGTTCATGGAAAGTGATGCCGAATGCTCTTCCCGGCCTTCATCTTCGTGCAGGGAGCGCTTGGCCGATTCAGGCAGTTTCAGGCCGCCCCATAACGCTAGAAGTGAGATGATAAGCAGATAAAACGCTGGCGAAAGGGGATTCCCTGTCACATCAATTAGCCAAGTCGCAATGAGTGGTGCTGTACCGCCGAACAGGGTGTACGCCACGTTATAGCACAGGGCGGAAGCCGTGTAGCGTACGCGGGTGGGGAATTGCTCGGATAGCAATACGGCGGTGACCACGTTACAGATGACAGCACCGATGGCCATCATGATGGCACCTAGCATAGCGCTCCACAGTTGTCCGCTTCCAGCCAGCACATAAGCGGGGAATACTGCAATCATCAGGCTCAATCCTGCAGTGAGTATCGTGTTTCGGCGGCCTACCCAGTCTGAATAGCGTCCAATAATGGGGCAGAGGATAGCGGCAAAGATTAAAGCCCCCAGGCTAGCCAATAGGGAAACGGTGCGCGTGGCATCACCTTCCACTTTCATGTAAGTCGTAAAATATGTCGTAAACATATAGAACGATAAGGCTGTAGCCGAAATAAAAGCACCCAAGCATAGTAAAGTGCGACCGTGTTGACGGATAGTTTCCCGCAAGGGGGTATGGTGCGTTACGGGCTGGGACTTCAATATCTGGAATACGGGGGATTCATCTAGTCGTAGGCGCATATACAGACCAATGAGTCCCAATGGTGCGGCCATTAGAAAGGGGAGTCGCCACCCCCAGTTCTGTAATGTCGCCTCTGACATGACGAGATCGATGCAATACGCGAGCCCGGCGGCCGTGGCAAAGGCTACAAACGTTGAGACAGGAACGAAGCTGCCGTAGCGAGCTTTCTTTTCTTGAGGCGCATGCTCCATCACAAAAGCGCAAGCACCTGCATATTCGCCCCCCGCTGAAAATCCCTGTAGGCAACGTGCCAGCGCTAGCAACAACGGCGCTAGTAGCCCGATGCTGGTATATGTTGGTAATACCCCAATCAGTGTCGTGGAGCCAGCCATCATGAGTACTGTTATCGAAAGTACGCGTTTGCGTCCGATCTTATCACCCAGCATGCCGAAGAAGAGGCCTCCTAAAGGCCTGAGTGCGAAAGAAACGGCGAATACTGCGAAGGTTTGTAGTAAGGCAAGGGTAGGATTGCCGGGAGGGAAGAAGTGCTGAGAAATGATGACCGCGAGAAAACCGTATATTGCAAAGTCAAACCACTCGACGAAGTTTCCGATGGCGGAAGCGGCAATGACCTTTCTCAGCGTGGCAATACTGACATCGTCGGTATTTTGCTCTTTTGAAGATGAAGACGTCGGCATGATTTAACTCCATTTAATATGAAAGGCGAGGTTGTTGTTAGCGCCGATGCCTTTGGAGTACGACGAAAGGCATATAACCCCTTCGACGATAGTCCGAGTGTTTGCGTATAAGGGTAATGTAAGCGACTGTTATGTAGCTGGAAGCGACATTTTTGTATTCGCTTGGGTAGGTCTTTACAGATGCGCGTTGGTGTGGAGTCTTTCTCCATGATGGGAGAGCGTCTAGCCTTGGAACGCTCCTGGCAGAGTGCCTGCGCGGCATGCTGGCATCGGTCGATGTTCAGTCCTCTTTGAGGCCAATGTGAGTTGGGGCTGAGGGGGCAAATAAGTCTCTGGTCTGTCGACTCCTGGCGCGTCACTGTAGGGAGTTCGAAGACAGTCTTTTATGCTGCTTCGACGCTAACAATACTCGCCAGGGAGGTTTCCCATGACACAACCCAACGTATTGGTTCTGATGGCCGACCAACTCAACGGCACGTTGTTCGAGAACGGGCCTGCTGACTTCCTGCATGCGCCTAACCTCAAGAAGTTGGCCAAGCGCTCGGTCAATTTTAACAATGCTTATACGCCTAGCTATCTGTGTGCACCGGGGCGGGCCGCCTTCATGTCGAGCCAGTTACCGAGCCGCACCGGGGTTTATGACAACGCCGCAGAATTCCCCTCCAGCGTGCCGACCTGGGCGCATCATCTACGCCGCGCCGGTTATTCCACCTGCCTGTCAGGCAAGATGCATTTCGTCGGCCCCGATCAGCTCCACGGCTTTGAAACGCGCTTAACCACTGACGTTTATCCTGCCGATTTCGGCTGGACGCCGGATTACACCAAGCCGGGAGAGCGTATCGACTGGTGGTACCACAACCTGGGCTCGGTGACCGGGGCCGGCGTCGCCGAGATCTCCAATCAGATGGAGTACGATGACGAGGTCGCTTTCCACGCCGAGCAGAAGCTTTACGATCTTTCGCGCGGTCACGACAAACGCCCCTGGGCGCTGTGTGTCAGCTTCACCCACCCGCACGATCCTTATGTGGCGCGTCGCAAGTATTGGGACCTGTATAACGACTGTGAGCATCTGGAGCCGCAGCAAGGGCCAGTGCCCTTCGATAAGCTGGACCCGCATTCCCAACGGATCTTCGAGGCCAACGACTACACCAAGTTCGATATAAAGCCTCAGGATGTGCGCAACGCGCGTCATGGCTATTTCGCTAACATTTCCTATGTCGATGACAAGATCGGCGGCATCCTGGATGTGCTCGAACGGACCCGCATGCTCGATAACACGATTATCGTGGTGTGCGCCGACCACGGTGACATGCTTGGCGAGAAGGGCCTGTGGTTCAAGATGAGCCCCTATGAAGGCTCGTCGCGTGTGCCGCTGATGCTTTCCGCGCCGGGGATCGAGCCGCGCAATGTCGAGGACCCGGTGTCGATCATCGACATCAACACCACCATTGCCGACTTCGTAGGAATCGACCTGTCCTCGATCGCGCCCTATACCGATGGCCAGTCGCTGCTGCCCTTGGCCCGGGGCGAGAAGCGCGATGCACCGGTGTACATGGAATACGCTGCCGAAGGCAGCTATTCGCCGATCGTGACCATTCGCGAGGGTAAGTGGAAGTTCAACTACTGCGAAATCGATCCGCCGCAACTGTTCGATCTGGAATCCGACCCGCTGGAGAAACACAATCTGGCGGAGAATCCCGACTACGCTGAGAAGCTGGCCGAATATCAGGCCAAGGTGCACGAACGCTGGGATATGGCCAAGTTCGATGCCGATGTGCGCGCTTCCCAGGCACAACGCTTGCTCGTCTACGAAGCGCTGCGCAACGGCCATTACTATCCGTGGGATTATCAGCCGTTGCAGGATGCTTCCGAGCGTTACATGCGTAACCACATGGACCTGAATGAGGTCGAGGAAGCCCAGCGCTACCCCCGCGGCGAGTAAGGCGATGGCGAATCAGGCCGTCTGAGCCGAGGCGGAAAGCAATACGAACGCTCGTGTCAGCCGGATACGGGCGTTTTCTTTCACTGGGCGGGTATTTCCCTGTGTCAGGCTCCTTGGGCACGGGGAAAAGTTTGTTATCGTACTTCTCGAAGCAGCGACCACGAGAAGGAGGCAGGTATGCGCAGCGAGGCGCTACCCGACACGATGGCGGCGATGTTACTGACCGAGCATGGGGACATCGACAAGCTAGTCTATCGGCAAGACGTTTCTACCCCCAGGCCCGCCAGAGGCGAAGTCCTGGTGCAGGTGACCGCGACAGCCAAGAACAATACCGACCGCAAGGCGCGAGAAGGGCTTTATCCGACCAAGGACAAGGGAGATACGACCTCGTTTCAGATCGGCGGATCGCCGACGCTGACCTTTCCGCGCATCCAGGGCGCCGATGTGGCCGGGCACGTGGTGGCTGTCGGCGAGGATGTGAGCGCTGAGCGCATTGGCCAGCGTGGACTTCTGGACTTCAATATCTACGCCGACGCACGTCCCGATATCAATCTGACGCCTGACTATTATGGGCACGGTGCCGATGGCGGCTTTGCCGAGTACATTGCCGTGCCGTCGGCGCAGTTCCACACGGTGGATAATCCCGAGCTTGCCGATGCCGAACTCGCGGCGATGGGCATGTGCTCTTATCAAACTGCGCTGCACATGTTGAATGCGGCCAGCGTCAAAGCCGGGGAAAACGTCCTGGTGACAGGCGCCAGTGGTGGAGTGGGCACGGCACTGATTCGGCTCTGTCGTATCATGAGGGCGACGCCTTACGCGCTGAGCCAACCGGACAAGGCAGAGGCACTACTTGCACTGGGCGTGGAAGCCGTGCTGGACCGCTCGGACATGCAGGATTTCACCGAGAAGGTGCGAGTGCTGACGCAGGACCAGCCCATCGATGCGGTCATGGATTTGGTCGGAGGCGAAATGACCGACCGCTTCATCGATACCATGATCTTCGACATGAAGCGCCGCACCACCTACCCACGCTTGAGCATTGCCGGCGCGAGCGGCGGCAATATCAGCGAGATCATGTGGACGCGGATTTATTTGTATCAGGTGCAGATATTCGGCGTCTCCCACGGTACACGTGACGAGGCCGAACAACTGGTGGCCTGGATTCGCGGGGGGCAATTGAAGCCGGTCTTGCACGCCGCCTTCAAACTCTCCGAGCTGCATGACGCCGAGCGCTATTTCGTCAATCGCAACAGCAACTACCTGGGCAAGATCGTGATCGTCCCGGATTCACAGTGGCAAGAACATGGCGCGCCCTACGCATTGAAGGAAGAAAAATGAGCGACGAACTGACGCTGCAACTGATCGACTTGCATGCCGGCGGCGACGTCAGTCGTATCGTGACCGGGGGTATCGACCCGCTGCCGGGCAACACGGTGCGCGAGAAGATGGAGTATCTGCGCGAGGATGCCGATGGCCTGCGCCAGATACTGCTCAGCGAGCCCTATGGCATTCCCGAGATGTCGGTGGATCTGCTGGTGCCCGCCAGCGATCCGGAAGCCGAGGTGGGCTACATAATCATGGAGGTGATGGGGTACCCCATTTATTCCGGCTCCAACACCATCTGCACCGCCACGGCCGTGCTGGAAAGCGGTCTCGTGCCCAAGCGCGAAGGATACCAGCGCTTCGTACTGGAATCCGCGGCCGGCCTGGTGCATATCGAGGCGCGGGTAGAAAACGGCGTCGTGGAGGGCATTACCTGCGAAGGGTTGCCCAGTTACATCGACACCTATCGGGCCAGCATCCATGTGCCTTCGGTCGGGGACGTGACCTACAGCGTGGCGTATAGCGGCGGCTTCTACGCCCTGGTAGAAGCCGCTGAGCTGGGCTTCTCGCTGAACCGGGACGAGGAGGCACGGCTGGCGGAATGCGCCCATGCCATCGTCGAGGCGATCCAGGCCGAGCGAGGCTTCTCGCACTACACCCTGGGCGATGTGGGGCCGTTGCCATTCCTGCATTTCATGGGCCCGGTGGAACAAGTCGCGGATGGCTTCTTTCGCTCGCGTTCGACGACCTATGTGCATCCGGGCGTGATCTGCCGCAGTACGACCGGCACGGGGACCTCGGCGCGTTTGGCCTTGATGCACTACGAAGGCTCCCTCCAGCCGGGGGATAAGCTGGAGACCGTATCCCTGCGCGGCACGGGCTTCATTGGCGAGTTCACCGGCTCCCGGCAGGAAGGGGACCATCAGGTGGCCGAGAACACCATCACCGGCAAGGCACATATGCTGGCGCGTTCGGACATCGTCATCAACTGCAACGATCCGCTGGTGGAGTGCGGCAGCCTGCACCATATCCTCACCAGTGGGCATCGCAAGGCCGAGGCGGTGTTGCCGGTCGAGGAAGAGGCATCCTTGCCAGACTAGGCCAATCTTGGCACGACGCGCGGATTTCACCGCGCGTCGTGCCGCGAGCCTGCTTTGACCGCGACGCCCGCTACTTGCGGCGCCGCCAACGCAGCCCGGGGATGAGTAGCAACAGGGCGAGCCCCCATGTCGGCCAACTGCCGGTGCGCGTGAATAGGGTCAAGCCCTGCATGGGCTGAACCTCGCCGCTGATGCTGGCGGTTTCGAAGCGTGGGGCGCGCTGAGTGATATGACCCTGGGCGTCGATGATGGCGGTAACGCCGTTACTGGTCGCGCGCAGTACGTAGCGGCCGTTCTCGAGCGCGCGCAATTGGGCCATCTGCAAGTGCTGGAGCGGACCAATGGAGTTCCCGAACCAGGTGTCGTTGGAGACGGTGAGCAGCACGTCGGCGTTGCGTGCTCGCTGGGCGACCAGGTCCGCATAGATGATTTCGTAGCAGATCGCGCTGCCCAGGTGCATACCCGCGGCCTGGATCGGTGCCTGATCGGAGGCCCCGGCGGTAAAGCTCGACATGGGCAGATCGAAGAAGGCGATGATCCCGCGCAACAATCCTTCCAACGGTAAATACTCACCGAACGGCACCAAGTGTTCCTTGCGATAGCTGCCTTGGCTGTTGCCCATTCCGATGACCGCATTGTAGTAGTCGCCTTGCTTGTCGCGCTGAACGATACCCGTCAGCAGGGCAGTATCGGCGGGCAGCGTCGCCTGTACGCGTTCCAGAACGGGACGCGCCTGGGACGCGAACATCGGCAAGGCGGTCTCCGGCCATACGATAAGGTCGGTGTCGTCGCCCTGGTCGCGGGTCAGTCTGGCGTAGGTGCTGGCGGCCTTGCGTTGCCCCTCGGGGCTCCACTTCGAGAGCTGGGGGAGATTGCCTTGCAGCAGGGCGACTTGCTTGGGGTCGCCTTGCGGGGATGTCCACTGGGTGGGCAGCACCAGCGGGAGACACCACATCGCGACGAGCGGTACCAGGGCCCACAGGCGACGCTTCAGTAGCGCGACCAGCAAGGTGCCGCTGAGGGCGACGATCAACGACAGCAGGTAGGCGCCGCCGATGGGCGCCCACGGTGCTAGCGGCGATTCGACATGGGCACTGCCGAGCAGTAGCCACGGAAAGCCCGAGAACGCCCAGGTGCGCAGTGCCTCGCCGAGGACCCAGACGCCCGCGAAGGTGATCACGGACCATCGCGGGCTCGTGAAACGCCGATAAACACCGAATACCACGCCATAAAACAGCGCCAGGGTGACCACGAATAGTGCGGTGAGAAAGACCGCTAGGGGGACGCCGGTATAGCCGTAGTCATGGATCGAGACATAGATCCACGACGTGCCGGCACCGAAGAGCCCCACGCCATAGCTCCAGCCGCGCAGCGCCGCCTGGCCGGGCGTGAGGTCGTGGAGGCCGTAGAAGACCAGAGCGACGGCGAAGGGGCCGATCCACCACCATTCGAAGGGGGCGAAGGTAAGCGTCGTGAGCGCGCCGGCGAGCAGCGCGACGAGGTATCCCATCCAGGGGCGATAGGTGCGGGAAGACAGCATGAGGCACTCCTTGTCGAAGGTGCCTCTTATAACAGAGCGCGGCGCTGTGGGCCATGCTGCACATGCGCCTGCCCGGTTTTAATGCTTGTCGCCGTCCCCGGGTTCTTCGGCATCATCTTGGGGGCAGGGCGCGACCTGCAAGAGGCGGATACGGCGGTTGTCGGCATTGAGCACGGTGAAACGCCAGGTGCCCAGGTCGGCGTATTCGTTGCGTCGCGGCAGATGTCCGAAGCGCTGCATGACCAGGCCGCCGACGGTATCGAATTCCTCGTCGGGAAAGGCCGTGTCGAAGCGTTCGTTGAAGTCTTCGATGGGCGTCAGGGCGCGAATTGCATAGGTGCCGTCGCCCAAGTCGCGAATGTCGTCTTCTTCATCGATGTCGTGTTCGTCCTCGATGTCGCCGACGATCTGCTCGAGGATATCTTCGATGGTCACGATGCCTGCCGTGCCGCCGTATTCGTCGACCACCACCGCCATATGGTTATGGGTGTCGCGAAATTCCTTGAGCAGGCTGTTGAGGCGTTTCGACTCGGGAATGAACATCGCCGGGCGCAGGATATCGCGTAGCTGAAAGCGTTGGCGCTCGGCGTCGCTGAGCTTGAGCAGCGGCAGGAGGTCCTTGACCAGTACGATGCCCAGTACCTCATCGAGGTTTTCGTCGATGATCGGGTAACGAGAGTGCGCGGTCTCGAGGATTATCGGCAGGCAGTCCTCGGGGCGCTGGTCGACATGCAGGGCGGTTACCTGGGAGCGCGGGATCATCACCTCGCGCGTTTGTTGATCGCTGATCTGGAACGCGCCTTCGATGATGGTCAGCGCATCCTGGTCGAGGCGCAGTCGCGTACCGGCCTCACGCAGGAAGGTGAGCAACTCGTCTCGTGAACTCGGTTCATCGGAGTCGTTGGAAAAAGCGTTCAGCAGTTTATCCAGCCAGGATTTGCCACCCTGGCTGCTCGATCGGTCTTCGCTCATGCGATAGGTCTCTCGTTCCTCATGGACGATAACGCGGGGATGATAAAAGGGCGTGCACGGCCATGGGCCGAGCATCGCGGGGCGTCGAGATGAGTGCCAGGCGGAGGTTCACTCGGCATAGGGGTCACCGATCATGAAACCTGCCAGTAGCTCGCGCTCCAACGCTTCCATCTCTTCGGCTTCACGCTCATCTATATGATCGTAGCCGAGTAAATGCAAGGTGCCGTGGATCACCATATGGGTGTAGTGGTGGGCCAGGCGCTTATCCTGTGCGGTGGCCTCGGTGACGACCACCTCGTGGCAGATCGCCAGGTCGCCAAGCAGTGGCAAGGAAACGCCGGGTGGCGTTTCGAACGGAAAGGACAGCACGTTGGTGGGCTTGTCCTTGCCCCGATAGTCGCGATTGAGCGTCTGGCTCTCTTCAGGAGAGACGAAGCGCACGGTCATTTCCGTGCGCGCTTCATCGGGATGGCGAGCGAACACGGCGCCCACCCAAGCCTCGAGATCGGCCTGAGTGGGCAGCGCGGTTGCCGTGTCAATGGCGACCTGACGGTCGATATCGGGGGTCATGCGTCTGCCGGCTCGTCGTTATCGCGGCGCGTGTCGTTGTTCTCACGCTTGGCCTGTGCACGCCGTTCTTGGCGGGCGCGCTCCTGCTCTTCCTCGGCGCTCTCGAAGGCGTCGTAGGCTTCGATGATGCGCTGCACGAGGGGATGGCGGACTACGTCCTTGGCGACGAAATGCGTGACGCCGATCCCTGCGGTGCCCTTGAGCACATCGAGGACTTGAATCAGCCCCGATTGATTACCGCGCGGCAGGTCGACCTGGGTGATGTCGCCGGTGATCACGGCGGTGGAGCCGAAGCCGATGCGCGTCAGGAACATCTTCATCTGTTCGCGCGTGGTGTTCTGGCTCTCATCGAGAATGATGAAGGCGTTGTTGAGCGTGCGACCGCGCATATAGGCCAGCGGGGCGACCTCGATTACTTGCCGTTCGATCAGCTTGCCGACCTGTTCGAAGCCCAGCATTTCGTAGAGCGCATCGTAGAGCGGTCGCAGGTAGGGGTCGATCTTCTGTGCCAGGTCGCCGGGGAGGAAGCCCAGGCGCTCGCCGGCTTCCACCGCCGGACGCACCAGAAGAATCCGTCGTACCTGTTGCTGGTTGAGCGCCTCGACCGCTGCTGCGACTGCCAGATAGGTCTTGCCGGTACCTGCCGGGCCGACCCCGAAATTGATGTCGTGATCGTGAATGCTGGAGACGTAGGTCTGCTGGTTGTGACCGCGTGGCTTGATCAAGGCACGCGGCGTGCGGATGAGCACGCCGCCCTCGTCGAGCGTTTCCTCGTCTTCTTCCAGTGACTCGAGGCCGGATTCCTGCAGGAAAAGGTGCACAGTGTCGGGCGTCAGCTCGCTGGCTTCCGTCTCACGATAGAGATGCTCGACGACATTGGCGGCCGCCTTGACGTGAGGGCCGGGGCCTGCGAGCTGAAAGGTGTTGCCGCGATTGCGCAGCGTCACGCCCAAGCGTGTCTCGATGAGCTTGAGGTGTTCATCCTGCTGCCCGCATAGACTGGCCAGGCGCATGGGGTCGTTGGGTTCGAGTGTCAGCGTGAGGATGCGATGTGCCTGCGAAGTGTTCTGGCTCAACTCGAGGAGATCCATGGGTTGGAAGTGTGAATTCAGCTTAGCGCCCCGGACAACGCCGGGGCAATGATCTTGCGCAAGGATTCGTCGCGATAGCAGACAAAGACCGCTGGCAGCGCCTCAATAGCGAGCCGGGGAGGCCAGATCGCCACGCAGGGAATTGGGCAGCGCCTCGGTGATCTCGACATCGACGAAGTAACCGATGAGCTCGGTCGGGTTGGGCGCGCGGAAGTTGACGACCCGGTTGTTCTCGGTGCGGCCGGAGAGCTGACCGGGATCCTTGGGCGAGAAGCCGGTGACCAGGATGCGCTCGGTTTGGCCGACCATGCGCCGTGAAATCTGCATGGTCTGCTGGTTGAGACGTTCTTGCAGGATCGCCAGACGCTGTTTCTTGGTCGCTTCCGGCGTTTCATCTTCCAGGTTCGCGGCCGGGGTGCCCGGGCGCGGGGAATAGACGAAGCTGAACGAGGCGTCGTAGCCGATGCGCTGGATCAGGTCCATGGTATTCATGAAATCTTCTTCGGTCTCGCCGGGGAAGCCGATGATGAAATCTGAGGAGAAGCTGATGTCCGGACGCAGCGCGCGAATGCGCTCCAGTTTGTCGACGTATTCCTCGACGGTGTGGCCGCGTTTCATGGCCGCCAGGACACGATCCGAGCCGGCCTGCACGGGCAGGTGCAAGTGGCTGACCAGCTCCGGAATCTCGCCGTAGGCCTCGATCAGGCTGTCGGAGAATTCCACCGGGTGCGAGGTGGTGAAGCGAATGCGGTCGATGCCTTCCACGGCGGCGACGCAGCCGATCAGCTCGGCAAGATCGATCTCATCGCCCAACTGGTTCTCGCCGCGATAGGCGTTGACGTTCTGGCCCAGCAGGTTGATCTCGCGCACGCCTTGGTCGGCGAGGTGGATGACTTCCTCCATCACCGGCTCGAAGGGCCGCGAAACTTCTTCGCCACGGGTATAGGGCACCACGCAGAAGGTGCAGTACTTCGAGCAGCCTTCCATGATCGAGACGAACGCGGTGGCACCATCCGCCGTGGGCTTGGGAAGGTGGTCGAATTTCTCGATCTCGGGGAAAGTGACATCGACCATGGAGATGGTCTCCGCCCCTTGGCTCGAGTCGAGCATGGTCGGCAGCCGATGCATGGTCTGCGGCCCGAAGACCATATCCACATGCGGTGCGCGCTTCTGGATGTTGCCGGCTTCCTGACTGGCCACGCAGCCCCCGACACCGATCACGAGATCGGGATTGGCGGCCTTGAGCTTCTTCCAGCGCCCGAGCTGGTGGAAGACCTTTTCCTGGGCCTTCTCACGGATCGAGCAGGTGTTGAGCAGGATGACATCGGCCTCCCGCTCGTCGTCGGTCAGCTCGAGTGCATGCGATTCGCCGAGTAGATCCGCCATGCGCGCGGAGTCATACTCGTTCATCTGGCAGCCGTGGGTCTTGATGAAGAGTTTCTTCGCCATACCGATCCGGTCGGTGCGTCGAGCGCCCGACATATGTCCGTGATTGGGAGTAAGTAAAAGCGTGGCCGTAAAGCGTGGCCCAGCCGCTTGTCCAGGATAAGAGGGGATATTATACGGATTGACGGCATCGTGGGCCAGCCTTGCGCCTGCGTCGAATCGTCCGCGATGATACCGAGGCTGTGATACGCTAGCGTTTCTCGCGTGAGGTGTCTCTTGAAGGTACGCTGCGGACAGGCAAGATCGACCCCAGGATGGCGAAATTTTCGTGTTCGATGAGTCGGTTATAGCGCGACGATGAGTGGTTAAAAATTGTACGATTTGTCGCTATGACAGACATTACGGTGGTCTCGCCGCCGTCAAGGTCAGGTTTTCCCAAGACTTATCCACAGAATGTGTGGATGGTCGCCCGCCGAGTCGCGACAGGAGGTCCTCTCGGCTGGGCGATACAACGCGTGGAGCAGTACGTACTCGTGAGCCGTTCGTCATTCATGAAGAAGCCACGTTATGTCTAGAATCAAACCTCTGATGCTGAGCTTGGTCCTCGGGGCCTGCGCTTTTAACGCTCATGCACAAGACGATGGGCAGTACTGGGTCTCGGACAAGTTGCCGACCTATGTACGTAGCGGCCCCACCGAGGGCTATCGTATCGTCGGCACGCTCGAGAGCGGCGACCCCGTGACGCTGCTGGGGCAGCAGAACGATTACAGTCGTGTTCGCAGTGAGGAGGGCGATGTCGTCTGGATTCCCAGTCGTTATCTGCAGGAGTCGCCGAGTGCCAGCTCGCGCTTGCCCGAGTTGCAAGCGCGTGTGGATGAATTGACCTCGAAGCTCGACGGTATCAATGAAGAATGGGAACAGCGTGTTCATGACATGAAGGCCACGCTCAACGAGCGGGCGCAACGTATCGAAGACCTGGAAGCGCGCAATGACGAGTTGAATACGGCGTACAGCGACGCTCAGGAAACCACGCGCGAGCTCAAGGCGCGGCTCGATACGCAGGAGCAGGATCTGTTGATGCGTTACTTCACCTACGGTGCCGCCGTGGCCGGAGCCGGCTTGCTGGTGGGCCTGATCGTGCCGCACCTACCGCGTCGGCGTAAGCGTCGTAGTGGATGGTTTTGATGCCGTGTCGCAGATGTGTGAACGATGCAAGGTGGAAAGAGAGGCGTTAACGACCTATGCCGACGGATGAGTGGTTGGAGCGCTGGGAAGAGGGCAGGATCGGGTTCCATCGGTCAACGCCGCATGACGCCTTGACGCGCTACTGGCCGTCACTTGGGGCGCAACCCGGCGGCAAGGTGCTGGTGCCCCTGTGTGGCAAGAGCCTGGATATGCGCTGGCTGGCCGAGCAGGGACACCCCGTGCTCGGCTTGGAGCTCTCGTCGCTGGCCATCGAGCAGTTCATGGCCGAAAGCGAGGCACCGATATCACGCTACACGCAAGATGCTTTCTCGTGCTGCCGTCAGGGCAGCATCGAGCTCTGGTGTGGCGATTTCTTTCATTTCCATACCGCGCAGGCCGAGGAGTTGTCGGCGTTCTATGACCGCGCGGCGCTGATCGCGTTGCCCGAGGCCACGCGGCAACGCTATGCCTTTCACTTGGCGCAATTATTGTTGCCTGGTGCGCGAGGTTTGCTGATCAGTTTGATAGATACGCACTCACCCGAGAGCGGCCCGCCGTATTCGGTGGCCGATGACGAAGTCGAGCGTTTGTTCGCGGCGAATTTCGAACTGACACATCTGGAAACGCGACCACCGGATGACGCTGGCAAGCAGGAAAGCGTGTGGTCGCTGATACGGCGTGGGCCGCGACTGGCATGACTGCCCGTCGCGGCTCTGGCATGGGTCAGTTCTTGAGCTGGCGGGAAAGCTCGGGGTCGCTGAAGGCGCGCCGCAAGGCGTTGCTCAGCAGGTCGCTGACCATGCGGTTGTTGGAGTCCCAGTCGGGTTTGATGGCGAAGCTCTGCTTGCGCTTGGCCGTATAGGTGCCGGTGTATGTACCGCCATCGTTGGTGACCTGGGCACGCAGCACCGCCTGTAGCTGCGCGGCGTCGAGTAGCGGCGCATCGGCCTCGACGGGGGCGTAACTGAGATCGGCGAGCGTCAACGTTAACGTCGCGTTGGCGCCACCGTCCTCGACGGGTGAGAAGCCCATGTGGCGCAATGCCTGTTCCGCCTGCGTCTGTAGTTTGGGAATGACGTCATGCGCGGGGACACGGATCGTCGATGTCGACGCGGGTGAGCCGGAGCGCGTACCCAGCACATCGCTTCGCCGCCCATCGACCACGCTGAAGGCAATTTCCTGCCCGTTTCCCGTGTGAGGAAGATTCGTCCCGATATCGGGCTTGACCTGAAGAATCTGGGGGCTCTGGGCGCAGCCGGTCATGAGCAGTGGCGTCATGAGTAGTGCGATGAAAGCGAACGCGGAACGTGTCCTGACGGGAATTAGCCGGCGCATACGCATCGTGTGTCCTGAAATGAAAAGAAAAAGTTAGTGCAGCTTGGCTGCGAGTATAGCGGTAGCTCAAGAGTGCGCGAAGCCCTTTTGGCGTGACCGCAGTACCCACAGGCCAACCATCGGGCCGGGCAACATCAGCCAGGCGACCCACGGACCGAGCGTCGTCCAGATGGGAAGCAGCCATGCCAGAGATGCTGCCGATATCGCATAGCCGATGGCATTTTGCAGGGTCAGGGCGCTGCCGACCAGCGACGCCGGACAGGCGCGTGCCGATAGCGCCGAGAAATGCGGCGAGTCGATGACCGCGAGTAGGCTCCACAGCGCCAGGAACAGTGCCGCCCAAAGCCCCGACATGCCGCCGAGCCAAGGGTACAATAGACAGCAGATGGCAGAGCCGCTCAATCCCAACTGAGCAATGCGACGACTGCCCAGGCGTAGGCTCAGCCAGCCCCCCAGCCAGCATCCCGGCCCGCCGATGGCGATCAGCACGAAACTGCCGAGCGCCAGTTGTGTGGTCGTCAGGGTCGGCAGCGCCGTGGCCAGTAGAAGAGGGAGCAGCGCCCACAGCGTATAAAGCTCCCACATGTGCCCGAAGTAGGCGCTGGCGGCGTGTCGAAATTCTTCGATTCGGAAGGCGCCGAGACCCGCCCAGCGCGATGTCTTGCCGGCCATATTGCGCAAGTGGGGCGCTTCGCCGAGACGCCAGATCATGGCGCCTGCGATGAGTGCCAGCAGCGAGGCGCACCACAAGGCGCTGCGCCAATCTCCTCCCAGTGATAGTCCGGCCAGCAGATGCGGCGTCGCGGTTCCTATGACCAGCATGCCCACCAGCCACGCCAGCCCGAGCCCCGTGCGTTGTGGCGCCCAGCCCACCATGAGTTTCATGCCCACCGGGTAGATGCCGGCCAGTGCCATGCCGGTGATGAGACGTAGCGCCACGGCTGGCCACAGACCGCCGGCCCAGGCAAGCAAACCATTGCTGAGGGCGCCGATCAGGCAACAGGTGGCGAACAGGCGGCTTGCGTCGCGTCGGTCGGCAATGCCGCTCAGGCCGATCATCAACGTGCCCAACAGAAAGCCGACCTGCACGGCACCGGTCAGCCAACCCAAGTTATGGGCGGCGAGCGCCCATTCACGTTCCAGGTCGCCGATCACCGCGTTGGGAGTGAACCACAGTGCGGTGCCGAACAGCTCGGCCAGGGCGATCCAGACGATGGGCATGACGGGGCGTTCGACTTCTCCCTGCACTCAAAGTCCCAGTGCGGAAGACGTCAAGCGACGTGGATCGGCGCCGCCGTAATAGTGCCCATCCTCGATCAGCACCGACTGTGCGGCCCCCATGGCGTCTTGTTGCGAGACCGTATGACCCATGGCTTCGAGCAGGCCGATGGTGTCTGGGCTGATGCCTTCCTCGATGCGGATCTCGTCGGGCAGCCACTGGTGATGAATGCGTGGCACGCTCACGGCGCTTTGCACATTCATGTCGTGATCAATGACGTTCATGACTACTTGCAGCGTGGTGGTGATGATCCGCGAGCCACCGGGGCTGCCGGTGATCAGGAAGTTCTTGCCATCCTTCTTGACGATGGTCGGCGTCATCGATGACAGCATGCGCTTATTGGGCTCGACCTTATTGGCCTCGCCGCCGATCAGCCCGTAGGCATTGGGCGTGCCCGGCTTGGCGGAAAAGTCGTCCATTTCATTGTTGAGCAAGAAACCCGCGTTATCGACGACGATGCCCGAGCCATAGCTGAAGTTGATCGTATAGGTATTGGAAACGGCCAGGCCGTTGTCGTCGGCGATCGAGAAGTGCGTGGTTTCGTTGGACTCATAAGGCAGCGGGTCACCCGCCGCGATGGCATCGCTGGGCGTGGCGCGCCCCATGTCGATCTGCTCACGCAGCTCGTCGGCGTAGGCCTTGGAGGTAATGCCCTTAAGCGGAACATCGACGAAATCGGTATCGCCTAGGTACTCGGCGCGGTCGGCATAGGCGCGCTTCATCGCCTCGGACATGACGTGGATGGTGCGAGCCGAATTGAAGCCCATCTCGCCGATGTCGTAGCCCTCGAGGATGTTGAGCATCTGCACGATATGCGCGCCGCCGCTGGAGGGTGGACTCATGGCGTAGACGTCGTAGCCGCGATAAGTCCCATGCACGGGTTCGCGAATCGTCGGCTGGTAGGCAGCCAAATCCTCGGCGGTCATGAGCCCATCGTGTTTTTCCATTTCCTGGGCGATGAGTTCGGCGGTCTTGCCCTCATAGAACTCGCGCGGGCCGTGGGCCGCGATGCGCTTGAGCGTTGCCGCGAGATCCGGCTGGCGGAACGTTTCGCCAGCGGTATAAAGGCTACCATCCTCCTTGTAGAACACGGCACGCGAGGCATCCCATTGGCCCAGGCGTTCGCGTGCGTCGCGCAAGCCATTGGCGAAACGCGGCGGTATCTCGAAGCCGTCTTCGGCGAGTCGAATGGCGGGGGCCAGGGCCTCGGCGAGACTGAGCGTGCCGTATTTATCCAGCGCCAGCGCCAGCCCGGCGACGGTTCCCGGGACGCCGGAGGCGTTGTGGGTGAAACGCGAAAGCTCGGACACAGCCTCGCCTTGCTCGTTCTGAAACATCGTCTCATAGGCCGCCCCAGGCGCCTTTTCACGATAATCGATGGCGATGACGTCACCACTTTTTTCATCGGAGATCAGCATGAAACCGCCGCCGCCGATGTTGCCGGAGCGCGGCTGGGTGACGGCCAGTGCGAATCCCGCGGTGACCGCCGCGTCGACGGCGTTGCCGCCGTCTTGCATGACGTCGCGGGCAATCTTCGAAGCCAGATAATGGCTGGTGGCCGCCATGCCGTGTTGGCCTTCCTGGGGATGGAAGCGCTCGCCTTCGAGAATCGCCTGTTGAGCGATGGCGGGAAGCGACAGGGTGGCGAGTACCGCGCACAGTGCCAGACGTCGTCCATGGCGCAAGGTAAGTCGAATCATGCTGGGCCTCTCGCGAGTGGTGCGGCGATACAGCGCCGCTTTTTTATGAGGGATTGCTTTTACTATCGAAGGCGTCGTCTAAATATGCAAGGAGTGCGTAGCCCCTCTCAAGGCACAGGGCAGCGCATGTACAGTAGCCGCAAATGCCCTCCAACACGATGTCGGTTCATAGTGAGCGCACCAGTGACGCCATGCGCTCGCGTTGATCCGCATCCGGGAGCGGACCGTTGGCAGCCCCGATATTGTCCGCTGCGTGCTCCGGATCGCTCGTCGCCGGAATGGCACAGGTCACCGCCGGGTGGCTGACGATGAACTTGAGGAATAGTTGCGCCCAACTTTCGATGCCGAGTTCCCCGGTCCATTCGGGCAGTGACTCGCCTTTGACCCGGCCGAACAGCGATCCCCTCTCGAACGGCTCGTTGATCAGGGTCGCGACACCGTTATGGGCCGCAGCCGGCAGCAGACGCTCCTCTGCATGGCGGGTCGCGATGTTGTAGTTGAACTGGACGAAGTCGATCGGTTCGCGCTCGACGATCCGGGTAAGACGTTCGTGACTCGACACGGTGTAATGGGTGACGCCGATATAGCGGACTCGGCCCTCGTCCCGCCAGGCCTTGAGAGTATCGAGCTGGGTCTGGAGATCGACCAGGTTATGAACCTGGAGCAGATCGAGGTGACCGCCGCCCATGCGCTCACGCGAGGCCTCCATCTGCGCAATTCCGGCATCCTTGCCACGTGTCCACACCTTGGTTGCCATGAATAAGTCGTCGGCGATATTGAGCCGCTCCGCGAGCCGGCCGACAACGGTTTCAGCCCGACCGTACATCGGTGAACTGTCGACGAGCCGGCCGCCACCGTCATAGAAATTCTGCAGGACCCGTTCCAGCGGCTGCATCGCATCGATGTTCCCGGGATCGACATCGAAGGTCCGCGCGGTGCCAAGCCCAATGACGGGAATGCGCTGTCCGGAAGCCGGGATTTCACGAAGGTTCAGCGTCGTCGGCGCGGCGCGCAGCGCCGTCGGGCCAAGCGCGGCTAACACCCCGGCGCCTGCAGACAACTGGAGGAACGCGCGGCGCGACATGGAACCGTGCCTGCCGGGAAAATGGTTGTCATCGGTCATCGGGTTCTCCTTGCCGCCGTCGAGACGGGCGTTGCAGTGTCGGTGGCCCGCGCCTGCCGCGATACGCCGAGGCGGTAGCCGATAACCGCCCACAGCGCCGCCAGCGGAATAGCGACGACCGAGATGCCGCTGATACCCAATCCGAGGCCCGTCAATCCGGTATAGACCCAGCCCGCGATGGCGTCACCTCCGCGATAGACCACGGTATCGATGAAATTCTTCGACTTGTACTTCTCGAATCGGGGCACGACCGTGAACAGCATCTCCCGGCCCGGTTTGGCCAGTGCGTAGTTGCCGGCACGCCGGATCACTTGGACCGCGGCGATGCTGAGTAGCACGGGGGACGCGACCAGCACCAAAAAGCCCGCGGCGACGAGCAGCGGTACGAATGACAGCGCACGGCCGAGGCCAAAGTACTGAACGACTCGGGCGGTGAGAAATAGTTGGATGCCGACGGTGAGCGTGTTGGTGAGCAGGTCGATGGTCGCGAATACCGAGGTGCGGTCGCCGCTGTCGTCGATGGCATTGCTGATGATATCGGCCTGGATGAAGTACAGGAACGTAGCCAGTGTCGTGTACAGCCAGATGAACAGGCAGATTCCGAGCAGATAACGCGACTGCAGGACCGCCTTCACCCCCTCGAACAGCGTACCGCCGAGCGGCTGGTTCGTAGTGCCATGCTCGCGACTGCGGTCGGACCAGCGTTCCAGCACCCACATACACGGCAGGGTACAGGCGAGAATCACGGCGGCGATGGGCAACAGGCTTGCTGGTTCGAGTTGCTGGGCCAGCACGCCGGTGATCGCCGGGCCGCCGATCGCGCCGGCGCTCCCGCCGGCGGCGATGGCACCGAACAGGCGCGTCGCCTGGCGATTCGTGAATACATCGGTCAGGAAGCTCCAGAAGACCGATACGACGAACAGGTTGAACACCGACAGCCAGACGAAAAAACCGCGCGCCGCCCAGACCATCTGCACGTCGACGCGCAACCAGAGCCAGAACAGCGCGATGCAGGCGATGAAAATGCCGTAGACGGCGGGGATCAGACGCGTACGACGGAAGCGCGTGGCCAGTGTGGCGAACACCGGCACAGCCAGAAGCATGGCGAGAAACGTGGCGGTAAATAGCCACTGCATGTTCTCCACGCCGCCGCGCACGCCCATCTCGTCGCGCACCGGCCGTAGGATGTAGTAGCTGCATAACAGGAAGAAGAAATAGGCCGCGGCGCTTAGCAGGCCGGGTAGTTCGCTGCGACTGACGTTGACGGCACGCGAGAGAAACGGTACCTGGCCATCGCCACTCGGCGGATTCGAAACCATGGAACCTCCGGGACCGCAACGGTCCAAAATGCATCCCGCTCACGAAGGGCCTTAATGGAGAGCAAGCCGGTGCTCCTATGAGGCTCGGTCAATTTACTATCGAAGGCGTTATCGAAATATGCAAGGTGGCCGTGTTCGAACAGACCCATGTGCCTGTTTTTCCGCCCGGCATTCGCTAGAATGAAGCCTTCATTTCCAGCCGAAAGCACCTTTATTGCTTATGCCCGACTTCAAGATTGCGCCTTCGATCCTGTCCGCCGATTTCGCTCGTCTGGGTCAGGAGACGGAGGACGTATTGGCATCCGGTGCGGATATCGTGCACTTCGATGTCATGGACAATCATTACGTCCCCAACCTCACCATCGGTCCGATGGTGTGCAAGGCTCTACGTGATCATGGCATTACCGCACCCATCGACGCGCATTTGATGGTCAAGCCGGTGGATCGCCTGATCGGGGATTTCATCGGGGCGGGTGCGAGCTACATCACCTTTCATCCCGAGGCCAGCGAACATATCGACCGTTCACTGCAGTTGATCCGCGATGGTGGCTGCAAGGCCGGCCTGGTCTTCAATCCCGCCACGCCGCTTGCCTATCTCGACTATGTTATGGACAAGCTCGACATGGTGCTGCTGATGAGCGTCAATCCCGGCTTTGGGGGGCAATCCTTCATCCCCGGCACGCTCGATAAGCTACACGAGGTACGCCAGCGCATCGATGCCAGCGGTCGCGATATTCGTCTGGAAGTCGACGGTGGCGTCAAGGTCGAGAATATCGCCGAGATCGCACGCGCCGGCGCGGATACGTTCGTCGCCGGGTCGGCGATCTTCAAGGCACGCGACGAGGCGGAACCGCATCGTTACGATAGCGTCATGCGGGCCTTCCGCGACGCCTTGGCACAGCGTTGAGTCAGGTGCTTCATGGCCGATGACGAGCACGCCGCACGCGCTCAGGCCTGGTATCTGTACCTGGTCGAAACGGCGGCGGGGGCGCTATATACCGGCGTGACCACCGATGTGGCGCGTCGTTTCCGCGAACATTGCGATGGCAAGCGCGGCGCGCGTGCCTTGCGCGGCAAGGGACCATTGACCTTGCGTCATTCGGAATACGTGGGCAGCCACGGCGAGGCGCTGCGTCGGGAGGCGGCGCTCAAGAAACTCAGCCCCGCCGCCAAGCGTGCTTGGCTAGCGGCACGCGAGGGCGGGGCGTCGTCGGCATAGGCCGTTATCATAGGCCCGTCGTCATAGATCGCCCTCATAGGCCGTGGTCATAGACAGCGCGCCAACGTTTCGAAGACCCGCGCAACGGCTTCAGCGCCGGGGTCGACGACACCTTCCAGGGCACTGTCGGGGATATAGGCGGCACGTCCCGCCCGGGCGCGGGAGAGCGTCGCCGTATGCGCGGCACCCTGACGCGCTGCCTGGGCCGCTTCGGTGAGCGTGGCGTCTTTTTGGAGCGCCTGGAGCGCGGGAATCAAGGCATCAAGCAGGGTGCGGTCGCCGGGTTGGGCGCCGCCATAGGTCTGCATGCGCTCGACCCCTTGCCAGAGGCTGTCGACCAGGTTGCGATGCTCGAGGCTGGTCGCCGTGGCGGTCATCAGGATCGATAGCAGTACCCCGCTCGAGCCGCCCATGCCGGTGGCCAGGCATTGTCCAAGGCCTGCGAATAACCGTTCGGGGTGGGCGGTATCCAGCCGGCCTGCCGTCAACGCCTGCTCGATGGCATCGGCGCCCTCCACCAAGCTGCTGCCGGCATCGCCGTCGCCGCTCTGGGCATCGAGCCCGTCGAGATCGTCACGTGCATCGCGTAAAACACTGAGCACCTGAGTGAGCGCCGCCGTAACGTGCGTCGCCTGGGGTGCGTTGTCTTGCTGTGCGCCGTTGCGGGCGACGAGATTGGGCGTGAAAGTGTCCGGCGGGCGCACGTCCTGGACGCCGGGCCAGGCAGGGGCGTCGGTAGGCGCCTGCAAGGCTGTACGCATGGCGTCGTCGGCGGCCATTAGCGTCACCGAGAAGCCGTGCATGTCCAGCGAGGTCATCAAAGGCGCGGGGCCGATGAGCTGGGTCAGTCGTGCTGGGCCGAGTTCATCGATCAAGCTGGCGGCCAGTACGCCCATCTCCTGTGTCGAACAACTCCCGAGGTTGTTGAGCAGGGCGATCCAGCCGTCGGTATGACCACGCGCCTCGAGGGTGGTCGCGAGGGGCGTGACGACGTGGCTCATGGCGTCGCGTGCGCTATCCGGCACGATATGCCGGGCGCCCGGCTCGTTGTGGATGCCGAGTCCCAGTTCCGGGCTTCGGTCGGGACGTGCTTGGCCTGGCAGAGTGGCTGGCGTGAGCGCCATGCCCATCGAGGCCATGCACTCGCATGCGTGCTGAGCCAGCGCTTGAATATTTTCCAGCGCGTCTTGCTGCTGCGCGTGATAGCCGGCGATCTTGTGAATCAGCAGCGTGCCGGCAAGGCCGCGTGGCTGTGGCGTATCGGGCAGAGAGATATCGTCGGCGACGATGACCATGGCGACCTTGAGGCCTTCGCGACGCGCATGTTCGGCGGCCAGTCCGAAGTTGAGCCGGTCCCCGGTATAGTTCTTGACGACCAGTAGGCAGCCGGCCGACCCACAGACCTCGCGAATGGCAGCGAGTACGGCGTCCATGCTGGGCGAGGCGAACAGGCTGCCTGAAATCACCCCGGTCAGCATGCCGTCGCCGATGAAGCCCGCATGCGCGGGCTCGTGTCCGGCGCCGCCACCGGATAGCACCGCGACTTGTCGCTGGCCGAGCGTATCGCGATCCCAGGCGCGACGAATCAGGATGCGCACGCCGCTTTGGGGCTCGGCAATACGCAAGGGGGCGAGGTGGCCGGCGGCGTAGAGCACGTCGGTGACGACGCGTGAAGTGTCATTGAAAAAATGTTGCATGAACGGGCTCCATGATCGAGATGGGCGGTGTCTCGATCATGGTGGTCCGACTAGATTAGTGCAACTTCATGCGTGGGCGCAGGTAGCGATTGAGGCCATCGACGACGACGGTCATGCCGGTTTTGACCACGCCATGGATGGCCATCTGATGCATGCGGTAGAGCGAGGCATAAAATAGCTTGGCCAGGCGCCCCTCGATGAACAGGCTGCGTGCCGAGGTGCCTCGCATCAGGCTGCCCACGGCATCGAAGTGGGCCAGCGAGATCAACGAGCCACGGTCGCGAAACACGAAAGGCTTGAGAGGCTTGTCGTCCATGGCCGCGCGCAGGTTGCGATACAGCAGGGTGGCCTGCTGGTGGGCCGCTTGGGCGCGCGGTGGCACGCGCGTGTCGTCGGGCTGAGGGCATGAGGCGCAATCGCCGAAGGCGAAGATGCGCTCGTCGTCGAGACTCTGCAGCGTCTGGTTGACCTTGAGCTGATGATTGCGCTCGGTGGCAAGGCCCAGTTCGGATAGAAACGCTGGTGCGCGAATACCCGCCGCCCAGACGTTCAGATCGGTGGCGATGCGCGTTTCGTCGGCGGTAATGAAGCCGTGTTCATCGGCGCAGGTCACGCGGGTGTCGACGTGGATCTGCACGCCGAGCTTTTCCAGTTCCTTGTGCACGGCCTGGCTTATGCGCTCGGGGAGTGCGGGTAGAATGCGTGGTGCCGCCTCGATCAGGTGGATCTCCAGCTTGCCGCTGTCCATGGCGGTGAAGCCGTAGCTGTGCAGCATCTTCGAGGCACCGATCAACTCCGCAGCGAGCTCGACCCCGGTGGCACCGGCGCCTACCAGGCCCACGCTCAGCTTGGGATGGGTTCGACGTTCGGGGTCGCTGTAACGCAGAAAGGTGTTGAGCATGTTCTGGCGGAAGTTTTCGGCCTGCCCAGGGCTGTCGATGAAGTGGCAATGCTTGGCGACGCCGGGGGTGCCGAAGTCGTTGGAAACACTTCCCAACGCCATGACCAGATAATCGTAGTCGATCGTGCGGGCAGGGAGGATCACGACGCCGTCGTCGTCGATGATCGGTGCCAGCGTGATGGTGCGGTTGTCGCGATCGAGGTTGCTCAGCGTACCGCGCTGGAAGCCGTAACCATGCGCCTTGGAATGACCCTGATAGGAGACTTCGTCGAGGCTGGAGTCGAGCACGCCCGTGGCTACTTCGTGTAGCAGGGGTTTCCAGATATGGGTCGAGTTGCGGTCGACGAGCACGATCTCGGCGCGTTGGCGCTTGCCGAGCTTGCGTCCCAGACGGGTCACCAGCTCGAGGCCGCCGGCGCCGCCACCGACCACCACAATACGGGGTGTGGACATACTGACTCCTGGAGAAGACATTGAGAGGTTTGAAAAGAGGGTCGCCAGGGTCGGGCATCGCAGCGGAAAGGCAAGGGCACGAAACGCACGATGGTGAACTGTGCGTCGTGACGAGTGGGCGCTGGCGCCTAGTGTCGGCGACGTCTGCGTATAGAATAACGCTGTTCGCGTACCAAGAACACCGTGGAGCACGCGCGACGTCGAGTTTTTGCGTAATATTACATGCATTATGGTAGGCGCTTTCTGGTTCAAGGAGACGATCATGTTATCCAGCGCGATACATCCCGCTCTCGAGGGCATTCGGCTCGTGGTCTTCGATCTCGACGGGACTCTGATCGACTCCGTACCGGACCTGGCTGCGGCGGTCGACGGCGCGCTCCGCGAGTTGGGATTGCCGGAAGTCGGTGAGGCGGCGGTGAGGGGCTGGGTCGGCAACGGCTCTGGCAAACTCGTCGAGCGGGCGCTTTATGCCGTCGGCGCGCAAGACACGGAGCTCGATGCCGCGCATGAGGCTTTCTTACGCCACTATCGGCAGGCGCCATGCCGGTTGACGCAGGTCTATCCCGGTGTTCGCGAGGCGCTCGAAGCGATTGGCGCGCGCGGTGTGACATTGGGGCTGATTACCAACAAGCCGACGGCGTTCATCGCCCCTATTCTAAAATGCCTGGGCCTTGAACATTACTTTGCGCTGACCTTGGGTGGCGATGCCTTGTCGACCAGGAAACCCGATCCGGCGCCGCTGCTGCATCTGGCGGACCGGCTCGAGGTCGCGCCGAGTGCATGCCTGATGGTGGGGGATTCACGACACGATGTGGAAGCCGGTCGGCGGGCGGGTTTTCGTACATTGGCGGTGCCATACGGGTACAATCACGGCGAGCCGGTGGCCGCGAGCGAGCCGGATGTCATGGTTGAATCGCTGGGGGAACTCGTTTAGTGTTTTTCGATGCTGGCGTCTATACGCTAAGCCTTTGATAATCATCTGCTATAACGGATAGCGTTTCATGGATCTGGATGCTCCCTCATTCCGTAGAGCCCATGCGTTGATGCGCGCAGTCAAACGCTGGCGATGGTGATGCTCGCCGACTCGTCCGAGTGTCGGCCTCATGCGGAAGTGCGAATTCGTCACGACGTAGACTTTCACCAAAGGAATGCAGGGCATGATGACCCCCGAACGCTTCACCGAGCTGGCGCAGGCCGGCTATAACCGTATCCCCGTGACCCGCGAAGTGCTCGCGGATCTCGACACGCCGCTTTCTACCTATCTCAAGTTGGCCGATGCGCCCTGGACCTTCCTGCTCGAATCCGTGCAGGGCGGTGAGAAATGGGGGCGTTATTCGATCATCGGCTTGCCGAGTCGCGAACGCATCGAAGTGCGCGGCCAGGTGGTGCGTCATATCGCCGATGGCGAAGTGCTCGGCGTGACCGAAGTCGATGATCCGCTGGCGTGGATCGAGCAGTTCCAGGCGCGCTTCAAGGTGCCGCAGGTCGACGATCAACCGCGTTTCGATGGTGGCCTGGTCGGGTATTTCGGCCATGACACCATCCGCTATATCGAACCGCGCTTGCGGGGCGTGGAAAAGCCCGACCCCATCGGGGTGCCGGACATCCTGCTGATGGTCTGCGATGAGCTGGTGGTTTTCGATAACCTCTCCGGGCGTCTGACGCTGTGGACGCACGCCGACCCCGACGCGACGGAGGCCTATCCGCGAGCCTTGGAGCGTCTCGAAGCCCTGGAAATGAAGCTGCGCAGCGCTACGCTCAACACCGTTAGTCCCGGTACCGGTGGGCCGGCGGTGGAGGAGGGGCATTTTACCTCCGGCTTTACCGAGGCGGGCTTCAAGGACGCGGTCGAGCAGATCAAGGAATACGTGTTGGCCGGCGATGTCATGCAATGCGTGCCCTCGCAACGCATGACGATTCCGTATCGCGCGGCGCCGCTGGATCTGTATCGCGCGCTACGCAGCCTCAACCCGTCGCCCTACATGTTCTTCTTCAACCTCGACGATCACCACGTGGTTGGGTCATCACCGGAAATCCTCACGCGTCTGGAAGACGGCGAGGTCACGGTGCGTCCCATTGCCGGCACGCGGGTACGTGGCCAAAGCGAGGCGGAAGACAAGGCGCTCGAGGCCGAGTTGCTTGCCGACCCCAAGGAGATCGCCGAGCACCTGATGCTGATCGACCTGGGCCGCAACGACGTGGGACGCATCAGCGAAACCGGCTCGGTCGAGGTCACCGACAACATGGCCATCGAGCGCTATTCGCACGTCATGCATATCGTCTCCCACGTGACCGGCAAGCTGAAGCCCGGCATGTCGGCACTCGACGTGCTACGCGCCACCTTCCCGGCGGGCACGCTTTCTGGCGCGCCCAAATTCCGCGCCTTGCAGATTCTCGACGAACTCGAGCCGGTCAAACGCGGAGTATATGGCGGGGCGGTTGGTTATCTTTCCTGGCACGGCAACATGGATACCGCCATCGCCATTCGCACCGCGGTCATCAAGGATGGACAGCTACACGTGCAGGCCGGCGCAGGGATCGTTGCTGACTCGGTACCTGAGCAAGAGTGGCAGGAAACCCTGAACAAGGGCCGCGCGCTTTTCCGCGCGGTGGCGATGGCCGAGCGTGGCCTCGACAATCTCGGCTAACGAGGAGCGGCGCAGAGCACCGAGGATGTGACCACCTACTCCTGCGCATGAAGGTTTAGCGTGAAGATGAGTCGTTGGGCGATTTCTTACGGCGGTTCTGATACTTATCGGCCATTTGCTTGGCCGTTCGTTTTGCCTTTTCGCGGTTCTCGGGCTTGCGGAACCAGTTGGCAATGGCGGCGCCTATCATGCGTTTCATCGTTGCCTCCTGCGAATGAGGAATGTCTCTAAGCCATGTCTTTAAGCATAGACATGGCGTCGTCCCGTGGCGAGATCAAGTGCCAGTCGTGACCGTGCCGTGCAATGCCCGGCACGGCACACTTCACGCGCAGGGGTTCCAACCGCGAGGCCGTTGGGGGAGTTAGCCCCCAGCAAATGACATGGCTTGGTCGGCAACCATCCCACAGGCTTTCTCGCCGACCTTGTCGCCGAGGGACGTCAGATTGAATTCCTGATCGTCGCCCTGAAGGATACCGCTCAAGCCTTGCTGGTAGTCATTGTCATCGGTGGGCTCGGAATTGATCCCTAGTTGCTCCATGACTTGGTCCTTCGCGATATCGGCGCTACTACCCAGATAGCCGTTATCCTGGCAATAGCTGATCACGCCCGTGAGATTGGTCAGGCTACTAGGGTTGAAGGAACCGCTGGACAGCGTGCTCAACAGGCTGGCGCTGCCATTGCCTCCACCCCCGCTACCGGACATCATGTCCGTTGCTTCATCTTTCATGCTGTCGAGAGAAAATGCCTGTGCCTGCCCCATAGACATGAGGCCGAGAAAACCGGCGAGGGCGAAGCTTTTAAAACGTGTATCCATACAATCGTATCCATGTCAGTAAAGAGCGCCCCCGCATAAGCAGCACGTAGGGGGCATCCGTGTGACCAGCTGTCGATAGCGATGTTCCTTCTGCAAGATCATTCGCGCATGAGCATGTCCGCGCCATCGGTAAGCAGGCGCGACAGGCAGAGGTTAATGTGGTGGCGGGAAGGGCGGCTGCGAGCGCTTGACATGCTCCGTGGCGCGCGAGCACTATAACGGCTATGAATATACCAGATCTGACATTCGGTCCCATGCAGTGGTGGCGCTCCTGAGCGAGGGGCGGCACGCTTGTGACTGAATAAAATGCCGCCGTCAGGGCGGCATTTTTGTGTCTACTGTTCCCTGCACGGCTGGCATACCCTTATAAGCCGACCTGGATAAGATTCTGGGTAACGATCTGACTCACAAAGAATTAATGCCATAGAACTTAGGACTTTATTGCCATGTCCGTGCTGATGATCGATAACTACGACAGCTTTACCTACAACGTCGTGCAATATCTGGCGGAGTTGGGGGCCGAGGTCGTCACCTACCGCAACGACGCCATCACCCTCGAGGAGATCGAGCGCTTGGCGCCGAGTCACCTGGTGATCTCGCCGGGGCCGTGCACGCCCAATGAAGCGGGCATTTCGCTCGAGGCCGTACGTCATTTCGCCGGCAAATTACCGATCCTCGGGATTTGTCTGGGACATCAGGCCATCGGCCAGGTCTTCGGCGGCGAGGTGGTGCGAGCACCGCAGGTCATGCACGGCAAGACATCGCGGGTCGAGCACGATGGCCGTGGTGTGTTCGACGGCTTGGCCAACCCGCTCGAGGTGACGCGCTATCACTCGTTGGTGGTGGCCGAACAAGGCCTGCCTGAGTGTCTCGAGATTTCAGCACGCGTCGTGGCCGATGACGTCACGCCCGAGTTGATCATGGGCATGCGCCACAAGACGCTGGATATCGAGGGCGTGCAGTTCCATCCCGAATCGATCATGACCCGTCAGGGCCATGAGCTTCTGGCCAACTTTCTGAAACGCCGCGCGTAACGAGGAGCGAAACATGCAGATGCGAGAAGCCATCGGCGCGGTGATGCGTCGCCGTCACCTGAGCTTCGATGACACCCACGCGGTGATGAAAGCGATCATGACCGGTGAGGCCAGCGACGCCCAGATCGGCGGCTTTCTGATCGGCCTGGCGATGAAGGGCGAGACGGCGGACGAGATCACGGCGGCCGCGCAGGTGATGCGTGAATTGATGCTGCCCGTCGAGATCGACCGCACGCACCTAGTGGACATCGTCGGCACGGGCGGCGACGGGGCCAACTTGTTCAACGTCTCGACCGCGTCCAGCTTCGTGGTTGCCGCTGCCGGTGGCCGTGTCGCCAAACACGGTAATCGTAGCGTGTCGTCGTCTTCCGGGAGCGCCGACTTGTTCGACGTAGCGGGTATTTCGCTGGAGCTGCCGCCGAATGAAGTGGCGCGCTGCATCCAGGAAGTCGGGGTCGGCTTCATGTTCGCGCCCATGCATCACCAGGCCATGCGTCATGCCATCGGCCCGCGTCGCGAGATGGGCGTGCGCACCGTGTTCAACATTCTTGGGCCGCTGACCAACCCCGCCAATACGCCGAATCAGTTATTGGGTGTCTACGATCCCGCGTTGCTGACGATCATGGCGGAAGCCTTGAAGCGACTCGGCAGCGACCATGTGCTGGTCGTCAATGCCGAGGACGGTCTCGACGAGATATCCCTGGCCGCTCCGACGCATGTGGCCGAGTTGCAGGACGGCGAGATTCGCGAATACACCATCGCGCCGGAGGACTTCGGCATCGAGCGCCAGTCGCTGGCGCCGCTGAAAGTAGTGACCGCCGAGGATAGCCTCAAGCTGGTCAAGGCCGCACTGGTGGGAGATGGCCCGGCGGCGGATATCGTGGCGCTGAATGCGGGGGCCGCGCTTTACGCTGCCGGCGTGGCGGACACGTTGAAAGAGGGCGTGATCCTGGCGCAGGATGCTCAAGGGTCCAAACTGCCGCTGGAGAAGATGAAAGAGCTCGCGGATTTCACGCGTATTCTGGCCCATAAGGACGACCGCTGATGAGCCATGAACACGACACCGGCCTGCCGACGATTCTGGCCAAGATTCTGGCGCGCAAGGACGACGAGATTCGTGAGCGTCGCGCGCGCGTCAGCGAAGCACAGCTTTTAGAACAGGCGCGCCAGCAAGACGCGCCGCGAGGCTTCGTCGCTGCGCTCGAGCGGCGCATTGTGGAGGGCGACCCCGCGGTGATCGCCGAGGTCAAGAAGGCCTCGCCCTCCAAGGGTGTGATCTGCGAAGACTTCCAGCCGGCCCAGGTCGCCAAGGCATACGCCGAAGCCGGGGCCAGCTGCCTCTCGGTGTTGACCGATGCCGATTTCTTCCAGGGCCACGAGCGTGACTTGCAGGCGGCGCGCGAGGCCTGTGCACTGCCGGTGATCCGCAAGGACTTCATCGTCGATGCCTATCAGGTCAGCGAAGCACGGGCCATCGGCGCGGACTGCATCCTGCTGATCGTCGCGGCACTCGACGACGCCCGCCTGAAAGCATTGCATCAACACGCCCATGAACTGGGTATGGACGTGCTGGTGGAAGTCCACGATGCTCATGAGCTGGAGCGTGCGCTGGCGTTGGATTTGACGCTGGTAGGAATCAACAACCGCGATTTGCGCACCTTCGAGACCTCATTGGCGACGACCTTCGAGCTGCTGCCGCGCATTCCACAGCATGTCACGGTCGTCACCGAGTCGGGAATCCACACGCGCGACGATGTCGAGCACATGCGCGAGCATGACGTGAATGCCTTTCTGGTCGGCGAGGCCTTCATGCGCGAGGCGGACCCGGGCAGTGCCTTGCGTCGCCTGTTTTTCTAGACGCGCATTCGCCAGTTTCTTATGCCGTCTCCTATCGGGCCGCCTTGTGCGGCCCGATGGCGTTGGGGGCATTCAGAATTGTGGGGTATTAAGAATTGTGGGGCGTTCAGAATTCGGGGGAGTCGGGGTAGATCAAACTGATCAGGGTGTCCCCGGCACGAGGGGTAAGCGGTGCCCGGTCGTTGGCGACCCGAATGCGGCCGTTGGGACCGATACAGAATAGGGGCAACAAGCGATTCTGGTGCGCCTGGCGATAGTCATCGATGCTGAAATTGGCGCTCAACTTGGCCTTGCGAACCTCGCCGCCACGGTAGACCACGCTCGAGAGCTGGGCATACGTCACGTCTTCGCCGAAGACCATGGGCAGGTGATCCAGCGCCTGTTCCTGATGGCGATGGGCATGCTTGCTGGTGCCCGCCGCAAGGCGAAAGACTTTGCCGTGCCCTAGCACATGCTCGAAATGCAGGATCGCCAGGTTGTTTAGTTCGCGGTAGGGCGACAACGGCAGCAGGTGGCCGATACCGGTCAGTTCGAGATGCTGGGTGGCATGCTCGGAGAGCGGGTTGCCGTAGTAGACAGGCAAGCCGGCCATGCGCGCTTCCTGTACGGCGTCCCAGCTGTTGTCGGTCAGGCGCACGGTGAAACCGGATTCTTCCAACGCCTTGGCGATGGTACGGGCCACTGGGTTGGCACCGATGATCAAAAAGCCGGCGGGCGGTGGTTCGCTGACCTTCAATGCCAGCGCGATGGGACGCGACAGCAGGCTTTGCACCACGACGGTGCTGATGATGACCAGGAAGGTTACCGGCACCAGCATTTCCGCGCCCGGCATGTTCAGGTTCTCGAGCTTGAGGGCGAACAGCGAGGCCACGGCGGCGGCGACGATGCCGCGCGGCGAGAGCCATGCCAGCAGCGCTTTTTCTCGCCAATTGAGCCGAGTGCCCAGGGTGCAGACCCAGACCGCCAGAGGGCGGGCCACGCCCACCAGGATGAGCAGAAACGCCCAGGCGGGCCAGGAAAGCTGTGCCAACTGATCGACGGTCAAGCGTGCGGCGAGCAGAATGAAAAGCCCCGAGATCAACAGCAACGAGAGCGTTTCCTTGAACTCGATGATCTGCTGCGTGGGTACGCCGCGCATATTGGCCAGCCACACGCCCATCACCGTCACGGTCAACAGCCCGGATTCGTGAAAGAGCATGTTGGAGAGCGTGAACAGCGACAGCATGGCCATCAGCGTGCCGAAGCTGTGCAGGCGCTGTGGCAACCAGTGGTGGCGCAGTACACAGCCCCACAGATAGCCCCCCAGGCCGCCGAGACCGAAACCGATCAGTGCCGTTTTGGCGAATAATACCAAGGTGTAGGTGGCGGCGCCGTTGGATGCGCCCAGGGCGACGAATTCGTACACCAGCACCGCGCCGATGGCGCCCACCGGATCGATCAGGATGCCTTCCCAGCGCAGGATCTGCGAAAGGTGCTCGCGGGCGCGCAGCGTCTGCAACATGGGCAGTACCACTGTCGGCCCCGTCACCACCAGCACGGCGCCCAGGACGCTGGCCATTTCCCACGACAGCCCCAGGGTATAACGTGCCGCGACGATGCCGATAATGCCGGTGACCAGTGCTCCCCAGGTGACGAGCCGGCGCACGATGTGGCCATGGCCGCGCAGGTCGCCGAAGTCGAGCGTCAGGCTGCCTTCGAACAAGATCACCGCCACCGCCAACGAGACGAGCGGGAACAACAGGTCGCCGAGCAGCGCATCGGGCTGGAGCAGACCGGTCACGGGGCCCATGACGATACCCACGATCAAAAGCGGCAGGATCGCCGGCAATTTGAGACGCCAGGCCAGCCATTGGCAGATCAGCGCGAGCAGGCCGATCAAGGTCAGGTCGACGGCAGCGTGCTCCATGGTCGCGCTCCTTGGGGTGAACGAAAGCGCGAAGCCTAGCGTCGCCTCACGCTAGTTGCAATGCACGGCAAGCGTTAATGATGAATGTGTCTATATCGCTACTGGATGCCCCGTTATGGCGTGCTCGCTGCACCGTTTTGGTGTACGGCGATTCAGCGATTGAATAGCCACAACAGAGCCGATACGACCACGCTGACCAGGACCATGGTGGTGATCGGAAAATAGAAGGCAAAGCCCTCGCGCTTGATGGCGATATCGCCGGGCAGATGCCCGAGCGGTAGCTTGGAAAGCCAGGGCCACAACAAGCCGATGACCACGATGGCCAGGCCAATGAAAATAATCGATCGGGACATCGTCGACACCTTCAAGATCGGGTGCGTTTGAGTGCCGTCAGCAAGCCCTGTAACGGATGCGGCAGTACGGCATCGGAGAGGCGCTTGGCCTGGCTGCGGCACGAGTAACCGGTGGCCAGCAGGCGCCCGGCATTGGCGTCGTTCTCGACCGGCGCTCGCCACGAGAGATCGTAGATTTTCTCGGAGGTCTCGCGATTACGGGCTTCGTGCCCGTAGGTGCCGGACATGCCGCAACATCCGGTGGCGACGCTTTCCAGGTCCAGCCCGAAAGCCGCGAACACCTGTTGCCAGGCCTTGGTAGCGCCTGGCGCGTTAGTCTTTTCGGTGCAGTGCGTCAGCAACTTGTAGCCAGGGTCCTCGAGCGTCGGCAGGCTCGTGGGCGGCAGGGCGCGACCCAAGGACAGCAGCCATTCCTGCAGTAACAGCACCTCGGGGACGGCCTCGGGACCCAGCGCCTTGACGTACTCCTGACGGTAGGCGAGCGTCATGGCCGGGTCGATGCCCACCAACGGCACGCCGAAGTAGGCGAGTGTCTTGAGACGCCTCGCCTGGGCCGTGGCGGTCTTTTCGAATGCATTGAGGAAGCCTTGCACGTGCAGCGGTTTGCCGTTGGCGCGGAAGGGCGCCACGAAGACGCGAATATCCAGTCGCGAGAGCAGCTCGACGATATCCATCACCAGCTTGGCCTCGAAGTGGCTGGTGAAAGCATCCTGAACGATGACCACGCTGCGCGTCTTCTGGCGTTCGGTCAACAGGCCCAGCGCGGTGGGCGTGGCCTCGGCGATGCCCCACGCCTTGAGTTGCTTGGCGAGACTCGCGCGAGACAGGCTCGGGGTGTCGACCATGCCCAGTGGCCCGGCGAGAAGGCGCTCTGCGAGGCGTGTGTTTAGCAGCGCGTTATACGCAGGCGCCACCGGCTTGAGATAGGGCACGAAGAATTCCAGCGAGCCGATCAGGTAGTCGCGTGGCGGGCGCAAGTAGCGGTTGTGATAAAGCTCCAGGAACTGCGAGCGAAACTCGGGGACATTGACCTTGATCGGGCACTGGCCAGCGCAGGACTTGCACGCCAGGCAGCCGGCCATGGCGTCATACACCTCATGGGAAACATCTTCCTGGCCACGTCGCTTGCGCAGGGTGTTGCGCAGGCGATGCGGGAAGGCCTTGGTGGCGCCCCAGAGGCCCTCGGCTTGCTTCTGGCGTGATTCCTCGATGACGTCGATGCCGGCCTGGTCCTGCAGGCGTAGCCATTCGCGCATCAAGCTGGCGCGCCCCTTGGGGGAGTGCACGCGCTCGCGGGTGGCCTTCCATGAGGGGCACATGGCGTCATTGGGGTCGTAGTTGTAGCAGGCGCCGTTGCCGTTGCAATAGACGGCACTGGCATGGTGCTGCCAGACGCGCTCGTTGATCTGGCGGTCGCTTTGCCCACGGGTCGGCACGCCGTCGATGGTCAAGAGCCCCGGATCGACCCATTTGACCGGTTCCGCCTCGGCGGCCTCAGGCGAGCTAACCGCTTCATCGTTCGTGGAACTAACCGCTTCATCGCTCGTGGAAGATGTATCGGCGGGTGTGGCGATCTTGCCAGGGTTGAGCTGATTATGCGGGTCGAACGCTGCCTTGAGGCGTTGCAGGCTGGGATATAGCTCGCCGAAGAACTGGGGTGCGTATTCCGAACGCACGCCTTTACCGTGCTCACCCCACAACAGGCCGTGATAGCGCTGGGTCAGGGCGGCGACCTGGTCGGAAATCTCGCGGATCAGGGCTTCCTGCGCCGGGTCTTTCATGTCGATGGCCGGACGCACGTGCAATACCCCGGCATCGACGTGGCCGAACATGCCATATGCCAGTCCGTGCGCGTCGAGCAGGGCGCGGAACTCGGCGATGTAGTCGGCCAGGTGCTCGGGCGGTACGGCGGTATCCTCGACGAAGGGAATCGGGCGCTTTTCGCCCTTGGCGTTACCGAGCAGACCCACCGCGCGCTTGCGCATGGCGTAGACACGGCCGATCGCTGCGCGACCTTCGGCCAGGGTATAGCCCAGGCGCTCGACTTGGGTATCGGTGCCGAGGTGCGTGCAGAAAGCCTCGACGCGTGCCGCGAGGCGCTCGGGGTCGTCGTCGTTGAACTCGACCAGGTTGATACCGTGGATATCCTCGCCGTCGGCGGGGAAGAACTCGGCCACGTCGTCCCAGACGAAATCCTCCATGGCCAAGGTGAGCACCTTGTCGTCGACCGTCTCGATCGAGGTAGGGCGCGCCTGCGGCTGGGTTGAGGTGGAAAGCGCCTGCGGCTGCTCTGGTGAAGAGGTACTGCCCATCAGCGCCTTGGCATCGCGCAGGGCGTCCATGAAGCCTCGGTAGCGGACGTTGACCAGCGTCGAATGCGCCGGGATCGGCAGCACGTTGAGTGTCGCCTCGGCAAGGAAGCCAAGCGTTCCTTCCGCGCCGCACAGCACGCTGTTGAGGTCGAAGTCGCCATTATCGCGATACAGGTGTGCCAGGTCGTAACCCGTCAGGCAGCGGTTGAGTGGCGGAAACGTGGCCTTGATCAATGCGTCTTGCGTGTCGGCGATCTCGTGGGCGGTGCGATGCGCCTCGCCGATGCGGTCGTCGCGCTTGCAGGTCTGCTCGAGGGCGGCGGCATCCTGTGGCTGGCTGTGCAAGCGTTCGCCGCCCAACAGCAGCATGTCGAGTGCCAGCACATGATCGCGGGTCTTGCCGTATTCGCAGCTGCCCTGGCCGCTGGCATCGGTGGAGATCATGCCGCCAATGGTCGCGCGGTTGGAGGTCGAAAGGTCCGGGGCGAAGAACAGGCCATGCGGCTTGAGGGCAGCGTTGAGCTGATCTTTCACCACCCCGGCCTGGACACGCACGCGGCGGTTTTCCACGTCGATCTCGAGGATCTGGTTCATGTGCCGCGAGACGTCGACCACCAGGCCATCGGTGAGCGACTGGCCGTTGGTGCCGGTACCCCCGCCGCGGGGTGCGAGCACGATGGCTTGAAACTCCTCACGCCCGGCGAGTCGTGCCAGGCAGGCGAGATCCTCGGCGTCGCGCGGATACAGTACCGCCTGCGGCAAGCGCTGATAGATGGAGTTATCGGTGGCCATTACCGTGCGATTGGCGTAGTCCGGGGCGATGTCGCCACTGAAACCGGCCTGGTCGAGCGCATCGAGAAAGCGCAGATAGGGTGTGGCGGTGCGTTCCGGGGTATCCAGGGGTGCGATCATGAAGTCTCAAGCCATCGGTCAGCGTCGGGCGGCGGTTTCTATGGCCGCCTGTGCCAGGGCGTCGTCGGGACGCCGGTATCTGGCACCACTTTACTTCAGCGCGCCGCGTGACGCATCCCGCCTGCGGGTTCGAGAAGGCGGTGAGCGTGGTGAACGGCGTGGCTTTTCCCTACAATGTGGGCCTATTCACGTGGCTTCATTATTTCTTTTCGACGGATAAGATCCATGCTCGATCCTAAATTGTTGCGCAGCGACCCGGCATTGGTCGCCGAACGACTGGCCCGTCGCGGCTTTACTCTCGACACGGCGCACCTCGAGACGCTGGAATCGCAGCGCCGCGAGCTGCAGACCGAGACCGAACGCCTGCAGAACGAGCGCAATACGCGCTCCAAGGCGATCGGCCAGGCCAAGGCATCGGGCCAAGATATCCAGCCGCTGCTCGACGAGGTCAGTGACCTGGGCGAACGCCTCGATGCGGCAAAAGCGCGCCTCGCCGACGTGCAGGCGCAGTGGGACGCGTTCGCGTTGGCGCTGCCCAACCTGCCCCACGACAGCGTGCCCCAAGGTGTTGATGAAGCCGACAATGTCGAGCTGCATCGCTGGGGAACGCCGGGCACCTACGACTTCGACGTGCGCGATCATGTCGATCTGGGCGCCAAGTTCGGTTACCTCGATTTCGAAATGGCGGCCAAGTTGACCGGGTCGCGGTTCGCCGTCATGCGCGGTCCCATCGCGCGTCTGCACCGTGCACTGGCGCAGTTCATGCTCGACAAGCAGACCCGCGAGCACGGTTACGAGGAATGCTACGTTCCCTATATCGTCAATGACGACTCGCTCACCGGCACGGGGCAACTGCCCAAGTTCGGCGAAGACCTGTTCAAGCTGGAAGGGGAGAGCGACTATTACCTGATCCCCACCGCCGAAGTACCGCTGACCAACATGGCGCGGGAGCAGATCTTCACCCCGGCTGAATTGCCCTTGAAGCTGACGGCGCATACACCATGCTTTCGCAGTGAGGCCGGCGCCTATGGGCGCGATACCCGCGGCATGATTCGTCAGCACCAGTTCGACAAGGTCGAGATGGTGCAGATCGTCGAGCCGGAAACCAGCTATGACGCGCTGGAGGCCATGCGTGGGCATGCCGAGGCGATCCTTCAGGCGCTCGAGCTGCCGTATCGCGTGGTCACCCTATGTGCCGGCGACATGGGCTTCGGTGCCACCAAGACCTACGATCTCGAGGTCTGGCTGCCGAGCCAGGAGACGTATCGCGAGATTTCTTCGATCTCCAACTGCGAGGATTTCCAGGCGCGTCGCATGCAGGCCCGCGTACGTCATCCCGAGCAGAAAAAGCCGCAGCTCGTGCACACGCTAAATGGCTCCGGCCTGGCGGTGGGGCGCTGTTTGCTGGCGGTGCTCGAAAACTACCAGCAAGCCGATGGCGCGGTGGTGATTCCCCAGGCGCTGCGTGCCTACATGGACGGCGTCGAGCGGATCAACGCTTGATGGCTATATGAACGGAGCATGCCATTGCCGTACGCGGGCAATGGCATGCCTAGCCACTTGGTTATAACCTTCCAACCAGACGTTCCTTCCTGCGGATAGTCTAGACCCTTATCTTTTCGGCTATATAATTTCGTTTTTTAAGTCGATTCGGGAATAAACGACGCCATGCCTGCATCTCCTCATGACGCCACTTCACGTCAACCGAGCGCCACGCCCAGCCCTGGGCATGTCGCTTTGGTGGGCGCCGGCCCCGGCGATCCCGAACTATTGACGCTCAAGGCGCTGCGGTTGTTGCAACAAGCCGACATGGTGCTGCACGACCGGCTGGTCAGCGACGAAATCATGGCGCTGGCCAATCCCGAGGCGCGACGACTTTATGTCGGCAAGGCGCGCTCCTCGCATAGCGTGCCTCAGGAAGGCATCAATCAGGCATTGGTCGACTGGGCGCGTGCCGGTCATCGTGTGGTACGGCTCAAGGGCGGCGATCCGTTCATTTTCGGGCGCGGCGGCGAAGAGCTGGAAACCCTGGCCCAGGCGGGTGTCGCGTTCGAGGTGGTGCCCGGCATCACCGCGGCGAGCGGTTGCGCCGCCTATGCGGGAATTCCATTGACCCATCGCGATCATGCCCAGTCGGTGCGTTTCGTCACCGGGCACCTCAAGAACGGTGGCTGTGATCTCGAATGGCCGACCCTGGCACGTCCCGGGCAGACGCTGGTGTTCTACATGGGGCTGGGGACACTGGCGACCATTCGTCACCAACTACAGGCGCATGGCTTGCCGAGTCAGACGCCACTGGCGTTGATCGAGCAGGGCACCACGGCGCGCCAACGCGTGCATGTGGGGACGCTGGAGACACTCCCCGAATCAATGCAGGCGGCCATCGAGGCAGGTGATATTCGTCCGCCGACGTTGATCGTAGTCGGCGATGTCGTTTCCCTGCACGGCACGTTGGACTGGTTCGAGCCCGGCGCCGCGACCAGCCAAGGGTGGCAAGACGGCAAACATCCCACGCCACTGGGTAATGCCTCGAGCGTCTGATCCCAGGCGCTTGTCTTCCTTCCTTTCTGGGGCATGCCGGAGTGTCGGGCGCTGCGTTGCATTCACCGTTTCCTATCGACTCTGCTTCCATGCACCTTCTTGGTGCTTTTTGAATTTGAAAGCCCACTTGTTGGTGCATCCATGTTGGCTGTTTGCGCTAAAATAGTGCGCAAAAGCTCACTCCGCCCTTTTTGTATACTTCTTAAGTATCTGTTATTGAATGATTTTTAACCCTTGTGCACGAGATTGGCACATGCCTTGCGACATGTCGTGTAGACGCCATCGAGCGTCGTCGCTGGATAACACGACAACAGCGTGAGTCGCGCTGCATAACAATCAGATTCGCAAGGAGTCATTCGTGAACAAGATCTCCACTACCACTGCATTGTTGCTGTCAATGGGTATCGCGTTGCCGGCCGCTGCTCAGGAAGACGACACCATCAGGGTCGGTATCCTGCATTCGCTCTCCGGCACCATGGCTATCAGCGAGTCGACGCTGAAAGACGAAATGCTGATGCTCATCGAAGAGCAAAACGAGAAAGGCGGGCTGCTGGGCAAGAAACTCGAGCCCGTGGTGATGGATCCGGCGTCGGATTGGTCGCTGTACGCCGAGCAGGCACGCGACATGCTGACCGGCGACGATAAGGTCGATGTGATCTTCGGCAACTGGACCTCGGCGTCGCGCAAGGCGGTGTTGCCGGTAGTCGAGGAAGAAAATGGCCTGCTGTTCTATCCGGTGCAATATGAGGGTGAGGAGTCGTCCGAGAATATCTTCTACACCGGCGCGGCGCCCAATCAGCAGGCGATTCCCGCCGTCGATTATCTGAGAAGCCAGGGCGTGGAACGCTGGGCGCTGCTGGGCACCGACTACGTTTATCCGCGCACCACCAACAAGATTCTCGAGGCGTATCTCAAGGATCATGGTGTTGCGGATGACGACATCATGGTCAATTACACGCCGTTCGGGTTCAGCAACTGGCAGTCGATCGTCTCCGACGTGGCCGACTTCGGCAGCCAGGGCAAGAAGACCGCCGTGGTCTCGACCATTAACGGCGATGCCAACGTGCCGTTTTATACCGAGCTTTCCAATCAGGGGATCAGCGCTTCCGACATTCCGGTCGTCGCCTTCTCGGTGGGCGAGCAGGAACTCAGCGGGATCGACACCGGACCGCTGGTGGGGCACATGGCGGCGTGGAACTACTTCATGAGCGTCGATAGCGACGCCAACTACGACTTCATCGACAACTGGGTCGAATACACCGGTGACGAGACCGCCGTTACCAACGATCCCATGGAAGCGCACTACATCGGCTTCAACATGTGGCTGGAAGCGGTGCGTGAAGCCGGTACGGCGGACGTGGACGCAGTGAAGGATTCCATTATCGGGGTCACGGTGCCCAACCTCTCCGGCGGCTCCTCGGCAATGATGCCCAACCACCACATCACCAAGCCGGTGATGATCGGCGAGATCCAGGACGACGGCCAATTCAGCGTGGTCTGGGAAACCTCGGGCAACGTCGCGGGCGATGCCTGGTCCGACTATCTCCCGGAATCGCAGAACTTGATCAGCGACTGGCGCGCGCCGCTGCGTTGCGGAAAGCTCAACGTCGATACCATGACCTGTGAGGACGGCGCCGGCGCCGAGTGAGCACGCTGACGGTGGGCGTGTGCCGCTCACCGTTTCCTTCCAGTCAAGGCGCCCGTTGCGGCGGGCGCTCGTGAACCGTGCGCCGCGACCCTCGCGGCGCGAGAAGGACTTCTTCGATGACGCCAACTCATACAACGATATCCCGTTTGCGGGGTAATTCCGGATTGAGGCGCGTGACCGGATTGAACCTGGCTTTTGGGCTGAACATCGTCTCCGGACTCTGGCGTTGCCTGCCGGTCATGGCCGCGCTGCTGGCGTGTTTCGCCCTCGTGTCGCCGGCGCAGGCCGATGTCTCGCCGGAACGGGCGCGGACGTTATTGCAGGCCCTGGCTACCGATGATTTCGACGCCAAGGCCGACGCCGCCCAAGCTATCGCCGCCAGCGACGCGGCACAGAAAACGCGCTGGCTCGACGCTTTGCTCGACGGCCGTTTGGGACGCGAACGCCGTGGCGAGCGTTTCTACATCATCACCGATGATAGCGGCCGCGAATGGCCGATCATCGATGCCATCACCTTCGAGGATGCCGGTACCGGCTCCCGACGCAGTGTCGATGCCTTCCGCATCAACAACGACTTGCGAACGCAGTTGCAGGGTTTGATCGCTTCGCTGTCGCTTGGTGCGGGCGACGAGGCAACGCGTCTCGACGCCGCCAAGCGTTTGATCGGCGAGGTCGATGCGCAAAGCGTGGATGCGGTCGCGACACAGCTCGACAACGAGGAAAGCCCTGCGGTACGCGCCGAGATCGAAACCGCGCTGGCGTTGTATCGCGTGGAGCAGGGACAAGGCGAGGCGCTGGCGACCTTGCAAGGCAATCTCGACACCCGCGTACGCAATTCTCTGACGACAATCGCCAATAGCGACGCTCCGATTGCCGCCGATGCCGAGCGAGTTCTGGCGGGCATCGAGAACAAACGCGCCTGGTACGAGCGTGGGCAGACGCTGTTCTTCGGTTTGAGCGCGGGCTCGGTGCTGGTACTGGCGGCGATCGGCCTGGCGATCACCTTCGGTGTGATGGGCGTGATCAACATGGCGCACGGTGAATTGATCATGCTGGGCGCCTATACCACCTGGATGATCCAGCAGCTGTTACCCGGACAGCCGGGGCTGGCGTTGTTGCTGGCAATCCCCGGCGGTTTCCTGGTCGCGGGCGCGTTCGGCATCCTCATCGAGCGCAGCGTGATTCGCTTTCTCAAAGGCCGGCCGTTGGAGACGCTGCTGGCGACCTTCGGTATCAGCCTGATTCTGCAGCAACTGGTGCGTACGGTGTTCTCGCCGCTCAATCGGCGCGTGAACTCGCCGGACTGGCTGCAAGGGGCGTGGCACCTCAACGAAGCGCTGTCGTTGACCCTCAATCGCCTGGGCGTGCTGATTTTCTGCCTGGTGGTGTTTGCCGCGCTATGGGCGTTGATGCGCTACACGCGGCTGGGGCTCGAGGTGCGTGCGGTGACCCAGAACCGTGCCATGGCACGCTCGATGGGGGTACGTGCTGCGCGGGTAGACATGCTGACCTTCGGTCTGGGGGCCGGTGTAGCGGGGCTGGCGGGTGTCGCGCTCTCGCAGATCACCAACGTCGGCCCCAACCTGGGGCAGAGCTACATCGTCGACTCCTTCCTGGTGGTGGTCTTCGGCGGCGTCGGTAATCTCTGGGGCACCTTGGTCGCCGGCATGTCGCTGGGCGTGATCAATCAGGTCCTGCAGCCCTGGGTGGGCGCGGTGCTGGCCAAGGTGATCGTGCTGATCGGTGTCATTCTGTTCATCCAGAAACGTCCGCAGGGCCTCTTCGCGCCCAAGGGGCGGACGTCATGAGTCTCGCCACGATGTTCAAACGCAACTCTCTGCTCGATGAACGCTCGACCTGGGTCACCAGCGTCGTACTGGTCGTCGGCATGCTGGCAGTAGTCGTGCTTCATGCTTTGCCGCCGGATCATGCCTGGCATCTGAACGGTTCCGTCGTCTCGCTGCTGGGCAAATACCTGACCTACATGCTGCTGGCGCTGGCGGTGGACCTGATCTGGGGCTATCTAGGTATCCTGAGCCTGGGCCACGGCGCCTTCTTCGCCTTGGGGGGCTATGCAATGGGCCTTTATCTCACGGCGCAAGATGCTCCCCTGGAAGGCTGGCAAAGCGCCATGGCCCATTTTCCCGTGGCGGCGCTCGGTGTGGTCCTGGCGCCTGGTTTGCTGGCGCTGGTGTTTGGCTGGCTGGCGTTTCGCTCGCGGGTCACGGGGGTGTATTTCTCGATCATTACCCAGGCGTTGACGTTCGCGCTGATGCTGGCCTTCAACCGCAACGAAATGGGCATGGGCGGCAGCACCGGACTGACGCGGTTCGATGAATTGCTGGGCTTTTCGCTGTCTAGCGAGAGCATGACGGTGGCGCTGTTCGTGGCCTCCGGCGTGGCCGTCTTGCTGGCCTTCTGGGGCTGTAAGGCGCTCACCCGCTCACGGCTCGGCCGGGTGTGCATGGCCACGCGCGACGCCGAGGCGCGAGTGCGCTTCATCGGCTACCGCGTCGAGCACGTCAAGCTGGCGGTGTTCGTGCTGTCGGCGATGATCGCGGGTATCGCCGGTGCGCTCTACGTGCCCCAGGTGGGCATCATCAACCCCAGCACCTTCGCGCCGCTGTTCTCCATCGAGGTCGTGGTGTGGGTCGCGCTGGGCGGTCGGGCCACGCTGTACGGGGCGCTACTCGGCGCCTTGGTCGTCAATTATCTCAAGACGGTGCTGACCGGTGTGATGCCGGATGCCTGGCTGTTCCTCCTGGGCGGCTTGTTCGTGGTGGTCACCATGTTCCTGCCGCAGGGCGTAGCGGGCTTGATGGCACACCTGCGTCGGCGTCGGGAGGTGGCCACATGAGCATGATGGATGCACAACGCCTGCGCGAGTTCGCGCGTCCCGACCGTGTCTTCGATTTCATGGCGCCGGCGCGTTCGCCCGTCGATGTGCGCCATGGGCCGATTCTCTATCTCGAGGATGTCAGCGTGAGCTTCGATGGCTTCAAGGCCATCGACGACCTCAATCTGACCATCGATGACGGCGAGCTACGCTGCATCATCGGCCCCAACGGCGCCGGCAAGACCACCATGATGGATATCATCACCGGCAAGACGCGTCCCGATCGTGGTCAGGCCTGGTTCGGCAGCCGCCACAATCTATTGCAGATGGACGAGCCACAAATCGCCAACCTGGGCATCGGACGCAAGTTCCAGAAGCCTACCGTGTTCGAGGCGTTGTCGGTGAGCGCCAACCTCGAGCTGGCGATGGCCGGCGACCGGCGCGTGTGGAAGACCTTGCTGGCGCGTCTCGATCACGAGGGGCGCGAACGCATCGACGAAGTGCTGGAGACCATCGCCTTGAGTGCCGAGCGCGACCGCCTGGCGGGTGTGCTCTCGCACGGTCAGAAGCAGTGGCTGGAGATCGGCATGCTGCTGATGCAGCGCCCACGCCTATTGCTGGTCGACGAACCCGTGGCCGGCATGACCGAGCCGGAGATGCACCGTACGGCGGATTTGATGACGCGCCTGGCCGGCCAGCAGTCGGTGGTGGTCGTCGAGCATGATATGGGGTTCGTGCGCTCCATCGCCCGCACCGTCACCGTCCTGCACCAGGGCAGTGTGCTGGCCGAAGGCAGCATGGATGAAGTCGCCAACGACCCGCGCGTGATCGATGTTTACTTGGGCGGTGACGACGACCCAGCCGATACGCGGGAGGAGGGATAATGCTCAGTGTCGACAGGCTCAATCAGTATTACGGCGAAAGCCATATCCTTCGCGATCTCTCGCTGGACGTACCGCAAGGGCGCTGTACCTGCGTGATGGGCCGCAACGGCGTGGGCAAGACCACCTTGCTCAAGGCCGTCATGGGCGAAGTGGCGGTGCGCGATGGCCAGGTACGCTTCGCTGAAGAGGACTTGCTCAAGCGCCGCCCGGAGACGCGAGCCGATCTGGGCATCGGCTACGTGCCGCAGGGGCGCCAGATATTCGCCACCCTTAGCGTAGAGGAAAACCTGCGCATCGGCCTGCCGGCGCGACGCAAGCGTGTGCAGAGCGGATCGGAACGCGGCATTCCCGAGCGTATCTATGAACTCTTCCCGGTCCTCAAGGAAATGCGCCACCGGCGTGGCGGCGATCTTTCCGGCGGTCAGCAACAGCAACTGGCAATCGGCCGGGCGTTGGTGATCGAGCCGCGCCTGTTGATCCTCGATGAGCCCGGCGAAGGCATCCAACCCAATATCGTTGCGCAGATCGGCGAGGTGATCCGCCGCCTCAATCGCGAGGACGGCCTCACTGTGTTGCTGGTCGAGCAGAAGCTGCCGTTCGCGCGCAAGTTTGCCGATCGCTTCACGATCATGGATCGCGGCCAGACAGTGGCCGGTGGCGAGATCGGCGAGCTCGACGACGACCTGGTCAAACGGCATTTGACGGTATGACCCACTACGAATCGCCATCGCATCTTGCAGCCAGTGAGGCGACTGCTTCGAATGCCTCCGGGCATCGTTTCGACACTCATCGGCACTGGGCGGCGTCCCTGTCGTTGCGGTTCGCCGCACGCGGCGAGCGCACACGCATGACGCGGGCGCGCCACCACGGGCCCTTGCGTGTGCAGCGGCCGTTCTATCCCGAAACGGTCCATGTCGCCGACCCGCACTATGCCGAGCCCCCGTATGCCGAGCCCTGCCATGTGTATCTGTTGCATCCCCCGGGCGGGCTGGTCAGTGGTGATGAGCTGCGTATCGAGGCCGAGGCCGAGCGCGGTGCGCATGCCCTGTTGACTACGCCAGCGGCGACCAAACTCTACCGCGCCGATCGCAATGGCGTGAGCTGGGGGCAGCACACGCATCTGAGCGTGCAGCCGGGCGCACTTCTCGAATGGCTACCGCAGGAAACCTTGTGTTTCGACGGCGCACGTGGCCAGCAGAGCACGACGTTAGATGTGCAGGGCGATGGTCGCTGTGTGGGCTGGGAAGTCCTGGCGCTGGGGCGCCCCGCCAGCCAATTACCGTTTATCAGCGGCCGGGTCGAGCAGCGTTTCGCGTTGACGCGCGACGGCCAACCGCTGTGGCTGGAACGCCAGCCACTCGATCCCGCGCATCCGCGCTTCCAGGGGGCGTGGGGGCAAGGTGGACGCACGGTGCAAGCGACGCTCTGGGCGGTGGGATTCGACGACCCTGCGGCGGCCGTGGAGGCTCTGCGCCAGCAGTTACCCAGTTCGACGCAGTGGGCGGTGACCCAGCGCCTCGACGTACTGCTTCTGCGCTACCTCGGGGATTCTCGCAATCAAGCCTGGGATCTGTGCCAGCGGGCCTGGGAACTGCTGCGCCCCTGGCTTTGCGGACGCGAAGCATGTGTGCCGAGGATTTGGATGACCTGAGGGCTCGGGCGACGCCCGAAGCTCGAAGCCCGAATACATGAAGAGAGAGTTGCCGATATGGAACTGACCCCGAGGGACAAGGATAAGCTGCTGTTGTTTTCCGCCGCGCAGCTTGCCGAGCGCCGCCGTGACCGTGGCTTGAAGTTGAATTATCCCGAGGCGGTGGCGTTGATCAGCTTCGAGATTCTGGAAGGTGCACGCGATGGCAAGAGCGTCGCCGAGTTGATGGGCTACGGCCGCGAGATCCTGACGCGTGACGATGTGATGGAAGGCGTGGCCGAGATGGTCGATGAGGTGCAGGTGGAGGCGACCTTCCCCGACGGCACGAAGCTCGTCACCGTGCATAATCCTATTGTCTAGGAGGTGTCATGATTCCCGGTGAATACCAGTTGAAAGCAGACGCAATCGAGCTGTGCGCGGGACGCGAGCGGATCAGCGTCGAGGTCGCCAATACCGGCGACCGGCCGGTTCAGGTCGGTTCTCACTATCACTTTGCCGAGACCAACCCGGCGCTCATCTTCGACCGTGACAAGGCACGCGGCTACCGCCTCGATGTGGCGGCGGGCACGGCGATCCGCTTCGAACCTGGTCAGACACGTGAGGTGACGCTGATTCCCTATGCGGGGCGCCGATACATCTACGGCTTCCACGGTGATGTGATGGGCAGCCTCGAGCAATCCGGCGCGGGAGGAAAGTCATGAAGCCGAGTAACACGATCAGTCGCCAGGCCTATGCCGACATGTACGGGCCAACCGTCGGCGATCGCGTGCGTCTGGGCGATACCGAGCTATGGATCGAGGTCGAGAAGGATCACACCCATTACGGCGACGAGGTCAAGTTCGGCGGCGGTAAGGTCATCCGCGATGGCATGGGTCAGAGCCAGCGCAGCGATGCCGCCGTCATGGACACGGTCATCACCAACGCCTTGATTCTCGACTGGTGGGGCATCGTCAAGGCCGATGTCGGCCTCAAGCATGGCCGCATTGCGGCGATCGGCAAGGCCGGCAACCCGGATACGCAACCGGATGTCGAGATCATCATCGGTCCGGGCACCGAGATCATCGCTGGCGAGGGCAAGGTCCTGACGGCGGGCGGCCTGGACGCGCATATCCACTTCGTATGCCCGCAGCTGGTGGAAGAAGCGCTGATGAGCGGGATCACCACCATGCTGGGTGGCGGCACCGGCCCGGCTACCGGCACCAACGCCACCACCTGCACCCCGGGCGAGTGGCACCTCGGCAAGATGCTCCAGGCTGTCGATGACATGCCGATGAACATCGGCTTTCTCGGCAAGGGCAACGCCAGCCTGCCCGAGGCGCTGGAAGCGCAGCTCGAGGCCGGCGCCATGGGACTCAAGCTGCATGAGGACTGGGGTACCACGCCGGCTTCTATCGATAATTGCCTGAGCGTGGCCGAGAAGTACGATGTACAGATCGCCATCCACACCGACACGCTCAACGAGTCGGGCTTCGTCGAGGACACCCTGGCGGCGTTCAAGGAACGCGGCATTCATACCTATCACACCGAAGGGGCGGGTGGCGGTCACGCGCCGGACATCATCACGGCGTGTGCCAAGGACTACGTGCTGCCGTCGTCGACCAACCCCACGCGGCCCTACACGGTGAACACCATCGACGAGCATCTCGACATGCTGATGGTGTGCCACCACCTCGATCCCAATATCCCTGAAGATGTGGCCTTCGCCGACTCGCGGATCCGCCGCGAGACCATCGCCGCCGAAGACATCCTCCACGATCTGGGCGTGATCTCGATGATCGCTTCCGACTCCCAGGCCATGGGGCGGGTCGGCGAGGTGGTCTGCCGTACCTGGCAGACGGCGCACAAGATGAAGGTGCAGCGTGGCTTGCTGCCCGAGGACCGCGAACTCGGTGCCGACAACCATCGCGCCAAGCGCTACATCGCCAAGTACACGATCAATCCGGCGATCACGCACGGTATCGCCAATGAGGTGGGCTCGGTGGAGGTCGGCAAGCTGGCCGACCTGGTGCTCTGGGACCCGGCGTTCTTCGGCGTAAAGCCGGCATTGATCCTCAAGGGCGGCATGATCGCCGCCGCGCCGATGGGCGATCCCAATGCGTCGATTCCGACTCCTCAGCCGGTTCACTACCGGACCATGTTCGGCGCGCTGGGTCGGGCGGCGAGTCAGACGCGTCTGAGCTTCGTCAGCCAGGCTGCGCTCGACGCAGGCATCAAGGCGCGTTTGGGACTGCATAGTGAGCTGGCGGCGTGCAAGGACGTGCGGCAGGTACGCAAGTCGGATATGAAGCTCAACGATGCCTGCCCCAAGCTCGAGGTCGATCCGCAGACGTATGAAGTCCATGCCGATGGCGAACTGTTGACCTGCGAGCCGGCGACGGAATTGCCGCTGGCTCAGCGCTATCACTTGTTTTAAGGCCATCAAGGCTGAAGTTCTTGGTGGGAGGGACTTCAGTCCCGATGGTTTCAGACGGCTTCTATCGCGAATAAATTCGCTCCCACTACTGACCTACGCGTGCTGAGGTGACACATGCTGAAACTAAATGAACGCCTGGGGCCGGTCACGGTGGAGCAGGCCAACGACACCTTGACGCTGCCGTTCGAGTCGCGCATGCGCGGGCGCCTCAAGGCGGTAAGCGACGGCGGCCGTGAGCTGGGGCTATTCCTCGACCGAGGGCCGGTGCTGCGCGATGGCGACGGCTTGCGGGCGGAAAACGGCGAGATCGTGCGTGTGCGCGCCGCCGCAGAGCCCATGGTGACCGCGCGCACCGCCTCAGGGCTGCCCTTGGCGCGCCTCGCCTATCACTTGGGAAATCGTCATGTGCAATTGGCTATCGGAGACGATGACGGCGGTGGCTGGGTGCGCTTTCCCCCGGATCATGTGCTCGAAGCGTTGGCCGAGCGGTTAGGAGCGACGCTAGAGCATCACAACGCGCCGTTCGATCCCGAGCCCGGCGCCTATGCTGCCGGAGAAGCCCATCAGCATACGCATGATCATGCCCACGAGCACGACCATGTCCACTGAACGGCAAGCGGGCCACGACCCGTTGGCCTTGGCGGGATTGCTGCAACTCGTCAGCCCGGCGTTACCGATCGGCGCCTTCGCTTGGTCGCAAGGTCTCGAGAGTGCGTTGGAACTCGGCTGGGTAGAGGGCGAAGCGAGCCTTGGCGAATGGATTGCCGGGGTGCTGGACGATGGTCTGACGCGCTGCGAGTTGCCGGTTCTGGCCCGCGTTTACCACGCCTGGGTGCAAGGCGATGGCGAGGCGCTGGCCTATTGGAACGCCTGGCTCCAGGCCAATCGTGAAACCCATGAATTGCTCGAGGAAGAACAGCGCCTGGGCGGCACTCTGGTGCGACTGCTGCATAGCCTCGAGCAAGTGCCCGAGACACCGGCTCTACCCGACACGCCGGGTTACGTGGTGGCCTTCGCCTTGGCGGCACGCGTGCGGGGTGTGAGTTGTGAGGATGCCATGCTGGGGTTTGCCTGGGCCTGGCTGGAGAACCAATTGACGGTGGCCTGCAAGGCATTGCCGTTGGGGCAGACGAGCGCGCAGCGTCTTATCGAGAAGTTGCGTCCCCATCTGGGCGATGCGGTGGCGACGGCCATCGCGCTGGACGACGAGGAGCTGGGGCCGGCATTGCCCGGCTTGGCGTTGGCCAGCGCGTTGCACGAAACCCAGTATTCACGACTGTTTAGAAGTTGAGGAGAAAGGATATGACACATTGTCTACGCGTCGGGGTCGGCGGCCCGGTGGGGTCCGGCAAGACGGCCTTGCTCAAGCAGCTCTGTTTGGCACTGCGCGATCATTACGATATCGCCGTGGTCACCAATGACATCTATACCCGCGAGGATGCCGACTTCCTGCTCAAGCACGACGCCTTGGAATCCAACCGCATTCTGGGGGTAGAAACTGGAGGGTGCCCACATACGGCGATCCGCGAGGACGCCTCTATGAACCTGGCGGCCATCGACGAGCTGCAGTCACGTCATCCGGGGCTCGAGTTGGTGATGGTCGAATCCGGTGGCGACAACCTGTCGGCGACGTTCAGCCCCGAGCTTTCTGATCTGACGATCTATGTCATCGATGTGTCCGCCGGAGACAAGATCCCGCGCAAGGGCGGGCCGGGGATTACCAAGTCGGATCTATTAATCATCAACAAGATCGATATCGCCGAGCAAGTGCATGCCTCGCTGGAGGTCATGGAGCGCGATGCACGCAAGATGCGCGGCGAGCGCCCCTTCGTGTTCGCCAATCTGTACGACGGAGTGGGGCTCGAGACGATCGTCGACTTCATCCTCGAGCGCGGCATGCTGCCCGAGCGTCGTCCGCAGCATGCGGGCCAGGCAGCCGCCGATGTAGCACCGAGTCCCTAAGGCACGCTGGTTATCACTGACTATTCGGTTGTCACTGACTATAAAGGAGAATATTCATGTCCCTGTCTCGTCTTCACAAGCGCCATCTGATCCTGGCGTTGTCGCCCTTGCTCTTGTTGTTCGCCGGTTCCGCATTGGCGCACCCGGGGCATATGCCGCATTCGCATGCCGGCAGTTTCATGGCCGGCTTGACGCATCCCTTGACCGGGCTCGATCACTTGTTGGCGATGGCGGCCATCGGGCTTTGGAGCTTCCGTCAGGCCGGGGCGTTACGCCGTGCCATGCCGTTGTTGATCGCGATGGGTATGCTGGTGGGCGCCGGTCTGGCCTGGATGGGCGTGCCGTTGATGGGCGTCGAGTTCGGCATTGCCTCGAGCGTGCTGCTGGCCGGGGTACTGCTGGCCACTCTGGTGCGTTTGCCGAGTGCGCTGGGGGGCGTGCTGGTGTTCGCGTTCATTCTGATGCATGGCCATGCGCATGGCAGCGAACTGGCGCCAGGCGCCTCCGCGCTGCTTTACGCACTGGGCTTCGTGCTGACCAGTGTGGCCATCACCCTGGCAGGACGTGTGCTCGGCGAGTGGCTGTCGCGTCATGACAACCGTTGGCTACGTGGCATCGGCGCCGCCATTGCTGCTGCCGGCGGCGCCTTGTTGATGGGCTAAACCCTGGTCACAGGCGCGGGGTGCGCGTGCGTCGGTATCCCGCGTTGATGAAGCAGTACAGGCCATAGGCCATCAGCCCCACGGCGACACCGCCGAGCAGCCAGCGACCATAAGGTTGCGCGGCGAGTGTGCCGAGAACGCCTCCCAGACCCTCGGCATTGTCGGGATCGACTTCGATGGCGGCTACGCACAAGAAGACCCCGATGATCCCGAACACGATGCCGCGTGCCGCGAGTCCTAGCCGGGCGATGCCCTCGAGGATGGGCAGTGGCCCATTGGGCATATCCTCGACATGCCAATTGCGTCGGTAGTGGCGTTTCCAGGCACGATGAATCTGGTGTAGCCCCACGCCGATGAAAGCGACCCCGAGCCCGAACAATATGAAGACGCCGCCTGGATAGTCGAGCAGCTCGGCGGTTTGTTGTGACGTGCTGCTGCCTCCCCCGGCACTAGCGAGAGAGCGTACGAGCAAAGTGGCACACTGCCAGGCGAGGGCAACATACAGGGTGCCGCTGATCGCAAAGCCCAGGCGCTGAAAAATGCCTTTCAAGCTGTTGCCCTTATGCTCTAGATCCCACCAGGCTTGGGCGAGTCGCCAGAGCACATAGGCCAGCAGGCCCAGTCCCAGCAATCCAATCAACAATGTGCCGAATGGCCACAACGCGATGGTGCGAATGACCTCGTTGGTGCCGGCATTTTGGCCACCCATGCCGAGTGTGGTGAGCAACGAGAGCCAGCCGATGGTGATATAGATCACCCCCTTGGCGATATAACCGGCACTTGCCGTGCCGCTGAGCGCGTTGCGCAAACCGGCCAGGGAAAATTTCATCAAGACATCCTTGTCGCCGGAAAAAAACAGAGGCAGCAGTGGGCGCCTCTCTATGCCAAGTGTACTGACAATACCCACTGGCCGTTAAGAATATGCGAGCACGTGCTGATCCCCTGGAGCGAATGAATGCGCTACCATGAGCGCTTTTCGCGTATCGCCATTGTAAGGCATACGCCATAGCAACGTAGACTATCTTTCCTGAGCGAAACGTTTCATGAAGCATTATATCGTGCGGCCGACCACGGGCCGTGGCTGGGGTTTGACTCTGGCATTTGTCGTGCTCATTGCGGCGGGTATCTGGCCGGTGATCGGTTGGTTCAATCGAGCCTGCGTGGTGCTCGGCTTGCCGCTGATCGCGGTATGGGCTTACGTCATCGTGTTCGCCTGTTGCGGCGTCATGGCCATCGGCAACCGGCTAGTGGAGCGTTCTTGCGATGACGAGTAGTGTGCCGATAGTCATGACACTCGCGTATCTGGGCGTGGCGATCTTCCTGGGGTTGCGCGCTCGGGCAGGACGCTCGATGAATTCGCTGGAAGAGTGGGGCGTCGCCGGTCGCAGCATGGGGCCGGTCACGCTCTATCTGCTGATCGCCGCAGGCAGCGTGAGTGCATACACTTTCATGGGCGCGCCAGGCTGGGCCTACACCAAGGGCGTTGCGGTGTTTTACGTGGTGATCTATCTATCCTACCTGGCGCTGGTGGCTTGGTATTTCGGTCCCAAGGTGTGGGCTTTCGGTCGGCGTTTCGGCCATGTCACGCAAGGGGCGGCCATTGCCGATCGCTATGAAAGCCCGTTGTTGGGTGCCCTGGCCGCCGGGGTAATGTCGATCGCGTCCTTGGCTTATGCGGTACTACAGACCATCGGGGCGGCGTATATTCTGCACGTCATGAGCGCTGGACGCTTACCGATCTGGGTGGGGGTGCTGGTGGTCTTGAGTTGTATCGCCCTCTATCTCTATGCCAGCGGCCAGCGTGCGATCGGCATTACCAACGCCTTCCAGGGCGTGCTGATGCTGGCCGTGGCGTGGGCGATTGGGCTCTGGGCGTCACAGCGTTTCGGCGGTGGTCTATGGTTCGGCGATGTCTTTACCACCCTGCGTGAGCGTGATCCGGCCTTTCTGACCTTGCCGGGCGCGCAGGGAGACATGAGTTTCGCCTTCTGGACGACATCGATCATCGTCTCGATGCTATCGTTCATGCCGCCGGTCTGGACGCAGTGGATGAGTGCATCATCGGCACACACCATTCGCCGCAGCGCGACCTGGTTGCCCAGTTACTACGTGGTCATCTTGCCCATGGTGGTGGTGGGCTTCATCGGTATCTATAGCCTGCCTGAACTGGCGCGTGCCGATACCGTGGCTCTGGAGCTTGCCATGCAACAGATGCCGGTCTGGCTGGTGGGCTTGTTGGGCGCGGGCACGTTGGCTGCCTCGATGTCGTCTTGCGAACCCTTCTTGCATTCGGTGGCGCTGTCTTATGCCAAGGATATCGCTCAGCCGGCTTTCAAGCTTTCCGACGCCGCCGCCGGCAAGCTGGCGCGGCGCTTACTCTTGCCGATCATGGCGCTGATCGTCGCGCCGGTGGCCATCGCCGAACCCAGCAACCTAGTGATGATACTGCTCGTGGGGCTGGGATTTGCCACCCAGGTACTGCCTGCCTTTATCGGCATGTTCTTTTGGACTCGTGCCTCCAAATTGGGCGTGTTGAGCGGCATCGTGATGGGCTTTACCGTCACGCTGCTGTTTACGCTGGTGTGGCGCAATCCGTTGGGCATCCACGCTGGGTTCTGGGGACTGCTGGTCAATCTGCCCGTATTCGTGGCGATCTCTTGCCTGACACGCCCGGCTTCGACAGCCGTGATCGAGCGGTTTTTCGCCATTGCCGCGCCCGCGAGACGTCGTCTCAGTGCAGCAGGCAGCGAAGACTTGGTATCGCGCGGCTGAGTAAGTGCTTACGCCGAGTATTGTACAAAGCTTTTCCAAGCCCGGTCTGACGTCTAAGATGGGGGTGATTCAAGCGATCATCGGTCACTGGGACGCTGCCAAGGGAATTGCGCGCTTGCGCTGGTTGGTGGCCGGTAGCCAAGGAATGAGGCGGATTTAGCCTCGAAGGCTCATGTGATCCGAATCGCCAAGGAAGACGCAGGTCTCATGTGTCTCCAGAGGTGGAAAATCATCCGCCTCCAACCGGTCTGCAAAGGCCGGCGTATGTCTCTCGCCATGCAGCAAGTGGCGGCTTGCCGGTTGACTGTCAGCCGGCTTTTTTTTGTCTTCGTGTTGACGTTCGATGAATACAAGGAGTCAGGGTGAGTCACAAGAAACAAACCGCCAAACGGGCATTGAGCGTGATGCTGGTGGTCGGGTTGGGCAGTGCGGGAATCGGTAACGCCTGGGGCTATTTCTACAATGGTGCCGACCTTCTCGATTTTCAGCGCCATTACCAGCAATTTCGTGCTGATGAAGCCTACGATACCAGTAAGTTCTTTACGTATACCGGTTACGTATTAGGTATTTTCGACCGGCTAGAATCTCGAGGAAAGATTTGTGCACCCAGTGACGTTCGTGGCCGCGATATCTTGGATGAAGTGTCGCAGTATCTGGAAAGTGCTTCCGAGAGCTGGAGCGAGCCGGCCAGCGATGTAGTCACCGAATCCTTGAAAAAGACATATACCTGTCAATGATATATTGGTATTAGGATTGTAAAGCGCTGGGTCATACCCTGAAAAAAGCGGACCTGAACCACCGCATGATTACCTGGTCTTCTCACGAACCTTTTGTTAATGCAGATTAAGTTTATTGCATTCGGAATTTGTCAGAATAGCGACATCTAGGAAGGATACTCAGCAGCCAAGGACGTGTTGAATTCATTCAGGCACATCGGCTTATGCTGATTGAGCGCCTCCGATCGTCCTCGGGGGCTCTCTCTTTCAACGCATCACCGGCCGGTTCATTTCAGCTGTGCATTTGCCCAGCTCGTAAGCTGGGCAGTCTACTCGCACGGCATAAAAGGGCTCTAAAGCCCATCTATCCGACGTGATTAAGCGCTGTCAGGTTTTACGCTGACGATCTCAGACGGTTTATGATTACGATCAATGATCGTACGTGCCTCGGCCTCACTCTCCGCTTCGATCTCTTCGCTCCGGAGCTCATCCTCACCCGGCAATTTGAACTCAATCGTGTACAAATCCATGTATGCGTTCCTCCATCGTTTTGATCATGCACCCATAGGTTTAGTAGCTAGCGGAGGTCTACGCCAATGGCTATCGCTCGATCTGAGATCGTTTCATGATGAGCGTTCCCCAACGCTTGTACCCTATGTACCCAAGAACTTTAGGGTACACGTGGGTATACACCGTGCAAAGCGCTGTTGCGTATAGTTCGGATTAGGTCAGGTCAAAGAAAAGCCCGTGGTTGAGCGGCTTTCAGAGTATCTTGGGGAGATCAGGTGAGGCTTAGGGAAGCCCCGTGGTGCGGATGGGGAGACTCGAACTCCCACGCCTTTCGGCACTAGAACCTAAATCTAGCGTGTCTACCAATTCCACCACATCCGCAGTCGGGCAGGTCGAGCGATATTCTACGGATGCAGAGAGGGAAGTCAATCGCCATGGGCACGGCGGTGATATTGAACGCCTCGGCGCTTTTCGGTCATGGGGAGACTGTTCGGCATCGCGCGTAGCATGCGGGAGGTGGCGGACATGCTAGTCTGTTCCTGTCGAACAAGGCGGGGCCGCCCTGTGAACTTAAAAAGAATTCGTTAACCATGATGATAGTGAGAAGCGCCTGGAAGTGGTCGGCCAAGGTAAGGTTACTGGTTGACCAGTCGGTGCGTGTGGGGCTGCCGGGCCACTGTGCCTTTTGCATGGGCATGACGCCGCTGGCGTCGCCGTGGTGCGAGGCGTGTTTCGAGACGCTACCTTGGAATCGCGTGGCCTGCGCGCGCTGTGCCGAGCCGTTGGCGCGTCCCGCCGAGCTTTGCGGCCACTGTCTGCGTCATGCACCGTCTTTTGATGTGGCGCGGGCGCCACTGCGTTATGAAGATGCCTCGCAGGCATTGCTTCAGCGGTTCAAATTCGGTGCGCAACCGCGTGCGGGTATCTTGCTGGCGACCCTCTTTGCGCGTAGCCGCGGCGACGGCGTGTTACCCGAGGCACTCGTCGCGGTGCCGACGCATCCGCAGCGTCGGCGTGAGCGCGGCTTTGATCACAGCGTTTGGCTGACGCGTGAGCTCTCGCGTCAATTGAGCGTGCCATATCGGCGAGTCTGGCGTGAGCGTGACACGCCGACCCAGCGTGGGCTGACACGTCGTGCACGACGCGGCAACGTACGCGGGGCGTTTCGAGTGACGTCCAGCTTGCCGGCTCATGTGGCGATCGTCGACGACGTAATGACCACCGGCAGCACGCTTTCGGCACTGGCGGATGCCTGCAGAGGGGCGGGCGCACAGCATGTCGAGGCTTGGGCGATGACGCGAACGCCGCGAGGAATCTGATAGCATAAGAGGGCATCTCCAATAGGACACGCCATGACTGCCCCGAAGCACCCGTTCGAAAGTTTGTCGCCCGCGCACGTTGTCGATGCGGTCGAGTCGCTGGGCTTTTGGTTGCCGGGTGAGCCGTTTGCGCTCAATAGCTATGAAAATCGCGTGTTCTTGTTGAGCGACGACGACCGCCGCCGTTGGGTGGCCAAGTTCTATCGTCCCGAGCGTTGGAGCGAGGCGCAGATTCGCGAGGAGCATACCTTTCTCGATGAACTCGAGGCGGCGGGTGTGCCCGGCGCGCCGCCTTGGCGTGACGATGGCGGTGAGACGCTCCACTATGCCTATGGATTCGCGTTCGCGCTGTTTCCGCACGTCCCGGGGCAGGCGCCGGAGCTCGAGAACCCCGCGCATCTCTTTGCCCTCGGCGATTTGATCGGCCAGGTGCATGCCGTCGCGCGCCGTGGCTCCTTCCAGGCGCGTCCTGTTCAGGAGCCCATGGCGATCAGCCAAGCCAGCTGTGAGCGCGTGCTGTCGAGCGATTGGCTGAGTCGCCGTCAACGTCAGGCGTATGCCCGCATCGCTGAGCGTCTGCAGACGCTACTGGTCGAGCAGCGGTGGCCGGAGGCGGCCTTGCAACGTGTCCATGGCGACTGTCATCTGGGCAACATTCTTGGACGCGACGAAGATTTTGCGCTGGTCGACTTCGATGATTGCTGCATGGCGCCGGCGGTCCAAGATTTGTGGATGTTATTGACGGCGCCTGAAGCCGACGAATGGCAGATGCAGCTATCCGAAGTGATCGAGGGCTACGAGCAGCATGTCGAGTTCGATCGGCGCCAGCTGCGCTGGATCGAGCCGCTACGCACATTGCGCTTGATGCGCCATAGCGCCTGGCTGGTCGATCGCTGGGAAGATCCGGCGTTTCCCAGGGCTTTCCCTTGGGTGGCCAGTGAGGGATATTGGGATCAGCACATCCGTATTCTTGAGCAACAGCGCCTAGCGTTGGAAAATCCGCGTTGGCTGGCGTGACTTTGCCACCTCGAAGGCCCCGGCGCGGCGTCGGGAAATGTAGTGTCGCCGACGTTGGCGCGAATCGCGCGTGCGTCGCGCTTTGCCCGTGTGGCAAACTTCCGGTGTTGTATTCATTTTGTAACGTATGCCCGGTCGGGCGTCATGACGAAGGCACTCAAAGGCACTTAAATGACAGAAGAACTCGCAACGCATTACCGCGACATCATCGCCGGCTTGGGCGAGGATCCCGACCGGGAAGGGCTGCGTGATACGCCCATGCGAGCCGCCAAGGCCATGCAGTTTCTCAACCAGGGCTATGGGCAGACGCTCGAGTCATTGGTCAACGGCGCGGTGTTCGAATCGCAGACCGACGAAATGGTGCTGATCAAGGACATCGAACTCTATTCGATGTGTGAGCATCATTTGTTGCCCTTCATCGGCAAGTGCCATATCGCGTATCTGCCCAAGGGCAAGGTACTGGGGCTCTCCAAGTTCGCGCGTATCGTCGACATGTATGCACGACGCATGCAGATCCAGGAAAACCTGACACGCCAAATCGCCGAGGCCGTGCAGGAGGTGACCGAGGCGCGCGGTGTGGGAGTGATCGTCGAAGCGCAGCACATGTGCATGATGATGCGTGGGGTCGAGAAACAGAATTCTTGCATGAAGACCTCCGTGATGCTGGGCGCCTTCCGCAACAACTTGAACACGCGTCAGGAGTTCTTGACGTTGGTGCATGGCTGAGCGAGGCGTCGATCACTGCCGCGCGTGACGCGCGTTTCGTACTTTAGGAGAAATGCCGCATGGCCTTACATGCCCTGAACGATCAGCACCTCGATCACGATCTGGCGACGATTAATATCAAGAATCTGCGCCTGCGTACCCATATCGGTATCAAGGATGAGGAAATCCAGAACCGCCAGGATGTGGTGATCAATGCCACCATTCGTTATCGGGCCGATCGTGCGGTCAAGTTCGATCATATCGAGCAGGCGCTCAATTATCGTACGATCACCAAGCATATCATCGGTTATGTCGAGGATAACCGTTTCCTCTTGCTGGAACGGATGACTCGCGAAGTCCTGGATATCATCATGAGTTACGAGCAGGTTCTCACGGCGCAGGTAGAAATCGACAAGCCTTTCGCGCTGCGTTTTTCCGATTCCGTGTCGGTGACGCTGTCGGACTCGCGCCTGGACTGAGGTGATATGACCATGTCATCGGTATTTGGCCGGGAGTCGCGTCGTGAACGGTAAGCTGGAAACCTTCGACGATGCGGCTCAGCGCGGCGTGATCGTCGGCGACGATGGGCATCGTTATACATTCACATTGACCGAGTGGCGTGGCCGGGGCCTGCCTAGGGAAGGCAGTCGGCTACGCTTCGATGGCGATGCCGGCCGTGCCGAGCAGGTGTTCGACGCGCCCGTGCCGCAGCGCACCGCGCGGCAAACGCGTGACGATCAAGGGCAGGTCAAATCTTCTCTATTGTCTCCCTGGGCGGTGCTGGCGCTGGTGCTCGTTGCCGTTGCTCCGTTGCTGGCGTCTTATATGCTGCTCGTCGATGCGCTGGCGGTGCTACTGGCAGTGCTCGGGATCCGGCAGATACGGCGCTCGCCGTCGCGTTACAGAGGCCAGGCGCTGTGCGGGGCCGCCATCGCCATTGCGGTGCTGAGTCTCTTTATCTGGGGTGTGGGGTGAACGTCATGTCAGTGCGCGCTGCGTTTGGTGGCATCAAGAGACTCGGCATAAGATGAATTCACGGCGACGGCCAGCGTCGCCCTCATTGTCAGGAAGGAGAACGCCATGGAGTCCCTTCAGGAGAACTCGCTGTTTCGCCCCTTTGCCTATATCGACGGCAATTGGGTGGCAGCGGACAGCGGCGAACAGATCGAAGTCGACGATCCGGCCACCGGTGAGATCGTGGGACGCATGCCCAAGCTGGGGCGTGCCGAGACAGAGCGTGCCATCGAAGCTGCCGAGTCGGCCTGGCCGGCTTGGCGTGCCCTGACGGCGCAAGAGCGCGCGGACACTCTGATGAAATGGTATGACCTGATGCTCGAGCATCAGGACGAACTGGCGGCGATCATGACCGCCGAGCAGGGCAAACCGCTCAAGGAAGCGGCCGGCGAAATCGCCTATGCGGCGAGCTTCCTGCGCTGGTTCGCCGAGGAAGCGCGGCGCGTCTATGGCGACACCATTCCCGCAGCCAAGTCCAACCAGCGCATCGTGGTGCTCAAGCAGCCGGTCGGCGTCGTCGGGGCAATCACGCCATGGAATTTCCCGTCGTCGATGATCACTCGCAAGGCGGCCGCCGCATTGGCCGCGGGGTGCCCGATCGTCATCAAGCCGGCCAGTCAGACGCCGTTTTCCGCTACCGCGCTGGCGGCGTTGGCCGAGCAGGCTGGGGTGCCGCGCGGCGTGTTCAACGTGGTGCCGGGGCGTGCCAGCGAGATCGCCAAGGCGATGACCGAGTCGCCCGTGGTGCGCAAGATCACGTTCACCGGCTCGACCGAGGTGGGCAGCCAATTGATGGCCGGCGCTGCCGAGCATATCCAGAAAATTTCGCTGGAGCTGGGGGGAAATGCGCCGTTTCTGGTTTTCGAAGACGCTGATCTCGATGCCGCCGTCGAGGGGGCAATGGCCAGCAAGTTCCGCAACGCCGGCCAGACCTGCGTGTGCACCAACCGTTTTCTGGTGCAGTCCAGCGTGATCAATGCTTTCAGTGAAAAGCTGGCGGCGGCCATGAATAGCGAATTGCACGTCGGCCCCGGGACCGAAGAAGGCGTGAACATCGGGCCGTTGATTGACGACGATGCCGTCGCCAAGGTCTCCGAGCATATCCAGGATGCCGTCGATAAGGGCGCCGAGCTGTTGTTGGGTGGCCATACGCATCCGCTGGGTGGACGCTTTTTCACGCCGACACTGGTGAGCCACGCGAACGCCGATATGAAGGTCGCGCACGAGGAAACCTTCGGACCATTGGCGGCGGTACTCCCGTTCGATGACGAGGAAGACGCCGTGCAGATGGCCAACGACACGCGCTTTGGGCTGGCATCGTACTTCTATGCCAACGACCTGAGTCGTGTATGGCGCGTGGCCGAAGCGCTGGAGTACGGCATGGTCGGCATCAATACGGGGTTGATCTCCAACGCCAGCGCCCCGTTCGGAGGCGTCAAGGCCTCGGGACTGGGGCGTGAAGGCTCCAAGTACGGTATCGACGAATACATGGAAACCAAGTATCTGTGCATGGATCTAGGCTAAACGCTAGCAGCTCGCAGTGCAGCGCTACGCGCCTGTAAGTGCGAAGAAAAACACCCTGTCGGATGCACCGGCAGGGTGTTTTGCTATTGGCTGGACTTAGGCCGTCTTCGAGCTTCAGTGCCTGAAGTGACGCATATCGGTGAAGACCATGGCGATGCCGGCTTCGTTGGCGGCGTCGATCACTTCCTGGTCGCGCATTGAGCCACCAGGTTGGATGACGGCCGTGATGCCGGCAGCGGCAGCGGCGTCGATACCATCGCGGAAGGGGAAGAAGGCATCCGAGGCCATCACCGAGCCGGGTACTTCCAGACCTTCATCGGCGGCCTTGATGCCGGCGATCTTGGCCGAGTAAACGCGGCTCATTTGCCCGGCTCCCACGCCGATGGTCTGACCGTGCTTGGCATAGACGATGGCGTTGGACTTGACGAACTTGGCGACCTTCCAGGCAAAGCTGAGATCGCGTAGCTCCTGGTCGCTGGGGGCGCGCTCGGTGACGGTGCGCAGGTGTTCGGATTCGACCATACCTTGGTCACGGTCCTGGACCAGGAGCCCGCCGGTGACGCGCTTGAAGTCATGAGCGGGACGCGGCTGGCTGGGCCAGTGCTTGCTGACATCGAGCAGGCGCACGTTTTTCTTCCCCGCGACGATCTCGGCGGCATCGTCGTCTATGCCTGGTGCGATGATGACTTCCACGAACTGGCGGTTGACGATGGCATGTGCCGTATCGGCATCCAGCGGGCGGTTGAAGGCGATGATACCGCCGAAAGCACTGGTGGGGTCGGTCGCGAACGCGCTCTGATAGGCGGCGAGCGGCGTGTCGGCAACGGCGACGCCGCAAGGGTTGGCATGTTTGACGATGACGCAGGCTGTTTCGTTGAAGACCTTGACGCACTCGAAGGCGGCGTCGGTGTCGGCGACGTTATTGAACGACAATGCCTTGCCTTGAAGCTGCTCTGCCGTGGTCACGCTGGCGTCGGCTGCATCTGCCTCGGCATAGAAAGCTGCCTGCTGATGCGGGTTCTCGCCGTAGCGCATCGCCTGTTTTTTCTGGAACTGCACGTTATAGGTCCGTGGGAAGTCGCTCTCGCCGCCTTCCACCAGAGTGCCCAGGTAATTGGCGATGGCACCGTCATAACCGGCGGTATGCTCGAAGGCCTTGACCGCCAGGTCGAAACGTAGCGTTGCGCCGACGCCGCCATGAGTACGCATGTCGTCGAGCACGCGGCCATAGTCGGACGCATTGACCACGATGCTGGTGTGCGCGTGGTTCTTGGCACAGGCGCGGACCATAGTGGGCCCACCGATGTCGATGTTCTCGATGGCCTCTTCCAGCGTGCAATCGTCACGGGCGATGGTGTCGGCGAAGGGATAGAGATTGACCACGACCATGTCGATGGCGTCGATGCCATGCTCGGCCATTACCTCGTCATCCTGCCCGCGGCGCCCGAGAATGCCGCCGTGAATCTTGGGGTGCAGCGTCTTGACGCGGCCATCCATGATTTCCGGGAAACCCGTATGCTGCGAGACTTCCGTGACCGGGATGCCGTGTTCGTTGAGCAGGCGAAAGGTGCCGCCGGTGGAGAGCAGGGCGACGCCGTGCGTGCTGAGTTCGCGAGCAAAATCGACGATGCCGGTCTTGTCGGACACGCTGATCAATGCGCGACGCACAGGCTGGGGAGACGAGGATGCGGTGTGATCGGCCATGGGGCTCCACTCTTGAAAGGTGAGGGACGATTGACGCCAGACAGTAGCATGAAACGTGAAGGGCGCCCGGCGAGGGCGCCCCTGTCAGATCGGTTTGGAATCAGATCAGGTCGTACTGCTTGAGCTTCTTGCGCAGTGTGCCGCGATTGAGGCCCAGCATGTCGGCGGCGCGTGTCTGATTGCCGTCGGCATAGCGCATCACAGCCTCAAGCAAGGGCACTTCGACCTCAGTCAGCACCATGCCATAAAGGTCGCTGACCGTTTCGCCATCCAGGTGGCCGAAGTAGCGCTGCATGGCGAGCTCGACCGACTCACGCAAGGTTTGCTGATGCGCTGGCGATGCCGTGGCGCTGGCATCGAGCGTATTCTGATCGATGGGAAATGCTTGCCTGCTGGTCATGCTGCATTGCTTCCATTTGAGGCCAACGCCGGTGCGTCGTGAGCGAGCGTATCCACGAAGCGGTGTTGGGCCGAGGGCTGTTCCAGAACGTTGAAGCGTGCGCGCAATGCCGCTGCTTGTGGGCGAGTGGCGAGATACCAGCCCACATGCTTGCGTGCGATGCGCACCCCCATGTGCTCACCGTAAAAGGCATGCAGTGCCTCGAGATGACGGTGCATCACGGCGGCGATTTCTGCGGGCGTCGGGCGTGCCAGGGTGTCACCGGTACGTAAGTAGTGTTCGATCTCGCGAAAGATCCACGGATTGCCTTGGGCGCCGCGTCCGATCATGACCGCGTCGGCTTTAGTGTAGTCGAGGACATGGGCGGCTTTCTCGGCGCTGTCGATATCGCCATTGGCGAATATCGGCAGCGACACCGCTTGCTTGATAGAAGCGATGGTGTCGTATTCGGCGTCGCCGCGGTAACGCTGCTCGCGGGTACGACCATGCACCGCGAGTGCCTGAATACCGGCGGCCTCGGCCAACTGCGCCACGCGTATGCCGTTGCGTGACTCCGAGCACCATCCGGTACGAATCTTCAATGTCACCGGGACATCCACGGCCGCAACGACACTCTCGAGAATGGCCGCGACCAAGCGCTCGTCGCGCAGCAACGCGGAGCCGGCAGCCTTGTTGCAAACCTTCTTGGCCGGGCAGCCCATGTTGATATCGACGATCTCGGCGCCTTGCGCGACATTGAGCCGCGCGGCTTCGGCGAGCATTTCCGGGTCGCCGCCAGCGATCTGTACATCGCGTGGGCCGGGCTCGCCGGCATGATCGAGACGTTGCCGCGACTTACGGGTATGCCATAGGCGCGCGTCGGCGGTGACCATTTCCGAGACGACCAGGCCCGCGCCGAGCTCTCGGCACAATTGCCTGAACGGACGATCGGTCACGCCCGCCATAGGCGCGAGAATCGCCCGGTTGGGCAGTGCGTAAGGGCCGATGCGCGGCAACGGCGTCACCGGAGATGAGACGTGGGTCGGCATCACGAGACGGGTCTAGGTAGTGAAAGGGGCTTATGATAGCCGCCAGAACGATGTTCTTGAAGGGGCTTTTCGTCGCCCCCGGCGTGGCAGCCCTTCATCATGAGGCGGCGACACCGGTGATGCGCACCCAGCCTTCACGTTCACAAGGGGTGTCGAGGTCGATGCCCTGGGCGCGATAGGCGTCCATCACCTCCTCGGCCTGCCCCGCGAGAATACCTGATAAGGCGAGGCGACCGCGGGGGGCGAGGTGGGCGCAAAGCGTCGGTGCCAGTTCGACCAGGGGGCCGGCGAGTATGTTGGCGACCACTACCTCGTAGCGTTGTGCCGCGAGCCGCTCAGGATAGCAAAGCGACAAACGCTCATCGTCGATGGCATTACGCTGGGCGTTTTCACGGCTCGCTTGCAGGGCCTGCGGATCGATATCGGTGCCCGTGGCGTGATCGGCTCCCAGCTTGAGCGCGGCGATGGCGAGGATGCCGGAGCCACAGCCGAAATCCAGCACGTTGCTCGCACCGAGATCGAGGCCGTCGAGCCAGCCGAGGCACAATGCGGTGGTAGGGTGGGTACCGGTGCCGAAGGCCAGGCCGGGGTCGAGCAGCAGATTGACGGCATCGGGCTCAGGGGCGGCATGCCAACTGGGCACCACCCACAGCCGTTCGCCCATCTTGAGCGGGGTGAAATCGTCCATCCACTCGCGCTCCCAATCACGATCGGCGAGCAGCTCGTAATCGATTTCGGGGCAGGGCTCGTCGGCCATCTCGGCGGCCCACTGTTGGCGGACTCGATCGAGCATCGGCTCGATGTCTTCCAAGTCGTCGTAGAGACCGGTCAGCACGGTCTCATCCCACAGCGGCGTAGTGCCGCTTTCGGGTTCGAAGACGGGGTCGTCGTAAGCGTCCTGCAGGGTGATGGCCTGAGCACCTTCGGCCAGCAGCAGCTCTTCCAAGGTTTCGGCATGCTGCGGGGCGATGTGTGCCTTGAGTTGCAGCCAGGGCATGAAGTCTCCTTGAGCATCAACGCAAACGGGACGGCCAAGGCCGCCCCGTGTCGAGTCGCGAGGGCTGATCAGGTCAGGCCAAGCTTCTTCTCGAGGTAGTGAATGTTTACCCCGCCTTGCTGGAACGCGCTATCGCGGACCAGATCCTTCTGTAGGTCGATATTGGTCTTGATGCCTTCGACGAGCAGCTCGTCGAGGGCATTGCGCATGCGCGTCAACGCGGTCTCGCGACTGGCGCCCCAAGTGATCAACTTGCCAAGCAGAGAGTCGTAATGCGGTGGTACGCTATAGCCGGTGTAAATATGCGAATCCATGCGCACGCCCAGACCACCCGGCGCGTGGTAGAGATCGATCTTGCCGGGCGAAGGCATGAAGGTGCGCGAGTCTTCGGCGTTGATCCGGCACTCGAAGGCGTGTCCGTTGAGCTGAACATCATCCTGGGTGATCGACAACGGCAAGCCGGAAGCAATACGTAGCTGTTCCTTGACGATGTCTACGCCGGTGACCATTTCGGAGACCGGGTGTTCGACCTGAACGCGCGTGTTCATCTCGATGAAGAAGAACTGGCCGTTTTCGTACAGAAACTCGAAGGTTCCAGCACCACGGTAGTTGATCTCGATGCAGGCATCGATGCAGGCCTTGAAAACGTTCTCGCGGGCCTGGGGATCGAGATGAGGTGCTGGGGCTTCTTCAAGCACCTTCTGATGGCGGCGCTGCAGGGAGCAATCGCGATCGTAGAGATGAATGGCATTGCCCTGGCCGTCGGCAAGCACCTGCACCTCGACGTGGCGCGGGTTCTCGAGGAACTTTTCCATGTACAGCGTGCCGTCACCGAACGAGGCATTGGCCTCGTTGCGCGTCACGCTGACCGAGGAGAGCAGGCTGTCCTCGCTATGCACCACGCGCATGCCGCGCCCGCCACCGCCGGCAGCTGCCTTGATGATGACCGGATAGCCGATGCGTTGCGCGGTAGCCAGTATGGCCTCGTCGTTATCTTCGGGGAGCGGGCCATCGGAGCCGGGCACGGTGGGTACGCCGGCTGCCTTCATCGCCGAAATAGCACTGACCTTGTCACCCATCATACGGATGGTTTCGGCACGCGGGCCGACAAATACGAAGCCCGAACGCTCGACCTGTTCGGCGAAGTTGGCGTTCTCGGAGAGAAAGCCATAGCCGGGATGGATGGCGCTGGAATCGGTGACCTCGGCGGCACTGATCAGCGCAGGGATATTCAGATACGATTGCGCGGAGGAGGCCGGCCCGATGCACACGGCTTCGTCAGCCAGGCGCACGTGCATGAGGTCACGGTCCGCCTTGGAGTGCACCGCCACGGTCTTGATGCCCAGTTCCTTGCAGGCGCGCAGTATGCGAAGAGCGATCTCGCCACGGTTGGCGATGAGTACCTTGTCCAACATAGTGTCGTCCGTCTCTATGTAAGCTCGGAAGCGTTTCGCGATCGACCGCCAAGGGCGATCGCAAACGGCTTCAAGAGATGATGACCATCGGCTGGTCGAATTCGACCGGTTCGCCGTCCTCGACCATGATGGCTTCGATCACGCCATCCTGGTCGGCCTCGATCTGGTTCATCATCTTCATGGCCTCGACGATGCACACGGTCTCGCCCTTCTTGACGCTTTGGCCGACTTCCACGAAGGCTTTCGCGCCCGGTGCTGGCGAGCGATAGAAGGTACCTACCATGGGCGAGGTCACCGGATGGCCGCTGGGCTGCGCGGGTGCCGCCTCGGCCGCTGGCGCGGCTGCTTCGCTCGGCGCGGTGGGGGCGGATGCGGGCGCTACGGCTGGCGCGGGGGCCTGCGCCGCGGGCGGTGCGCTGAAGCCACCGGTGTGGCGGCTGATACGGACGGATTCCTCGCCTTCCTGGATTTCGATCTCGCTGATATTGGACTCTTCCAGGAGTTCGATGAGTTTCTTGACCTTGCGAATATCCATAAGCCTGTCTCGATCAATGTGAATGTGAGGTGGCGTGATTTGCCATCGGAGCGTGGGCGCTGTCAGCCGAGCTGGCGTAGCGCGGCCTCCAGGGCAAGCTCGTAACTGTCGGCGCCGAATCCGGCGATGACGCCGCGAGCAACATCCGAAAAATACGAATGCGCGCGAAACGGTTCGCGCGCATGCACGTTGGAAAGATGCAACTCGATAAAAGGGATGGCGACACCCGTGAGCGCGTCGCGCAAGGCAACGCTGGTATGCGTAAAGGCGGCCGGGTTGAGCAGGATGAAGTCGGTGCCGTCGTCACGCGCCGCATGCACACGCTCGACCAGTAAGTGCTCGGCGTTGGACTGTAGCCAATCGAGTCGATGGCCGGCATCAGAGGCGCGCTGAGTCAGGCGCAGACGAATGTCCTCGAGGGTGGTGGTGCCGTAAACGCCTGGCTCGCGGGTGCCGAGCAGGTTGAGGTTAGGGCCGTTGAGTACGAGAAGCTTCGCCATGTCATGGGTCCTGATCGACGCTGTTAACCTGTTCAGGATTGGCTTAGATCACGGCACGATCACGCAAAATGCCGCCGCTGGTGCCATATATCGTTAGTGTGGGCGGAGTTTGCCCAAAAACGGGCGGGCTGTCTAGTTTGCGTTGGCACAAGCAAAAACGCCACTGCATGATAGGATGGAAGTCATTGCCCTCAACTTCATCACAAGGACGTCTTATGGCTCTTTTTCGCAAGCGTGAGCGTCACCAGCGCAATGTTTTGGAATCGCCCCAGTATGGCTGGATCTGGAAGCCCCTGGTTGCCTTGCTGGTCATTTACCTCGTGGTCTGCGTGGCGCTGGGTGTCTGGTGGAGTCAGCGGCCCGACGATTTCAACGTCGATGATGCGGTGGGCGTGCAGCGTGGTGCCTCGCAGTCGTCCGGTGCCGAGGCCGCGTCGACCGCCCCTCGGCCTGGCGAGACCGTAACCGCCACCACCTTGACGCTTCTCGGCAGCTTGCTCGACAAGCCCGGTGGCTATTTGCGCAACGATATCGCACCGCCGGGGCTGTGGCTGGATAACATGCCGAGCTGGGAGCATGGCGTACTTGGGCAAGTGCGGGCCATGAGCGCGACCCTCAATGATCCCATCGCCAGTGACGATGATGATGTGCAGCAAGCCGTCGATGCCCTGGCTACGCGCAGTGACGCTTGGCGTTTTCCGTCAGCAGAAGGACGTTACCAAGAGGCGCGCGAGGCGCTGCGCGATTACTTGGGGCGTCTGAGTGAGCAGCAGGCGGATTTCTCACCGGACGCCCCGGCATTGGCTGCCTGGCTGGATCGCGTGCAGACTCGTCTCGACCAGCAGACGCAGCGTCTGGCGGCGAGTGTGGGAGGCGCCGAGCGTCGCAGCGCCGATATCGAAACCGGCGAGGATGGCGAGAGCACCCCGTGGTGGCGCATCGACAACGTCTTCTTCGAAGCGCGCGGCAATACCTGGGCCTTGCTGCACCTGCTCAAGGCGGCCAAGCGTGACTTTGCGCCGGCCATCGAGGAGGCCGGGGTCGGCAAGACGTATGATCGTCTGATCGATGAGCTCGAAGCTTCGCAGGCACGCGTTTGGAGTCCGGTGGTGCTCAATGGCAGTGGCTTTGGCATCTTTGCCAATCACTCGCTGATGATGGCCAACTACACGTTGCGGGCATCGCAATTGATTCAAGAGATACGCAGCGATCTCGGGTCGCAATAGCCCTCACTGAAACACCCCGCGTCGGTATGTCCGGCGCGGGGTGTTGTTGGGCTGGCGGCGAACGCTTCAGGCTTTGGTATAAGCGTCGGCTGCTTTCTCGATCGCCTTGCGGGCAGCGTCGGCGCCGTCCCAAGAATCGATCTTCACCCATTTGCCTTTCTCGAGATCCTTGTAGTTCTCGAAGAAATGCGCGATTTGCTGGCGCAGCAGCTCGGGCAAGTCGGTGACTTCCTGCACGTCGTCATACAGTGCGCTCAGCTTGGAGTGCGGAACGCAGACCAGCTTGGCGTCTTCGCCGGCTTCATCGGACATGTTGAGTACGCCGACCGGGCGCGCACGAATTACGCTCCCCGGCTGCACCGGATACGGAGTCACTACCAAAGCGTCGAGCGGATCGCCATCGTCAGCCAAGGTGTTATTGATGAAGCCGTAATTGGCGGGATAAAACATCGGCGTAGCCATGAAGCGGTCGACGACCAGCGCGTCCATGTCCTTGTCGATCTCATACTTGATCGGCGCGTGATTGGCGGGGATCTCGATCGCCACATAGACGTCGTTGGGAAGATCCTTGCCTGCGGGAATGTTTTTGAAACTCATCGTCGAGTCCTTGCGGTTTGCAGGTTGAACACCAGCGGGGGAAAATCCGAGAAATTATACGAGTAGCGTCCGGCGTTTACCAACCGACGTGGGATGTAAATGGCATCATGCAATCGTCGTCTTGCGTTGTCATGCTCAGCGAACACGGGAATTATCCGTCTCATCATCATCGACAAGGAGACGATCGTTGACGGAAAGCAGCCTTTCTATCAGCTTCGGTCAGGCATTCGTGGCACCGGATCGGCGTCGCCATCGCAGTTCGATGTCGGTGCAGATACCCGGCGGTTCGCAATTGTCCGCCAAGGGCGCCTGCGCCCTGATTAGTGACTCCACCTGGCGTAATGCTATCGCCAAGCAGGCCGGAGACCTGAGCGTACGGGGCTTTCTCGCCGATTACTACTCAACGCCGGAGCATTGGGACGTCAAGACATCGGCGCACCGCGTGCTGCGTGCCCTGAATGGTTGGAGCTATAGCCAAAGCGCCTACATCGAAGGCGGCAGTTATATCTGTTCACTGTCGGCCATGGTGTTCCGTCATCGTGAGGTGCATCTCTTTCATATGGGGGACACGCTGGTGTTCCGCCTGCGGGGCGCCGAATTCGAGCAAATGTCCCGCGATCATGTCACCGACCTGGGCGGCTACCGCTATCCGTCACGTGCGTTGGGCATGGACGGTAGCCTCGACATCGATTACGTGACGGATTCGCTCAAGCAGGGCGATCTTTTCCTGTTCACTACCCAGGCTGTGCGCGGCACCTTGTTGCCCTCGGACTTCGTACAATTGATCCGTGCCGATGTCAGCGACCTCGATGCGACCTGCGAGCGCTTGGCCGAGGCGGCGCTGTCCCGGGCGCAGGAACGCGGTTACGGTGGAGACCAATTCTGCTTCCAACTGGTGCGCATCGATCGGTTGCCCGAGGAAGTCGAACCCGAGCATCCCGTGCCGTTGTATGGTGACTTGCCGGTGCCTCCCGAATTATCTCCCGGTGAGCGTCTCGATGGATTTGAAGTGCAGGAGGTGTTGTCGCGTACGGCCAAGTCGCGCGTCTATCGTGTCCATGATGCGCGCAATGAGCGCGAGATAGTGATGAAAGCGCCTAGCCCTGAGCTTTCGCTGCGCAATGCCTATCAGGAGCATTTCGCGCTTCAGCAGTGGGTGGTGCAGCGCGTCAACTCGCCGTTCGTGCCTAAGATCGTGGAGCCATCCCGCCCGCGCCGTTACCAGTATTACCTGGTCGACTATATCAAGGGCGAATCGCTCAGCGATTGGGCGTTGCGACATCCCCAGGCCAGTCTCGGGGCACGCCTGGATTTGGCGCGTCAATTGGTCAAGGCTGTGCAGGCGCTGCATCGCCGTGATGTGCTGCACCAGAGCATTCATCCCGACAACCTGATGGTCGATTCACATGGCCGGTTGGTGCTTACGGATTTTGGCGCTTGTCACCTGCGCGAAGGTGATAGCCAGCAGGGGGCTCGCGAACTTGCGCGTCAGGTGGGGTTGAACGAGCACAGCGCACCGGAATACGCGCTGGATACCGAAGTAGGGCGGCGCAGCGATCAATACGAGCTGGCCTCGACCATCTACTGGTTGTTGACCGGGCATCAGCCCTATGCGCTGGCGCCCAACGAGTTGCGCAGCCATACTGACCTTGAGCGCATGAGCTACACCAGCGCTCGGCGCTACAATCCCGCCATCGATACCGAGCTCGATGGCGCTTTGCGGCGTGCGCTTGATCCCCAGCGTGCGCTGCGCTTTCGCCGCCTGGGCGAGTTCGCCTCTCACCTACGCACGCCCAAGCGCCGCGACGACCGCGAAGCCCGCCAGCCATGGCAGCAACCGGCCACGCTATGGAAAGTCGTAGCCGGTGTGCTGCTGCTACTTTTGTTGCTGTCGTGGTGGCTGGGATAAAACCTTCGGATATGCTGGGGCGTTGTCGAGCACGCATTACGACCAGCGCCATGATCTTGTCGTAACGGCCGGACCCCATTATGGTTCCGGCCACTTGGACAACACGAAGGCCATGTTCGACTGCTCATCGAATGCTGGCTAGACACTGCCAAGGGTGCGATAGGCCAGTATCAATCGGCACGACGGATGAGACCGCCTCCGACCTGAACGTTATGCTCTTCCTGCCAGGCCTGTGACTGACGGATAGCCTCGTCGATCTGTTCCTGGGTCATTTCCTTGGCGACACGATGTTTGCCTTCAGCGCCAGCGTTGCCACTTAGATCGAAATATTTATAGGCTTTGACGAGATTCTTATCAGTACCAACACCTTCCTCGTAAAACTCAGCCAGCTTCAAAAACTGTACTAGGCGAGAGTTTCCGTACTTAACTGAGGCTGCTTTTTTTTCCACTCAAAAGATAACTTATCGTTACGCTTGACGCCATCACCATCTCTATAAATAACTGAAAGACTGGCTGCTGACAGTTGGTCGCCATTCTTGGCAGCCTTTTTAAACCACGAGATGGATTGCTCAATATTTTTATTAAAAACATCCTGAAGCACCTCCCCTTTATATGCACGACCAAGAGCTCTTTGCGACTTAATATACCCACCCTCGCCAGACTTAAGCAGTAAATTTCTAACCTTGCAAAAGTTTTTATCGACTGACTGACCCTTATAATACATGGTTGAAAGTGTATATCCAGCGTCCATAACCCCCGCTTCCCAAGCATTTTCTAATAATGAGAGCGCCTTCTTTTTGTTGGAGTCGATGCCCCACCTATCGTCCCCGCTTAAATATATCATTCCCATCATGTATTCTGCTGACGGTTCCCCTTCCTTTACCTGACTTTCAAGTTTTGTCCTTCCAATTTTCTCATAAGATGAGTTAAGGTCGTCCCCCGTCGGATCTGTAAACAAAACATCTGCGTTTACAGTCGAAGGTGTAAGAATAAAAAAAGTGCGACAAAAAACATTTTAATCATTACCAAACTCCACCTTGAACACATCATGGCTTCTTGCTTTGCTGGCACGCAAATCATTAAAAACCACGTCCAGAACAACTTGGTCAGACAGGGCCTGTTTTTCAAAACCCCTTTCCATTTCCAGAAAAAACTATCCCTTCTAGATTTGACCACAGGGTATTCTTTTTTCTCTTCTTCAAAGCTGGTATCGGCCACGTCCCTCTCTATTATAGGGGTCTCCATATTTTCTGTTTTGATAACTTTATGACTGTACAGCTCCTTGTTACCATCAGGACAGAAAAGAGAGAAGGTCAGTTCAAATCTCTCGACATGTGGAACGCTCAACTTCAATAATATTTCTCTCTCGGAACTAGGCCCTGGCCCTGCATGACTGGCCTCTCTCCAAGACAATTCTACCACCACCCCCTGAAACACCATCTCCAGCGAGCTCTGTTCCGAGGCCATGTCCTCGAAGCGTTGTATCTGGCCTTGATGGTGGCCGACCAAACTGCGGTTGATCCACATCTCGACGGAGGGGGCAACCAGGGTGACCAGCCAGTAGCCGAACACCAGGGTCACCAGGCTGACGAACAGACCGACCACCAGGCTTGCAGCGACACCAATGCCGATCACGAGCAGGGTGGCGATGCCGCCGAGTACGCCAACGCTCCCCAGGATCATGCCATGCTCGGCGCTGAGGGACTGGCCCAGCCGTGAGGCATGAGCGGCATCCGTGAGTTTTTTGATGCCGTCCCAGACCGATATGGCCTACATCCCCCACTGGCCAGACTGACACTGGCTCCCATTAGAATCGCCTAATCTGTCCCCGTGTCGTCATCGGTGAACATACCGAATGCTGGCTAGCAACTGCCAAGGAGGCGATGCAAGCATCAATCGGCACGACGAATAAAACCGCCACCAACCTGTACGTTGTGCTCTTTCTGCCATTCCTGGGACTGGCGGAGGGCTTCGTCGATCTGTTCCTGGGTCATTTTTTTAGCGACGCGCTGTTTGCCTTCAGCGCCAGCAGTCCCGGTCAGGTCGTAAAACTTGTAGGCTTTGATAAGGTCCACCTCAGTACCGATGCCTTTTTCATAGCTTTCAGCCAATATGGAAAATCCACTCCTGTTTCTTTTTTCGTATTTATTGAAAACGCCTTTTTTCAGCCATGAAAAGGATTTTTTTTGATCCTGAGGAACCTTTTCACCTTTGTCGTACATGTATGATAATTGTCCGGCGGATTCTCTATCACCAGCATTCCCCGCCTTACTGAGCCAGTAGATGCCTTTTTCGACATCGTAAGGGTAGAGCTTCGCCCATTTCTCATCCACATAGGCCAGGCCCAGCATGCGTTGTGCCAGAATGAAACCTTCCTGCGCCGTTTGAGTCGCTAGCTCTCTTGCCTTATTGATGTTCTTTTCCGTGCAAACCCCATTATAATACATGGTTGCCAGAGTATAGCCAGCATCAGTGATGTCCTTCTCCCAAGCGTCTTGCAAGAAATCGACAGCCTTTTCGCAATCTTTCTCGATATGAAACTCTGGCGCCCCTTTTATATAAAAAATACCGAGGAATAATTTTTTTCGGTTCGCGTCAGTCGTAGATAAATCTTTAACCTCTTCCTCCGAAAGCTTATCGATGGCCGCGCCAAATGCCTTTCCCGTTGGATCCTGAAACAGGATGTCCGCTTGTACGCTACTGGATAGGCATAGCACAATGCTAAAAATCAAGTATTTCATGTGCGCATTTCTCCTTTGCTTGCTCTGTCTTCGATTTTTAAAACAAGGCTATCACTACTAAACGTATGAGTATCCGAGGACCTGAAGTCGATCGTGAGCTCGGCCAATTGGGTCAAAGTGTTTTTCTCGTATACGTGTGACCATTCCGCCTCGTAAACCTTATCTTTCAGCGTGAATTCTGGCCGGTCGCTTGGCCCTCTACTTTGGGTCATGCCATATTCCGAGTTTGAGGCAAGTGATAGCGCTTCACTGTCCCGGTTCTTTTGATAGGTCCAGTCAAAAACTGCTCGCAGGCTTTTCTCACGAGGCTCAAATTTCAGCCCCAGCTCAATGGTATCCAGCTTCGGTACCCGGACCTTCAGGTTGATTCGCACCTGTTGGCTGGCTTGCTCGATGTCTGCTTCCATGCCCGCCGTATCGATATCGTAGGGCGACCTGACATATTGACTGACATTGGGCCGTACCGGCTCCCACGACAATTCCACGACGACGCCCTGAAACACCATCTCCAGCGAGCTCTGTTCCGAGGCCATGTCCTCGAAGCGTTGTATCTGGCCTTGATGGCGGCCGACCAAACTGCGGTTGATCCACATCTCGACGGAGGGGGCAACCAGGGTGACCAGCCAGTAGCCGAACACCAGGGTCACCAGGCTGACGAACAGACCGACCACCAGGCTTGCAGCGACACCAATGCCGATCACGAGCAGGGTGGCGATGCCGCCGAGTACGCCAACGCTCCCCAGGATCATGCCATGCTCGGCGCTGAGGGACTGGCCCAGCCGTGAGGCATGAGCGGCATCAGTGAGTTTCTTGATGCCGTCCCAGACCGATATCAGGCCGGCGGCCGCGCCCAACAGGTGGCCGGTCATTTTCCAGGAGGCATTTCTTACTGCCCGGCCGAGCGCGCCGGCCTCGCCGTCGCCCAGGCTGGCAGTGCGAATCGTGGTGTAGCCCTCGATGGCCTGCATCCCTCCACTGGCCAGACTGACACTGGCACCTATTAGCTTCGCCCAATCGGGCCCCGTGTCGTCGTCGGTGAACAGTGCCTGGTCCACCGCCAATACGGTGTTCCAGAACACCAGGCCCAGCGCCATGATCTTGCCGTAACGGCCGGAACCCGCAACGACACCCGCGACGTCCCTGGCGCTTGTCGACAGATCTGCCCAGCGCTGTCGTTGCTGATCGGGGCCGAAGGTCTCGTCAAGGGCTCCGTCGGTCAACCGCTCAAGGACACCGGCGTCCAACGCGAAACAGGGCAGGGCGACATCGACGACGTGGCCGGTGTCCGCCATTGGTGCGGTGAAGTTGCCGCTGCCCCCATCCAAGGACTTCAGGGCCTGGCTGGTGTCCACGCCTTGGGGCGACGAGTCGCTGAAGCGCGTCACCCACTGCAGCCACTGGTGATATTCCGCCAGGGACAGACGGACGTTGTGCAACTTCTGTGGTGGCGCCTTTTCCCCTTGGACTTCCGGATCGCTCATGTAGGCCAGTTGTGCATAGCGGATGAAACACGCCAGCGAGGCCTTGGACTCAGTGATGGGCAGCCCCGCCGCTTCATAGGTCACCAGGGAGGCGAACGAGTTGCCAATCGTGATCGCCAGCGCGCCTTGAACGGGCCGCAGGCGGTTGCTGATCTCTTCCGGGCGTGGCGTGCGGTGCGCCAGTGTCCTGGCCTCGGCCTGGGTGGACCGGAAACGCTCGCCCCAGTCTGCCAAGGTCGCCGGCGTCAACGTCTCGGTCGGTGCCTGTTCGCTGGCGGTGGCTTGTGCCTGGCTCATCAGCGTTTTCTGGTTGGGAACAAAGCGCTCAGTACCAGCGAGTCCGAGGCATCGACGTTGCGCGCCAGTTGCTGCCACAGGCGGCCGCTGGCGGATGATAGGATGCCACCGCGCAGCCCATTGGCCAGCAACCCGCTCAGCCCCATTCCCATCCAGTAGTCGGTGCGGCTGTAGCGCCCGATGACCGCGGGAAGGTGATCCCGAACCCAGAGCGCGTAGTCGCTATCGTGCAGCGCTAGCAGTGCCTGGCAGATGTCGGTCTGCTCAAGATAGCCGGCATAGAAGGCATTGAGTGCTTCTTTGTCATACAACTCGGCCAGTTGACTCTGGTGATCCGCGATGACCTCATCGGCATCTTCTCGATCAGCCTGGTGGCGCTCCCTCACCTGGCGTATCAATTGCTCATAGCGCTTTTCCATGGCGCTGGCATTCTGCGCGACGAAATCGATGTTCGCTTGATTACCTTCCCGACGCTGCTTTTCCAGAGACTCTTCGAACGCTTGTCGCTCTTCGGCGCGTTCCTGCTTCAGTCGTTCGATCTCGGCATCGCGTGACTGGCGTTCCTGCTCGTTGTAGTTTCGCGCGAAGTTTTCATGGAAAGCGTCGATAGCCTGTTTGCACAGCAGCTTGCGGCGGTTCGTTTCACTGCCTTGAACAAAATCCTCGGTCTCGGCCAGCGCCTGATGACGATAGGCGTTGAGCTCGTCGATGATGCCGGCTTCGTCCTTGACGGCTAGAATCAGCCCTCTGCCCTGATAGCGACTGGCCGCATGGTCGAGCCGCAGGTCCATGGCGTCTTGCAGATCCTGGCGGCTGTAGAGATCGCGCTTCGGACCGCTGGACCAGAATTGGGTACCGAGATCTTCTGCGCCCTCGCTGTACTCGGCCACCATGGCTAGCTCGTCGGTGCCGTAAGCAAAGGGTTGTGACTGTCCGGCGACCCAGGCCCCGATGTCGATCTTCTGCATGTGCCGATCACGCCACGCCGGGTCACTGCCGATCATACGGATATGCTCGATAGGCCAGGCGTGTTCGCTGAAGGCATAATAGAGTGTGCCACTTTTATCCGGACTGGGCAGTGTGACCAGTGAGGCGTGCAGGGCGTCGTTGGCCTTGTCCTGACAGGGGAATTCGGTGCTCTCCAATGTGGGGGCTGCGCTACGGGGAACTGGTAATACTTGCCATCGCTGGTGATCGCGTAAGCGTACCAGTACATCCCGTCCGGATTGTCCTGATCATAGAAATAGAGATAGCCTTGACGCAGTTGGCGCAGGATATATTTGTTGACTTGGCTGGACGTACTGTCCGTGATCCACGGGCGGACCTCGTCGTCGACGGTCCGGATGTGTTGGCCGTTCTCGTCCCACGCTTTGTCGAGCCCGATGTCGGTGAACTCCCGGATACGCTCTTCGGGAAGTTCAGGGACTGGACGGTTGCGATCGTTGCGCTGACACACTGCGTAACGGACAGGCAGTATTGGCAGTCCCTTGCGTTCGCAAAATTCGCACTGACCGTTTTCAGTGCCGCTTGTTTCCCCTTGGGCGGCATACTGACTGACCCTAGATGCCTGCGTCATGTCACGATGTCTCCTTCATCGTTCGTAATCGTCTCCCAGTCGCGCTCGGAGAGACGGTTCGTCAGTTCGATATAGCCTGGACGGTCCTCGCCCCGGCTCCGCAGTAGACGCTGCATGATCGGGTGCTGATAGAACGTCTCGTGTATCGTCAAGCCGTGCAGTACGAAAGCGGTCACGGCTGTCCGCTCATGTAGTCCGTGCACCTGCGCTGCCACGATCAAAGCGTCGATTCGCATGGCATTGACCCCTGCGGGGCGGTCTGGCTCGGGTAGCGAACGGCAGAGTTCCAGGCACCGATTGATCTGCCCGATACGTTGAATTGCTTGCCACTGGTCCGTTGTCAGCTTAAGGCTGCCGAGATGGCGTCTATCGTCATGCGGCTCGATACAACGCAGGCGCCCATGCCTATCGAGATAAACCCAACGGTCGATGGGACCCAGCAGGGCAGAGAGCTGGGACGGTTGCAGAATACGGGGGAGTTGACTCATCACCCGGGGATCGTAAAAGCGCAGTAGCGCCCGTCTGTTCTCTGCTGTGGTTTGCGCTAGCTGTCGGCTGATATACGTCGCGACAGTTGAGCGCGCCTGTTGGGTGAATATCCAGCCGCAGAAGGGCGCGGGTTCGAGTAGGCTCTCTGGGCGTTTCGCCTTTTCCTCGGCCAGTTCGTCCTCGAGGTCGAGTGCGGGCGTGATTTTACGAGCCAGAGGCCATAGGTAGAGACACTGTGCCGGCGTCTGCGCCAGCAGTGGGTTTTTGATCACCCCTGCCTTACCAAGCGTTTCGGCGCTTAGCTGCCGTTCGGGCGCTGCGCAGGGATCGACCAGCCGGTAAAGCTGTCCGGCCGCCATGGCGGTCTCGGCCTCGGCAATGAATGCAGCGTCTTCAATGACCGGCATGATTAATTTTCCACCGTGCCATCACCGCCGCTGGCGGCAGCCTGATTCTTGCGAGGGCAAATGACGTTTTCGCCCTCCGGCAAATCGGGCATCGCCACGTCCATGCTCGCTGGACCACCGAATTGGTGTTGCGCGCCCTTGACGTCGACTTTGCCGGGGCCGTGGACGTCGATGTTGCCGCCTTCGATGCGGATATAGCCGCCGCCGCTATGCAGCAGGATGCCGTTGGCGGCGTTGATCTCGACCCGTCCTTCGGTGGAGGTGATCTTGACGTCCTTCTGCGCGGTCAACGCCATCGCATCGCTCTGGGCCTGCACTTCGACCTTGCCACGACCGGCGAAGAGCTTGATCCCGGCACGGTAGACGAATAACGAGAGCTTCTCCGAGATCGAGGCGACTAGGCTCTTGCCGGTGGCGATGTTGACGTCTTCGCCGCTGGCCACGCTGAGCGATTTGCCCTGGGCCAGGTGGGTCGACGCCGGCGTGCTCGCCGTGATCCCCGCCGGGGAGGCCAGGTGCAGCCAGGGCGCTTTCATGCGCGCGGCTTCGCCTCTTCCGCCGCTGTCCGTGGCGCCGGATGCGCTGTTCTGGTCGCTGCCGGTGAGCTGTTCGCTGTTGCCGTAGGTGTCGTCGGCGTCTGTGCCGGCCTGCTTGAGATTCGTCCGGCTGTCGAGCGCTTCGGCGTTGTGATCCTGGGCGCTCTGACTCAGCGTATCGGTGAGCTGGTAGGCGCTGTCGAGCTGCTGCTTCGCCGGGGTGAGGTCGAGCTGGTCGCCGCTGGCACCGAGCTGGCCCCAACTGGTGAGGTAGAGCCCCTGGTTGGCGCGGATGGCGCCATAGGCGTCGCTGCGCAGTTCGAAGCCGGTGCCACGGAAGGCGCCGCGGGTGTTGCCGGTCTGGTGGATTAGGTAGCCAAGGTTGAGCTGGCTCTTCTCGGCTTCGGAGTTGAGGCGCACGCGCTCCTGGTCGGTGGCGTCGTCGAAGACCAGTTCGTTGTACTTGCTGCCGCGATAGGTCTTGCTCTTGAACCCGGAGAGCAGGCCGTGCAAGTCGAAAGCCTGCTCCCTGTCTAGGTTCAGCGCTTCAAAAATACCCTCTGAAGCAGAAATACAGAATTGCCAGTACCTCTGCCCAGCCAAGCAGGTAGCAGAACAGCGGCCAGAGAATTTCCTTCGCGGTCAGCGGGCGCTCGTTGTGGCGATTACGCACGTAAGGGTCGTTCGGATCAACCCGACACTTTTCCTCGACCCACTCGGGCCAACGCGGCACGCGGCAGGTCCACTTGGCAATGATGCGGCCGGTGCCGGCCCACATGACCATGGGCGCAAAGATCAGCTGAACCGCACGGCTATCAGCCAGCACCTGAGTCGCCTGGATCAGCGAGTGGATGAAGCTTTCGCGCTTGCCATCCAGGTCCAGCAGACGCTGATCGACTTGGTAGGCCTGGATATGGCCGTCGGGTTCTTCCATATAGCGGCGCACCAGCTCCCAGATTTCCAGCACGCCTTTCATGCCCTTGAGGCCTTCATACTTGAAGAAGACCAGGTGATAAAGCATGTGGCCGTTGCGGTCCTTCACGTATCCTCGGATTTCCTCACGCGACATGCCCCGGCGATCCTGAGACTTGGTTGCCTGGCTACTATAAAACTGAATGTCATCCCAATTCATGGTGACGATACCCATATCCTGCGACCAGGCGTAGACCTTGCGATCTCGGCGATTGAAGCGCATGGGGTAGTGGGTCTTACGGAACATGTCCCAGCGAATAAGTATGTTTATTATAGGAATAATGATTAATGATCCTAAAAGCAAAGCAGTCATCGCCAAGAGGAAAACAAAAATAGGAAGGCGATCGCTGTGATTAGATATAACATATATAAGTGCGGCGATACCAAAAGCAGATGGCGCCGCCCCCATAAGGCCGAAGAAAGAATTAACGCCTCTCAAACGATTGCCCGCATCAACGACCTCTAAGTAAGTGGAATTCAATGCGATAACCGAATCGTTAAAGTGTGATTCGCCTCTATCGAGCTTTCTGCTTTTATCCAAAGACTGGGCTCTGCCATCCCATGCGCGTCCTTGGGACATCGTGCTGGAAAATCCCCAGTTGGCTTTTATTAGCAGGTTGCAAAAATCCCTAGCATTCGTGGATTGCATGTCACGCTTCCTTTTGTGTCATTTCTTCGAGGTGTTGTAGTTCGGCTTCCAATCTGGCATCACCCGGCCCAGGATTACCACGTTCACCAAAGGCACACTCAGCCAACCACTCCTGTAGATCATCTTCCGTGTAAAACCAGATGGCGACAGTAGCTGCGACAGCTACAACACCTAGTATGGCACCGCCCCACCAGAGCAGCGGCGCTGCCCGGGCTATCAAGGATAAAAGCATTGAGGTGCTACCAGATACCTTTACCGCGGCACCAATACCAGCAAGAAATAAAGCCAAGGTTGCCCCGACAGTAGAAAGGCCGGAAGTGATATAAAGAGCGCCGATTACCGGCTTGTTCTCACCGACATTCTCGCCCCCCTCCCACAGATCCATTGCTCCTAGAATGAGCCCGCCAGCCAGACCAAACCGTGCCCCGAGTTTTAGCAAAGACTTGCTCATCCTCTGAAGCAACTCCCCAGACTCTTGAAAGGCTTTCTGAGCATGTTCTAGAGATTTTCCCACCACATCAGCCAAGCCACTACCGAGTGCCAACCCCATGCCGAGGAAGCGACCTTGAACCCGCACACCTCCATGAATAATGCTGTCCGTGCGTGTGAAGAAATCCCACATCGTTACGCCAGACAGCGCTACCCCCACGATACCCGCCGAAAACTCCAGCCTTTCTCGTCCCGTCAGGCTGATAGCGGATGGCGAGGATGTCTCAGCCATAAATTCCTCTAGCGGAGTGAGGTCTATCTGGCGTATATCGAAGGTAACCGGGGGCTCCCCATTGACCGCGATGAGTGAGCGCGCCTCTACGCGCATCTTCTGCTGGAACTGACGCAGCTCGCTCTCGCCCCAGTCGGGGTGGATCAGCTTGAGCGGCTCGCGCGTTCGGGATAGGGCTTCCTCGAATGTCACGCTGGTTTGGGTGATCTGAACCGAGCTTCCCGAGATCATCCCCAGGGTGAGCAGAAATGGCGTCGGGTTTTGTTCTTTTGCCACGACACTTTGCATTGGTCCCAACACATGGCCGAGCATTCTGGCGGGCGAGGCAACCTCATCGGGGTAATCTTCCGTCAGGCCAAGATAAGCCGCTATCAATGGCCCCCAGGGCAGGGTGGCGGGGTTATTGGGTTTGGCACCGAAATCGACGTCGCTCGCTGACATGATTTGCTCAATCAAGGCCTTCTGGTTCAGTCCCATTCCCCGCAAAAGCAGGTTGCTATTGTCGATCTCGCTCGCCGATAGCCATTCGACGTACTGCTTGAAAGCTGGGGCGTAGCTCTGGGTGCCCAACAGCACGAAGGAGATGACGGAGACGAAGGGGATCCCCGACTCGACCTGCTTGTCATCGAATCGGCTGTTGAGGTAAACCAGCAGTGGATTGCCCGTCAACCAGCTCACATAGGCCGACGCCAGTGGCCGCATGTTATCTGTATCGTATTGTGATAACTGCTTACGATAGGTGTTTTCCATCCAGTCGTCAGGCTCGCCGGGGCGGAGCTTGTCGCCGTACTTGCCCCAGGCATCGTCGGCGGCCTCTTCGAGTTCCTCCTCGCTGATGCTCTTGTAGGCTGCCAGCCGCGTGGCTTCGACATCTCGCCGATAGGCGGGGTCTTCTTTCTGCCGACGTTCGAAATTGGCTTTGGCAGCATGTGCCATGCCCGGCGGGCCGCCATAAGTACGGTAATACTCATGTTCGAGGTGATTCTCGACGATCTCGTTGGCCCGTTGCATCCGAGCCCGCTCACGAAAACCGTCACGCAGGGCATTGACGACACCCGCCGTGACGAAGGGGCGCTTGATGGCTTCCTGTTCGTTGAACTCATTCTCCCGGGCGTCGAGTAGCGCGGCGAGATCACTGGTAACCCCGGCCGGGTCGTCGAGGACGAACAGCGCCGGCGTCATTTCACTTGGCCCGGCCTGACGCTGTGACCACTCGACGAAACCCTCGACATCGTCGCGCATGCCGTTGACCGGTGCGAGACTATGGCTCAACGCACTCACCTCCGTGGTTGGCGTTGGGTTGCCATTATCGGTGCCGTTCGACTGCCGCGGAATCCAGGGGAAGTTGGCTTCGGCCACCCGTTCTCCGAGTTCGCTGAGCGGTCGGGTATAGTCCGCCGAACCGCCTTTCCATTGCGGCATGGACAGTTTACGCATGCTGTCACGCCGGCCGTTCTCGTTGGTGGCGTGCTCTTTCCATACACGTTTGGTCCAGCGGTCATCCGAGAACGCGAAATAGAGCGCTTCGGCCTCCTGGGCCGCGGGTACCGTGATGCAGCGCCCCGGATAGACGTGATCAGGGTTGGCTCGACACGGAAACTCCTCGTCCTCGACCGGGGCGTTGATATCGGCATCCAGTGGCCCCGGCGCGTTGGGGTCGAGTGCCAGCAGCTCGTCATTGGTGACATCGATGTAGCGACTGAGAAACCCTTCGTCGGTGACGTAGTACCCTTGCCAGCGCCCACGGGCGGCGTTGAAGACATACAGAAAGCCTTCTCGCAGCAGCCTCAGTGTGTAGTGCTGACCTCCCGACAGCGCGATCTGCGATACGGCATCATCCTCTAGATCCGCCGGCAACTCAGGGGCGCTGATGCTGACATCGTCGCTACGCGCTACGGCATAGCGCACGGGCAAGATCGGCAGGCCACCGCCGCCACAGAAGCTACAATCCGGGCGAGGATTATCAGCGCTACTCATGTCCGCTCCTTAACTCTGAAATGAGGATGTTCCATTCGGTTTCAATCAATGCGAGATTGATTTGCTGCATGTTCCGAATGAGCGCATCGATGGCATCGCTGACATGGCCGGTCACCCGAGTGTGGACCACCTTGCAGTTGGCGGTGATGCTCAGTGCTGGACGCACGGTTTTTACATGGCGTCGATAATACTGGTGACTGTCCAGGTAATTGCCGCAACCAAAATGATACTCCCGATGACGAAGCCGATGACGGGAACGGTCTTCCTCTCAAAGGAAAGCTTGCCATTGTCACGCCAGTCTTTTTGATAAGGGTCATTGTCCGAAATGCGACATTCGGCTTCGATGCCTTCTGGCCAGCGGGGCACGCGACTAGTGTACATGGCGATTAACCGCCCCCAGGTAATCAAGGCAAAATATGGGCAGAAGGGTAGCTGCACTAGGTAAGGCGCAATAGCCGCAGGGCTAAAGCCGCCTATGATGCTATATCGTAACCCCTCGCGGCGTTCACCAATGGGCCAGCAGAACTGCGTTAACTTATGATTTTTTTTCACGCCATTTTCGTCTTCCATATAGCGGCGGATGTACTCCCAGAGATCGAGCAGGCGCTCTTCTGCTCCCGAGTGGGGCATGGCTAGCGTGAACGTTTCTCGAACGGTCTCGCCATCTGCGTCAAGGACATGCGCTCGGATGTCGTAATCTTTTTCACTCAAAGGTGGTTTGCTGGAAGCTTTGTGGATAAACAAGTCGTCCCAAGAGGCTTTGATAATATTGCCATCAGGTTTAAAAGCATACACCATGCGATTTTTTCGATTTAGACGGATTGGATAGTGGGTTTTACGAAAAGCTTCAAAATAAATTAGATAAGAAAAGGTAAAGCAAAAGCAAACCATTAGAGATATTGCAATCCATATTAAAAAAACACCCCAGGAATCACCTATTCCTGAAATGGCGCTCATAGACATCAGGGCAATTGTGAGAGATGGGGAAAGCCCAATCACCCCATAAATAACTGCATGTCCTTTGTCGGCATACCATCGATCAACGAGTTCCACGTAAGTACTATTAATACGTATCACGGAGAGGTCGTCATTAGGCTCTCTGCTGGCCGTGTGTTCTTTGTCGAGACGGTTTCGTCTCTCGTCCTCTGTTAGTGGGCGATCCGTCTTGTACTTCCACTTATACGGCCCCAAGCCGGTAAAATTCATACCCGATTTCTCCTATTGATCGGTCAGGACCTCAAATGCATCGGTTTCCGCTTTCAAGCTAGAAAACTGTTCATTCGAATCTTCGACACCGAAGTAGCATTTTTCAACCCACTCCTGAAGCGCATTGTTGCTCCATAAAGCAATAAAGATATTGACCACTACCGCGATTGCAGCCAACAAGACCCCAACTCCTGTAACACTTAAAATCGTTAAGAAAACGAAAGCTCCCAACCCGGAAACGGCTGAAGCCAGATAGAGTGACGCAAGGCCATACTGGCCTTTCTGAACTTTATCTATAAAGTTATACCCATCCCAAACAGCCATGATCGCAGCGGCTGCAAAGCCAAAAGCCTTGCCCAGTCCACCGGCAGTCCTGCGCAGTATTCGACCTAGGCCCTTGGAGAGCCGACTAGTTACACGATGGATGCGTTCCAGAATGGCATGCGCGGTATCCGCCACGGAGCCGAACGCACCGGGGACCAGTGCCCCAAAACGCCATTGCGCCTCGGTGCGGCCATCGGCTGTTGCCTCGTCCATGGCCTTTGCCTGCGCCATCAATGCCCAGGTGCCAAATGCAAGGCTGACGATACCTAACTGGGTGTTGCGGTCGGCCATGCTGCCCCAGACCGATCCGTAGGTTCGCTGCCACTCGTTGTAATCCAGCACGGCACTGGCGGCGCGGTTGGTGGTGGTGAGCGAACCGCTGGAAGAGTCGAGTTCCTCGAGAACGAGGCGATCATGCACGATGCTGATGTCCCATTCACCGCCCCCGGCGGCTTGCATACGCCGCTGGCTGCCGCGGGTCTGGATTTCCAGCTTGCGTTTGAGCAGGCTCTGGTCGGTGTCCCTCAATGCGGGATTGATTCGCTGCATGTCCCGAATGAGCGCATCGATGGCATCGCTGACATGGCCGGTCACCCGGGTGTGGACCACCTTGCGGTTGGCGGTGATGCCCAGTGCAATAGGCGCCGGGCGCACGGTATTTACATGGCATTCGCCATGCTGGTGATAGTGAGGTAGATGGCAGTAATAGCAATAGTACTGCCGATCACGAAACAGATCACCGGCCAGGGGCCTTCGATAAAGGTAAATTTTCCGTTATCGCGCCAGTCCTTTCGGTAAGGGTCGTTCTCGTCTACCCGACATTCGGTCTCGATATCCTCAGGCCAGTGGGGGACACGACTGGTGTACATGGCGATCAGCCGACCCCAGGTGATAACAGCCCAGAAAGGTGACATCAGAGGCTGTGCGATGTACGGGGAAAATGCAGCAATACCAAAGCCCCGAACGATCCCGAAATAAAGACCTTCGCGACGTTCACCCACCGGCATGCAGAGATCGGTGGTCTCATGATTCTTTTTAACGCCTTTGTCGTCTTCCATATAACGGCGGATATATTCCCATAAGGGGAGAATACGATCCTCATCACCAAAAAAAGGATAGCCAAGAGCGAAAGTTTCTCGAACTGTCACGCCATCTTTATCCAGGATGTGGGCGCGAATATCGTAGAATCTTCGGCCCATCAAGGGTACATAGTGGCTGCCTTCACAAACAAACAGGTTGTCCCAAGGCACCCTGATAATGGTGCCGTTGGGTCGAAAAGCATAAATCATGCGGTTTTTGCGATTAAGCCGGATGGGGTAGTGCGTGCGGCGAAAAGCCTCGAAACAAGAAAGATATAAAAAGCCTAAAAGAAAGGAAGTGCAAAACAGTAACATTAAAGATAGAAATAATATCTCTCCTGGGCTAATGTTGGCAGCCATCTCTTTGGCAGTCTGTATTCCTATGGCAACTAAAGCAAGCATAGGTGCAGCCCCAATTATCCCATAAATAACTGCATGTCCTTTGTCGGCGTACCATCGATCCACGAGCTCCATGTAAGTACTATTAATACGTGCCACGGAGAGGTCGTCATTAGGCTCTCTACTGGCCGTATGTTCTTTGTCGAGACGGTTTCGTCTCTCGTCCTCTGTTAGTGGGCGATCCGTCTTGTACTTCCACTTATATGGCCCCAAGCCGGTAAAATTCATACCCGATTTCTCCTATTGATCGGTCAGGACCTCAAATGCATCGATTTCCGCTTTCAAGCTAGAAAACTGTTCATTCGAATCTTCAACACCGAAGTAACATTTTTCCATCCAATCCTGAAGCTCATTGTTGCTCCATGAAGCAATAAAGATATTGACCACGATGGCTGCAGCGGCCAGTACGATTCCGATGCCAGTCGCACTTAAAATCGTGAGTGCTATAAAGGCGCCGGCCCCAGCAATGGCTGAGGCACCATAAAGAAAAGCCAGTCCAATGTTTCCTTTTTTTGCTTGATTGAAAGCATTATATCCATCCCAAAATACCATTATCGCTGCTGCTGCAAAGCCCAATAATTTCCCGCCAACTCGGAACACGCCGCGCCATATCTTGCCGGCTTTTTGCGCCAGTCTTCCGCCTACCCGACGAGAGCGTTCCAGAATGGCATGCGCGGTATCCGCCACGGAGCCGAACGCACCGGAGACCAGTGCCTCAAAACGCCATTGCGCCTCGCTGCGGCCATCGGCTGTTGCCTCGTCCATGGCCTTTGCCTGCGCCATCAATGCCCAGGTGCCAAATGCAAGGCTGACGATACCTAACTGGGTGTTGCGGTCGGCCATGCTGCCCCAGACCGATCCGTAGGTTCGCTGCCACTCGTTGTAATCCAGCACGGCACTGGCGGCGCGGTTGGTGGTGGTGAGCGAACCGCTGGAAGAGTCGAGTTCCTCGAGAACGAGGCGATCATGCACGATGCTGATGTCCCATTCACCGCCCCCGGCGGCTTGCATACGCCGCTGGCTGCCGCGGGTCTGGATTTCCAGCTTGCGTTTGAGCAGGCTCTGGTCGGTGTCCCTCAATGCGGGATTGATTCGCTGCATGTCCCGAATGAGCGCATCGATGGCATCGCTGACATGGCCGGTCACCCGGGTGTGGACCACCTTGCGGTTGGCGGTGATGCCCAGTGCGATCAGTGCCGGGCGTACCGCCTGTTCGTCCATCACTTTCAAGACGGGCGCCATCACCGCACCTAGCAGGCGCCCGGGGGCGGCACGGGCTTCGGCCAGATCCTCGGTGGAGGACTGGTAACCCGACACCAGTCCGGTCCAGGGCAGGGTGCCTACCTGGTCGATGGGTTGGCCACTCGATTGAGCGTTGACCGCTTCTCGAACGACCCGAAGGTTGAGCAATATACCGCGCAGCAGCAGATTGTCGTCGGTGATTGTGGAGGCGGTCAGCCATTCGAGATACTGCTCAAAGGCCGGACCATACTGCTGCGTGTCCTGAAGGCATAGCACCAGCGTATCGGCAAAGGCTTGCCCCGACTCGGCATCCCGGTCATCGAAATGCGCATTGAACTGCGCGCGCACTGCGGGCCCGGTCAGCCAGGCCTGGTGAACGCGCACCAGCGGCAGCATCACGTTCTGGTCGAAACGCTCCTGCTCCAACTGAAACTGTGTGCGTTTCCAGAACTCGGGTTGGCCGTCCTGTAGTCGGCTGCGGTATTGAGCCCAGGCATCGTCGGCCTCGCGTTTTAGCTCCTCGGGCGTGATACTCTCGGAAACCTCTTTACGTGCTTTATCACGCTCCTCTTTATAGAAGTCTGTGCCTGCCTCCCGGCTTGCCTCCAGACGGTCGTGATAAGCGTTGATGCGCTGCTGCTCCTCCCATGAAGGTTGCCCAGGGCCGGCGAAGATGGGCCGATGCAAGGGCCCCGATTCCACTCTTTTGTCGATATAGCGAAATTGAGCCTGCTCGCGAATCGCGGGTTCCAGTGCATCGATCGTGGCAGCGGTGGCCAGTGGCCAGCGCCGACCATCACTGTTCATGAACTCTTTCAGGCGTGACGCCATCAGCGTCGACAAATCGACCGTGATGCCGACCGGATCTTCGAGGCCCACCAACATGGGCGTCATGTCCAACGGCTCGGCCTGCTCATCGGCCCAGCGCTTGAGCCCCTCGACTCGTTCCTTCATGCCGTGAAAGGAAAACGGGCTGAAACTGAAAGCAGTTCCCTGGTAACTATCCTCCCCCCAGGATCCCGTACTTCCCCGGTTCCAGGATCCGGAGCTGCCATGCTGATTGGGTAGCGTCCAGTGATAGTGCGCTTCAGCCAAGTAGTCGCCGATCTTGTCCAGCGTGTCGGCGTATTGCGCGCTGCCGCTACGCCACTGGGCCAGCGAGATCCGGCGCATGGCGTCGCGCCGACCGTTTTCGTTAGTCGCATGCTCTTTCCAGACCCGCTTGGTCCAGGCCACATCGGAGAAGGCCAGGTAAATCGTATCGGCACGGTCGGCATTGGGGATCATGATACAACGACCGGGGTAGGCGTGATCCGGGTTGGCGGCGCAGGCGAACTCTGGCTCATCGGGGGGCGGCTGCAGCCGTCCATCGATGGGTTGCGGATTTTCGGGATCGATCGCCATCGCCTCGTCTTGAGGAAGATTGACGTACTCGATCAGGTAGCCCGCGTCGGTGACGACATGTCCGATCCAGTGGCCGCGTGTCTCATTGAACACGTAAAGAAAGCCCGAGCGTAGCAGCCTCAGGGTATAGTGTTGCCCCTCAGGAAGCGGCGTGGCCGTGAGACTGTCATCGGTCAGCGAGTGGGGCACGACCGGCCCGGCAGGCTCGCCAGCTTGATCTCGGCCATCGGTGCGCGTGACAGCGTAGCGCAGCGGGAAAATCGGCAGACCGCTGCGTTGACAGACACGGCAACTGCTAATGGATTGGACGTTACCGGACGATCCCGTCATGTTGATTCCTTGAGTTCTAAAGCCATGGTGTGCATATCTATCGCCGACAAGTTCTCGCAGATGAAGGAGTAGCGCGCCTCCGTTTCACGAACTTCGTCAAGACGTCTTTGAAGAGCCGGATGATCGTGAATACGTGGATGAAAGCGCGCTGCTTGTTCGGCATATAGGCGGCGGTCGTCCGGATCGGTCATGCCGAAATGTGTCTGGGCTTCTTCCAGCAGGCGATCGAGCCATCGGCAGTTCTCGAACGTGGTTGCCGATTCCGGAGCCAGCATGTTCAGGCGGCCCAATGTGGTGTTGAGCATGGCCATTCGATCGATGGCGGCCCACTGCTCGTCGGAGAGCAGGGGCGTATTGATGGCAGGCTTTTCCACTTGGCAGCCGGCCAGTGAGGACCAGTGTTCGTGCGGTGCTGGCCAGTGCCAGCGTTTGATGGGTCCCAGCAGACGGTTCATCTGGGATTCGTCCAGCAACCAGCACAGGTGCTGAAATATCGCCGGATCGTAATAGCGCAGCCACCACTTCTGGCGACTTCCCCAGCGCGTCTGTTCCAGTGTGAAGCGAAAGTGCTGGAGTATGTCTTCGGGCGGGGCATCGCTTTGAAGCAATGCCGAGAAAAGGCAGTCACCCCGTCGCTGATAACGCATGAGCTGTGGCAGCAGCGACTCCCGTTGCGTGTGGGACAACCTCTCCAGACAGACCAGTTGTGGCAACAAGTGGTCGCGTACTTTCACTGACGGCGTTTTCAGTGGCTGGCAGGAAAGGTCTGCTATGTCCGCCTTTTCGACCCGCAGAGGATTTAGGAGCGCGTACTGACACTCCATTAACCATTGCGGATCGAACGCGTCAGCCGTTTCCACGCGGTGGGTCGGGCTGTCGGCTGGGAAAGAGCGACCGGTTTCGTAGGATGACATGATCGCTCCACTCTAGAGGGGGCTGGCGCCGGTCGAAGCCGCGTCATCGCCGGCAAATTGGGTTTCGCATGCCCCCTCCGGCAAATCGGGCATCGCCACGTTCATGCTCGTCGGTCCGCCGAATTGGTGCTGCGCGCCCTTGACGTCGACCTTGCCGGGGCCGTGGACGTCGATGTTGCCGCCTTCGATACGGATATAGCCGCCGCCGCTATGTAGCAGGATGCCGTTGGCGGCGTTGATCTCGACCCGCCCTTCGGTGGAGGTGATCTTGACGTCCTTCTGCGCGGTCAACTCCATCGCATCGCTCTGGGCCTGCACTTCGACCTTGCCACGACCGGCGAAGAGCTTGATCCCGGCACGATAGACGAATAACGAAAGCTTCTCCGAGATCGAGGCGACCAGACTCTTACCGGTGGCGATGTTGACGTCCTCGCCGCTGGCCACGCTGAGCGATTTGCCCTGGGCCAGGTGGGTCGACTCCGGGGTGCTCGCCGTGATCCCCGCCGGGGAGGCCAGGTGCAGCCAGGGCGCTTTCATGCGCGCGGCTTCGCCTCTTCCGCCGCTGTCCGTGGCGCCACTGGCGCTGTCTTGCTTGGTATCCGCGAGCTGTTCGCTGTTGCCGTAGGTGTCGTCGGCGTCCGTGCCGGCCTGCTTGAGATTCGTCCGGCTGTCGAGCGCTTCGGCGTTGTGATCCTGGGCGCTCTGACTGAGCGTATCGGTGAGCTGGTAGGCGCTGTCGAGCTGTTGTTGGGCCGGGGTGAGGTCGAGCTGGTCGCCGCGGGCACCGAGCTGGCCCCAGCTGGTGAGATAGAGCCCCTGGTTGGCGCGAATGGCGCCATAGGCATCGCTGCGCAGTTCGAAGCCGGTGCCACGGAAGGCGCCGCGGGTGTTGCCGGTCTGGTGGATCAGGTAGCCGAGGTTGAGCTGGCTCTTCTCGGCTTCGGAGTTGAGGCGCACGCGCTCCTGGTCGGTGGCGTCGTCGAAGACCAGTTCGTTGTACTTGCTGCCGCGATAGGTCTTGCTCTTG
>NZ_JARANZ010000008.1 GCF_029889905.1 Chromohalobacter sp. 11-W | reverse complement strand
AAGCCAGAAAACCACCCGAAGGTTTGAATTTCTCAAGCACGTCAGTCACTTGCGCCACCTCTCCACCGCTGGCTACGAGGTCCGTCGCCGGCAGCGGATGCGTACTTTACGATCCACAGAGGCTGAACGCAAGGGGATGATTTAAAAATAGTCGCCCGGCACTCATGTGGCAACACCTTCGGCCACACAAGGGCGGCTGACTTCGTTGAGCAAGTCGAGAATCGAGCGATAAGGGATCCCGGCATGATAGCTCAGCCCCATTTCGCAGGTCCGCGAGTTGGAATAGCCGATATCGCACCCATTGATGGCATCTGCCAGGCCGCGCAGCGCGGCGGCGTTCAACTCCGGTGTGGTTAACCCCTTGTCCCCCGCGAAGCCGCAGCAGGCGATCTCCGCCGGCACCACGACATCATCGGCACACGCTTGTGCCAGTGTCATGAACTTGTCGCTCAACCCCATGCGCGCACTCGAACACGTAATATGCAGAGCGATACGCGCCTGTTTGGGCGTGATCGCCAGGCGTGCCAAGAGATAGTCGTGCGCAAATTCAACCGGCTCCTGGAGCGTCAAACGCGTATCGAGGCGTTCCACCATGCGTTGTGTACAGGGGCTCGTATCGCACAGCACGGGGTGGCGACCGTTCTCGGACGCGAGCAATAACTCGCGGTTCAGTTCGCGCGCCTTGTGCTCCGCCTCGTCGAAATAACCCCGCGATTGAAACGCCATGCCACAGCAAAGATGCCCAATCATCGCGGGGATAATAACCTCATAACCCGCCTTCTCGAACAGCGCCAGGGTCGTGCGCGTCACGGCATCGGCCCCGTCATCCCCACGCGAGGCACCGAAGACTCGCGTGGCGCACGCCGGTAGGTAGACGACTTTATCGCGCTTGCCACCGACCGCCTTTCCCGCCCGACGCTCAAGGATACGTACCGGCGCGGGCGCCGGCAGTGAGGAAATCCACTGCGGCAGGCGGTCACCACTGAGCCGACGCGCACTTCGCGTCAAGGCGCTCATCATGCCCGTACCCAGCACACCGTGCGTGGTATCCACGAGTCGTAGCGCACCTCGCCCGATGCGGGTCGTGCCGGAAAAGTGACGCCCCACCAGACGCGCCGTACCGCCTCGCTCGACGACTCGGCGATGGCGCCACTCACGCACGAGATCGCCGGTATTGATACCTACCGGACATTGCGTGGCGCACATGCCATCGGCAGCGCAGGTATCGATTCCCTGATATTGATAGGCTTCACGCAACGTCGCCAGACGCGCTGTCGACGCTTGCGTCCCCTCGCCCTCGAGGCGTGCCATCTCACGCTGGATCACGATGCGCTGACGCGGCGTCAGGGTCAGCTCGCGAGAGGGACAAACGGGTTCGCAGAACCCGCACTCGATACACTTATCCACAATGGGATCGGCGGCCGGCAGTGGCTTGAGGTTGTGGAGATGTAGTTCGGCATCGTGGCTTAGGATGACATTCGGGTTGAGCAGATTCTCGGCATCGAAGAGCGACTTGATTCGCCACATCAAAGCATATGCCTCAGCGCCCCACTCACGCTCGACGAAAGGCGCCATGTTACGCCCCGTGCCATGTTCCGCCTTGAGCGAGCCGCCGTATTCGTCGGCTACCAGGGCCGCCACGTCGTCCATCAAGGCGGCATAACGCTGCACCTCGGCGGGCGCCTCAAAGCCCTGCGGAAAGACGAAGTGCAGGTTGCCTTCCAGCGCATGGCCGAAGAGGATGGCATCGTCATAACCATGCCGTCGGAATGTCTCGGACAGCGCCGCCACGCCTGCCTCGAGATGCTCGAGAGGAAAAGCGACATCTTCGATGATGACCGTGGTACCGACGTCGCGTACCGCCCCTACCGCAGGGAACAACCCCTTGCGCACCTTCCAGTAACGCGCATAGGTTTCGGAATCGCGCGTGAAGCCAAGTGGCTCCAGCGTCTTGATCCCCTCGAGCGCCGCGTGCACCGCGGCGATGCGCGCCTCCAGCGCACTCTCCTCCTCGTCCCTTACATCGATGAGCAAGGCGGTCGCGTCGTCGGGCAACGTCTCGAGGCCTGCCGGCATGCCCGGCGCCCCTTCCACTGCACGCAGAGCAGCACGATCCATCAGTTCCACCGCCGACACCGGCGCCGACTTGAGCACTAGCGTCGCCCGGCACGCCGACGCCATATCCGGAAACAGCGCCAGCGCTGCGGTCTTCAGCGGCGCGTCCGGCACGGTGTCGTAGGTGATGGCGCTGATGAAACCAAGTGTGCCCTCGGAGCCGATCATCAGATGCGCGAGAATATCGAAGCCATCCTCGAAATCGATCAGGCTATTGAGCGCGTAACCGGTCGTATTCTTGAGCCGATACTTGTGGCGAATGCGCTCGGCCAGCGGCGTATTTGCCTGCGTCTCGCGTCCCAGCGCCTCCAGGGCTTCGAGCAGCTCACCGTGAGAGGCTCGGAACGCCGCGCGGCTCGCCGTATCGCCGGTCTCCAAAAGCGTACCGTCGGCCAGGATGACGCGCATATCGCGGAGCGTGCGGTAACTGTTCTGGGCCGTGCCACAGCACATGCCCGAGGCATTGTTGGCGGCGATACCGCCAATCATGCAGCTATTGATCGAGGCCGGATCGGGCCCGATCTTGCGACCGTAAGGCGCCAGCAATTGGTTGGCGCGCGCGCCGATAATACCGGGCTGCAACCGGATCGCCCGCCCCTCGTCGAGGATCCGGTAATCCCGCCAGCCCTGGTTGAGTTGAATGAGCACCGAGTCGGTCACGGCCTGCCCGGAGAGCGACGTCCCCGCCGTACGAAACGTTACCGGCAAGCGCCGATGACGACATTCGGCCAGCACGACCATCAGTTCTTCTTCACTGTCGGGACGCACGACTAGCTGCGGAATGAGGCGGTAGAAACTGGCATCGCTACCATAGGCCAGCGTCCGCAGCGGGTCGTCGATCAGCTTGTGCGCGGGCAGCCTTTCACGCAGCGCTTCAAGCAGCTCTCTATAGGGCGCTTTCATCGTGGATTCCGATTATCAGCCGGCGGGCGCAGTGCATCGAACTCGGCGAGGGCATTCCGAAGTTCGTCCAGGCCACGCACCTGGGTCGCCGTCATGCCCAACTCACGGGCGGCATCGACGCACTCGGGATTGTCGTCGAAGAAACGTACCTGGCCGGGCACCACGTCGAGCGCGCGACAGACGAACTCGAAGGCCTCGGGATCGGGCTTACGCGCGCCGATCTCATGCGAGGCAAAAGCCTTCTCGAAGGGCACATCAATACGGTAGTCATCGATTAGCCGCCGCCAGTGAACGGGGTTGGTGTTGCTGAGTATAGCGCGACGATAGGCGGGACGGATGCGCTCGACCAATGCCATCGCGCCCGCATAGGGACCACGCATCCAGTCGTCGAACACTGCCAGGAAACCCGTTGGCGTCATGTCCAGCTCGAGTGCCTCAAGCGCCTCCTGAGCAAAGCGTGTGCCATCGTCACCGCCAGTTTCGAACGGCGTAATCGCTTCGAAGCCCATCCAGAAGCGCCGCGCCTGCTCGGTATCGAAGCGTCCCTGAGTCAGCTCGACTAGCCCGGATGTGCCACGCCAGTCGACCAGCACCCCGCCAGCATCGAATAGCAATACCGTCTCATCGGTCATTCGTCTCTCCCCGCTCTTGTCGGTCACCCCTCAGCATGGCGCACGATCACCCCCCGCTCAATCAGCTCCAGAGCATGCACCAGACACCAGCGAATCCGCCCCAAGCTCGGCGATGGAGCGCGCCCCGGTGAGCGTCATCGCAACCCGCATTTCCTTCTCGAACAGCTCGAGCAGGTGGGTAACACCTGCCTCGCCGGCGGTGGCGAGTGCATAGATGAAAGCGCGTCCCAACAATACAGTATCGGCACCCAAAGCGATCATGCGCACAACGTCCAGCCCATTACGCACGCCGGAGTCGGCGAGGATGGCCAGATCGCCTTTGACCGCATCGGCGATGGCCGGCAAGGCACGCGCGGTAGAAGGCACACCGTCGAGTTGACGACCGCCATGGTTGGAAACGACGATGCCATCTGCCCCGAAGCGAACCGCATCGCGGGCGTCTTCGGGGTCGAGTATCCCCTTGATGATCATCGGGCCATCCCAGAATTCGCGAATCCACTCCAGGTCTTTCCAGGAGATGCCAGGGTCGAAATTGTTGCCGAGCCAGGCGATATAATCCTCGAGCCCCGTGGGTTGGCCGCGATAATCCGAAACGTTGCCCAAGTCGTGAGGGCGACCATGAAGGCCCACATCCCAGGCCCAGGAGGGATGTGTCACGGCCTGGAGCATGCGTCGTGTCGCCGCATGCTTGCCGCTCATCCCGGAATGCGCATCACGGTAACGCGCGCCCGGCACGGGCATATCGACCGTGAAAACCAGCGTCTTGACGCCGGCGGCCTTGGCGCGCTCCAGCACATGCTTCATGAAGCCCCTGTCCTTCAGCACGTAGAGCTGGAACCAGAGAGGGCGATCGATGGCCGAGGCCACCTCGTCGATCGGGCACACCGATACCGTCGACAGCGTGAACGGTATGCCTTTCCCGGCCGCTGCGCGTGCCGCCTGCACCTCGCCGCGCCGGGCATACATGCCCGCCAACCCCACGGGCGCCAGCGCAACCGGCATGGTCATGGATTCGCCGAATAATTCGGTTTCCAGTGACAGGCTGGACATATCCTTCAGCACGCGCTGACGCAACGCGATACCCGCAAGGTCTTCGACGTTATGGCGCAGCGTATGCTCGGTATAGGATCCACCATCCGCGTAGTGAAATAGAAAGGGCGGAATACGTCGCTTGGCGGCTTGGCGGTAGTCCGTGGAAGCTGAAATGATCATGGCGAACCCTGTGCAAATGATGCGCTAACGTTGGATGGTCATCGAAGAGTCGTGCCGAACGCTCGGAGAGTGGTGACAACAGAGTGGTTAAGACATAGACGGACGCGGATATGGAAACGATATCCCGTCGCCTTGTCTCTATTGGTTTTACCAATTTACAAAAACGAATGAATTAACTCTATGAGCGTGCACTGAAGAGTGTCAACAAAGAACCCTTCTATTGCACAGTAATGGCCTTGAACTTTAGTCAAAACCGTAGCGTCAGGCATGCGAACGAAGGCTGGAGTAGCGCAAAAAGATTGCGTAAAATTGGTCAAACCATTTATTACTGGTTTCACGCCCGTCATCAATCACCGAGTAACGAGCGACGCCCATGGCCCCACAACACCTCAGACAACCACGTCTCGCCGACGTCATCACCGAGCGGCTCGAGGCCATGCTGCTCGAAGGCAGCCTCAAACCGGGAGAGAAGCTGCCTCCCGAGCGTGAATTGGCGGAGCACTTCGGCGTGTCACGCCCTTCCCTGCGCGAGGCCATTCAGAAGTTAGCCGCACGAGGCCTACTCACCAGCCGCCAGGGCGGCGGCACCTTCGTCTCCGAACAGCTGAACACTAGCTATAGCGATCCGCTCCTGGAAATGCTGACACGGCACGGTGAGTTCAATCTTGACCTGCTCGAATTCCGCGATGCCATGGAAGGTATATCAGCCTATTACGCCGCCTTACGTGCCACGCCCGACGACAAGGCCATGCTACAAACGCGCTTCGAGGAACTCGAGGCCAGTTACCGACACCCCGACCGCAGCAGCGATCCCATGCGCGAGGCCCGTGCCGACGCCGCTTTTCATCTGGCCATCGCCGAGGCAGGCCACAACGTCCTGTTGCTGCACACCATGCGTGGGCTGTTTCACCTGCTGGAGAAAAGTATCGTCGCCAATCTGGCCCATTTGTTCGAGAAGCCAGACTCCCGCGACCGCCTCATGGACCAGCATCGCGCCTTATTCGAGAGCATCGTCGCCGGCAACGCCGACGAAGCACAAGCACGCGCCCACGAACACCTAGCCTTCGTCGAGAATGGGCTGCTCGAGCTCGAGCGCGCCGAGACACGCGCCCAGCGCGCGCAACGCCGTTCCCAAGGATTACCCGAATCGCCTACCTGAGGCCCTCTCGTCAGGCCACATCATAACCAGGATGTTACGCCGCGATTCACCAACTCCAGCAACGTGGGCCAGGGCGGCAACCATGGCGCCAAGGCAACGCCCAATAACAACCACATCACCGCGTTGCCGGGCTCGCGGTAATCGAAGAGTTTGAAGGCGGTCCCGAAGGAACGCTTGAGCCGTGAGCCAACCAGATCAACGCTGTACAACTCGTCGAGCAACAGATGGATCAACGCCCCTCCGCTAAGCGCCAGCCCCTGGGCCCAGGCCATTGGTGCAGGCTGATCCAGCAAATGGAAACTCATCGCCGCCGTGCCCATACCGCACAGCAGGCTCGCCAGCAACGAGTGCCAGATGCCGCGATGCACGGTGAAACGCTTGAAGATCGCGCCCGCCAGGTAGCGTACCCCAAGATACAGACCACCACATGCCAGGACCAATGGGCCCGGCGCCAGGCGCGATTGCAGCCATAGCGCGCCGGCGATCACTGCCAGGACGGCCAGCAGGGTGAAAATCAGACGAATGGCGTGCGAATGATCGGAGTCGATATCGGGCAGGATGCCGCCAAATGCCATCAATACCGCCAGCGGCCAGCCCTCGTTGAAGCTCCAGAGGCTTGCCTGCCAGCCGGCATAGGCCGCCAACGCGCCGCCGCCCAGGGCAACGCCGAAATGTGTGCGAAAGTTGGCCATGGCCCGCCCGAGACGCCCTCGACAATACTGGATGAAAAACCAGATTATGCGGCTTCATGACGAGACAAAACAATGCGTTAAGAGAGAAAATACCGCCTCGGGCAGGCCCGGCACACGCAGGCGTGTCGTTATACGGGTGGCTGGGCCAGGTACTCGTCCTTGAGTTTCACGTAATTCCCCGCCGTGTAGGTAAAAAACGCCCTCTCGGCCTCCTTGAGCGCTCTGAGCGGCTTCGCGGGGTTGCCCGCATAGACCTGCCCGCTTTCCAGGTGCTTACCAGGCGTTACCACCGCGCCGGCGGCGATAATCACCTCGTCCTCGACGAGCACGCCATCCATGACCGTAGCGCCCATTCCCACCAGCACCCGGCTACCGATGGTGCAACCGTGCAATAGCGCCTTGTGGCCCACCGTCACGTCATCGCCGAGCGTCAATGGATAGCCGTCGGGGTTGTAATCGCTGGCATGGGTAATATGCAACACGCTGCCATCCTGAATGCTGCAACGCGCACCGATACGGATACGATGCATATCGCCACGAATCACGGTCATCGGCCATACCGAACAATCGTCACCCAAGGTGACATCACCCAGCACGACACACGTCGGATCGATATAGACCCGTGCTCCCAGGCGCGGCGTCGTCCCTTTGAACGTTCGCAATGTCATCCACTCTCTCCTCTATTCCCTTCATGGTGGTCGAGCAGTTCATGATGAGCGGGCATCACCATAGCGCCGACAACAGCACGATGATGACCAGCGGAATCGACACGTAGCGCACCAGTCCACGCCATAGCCGGAACCCACCGGGGCCCGCGTCAAGCGAGCGCATGGACGTGCTCGCCGGCATGACCCAGGCGGCGAAGGTAGCGATCAACAGCCCGCCGATGGGCAGGAAGAACTCCAGTGGCACGGTGGTCACCAGCTCGAAGAAATTCATGCCCGCCAGCCATTCCACCTCCGATAGACTCGAGAACGAGAACACCGACAGCAAGCCGACCAACCACACCGAGGAGCCGATCAACGCCGCCGCCTTGCCGCGCTTGAGACCTGCATCGGTGAAGATCGCCACCAACGGCTCGGCCAGATTGATCGATGAGGTCCATGTCGCCAGCAACAACAGCAGGAAGAAAACGCCCAGCCACAACGGCCCGCCCGGCAGGTCCGAAAAAGCAATGGGCAAGGTCACGAACATCAATCCCGGCCCCTCGGCGGGATCCATCCCCTGCGAGAACACCACCGAGAAAATCGCGATGCCCGCCAGCAGCGCCACGGCGACATCCAACACCGCCACCGCCGCCACGGCACGCGGCAGACTCTGATGATCGGGCATGTAGGCACCATAGGCCATCAGCGCGCAGGCGCCTACCGCCAGGGTAAAGAAGGCGTGCCCCATGGCATTGAGCACCACGCTCAAGGTGATGGCGTCGAGATCGGGCGTGAATAGCCACGCCATCGCAGTGCCGAAGCCGTCGGTGGTGACGGCGTAACCGACCAGCACCACCAACAGGATGTAGAGTAACGGCATCAGCAGGTTGTTGAGCCGTTCCAGACCGCCGGAAATACCGGCCGCGACCACCGACATGGTCAGCAATATGAACAACGTATGATTGAACGTCATGCGCAGGGGATCGGCGAGGAAGGCATCGAAACTGGCGCCTATCTCATCCGGCGTGCGGCCGCTGAAGTTGCCGTTGATCGACTCGATCAGATATTCGATCGACCACCCCGAGACCACCGAATAGAACGACAGGATGAAGAACACCGTCAACGCCCCGAATAGCCCCAGCCAGCGCCAATGCGGCGACACCCCCGCCTGGCGCGCCAGATGCGCCAGAGCATGCATCGGCCCGCGGCGTCCGGCACGACCCACGAGGATCTCGGCCATCATGATCGGCAGCCCCAGGATCAGCACGAACACCACATACAGCAGCAGGAATACCGCTCCGCCGTTTTCGCCCGTCATGTAGGGAAAGCGCCAGATATTGCCCAGGCCCACGGCCGCCCCGGTTACCGCAAGAATGAAGGCGCGGCGCGACCCCCAGCGTTCCAGCGTTTCACTCATGGTGTTGCACCCTTCATTACGACCTGGCGCTCCACACGGCGCCGAAAGCGCCAAGCCTAGCAGGCGCACGGTTGGCGGCCAATCGCGTCGACATTGAAAGCAGCCGGGCCCACCCCCACCTATGCTTCATTCACACGTTCATATCGAGGTGCCCATGTCACGCAATCCCTTGCTCGAATCGCATGTCCTGCCGCCGTTCGATGACATCCAGCCCGAGCATGTGGTGCCGGCCATCGAGCAGCTTCTGACGGAGAATCGCCGTGACATCGAGGCCCTCGCCAATCAGTCGCAGGTCAGCTGGGAGAGCCTCGCAGCGCCACTCGAGGCCCTCAACGATCGCCTCTCGCAGGCTTGGTCGCCAGTGTCACACCTCAATTCCACCATGAACAACGACGCGCTACGCGAAGCCTATCAAGCGTGTCTCACCATGCTCTCCGACTACAGCACCTGGCTGGGCCAGCATCAGGGCCTCTTCGACGCCTTCGCTCGCCTGAAGGACAGCGACGAATACGCCCACCTCGAGGAAGGCCAGCAGCGCTCCATCGACAATACCTTGCGCGATTTCCGCCTCGCCGGGGTCGATCTCGCCGAGGACAAGAAGCGCCGCTACGGCGAGATTCAGGCACGTCTGTCGGAACTGGCCAACACCTTCTCCAACCATGTGCTCGATGCCACCCAGGCATGGCACAAGGACTTGCCCGACGACGCGCGCCTGGCCGGCCTGCCGGAAAGCGCACTGGCCACGCTCAAGGCTAACGCCGAAGCCAAGGACGTCGAGGGGTATCGCATCACGCTCGACTTCCCGAGCTTTTACCCGGTGCTTTCCTTCGCCGACGGCCGCGCGCTACGCGAAGAAGTCTATACCGCCTTCGTGACCCGCGCCTCGGACAAGGGCCCACAAGCCGGCCGCTTCGACAACGCTCCGATCATCGAGGAAACGCTGCGCCTGCGCCGTGAACTGGCCGAACTGCTCGGTTTCAGCACCTATGCCGAGTATTCGCTGGCCACCAAGATGGCCGACTCGCCCGATCAGGTACTCGGCTTTCTCGGCGACCTGGCCGATCGCGCCCATCCCCAGGCCCAGCGCGAGTTCAATGAGCTGGAAGCCTTCGCCCGCGAGTCGCTGGGTCTCGAGACACTGAAGCCTTGGGATATCGGCTATGCCAGCGAAAAGCTCCGCGAGGCACGCTATGCCATCTCGCAAGAACAGCTGCGTCCCTACTTCCCCGCACCCAAGGTGATCGAGGGCCTATTCCAGGTGACCGGCACGCTCTACGGCATCGACTTCGCCGAGCGCGACGATGTGCCGCGCTACCACTCGGACGTGCGCTATTTCGAGATTCTCGACGGCACCACGCCGATCGCCGGTTTCTACCTCGACCTTTACGCCCGCGAAGGCAAGCGTGGCGGTGCCTGGATGGACGAATGCCGTGTGCGCCGCACCCGCGAGGACGGCAGCCTGCAATTGCCAGTCGCTTACCTGACCTGCAACTTCACGCGCCCCGTGGGTGGCAAGCCGGCGCTACTCACTCATGACGAAGTGCTCACGCTGTTCCACGAGTTCGGCCACGGCCTGCATCACATGCTGACGCAACAGACCGTCGCCGATGTATCCGGCATCAACGGCGTCGCCTGGGACGCGGTCGAGCTACCCAGCCAGTTCATGGAAAACTTCTGCTGGGAGCGCGAGGGGCTGGACATGATTGCCGCGCATGTCGATACCGGCGAGAAGCTGCCCGATGTCCTGCTCGACAAGCTGCAAGCCGCGCGCAACTTCCAGTCGGCCATGGGCATGATGCGCCAACTCGAGTTGTCACTGTTCGACTTCCGCCTGCACCATGAACTCGAAGCACCCGATGCCGGCGAAGTCCAGGCCCTGCTCGACGACGTACGCGACAAGACTTCCGTCACGCCGCGCGTCGACTTCAACCGCTTCCAGAACGGCTTCGGACATATCTTCGCCGGTGGTTACGCGGCGGGCTATTACAGCTACAAGTGGGCCGAAGTGCTCTCGGCGGATGCCTACAGCGCCTTCGAAGACGCCGGCATCTTCGACACCGAGACGGGCAAGCGCTTCCGTCAGGAAATCCTCGAGCGCGGTGGTTCACGTGACGCCGCCGCACTATTCAGCGCTTTTCGCGGCCGCGAGCCCAGCATCGAACCGCTACTGCGCCACACCGGCATCGAGAATGCCGACGCGGCCTGATAGCGTCTTATGCACTTCCGCTTTTGCAATATTTTCCAACCGGGCAACATGCCCGGTTGTCATCGTGAGAGGACGCCAAGATGACGACCAACCCCAAGCGTTTCATCGCCGGCGCCATTTGCCCGCGCTGCGCGGCCATGGATCGCATCCGTGCCTGGGAGCAGAACGGCATCCGCTACCGCGAATGCGTGTCCTGCGATTACCTCGAGCAGCTAGCCATCGATGAGAATGGCTTCGCCGAAGACCTCGCCACGCGCGTCAATCAGCCACGCGAAGATGACACGTCCGATGACATCCAAACCGTGCGCTTGATCGATCCGAGTGACGGCAAGACGCACTGATCCCGGACCACGCCGCACCGCCACGGTATCAAGCAAGACGCATAAAAAAGATGCTTCGCTCACCGCTATCGGGAATAAATTCCCTCCCACAAGGACAAGCTAACCGGCTGGGGGTGGGAGCGAACTTGTTCGCGATGGTCGTGTCGCGTTTCCCGGCAAAGTGCGATGAACCTAAAAAAGGCTCCCGCTGGGGAGCCTTTTCGTTACCTGCCATCGCCTAAAGCGCGATCAATCGGACAAGGTGCCGCACGCGACGCGCTTGCCGCCGCCGCCCAGCTTGGGCTCGTCGGAGTAGTTGTCGCCATCGGCATGAATCATCAAGGCGCGGCCATCCAGATCGGAGGCTTCAAGACGCGGTGCCAACACCGGCGTCGTGGCGTTGCCGTCCTTATCGACCATCAACACCGGTAAATCGCCGAGATGTCCGTCCGCGTAGGGCCCTTGGTGCGTGCCCGTGTCTTCGGGGTCGTAATGACCGCCAGCAGCACCGCCCGGCACCGTTTCACCGTCTTTTTCCGACGGCTGGCAACTCGGGTTCATATGCACGTGAAAGCCGTGCATACCCGGTTCGAGATCCGAGAGGTCCGGTGTCAGCAGCAGGCCGTAATCGATGTCCTCGAGGGTCACGGTGCCTACGCTGTCGCCGGTGCCCTGGGCATCGACCTGATGCATTTCGATATCATGTTGCGCTGCTTGGGCGCTTCCCAGCATCAACAGGGCACTGCCGATACCGAGCGCGATACGGGGGGTACGTAGCATGCCTTTCTCCTATCCATGGGTGAGACGTCTACCCCTCTCAGGCTAGATGAAGAGCACGCCAAACGCCATGCATCAGCTATCGCAGCGTAGGTTGTCGAGCACTCGCAGCGCCGGCGTCGCCTGGTTGAGCGTATAGAAATGCAGCCCCGGGGCGCCGCCGTCGAGTAGACGCTGGCAAAGATTCGACACCACCTCCGCGCCGAAGGCCTGGATGCTCTCGCTATCGTCGCCGTAGGCCTCGAGTTGCTTGCGGATCCAGCGCGGAATGTCCGCCCCGCAGGCATCCGAGAAACGCGCCAACTTGGTGTAATTGCTGATCGGCATGATGCCCGGCACGATCGGCGCCTCGACCCCCAGCGCGCGGGCCCGCTCGAGGAAATGAAAGTAGGCGTCGGCACTGAAGAAGTACTGCGTGATGGCGAGATCGGCACCGGCCTGCATCTTGCGCACGAAATTCTGCAGATCATGCTCGTAACTGGGCGCCTGAGGATGCACTTCAGGATACGCCGCCACCGCGATCTGGAAATGATCGCCGGTTTCGTTGCGGATGAACTCGACCAGCTCGTTGGCGTAACGCAGCTCGCCCATGCCGCCCATGCCCGAGGGCAGGTCACCGCGCAGCGCGACCAAATTGGTGATCCCCGCTTCACGAAAACTCTCCAGACGCTCGCGCAATTCGCCTTTGTCGCTGCCGATGCAGGACAGGTGCGGCGCCGTTTCGATGCCACACTGGCGCACCGACTTAACGGTCTCGAAGGTCCGCGCCTGAGTCGATCCCCCGGCACCGTAGGTGACCGAGAAGAAACGCGGACGCCGCTCGGCGAGCGTGTCACGCACGCCTTTCAGCTTTTCCCGCCCGGCGTCGGTATTGGGCGGAAAGAATTCGAAGCTGATGCCCAGCGGATGTTCGCGAGTACTCATCGATGCAACCCTCTTCATGACATGGCGCGACCGACATCGGGTCACGTTCGTATTCGATGCCGCGCATTCTGCCGATCCCCGTCCGCGCTGACCAATGAAAGTTTCGCGGCTTGGCATTAATCCGGGTCATGACGCTCAGCGTCATGTGACGAACGCCTCAAGGATGCGTGGTGGATGTCACCTGGCAATCGCCGCCCGTCAGGCAAGCCTCACCTTCGACTTGCAGAGTGGCGTGGCTGATCCCGAAGCGTTCGTGCAGGCGCGCATAGGCGGCCTTGAGCATCACCTGGTGCGACATGTCATCACGTACCACCAGATGCAGGCTCAGCAGCGGGTCCTGCGGCGTCAGTCCCCAGACATGCAAGTCATGCACACTCACCACACCCTCGATGTCTTCCAGCGCCGTTCGAATCTTGTCGACATCGACGCCTTCCGGGGTGCCTTCGAGCAGGGTATGGGTCGAGCGGCGCAGGATTTTCCAGGCGGCGCGCAGGATCAGGGCCGCCGCCAGCACGGATAGCAAGGGGTCAATGGGCGTCCACCCGGTCAGCATGATCACCAGCGACGCCGCAATCGCCGCTACCGACCCCAGCAGGTCGCCCATTACGTGCAACAGCGCCCCACGCAGGTTGAGGTTCTCCTGATCGCCGCCATGCAGGATCTTGAACACCACGAGATTCACCAGCAAACCGAGTATCGCGATGGCCATCATCGGCCCGGCCAGCACCTCTATCGGCTGCGTGAAACGCTCGATGGCAGCGATGAATATCCATACCGCGATACCCAACAGCATCAGCCCATTGATGAAGGCCGCCAACACCTGGAAGCGCTGGTAACCGAAGGTACGCCGCTTGTCCGGTGCTTTGTCGCCCATGTAGAAGGCGAACAATGCCAGCCCCAGCGCAAAGCTGTCGCTGAACATGTGCCCGGCATCGGCCAGCAGCGCCAGCGACCCCGACATCCAGCCGCCTATCGCTTCCGCCAGCATGAAACCGGCGGTCAGGTACATGGCGAACTTGACGCGCTTGGCGCTGTCGGCGGTGACCGTGGGCGCGTGGTCGTGGTCGTGGTCGTGGTCGTGGTGATGATCATGCGCCGCATGATCGTGGTCGGAAGACGAATGTCCCATACCGTCGTGCCTCTCGATGGCTTTCCTCCAGTGTAATGTCTGGAGTGGACTTCAGGGTCAATCCGCCGCCCCTTTGCCATGTCGCGGCGCGCGTAACCAGCCACTGCCGATGAGCATGCCCAGCGTGATAAGGGCCGCGGCCAGCACCAGCCACAGAGTCGCGGTGGCGTAGCCGGTGGCGATCAGCACCAGCGTCGAGAGCAATGGCGTAAAGTAAGCCAACAGCCCTAGCAAGCGCAGATCGCCATGCTTGACGCCCACGTCCCAGGTGAAGAATGCGCTTCCCACCGGGCCGAGGCCCAGACCGACCACACCCAGCCAACCGATGCCTTGGGGCCAGCGCGAGGGCTCGAAAAGCCAGTGACACAACGCCGCCAGCACGGCCGTCGCCAGGCAAAAGCCCCCCACCGCGGCCGTGGGAACGGCGCGGTTGGCGCGTGAGAGCACCGAGTAGCCGCTCCATAGGAAGGCGCAAGCGAACGCCGCAACATACCCTACTGTGCTACCCGAGGCGCTGACATCGCCTCCCACCAGCAAGGCGGCCCCCACGAAGCCCAACAGCGCTCCCACGACGTGGCGCGCGCGCAGTCGCTCGCCGGGCAGCAGCGCCACGAACAACACGATCAAAAGCGGCCACAAATAGCTGATCAACCCGGCATTGGCCGGCGGTGCATTCTGCTGGGCGACGAAGTACAGAGCGTGGTAGCCGAATAGTCCGCCGACACCCAACGCCCAGACACGCGGCGGCTGACGCAACGGCGCCCGCAGCGATTCGCCGCGTAGCCGCAACCAGACCATGAAGCAAACGAAGGCCAGACCGAACGCCAGCGCGGTGAGCAAAAAAGGAGGCACGGGACCAGCCAATTGCGTCAATGCCGCCAGCAAGGCCCAGTTAAGCACGGTAGTGGCGCCGATCAGCGTGGCTCGGCGAGACGCGGACGACTCGAGCGACATGATGAACTCCCATGTGACATGAACACGAGCGCTCAGGCTGTCACGCCGACACGCCACAAACTTGTCGAATCCTGACTCAGCGAGCTGTCGCAGTGGGTGCATTGCAAGCGCATCAGGGGCATCATGAGCGCTCATCATCAGGAAGCGTGCATGTCCCAAGTCGACCTTTCTCAACCGCTGTGGATGCTGCTGATCTTCGTGGCACTGGGCTGGCTCTGTGCGCGACGCCTCGCCGTCGACCCGCGCCCCATCGCCACGCTATTGATCTATCTCATCGCGCCGCTGACGTTCTTTCGCGGGCTCTATCTGGGCGAGCCCTCGCCTGCCTTGCTGGGCCTGACGGCGGGCATGTTCGCGCTGGCAAGCATACTCTGCCTGACGACTCACGCCGTCGTGAGGCGTTATTTCGCCCCACAGGAAGCAGCGCTGCTGGCGTTTTCCGCCGGCACCGGCAACACCGGCTACTTCGGGCTGCCCCTGGCCATGGCGTTGCTCCCACCGGAGGGCGTCGCCGCTTATCTGTTCTGTTTGCTGGGCGTCACGCTCTTCGAATTCAGCGTGGGCTTTTACATCAGCGCCCGGGGGCAATTCTCGGTCCGCGAGAGCCTCGGCAAGATCGTCCGCCTGCCGTTGCTCTATGCCTTTCTGGCAGCACTGGTCGCCTCTCGTTTGCCTTGGCCGGTGCCCGGCGCCGTGATCGAAGGGCTCGACTATTTCCGCGCCAGCTATACCGTGCTCGGCATGATGATCATCGGCATGACGCTGGGCGGCGTCTCGCTGCGTGCGTTCGACGCCCGCTTTCTGGGCGTCTGCATCGCCGCACGCTACGTGATGTGGCCCTTGGTGATGCTGGGCCTGGTGCTCGGCCTGCAAGCGGCAATGGGCATTTCGGCGACGCTGGCCGGCGCACTTCTTTTGCTGGGCGTGGTGCCCATGGCGGCCAATGTCGTGGTCATCGCCATGGAGCTGAACATCCGCCCTGCCAAAGGCGCCATCGCCGTTCTCGTGACGACCATGGCGGCGCCGCTGATCATTCCACCCTATCTCGACATCCTTTGGCGAATCGCAGGACTCGGTTAGCGTACCGGCTCTCGTTAATCTGGCGCGTGGCAACGTTGCCGCCACGCGCGTGGTGACAGCGCATGACGGGCGCGGAAGGCACGCGAAAAATGCGCGCTGTCGTGAAACCCGCATGCCTGGGCGATCTCGGTGAGGGGGCGGCGGGTATCCTGCATCAGCGTGCAGGCGCGTTGAAGCCGACGCTCAATCAACCAGGCGTGGGGCGAGGCACCGGTAAGGACACGAAAACGCCGCGCGAATGCCGCCTCCGCCATGTGGCAGCGCGCCGCCCAGTCACGCACACGCCAAGGTGCCGCCAGATCCGCCTCGACCTCCGGCAGCAAATGCAACAAGCGCAAGCGCGGCTCGGTATGCGTCGTGCGCCCCACGTCGAGCAGCGCATGGAGCCGCCTCGCCAGGACATCGGGACGCGCGTCGACGAGCGCAGAGACATCCGCACGCACGGTCGAGGGCAAACGACGCGACGTGACATCGCCAAGCCCCGCCGCCTCGCACCAGGCGACGGGTAGATCGAGCACCAGCGTGCGATTGTGGCACGGCGCTAGATAGTGATGCTCGCTGCCGCTGGCGATAGTGACAAGCCGCCCCGCATCCACGTGCGCGCCGCGTCCTCCCGCTTCCAGCTCGACAACGCCCTCGAGCCCGATCAGCCACTGGTTAAAGCCATGGCGATCGGTCAGCACCCGGTCCGGGTAGCAGCGTGTTTCGGCGGTGGGCAGCAAACATTCATTCGACATGGCAGCGGCTCATCTCAATCGGCCAGGGCCCAGCCGGCCGCACCATAGACACCGGCGCCAACCAACGTGGCCAAGCCCACGTTAGGCGTCAAACGCTGCACCAGCAACACCGCCGCCGCGCCCAGCGCCAAGCGTACCCCGCCGCGCCAGTGCGGCGCCTGCCACCATAGATCGCTCATCGAGAGGGCGATCAACGCCGCAATGGCGGCAAGCCCCAATGCCCCGAGGAAGCGGCTCAGCCAGCCCTCACCACGCGCCAGGCGCGTCCCGGAAAGCAGCGGCAGATAACGTATCAGAAACGTACCCACTCCCGCCGCGACCACGATACCCCACCATGTCATGTCATTGCCTCCTGAGAGCATCCGGCACGAGGTCGGCGGCTACCCACCGTGGCCCCCGCCAGCATGCCGAGAAGCATGGCCACATGCCCTGGCCACCACACCATCCCCAATAGCGTGACACTGGCCGCGACTGCCACCACCGGCCATCGAGCACAACGCCACGCCTGCGCCAGCAAGGCCAGGAACAGCGCGGGGAGTACGAAGTCGAGTGCCTGTGCCACATAGCCACGATCGTTTGCCCATCCCGCCCCCACGCTGGCGCCCAGCGCCGTACCGCCGACCCAGGCCAGATAGGCGCCCGACGCCAGGCCCAGGCACCAGGCTGGCTCGAGAGGCCGCGACGCCCCCTTGGCCATCGCCGTGGCGAAAACTTCATCGGTCAGCCCGAACGCCAGCCAGGGCGCCAGACGACGCGGCAATGCCACGAGACGTGTCGCCAGCGCCGGACCATAGAACACATGGCGTAGATTCATCATCAGCACCGCCGACAACACCGTGAGCCCGCCACTGCCTGCGGCCATCATCGCCACCATCACGAACTGGCTGGCACCGGCGAAGACCAGCAACGAAATGCCCACGGCCTGCCATAGCGTCAGTCCGGACTGCACGGCGATGACCCCGAACGAGAACGCGATCGGCGCATACCCGACGACCAACGACAGACTTTCGCGCAGGCCTTGGCCGGCGGAGCGCCAAGGCGACGAGGTTGCCCGTTCGAGATTCATCGAGCCTCCTCGTCATGCGGATAGACGATGCTGACCACGAGCCGTGTGGCGTCCAGCAGGGCTTCATAGCGATGTTCGACGTCCGCCGCGAACTCGTGCCCTTCGCCCGGCCGACAAACGGCCAGCGCATCGAGCGCCCCCACGCGCAACGTGCCTTCGACCACCATGACATGCTCCCGCACGCCGCGCGGATGCGCCCGCGAGGTCTTCATTTCCCCCGGCGCCAGGGGCATGAGATAGACCTCCACCCGAGGCGACTGTTGCCCGCGCACCATCAGTTGCACACCGCCACCACCGGGTTCGTTGACGGTCATGCCATCTTCGCCCTCGGCGATCAACTCACTGAAAGCCACACCCAGCGTATTGGCGAGTGTCCAAAGCGTTTCGATGGTGGGATTGCCCTTGCCGGCTTCAAGCTGCGAGAGCGTCGATTTACTGATCGCGGCCCGTTCGGCCAGCGCGCTCAATGAATAACCCCGTATCTCGCGGAGGCGGCGCAAGTTGGCGACGATGGTAGGACTCGGTGATGACATGCAGCGTTTACCAAAAAGAACGATTCCGTTCTTTTTAAAGAACGAAAGGATAAAAAACAAGGGCGCCAGCCAGGCGCCCTTGATTATCAATACGCATTATCGACATGTGTCGTCGACCCGCTGGTCACGCCGTCGCGGGTTGCGTCTTCTTGGCCAGCAGGAACAAGACTGCCGTGATGGCCGCACCGACGATATCGCTGAGCAATCCCGGGTAGATCAATGCCAGCGCTCCCACCGCTGCCAGCAGACGCCAGAACGGATTGAGCGGCCGGCGCAGATAACCTTCCACCGCCACGGCCAGCAACAAGACGCCGACCACACCGGTGACGATCACCCACAGAATATTGCCAAGCGTCGCATCGATCATCAGCATACTGTGCGCGAACACGAACATGTAGGGCACCACGAACCCGGCGATGGCCAATTTCATGGCCTGGAATCCCGTAGCATTGGGCGAGCCACCGCTGATGCCGGCACCGGCATAGGCCGCCAAGGCCACCGGCGGGGTCAGGTTGGCAAACAGCCCGAAATAGAACACGAACATGTGCGCCACGAAGATCGCCGTCTCGTTACTGCCCGCCAATTCACGGAACAACGGCAGGTTGAGCAGGATCGGCGCCGCCATGGTGCTGGTAATGATGTAGGTGGGAATGCTCGGCAGCCCCATCCCCAGCACGATGGACGCGATCATGGTCAGAAACAGCGTGACCAGAAGCTGAATCATGGGGATCGGAATCTGCTGGCCCAGCGTGACCACGGCGTCGGCAGCGTCCAGGGCGATACCGGTGAGCGTGGCGATCCCCACGATGATGCCCACCGCACCACAGGCGACCGCCACGGGAATGGCATTGCGCACGCCGTCGTGCATTGCATCGCGGCACTCGGCGATATCCATTTTCTCCGCTACCAAGCCGAGCTTGGCACGCACGGCGTTGATCGCCACCGGTACCGCAATGATCAGGAACAGTGACCAGCGACTCGCCGGCATGTTGGGCTGCGCATAATCGGCAAACAATGCCCGCAATTGCGGCTCGAAGATCAACAGCGCCAGAATCGCGCTGACACCCACGGTGACCCGACGCGTGCCACAGATCAGCACGGTCGCGGCAATCGACCAGAAGGCCGCGAAGAATGGCGCCCGGCCATCGAACAGTAGCCACAGCAACACCACCATCGGCACCAGCAGATGTCCGCGCTTGAGCATCACGGCCTTGAGCGGCGTCAACTCGGAGCGCGGGATGCCCTCGAGGCCATTGCGCAGAGCACGTAGGTGCACCTGGAACAACACCCCCAGATAGAACAGCAAAGCGGGGATAATGCCAGCCAGGACCACCTGGGTGTAAGGCACCGACAGGACTTCCGCCATGATGAAGGCAGCCGCGCCCATGATCGGAGGCAGGATCTGTCCGCCGACACTCGCCGAGGCCTCGACGGCACCCGCGAAATTCGGCTTGTAACCGGTGCGCTTCATCAGCGGAATGGTGAAGGCCCCCGTGGTCACCACATTGGCGATCGCCGAACCATTGATCGATCCCAGAAAGCCGCTGGCGATGACCGCCACCTTGGCCGGGCCGCCGCGTGTATGCCCTGCCACGGCAAGCGCCAGATCATTGAAGAGTTGGCCCAGTCCCGACTTGCCCAGAAAGGCACCGAACAAGATGAACAGAATGATATAGCTGGCCGATACGCCGATGGCGGTACCCAGCAAGCCCTCGGTGATGAACACCAGATGCGACATGATCTGGCGACAGGTGGCCAAAATGATCGACTCGTTCAACTGCGGATAGAACGACAACTTGGCGTAGAACCCGTAGGCCAGGAAAATCGTCGCCAGCAGCGTCAACCCCCACCCGGTCGCACGCCTGGTGGCATCGAGCACCAGCAGAATGGCCACAAAGCCCACCAGCATATCGACATCGTTGATGCGCCCCGCCGAGGCAATGACGCGATCGGACACCACCAGCATATAAACACCGACGCCAAACGCCAGTACCGCCAGAACGGCATCCCCCCACGGCACCCGGTCGCGCGCGCCCTTGCGGGTCAACGGGTAGAGAATGAACGTCAGACCCAGCAGGGTATACAAGTGGATACTGCGCTGAGCCACATCGACCAGCGGCCCCGAGAACGAGGTATACAGGTGAAATAATGCCAGCAATATCGCCAGGCCAGTGACAAACTTGACCACTAGATCCGGCAAGGCATCACGCAGCAGACTTTCACGATCAAACTTTTCCAGCGCCTCCTGGACCGCCTTGTCATTATCCTCGGCGGCGGGTGCACTTTTATCTTGAGACATAGGGATCTTCATCCTCGCAAGGCGAGTCATTACGACAACCAGGGCCGCACCAATGCCGGCAATACTCGCCAGAGTGGGGCCCTGCGGACGCTAAACGTGTAAATCGGCGGCGGAGAGGCATGCGATAACGCGAACATATGCCCGGCATAGCGCATGCGGTAATGCTCAGCGGAGGCTGCCTGGACGGCGAGAGGGTCCACGACGCGGTCGATGCCCGTCATCACCACCCATCCATCCTCGAGGTGTGTTTCCTTGCCTGCCGATGCCGGTACGCCTGCCCCAAAGGTTTTGAAACGGGTGCCAGTGATCTCGATCGCGCCACCTTCGGTCACCTCGAACCACTCTTCCCAGTCTTCCTTCTCGACCGAGTGCGTCCAACGCAACGTGAACGATGTCCCCTCCCAACCCGGGAAGGCATAGCGCCATTGAGACCCTTCGCGTACCGCCAACCAAGGCCATGGATACAACACGGTGGCAATCGCCATGATCGCCACCGTGCCACCGATCCACCAACGCTTACGCGGCATAGTGCATCATACCGCTAGGCCTTGCATCAGGATTGCGCGTCGTCGGCGCTATCCTCGCTCGAGGCGTCGTCGCTGGCATCGTCGTCACCGTCCTCTGAGGACAACGAATCGTAGAATTCCTGAGCCCCAGGATGCACCGGCGCCACCAGGTTCTGATTCATGGTGTCAGGATCGAACTGCTTGAGAGCGCCGACCGAGACGTTCTCGGAATTGAGATAGTCATGGAAACGCTGGGTCAGCTCTTCGGCGACGTCATCGCGCATATCGCCACTGACGATCAACATGTTGCGGATCGCCACGGTGTCGACTTCTTCACCGAGATCGTAACGCTCGGGCGCGCCCGCCGGCAGCGTATATGTCTCGTAATACGGATAGGCTTCCAGCAGCTTGTCCGCCACGTCACCGCTCACCGGCACGAAGGTGATGTCGGTGCTCTGCATCAACCCGGTGATGCTCGAGTTGGGCACGCCGGACGTAAAGAAGGCCGCATCCAGATTGCCGTTGCTCATGCTGGTCACGCTATCGGCATACCCGGTATGGCTGACCTGAGCCAGGTCGTCATAGCTCAAGTCGGCGGACTCGAGCACCTTGGCTGCGCTCTGCTCGACGCCGGAACCGACCTTGCCTACGCCGACGCGCTTGCCTTCGAGATCAGCAATGCTCTCGATGCCACTGTCCTCGGTGGCCACGATCTGCACGACGTTGGGATAAAGGCCGGCGAGCGCCTGGATATCGGCGGGCTGACCATCGAACTGGTTTTCACCGTTGACGGCATCGTAGGCGACATCGCTCATCACGATGGCGATCTGATTGAGGCCATCGGTGATATTGTTGATGTTCTGCACCGACGCGCCGGTGGAGACGACCTGAACGTCATCGACGAGATCACTGGCTTCGAAGACGCCCTTCAAGGCGCCGCCGATGGGATAGTAGGTGCCCCCCGTGCCCCCGGTGCCAAAGATCAGGCTGACCGGCTCGGCGCTCGCGGTCTGCTGGCCGCCTTCACCATTGGTGTCACCAGCCGAGGTCTGCTCTTCGGACGCCTGCGAGCTCGACTCGCCGTTTTGCGTCGCCTCCTCGGTCTCGGCGTCACTCCCGTCGTCACCGCAACCGGCCAACAGAGCACCGGAAAGGCCCAGCGCCGCGACCAACATGCCTGTGCGTAACATCATTATTCACCCCATCATTTGAACGTCCTCGACGCATTCGGCCGAAGCAAAACTTAATACAATGAAGGATAGAGTAAGGAACGCCCGGCGGGGATACCATGCCTGAACTGGCAACTACTACTAAAGTCTAACTCTGTTTGGAGTCTTGAGATAAGACACGCTGAACCAGGCGGCCGATCGTCAGCCCCTGAGCCAGAATCGAAAAGAGAACGATGATGTAGGTTACCATCACGATAGTGTTGCGATAGTCGCTCTCGGGCAGCCCCAGCGCCAGCGCCACCGAGATGCCGCCTCGCAGCCCACCCCAAGTGAGCACTCGCGTCGTCCCATGCCGATAAGGCACCCAACGCCTCAGTACGATGATGGGGAGACCAATGGTGAGCAAGCGCATCATCAGGATGACAACAATCATGGGGCCCGCAACGATCAAATAGGACCACTGGAAAGGAATCAGCAGCAGTTCGAGCCCGATCAGCACGAACAATACCGCGTTGAGAATCTCGTCGATCAGCTCCCAGAAGCCATCGACATAACGGCGGGTGGTATCCGACATGGCATGTTCACGACCACGATTACCGATGAAAAGGCCGGCGATGACCATCGAAATCGGCCCCGATACGTGCAGATGCGTGGCCAGCGTATAACCCCCCAGCACCAGCGCCAGGCTGACCAGCACCTCGACCTGATACTGATCGATGCTCTTCATCATCCAGTAGGCGATATACCCCATGACCAATCCGAGCAGCGCCCCGCCACCGGCCTCTTCCAGAAACAGGACCGCGGAGTGTGTGAAAGTCAGCGTTTCGGTCGCAGTCGCCGCCCCCAGCATCATGGTGAACACCACCACCGCGACGCCATCATTGAACAGGGACTCGCCGACGATCTTGATCTCCATATCCTCGGGCGCGCCGGCGCTTCGCATGATGCCGAGCACGGCAATCGGATCCGTTGGCGAGATCAGCGCCCCGAAGACCAGGCAATAAAGGTAGGGCACCCCGACATGAAAAGTGGCGAAGAGCCACCAAGCTGCGCTGCCGATCGCCACGGTCGAGATCACTACGCCGATGGTGGCGAGAAAGCCGATCGAGTAACGGTAGCGTTTGAGCTTGTGGAAATCGACGTGCAAAGCACCGGCAAACAACAGACAAGACAGCATGCCGTCCATCAGCAAGGCGTTGAAGTTTATCTGGCCCAGCCAGGCTTCCGCCCAATCGGTAATGCCGCCGAAACCGAAGTGACTCAATGTGATCAGCAACACCGACGCCAACAGCGAGATGCACATCACGCCGATCGTCGCCGGTAATTTGATGAAGCGGTAGTTGAACCACGCAAACAACGCGGTGATCGTGATGAAGACTGCTGCGATTTCCAGCATGCAAAGACTTCCCTGTCGCTGCCAACCATGGCGAATTGTCGCTGGAGCTCACGTCTCCGTCATTCAACGATAGAGGCTCTCGATAGAGACGATCATGATGCGGATTTAGCGCGCCGACAATCGATCAAAAAAGCGGACCCGGGAACCCGGGTCCGCTATGCCGTCATACCGTCGCTTGTCGATCGAGCCTCATACGTCGGATATTACCAGCAGGCTTCCCCTCACAGGCCCGCCGCCTGCCGCAAGGCATCGGCACGGTCGACCTTTTCCCAGGGGAAGGCCGTGAAGGTCTCGGTCTGCTGCTCGCCATTGGCATCGGTCCAGGTGTAGCTATGCTCGAACGGCTCGCGGCCGAAGTGTCCATAAGCCGCCGTCAGTTGATACATGGGATGCAGCAGATTGAGCATGCTGGTAATCGCATTCGGACGCAGGTCGAAGTGCTCACGGACCAGCTCGACGATCTTGGCGTCGCTGATCTTGCCAGTACCGAAGGTATCCACCGAGACGGATGTCGGCTCGGCCACGCCGATGGCGTAGGAGATCTGAATCTCGCAGCGCTCGGCGAGACCCGCGGCGACGATGTTCTTGGCCACATAACGTCCGGCATAAGCAGCACTGCGGTCGACCTTGGACGGATCCTTGCCCGAGAACGCTCCGCCACCATGGCGCGCCATGCCGCCGTAGGTATCGACGATGATCTTGCGCCCCGTCAGGCCACAGTCGCCCACCGGGCCACCGATGACGAAGTTACCGGTCGGGTTGATGTGATACTTGGTGTTCTCGGTCAACCATTCAGCGGGAATCACCTCTTCGATGATCTCGCGCTTGATCATGTCACGCAGTTCTTCCTGATCGATGTCCGGATCATGCTGGGTGGACAAAACGATGGCATCGACGCTGCACGGCTTGCCCTGCGCGTCGTAGCGGAAGGTCAACTGGCTTTTGGCATCCGGACGCAGCCAAGGCAGCAAGCCGTGCTTGCGCAGCTCGGCCTGGCGCTCCACCAGACGGTGAGAATAGTGAATCGGCGCCGGCATGTAAGAGTCGGTCTCGTCGGTAGCGTAACCGAACATCAGTCCCTGGTCGCCCGCGCCCTGGTCTTCGGGCTTGGAGCGGTCGACGCCCTGGGCGATATCCACGCTCTGCTTGCCGATCAGATTGAGCACGCCACAGGTATTACCGTCGAAGCCCACCTCCGAGGAGGTATAACCGATGTCATTGATGACATGACGCACCAAGTCTTCCAGATCCACCCAGGCGGACGTGGTGATCTCGCCGGCGACGATGGCGACACCGGTCTTGACCATGGTTTCACAGGCCACGCGCGCCTGCTTGTCGCGGGCGATGATGGCATCCAGTACCGCGTCGGAAATCTGATCGGCGATCTTGTCCGGGTGCCCCTCGGAGACGGACTCGGAAGTAAACAGGGAGTATTCGCTCATGGCGTCCTCGACTCTCTCTATCACATGCTGGCGAGCCGAAACACGACCGCCATCGTTAAGGAGATGAAATTACGCCGTCAGCCGATGGCGATTTCGGCACGACGCATGACAGGTCCGGCGCGAGACGAGGCCGGCTCGGGGGTGCAAAGTTTACACGCTGGATGACTAGCTGCCTAGCGATTGGCCCTCGGCGGCATTTGATGCCACGTGACTTCTCGGCGACAATACCGGACCGAATCCCGGGGGCCGCACAGGCGGCGCCCCGCGCTCGATATCGGCGGCGTAGGAAAGAGTTAAGAAAAACCGAACACGCGTTCACGCGTCGGGGCTCTTTCCTACGCCGCTTTACCCGATGCCGCAGGCGAGGAGCTAGCCAATGCCGTCCCGTTTCGAAATGGCCAATGCCATTCGTGCCCTATCCATGGATGCCGTCCAGAAGGCCAATTCCGGCCACCCCGGCGCCCCCATGGGCATGGCCGACATCGCGCAGGTGCTGTGGAATGACTACCTCGCGCACAACCCGGCCAATCCGCACTGGGCCAACCGTGATCGCTTCGTGCTTTCCAACGGGCACGGCTCGATGCTGCTCTACTCGCTTTTGCACCTGACGGGCTACGGCATTTCGCTGGAAGACTTGCAGAACTTCCGCCAACTGCACTCGAAGACCGCCGGGCATCCGGAACTCGGCTACGCACCGGGCATCGAGACCACCACCGGGCCCCTGGGCCAGGGCCTGGCCAATGCCGTGGGCATGGCCATCGCCGAGCGCACCCTCGCCGCGCAATACAATCGCCCCGGCCATGCAATCGTCGACCACTACACCTATGTCTTCGTCGGCGATGGCTGCCTGATGGAAGGCATCTCGCACGAAGTTTCCTCGCTGGCGGGCACCCAGGGGCTAGGCAAGCTGATCGCCTTCTACGATGCCAACGGCATTTCCATCGATGGGGAAGTCGAAGGCTGGTTCACCGACGATACCGCCAAGCGTTTCGAAGCATACGGCTGGCATGTGGTGCCTAACGTCGATGGTCACGACCCCGAGGCGGTCAAGGCGGCCATCGAGCTGGCCCGCACCAACGACGACAAGCCCAGCATGATCATCTGCAAGACGATCATCGGCTTCGGCGCGCCCAACAAGCAGGGCAAGGAAGAAAGTCATGGCGCGGCATTGGGCGAAGACGAAGTCGCCGCCGCCCGCGAGCAGCTCGGCTGGGCTCACCCCCCCTTCCACGTGCCGGAAGACATCTACCAATCCTGGGACGCCACCCAGCGCGGTCGCGAGGCCGAAGCCAACTGGGACGAGCGTTTCGCGCGCTATCAAGCCGCCTATCCGGAAGAGGCTCGCGAGCTCGAACGCCGCCTCAAGGGCGAACTACCCGCCGCGTTGACCAGCGAAAAACTCATCGAGGACGCCCAGGAAAAAGGCGAAAGCCTCGCCTCGCGCAAGGCCTCGCTGGCATGCCTCAACGAACTCGGTCCGCAACTGCCCGAGCTACTCGGCGGCAGCGCCGATTTGGCGCCGTCCAACCTGACCTTCTGGAAGGGCGCCAAGGCCATCACGCAGTCCGAGGCCAGCGGCAACTACTTGCATTACGGCGTGCGCGAGTTCGGCATGGCCGCGATCATGAACGGTATCGCGCTGCATGGCGGCTTCGTGCCCTATGGCGCCACCTTCCTGATCTTCATGGAATACATGCGCAACGCCGTGCGCATGGCAGCGCTGATGGGCCAGCAGGTCATCCACGTCTTCACACATGATTCCATCGGGTTGGGCGAAGATGGCCCGACGCACCAGCCGATCGAGCAGCTCACCACGCTACGCTCGACGCCCAACCTCTCCACCTGGCGCCCCTGCGACGCGGTGGAAACCGCCGTGGCCTGGGACGCGGCGCTCAAGCGTCAGGCCGGCCCCTCCGCGCTGGTGCTTTCACGCCAAGGCTTGCCCCATCAGGCCCGCGACAAGCAGCAGCTAGCCAATATCGAGCGTGGTGGGTACGTTCTCAAGGACTGTGACGGGACACCGGAACTGCTTCTCATCGCCACCGGCTCCGAGGTCGGCCTGGCGATGGATGCCGCCAGTGAGCTGGAAAACGCAGGCAAGCGCGTGCGCGTGGTCTCCATGCCCTCCACCGACACCTTCGACGCCCAGGACGCTGACTATCGTGAATCGGTCTTGCCGCGTGGTGTCACCGCGCGTCTGGCCATCGAAGCCGCGCATCGCGACTCCTGGTTCAAGTACGTGGGCCTCGACGGCGGCATCGTCGGCATGACCACCTACGGCGAATCCGCCCCCGCCGGCGATCTGTTCAAGCACTTCGGCTTCACCGTCGATAACGTCGTCGACCAGGCCAAGGCCCTGCTGGCATGACGCGCCCGGCCTGGCGACATTCGCCAGGCCTTTAATGCCCGCCGCATAATCTGAGGAAATGCTGAATAAATAGACGAGCGAGATGAAGCGCAAGGCGCATGGAACACAGAGCACGAGACATAACATGGGGTTAGGCGAGTGTTCGAGTACCACGCAACGCAGCGATTCGCTCGCGTAGGCATTTATGCAGTGTTTCCCTAAACGCCCGGCAAGCATGGCTTGCCGGGCGTTTTGCATGCCGCGCCGCCACGCGACGGGCTATCGGCTAGTGCTCAATCGTCGAGGTACTGACCATGCAGCACACGGTCGGCATGGCCCAAGCGGTTGGCCGCCGTATTATGCTGATGCCAATACGGATACAGCAGCTCCGGGCGGCTGACTTTCTCGATGGCGGCGATCTCGTCGGGCTTTAACGTGAGCTCGGCGCTCGCCAGGTTGTCCTTGAGCTGCTCATCCTTGCGCGCGCCGATCACCGCGGTGGACACGCCGGGGCGGGTCAGCGTCCAGGCCAGCGCTACCTGAGCGGCGGACACGCCATGGCCGTCGGCGACTTCGACCAGCGTATCGATCAAGTCGAAGAGCTTTTCCTCGTCGTGGATCGGCGGCTCGGTCCAGCCTTGGCTGAAGCGCGTGCCGTCGGGGTTGCGCTGGCCACGGCGATACTTGCCCGATAGCAGGCCCCCGGCGAGCGGACTCCAGACCATGGTGCCCAGCCCCTGATCGACGGCCGCCGGCATCAGCTCGAACTCGGCATCGCGGGCCTGAGCGGTGTAATGGATCTGCTGGCAGATCGGCTTGATAAAGTTGTGCCGTTCGCAGATCTTGAGCGCCTTCATGACGTGCCAGGCGGACCAGTTGGACACGCCGTAGTAGCGGATCTTGCCGGCGCGCACCAGTTGATCCATGGTCTCCAGCGTTTCTTCCAGGGGCGTCAAGCCATCCCACTGGTGCATCAGGTAGAGATCCAGGTGGTCGGTCTGCAGCCGTTTCAGGCTGGCCTCGCACTGGCGCAGGATGTGGTAACGCGACAGGCCGTCGTCGTTGGGGCCTTCGCCCATTGGGAAGCGCACCTTGCTGGCGATCAGTACATCGTCACGCTTGGCTTTGAGCGCCTCGCCGAGGATCTCTTCCGAGCGGCCCTCGGAATACATGTTGGCGGTGTCGAAGAAGTTGACGCCACGCTCGATGGCCATGTCGATCTGGCGCTGGGCGTCGCTCAAACCGGTGTCGCCGACACTGGCCATCTTGCCGACGCCGCCGAAAGTCATGGTGCCTAGCGTCAGCGGCGAGATGCGCAGACCTGATTGGCCGAGATTGCGATATTCCATGTTGGCTCTCCTGATTGATGACGAAATGACAGCCGTCCGCTAGACGGCCGCTTGCGCGACTATCACCCCTGCCGTGCGGGAGGTGCCATGAATTCGGGGCCTACGGGGTCCGTGATGTGCGCGTCGAGGATGGCGTCGATATCGCGCAGGTCGCTGGATGTCAGCGACCAGTCGCCAAGCGCATCCAGCGGTGTTACCTGATCTGGGCGCCTTGCCCCCCACAGGGCAATGGCATTGGGATGGGAATCGAGCACCCAGCGCACCGCCAAGGCCAATACCGGCTTGTCGTGGCGTTCGCGAGCGAGTTGCGTCAACGCCTCGACCGCCGCGAGATACTGCGCGAAGCGAGGCGATTGGAACTTGGGATCGGATTGGCGCAGATCGTCGCCGGTGAAGGCCGAATCTGCGTGCATCTTGCCCGTCAGCAAGCCGCGACACAGCGCACCATAGGCCAGAAAGACCAACCCTTCGCGCTGCGAATAGGGAATGATGTCGCGCTCGGCATCGCGCTCGAACAGATTGAGCGGGGGCTGCACACTGTGCAACGGCGCCACCTGACGAAAGGCATCGCACTGCGCGGAGGTGAAGTTGCTGACACCGATGGCGCGAATCTTGCCATCGCGGTGCAGGCGACGCATGGCGTCGGCGGTTTCCTCCATCGGCACCCGGGGGTCCGGCCAATGGATCTGGTACAGATCGATCGCTTCGGTGCGCAAGCGCCGCAGCGAGTCTTCCACCTCCTTCTCGATGCGTGCCGCCGAGGCATTGCGCACCACGCCGTCGCTGCCTTCTTGCCACTCCAGCGCCGTCTTGGTGGCGAGCACTACCTTATCGCGCTGCCCATACTCGGCCAGCGCCCGACCGACGACTTCTTCGGAATGCCCAAACCCGTAGGCCGGCGCGGTATCGATCAGCGTAATGCCGCGATCCAGCGCGGCATGAATGGTACGCACCGCATTGGCGTCGTCGGCACCGCCCCATTTCCAACCACCGATGGCCCAGGTGCCGAGCCCCACGCGTGACGGCGTGAGGTCGGTCCCTGGTATGGTGATGCTTTCCATGTTGCTCTCCTTTGCCTGTCAACGGCGGCGTGCCGCATTCCGGAACGCTATCCAGCGTGGTCGCCGAGCGCAGCTTTGACAAGATTTACGAGAGAGGCAAGCGGAGGACGTGCCCCCGGGCGCCGCGACACGAACCGGTGTCGGGCACCCGGGAGATGCTGATCGATAATGCGCCAGCAAACGTTGATAGGAACGACTCAGAACGCCCAGTCTTCGTCCTCGGTGCGCTCCGAACGCCCGATGACATAGGAAGAACCGGAGCCGGAGAAGAAGTCGTGGTTTTCCTCGGCCCCCGGCGAGAGCGCCGCCAGGATCGCCGGATTGACGGCTTCGGTGGCGCCGGGGAACAGCGGCTCGTAGCCCAAGTTCATCAACGCCTTATTGGCGTTGTAGTGCAAGAACGCCTTGACCTCTTCGGTGAGTCCCACGTCGTCGTAAAGCGATTCCGTGTACTGCACCTCGTTGTCGTAGAGTTCGAGCAGCAGATCGAAGGTGGCGTCCTTGATCTCTTGCTGGCGCTCGGCGCTCTCCTTGGCCAACGCCTGCTGGAACTTATAACCGATGTAGTAGCCGTGGACCGCTTCGTCGCGAATGATCAGACGAATCAAATCAGCGGTGTTGGTCAGCTTGCCGCGACTGGCCCAGTACATCGGCAGATAGAAACCCGAATAGAACAAGAACGACTCGAGGAAGACGCTGGCGACCTTGCGCATCAGCGGATCGTCCATGCGGTAGCGATTGAGGATCAACTCGGCCTTGTTCTGAAGGTGCGGATTCTCTTCGCTCCAGCGATAGGCATCGTCGACATCACGCGTCGCGCACAGCGTCGAAAAGATCGAGCTGTAGGAGCGCGCATGCACCGACTCCATGAAGCTGATGTTGGTGAACACCGCCTCCTCATGGGGCGTCACGGCATCCTCGATCAGCACCGGCGCGCCGATGGTGCCCTGAATGGTGTCGAGCAGCGTAAGCCCGGTGAAGACGCGAATGGTCAGCGTCTGCTCTTGCTCGGTCAGCGTGTTCCACGAGGTCACATCGTTGGACAGCGGCACCTTCTCGGGCAGCCAGAAGTTGGCGGTGAGCCGATTCCAGACCTCGAGGTCCTTGTCGTCCTGGAGGCGGTTCCAGTTGATGGCATCGACACGCGTCAGATGACGCGGTGCGGCGGTAGCGGTCATGACGGTTCTCTCAGTTCCGGCGGTGCGCTGGCGCGGTCACCAGCGCACCGGTAATCTCGATGGCGTGGTCGCGGGGGCGACAGCTTACAGGGTGCAGGACACGCAACCTTCGACTTCCGTGCCTTCAAGCGCGGCCTGGCGCAGGCGCACGTAGTAAAGCGTCTTGATGCCCCGGCGCCAGGCGTAGATCTGCGCCCGATTGATATCGCGCGTCGTCGCGGTATCGCGGAAGAACAGCGTCAGCGACAGGCCCTGGTCGACGTGCTGCGTGGCCTCGGCGTAAGTGTCGATGATCGCCTCGGGGCCGATCTCGTAGGCGTCCTGGTAGTATTCCTGGTTGTCGTCGTTGAGATACGGCGCCGGGTAATAGACGCGCCCCAGCTTGCCTTCCTTGCGGATCTCAATCTTCGACACCACCGGGTGAATGCTCGACGTCGAATGGTTGATATAAGAAATCGAACCGGTCGGCGGCACCGCCTGGAGGTTACGGTTGAAGAGTCCATGCGCCATGACCGACGCCTTGAGCTCGCGCCAATCGTCCTGGGTCGGCACATGGATGCCGGCCTTGTCGAACAGCTCACGGACACGCGCGGTACGCGGGCCCCACGCCTGCTCGGTATACTTGTCGAAATACACGCCGCTGGCATAGTCCGAATCCGCGAAACCGGCGAACGCCACGCCCCGTTCGATGGCCAGCTGGTTGGAGGCGCGCAGCGCGTGGTAGGTCACGGTGTAGAAGTAGAGGTTGGTGAAATCCAAACCTTCTTCGCTGCCGTAATGAATATGCTCGCGGGCCAAGTAACCGTGCAGGTTCATCTGTCCCAGGCCGATGGCATGCGAATGCTTGTTGGCCTCGGAAATCGACGGCACCGAGCGGATATCGCTCATCTCGGAGACTGCCGTCAGCCCGCGAATCGCGGTTTCGACCGTGGCGCCGAAGTCCGAAGAGTCCATGGTCCTGGCGATGTTCAGCGAGCCAAGATTGCAGGAAATGTCCTCGCCGATACGCTCATAACCGAGATCCGCATCGTAATCGGACGGCGTGTTGACCTGCAGGATCTCCGAGCACAGGTTGCTCATGTTGATGCGACCGGCAATCGGGTTGGCGCGATTCACCGTGTCCTCGAACATCACATACGGATAGCCCGACTCGAACTGAACCTCCGCCAGCGTCTGGAATAGCTCGCGCGCGTTGATCTTGGTCTTGCGAATACGCGCGTCGTCGACCATATCGTCGTACTTCTCGGTGACACTGATGTCGCCGAACGGCTTGCCGTAGACGTTCTCCACATCGTAGGGCGAGAACAGATACATCTGCTCGTTGCGCCTAGCCAGCTCGAAGGTGATGTCGGGAATTACCACACCCAGCGACAGCGTCTTGATGCGAATCTTCTCGTCGGCGTTTTCGCGCTTGGTATCGAGGAAACGCAGGATGTCCGGATGATGCGCGTTGAGATACACCGCGCCGGCGCCCTGGCGCGCGCCCAGCTGGTTGGCATAGGAAAAAGCGTCTTCGAGCATCTTCATGATCGGGATGATGCCCGAGGACTGATTCTCGATATGCTTGATCGGGGCGCCCGCCTCGCGGATATTGCTGAGCAGAAACGCCACACCGCCGCCACGCTTGGAGAGTTGCAGCGCCGAATTGATGGAGCGCCCGATGGACTCCATGTTGTCCTCGATGCGCAGCAGGAAGCACGAGACCAGTTCGCCGCGCTGCTTCTTGCCGCAATTGAGAAACGTCGGCGTGGCCGGCTGGAAGCGTCCGTGGATGATTTCATCCATCAGCTGCCGAGCCACCGTCTCGTCACCCTGCGCCAAGGTCAGCGCGACCATGCACACACGGTCCTCGAAACGCTCTAGGTAACGGCGCCCGTCGAAGGTCTTGAGCGTATAACTGGTGTAGTACTTGAACGCACCGAGAAAGCTTTGAAAGCGGAATTTCACGGCATAGGCGCGCTCGAACAGCGACTTGATGAAGGCAAAGTCGTACTGGTCAAGCACCTCCTTCTCGTAATAGTTCTCCGCGACCAGATACTCGAGCTTTTCCGCCAGCGAATGGAAGAAAACCGTATTCTGGTTGACGTGCTGCAGGAAGTACTGACGCGACGCCTCACGGTCCGCCTGCAGTTGCAGGCGCCCCTCGTTATCGTAGAGGTTGAGCATCGCATTGAGGGCGTGATAATCCAGCGTCTGCGTCGTGCGGCTCAGCTCGACGGAGGACGTGTTCTCGGTAGTTTCCACGGTATCATCCAGCATCTGTCATCTCCGTCGCCAAGCAGCCATGCACCTTGGCGACATCCTCGGGCGTTCCCATCAGTTCGAAACGGTGCAGCAACGGCACCTGGCACTTGTGCGCTACCACGCGACCGGCCAAGCCGAAGGCAGCACCGAAGTTGGTATTGCCGCCGGCCACCACGCCTTCGATCAAGGTCCGGTTGTGGGGGTCGTTCAAGAACCGGATCACCGGTCCTGGTACCGCCGTACGTGGATCGCCATCGCCATACGTCGGCAAGATCAAGATATAGGGGCGTTCCACGCGCAACGGGGCTTCGTTACGGCTACGCGGGATGGCCTGCGCCGACACGTCGAGCTTTTCGACGAAGCGCCGCGTATTGCCCGATTGCGTGGAAAAATACACTACATCGCGCATGCTGCCCCCTTCCTCTCACGCGAGTTGGCGAATCAGCTCGGGACGAAAACCTGACCAATGCTGCGACTCCGCCGCGACGACCACCGGCAGCTGGCGATAGCCCAGCGATTCGACGGTCCGTACCGCTTCGGGGTCCACGCTGACATCCACCACCGTGTAATCGAGCCCCTGCTTGTCGAGGGCGCGATAGGTGGCGTGGCACTGCATGCAATCCGGCTTGCTGTAAATCTTAATGCTCATGAGAATGATAAGCCTTTGTTTTCGCAAAGAAGAAATAGGAGGTACAAATATCTTTCGGGAATGACACGCCGCCTTCTCAGGCACCGCGTCTCAATACACCACATATGGTAGTACAAAACGGGACGTGGTGTATATCTGGCAAGAAATGAAGAAACGTAACTAGCGGGATGTCGACAAAGAAGACGAGGGAAGACACGACGGAGTTGGACGAAGAAGCGGAGTCTACACGAGATGAACTAGCATTTTGAGGCCATTTTCAACGCTGTATTGCCGAGTGCCGTCCTTGGATAAACACCCTTTCAGCGACGCGCGGGCGACTTGGCCAGATAGCCTTCCATCAGCCACTGAAGCGGCGCGGCCTGGCGCGCGGCCCCCAAGGCCAAATGGCGCACGAGACGTGCCGGCGGCCGCGTATCGCCGTACAACGTCACCAAGGCGCGCGAGGCATGCCACAACGGCAGGATCGCACGCTGATGGTGTCGCGCATAGCTCGCCAGACCCGCCGCTGCACCGACATCCTCCACCGCCTTACCGTGATGCGTCAGCGCCTCGACCAGCCGACGCACGCTGGCCAACCCGACGTTGAAGCCATGCGCCGTGACCGGATGCAGCCCTACCGCCGCATCCCCCACCAACGCCACGCGACCGGCAACCAGATGCTCGGCACGGCTGACCGAGAGCGGATAATCGTGCAACGCGCCACGACAGCTCATTTCGCCCACACTGCCTTGGTAAAGCCGAGTCGCCTCCGCCGCGAATGCGTCAGACGACAACGCCTTGAGCCACTCGGCGTCGTGCGGCGGCAGCGTCATCACCAGCGACGCGGTATCGCCCGCCAGCGGCAGCAATGCCAAGCCACGCTCACCGTTGAACCATGACCAGGTCACTTCTCGATGTGACCGCGCATGCGCCATGCGGCGCACCAGCAGACGCTGGCCGGTATCGTGAATCTGCGCGGAGAGCCCCGCCAGGCGGCGCGTCGCCGACAGACGACCATCGGCGGCCACCACCAGACGCGCGGGAATGTACGACTGGTCGTCGAGCCACACACTACGCCCGCCAGCGCCGGTGCCCAATGCGCTCACCCGGCGTCCGGTGACGAGCTCGATATGCTCGACATCCTGCACCGCCTCGAACGCGGCGCGCCTGATGACATGATTGGCGACGAGTTGGCCGATGCGGTCTTGGCCCTCTCTCCCTTGGCCCTTTCCTCGTGCACTGGCCAGGGTCATGCCCCGCGGGCTGGCTCCATTATAGAGACGTGCCTCGCGAATCGGTGCCATCTGGTCTGCGGGGATATCGATGCCCGCCGCCGCCAGTTGCTCACGCGAGGCATGTGTCAGGGCGATCTCACGCCCGTCGTCGTCAGGCGAAGCCAACGCCGTGTACGGCGCGGCATCGATCAACGTCACCGACAAATTCAGTGCCGCCAGTTCCAGCGCCAGGCACAGCCCCACCGGCCCCGCGCCGACGATGGCGACATCTCTGATAGCGACATCCTGAAGCGCGATATCTTCGGCAAGTTGCGACATGCGCCCTCCACATCGAATGAACGTGCCCGGGCTGGGCACGCCACCATCATAATCGGCACGACGCTCGCGCGTCATAAGCGTGACAATGGGTCGCGACCCTAGGCTATGTACGAAAAATCGGCAAGACGACCCGGCAAGGCCGAGTCGTCATTTAGCGTCACTGGATCGCCTTGGGTCAGGCGAGGGTGACCTCGGAGGAGAGGTAGACGTCCTGAATGGCGTTGAGCAGTTCGACGCCTTCGTTCATCGGCTTCTGGAACGCCTTGCGTCCGGAAATCAGGCCCATGCCGCCGGCGCGCTTGTTGATCACCGCCGTGCGCACGGCTTCACCCAGGTCGGAATGGCCCTTGGAGCCACCACCGGAATTGATCAGCCCGGCGCGTCCCATGAAGCAGTTCGCCACTTGGTAGCGAGCCAGGTCCACGGGGTTGTCGCTGGTTAGCTCGTCGTAGACCTTATCGTGGGTATGTCCAAAACCGACGGCACGATAGCCACCGTTGTTCTCCGGTAGCTTCTGTTTGACGATGTCCGCCTTGAGCGTCGCCGCCATGTGGATCGCCTGGCCGGTCAAATCCGAGGCGACGTGATAATCCGTGCCCTCGTGCTTGAACGCCGGATTGCGCAGGTAGGACCACAACACGGTCACCATGCCCAACTCATGGGCGCGCTCGAAGGCCTCGCTGATCTCCTGAATCTGGCGCCGACTCTCGGGCGAGCCGAAATAGATGGTTGCCCCCACCGCCACGCAGCCCATGTCGTGCGCCTGTTCGACCTGCGCGAACAGCGTCTGATCAAATATCGCCGGATAGGTCAGCGTCTCATTGTGGTTGAGCTTGAGCATGAAGGGAATCTTGTGCGCATAACGGCGCGCCACCGAGGACAGCACACCCAGCGTCGAGGCCACGCCGTTGCAGCCCCCTTCGATAGCCAACTCGACGATGTTCTTGGGATCGAAGTAACGCGGATTGGGCGCGAACGACGCCCCGGCAGAGTGCTCGATGCCCTGATCGACCGGCAGGAAGCTCAGATAGCCGGTCCCCGCCAAGCGGCCATGATTGTAAAGCGTCTGCATGTTGCGCAGCACGTGCGGGCTGCGGTCGTTTTCCGACATCACCCGATCGATGAAATCCGGCCCCGGCAGGTATAAATCTTCCTTGCGAAACGTCTGGCATTGGTGCTCCAGCAGTGTTTCCGCCTCAGCCCCCAAGAGCCTTGCGATATCGGTCATGTAGTTTCCTCCCTGTCATCCAAGCCTGGCTATGCGCACGGCGTGGCAGCCGACGTCGATCGTCAGGCTGGCACATGCTTGTGGAGCATAGCAATTCACGCCCGCCACGTAAGCGTCAATGTCGCGTCCGGCATCCGCCGCGTGCTCTGGTATGATGCGCATCAATCTCCGGCACACTCATGCAAGGGCCATCCGCATGCTGTCCATCCTACGGGGTTTTCTGATCCTGACGGCGTTTTTGATGCTCGGCGACATCGCCGTCGAGCTGTTCGCACTCCCGCTCTCCAGCGGGGTGGCCGGTATGTTATTGCTCACCCTTTGGCTGTTGCTGCGCCGCCGCTTGAGCCACGACCTCGGCGCCGCCAGCCAACCGTTGATCGGTATGCTGGCGCTGCTCATCATGCCAGGCGTCGTTGGCATCTTCTTCCAGGCCGACGAATTCAGCGGCCAATGGCTGACCATCTTCATCGCTCTGATCCTGGGCACGCTGCTCAGCTCGTTAACCACGCTGTGGCTGATGCAACGTCTGGTTGCCACGCTCCGGGAGCGACCGCATGAGTGAGCTTTTACTCCGCCTGGAAGGTCTGGTCCACACGCTCCCGCAACGCCCCGAAACCGCCATCGTGCTCACTCTGGCGGCCTATTTCGCAGGCCTGCGACTTTTTAGCTGGTTGCGCTCGCCCGCCTGGTGTCCCCCCATTCTGCTCGCCGCCTGCCTGCTGGCCGGCTTGCTGGCGCTTTTACCGCTCGACTACATCGAGTACCGCCGGGGTGTCGGCTGGCTGACCTGGCTGCTGGGTCCGGCCACCGTGGCGCTGGGCGTGCCGCTCTATCAGCAGGTGCATCACATTCGAACACTGTGGAAACCCATCGTGCTGACCTTGCCACCCGCCGCCATGCTCGCGGCCGGTTACGCGATGGGCATCGCCTGGCTGCTAGATGCAACGCCGACGGTGCTGGCCTCGCTGGCGCCCAAGTCGGTGACCGCGCCCATCGCCATGGGCATCGTCGAGGAGCTGCGGGGCTCGGTCTCGCTGTTGATGGGCGCCTTGCTGATCACCGGGGTGATGGCCACGCTCAGCATCACGCTGTTGGCGCGCTGGGGAAACATCCACGATCAGCGCGTCATCGGCTTCGCGCTGGGCATCAACGGCCACGCCATCGGCACCGTGCGTGCCTTCGATATCGGCCCCACCGCCGGCGCCTTCGCCTCGCTGGGCATGAGCCTGACCGGCGTATTCACTGCGCTATGGCTGCCATTGATGTGGCATTTCGTGGGTTAGACCTCGCCTGCGGTGGCATGAACTCCCTAGCTGAATCGTGTCATGTCATGCCCACGTCACGCGGTCTTGGGCAAGCAGGGCGTAACTGCGCTAACATCGGCGTTTCACTGTCGAAGCGGGGCTCCCGAGCGTCTGTCCATGTCCTATCGCATCGCCATCAATGGTTACGGCCGTATCGGCCAATGTGTCCTGCGAGCCCTCACCGAGCGCCATGCTACTGACCTGGTCGTCGTAGCCATCAACGAGCTTTCCGATCTCGATACCATCGCCTACCTGACGCGCTACGACACCACCCATGGGCGCTTTCCTGGCCAGGTAGAAACCCGCGACGGTGCGCTGGTCACCGACGGCCATGCCATCCGCGTGCTGTCCGAGTCCGACCCCTCGCGCCTCCCCTGGGCGGAGCTTGGCATCGACCTGGTGCTGGAATGCTCGGGTAGCTTCAAGGACCGCGCCACCGCCGAGCGGCATATCGCCGCCGGCGCCCAACGGCTGCTGTTCTCGCAGCCCGCCGAGGCCGATGTCGACGCTACCATCGTGCATGGCATCAACGACGCCGAGCTGCGTGCCGACATGCGCATCGTCTCCGCCGCGTCCTGCACCACCAACTGTCTGGTGCCGCTGTTGACGGTGATCGACGAGGCCCTGGGGCTCGAGCATGGCGTGACCACCACCATTCACTCGGCGATGAACGACCAACCGGTGATCGATGCCTACCACAAGACCGATCTACGCCTGACGCGCTCGGCCATGCATTCGATCATCCCCGTGGACACCGGCTTGGCCCGTGGCATCGAACGCCTCATGCCACATCTGGCCGGGCGCTTCGAGTGCCTGCACGTGCGCGTGCCGACCATCAACGTCTCGGCCATGGACATGGCGCTCTCGGTGCGCGAGGCCACCTCGGCCGAGCAGGTCAATGCGCTGTTGCAGGCCGCCAGCCACGAGCGCCTCAACGGCCTGCTCGGCCATACCCAAGAACCGGTGACGTCGGTCGACTTCAACCACGATCCGCGCTCGGGTATCGTGGACGCCACCCAGACCCGCGTGGCCGGCAGCCATCTGATCAAGATGCTGTGCTGGTTCGACAACGAGTGGGGCTTCGCCAACCGCATGCTCGACGTGGCGACGCACTGGCTGGCACTCGCCGCCCAGAACGCTCCCGCTTCGACGACGTGCACCGCGCCCTCGACCTCCTCGTTGTCGTCTGACATCCCTTCACCCAAGTGAGGAACACGCCCATGAACGTGCGCAAGATGACCGATCTGGATCTCGCCGGAAAACGTGTACTGATTCGTGAAGACCTCAACGTGCCCATCAAGGGCGACCAAGTCACCAGCGACGCGCGCCTGCGCGCCTGCCTGCCGACCATCCAGGCCGCGCTAGATGCCGGCGCTCGGGTGATGCTGATGAGCCACCTGGGCCGCCCCACCGAAGGCGAGCCCGCCGATGAATTCTCGCTCGCCCCGGTGGCGACGCACCTCGGCAAGCTGCTGGGCCGCGAGGTACGCCTGGAAAAGGACTATCTCGACGGCAGCGTCGATATCGCCGAGGGTGAGGTGGTGCTGCTCGAGAACGTGCGCTACAACACCGGCGAGAAGAAGGACGACGAGGCACTGGCCAAGACCTACGCCGCGCTCTGCGATGTCTACGTGATGGACGCTTTCGGTACCGCGCATCGCGCCCAGGCCTCGACCCACGGCGTGGCGCGATACGCACCCACCGCCTGTGCGGGCCCCTTGCTGGCAGGCGAACTCGACGCGCTGGAAAAGGCGCTGGCCACGCCGGCACGCCCGATGCTGGCCATCGTCGGTGGCTCCAAGGTATCCACCAAGCTCGACGTGCTCACCGCACTGTCCGAAAAGTGCGACCAGTTGATCGTCGGCGGCGGCATCGCCAACACCTTCATCGCCGCCGCGGGCTACAACGTCGGCAAGTCGCTGCATGAAGCGGACCTGGTCGATCAAGCCAAGGCCTTCATGGCCAAGGTCGATATTCCACTGCCTTCCGACGTAGTGGTCGCCACCGAATTCTCCGAGCAGGCCGAGGCCAAAGTGAAGCCGGTCGACCAGCTCAACGACGATGACATGATCCTCGACATCGGCCCGGATACCGCCAAGCGCTTCGCCGCGCTGCTCGAAAACGCCGGCACCATCCTATGGAACGGCCCCGTCGGCGTGTTCGAGATCGACCAGTTCGGCAAGGGCACCGAGACGCTCTCGCGTGCCATCGCCGCCAGTTCGGCGTTCTCGATCGCCGGTGGCGGCGACACCCTGGCGGCCATCGACAAGTACGGCGTTGCCGATGACGTCTCCTACATTTCCACCGGCGGCGGCGCCTTCCTCGAATACGTGGAAGGCAAGCAACTCCCCGCCGTGGCGGCGCTCGAAGCCGCCTCCCGATAGGCCTGACTCACTACGGCACGACTTATAACTACGAATTATAACTAACTACTCAAGCCACTACGTCACGATCGGCGGCCTGCGGGCCGCCTTGTACTTCTAGAGGAATCACACTCCCCATGGCTCTGATCAGCCTGCGTCAACTGCTCGACCACGCCGCCGAACACGCCTACGGCGTTCCCGCGTTCAACGTCAACAACCTGGAACAGATGCGTGCCATCATGGAGGCCGCCGACCGCACCGACTCGCCGGTGATCGTCCAGGCCTCCGCGGGCGCCCGCAAATACGCCGGCGCGCCCTTCCTGCGTCATCTGATCCAGGCCGCCGTGGAAGAATTTCCACATATCCCGGTGGTCATGCACCAGGACCATGGCACCAGCCCCGGCGTGTGCCAGCGCTCCATCCAGCTCGGCTTCTCGTCGGTGATGATGGACGGCTCGCTCAAGGAAGACGGCAAGACCCCCGCCGACTACGCCTATAACGTCGACGTCACCCGTCGCGCGGTGGAAATGGCGCACGCCTGTGGCGTCTCGGTGGAAGGCGAGCTGGGTTGCCTGGGCTCGCTGGAAACCGGCCAGGCCGGCGAGGAAGACGGCGTCGGCGCCGAAGGCACGCTGGATCACAGCCAGCTGCTGACCGACCCGGAAGAGGCCGCACAGTTCGTCGCCGCCACCCAGGTCGACGCCCTGGCCATCGCCATCGGCACCAGCCACGGCGCCTACAAGTTCACGCGGCCGCCGACCGGCGACATTCTCTCCATCCAGCGCATCAAGGAGATCCACGCGCGTATCCCCGACACGCACCTGGTGATGCATGGCTCAAGCTCTGTACCGCAGGAATGGCTGGAGACCATCAACGCTCACGGTGGCGAGATTCCCGAGACCTATGGCGTCCCGGTCGAGGAAATCGTCGAAGGCATCAAGCACGGCGTGCGCAAGGTCAACATCGACACCGACCTGCGCTTGGCGTCCACCGGTGCGGTACGTCGTTTCCTGGCCGAGAACCCCAGCGAATTCGATCCGCGCAAGTTCCTCAAGGAAAGCGTCACCGCCATGCGCGATGTGTGCATCCAGCGCTTCGAAGCTTTCGGCACCGCCGGCCAGGCCAGCAAGATCGCCCCGCTCAACCTCGAACGCATGTTCGAGCGTTACGCAAGCGGCGAGTTGAAGCCGCAGGTCTCGTAAGGCCTATCGAGACCGGGAGAGACTTGAGAGCGCCACTGGCGCTCTCAAGCGATTCAGGCAAGGATTACTGCTTAAGCACGAACGGGTCGGTATATTGATCGGCGTTGTCCGCGGTGATGAGGAAGCAGTCGAAGAGCTTCTTCTCGCCGTCGATGCCGGTATCACCGTTCTTGATGTATTTATCCGCCATACGCACCGCCATTTCAGAGAAGATGGCCACCGGCTGCAGTACGGTATATTCCATCTCACCGGCTTTTACCGCCTCGACCGCGTCGGGCGAACCATCGAAGCCCCCCACGACGACATCATCGAGCTTACCGGCCTCCTTCAAGGCTGAGATCGCGCCCAGCGCCATCTCGTCGTTACCGCTGATCACGCCATCGATGTCGGGGTTGGCCTGCAACATGCTCTGCGTCTTGTTGAAGCCCTGGGTTCTATCCCAGTTGGCGACATCGACGCCGACCCGCTCGAGGCCGGGATATTGGCTGAGCACGGTTTCGTAGCCGTTGGAACGGGTGGCGGCGTTATTATCCGAAGGCGCACCCTTGAGTTCCACGTAGCTTGCCGAATCGCCGACGCTCTTGATCCACTGCTGTGCCCCAAGCGCCGCACCCTGGGCGTTGTTCGAGACGAGCTGCGCCTGGGCCAGCCCCTTCTCGTTGATTTCGGCGTTGATGATAAACACCGGGATACCCGCATCGACGGCCTTGCGTACCGCCCCAATAGAGCCATCGGCATTGGCTGGGTCGAGAATGATGGCCTCTGCCTGATTGGTGATCGCCGTATCGATCTGATTGCTCTCGGTGTTGGTGTCTCCTTTGTGCGAGTTCACGTTGGCCTCATACCCCAATTCTTCGGCCGTCTCTCGGGCGATCTTACCCTCAGTAAACCAGTAGGGGTTGGAGGTGTCGTTGACGATAATGGAGATACGTCCTTCGTCCTGAGCCGCGACCCCACCCGCGAAGAGCGGCGCGCTCACGGCCAGTGCAGCTATCAGCAGGCGTTTTCCTTTCATGAACATAATCGACCACCTTTACTCTTATGATTGTGTACCGGCTTTACCGGCAGTACTTCCCGAGGCCGGCGAACGCTCAACGGCGCTCTCCGGTTGCGGCGAAGTCGTCTTGCCATCGGAAGAGGCTTGCTGCTTCTTCCGACCGCTGTATTGAATGCTGTTGAGCAAGACCGCGAGAATGATGACGGCCCCGGTGAACACGGTCTGCCAGTAGGAAGAAACCCCGATGATGACCAGACCATCGGAGAGGAACCCGATCACGAAGGCCCCCAGCAAAGTGCCGCGCACATTGCCGCGGCCACCGGTGAGTGCCGCACCGCCGATGACGACACCGGCAATCGCGGTCAATTCATAGGTCGTCCCGGCCGTCGGCCCTGCCGACGTCAGCTGGGATGACAGCACCAACCCGGCGATGGCCGCGCAAATGCCTGATAGCACATACACCAGCACTTGCACGCGTTTGACCGGTACGCCCGAAAGCTCTGCGGCACGGGCGTTACCGCCGGTGGAATACACCCAACGCCCAAACGGCGTGCGCGCCAGCAGCAGGATGCAGGCGATCGCCACGGCCGCCAAAATCAGGACACCGACCGGAACCCCGAACAATCGATTGAAGCCCAACCAGTCGAATCCGGTGTTACCCAGCTCAGGGCTACCGCCCAGATTGTTATAGGTCAGGCCGTTGGTCATCAGTAGGGCGACGCCTCTGGCCACGTACAAGAGCCCCAGGGTCGCCACGAAGGCGGGCACCTTGAAATATGCGATGAGCACACCGTTGATGGCACCGACCAGAGCGCCCAGTCCACACGTCAGAATGACCACGACCCATACGGGGGGATAGAACACGACGCCCAGTATTTCGAAAGACACGCCTTGCATCAGAAAGCCTGCGAAGACACCTGCCAGGCCAAGCGTCGAGCCCACGGAAAGGTCGATGCCGCCCGTCAGGATGACCAACAGCATCCCGAGCGATAGCAACCCGAAGATGGCGACGTGAGACGACATGGTCAGGAAATTACTGGTCGAGAAATAGACAGGGGAAAGAATCGAGAAAATGACAATGATCGCGATCAAGGCGAAGAACGCACGCCCCTCCAGAAGCATGCGCTTTATATCGAAATCGCCGCCGAATAGCTTGCCTCTCTCATTGTCGTTATCTTGGCTGACATCAGACATTGTGATTATCTCCGCTTTATAAGTGGATCAAGCGACCACGGCCTCGCCCGAGGCAGCCATAATCTCTTCTTTGTTGGCATCGGCACCGAATTCGGCCGCAATCCGGCCACGGCTCATGACGACGATACGATGGGCAATACTCAGGCATTCGCCGACTTCCGAGGTCGAGAACACCACGGCCAGGCCCTGTTGCGCCGCCCCCTCACTCAGCAGCCTGAAGACCTCGGCCTTGGCACCGATATCGATACCTCGGCTGGGTTCATCGAGCAGCACGACCCGGGGATGCGTCGCCATCATCTTGCCAATCACGACTTTCTGCTGGTTGCCCCCGGATAACGACCCGATGGAGGCTGCAGAGCCGTCAGTCTTAATGTGGACATTGCTGATCGATTCCCGCACCACGTGACGCTCACGCCCACGCGATGTCAGTAGCCCTTTGGTAAAGGCACCGATGCTGGCAAGCGACAGGTTTTCGCCCACCGACATCGTCTGTACCAGGCCATCGCGCTGGCGGTCCTCCGGCACCAACACCAGGCCTTTTTCGATACGCTCCGCGATACTCAGCCGCGAGATGTCCTCACCATGCAGCAGGACTCGGCCCGCACTCATACCGCCACGTCCTGCCACGCTTTCAAGCAGTTCGGTGCGGCCCGCCCCCATCAACCCATAGATGCAGACGATCTCGCCGGCACGTACGCTCAACGACACGTCATCGACCACGGCGCGTCCGGGCACCGATACATCGGGAATGGTGATGCCCTCGATCGACAGCACGGCATCCCCCATCGCGTACCCGTCCGGCGGGGAACCAAGATCGAAGTTCTCTCCCACCATGTTGCGTACGATCCACTCGAGATCGATCTCCTGACGCGCGGCATAGGCCGTCATCCGACCATCGCGCAATACCACAGCATGGTCGGTAATGGTCAGGGCTTCCTCGAGATGGTGGGAGATATATACGAGTGAAACACCACGGCTTTTCAGGTCACGAATCACGCGAAACAGCACCTCGACTTCCGAGGCGCTCAATGCCGAAGTCGGCTCATCCATGATCAAAATGCGCGAATTGACGGATAACGCACGGGCAATCTCGACGATCTGCTGCTGCCCGAGACGCAGATCTTCCACAGGCGTGAGTGGATCGATGGGTTCATCCAGTTCTTCCATGAGTTGGCGCGTCTGACGCGCCTCCTCCGCATAATCGACGCCGCCCTTGCCGACGATTTCACGGCCCATGAAGACGTTATCGCGGACGCTCAAATTGGGCGCCAAGCTAAGCTCCTGGTGAATGATCGATATCCCCTGGCGCTGCGCCTCCGTGGTCGAAGAGAAGCGAACCGGCTCGCCTTCGAGAACGATTTCCCCCGAGGATGGCTGCATGACACCCGAGAGAATTTTCATTAACGTCGATTTTCCCGCGCCATTCTCACCGAAAAGCGTCGTCACTTGCCCGTAGTGAACATCGAAATTCACGGCCTTCAACGCATGAACATTACCGAATGACTTGGCGATATTACGCGCCGACAGGATCACCTTTCCTAGCGTCCCTTCTTGACTGGTTGCATGTTCGTTCATCGCATCAAGCCTCCGGCTCATTCCACGCTAAAGTCGACCGGCGTCACGAGCCAGTTATTCGGATTGATCAACTGGAACACACCCGTCACCGTCACGGTCTTGCCTTGCAGGCCTTGTGTATCGATATCCGATAGCACCTGGGCCTTCATGGCATCGTTCAGAGCGGCGCCCGCATTCTGATATTCGATCTGATTCTTGAATTGACCGAACTCGATTTCTCCAGTGGCATCCCGCAGGTCGGTACCATTGATGGCCGGACCGGTCTGAACCCGTACCACGAGGTCATCGGGCGCCCCGTCAGCCTTGACCTCATATGTCCCGGACGTGCCGTCTCCCACCACACCGGTAAAGGTGACGGGCATGATCGGCCCGACGCCGCCTGGCACGCCGTATTTTTCCCCCGCCGCGCTCTGGTCGTCGGCAATTGCACTGGAAAGCTGCTCGATATCGACGGCACGCGCCTCGACATCGTCGCGAATCTTGGGAAATTCTTCTTCGGCGAAGCGTGCCATTTTCGCGCCTTCCTGCTCCTCTTCCGCGCCGATCGGCACCACCGTGGTATCCCAGGCCATGACGGCAAGCAGGACGACCGCAACGCCGATCATTACCGCCCTACCGCGCCCTTTTCGCCATCGTTTCGTAGGCATGGCGGCCGTATTTGAAGTCATGATGAAGCGCCCCCTGGCGTCGCTGATGAGTGGTGATAAAGTCCCGCGCCGGATGACGATTGTTGTCGTCACGCAGGACATCGCGACATCACGCCCCGGGCATGAGAATGATCTTGAGTGCGCTGCTGTCGTGCCTCATCAGCTCGATACCCTTGTGGAAATCCGCCAATGGCAGCTTGTGGGTCACCACACCCTCGGTGGGGAAGTCACCGCTCTCGATACCCTCGATCACGTGTGGGTAGCAGTAAGGCCCCAGATGCGAACCCAGCACGTCAAGCTCCTTGCGATCACTGATGATGCTCCAATCGACCGTCACCGGATCCTTGAACACGCTGAACTCCACGAAGCGTCCCAGCTTGCGCAACATCGCCAGCCCCTGCTCCACCGACTTGGGTGCACCGGTCGCTTCGATGTAGATGTCACAGCCATAGCCGTCGGTCATGTCTTTGACGATCTGAACGACATCTTCGTCAGCTGGATTAAGCACCACATCGGCGCCGAATTTCTTGGCCAGTTCCAAGCGTTCACCGTGAAGATCGAGCACCACCAGCTTGGCGGGACCGGACTTCTTGGCCGGGCCGATCATTCCCAGCCCCAGGGTGCCGGCACCGGAGAGCACCACGATATCTCCCAACTGGATTTGCGCTCGCTCCACTGCGTGCATCGAGCAGGAAAACGGCTCGGTGAGCACGATGTTTTCCACCGGCACATCGTCTGGCAGCTTGTGGTTGATGGCTTCCTTGGGAAACTTCATGTACTCGGCCATGCCGCCGTTGACGTTATTCTGGAAGCCATACACGTCGTGCTTCTCGCACATCCAGTACTGGCCGCGATGACAGAAGCGGCAGTCCCAGCACGGCACGATCTGCTCGGAAATGACCCGATCCCCGATCTCGAAACCCGTCGCACCGGGGCCCATCTTGACGACATGCCCGATGAACTCGTGCCCTGGAATCATCGGCGCTTTGATATAGGCAGGCTGTTCCTCGTCGCCCCAGAAACTCGGCGCACCTTCATAAGCCTTGAGGTCACCGGCACAGATGCCACAGGCCTCGACCTTGACCAGAATCTCCTTTTCACCGATACCAGGGACCGCAACGTTTTCCAGTCGATAGTCTTCCGGTGCGTAGGCGACGATGGCACGCATCGTGTCGGGGATGTCGGGGGATGGGGTGGGCGTATCGTTCATGACGGCCTCCATTGAGCTGGCGCTTATTTATCATTTGATCTTTTGTTGCTCAAATGAATTAACGCTTTTCAGTATAGCCAGGTCAATGCAGTCGGCGACCTTTTCGCCTTATACTTTAGGATTGCTTTTTAAGCTGCTGAAAATAATAAACTTTATAGAGGTCCCTGCGAAAGCTAACGCCCGCAGAGTGTAAGGAGAAAAAGAAAGCCTGCACAAAAAAGCCGTTCACATAAACACATTAGTGTTCATATGAACGGCTCTGCACGGCAATCGGCGACACTTTGACTTAGCTCGCCGTTGAGGTGGTCGCCTCATCCAAGCGCAGGATGGTATGGGCGTTGGTCACACTAGTGGCCAAGGTATCGATGACGCCTGTACGCAGTGCCCCCAGGATCCCCGCCGCCTTGGTGTTTTCGCTGGCGATCGCCACCACATCGGGAATCCGCGCCAGATCCGTGATGGTCAAGCCAATGACCCGACCCTGCATGGGCGTTTCCGATGGCCGACCATGCATGTCGATGAAGTCGTACCCCATCATGTCCCCAACGGTACCCGAGAGGCGCGCCTCGGCGATTTCCTGCGGCGTGAACCAGCCCATGCGTACCATGTTGCTGTCCTCACTGAGATCGCCGACGCCGATCATCGCGATATCCGCGCGGCGCGCCCTGTCCAACGTCTGGCGCACGGTAGGGTTTTCATACATCGAATCGCGCAACGCCGGGTTCTGCACCAGCGCCGGGGCATAAAGCGTTTCGCTTTCACCGCCATACTTCACCGCCAGGCGACGACAAATATGGTCGGGGTTCATGTATTCGCCGGCACGCAGCGAGCCGCCAATGGCACACACGAACGAGCATTTGCGCTCGCCTTGCTCGAAGACATTATCGGCCACCGCGCCCACGTTACGCCCCATCCCCACTGCCACGATCGAACCATCGTGCAGCTCGCGCGACAGATGATCGGCCACCAGGCTGGCCACACCGGAACGTTGAACGTCAGGCTCGGTGTGGTCGAGCGCAATCAAGGCGCGCTTGATACCGAAACGCCGGATCAGCGCCTGTTCGAGTTCGGCACTCACCGCCGGGTGCTGGCGCACCCGCACATCGACGATCCCTTCGGCATGCGCGCGTTTTAAAAGCCGGCCCGCCTTGACCCGGGAAATCCCCAGCCGGTTGGCGATCGCCTCCTGGGTTTCGCCCTCCACATAATACAGAGAGGCGATTTCAGTCATCAGCGCGACTTCGGCGCTCTCGACACGTTCACTCATGGCACTAGCCTCATACGATCCGCTTCCCGGTTCCGGTCCACTTCGGGCGACGCGCACAAGATACCACAGCGAACAGGCGTACTCTTAACGATCAGACGTTCGGGGAGTCGCGAAAGGCTTCCTTCTCATACTCGGCAATACGCTCTATCTTGGCGCGCGAGCCGCCACCGCCGAACTCGGTTTCCAGGAATGTCGTCACCACGGCCTTGGCCAGCTCCGGGCCGACCACACGGGCGCCGAGCGTCACGATTTGCGCATCGTTGCTCGAGCGCGCCTTGGCAGCCGAATAAGTGTCATGCGCCTGAGCGGCACGAATCCCGCGCACCTTATTGGCTGAAATCGCTACGCCTATGCCGGTCCCACAGACCAGCACTCCCTGCGCCACCTCTCCCGAGTCGATGGCGCGCGCCACTTTGACCGCCACATCGGGGTACAGCACCGGCTCGGCGTTATAGGTGCCGTAATCGACAGGCTCATATCCCAGAGCGCGAATGTGCTCGATCAGCAAAGCCTTGAGCTCGAATGCGGCTTCGTCGCCGCCCAGTGCGATGCGCTTTGCCGGCGCGCGACCTCTTGAGTCTGACATGTATTGTCTCCCGTGATGATTCCTCCCGCTTGCGATCGGCATGCTGTTACCGTTCGCGCTATGTTCAAAATATCACTAACCGAACATTTGTAAAATTCTTGATCACGAAAAGTCAGGTCAAGCCTCGAACACCCGATAATCCAGCTTCCAAGGAAAGAAATAAAAAAGCTTATATTTCAAATATATATCTTGAAATGACGCTTTCAAGCCTCTTATTCACGACCAAAGTCTCAGGCGCCGACACCGACCATGCCTTGACAGCCTTGGGCCCCAAGCCTAAACATCTGTTCAGTGAAAGATCATTATATAAGCCACCATCCCAGGTGTCGGATCGCCACGCCGTCGGCCACAACGAACAAGAGGAATACGCCATGCAACGCATCATCAATGACCCCGACAACGTCGTAGACGATGCCATCAAAGGTTACTTGCGCGCCTCGCCGAGCTTGTTTGTCGCCACCGACCACCCGCGCGTTCTCAAGTACCCGGACAGCCCCAGCGACAAGGTCGGCATCGTCACCGGTGGCGGTTCCGGCCACGAACCCGCCTTCCTGGGATATATCGGTGAAGGAATGTGTGATGCGGTGGCCATCGGCGAGATATTCTCGTCGCCTACCGCCGATGCATTCCTCGAAGCCTTTCGTGCCGCCCCCCATGAGCAGGGTGTCGCCTGCCTCTACGGCAACTACGCGGGCGACAACATGAACGTGAAGATGGCCAAGCAGATGGCCGAGATGGAAGACATCGAGGTCAAGACGGTGATTGCACGCGACGATGTGGCCTCGGCACCGGCAGCGGAGCGCGACAAGCGGCGCGGCGTGGCCGGCGAGGTGATGATGTGGAAAATCGGCGGCGCGGCAGCGGCCCGCGGCGATAGTCTCGACGAGGTCATTCGCCTGGCGCAAAAAGCCGTCGATGCGTGTTCGAGCATCGGCGTCGGGCTGAGTAGCTGCACCATCCCCGCCAATGGCAAGCCCAACTTTTCGATCGAGCCCGGCCACATGGAGCTCGGCATCGGCCACCACGGCGAACCGGGAATAGAAGTCGCGCCGCTGACCAGTGCCGAGGCCATCGCCACGGCCATGTGCGACCCCGTTCTCGCCGACCAAGACTTCGCCGGCAGCGAGGTGGCGGTGTTGATCTCCGGGCTTGGCGCCACGCCGGTGATGGAACTCAATATCCTCTACGCGCACATCGCCGAACGGCTCGAAGGCGCCGATATTCGCGTGCATCGTACGGACATCGGCAATTACTTCACCTCGCTGGAGATGATGGGCGCCACGCTCACGCTGATGAAGCTCGACGACGAGCTCAAACCGCTACTGGACGCCCCGGCACGCTCGCTGGCCATCACGCAACGCTGATCGGAACCGCTACCACGGAGACTCATCATGCAAGTTCTGGACGCGACTCAAGGCAGGGACATTCTCGAGGAGCTGGTCGAGGTCATCGTCGACAACCGCCAATACCTGAGCGACGTCGACGGCGCGATCGGCGACGGCGATCACGGCATTAACATGGCCAAGGGGTTTCGGCTTTGCGGGGAATCGGTCGCCGGCCAATCGCTGTCGCTTTCCAAGGCGCTGGGCACGCTCGCCACGACCTTGATGGGCTCGATCGGCGGTTCGATGGGGCCGCTTTATGGCAGCCTCTTCATGGGCATGGCCAAATCGGTCAAGGACAAGAACGTCCTCGACGCCAAGGATTTCGGCGACATGCTGTCCGATGGACGCGAAGCGCTCGAACAGATCAGCGATGCCAAGGTCGGCGACAAGTGCCTGCTCGACACCCTGGTGCCGGCCATCGAAAGCTACCGTCAGGCCATCGAGGTCAGCGACGATTTCCCGAATGCGCTGCAGGCATTGCGCAACGGCGCCCAGCAGGGACGCGATTCGACGCTCGACCTGGAAGCCAAGATCGGGCGCGCGGCACGCCTCGGCGAACGCTCGTGTGGCCATCTGGATGCCGGCGCAGTGTCATGCTGCCTGCTGCTGACCCGATTGGCCGATAGCACCGAACGCCGCCTGGAAAAAGCCGCCGCCTGAGTACTGGCGGCCGCTCGCTCGGTCCCTTCCATTTTCTCGCCCCGACGCTACCTGGCACGTCGTGGGCCTTCACGCCCGCATACTGCGGCGGAGCACAACATGGTTTCACAGCTCGACTCACTCAAGGCACTGTCGCAAGTGGTCGCCGATACCGGGGACCCAGCCGCCATCGAACGTTATCGGCCCATCGATGCCACCACCAATCCTTCCTTGATCCTCAAGGCATTCGAGCTGCCCGGCTATCAGCCACTGATCGAGCGGATCCTGGAAGAGGCGCGTGACGAGAAGCCACATGACACCGACCAATTGGAGCGCATCGTCGATCGACTCTCGGTAGGCATAGGCAGCGAGGTCGCCCAACTCATTCCGGGACGCGTCTCCACCGAGGTCGCCGCCAAGCTCTCGTTCGATACCCAGGCCAGTATCCGCAAGGCCCATGAGTTGGTGGCGCGTTACGAGGCACTGGGTATCGGCCGCGAGCGTATCTTGATCAAGCTCGCCTCGACCTGGGAGGGCATCCGCGCCGCCGAGGTGCTCGAGCGCGAGGGCATCCAGTGCAACCTCACGCTCCTGTTCAGCGACGCTCAGGCGCAGGCCTGCTTCGATGCCGGCGTGTTCCTGATTTCACCCTTCGTGGGGCGTGTCACCGACTGGTATCAGAAAGAAACCGAGCAAACGTTCTCCCCGGAGGACGATCCCGGCGTACGGTTCGTGCGCCAGGTCTGCGAGCGCGCCGACCAGGGTGGCTACGACACCGTCGTCATGGGGGCCAGCTTCCGCACGCCGGAGCAAGTCCTCGCCCTCGCCGGCTGTCATCGACTGACGATCTCCCCCGCCTTGCTGGAAACGCTCGAGGCACGCGAAGGTGATGTCGACGCCAAGGTCCGCTTCACGCATCCCGAGGCGCAGCCTGCCCCTCCCCTAGAGGAAAACACCTTTCGCTGGCAGCATAACCAAGACCCCATGGCCATCGACAAGCTGGCCGAAGGCATTCGTCGCTTCGCCGACGACCAGGCCTGTCTCGAGGACTTGATCGCCGACCGGCTCGCTAACTGAATCATCGCTCACGGAGGAGATACCGATGCCCTCTCGCTTCACGCTAGCCAATGCCATTCGCGCCCTGTCGATGGATGCCGTGCAGGCAGCCAATTCCGGCCATCCCGGCGCGCCGATGGGTATGGCCGATATCGCAGAAGTGCTGTGGAACGACCATCTAAAACACAACCCCGGCAACCCGACCTGGCCCGACCGCGACCGTTTCGTGCTCTCCAACGGGCATGGTTCGATGCTCTTGTACTCGCTATTGCATCTCAGCGGCTACGACCTGGCCATCGACGACATCAAGCAGTTTCGCCAGCTCCATTCACGCACGCCGGGTCATCCCGAGCTCGGCTACACGCCTGGGGTCGAGACCACCACCGGCCCGCTGGGTCAGGGGCTGGCCAACGCCGTGGGCTTGGCGCTGGCCGAACGTACCCTGGCCGCGCAGTACAATCGCCCAGGGCATGACATCGTCGATCACCGCACCTGGTGCTTCGTCGGCGATGGTTGCCTGATGGAGGGCATCAGCCACGAAGCCTGCTCGCTGGCAGGAACGCAGGGGCTCGGCAAGCTGACCGTCATTTACGACGACAACGGCATCTCCATCGACGGCGAGGTCGCGGGCTGGTTCACCGATGACACCGCCAAGCGCTTCGAGGCCTATAACTGGCAGGTCATCGCCGACGTCGATGGGCATGACCCCGCCGCCATCGAAGACGCCATCAACGCCGCCACGCAAGACGACCAGCGCCCGACCTTGATCATCTGCAAGACGGTCATCGGCTTCGGCGCGCCCAACAAACAGGGCACCGGCGCCTGTCATGGTGCCGCCCTGGGCGAGGATGAAGTCGCCGCCGCGCGCCAGCGCCTCGAATGGTCACACCCGCCGTTCCACGTCCCCGACGAGGTTTACGCGGGCTGGAACGCCGACGCGGCCGGCCAGCAAGCCGAGGACGAGTGGCGCCAACGCTTCGCGCGCTACGCCGAGGCGTATCCCGAGCTTGCCGCAGAGCTCGAGCGCCGCTGGCGTGGCGAGCTGCCGGGCGATCTGGGCGGCAGCGCCCTGATCGAAGACGCCCAGCAAGCCTGCGATACGCTGGCCTCGCGCAAGGCCTCACTCGGTGTGCTCAACCACCTGGGACCACGCCTGCCGGAACTGCTGGGTGGTAGCGCCGACCTCGCGCCGTCGAATCTGACGATCTGGGAGGGCGCACGCGCCATCTCGGCCCAGGCGCCCGACGGCAACTACCTGCATTACGGTGTCCGTGAATTCGCCATGGGCGCCATCATGAACGGCATCAGCATGCACGGCGGCTTCATTCCCTATGGAGCCACCTTCCTGACGTTCATGGAATACATGCACAACGCCGTGCGCATGGCCGCCATTGCGCGGCGCCAGGTGATCTTCGTTTACACCCACGACTCCATTGGCCTTGGCGAAGACGGCCCGACTCACCAGCCCATCGAACAGCTCAATGCGCTGCGCATCACGCCCAACTTGGCAACGTGGCGCCCCTGCGACGCCACCGAAACCAGCGTGGCCTGGCTGGCGGCGCTCAAGCGCCAGGACGGCCCCACGGCTTTGGTGTTCTCTCGCCAAGGGCTTCCCGGGCAAGCACGCGATGTCGCCCAGCTCGCCGCTATCGAACGCGGCGGTTACGTGCTCGACGATTGCGAGGGCACGCCCGAGTTGATCCTCATCGCCACCGGCTCGGAAGTCGGTCTGGCCATGGAAGCGGCTGCCCAGCTCAACGATCAGGGACGGCAGGTCCGCGTCGTCTCGATGCCCTGCGCCAGCGAATTCGATGCCCAAGACGCCGATTACCAGGAGGCAGTGCTACCACCCACGGTGACACGCCGGCTCGCCATCGAAGCTTCGCATCCCGACTATTGGCGTAAGTACGTCGGCCCTCGCGGCAACGTGATCGGCATGACCGGCTATGGCGAATCGGGCAAGGCCGAGGACCTGTTCCGGCACTTCGGCTTCACCGTCGAAAACGTGATCGACAAGGCCCGCGCCTTGCTCGACTGACCCGCCTGGCGACATGGCCGCCAAGGTCGTGTCGCCATTTGCCCGGATCCGATCGTCCTGATCGGCGGCCGCTTCGAAACACCATGGCTCGATGAGTATGAAGGCGCCATGGAAATACCCCTTGATTCTCTCCTTCAGCATCGCCAGAACGAGTAGTGAGGCAAGCAGGAAGGCTGCCTCGGGAAGACTCGTCGCCGACGATCCCGTTAAGGAGGATGACATGAGCCGCAAGACCCTCACCGCCGTCAATCCCGCCAACGATCAAGTACTCGGCGAGCACGAGATGCTCGACGATGCCCAGTTGGCTGAAAAGCTCGACCAAGCCCGCGCGGGCTATGCCGAATTCCGCCACTTGCCGTTAGCCGATCGTCGCCAACGGCTCACCGCACTGGCCGACTTGATCGACCAGCATCAGCGCGAAATGGCCGAGATCATCGCCCATGAGATGGGCAAGCCCTTCCACCAGGGGATTGCCGAGACACAGATTTCCTCGGCCATCGTTCGCTTCTACGCCGACAACCTGGAGTCCCTGCTCAAACCCCAATCACGTCAGGTGGAAGGCGCTCAAAAGGCCGAAATCGTTCACGACCCGATGGGCGCCGTACTCGGCGTGATGCCGTGGAACTATCCGCTTTATCAGGTGGTGCGTTTCGCAGCGCCCAACTTGGCGGGTGGCAACGTCTGCCTGCTCAAGCACGCCTCCAACGTGCCAGGCTGTGCCAAATACATTACCAAGCTGTTTCATGACGCCGGCTTCAAGGAAGGCACCTTCACCTGGCTACCGATCGGTTCCGACAAGGTCGAGGGCATCGTTCACGATCCGCTCGTCTGCGGCGTCACGCTGACCGGCAGCGAAGATGCCGGTCGCGCTGTGGCCAAGATCGCCGGCGATGCCATCAAGCCCAGCGTGCTCGAACTCGGCGGTATCGACCCGTTGATCGTGCTCGACGACGCCGATGTCGACAAGGCAGTGGAACTGGCCGTGAACGGTCGCTTCGATAACACCGGGCAAAGCTGCGCGGCCTCCAAGCGCCTGATCGTGGAACGCCCGATGCTGGAGCGCTTCACCGAACGGCTCATTGACCGTGTTCAGACGATGCGTATCGGTGATCCCATGGACGGCGATACCGAGGTCGGCCCCATGTCGCGCAAGGATCTGCGTGACGATCTCCATGACCAAGTTCAGCGGGCGATCAAACAAGGGGCGCAGCTAGAAACCGGCGGCGAAATACTCGACCGCCCCGGCGCCTGGTATGCGCCCACGGTGCTGACCAATGTCGCGCCCGGCAATCCGGCCTTCGACGAGGAGCTGTTCGGCCCGGTGGCCTCGGTCATCGTCGCTGACGACGCCGATCACGCCATCGAGCTGGCCAACAATTGCCGCTATGGATTGGGTGGCACCGTGGTCGGTCAGGACGTGAAGCGCGCCGAGCAGGTCGCGCGCCGTCTCGAAGTCGGTATGAGCTTCGTCAATCAGCCCACCACGCCCTTCGCCGAGCTTCCGTTCGGTGGCGTCAAGGAAAGTGGTTACGGTCGCGAGCAGAGCGAATATGGCTTCGGCGCCTTCCTCAACGTGCGCACGGTCTACATCGCCGAGTAAGCATGCCTTGAGCGCACCCAACGCAAGCGCCCCGCCCAAATAATTGGGCGGGGCGCTTTGTCGTTCGGCATCCGCTATTTGCCATCACCAGCTAGGCCAGCCATGTCGCGGCTATGGGTCCCCTAGACTGGATCCCTTAGATATAGGCGTGCAATGACCGCTCTTGAAAGCTGCGATAAGCACTCTCGGTCATCATTTCCAGCACACGGCCTCCATACTTGCCAAAACGCTTGAGCAGAGTCGGTCGTGCAGTCGAAATCGTCATGGATAACGTGCCTGTGTCGGTGGATACACAAGCATTATACCTTAGTCTTTACACTTTGGTCTAATAAACGCCCCGCACGGCCAACCCCTCAGACTAGAAATTGTAGTTGATGAATCCGCCCACGTAGGCCTGAGTCTCATCACCGATCTCGTCGACGATGGGGCTGTCCTTGGCGTCGCCGGTCAGGCGCGACACGCCGACCATACCCGTGACGGACCATGTCGGCGTGAGATAATAACTGGCGCTGGCATCGGCACCCACTTTGAAATAGCCCTCGTTCGGTGAATACGCATTCAACCCCGAACGCTGGCTTTCACGCGCCGAGATGCCGAACATATCCTCGGCCCAGGACTCGCTTCCATAGGCGACGCTTGGGCCCAGCGAAACGGAAAGTCGCTGGGTCAAGCGCGAGCGCCAATGTGCCTTGGCGCTGGCATGATACCCATCCACGTCCCCGCTCAGCGGCGTTTCCACGGCCGCACTGTACTGCCAATGGCCCTCGGTGTATTCGGCCCGCAGTCCTGCCGTGACGCCGCCGTCGACCTTGTCCAGGCGATGCAGATCGTCCTCGTCGTCGCGTCCGAAGGTGTAGCCAAGAAACGGCGACACCTGCCAGCCATCCCGATGAATGACATTCCAGCCCACGCCATCGCGCGCGTTGATATACACGCTATCGCCATAGGTCAGGTCGACCGATGGCCATACGGACGTCTCGTAATCGTCGCTTCCCAGATAATCGGGCGCGTAAACCGCCCCCGCGCCCAGACTCCCTTGCCAGCCGCTGTCCTGTGCATGGCTGGGCATTGCCACTGCTATCAGCGGCAGTCCAACAACCAGCGCCGCGTATCGATATCCTGCCTGCATGTCGTCTGACTCCCTGGATTCATTGCATGACCACCGGTTGGGCGCCTGCCACTTTGCAGGCACACGCACCCGGCCCTTTACATACGATATCGTAGGTATCCGGGCCGTGCCAGCCATGCCAAACATGGCCGATAGACAACCAGGGAGTCGATTCATAACGGCCCGTATCAAGCAATTGCAATCTACCGTCTACATTTGATCGAGTTACGACTTTGGCCGAATTGATCACAATACTGATAATCACCATAGTGACGATAATTTCGCCACTGAAAAGGTAACCCCATGCAATTCCATCGTGATGGCTTCCGCACCGGCAACCCGGCCCTTCACACTCCCATTGGGGGCCCTGCCAATACCGATGCCTTACCCGAAGAAGTCGACGTGCTAATCGTTGGCTGCGGCCCGGCTGGCCTGACACTGGCGGCCCAGCTGTCGGCTTTCCCAGATATCAAGACGCGTATTGTCGAACAGAAGAGCGGGCCTCTGGAGCTCGGCCAGGCCGATGGCATCGCCTGCCGTACCATGGAGATGTTCAATGCTTTCGGCTTCGCCGAGAAGGTGCTCAAGGAGGCTTGCTGGATCAACGAGACGGTGTTCTGGAAGCCCGACGAAGAAAACCGTCAACACATCGTGCGCCACGGTCGCGTTCAAGACACCGAAGATGATCTATCCGAGTTCCCTCATACGGTGCTCAACCAGGCACGGGTCCACGACTTCTATCTGGAGGTGATGCGCAATTCACCCACTCGCCTGGAGCCCAACTACGCACGACGTGTCCTCGACGTGGAGATCGACCCGACCCTGGCCGCCGCAACCATCCTGGAAGACGACGACCACCCGGTGACGGTGACCCTCGAGCGCACCGATAAAGCCCATGCCGGCGAGGTCGAAACCGTGCGCGCCCGCTACGTGGTGGGCTGTGACGGGGCGCGTAGCGTTGTACGCAAGTCGCTGGGCCGGTCTTTGAAAGGCGACTCCGCCAATCAGGCCTGGGGTGTCATGGATGTGCTGGCGGTCACCGACTTTCCGGATATCCGCATGAAGACGGCGATCCACTCCGCCAACGAGGGCAATATCCTGGTCATCCCACGGGAGGGTGGCTATTTGGTGCGACTCTATATCGAACTCGACAAGCTCAAGCAAGACGAGCGCGTCACGAATCGCCACATCACCGCCGAACAGCTAGTTGCCGTCGCCCAGCGCATCCTCCACCCCTATACATTGGAGGTGAAGGAGATCGCCTGGTGGTCGGTCTACGAGATCGGCCAGCGGCTATGCGACAAGTTCGATGATGTGCCCGTATCGGAGATGGAAAGCCGCTTTCCGCATGTATTTATCGCCGGGGACGCCTGCCATACTCACAGTCCCAAGGCCGGGCAGGGCATGAACGTTTCGATGCGTGACACTTTCAACCTCGGCTGGAAACTGGCTGCCGTGCTACGCGGGCAGGCCGCACCGACGCTGCTACACACCTATACCGCTGAGCGCCAGACCGTGGCCAAGGAGTTGATCGACTTCGATCGCAAGTTCGCCAAGATGTTCAGCGCCCCGCCCAAGGGCTCTCCTGAAGGCTCTTGCAAAGACCAGGGCGACGGCGTGGATCCCAAGGAGTTCCAGCAATATTTTATCCAGCAAGGACGTTTCACCGCCGGCACGGCGATTCAGTATTATCCATCGCTGATCTGCGCCGAGCCGGCCCATCAGCCGTTGGCCAAGGGTTTCATAACCGGCACCCGCTTCCATTCCGCCCCGGTGGTGCGCCTCTCTGATGCCAAGCCCATGCATCTAGGGCATGTGGTCGAGGCCGATGGACGCTGGCGGCTATTCGCCTTCGCCGGAAACGGCAACCCCACCGCCGAGGGATCAGCACTGCGGACACTCTGTCAGTTCCTCTCCGAATCCTTGGATAGCCCCCTGCGCCGCTACACCCCAGCGGGAGAAGACATCGACGCAGTGTTCGACCTGCGCGCTGTCTGCCAGCAGGGCTTTCGTGACCTCTCTTTGGATGACTTCCCAAGCTTGCTCTGGCCGCGAAAAGGCCGCTATGGCCTGCGTGACTACGAAAAGGTGTTCTGTGCGGATCTCAAAAGCGGCCAGGATATATTCGACATGCGCGGCATAGATCGCGAGCAAGGCTGCCTGGTGGTAGTGCGACCCGACCAGCACGTCGCCCAGGTGCTGCCACTGGAGGCCCACGACCAGCTCGCAGCCTTCTTCGCCAACTTCATGCTCGACACCGGTTGAGACGAATTTCCGCTCTATCTAGAGAGCTATAGACGTTATCAACCGAGAGGCACAGCGACTGATTGCCACCTTTGTATAATTGAGCACAATACTGACAATCATAATACTGATTAATAGCCCAATACGCCTTGGGTCACAGCTCAGTTCCCAACAACAACGAGACCAAGACAATGAGAATCTATCCCCTGACAGCACGCCCCCTGACCTTTGCTGCCCTCGCACTCGGCAGCGCACTTCTTAGTTTCTCGGTTCCTGGCGAGGCTAAGGAGCTGAAACTAGGGCTAATAACGCCTCCCCAGCATGTCTGGACTAAGGCCGCTCACGAATTCGCCGAGCGAGTGGAGTCGGAAAGCGACGGCGACTTGAGCGTGGCCCTATTCCCCGCCGGGCAACTCGGGGACGAGCCGGCGATGTTTGCACAGATGCAGTCCGGCTTGTTGGACATGGGCATTATGACCGCCGCTATCACCAGCCAACGCGAGCCGTCAGTTAACGGCTGGTTCACGCCATTCCTGTTCGATAGTGTCGAGGACGCTATCCAAGCCGCGCACACCCCCGCCGCTGAGCAGATGCTCGATAATCTCGAAGATAAGGGCCTTCACGCCTTTGGCTATACCTTCGCCGGCATGCGCCACATCCTGATGCGCGACCACGCCGTCACCTCACTCGACGACCTCGATCATCAGAAGATCCGCATCATTCCCATCTCTGCCATGCAAACTTGGTGGCGCGCAACGGGTGCGGTGCCAACCCCCATTCAACTGCCCGACGTCTACCAAGGCTTGCAGAATAAAATGATCGACGGTGTCGGCATTGATCTCGACGCCTTGGTCGGCTCTGGCTTCGATGAAGTGGCTCAGCACCTCACGTTGACTAACCACATGGCCTTCCCGGCGATTGCCATGATCAGCACAACCACTTGGAACACACTGAGCGAAAACGAACGCAAGGTCGTGAACCATGCCATGCACGAGGCGTTGGACTGGGCCAACCAGGCTCAAATCGATGCCGAGGCCGACAATCTCGCCTACCTCGAGAAACACATCGATGTCCGTCACCTCGACGACGCCAAGACGCAGTTTGCCAAGGCCAATGCCGCCTTCGATGACAAGTTCTCGGTTTTGCCGCTGATCAGCCAATTCCAGCAGCAAGTCGCTGACCAGCATACCGAGCAATAAACGAGCCACGGTGGCCGCTTATCCATTACCGCGATGCAGGTGACACCATGACAACTTCCCATGGAACCCTCCTCACCCGTGCCAGCCGTGCCGTCGTTCACGTAGAGCAATGGGTTTGCAGCGCACTGATCGTCACTTTCGGCATACTGCTGATTATCAACGTGATCCTTCGTTACGCCTTCAACAGCCCATTGTTCTTCGCCGAGGAGTTAGGCGTTTACATCTTGATCTGGATGGCTTTTATGGCCATCTCGATCGGCATCCACCATGACAGCCATGTGCGGCTTACCATGCTCACGGGAGTAATGCCAGACCCGCTACGCGCGGCCTGCTACTGGATCAGCGAATTGATCTGTCTGGCCATCTTGGCGGTGCTGCTCAAGTACTCGCTTGACTGGGTCACATCCCCGGCCGTGGCCTTCGATATGGCAATCACATTGGGTTGGGACAAATGGATCTTTTATCTGATTATCCCTCTGTTCTCGGCTACGTCCCTGCTGCACATAACCGCCCGCCTCACCGACCGCTCATGCCATGCCTTTCCCCTCGGCGTGCAGGAGGACTGACCTATGACGCTCGGCATATTCATCCTGCTCATGCTCATGGGCATGCCAATCGCCTTCGTTTTGCTGGCAACCACCTTTGCGTTCATCCTGCTCGACGGTAACTTCCGTGCCCTCGAGACGCTGCCACAGGTGCTATTTGGCTCGCTGGAGGTCTTCGATCTGCTGGCGATTCCGCTGTTCATCCTGCTTGGTGAGATCATGAACGAGGGTGGAATAACCCGGCGCATCATCCTCGCAGCGCGTGCCTGGTTCTCATGGTTACCGCACAGCATTGCTTATGTGTCGCTGACCTCGAACCTGATGCTCGCTTCGATTATGGGCTCGGCCACCGCCCAGATTGCGATCATGAGCCGCGTAATGACCCCCGAGCTGGAAAAGGACGGCTACGACAAGGGCTTTGCCGCCGCGCTGACCGCCGGTTCCGGTCTACTCGGACCGATCATTCCACCGTCGATGATCTTCATCATCTACGGGGTGATCGGACAGGTATCCATCGGATCGATGTTTCTAGGCGGCATCCTGCCAGGATTAGCGCTGTTCGTGATCATCAGTGGCCTAATCGCACTCTTTGCCCACCGCGCCAAATCGGCGAACGCTCCAAGACCGACACACATCGACAAGTGGCAGGCCACACGCGGCGCGCTACTGACCTTGTCGATTCCGCTGGTGATCGTCGGCGGCATTGCTTTCGGCATCGTCACGCCCACCGAGTCGGCCGCAGTAGCGACGCTGCTCGCGGTGCTTCTCGGTGGCTTGGTGTTTCGTGAGCTCAAGCTCGCCAGCCTGCCCGCCCTGCTGCAACGCACAGCCCGCAACACCGCCATCGTGCTGTTCCTGATTGCTGCGGCCAAGGCTTTTGGTTGGGTACTGGTATTCAACCAAATCCCGCAGCAGGTCGCGGGGATGATGCAGACCACCACCCAGAGCCCGCTGCTCTTCATGCTCATGGTCTTCGCCTTGCTGATCGTGGTCGGAATGGTCCTCGACGGCATCGCCGCACTGATCATTCTGGTGCCGATCCTGCTACCGGTCGCTCAGCAGGGCTATGGCATCGATCCAGTCGCCTTCGGTGTGGTGACCTGCATGACTCTGACCTTGGGACTGCTGACGCCCCCCGTCGGTGCCGGCCTGTTCATGGCCTCAGCAATAAGCAATGTCAGCCTGGCGCGGATCACATTTTGGATTTTGCCGTTCATCCTCGCCGCCAGCTTGGTGATTCTGCTGACGATCTTTTATCCCGCACTGGTCACAGCCTTTCTATAGCGTCACTGGCATGGACCGCAAAAAGCTCTCGAAAAGACGAGAACAGGTGCGATACCCCTAATCCGCAAGGAGGTGTGTCATGTCACTCACCGAAGCTCCAAAAAGATCACCGGAGCGCGATGCGTTTTATACCAAGCTTAACGATAAAAACTTCAGCGCACTTTGGACCGTACTTAACAATCTCATTACGCCCACACCGAAGAGCGAATGCCAACCGCATCGCTGGGAGTTCGACCCAGCCCGCGAGCTGCTGATGGAGGCCGGCAATCTGATCACTGCCAAGGAGGCCGAACGGCGAGTACTGATCCTAGAGAATCCCGGAATGCGCGGCCAGAGTCGTATCACCACGTCGCTCTATGCGGGACTGCAGCTGGTTCTGCCTGGCGAAGTGGCACCCGCCCATCGTCACAGCCAATCAGCGTTGCGCTTCGTGATGGAGGGTAGCGGGGCCTGCACCGCCGTCGACGGCGAGCGAACGTATATGGAAGTGGGTGACTTCGTGATCACACCGCCTAATGCTTGGCATGATCACGGGAATGAGTCGAACGACCCGATGATTTGGATGGATGGCCTCGACATTCCGATGCTGTCGTTCTTCGATGCTTCTTTTGCCGAAGGATTGGGCGAAGATACGCAGGCACTCACCAAGCCCAACGGAGATTCACAGGCCCGCTATGGCGCCAACTTGCTACCCGTCGACTTCGAGCGCACGGGGCTAAGTTCTCCTCTTTTCAACTATCCCTATACGCGAACCCGCGAAGCTCTCGAGGTCATGCAACGTCATGATGAGTGGGACCCATGTCACGGTCTCAAGATGCGCTACATCAATCCACTCGACGGTGGCTCAGCGATGCCCACCATTTCTCCCTTCGTGCAACTGCTGCCCAAAGGCTTCAAGACCGCTAGCTATCGTTCGACCGATGCCACGGTGTTCACCGTCGTTGAGGGTAGTGGTACGACCACCATTGGCGACACTACTTACCACTGGAAACCCAAGGACATTGTCGTGATACCCAGTTGGTGCCCGGTAGTCCATCAGGCCCACGAAGATGCTGTTTTATTCAGTTTCTCCGACCGGGTAACTCAGCAAAAGCTGGGCATCTGGCGCGAGCAGCGCAGTGCCGACTGACTCTTTGTCACTCAACCTTTTTCACTCCATACCAAGAGCGATATACCATGACCGATTACGTCTTCGACCCGCAGTCCGTCAGCAGTGTCGCCATTGAGGGTGACAACAAGCGCTTTCCGGTGCGCCGCATTTTCTGCGTCGGCCGCAACTATGAGGCGCATGCCCGAGAGATGGGGCGCGACCCGAATCGCGAATTTCCCTTCTTCTTCACCAAGCCCGCCGACGCTATCGTGCCTGACGGCAGCGATGTCCCCTACCCACCGGAGACCCAAAATTTTCATTACGAAATGGAGCTGGTGGTAGCGATCGGCAAGGCCGGCTTCCAGGTCCCGGTCGAGGAGGCCAACGATTACATCTATGGTTACGCCGCCGGTAATGATTTGACCCGCCGCGACCTGCAGCTCGAAGCACGTGAAAAGGGCCGGCCCTGGGATTGGGGCAAGGCCTTCGATGAGTCCGCAGTGATTTCCCCCTTGCGCAAGGCCCGTGATATCGGTCATCCCACCGAGGGCCGTATCTGGCTCGCCGTCAATGATGAGATCAAGCAGGACCAAGATATTGCCGACCTGATATGGGACGTGCAGGAAATCGTTTCGCTCCTCTCCCACACTATGCGCATCCGCCCTGGCGACCTGATTTATACCGGCACTCCCGCCGGCGTCGGCCCGCTCCAGGTCGGCGACAAGGTGACCGGTGGCATTGACGGCGTCGGTGATCACTCGATCACCATCGTCACACCACGGGAGGGACTATGAGTCTCGTCCTGCACAATTTTTTCCGTAGCTCGGCGTCAGTGCGTGTACGCGCCGCCCTTCAACTCAAGGGGCTGACGTATACGCATGTCTCCTACACCTTACGCCAAGGGGAGCACCGCTCCCCCACCTACCTCTCGCTTAATCCACAGGGACTAGTTCCAGCACTGCAGCTTGAAGACAGCACGGTGGTGGCACAGTCGCTGGCGATCATCGAATATCTCGACGAGGTGTATCCTAAGCCATTGCTGCTACCCAGCGATCCGTTAGATCGTGCCTGGGTGCGTGGACTGGTACATTCCATCGCCAGCGATATCCATCCACTCAACAATCTCCGAGTGCTGCAATACCTGGGGCAGGAATTGGACGTAATCGAGGCAGGCGTCACCACGTGGTTCCGCCATTGGGTTGCTGAAAGTTTCACCGCGCTCGAGCGCCAACTGGCTGACGACCCGCGCCGTGGCCAGTTCTGCTACGGTGACTCGCCCGGCCTAGCCGATATCTGCTTGTTCGCTCAGATGGCCAACAACCGACGCTTCGAAGTCGATATGACACCCTATCCGACGCTTGCGACTATCAACACCAACTGCCTTGAGCTACCAGCGTTCGTCGACGCTCTACCCGAGAGCCATCCACATGCAGGTTGAGGTCAAGCGACGATCCCCATAGCATTCAGGCCGTGGCCCGCGATACTGCGGCCTTCCACCGATTTTCACCGGACGCTCTCGACACCATGACCGACTCGCCCCTCGCCGAAGCCAACACCTTGCCTGGCAATTTGCTCAGGCGCTGCCATCAAAGCAGCGTGGCCATCTTCCTGCGACAGTGCGAGGCTTTCCACCTTACACAGCTACAATATGTCGCCCTTTCGGCTCTTGAAGAACAAGGTTCACTGGATCAGATCACTCTCGGTGGTTATACAGCGCTCGATCGCAATACGATCGCCGTAGTAGTCAAAAAACTTGAGGAGCGCGGTCTGGTCACTCGTCAGCGCAACCCTCAGGATCGACGCTCAATGCTCGTCACCTTGACGGGAGCGGGGCGTGATCTTCGCCATCAGGCCGAAGCCTCGGTCCGCGACGCCCAAGAGGAAATCCTGGCCCCCCTCTCCACTGAGGAGCGTGAAACCCTATGCCATTTGCTACAACGCATGGCCGACGCCAATAACGAACGCAGCCGGGTGCCGATCCGAACTGCTGAATAGCCGGTGACAGTAACGCCTCATACCACCCGATCCCTTTATGATTCGACAGCCATTTCCCCACCCAACCACTGGCGCGCCGCCGCAACATCGTCTTGAGGGTCGTGGTTCCACAGCCAGTCGAAACGTTGCTTGAGATCGGCGGCGATGTGAGCTTCATCGGAGCCGATTCCGGTACCGCAGTACTCATAGACGTTTCCAGCCTCATGAGAGGTGGCTTGCGCGCGACAGGTTCGCGCATGCCGAACACCCTCGAAAGCCGCTAATACCTCAGCAGCGGTGACGCGATCACAGGCTGGATCGCTCAATAGCTCGGTCAGCACATAGGCGTCCTCCAAAGCCTGACCAGCCCCAGCGCCTTGATGGGGCAGCATGGCATGGGCAGCGTCACCAGTGATCAATACGCGGTCACGCACATAACGAGGAAGCTCAGGTAACTCATGCAGCGCCCAGCGTGTTGGTTGGTCGATACAACCGAGAATTGCTCGGGAAGCGACTCCCCAACCAGGAAAGTCATCAAGCATCTCCTCCTGGCTAACCTCCTCGACCCAGGGAGCGCCTTCCGATAGTTGCGGATTGGGCATCGAACGATCAGTGACGAAGGCGACCACATTAACTAGCGTCGCTTGCTTCACCGGAAAGGTCAGGATGTGGCGATCAGGTCCCAAATACATCTGCGGCACAGTAGCCATCTTCTCGTCGACGTCCACCGCCCGGAGGGCCTGACGAAGCCTCTCGGTAGGCACCAAGCCGCGATACGCTTGGGTTCCGCTCCAATTAGGATCAAACGCGCCGTATTCAACAGTCGGCAGCACATGCTCACGCACCGCCGACTTGATTCCATCGAAGCCGATTAGGATATCGCAGCGGAAGTCACTGCCATCCTCGAAGCTTACGCTGACACCTTCAGCGTCCTGCTCCACTGACCGACAACGCTTACCAAAGTGGGCAATACCCTCAGGCAGGTGAGAGACGATAGCCCCGAGAAAATCAGCACGATGAACCGAGGACTGACCGCAGCCAGGGGCCAACGAGGCTGTCAGGTAGGCCTCATCATGCCAGCGTCGCCATTCGAACCAGACGTCGCCATAGGGAGCCGGCGAGGCATCGGCAATGCGCCGATAGGCTTTCTCTAAGCCGAGTAGGGAAATCGCTCGCACGGCATTAGGACCGAACGAAACTCCGGCACCTATCTCAGAAAAGCGTTCGGCGGCCTCAAACAGGTTAATTTCTAGGTCCCGAGTGCGAGAGAGGCCCACGGCTAGGGCCACACCTCCGATGCCGCCGCCGACGATACCGATGCTGAGGCGCTTTCCCTGAGGGGTCTTTGTTGTGCTCCGTGTTTGCATGATCACTACTCCTATCAAGAAAAGAATGGTGTAGCATCACGCTAGACTTCCGCCGACATACCCCACAACGAAACCGCCTTCATTTGGCAAATAAACGACGCTAATACCCATAAATAACAGCATATTGTATTAGCCGCCCCACCCCTTTTACGACCTTTGTCTAACCGGGATGGATAGCGAATATTATTACGTATACAGTCGTTTTTCTCAGCTAAGCGTCATCACAGAAGGCCTTTCATGCGTAAATTATCGGAGGTCGATACCAACCTGCTCGTGGTATTCGATCTACTTTACCAACATCGCAATACTCAGGTGGTCGCCGAACAACTTGGCCAGACCCAACCTGCGGTCAGCCACGCACTAAAGCGGCTACGCAAGATGCTCGGTGATGAACTATTTGAGCGCACCTCGCAAGGTCTGATGCCAACACCTTATGCCACACACATCCACGAACCGATTTCCAAAGCGCTGTCCAGTCTCCAAGAGACACTCAACCTAAGTCATGGCTTTGATCCAGCGACCAGCCAGCGCCGCTTTCAAATCACCATGAGTGATATCGGCGAAATTTATTTCCTACCCCGCTTGATGTCACGGCTGGCTGAAGTGGCCCCACACGTCTCACTGAGAACCACACGCAGTGATCTTTATGACATTAAGCATGACATGGAGGAAGGTCATATCGACCTCGCGGTGGGACTGATTCCACAACTGGGCGCTGGTTTCTACCAGCAGCGATTATTCGTGCAGAACTATGTCTGCCTAATGCGTGAGAATCATCACCTTGCACGCGGCACGTTTTCCCAGGAAGACTTCGCCAAGGCGCAGCATATCGTGGTCGAGGCACAGGGCACAGGGCATGGCAGAATCGAGGAACTGCTGGCCAGGAGTGGTATCAACCCCCCGATACGACTCAGGCTGCCGCACTTCGTCGCCGTTCCCTACATCATCAACGATACTGACTTGGTAGTAACCGTCACCGACAAGCTGGCCGAGGCCACAGCCTCTCGCTTTGGGCTATGTGCCATCCCCCATCCGTTGGCACTACCCGAAGTGCCTATCAACCTTTTTTGGCATCGCCGCTTCCACCAAGATGCCGGCAATCAATGGTTGCGACGCCTGATTCATGAGATGTTTGCGGAAACTTGAGCTAGCGGCATTCGTCTGGTAGCGCCTCCCACCCAGACACAATGCCGGATAGCTTCAACGCGAGCTATCGGATACCTGAGGCGATTCGCCTCGAGTGTCGAAACGACGGTGTAGGATGTTATAGGCGACGGCACCAATCATCACCCCCCAAAAAGCCGACCCCAGTCCCAAGAAGCTAACGCCTGAAGCAGTTGCAAGAAAGGTAATTACCGAGGCCTCTAAATGATCTTTTTGGGCAGCGAAGGCACTAATATTACTCGTAATGGCTCCGATCAGCGCCAAGCCAGCCAGTACAGCTACGAATTCGCCTGGCAGCGAGGTAAACAACAATACGATAGTGCCAGCGAAAGTGCCGCCGATCAGATAGAAGACGCCATTGGCCACACCCGCCACATAGCGCTTGTCTGGATCTTCGTGGGCATCTTTACTGGTGCAGATTGCCGCCGTGATGGCGGCGATCACAGTGGTGATACCACCGAAGAAAGCCGTGATGAAAGAAGTCAGACTAGCGACGGTGACAATCGGCCGAGCCGGAGTATGGTAGCCAGAGGTACGCAGTATCGCCATGCCCGGCAAGAACTGTCCGGTCAGGCTAACCAATACCAGCGGAATAGCGAGGCTCAGAGTGCTATGCCACGTCCACTCGGGGTAAATGAACTGCGGGGAGGCCACTTCCAACGTCACGCCTTCGAGGCTCGCGCCTTCCAACGTCATAGCTAAACCAACGCCGACTAACAGTAAGACGATCAGGCAATAGCGCGGCGTGAGGCGCTTGAATACTAGGTAAGCCAGCAGCATACCGATGACCAATGCCGGCACTGCGGCCAGGGACTCGAAGACCCCTACACCAAATTGGAATAAAATGCCGGCCATCATCGCGCTGGCGATACCCGGTGGAATCAGCTGGATGATCCGATCGAAGGATCCGGTCACACCGATCACGAAGAGCACCATTGCCGAGGTCAAGTAAGCCCCTACCGCCTCACCCAGCGATAGCTCAGGAAATAGGCCCACCAATAACGCTGTGCCCGGCGCTGACCAGGCCGTCACCACCGGCACCTTGAGCCAAAGACTTAGCCCAATGCTGGAGACAGCGGCACCGACCGATATCGCCCACACCCAGGAAGTCATCATGGCACTCGATATTTCAGCGCTCTCGGCGGCCTGAAAGAAGATAGCCAACGGCCCAGAATAGGATACCAGCACCGCCACGAAGCCAGCAGTGACAGCGGGTATCGACCAATCTTTGCGTAAACTCATGGCGTCGGTCCTTGTTTTTGGAATAAAGGGAAATCCCGGAGCTCGGCAAAGGCAAAAAGGGACCGCGCCACCCTCTCGGACGCGGGCCAAGAAAAATATCAGCCGGGTAGTTTAGGAGTCTCTAGAATGAGAAAGCTCATCTAGACGTCACGCCGCGGGCTCGTTGATTATCACGTTTATCTCGTCTGCAGCGGTGCCGACCCCATGGCACGTCTCGCGCTCTAGCGTTCGGGAGTCACCCTTTTCGATATGCTTCATGATGTTCTCCAAAATATTGTTATATTTAAAATTGGGCCGACAAACGCTAGCCCTGATCACCACCCGCCACTGGCAAAACGCTACCCGTGATATAGCTGGCATCGCTTGATGCTAAGAAAAGAATCGGTGCAGCCATTTCATCTAAAGTGCCGTAACGCCCCATCAGGCAGCTCTGCTTGGTCTGATCGATATGCGCTTGAAACCAAGCCTTTTCCTGTTCGGTCTGTGCTTCCGGCGTGCCCCGCGAGATTTTGCGCGGGGGTGCTTCGGTGCCCCCCGGTGCAGTGGCCACTACACGAATACCGTGCTCGGCGTACTCGAAGGCCAACGACGCCGTCATGGCGTTGACGCCTCCCTTGGCGGCTGAGTAAGGAATACGGTGAATGCCTCGTGTTGCCGCCGACGAGACGTTGACGATGACGCCCTCTTCTTGCTTTATCATCGCTGGCAGCACTGCGCGGCAGCACCACAATGTTGGCATTAGTGAACGCGAGATCTCGGCTTCGATCTCAGTTTCGGTAAACTCGGTGAACGGCTTGAAGTTAATCGCCCCGCCGACGTTGTTGATCAGCACGTCGACCCGCCCGAAGCGTTCATGGGCCTGGCGAAAGGCACTTTCAGCGCCTTGCCAGGTTTCAAGATCAGCTCGAATGGCAACGGCTTCCCCACCTTGGGTATTGATCGTCGCCACGACCTCATCGATCTCGTCGGCACGATCTACCACCGCCAAGTGCGCTCCTTCTTGAGCGGCCAGTTCAGCGATTCGTCGTCCGATACCTTGAGCGGCACCAGTGATGACGACCACCTTGTCGGTGAAGCGCTGCATGCTCATGCGGCCTCCTCAGAGGTCTGATTGGGCGTGAATTTCTCGTAGTAGAAACTCGCCGGCATAATGTCCTGCTCGCGGAAATGCTTGAGCACGGCATCGACCATCGGCGGCGGCCCACACAGGTAGACGTCCACGTTACCGTCGTGAAGTATCTCGGCGTCCATGTGATGCGTTACGTAGCCCTTGTGCGGGTGCTCGCTAGCCTCGTCGGCCACCACCGTGGTGTAACTGAAATGGGGCAGTTGCTGGACATAGGCGTCGAGCTCATCGAGTTTGACGAGATGATCGTCACGGCTGACGCCGTAGATCATATGGACCGGTTGGTCGCAGCCCTTCTCTTCCAGCACTTTGAGCATGGAAAGCAATGGTGCCAAGCCCGTGCCACCGGCCAACATCAGCACAGGGCGCTTCACGTCACGTAGGTAAAAGCTACCCAACGGCCCCGTCAGGGTTAGAGGGTCACCGGACTGAGCCGTACGGGTAAGATAACCGCTCATCAAGCCATCCGGGACATTGCGGATCAGGAAAGATACCCGTTTGTCACCGGGACACGAGCTAAACGAGTAGGAACGCGTTTCCTCGCTACCCGGTACCTGAATATTGATGTACTGGCCGGGTAGAAAGGCCAGTTCAGCGTCTTCGTCCATGTCGATCATCAATTCGATACTATCTTCGGAGAGCGACTCGACGCAGGCCATCTGCCCAGTGATCTCACCTACCTGAGTCTTGCAAAGGGTCGAGGCCACCGGCACTTGGATGACGCAATCCGAAGACGGCACCATCTGACAGGTCAGCACCTTGCCCTCAGCTTCTTCCTCTTCGGAAAGGGCCTCCTCCAGATAGTCGTCACCCATGTCGAAAGCGCCTTGCTCGCAATGGCCCTTGCAGGTCCCGCAGACGCCGTCGGAGCAATCCATCGGTAGATTGATCTTTTGGCGGTACGCAGCGTCGAGCACCGTCTCTTCTGCCTTGCAGGTAATGAACCGGGAGACGCCGTCCTCGAAATTAAGCGCAATGGTGTAGCTCATGGTCGTTCTCCTCCCACCGGGTCGGTACTCAGACGTGATAGACGTCGATGACCTGGTGGATGTAATCGTTGTTGAGGATCACCGTCTTCCGCTCGATCAGCGGGGCATCCCCGGACACGTCCAATGTGTAGAAAGACGTGCCGAAATAAGCGTTGGTCTGCTGGTAACGATGACTCAATGTGTGCCAGTTGAAGCGCAGTTCCACCTTGTCACCCTCCTGACTAAGTACCTCCAGGCTGGAGATCTGGTGGGTGGTGCGCGGCTCGGGAAGGCTGGTCGCCCCGGAGCGCTCGGTCTTGATTCGATAGACACAGTCTTGCAATCCCTCACAGCTGGGATAACAAATCAGCGAAATATCGGTTTGCGGATCATGGGATCGCTGGTTGTCCTCCCAAACCGGTATCCATCCGCGCGAAGTCCAGCGCGCCAGCCTCGTATGTGCGGCTGAGTCATCGGTAGATCGACGAGTTTAGTTTCAATATATTCAATGACAACGGACATGAGGCCTCCATCAAGGATGTTTCGTATTTCTCCTAAGTCTTACTTTTTGTCCTCACCCTCACCAATATTGTTTGAGTGGCCATCCATACCTAGGAGGTATCATGAAGCCACGACATTTCCACTACTCCTATGCTTTCACCGAGGAACTCAGCCTCACCAAAGCAGCGCATGATTAATCCAATTTTTATTATAAAAATCAATCATTTATAATAAAATCAGGGCAACTACCTATCCGTCAACTACGTGGCTTACGTCTGTCACCGGCCGGCCACTACTTGCATCAGCACTCCCTGCAGACACTTGAGAAGTTAGATACGACCATCCATGGCACAAAGCGCATGGTACGCAGCACGCGCGAGTTGTTCGGAGTTGGCTTCGTGCCCTCCGCGTTTTATGGGCAACTCCCCACACTCATACGGCTACTTAGACAAAATGATGACATTGAACTGCAGTGACCCGATTGGAGTGGGCACTCAGTCGCCAGTGCTCAGGGCTATGTCCTCAACCTGTAGCGGCATAGTGAACCTATCCGCCGGCCGGACCTGCTGGCCGATCTCTTCTGGCATCGGTGCTTTCATCAGAATACCGTAACCGATGGCTACGTGGTCTGCTCTTCGAGGTGTTTGCAAAGTAGGGTTACGGCGTGTAGTGCCAATCAAACGGCACTACAAACCACGAGAATGTGACCGGAGCTATTGCGGTTTTGCCCAGGCCGCTCGGCTGCTGTGGACGGCGCTCTTATGAGTGATTTTCCAAGTGCCGTCCAATTTGAGTAGGGTTAGCACATCCACCCAAGAGTCCGCCAAATCTTCCATGTTGTCGAAGCCGAGCAGAACGCTAGCGACTTCGCCGGCTTGAGTCACTTGGATAACGCGCCCCTTGACCGGCCTGTGGCTGGCCGCCCAGCGCTCAAAGCGGCCGCTGATCAAATCTTTGCTAAGAACGCCATCTGCGGCAATAGCAAGAATCCAGGCATCCTCGTGAAAGGCCTCCTTCAGCTTGTCTATTTCCCCTTGAAAACCTTCGACATACAGTTGTACCACATTCACGATCTCATCATATTCAGGCGTCTGATCGATAGATTTAATGGAGTTTTCCATGCTATATCCTTCTGTTCTTGATTTGGGAAATTCAGACTGGCTTGAATTCAGAACTCAAGCCATAACTGCGGTATCCAGAGCTCCTGAGTATTCTCCCAAGAACACCCATCCCGGTGCCTGATAACCGAATCGGCTCCTAGGATGGTTATCCGGCTGCTTAATACCCCCTCTCAGCTCGTCATCCGCCACCTGCCGAGAGTCATCCCCTTTGAATAGCCGAAACAGACCATTCGTATTTTCATTGGTCCCGTTTTTATTAGTCGTAGCAGTAGGGATCGCAATGTTGGGTGCGTGTTGTAGGGATTTTAGCATTTTCACACATACCCCAAAGGCGGCGCTTTTTTGTTCAACCCCCTTGCCATACACCGCTCACTATCCAAGAATAAGGAGGTATCAACCAGTTGGTGTGCAGTCGCATAAAGCGTCTATCCATTATCCCTCAGGCGACACCGAGGTGGGTCTCAAGGATCGCGGGATCGTCCTCCAGGCCTTTGGAACCGCCGCTGTAGATTACCTCGCCCTTGACCAGCAATATGTGCTTCTCGGCCACTTCCAGCAGGTTGTCAATATTTTTGTCGACAATGATGGCGGCGATACCCGAAGCCTTGATCTCGTGGATAATCTTCCACACCTCGTCACGAATCAACGGAGCCAGACCCTCGGTAGCCTCGTCGAGGATGACCATATCGGGATTGGTAGTCAGCGCACGCCCGATCGACAGCATCTGCTGCTCGCCCCCCGATAGGAAAGAGCCATCATGATTAATTCGCTGTCCGAGCCGTGGAAAAGTGTCCAGCACGCGCTCCAGCGTCCAGGGTGACTCGCCCCTGTCGTTAGGCCGAGCGGCCATGATGAGATGCTCACGCACGCTTATGCCCGGGAAGATGCCACGCCCTTCCGGCACATAACCGATGCCCTGGCGGATCAATTGCCAGGGGCGGTGCTTCGCCGCCGGCACGCCCTTGATGCGCACCTCCCCGTAGCGCGGTGGCACGAAGCCTAGGATCGACCTCAGCGTGGTGGTCTTACCCATGCCATTACGCCCCAGTAGGCTCAGCGTCTCTCCAGGCATAAGAGTAAGATCGACACCGTGCAGTACATGGCTTTCGCCATAATAGGTGTGAAGGTTGCAGGCATCGATCAGCGGGATAATCTGTTGCTGTGCCGTCATGCCGTCGCCTCCTCGTGGTGGCGCCCGAGATAGACTTCACGTACCTTCTCGCTGGTACGGATCTGATCGGTGGTCCCGCTCTCCAGTACACAGCCGTCCACCATCACGGTAATGCGGTCAGCCAGACAGAAGACACTGTCCATGTCGTGCTCAATAAGTACCAGAGTGTAGCGGTCGGTAAGGCTCTTGAGCAGTTCTGTGACCTGCCAGGTTTCCTCGCGGCCCATGCCGGCCATGGGTTCGTCGAGTAGCATCAGGGTGGGCGCTGTAGCCAGCACCATGGCGATTTGCAGCTGACGCTGCTCGCCGTAACTCATGTCGGCGGCCGGGGTATAAGCGCGGTGAACCAGATGACAGGTCTCGAGCACCTCAAGGGCCCGCTCGCTGACCTTGCGTGCCCGTTGGCGGGAACGCCAGCTGCCGAACACGCCTCCCATGTGGATGCGAGATGCCAGCTCACAGTTCTGCAGGCAGTTGAGGCGAGGGAAGATATTGGTCTTCTGATGGCTGCGACCGATACCCATGCGGGCGATCTGGCGCACGCTCTTGCCCTGGATCGGCTTACCGTGAAAGAGTACCTGGCCCTCTGAGGGCGGGATCTCTCCCGACAAAAGGTTGATTAAGGTACTCTTTCCGGCTCCATTGGGCCCGAGAATGGCGTGGATCTCACCTGGCCTGACATCGAAGTCAACGTCACTGACCGCTACCAGACCGCCGAAGCGACGGATCAGCCCGTGAGTGGCCAGAATCGGTTCATTGCTCATGGCTTACCCCTCATTGCGCTGAATGCTGTTGGGCGGAATGACTGATTCTGCGGCCTGCTCCTTTGCGACCGGCGTTTTCTTGCGGTTCCAAGGCGGGGCAATAATCAGCCCGGCAATACCTCGGGGCAGCACCAACACGGAGGCGATGATGGTAAGGCCCATCAGAATCGGCCAGTGCACGGTCAGGTGCTCGTAAACGTATAGCAGGATCTCGTAGGCGAAGGCGCCGAGGATTGGGCCGAAGATGGTACCCATGCCGCCAAGAATCAACATCATCAGCACCTCACCAGAGGTGTGCCAGCCGAGCTGTACAGGGTTGGCGAAGCCATACTGCATAGCAGCCAGCATACCGGCAATGGCGGCGAGGACCCCGGCGATCACAAAGGCTACCAGCTTGTAGCCACTGGTTGCATAGCCAAGCGCCTGCATGCGGTGCTCGTTGTCATGGATGCCGTCAAGCACCTGGCCGAAGTAAGAACGAGTCAGCCAGCGCATGAACAGGTAGCCGACAATTAACAATCCCAAGCAGAAGTAGAAGAACGTCTGCGAATTACTCAGATCCAGCAGTGTCGTTTCGCCGAATGTGACGCTCGGGCGAAACATGATGAAGAGGCCGTCCGTACCACCAGCGAATTGCGAAGTGCTTATCAGATAGAAGAACATTTGGCCGAAGGCCAGGGTGGACATGATGAAGAAAATGCCCTTGGTCCGGATCACCAGCAGGCCGACCACAAATGCCGTTATCGCCGCGACAGCAATGACCAATGGCAACATCCACCATAGGGAGGCGGCACTATATTCAGGGCTAGCCAAGGCCAGTGTGTAGGCACCGACCCCAAAGAACAGAGCATGCCCCAAACTGACTAGCCCGACGATACCCACCAGCAGGTCCAAGCTCATGGTGAATAATGCTAGGATCACCATCAGGGTAAGCTTCTCCTGAATGAAATCTACCTGATCGCCGAAAACAGCCGGGCCCCACAGGGGGAATACGGCTACGCAGAGCGTCAATGCCAGCATGATGATAGCGACGCGTCTCGGATAACGATGCAGCATGTCTGCGCCTCCTCAGGCAAAAAGACCGCGTGGCTTGACCAGCAGCACAGCGGCCATGATCAGGTATATCACCATGCTGGCGAGGCTAGGGATCAGTACCGAGCCGAAAGTCTCAGCCATACCAATCAAGATGGCCCCCCAAAAGGCGCCCTTGATCGAGCCAATCCCGCCTATGACCACCACGACAAAACAGGTAATCAGGATGCTATCCCCCATTCCCGGAGCTATGGTGGACAGAGGGGCTGCGATCATTCCAGCGAAGGCCGTCAGCGCTACGCCGGCACTAAAGATCAAGGTAAACAGAGTGCGTACGTTGATACCCAGCCCCTCAACCATATCGCGATCAACGGCACCGGCGCGGATGATAATACCCAGCCGAGTATGTCGGATCACCCAGTAGATGACGGCTGCCAAGGCTAGACACACGCCCATCAAGAACAGCCGGTATACCGAGTATTGCAGGTTACTAGTAAGCTGCAGGCTGGTATCAAAGGGTGACGGCACCGCTACACTATGCACATCGCCTCCCCAGATGATGCGCTGAACCTCGTTGATCACCAGGATCAGGCCGAAAGTCAGCAGCACCTGATAGAGGTGATCGCGCTTGTAAAGCGTGTCAAGGAAGAGACGTTCGATAATCAGCCCCAAGGCAACGGCAATCGGCACAGCTACGACAATTGCCAACCAGAAATTCCCCAGGCGCAGGTTCAGGTCATAGACCAAGTAGGCCCCGATCATGTACATAGCGCCATGGGCTAGGTTGATGATACCCATGATGCCAAAGATCAGGGTCAGGCCACTGGCGATAAGGAATAGCAATAGCCCGTACTGCAGCCCATTAAGGAGCTGCACGCCAAAAAATGCGAGATCCATGTAACCTCCTCCGCGATGGACGGAGCGAGCTTGGCCCGCCCCGCAGGTCAGACGTTCCGTGTTACATCTTGCAGGCGTCGTCCGGCACCTCAAGTTGCTCATAGGCAACATCGACGACTTCCTGCTTGCCATCCTGGATCTCACGCAAATAGATGTTCTGGATCGGATGATGAGAGTCGGAGAAGCTTATTGGGCCGCGCGGACTATCCAAGTGGACGTTGGAAAGTGCCTCTATTAATGCTTCCTTATTCTCGGTATCGCCTTTGACAGAATACAGGGCCTGAGCAAGCATTTTTCCAGTATCGTAGCCATGGACGGCGTAGGCATCGGGAGTCTCACCATAGGCCTCCTGGTAAGCTGAGACGAAATTGCGATTCGCCTCACTCTGAAGGGTATCGGCATAGTGTAGCGTGGTCATCACCCCCTCACCTGCTTCGCCCAGCGCCTGAAGATTGCCCTCAGTCAAAAAGCCTGAGCCAAGTAAAGGAATACTTTCCTTTAGCCCAGCCGCAGCGTAATCGCGCACGAAGCTCACTCCACCGCCGCCAGCGAAGAAGGTATAGACTGCATCAGGGTCGATACTAGCGATCTGACTGAGATAGCTCTGGAATTCAGTGCTGGGGAAAGGCACCCAGATCTGCTCGACGATCTCGCCTCCAGCCTTGGTGAAGGCTTCCTTGAAGCCGGCCACGTCTTCCTTACCAGCAGCATAGTCCCAGGTAATAGTCACTACCTTGCGGTGGCCTCGCTCATAGGCGACCTTGCCCATCGGGTAGCTATCCTGCCACATGCTGTGCGAGGTGCGGAACACGTTGGGCATGCACAGCTGGTTAGTGGCAGCTTCTAAACCAGCATTGGGAATAATGGTGATGGCACCGGTCTTCTTGGCCATCCGCAGCATACCCATAGCTACGCCGGAATGCACCGGGCCGATAACGAAGTCGACATCATCACCCTTGACCAGACGGCTCATGTTCTGGGGCGCCTGAGAGGGATCAGCCTCGGAGTCGAGTCGAACATACTCAACATCACGACCGCCGAGCTGACCGTCCTGTTCCTTTATAGCGAGCTTTAGGCCATTGGTAATGGCTTCGCCCAAAGCCGAGTAGGTACCGGAGTATGGTAGCATCAGGCCCAGCTTGACCGGATGCTCGCTCGCAGTCGCCATTGCAGAGGCTACGAGACTGGTGCCTATCAGTGAGGCCAAGACAGTATTCTTTAAGGCGTGTTTCATTATGTTCACCAAAGAGCTTGTGTTGTGATTATGGAGTGGCGTTAACATCTTTTCCTTTATGCTTCTTTTTCATGCACTGTCTTACACTGTGGCGTCCCTGCCACGAGGTCCATTAGAAATCAGACGTGATAGACGTCAATGACCTGGTGGATGTAATCGTTGTTGAGAATCACCGTCTTCCGCTCGATCAGCGGGGCGTCCCCAGACACGTCCAATGTGTAGAAAGACGTGCCGAAATAAGCGTTGGTCTGCTGGTAGCGATGACTCAATGTGTGCCAGTTGAAACGCAGCTCTACCTTGTCACCCTCCTGACTAAGTACCTCCAGATTGGAAATCTGATGGGTGGTACGCGGCTCGGGAAGGCTGGTCGCCCCGGAACGTTCGGTCTTGATTCGATAGACGCGATCCTCCAACCCTTCACGATTGGGGTAGTAGATCAGCGAGATCTCGGACTGAGGGTCCTGAGTCAGCCGGTCATCGTCGTCCCAGGCCGGCATCCAAAACACCACATTCTTGCTGTAACACTCGAGCCAGGTATCCCAGTCACGATCATCAAGTAGACGCGCTTCCCGGTAGACGAAGGCCTGAATGTCTAGAAAACTCATGCTCATGGCGATGCCCTCTTTACGATGCGGAAGCGGTAGGAATGAACTGGCTGCGTTCCTTGTCGATGGCGCTCAGCATTTCAGCGACCCAATGCTTGTGGTGCATCACATACAGGCCTTCATCTTCAGGAGAGGCCCCGCTAAGCAGCGGTTTCATGTCGATGGCCTTGGCATTTTCATCGGCACCCTCGATCCACTGTTTGGCGCCCCGGGAAAGATCGTTCCATTCGGCATCGAGACCGGCATAACCGTTCTGGCAAGCCCGAAATTCCTCTAGATCATCTGGAGTACCCATACCACTGACGTTGAAGAAGTCCTCGTATTGGCGGATACGCAGCGCGCGATTCTCCGCCGATTCACCTTTGGGCGCGAAGCAATAGATAGTCACTTCACTCTTGTCCACGGCCAACGGTCTAATGACACGAATTTGCGTGGAAAACTGATCCATCAGATACACATTGGGATACAAGCACAGGTTACGGGTCTGATTGACGATGGAGTCGGCACGCGCCTCGCCGAACTGCTCCTCGATCCAGTCTTTCTGGGAGTAGACCGGACGCACCTCGGGATTGAGTAAGCGCGTCCACAGCATCATGTGGCCATTCTCGTAGGAGTAGAAACCGCCCCGGCTCTTCGACCAACCATCGGCATCCACTGCTTTGGTGCCGCCAGCGTCGTAATTACGGCGATCCATCGTCGAGGCGTAATTCCAATGCACCGTACTGACGTGATAACCGTCGGCACCATTCTCGGCCCCCAGCTTCCAGTTGCCGTTAAAGGTGTAAGACGATGTACCACGCAGGATCTCAAGCCCCTCCGGCGCTTGATCGACGATGTTGTCGATGACTTTGGTGGTTTCGCCTAGGTGCTCGGCGAGCGGCTGGACATCCGAACTCAGACTACCGAATAGGAAGCCTCGATAGTTCTCGAAACGTGCGATACGTTTTAGGTCATGAGAGCCATCCTGTTTAAAGCCGTCAGGATAGGCGCCGGCTTTCTCGTTTTTGGCCTTGAGTAATGTACCGTCGTTTTTGAAGCTCCAGCCATGGAAAGGGCAAGTAAAAGTGCCCTTGTTGCCGCGTTTCTTGCGGCACAGGGTCGCGCCACGATGCGCGCAGGCATTGATCAGGGCATGCAATTCGCCCTGCTTGTCACGGGTGATGATCACCGGCTGGCGGCCCAGGGTCACGGTCATGTAGTCACCTGACTCGGCGACCTGACTTTCATGGCCCAGGAACAGCCAGTTGCCTTCGAAGATGTGCTTCATCTCCAGTTCGAAGTAGTCCGGGTCGGTGAAGATGCTGCGGTGAACGCGGAAGATACCCTGGTCGGCATCATCGACGACGGCACCACGAACGCGCTCTTCGAGACGATCAAGTTGTGAGGTCATAGCCAATTCCTCGATTGCTTTATGGATACGCTTTCAGCGGGTCGCGCTAAAGCGTCGCGATGAGGCCAATCAGACCTTGGCAGTGCTGGCCAGCTGACTGGCAGCATCCTGCTCATCTTCCTTGGCACGGGCACGCTTGTGGCGAACTTGCAGATCAGCCGATTCGGTCTTGGCCAGTTCGATATCGAAGATCACCTCGGTAAATGGCCCTTCCAGACCGCGCTTTTCAGCTTCCGCCACACTCTCGATATGCTTGCCTTCAATCACCAACTCCTCGCGAGTGGCGAAGGCAAAGTCGTCAAATGTATAGGGGTCGCCAGCCAGATTGATCTGAGTCGTGAGGTGCTGATAGTCGGGTGCAGAGATGAAGTAGTGGATGTGCGCCGGGCGCTCACCGTGACGACCCAAGGCCTTGAGTACCACGTCGGTGGGGGCGCCTTCCGGCACGCCGTAGCCGGAGGGGATAATGCTACGCGCGGTGTAGCGGCCTTCGCTGTCGGCGTAGATGGTGCGACGCATGTTGTACTCGCTCTGGGTCGGGTCGAAGAACGAGTAATTGCCCTTGGAGTTGCAGTGCCATATTTCGACCTTGGCGCCGGGAATCGGGGTGCCGTCGATGTCACGCACCTGGCCGGTCAGCCACATGGTCTCGGCATCAAGATCGCTACCGTCATCCAGGCGCGCGAAGCCTTCTGCCTCGGGGGCGCCGGCGACGTAGAGTGGTCCTTCGATAGTGCGAGGCGTGTTGCCAGTCCGCTTGGCCTCGGCATCGATAGCGTCCTGGCGCATATCCAGGTAGTGATCAAAGCCCAAGCCCGGTGAGAGCAAACCAAACTGTGTCTGACTACCCAAAGCGTTGAGCAAGTTGACGGCAGTCCAGTACTCTTCCTGGGTGACGTCGAAGTCGTCGATCAACTTGAACAGATCGGAGAGGAAGCGGTGCATGATTTTTTTGGCACGCTCGCTGCCTCCTTCTTGGTCAAAGCCGCTGATGCTATTCAGGAAATCTTGTACTGCTTGGGTCTCGTAGATCTTGACGGTCATGGTCATTGCCTCACTTGTTATAGTCTTTAGGTTTCTATGAGTTGGCGTGATGAAGCCCGTTAGAGCCTTGGTTATTCAGGCGTCACCGTCGTGCACCGACGATGGATGCCGACACAACGGCTTGACGTTAATTTCCATATAGGGAAACAGCGGCAAACCACTGATAATTTCTTGAAGTTCAGCGTTGTCCTCGACATCGAATACGCTGACGTTTTCGTAGCTACCGGCCACACGCCACAAATGACGCCACTTCCCAGCATGCTGTAGTTCCTGGGAGTAGGCCTTTTCCTTCGCCTTGATCTCGGCGGCCTGATTCGACGGCATATCCGTCGGCAATTTCACGGTCATTTGCACTTGAAATAGCATGGCGCTCTCCTCTTCGATCTTTGAAGTCGCGGATTACTTACGCGAATAGTGGGTAAGTTTGTCTTCGTCGAGGGTAATGCCGAGGCCTGGGCCGGCCGGCAGCTCGACACCGAACTCGTGATAGGAAAGCGGCTCGGCGACGATATCGTCTTCGAGCAATAGAGGGCCGAACATCTCGGTACCCCAGGCCATCTCGGAAAGCGTCGACCAGGCATGTAGCGAGGCGGCGGTGCCGATCGTGCCCTCGAGCATGGTGCCGCCATAGAGCTCCATACCTGAGGCTTGTGCCAAGTGCGCCAACTCCAGAGCCTCCAGCGGCCCACCCGACTTGGCGATCTTCAGTGCAAAAGCACCACTAAAACCACCGCACACCAGATCAAGGCCATCACGCGTATCCTGTACCGCCTCATCGGCTAGCATCGACACATTGAAACGTCTGGATAGACGAATCATTGCGGCCTTATCACGGGCGTCGACAGGTTGCTCAATTAGATCGATGCCGGCGTTTTGTAGTGCAGCGATGCCGCGTACTGCAGTAGACTCATCCCACGCCTGATTGATATCGACTCGAATGCTGGCCCGCTCCCCCAGCGCCTCCTTGATCATGGCGACGTGATTTACGTCCTGGTCGACCGAGTTCGCACCAATTTTCAGTTTGAAATCACAGTGGCGACGATCATCGAGCCGCTGAAAAGCCTCCTCAATGTCTTGCTGCGTATCACCACTGGCTAACGTCCAAAGCACTGGCAAATGGTCGTGATTTGTCCCGCCAAGCAAGGTGGCAACACTCACCTCCAAGCGTTTTCCCTGGGCATCCAGTAATGCGGTTTCCAGCGCCGACTTGGCGATGGTGTTGCCGCGTACATGGCGATTCATACGCGCCCGAAGGGCATTGATATTGGCCGACGACTGTCCAATGAGGAGCGGCGCCAAGTAGGTATCGATATTGCACTTGATACTCTCCGGGCTCTCGGGGCCATAGCTGAGGCCACCGATAGTGGTGCCCTCACCTAATCCTTCCACGCCGTCGCTGTGGCGCATGCGTACGATAACCAGCGTCTGGCATCCCATAGTGGCCATCGACAGCTTGTGCGGCCGAATCGTCGGCAGGTCGACGAGTTGAGTTTCAATATGTTCAATGACAACGGGCATGGGAGCTCCACTAAGATGTTTCGTCTTGCCCCAAAGTCTTGCTTGTTTGTCTTTAGCATCACCAATATTGTTTGAGTGGCTACTCATACCCAGGAGGTATCATGGAGCTACATCACTTGCGCTGTTTTTGCACCGTCGCCGAGGAGCTCAACCTCACCAAAGCGGCACAAAATCTGCATATGGCACAGCCACCATTAACAAGGAAAATCAAACAGTTAGAAGAGGAGATGGGGGCTCAATTGTTTGTCCGCCAGGCCCGTGGGTTGAGCCTGACACCGGCGGGACAGTTCTTTTATGAGCATTCTCTTCAGATACTTGAAAAAGTAGACACGACCATCCATGCCACGAGGCACATGGTTCGCAGCAAGCGCGAGTTATTCGGGATTGGTTTCGTACCCTCCGTGTTTTATGGGCAACTCCCCTCCCTCGTGAGGCAACTTAGACAAAATGATGATGCCGAGCTGACACTTTCAGAGCTCACCACGGTTCAGCAGATCCAGGCGCTCAAAGCGGGACGTATTGATATCGGATTCGGCCGTCTGCGAATCGACGACCCCGAGATAGAGCAGGAAGTGCTGTTTGAAGAGCCGATGGTGGCCGCTGTCCCCGCGGGCCATATATTAGAAGGTACTCAGCCCACCATAGCGGAACTATCAAACTACCCAATGGTACTTTTCCCCGCCTCACCACGCCCAAGCATGGCGGATATAGTCTTGGGTATGTTTCGTCGCCGAGGCATGAAGGTCAATGTCGTGCAGGAAACCAACGAGCTCCAAACGACGTTAGGGCTCATTGCCTCAGGCTTCGGTATCACGCTGGTACCCGAACAAGTTCGCCGCCTTCAACGCGATGGCATTTCCTATGTCTATCTCGCCGACACCGATATCACCATTCCCATCATATGCAGCCGACGAAAAGGCGAACCACTTACGCCTATCATGCAAGAAACCAACGCCATTCTAGAGGTTTTGGTCGAAAACCGGCGTAGTGGACGCTATCCCTGAATATGTTCATCGGATTGATAGGCACGGTCAAAAATGCCTGATGGCTTTTGAAATGTTCTTACTGTATCCAAAAGATAAAAGAAGAAACTTTCAAGGAGTAACAGGGTGACAGACTGGGTTTATTGGCTGGATTTAGCTGGGGTGACTGTCTTCGCGCTCTCAGGGGTCATCCTTGCTTGCCGCTCGAGGATGGATCCCTTCGGCATGCTCGTACTGGCCGCAATGACAGGCATCGGCGGCGGTACCCTGCGCGATCTATTACTGGGCATTCGCCCGGTGTTCTGGGTCACCGACCCCACCTATTTATGGGTGATCATCATCACCGTCGTGTCATCGATCGTCGGCTTTCATTACATTCACCGGTTATCGCGCATCGTCCTGCCCGTACTCGATGCCTTCGGGCTCGCCATCTTCACCATTATCGGCGCTCACAAGGCATTGGCGCTGGGCCATGGAGGTACCGTCGCTGTCTTGATGGGACTCCTCACCGGTGTCGCGGGCGGCATGCTGCGCGATGTACTCGCACGGCGGGTCCCCATGGTGCTGCGCCAGGAAATCTATGCGACTGCCTCCATCGCAGGCGCCACGGCATACGTCACCCTGTACACGCACCCTATCCACCCCTACGTCACTATCGCGCTGCCTATCCTGGTGATCCTGGCGCTGCGTCTCAGCGCCATCTACTGGCGCCTCTCCTTGCCGGTATTCGCCTGGATCACCTCGCCAGCCGAGGATTTATCTAAAAGCACTAAATCTAAAAGTGCTGAATCTCAAAGCACTATGCACAACGCAACACCGTCGTCGAACGAGATAGAAAAGAAGCCACGCTCTAAAGCCCGCGTGCGAATGCTCTCGCCCACACGACGGCGTAGATAGCCATTGCTAAGCAATTATTAGCACGCTACATTGTTGCCATCATTCCCTTCAGGAACGTTTCAATGGCATCCCCTAAGCTGTTCTCGCCGCTCACACTCGGCGAGCTCAAATTGTCCAATCGCATCGTCATTTCACCGATGTGCCAATACTCCGCCGACGAAAACGGCAGCATGACCGACTGGCACAAGATTCATCTGGGGCATCTCGCTCTCTCCGGGGCAGGACTCTTGATCGTCGAGGCCTCCGCCGTCGCGCCGGAAGGACGCATCACCTCTGGCGACGTGGGGCTCTATTCGGACGACAACGAGCAAGCGATGGCACGTGTACTCCAGTCCGTTCGTGCCCACTCGCCGATGCCGGTCGGCATCCAGCTGGGCCACGCCGGACGCAAAGCCTCCTGCCAGGCACCTTGGGAAGGCGGTGCCCAGCTAAGCCTGGAAGAGGGGGGCTGGCAAACCGTGGCGCCTTCCGCCGTACCGTATCAGGACGGGCAGCGTCCGCCACAGGCGATGAGTCTCGATGATATCGAGCAGCTCAAGGCGAACTTCGTCGCCTCGGCCAAGCGCGCCGAGCGTCTCGGTTTCGAGTTGATCGAACTGCACGCAGCGCATGGCTATCTGCTGCACGAGTTCTTGTCGCCACTTTCGAACCAGCGCGATGACGAGTACGGCGGCAGTCTGGAAAACCGCATGCGGATCGTGCTGGAGATCTTCGATGCCGTGCGCGCGGTCTTCCCGGACGACAAGCCTGTGGGTATCCGTATCTCCGGAAGCGATTGGGTCGAAGGCGGCTGGGATCTGGAGCAAAGCGTCGAGTTGGCGCGAGCACTCGACGCCCGCGGCTGCAGCTTCATCGACTGCTCCGGTGGTGGCCTGGACCCACGCCAGACCTTGAACGTCGGCCCCAACTATCAGGTACCGTTCGCTCGCCGCATGAAGCAGGAAGTCGCCATGCCGGTGATTGCTGTCGGCCTGATCACCGAACCGGAACAGGCAGAGGGCATCGTCTTCGGTGGCGAGGCAGACGCCGTCGCGCTGGCTCGCGGCATGCTCTTTGATCCGCGCTGGCCGTGGCACGCCGCCGCCAAGCTCGGCGCTACCGTACATGCCCCGAAGCAGTATTTGCGCAGCCAGCCGCATACGCTCAAGAAGCTATTCGGCTAACGCGATATCCACGCGGCGCAGGCGTTTTTCGGGCGGCCCGCATCGTCGACACGATGCGGGCCGCACGCCTAGCCCTCCAACGGTTCGTAAGGCAAGCCGACGTAGTTCTCGGCGATGGTCGTCAGGCCTGCCTCGGAGCCGGTGACATAGTCCAGTTCGGCTTGCTGCATGCGGGCGCCGAAATCCTCTTCCTCGGAAAATTTATGGAGAATCGAGGTCATCCACCACGAGAAGCGTTCGGCCTTCCAGACGCGCTTTAGGCAGGTCTGGGAATAACGCGGCACCAGATCGGTGCGGCCCTCGTGATAGACCTTGACCATCAGGCGATACAGGGTGTTGACGTCGCTGGCCGCCAGGTTGAGCCCCTTGGCGCCCGTCGGCGGCACGATGTGCGCGGCATCGCCGACCAGGAACAGCCGACCGTGCTGCATGGGCTCGGCCACGAAACTGCGCAACGGCGCGATGCTTTTCTCGAGCGAGGGCCCGGTCACCAGATTGGCTGCGACGTCCTCGGGCAGGCGGCGCTTGAGCTCTTCCCAGAAACGCGCATCGGACCAATCCTCGACCTTCTCTTCCAGCGGCACCTGCACGTAATACCGGCTGCGGGTCTGGGAGCGCATGCTGCACAACGCGAAGCCCCGCTCGTGGCGGGCATAGATCAACTCGTCGGAGACCGGCGGCGTGTCGGAGAGCAGCCCCAGCCAGCCGAAGGGATAGACCCGCTCGAACGTCTTCAGCCGATCGGCGGGGATCGTCTGGCGCGAGACGCCGTGATAACCGTCACAGCCCGCGATATAGTCACAATCGAGCCGCAGCGTTTCGCCGTTGTGCTCGAAGGTGAGGTATGGGGCGTCGGTTTCCAGAGCGTGGGGCTGCACATTGTCCACTTCATAGAGCGTCTTTCCGCCCTCGGCGGCACGCGCTTCCATCAGGTCGCGGGTCACCTCGGTCTGCCCGTAGACCATGACCTGCTTGCCACCGGTCAACCCAGCGAGGTCGATGCGCACCCGACGGTTGTCGAAGGCCAGCTCGACGCCGTCGTGCGGCAGGCCCTCGGCATCCATGCGTTGTTCGACACCGGCTTCGCGCAACAGGTCGACCATGCCCTGCTCCAGCACGCCGGCACGGATGCGGCTCAAGACATATTCGCCGCTGCGACGCTCGAGGATGACGTTGTCGATCCCCGCGCGTTGCAGCAACTGCCCCAGCAGCAGCCCGGAGGGACCGGCACCGATGATCGCGACTTGGGTTTTCATGGCAATCTCCTCTTATTCGGGTCTGGCAGCACGGCCAGTCATCGAGTTGCATTTTTCACCGATGAAAACCTGCGAATAAGACAAAATTCCCGCATGAATTTATACTTTCCCAAGATCCGGCCATAACTTTGGTCGAAGCCTCGACTTTCGTCGCACAGGAGATTGCCATGTCGGCATCGCCCAATCGCGCCATTCCCGTCTTTCAGCTGTATGGCGAAACGCACCAATGGCCGACCCCCGACCTGCTGCATTGCGAGTCCATCGCCGAGCGCAGCCGACTGCACGATTGGCATATACGGCCGCACCGCCATGCCGATCTGGTGCATGTGCTGCATATCGCGCACGGCGAGGTGAACCTGACCTTTGAGGAGGGTGCGCAGCGCCTGAAGGGGCCGCTGCTCATCGTGGTGCCGGCCATGACGGTGCACGCCTTTCGCTTCTCGCGCGATGTCGACGGGCATATCGTGACGCTGGCCATGCCACTGGCGCGGCATATCGCCGACACCCTGCATCCTCAAGGGCAGATCCTGGCACGCGCGGCGTTTTACCCGCTTGCCGACCAACCGGAGCGCGCCCCCATCGCCACGCTCGTTGCCCAGCTCGATGCCGAGTACCGCCAGCCCGCCGAAGGTCGCGATGCCTTGCTCGAGGCCTTGCTCAACAGTCTTCTGGTCCTGGCCTCACGACGTGCCACGCGCCGCCAGGCCCGTCGCTCGCGCCATCATGAACGCGGCGAGGCGCACCTCGCCCGGTTTCAACAGCTCATCGAAGCCCACTACCATCAGCAACCCAGCATTCCCGACCTCGCCGAACGCCTGGGCATCAGTAGCGCGCACCTTAGTGCGATCTGCCAACGCCTCGCGGGGCGCAGCGCGCAACAATTACTACACGAGCGTGTGCTTCTCGAGGCCAAGCGCCACCTGACCTATACCAACATGACCATCGGCCAGGTCGCCGAACGGCTGGGCTTCAAGGAGCCGGCCTATTTCACGCGCTTCTTCAAACGCCACGTCGCTTGCTCGCCCAAGGAGTTTCGCCAGCGTCAGGCATAGGCTTGTCCGCGCGCATTGGATCCAAAAACGCTATGTCGCGTCTGACGCATGCCCCACTTCCCCCAGTCCGAAGAGCATGCCGTAGCGCAATCCGCCAGTAGACGCCCGACGCGCCTAGACAATGACCATCTCAGAGGCATCCTTGCCCTTGAGGGGCCAACCGCGCCTAGAATGAATGCATGCATCTCGCCTGTTGCCAGGCTGGGTAGTATTCATCGCGTACAGGAGGTCCCCAATGTCATTGACACCTTCCACCATGATCGAGCTGGGCTCGCCACTGCCGACGTTTCGGCTTCCCGATGCCGACGGCAAGGAAGTCGACAGCGCCGATTTCGCCGGGCGGCCGGTCCTGGTCGCGTTCATTTGCAACCACTGCCCGTTCGTCAAGCACATCGCGGATGCTTTCGCCGACTTTACTCGCGAGTACCAGGCCAAGGGCCTGGCAGTGATCGCCATCAACAGCAACGACTTCCACGCCCATCCGGATGACAGCCCCGAGCGCATGCGTGAGGAAATCAACGCGCGCGGCTATACCTTTCACTACCTGGTGGATGAAAGCCAGGATGTGGCGCGCGCCTTCGAGGCGGCTTGCACCCCGGACTTCTTCCTCTTCGACCACGAGCACCGGCTGGCCTACCGAGGACAATTCGATGCCAGCCGGCCCAGCAAGGAGACGCCGGTCACCGGAGAGGACCTGCGCGCCGCCGCCGATGCGGTGCTCGCCGACCGTGCGCCGGCGGCCCAGCAAATACCCTCCATGGGCTGCAACATCAAATGGAAGTAAGAGATCTCCAACGCGCGCGGGAGCGGATCGCCGAGGCCCTCGCGCCGACACCGCTGTTGCTCGACCAGACGCTGTCCGAGCGTCTGGAACGGCGCGTGTGGCTCAAGGCCGAGTCATTTCAGCACACCGGCTCCTTCAAGACACGCGGTGCGCTGAACTGGCTGCGCACGGCGAGTGACGAGGAACTCGCCGGCGGACTGGGGGCCGTATCCGCCGGCAATCACGCCTTGGGGCTAGCCTGGGCGGCACGTCAGATGGGCATATCCGTGACCATCGTGATGCCCGAGAATGCGAGCTCTTTCAAGGTGGAGGGCAGCCGCGCGCTGGGTGCGGAGGTCATCCTGCACGGCGATATCAACGCGGCCTGGACATTGATGCATGAACTGGTCGAGAAGCGCGGGCTGACGCTGGTGCATCCCTATGACGACGAGCGCATCATCGCCGGCCAGGGCACGCTGGGCCTCGAGGTGCTCGAGCAGGCACCGGACGCCCAGGCGATCCTGTGCCCGGTCGGTGGCGGCGGCCTGATCGGGGGCATCGGCGTGGCGACGTCGACGCGGCGGCCTAAGCTCTCGCTGATCGGCGTGGAACCCCGCGGAGCGGCGAGCATGGCGCATGCCTGGGCCCAGGGCGGCCCCGCCAGGCTCAGTGAGGTGCAAAGCTGCGCCAAAAGTCTCGCCGCCGCCATCGTCGGCGAGCACACCTATCCGCTGAGTCGCCGGCACGTCACCGAGCTCGTCGCGGTGGACGAGGACGCCATCCACCGCGCCATGCGCCACTTGATCTACCAGACCAAGCTAGTCGCGGAGCCCGGCGCTGCCGTGGGCGTGGCCGCCCTGTTGGAAAACGCCGCCACGCTACCGCCGCAAGGCGATATCGTGGTCATCGTCACCGGCGCCAACCTGGGGCGCGATGAGCTGGCCGGCTTTTTGTGAGCGACGTCTTTGACGTACGTGCTGGAGCGACGTGCTCGGGTCACGTGCCTAGAAGTCGAAGAACACCGTCTCGCCCTCGCCCTGAAGGCGAATGTCGAAGCGATAGCGGGGCTTGCCCTCACCCTCTTCACGCGTAGCGATCAAGGTCTGGCGGCGCGTGGGAGATTCCACCGCATTAAGCACCGGGCAAGCCGCGTTGGCCTCGGCCTCATCCTCGAAGTACAACCGCGTATGCAGCTGAATATTGATGCCGCGGGCGAACACGGCGAGCGTGACGTGCGGTGCCATCAGGCGGCCATCGCGGCGCGCGACCTGGCCCGGTTTGATGGTGTGAAAGCACCACTCGCCGTCGTTTTCCACCGTGGTCGCGGTGCGTCCGAAGCTGTTGAACGGCGCTTGCAGATCGAACTCGCACTGGTAGTTGCCATGAGCATCGGCCTGCCAGGCTTCCAGCAAGGCATCGCGCACCAGGTCGCCGTTGCCGTCGATGACGCGGCCCACGAGTTCGATGGCCTCGCCGTCGGCCTCCGGCGAAGCGAGCCGATTCCAGATTTCTTCCTCGCGCGGCGGCAAGCCGGCGATATCCAGGGCCAGGCCAATGTGCACGTAGGGGCCGGCCGTCTGCGACGCAGTTTCACGCAGCATGGTTGCAGCGCAGGGCTGTGAGTTCGGTTGTTGCATGGTTTACCCCTGATTCTCGAAATAGGTTTGCACTTCACCGCGGATCACCAGATCGAAGCGGTAGGCCAGGCAATCCATCGAGCGACTGCGTGCCATGTCGAGACGCCCGGTCATGGTTTCCACCGCTTCGGGGTCACGCAAGGTGTGTACGATGGGACACAGCGGAATCAGCGGGTCGCCCTCGAAATACATCTGCGTGATCAAGCGCGTGGAGATCGACGGCCCCATCACCGAGACGTGGATGTGCGCCGGGCGCCAGCTATTGATGTCGTTGGGCCAGGGATACGGGCCAGGCTTGATGGTGCGGAAACGGTACCAGCCCTCGTCGTCGCTCAGGCAGCGCCCCACACCGCCGAAATTGGGGTCGAGCGGCGCCAGGTAACCGTCTTTCTTGTGGCGATAACGCCCGCCGGCGTTGGCCTGCCACATTTCCACCAGGGTGTTGGGCACCGGCTTGCCGAACTGATCGACGACACGGCCGAACACGATGACCCGCTCGCCGATGGGCAATCCAGCCTGGGCCTCGTTGTCGGCACGGAAGTTGAGCAGCAGGTCGTTATCGTGAGGCCCCATGCGCAGGCGCGTAAAATCCGGGCCGCCGAGCTCCGAGACGCTGGGCGCCTGCATGCTGACATAGGCTTGACTGGGAGAGCGCGCCACCGTCGTCTTGTAGCCCGGCGCGTAGGCCGGGGGATGCCAGTTACGGTCGCGCTCGACGAAGCGTTTATTATCGTTGCGAGGCATGCGAATCTCCTGATCGAAAGGACCGCGGCGCAAGCGAACGCCACGATGTCATGCCTCATTGTCCGCGCTGGGCTCCGGCTGCCAATTGAAATGGCCGCCCACCCCCATAACTGATTGGATATATCGACCAAAGGTCTATTCGACCAAGGAATGAGTCATGTCGAGGGCGAGGCCATCTCGGCGACGATATCGCGCAGACAGGCGCTCAAGGCGTCGACGCCGGGATTGCGCGGCAGGGCGATATTGGTGCACACCCCCACGGAGCCGCCCCGCGATTCCAGACGCACGGGCAAGCGTGCCAGGCGGCCATCGCGGAGATCCTCGCGTACCGCATCGAGAGGCGCGACCCACAAGGCGTCGCTGGCCAGGGCGTACCGCCGGCTCAACGAGAGCGACAGGGTTTCCAGTGCGATACGCGGCGGCGCGGCTCCCTGCTCGACCCAGAAACGCTCGACCTGATCGCGCAGGGTGGTGGACGTCGGTGGGACGATCCACGCATTGGCGATCAACGCTTCAGCATCCAGTACATCCTGCCCCAACAGCGGATGCCCGGCGCGAGCCACCAGCACCAGCGGCTCGTAATACAGGTGCTCGAACTGCAGGCCGCGGATTTCGCGTGCCTCGCTCATGCGTCCGGCCACCGCGTCCAGCTCTCCCATCCGCAAGCGGGAGAGCAGATACGCACTGGGCCCCGTCACTACCTGCACGCGCCATTGCGGAGCCTGGGCATGCAGACGATGCAGCGCCCGAGGGAGCAGGCCCTCTTCGACGGTCGACAGCGCGCCCAGACGCACCACCGCTTCCTGTTGGGCGGCGTCCTGCACCGCCTGGAAGCCCTCGCCCAGACTGCGCAGCGCGGGGCCGGCGTGGCGCAGCAGGGTCAAGCCGGCGGTAGTCAAAGTAGCGCCTTGCGGGCTGCGCTCGAAAAGCGTCGTCTCGAGGATCTCTTCCAGCTCGCGAATCGTCTTGGACATCGCCGGCTGGGTAATGGAAAGCGCCTGCGCGGCCTTGGCCAGGCTCTGCAATCGCGCGACTTCCTGAAACGCCATGAGATGGCGTAGCTTGACGCGAGCGCTCAGCATCGCGGTTTCCTCACGAATCACGGGCAGGGGCGCGACACCTGTACGAGCCACGATCACTCGCCCTCGCCAAGGTCGACATCAGTGAGAGGAGGATACCAGCAGGCGCTTGGTAACGGCCATGGCGATGAGATTGAGGATCAGTGTCAGTCCCTGAACTCAATCACTAAGTGCCGTTATTTAATCAACGGGATTGCCAACCACCGAGGCAGCTAGCGTTTTCCACTCCTGAGATCAAATGAGAAATAGACTGAGAACAGGGAATGCGATCAATAGTGCCAAGCGCACGAAATCAGCGGCGATGAAAGGCGCCACGCCCTTGAAGATTTCGCCCAACCCCACGTGGGGTGCCATGGCTTTGATAACGAAGACGTTCATCCCCACCGGGGGCGTTATCAACCCTAACTCGACGGTCAGCACGGTCACGATGCCGAACCATACCGGATCGATGCCCACAGTCTGAATGATCGGGAATACTACCGGCACGGTGATCACAAGCATGGCGATCGAGTCCATGAACATCCCGAGGATGAAATACAGCAACAAGATGCATAGCAGCACGACAAGCGGCGTAAGATCCATGCTTAACAGGAACTCACTGATGGTAAAGGAAATACGCGAGACCGAAATGAAATAGCCCAGCGTCTCGGCGCCTACCAGCATGAAAAACACCACCGAGGAAAGTGCCAAGGTTTCCTGCACGGCCTGCCACAACCCCCTGGCTCGCATACCTTTGGCCAAGGCGTAAAGCAATGTCGCGAATGCCCCCACACTTGCGCCTTCTGTGGGCGTGAAAGCACCAAAATAAATGCCCAATATGAGCAGTAGAAAGACACCAAAGAAAGGTGACAATCCCGCCAGGGATTTAACCTTATCGCTCCAGGAAGTGGACTCTCCCGCGACGGCAAGCGAAGGCTTGAGTCGCATCACGATGGTGATGGCTAGCGAATAGAACAGAAGCCCCATCAAACCGGGTATGAGACCCGCCATGAACATATCGCCTACCGACTGCTCGGTAAGAATGGCGTAGATCAACAAAGCGATGCTCGGCGGAATCATGATCCCCAGCGTTCCGCCCGCGGCCAGCGCACCGGTGGCCAAGCCCCGGTTGTAACCGTAGCGCTCCATTTCGGGCAGCGCGACGCGGGTCATGGTGCTCGCCGTGGCCAATGACGACCCGGAAATCGCCGAGAAAATACCGCAGGAGCCAATCGCCGAGATCGCCAGGCCCCCTTTCCAGCCACCGCAGATCACACGGGTGGAATTGAACAACTTACCCGCCATGCCTGAGTGCGCCGCCAATACCCCCATGAAAATAAACATGGGAACCGCGCTGAAGCTGTAGTTAGACAGCACTTCCACTGGCACGGATTTAACCATCGACAAGGCGGCCCCCATGTTGATGATCTGCGAGAACCCCACGACACCAACGATCAACATCGACAGCGCCACCGGCACACGCAGCATCATCAACACCAGCAATGACGCCAGACCTAGGCCACCGATCATTTCACTACCCATTGGCGCTTTCCTCCTGTTGGCCGAAGACGCCGCTCAGCAAGACATGCATCAAGCTGCGCAGGCTGAGTAGTGCACTCAGAAAGGCGGCAAAAAAATAAATGGGCCCCATGGAAATTCTCAAGTCTTGCGTGACTTCACCATGCGATATCGCACCGAGCGCCGAATTGATCAGCCCCACGCACAAGATAATCCCAAGCACCATGAAGCCCAGTAGGTAGAAACCGTGCAGACGCGCCTTGAGGGCATCGTTCATACGGTGCGTCAGCGCCTCGACGACCACCTGGCTTTTCTCGACGCTCGCGGCCATGGCCGCGAGCAGGGAGAACAGCAACAGATAGCTGACCAGTTCCACGCTGCCGGAGACGCTCAGCGAGACCGCGCCCCCGGTCAGCCGGCCCAGATAGCGCAGTCCCACGTCGAGGATGGTGACCGACAACAATGCCAGCAGCGCCACGCCGGCAATGAGCCTGCACAGGTAACCCAGCCAGTGGCTGAGCCGAGTGAGCCCTTGCTGCATACCGTTCTCTCCTAGGCCTTATTCGGCTGAGCAGGATTTGCGCGCTTCGAGCGCTGCGTAATAGACATCTCGCGCCTGATCGAGACCACGCGACTCGAGATTACCGAGGTACTGGTCGATGCCTGCCTTGAGCGGCTTTGCCCATTCCGAATTCTCGAGCGGATTGTCGATGACACGAATGGTGTGCCCGGCTTCTTCGGCTTCTTTTTTGCCGGCCTTATCATCGGCGGCAAAGACCTTTCCGGCTTTTTCCGCCCACTTCATGCCGGAGTTCTCGTCGATGGCCTTTTGTTGCTCAGGGGACAGGCTGTCATATGTGTCCTGGCTCATCGTGGCGACGAAGATCAGCGTGTAGAACGGTACCTGGGTGTGATACTCGGTCAGCTCATTGAGGCGGAAGGTCTTCATCCCTTCCCAAGGAAAGCTCAGCCCATCCAGGACACCACGTTGCATGGAGGTATAGATTTCCGGGGCCGGCATGCCCACCGGCTCGGCGCCCATGTTGTTGAGGATGTTGCCCGCCACGGACGTGGGCCTACGCATACGCAGGCCTTCGAGATCCGAAGGTGTCTGCACGTCCGTCTCGCGCGTGTGAATGTACCCAGGCCCGGTGGTGAACATGAACAACACATGGGTATCGTCATATTCGCTATCGATCTTGCCATCGTCATAGAGCGTTTGCAGCACGCAGGCTCCTTCCGGCGCCGACGACGCCACGCCCGGCAATTCTACGATCTGACTCAGCGGAAAGCGGCCATTGGTATAGCCCTGTGCCGTGATCCCGATATCAGCGATCCCGTTGACGGCCGCTTCATAGGTTTCATCGGCTTGGCTCAAGGTCTGCGAGGGGTAGTTCTCGACCTGTAAGGAGCCATTGGAGTCTTTTTCCACTGCTTCGGCCCAGGCTTCGAACACATCTTTATTGATGGATGAAGCCCCCGGCCAGAAATGCGACATGCGCAGTGTCGTTTCCGCATGGGCGGTCGACACTGCAGCCGCGGTCAAGGAGAGGGTAAGCATGCAAGTGAGCGTACGTTTCATGGCGTTGATTCCTCTTATTATCTCGAAAGAGGCCCAATAAGGCCTCTCGGTTCCACCACCTTCCGAAGAAGGCCAGTTCCAGGCAGAGATTTTCGTTATAGGGTTTTGCCCCAGCCCAGTTTCTTGGCCATCGAAAAGGCATGGTTAGCAGCCGGCACGCCGGCATAGATCGCCACATGCATCAGTGCCTGGCGCAATTGTGCTTCGCTAAGGCCGATACGCTGGGCGGTTTTCAGGTGGAGTTCCAGCTCTCCGTCGCGCCCCAGCGCTGCTAGCACCGCCAGGGTGATCATGCTGCGCTCGGTGCGGCTCAAATCATCGTTGCCCCACAGCTCGCCCCAGGCCATGCGCGTAATCATGTTCTGGAACGGCGCGTCGAGCGTGGTGGCATTTTCGCTGGCACGCGCCACGTGCTCGTCGCCGAGTACCTGCTTGCGCGTTTCCAGCCCGGCGGCATAGCTCACACCGTTCTCGTCGACGTGCTCATCACCCAGCCAGGCACGCAGACGCTTGGCGATCGCCTCGGGCACTTCCACGCTCGGCACGTGCGCGATGTTTTCGAGTACTTCGAGACGCGCGTCACCGAACTGGGAAGCCAGCGTCTTCAGGGTCTCGGGCGGCGTGGACAGATCCTCGCGCCCGCCGAGCAAGCGCACCGGCCCCGCGACCCCGCGCAGTTGTCCGCTGAAGTCGGTGTCGGCCAGCATCTCGCAAAGCCGCGCGTAGGACTCGCCATCGGTACGCGCAAGCTGGGTCTTCCAGCCCGTATAGGTGGCCGTATCGCCTTGCGCGAACGCCTCGGAAAACCAGCGCGGAACGATCTCGTCGGCCATGGCGGCCAGGCCTTCCTGGCGCACGCGCGAGGCCCGTGCATACCAGTTGTCCGGAGTGCCGATGACAGCGCCGGTGTTGGTCAGCACGACATCGGCGAGACGCTCGGGACACTGGATCAGCAACTGCTGACCGACCACGCCGCCGATCGAGGTGCCCACGAAATGAAAGCGCGTCACGTCCAGCGCGTCGGCCAGGGCCAGGGCGTCTTCGGCCAGCGCGCGGGGCGTGACCGCCTCGGTCAGGCCACTGCTGGCGCCATGGCCAGGCAGATCCCAGGTCACGCAGCGGAAACGGCCACGCAAGGCGGCGACCACGTCCTCCCACACGTCCTGGCTCATGCCCAGCGGGTGTGCCAACAGCACCGCCGGCAGCGCGGCTTCACCGCTATCGCGATAGGCGATCGTGCGCTCCGCCACCGTCAAGAAAGCCATGCCGTTCTCCTCAAACGCGTTCGATCAAAGTGGCCACGCCCTGGCCCACACCGACACACATGGTGCAAAGGGCGTAACGCTTGTTCTGTACGTGCAGCTCGTGCGCCGCGGTCAGCAGCAGCCGCGCCCCGGACATGCCCAGCGGATGCCCCAGTGCGATCGCGCCGCCATTGGGATTGACGCGCGGATCGTCATCGGCCACGCCCAGTTCGCGCAGGCATGCCAGCCCCTGGGCGGCGAAGGCTTCGTTGAGCTCGATGATGTCGACCTCATCGATGCCGATACCCAGACGCTCGAGCAGCTTGCGCGTCGCCGGTACCGGGCCCATGCCCATGATGCGGGGTTCGACGCCGGCGGTGGCCATGCCCAGGATCCGCGCCATCGGAGTGAGACCATGGCGCGCGACGGCGGCGTCGCTGGCGACCAGCATCGCCGCCGCCCCGTCGTTGACACCCGACGCATTGCCCGCGGTCACGCTGCCGCCATCGCGAAACGGCGTGGGCAACTTGGCCAGCTTTTCCAGCGTGGTGCCTGCGCGCGGATGCTCGTCCCGATCGACGATCAGGGGCTCCTGCTTGCGACGCGGCACCTCGACCGGCGTGATCTCCTGCGCCAGACGCCCGGACTGCTGGGCGCGCTCGGTTTTCTGCTGCGAGCGCACGGCGAAGGCATCCTGATCCTCGCGAGAAACGTGGAACTGCTCGGCGACGTTCTCGGCGGTCTCGGGCATCGACTCGACGCCGAAGTGGTTCTTCATCAACGGATTGACGAAACGCCAGCCGATGGTGGTGTCCTCGATCGCCTGGCTGCGCGAGAACGCCGTTTCGGCCTTGCCCATCACGAACGGCGCGCGCGACATGGACTCCACGCCGCCGGCCAGCGCCAGCTCGAACTCGCCCGCCTTGATGGCACGAAATGCCGTCCCCACGGCATCCATGCCCGACCCGCACAGGCGATTCAAGGTGGTGCCGGGCACGCTGGTCGGCAGCCCGGCCAGCAGCGCCGACATGCGCGCGACGTTGCGATTGTCCTCACCGGCCTGGTTGGCGCAGCCCATGATCACTTCATCGATGGCCGCCGGATCGAGGTCCGGCGCCTGGGCCAGCACGGCCCGGAAAATCGTGGCCGCCAGGTCGTCGGGGCGGACGCTGGCCAGCGAGCCGCCGAAACGTCCCACGGCGGAACGCGTGGGGTGACACAACCAAACATCGCTCATCGAATTCTCCTCATGCCTCGCCGGCATGTTTGCGTTCGGTACGCGCCTTGAGATCCCGCAGCACGTCGAGCTCATTCGCGGAAGGCATCGGCGTGGTGTCGAGCTGCTCGGCGAAACGAATCTCCCAGCCGGTCGCGTCCTGCACCTGCTCGACGGTCACGCCCGGATGCAGCGATACCACCACCAGCTCGCGAGTCTCGGGGTCGGGCTTCATCACGCACAGGTCGGTGATCACCCGAGTCGGGCCGCGGCCGATATTGGGCACCCCATCACGCGCCTTGCCGTCGCGGCCGAAGCCGAGGGTAGTGATGAAATCCACCTGATCGACGAAGGTCCGCTTGGAATGCTTGAGCGTGATGAAGACCTCGCCGGCACAGGTCGCGATTTCCGGTGCCCCGCCGCCGCCGGGCAAGCGCACCTTGGGCGCCTGATAATCGCCGATCAGCGTGGTGTTGAGGTTGCAGTAGCGATCGATCTGCGCGGTGCCCAGAAAGCCCACATCGATCTTGCCGCCCTGCAACCAGTAGCGGAACATTTCCGGCACCGACACGGTGGTCAGCGCCGACTCGCAAAGTTCGCCGTCGCCGATGGAAAGCGGCAGCACGTCCGGCTTGGTCTGCAGGGTGCCGGACTCATAGATCAGTACCACGTCCGGTGCATGTGTCAGGCGCGCCAGGTTGGCGGCCTCGGACGGCAAGCCGATGCCCACGAAACACGTCATGCCGTTCTCCAGCGCCTTCGCCGCCGTCACGGTCATCATTTCCGCGGAGGTGTACTCGATACTCATTGGGCCTGCCCCCCTGCGTTGAAGACGTTCTCGTCGAGCCATGTCTGGAAGGTGTCACGGTCGCGCGCGATGGTATCCCACTCCTTGTAGAAGCGGTTGTTGCGCGGGTAGTAACCGTGGGCATAGGAGGGATAGGCGCCCTTCTCGGCCACGGCGATGGCGTCGATGGCCCAGCCGGGGATCACGCAGGCATTGGGACCGGCCTCGAGATCGTCGACGATCTCCTCGACGGTGACGATGCTCTTGCCCGCCGCCAGAATCGCCTCCTTCTGCACGCCGATGATGCCCTCCACCAGGACATTGCCCTTGCGATCGGCCTTCTGCGCATGCACCAGGGACACGTCCGGGCGCACCGAAGGCACCGCCGCGAGGCGTTCGCCGGTGAACGGGCACTCGATGAACTTGATCTGGTCGTTGACGCTGGGCAGCTCGCTGCCCACATAGCCGCGCAGCACCGCCAGCGGCAGGCCCGCCGCGCCGGCCTCGAAGGCACAGGCCATGGCCGCATGACTGTGCTCGAAGATCTCCACCTTGTGCGGCCAGCCTTTCTCCACCGCGTCGCGCAGGCGATGCAAGGAGCCCACCCCGGGGTTGCCGCCCCACGAGAAGATCAGCTTCTTGGCGCAGCCGGCGCCGATCAATTGGTCGTAGACCAGGTCCGGCGTCATGCGGATCAGCGTCAGATCACGCTTGCGCTGGCGAATGACTTCATGCCCGGCGGCGAAAGGAATCAGGTGGGTGAAGCCTTCCATGGCCACGGTCGCGCCATCCTCGACGTAGCGCGCCACAGCGTCATGCAGGCTAAGAAATTCGGCCATGCGGATTGCCTCGCAAGTTGTTCGCTTAATGAACACTGGTTTGTGATACGAACAAAATTATCGGGATTACCGCAGGGGGTCAAACGCGCGAGGTGGGCAACGGCATGCCGTTACCCACCTCGCCAGGTGCCGAATATCAATTCAAAAACAGGGAGTTACATCGACTCCAGGACCGCCAGTGCACGCTGGACCTGCTCCTGGCTACTACCAATGTATAAACCCGGGTCGACACAACGCCGTAGCCGCTGTGCCTCGACCCGCCCCGCCACCGCCGGGTGGGCGAGCAATACCTCGGCGTATTCGCGGCGCTCAAGGCGCGACGTCTCGGCGGCCTCCCTGGCGATGCGCTGCGCTTCGTCAGCCCCCAGGATGTCACCCAGCAGGCGCGCCGCGGGCTCCGCCATGATCGCGCCGCCCATCAGCGTCAGGTTGCGGCGCATCGTCTCGGCATGCACCTCCAGGCCTTCCCAGAGTTCGGCCAGGGATACCAGGGCCCCCTCCATCAGCAGGACCGCATCCAGCATCGGCGCCCACTCGGCATGCCACTCCCCGAGCCCACGCTCGAGGGGTTGCGCGCCGGCATGGCTGAGCGTCACGGCCTGACCATGAATCTGACGAGCCGCCGCCCGCAGTCGGGCGCAGATCACCGGGTTGCGCTTGTGCGGCATCGACGACGAGCCCCCCGCGCCGGGGACCGCCGGCTCGCTGACCTCGGCCACCTCGGACTGGGTCAGCAGGGAGACATCCAGGGCGACTTTCTCGACCCCCACCGCCACCGCATCGACGGCACCGGACAAGGCCAGGATCGGCTGGCGATTGGTATGCCAGGGCAGCAACGGCGACGCCAGCCCAAGCCGCTCGGCCACGCGATCCATCACCTCCAGCCCCTGGGCATCCAGTCCCGAGTGAACGCCCACCGCGCCACCGAATTGCAGATAGAGCCCGGTCTCGGTCACGTCTCTCAGTCGTCGTTCGGCCTGCGCCAGGTTCTCCGCCCATTGCGCGACCTTGACCCCGAAGGTGATCGGCAACGCCTGCTGCATCAGCGTACGCCCGACCATAGGCGTGCCGGCGTGTCGACGCATGAGCGCACAACCGGCCTTGCGACTACGTTTCATGAGAGCGAGGCATGCCTCGAGGCGCGGCTTGAGCAGCAACATCAAGGCGGTGTCGAGAATATCCTGGCTGGTCGCGCCACGGTGGAAATGTGCCTTGAGCTCGTCGGGCAGGGCCGCCTTGGCCTGCTTGACGAAGGGAATCGCCGCATTGCCGCCCAGCACGGTACCGTGCGCCATCGCGTCCATGTCGAAGACATGCTCCGCGAGCACTCGCTCGATCTCGGCCGCGACTCCGCCCGGCAGGATGCCCAGTCTCTCCTGCTCGGTGGCCAGCGCGACCTCGACGGTACACATGGCAGCGACCAGATCCTGGGCTTGCGTCGCTGCGCGTCCCTCGTCACTCATGAAAGGATGGCGAAGCAGGGTGTCGTACATACGAATCTCCAACGGCGATTTATCGAACAAATGTTCGCATTTCGAACTTTTATGATAGATTGCCCCTACGTACCCCACAATCGACAACGAGGCAATACGCGACATGGCATCACAAGACGGAGCGCTTACCCCGGATGACAGGGATTTCGTGGCCGCATTGGCAAGCGGCCTTGAGGTCATCATGGCCTTCGATCAAGCCAACCCCCGCATGACCTTGAGCGAAGTGGCCACGAAGACCCAGATGAATCGAGCCAAGGCCCGGCGCTTTTTATTGACGCTGCATGCGCTGGGGTACGTACGCAAGCAGGAGCGATATTTCGAATTGTCGCCCAAGGCCCTCCAGTTGGGATATGCCTTTCTCTCGGCGAACAATTACCACAACGCCATCCAAAAGTATCTGGAAGACGTCACGCTGGAAACGGGCGAGTCCTCGTCTCTCGGTGTGCTCGACGGCAAGGACGTGATCTACGTGGCGCGCTCCGCCGCCAAGCATCGCCTGATGGCCATCACCCTGGCGGTGGGCACTCGCCTGCCCACGATCTACACCTCGATGGGCAGAATGCTGCTGAGCACATTGGATATCGAAGAGCGTCGACGCATCCTTTCAGAAAGCGATCTCGTCGCGCATACCTCAAGTAGCATCACCGATATTCACCAGCTCGAAGAGGCGATCGACACGGCAGGAAAGCAGGGATATTGCATCGTCGACCAGGAGCTGGACTCCGGCCTGCGGTCGCTTGCCGTCCCCATTTTCAGCGGAGGCGGACGTTTGATCGGTGCGATGAACGTCTCGACCAACTCCGCTCGGGTCCCCCTCGAACGGCTCACCGATCACATTCTTCCCTGCCTTCAGCAAAAGGCTCTGGAAATTAAAGAAACATTGATTTAATCGCCAAAAAACACTGCCACAACCAAAGTATAAGCGTGTAAAAACCGCTTCAATACAAAGCGTTACCTTCTACCCACCAATCGCACGGCCCTTCCGCATTGACAGGAAGGGCTTTTTTTTTCAACTTTCATGTACGCAAGACGAATCAAGGTTCGTATTGCGAACAAAATATAACGAATAAACCATTAGCCGGGGAATAAAGATGGCAATCAAGCAAGCATGGCTGACCTCTATCACCCCCTCCCTTTCACGGGCCAATTCAGCGGGAGGTCATTAAAACGTCATCAGAAAAATGCATGGGGAGGCGATGAAAAATTAATTTTCCCGTCGACTCAGAAACGCATACTCGTTCATGCGCACCAAGCTCATAACTTCCTACAAAGGGCAGCTCACCAATGCGATCCGATATAACAACATTCAAGATGACAAAACTCGCGCTATGCGTGTCACTCGTTTCAGGAATGGCAGGCATGGCGACGGCTCCCGCTCACGCTTTCGATGTCGTCGAAGCGGGACAACCCGTCGTCACCGGCGACCCCAGCCGTGTGGGACCGCCATGGAACCATCGCTCAACCATCAACATACCGGGCACCGAGACTGATATCGCCTTCGGCGGCTATGTCAAGCTCGATATGCTTTACGATTTCGACTATGACCTTGGCACTACCACAACGCCTTATGAGATCATGAATCCAGACAACCGGACCGACGGTCGGACGGACTTCACCGCCTATGAGTCGCGCCTCAACTTCCGTACGCACACCATGACCGATTACGGGCGTTTGACGACCTATTTCGAAGGCCATTTCGTGCCCGATGGAAAGTTTGGACTACGTCATGCATATGGCGAACTCAATGGCTTCCTCGCGGGCCAGACATGGACCAACTTCCAAAGTTTCGTCGGTGCCCCCCGCACGCTGGCATTGGGCGATCCCAAGGGTTACGTGTTCGAGCGCCAGGCGCAGTTGCGCTACACCCAGCCAATGGGCACGGGCAACCTGTCTTTCTCCGTGGAGGACCCGGATACAGTGATCGCCCGCGACGATGCGAGTGTGGCCGATGGTGAGAGCCAGTTCCCCGACTTGACTGTACGCTATGAGTACAAGCGCTTGTTTGCTCTGTCCGGGGTGGCCCGTCAGCTCTCTACCAATGACATCACCAGCACCGTGGATGACGAAACCACGGGGTATGGCGTCAATGCGCAATTCAACCTGCCCTTTACGCCAATGACCAGCCTGAAGGGTACCGCCACTTACGGCGAAGGTATCGGTAACTACATGGGCAACCCCGGCAATACTGGGCACCGCCACGCGCCCGATGTCTACGTCAATGACAATAACGAACTCGAGGCCATCGAGACACGTGCCTTCGGTGTGTCGCTCAACCATAACTGGACCGACGACTGGGTCAGCTCTGTTGGCTTTTCGCGCCTCGATCAGGACATGCCCGACAGTTATGGCGAACAGTTCAAGACCATCGATTACGCCTTCGCTAACGTGATCTGGGATGTCACTCAACGCCTGGCAGTGGGTCTTGAGTATCAGAACGCCGATGTCGAGCAGGTTAACGGCAACTCCGACGATGCTAGCCGTCTGCAGGCCAGTGCCATCTTCCAGTTCTAACATCGTAAACACTGATCGATCGTGATTTTGGCTGGCGTTTCGCCAGCCTTTTTCATGAAAGAAAAAATAGATCGTGGCGCTTTAGCACACGTCAGCCATGATCTTTTCAAGCTTAGCGAGAAGACGCATGGTAGGAAGGCAATGCGAAAATGTCGCTTCCGGAACACGGCATTCGCGAATGGCGGCGATGAATTCGGCATCCTGTTCCTGAAACCCCACCCCCTCAAGAGTCATCACCTCCCCTTGATAATCCTTCAGCTCATCGCGATAGGCCATCAGCGTGTTTTCTTCGCCTATATAGCGATAAAATCCGCCGAAAGGCCCATGGTTGTTAAAAGAAAGCGTCAAGGTCGCCAGAGTCTCATTGCGTGATTTCAAGCCAATGTTCATATCCATGGCAATCCCCAGCTCGGGATGAATCGGCCCTCTTCCACCCCAGACTTTCAAATCGAAATCGTCCAGCAACCACGCAAACAGGTCTACGCTATGGCAAGCATGATGCCACAGCAAATGGTCCGTCCAGCCGCGTGGCTCGCCTTGCATATTGAGGTTTTCGCGACGCAGGAAATACGTCTCGCTCACCAGATGCTGCAGGTGGAACTCTCCCGTTCGTATACGGCGCTTCATTTCGCGATGCGGCGCATTGAAGCGACGCGTATGGGCCACCATAGCGACGGTATTTGCCTCACGGGCTCGCGCTGTCATGCGCTCGGCATCCGCCAGGTTCAGGCTCATGGGAATTTCGCAGAGGACGTGTTTACCGGCATCGATCGCTTGCTCGGCCTGGTCGGCATGTAACGGGCTCGGCGTCGCCAGGATCACGGCATCGATCTCGAGCGTCGCCAGCGCTTGCGTATAGTCAGCGCACACATGCGGAATATTCCAGTGCTCGGCGAAGCGTCGCGCTCCTTGGGCATCACCTCCTACCACGGCCACGACACGGGCCTCAGGAACGGACGCCAGGGCTTGCATATGAATCCCGGCGATGGCGCCTTCGCCCACCATCAGGATACGTATGGGTGAAGTCATCATGGCTCCTCGGCTGCTTTGATTATGCCCATCTCGTTGCCGGACATTGCCGCAGGATCGCCATGCTTTGTCTACCTTTCATAAGCGTTGCAGCCATGAGCTAGGTATCGGCAAATACCACGTCATGGCTGCGTGTTATCAGGTTTATTCTCGGAGTGCGGATGGCGCATGGCGTCTTGAGCGGCCCGCGTACTGCTCACTTATCGGCTAAGAAGCCGGCAGTACCACGCGCGCATCGCGAGGAGTATCGGCATAGAGTGTCCCGACGAGATCGGCGTAGCGTTCGCGCACCAAGCGCTGATTGACCGACCCCTTGTCGGTCAACTCGCCACGATCGACCGAAAGCGGCGTATCCAGAATCAGTAGACGTTCCAGACACGTGGAACTCGCCTGCCCTCGACGGCAGGTCGCCAGACGTTGCGCGAACCATTGGTGCAGGGTGGTATCGTGCGCCAGGTCATGCACTGATGACGTCGCGACGCCTATATGCTGCGCGCATGCGGGGACGTTCAGCACTACTAACCCAGTGAGATAGTCACGGCTTTCACCGGCGATCACCACGTCTTGCACTAGCGGAGCGAAATGCTCGATGAGCTGCAATCGCAAGATGCCCACATTGACCCAGGTACCGGTCACCAGCTTGAAGTTCTCGCTCAAGCGACCGTCAAAGATTAACCCACGTTCAGGCTGCTCGGGATCAGCGAGTCGCATCGCATCCCCGGTACAATAATAGCCTTCGTCATCGAATGCTTCGGCGGTGCGTTCGGCGTCGCGCCAGTAGCCCGGCGTGACATTGAGTCCTTTGAGGCGCGCTTCCCATTTGTCGTCCGTTGCCACCAGTTTGAGCGACATCCCCGGCACGGGCCGACCAATCAAGCCCGGCGTACCACTGGCCTCCTCGGTACAGAACGCCAGGCACGCCTCGGTGGATCCAAGCCCCGTCAGCATGGGCACGGGGCGTCCACGAGTCTGCTCGCCAAAGGTATCCAGCGCCTCGCGCACATGCACCGGCAACACGGCGCCACCGAAGTGCATCATCTCGAGATTACGGAATAAGGCCGTGCGTAAGGCCTCATCGTCACGCAAATGCTCGACCAGGGCCTCGAAGCCCTTGGGCACGTTGCAATAGAACGTCGGCGAGACCTCGCGCAAGTTATCCACCGTGCGCCGCACGCCGTCCGCCGTCGGATTGCCGTCATCGATGTACAGCGAACCCCCGTTATGGATCGTCATGCCCAGGATCGTGTTGCCGCCGAAGGTATGGTGCCAGGGTAGCCAGTCCACCAGCACCGGCTTGTGGCGGCTCAGGAAATCCAGACGTTTCTCGAGCATGGTCTGGTTGCTGCACAGCATGCGCTGCGTATTGATCACCGCTTTGGGCATGCCAGTCGAACCCGAGGTGAACAGCAACTTGGCGACGCTATCCGGTGTCACTCGCGCATGAGCATTATCGACCTCGGCCCGTGCCGGCGTCGCCGCCAGCGTCTCCAGCGACAGCCCCCGATGGCTCGGTAGCGTCGCCACACAGGTCACCTGCTCATCGCAAACGGCCGTCAGAGCTGCGCCAAAGCGTGCTTCATCGTCGACAAAAATCATCCCCGGCGTCACGAGCTCGACGACATGGCGAAGCTTGACGAAGTCCTCCGACAACAACGCATACGAGGGCGATACCGGCACATAGGGAATGCCCACATGCATGGCGGCACACGCCAGTAACGCATGATCGATGCCGTTGCCCGACAGCACCATCAACGGCCGCTCTACCGATAAGCCATGGTCCAGCAACGCTTGTGCCAGGCAGGCCACGCGCGGCATCGCCTCACCGAAGGTCAGCGTCCGCCAGGCACGTTGCGCCCCCTCGCGTTCGGCCAGAAACGTTGTCGACGGCGTCTCGCGTGCCCAGTACGCGAGGCGCTCGGTCATGCAACGGGGGTAATCCGGTACCTCACCACCGTACAGTCGATACGCCTGTGGGGACGTATCGCTCTCGGAACGGGGCAAAGGCCGGCTGCCGGAAGGGGACGACATGAAAGGCGCTCCATTAGTCTGTGATGAACCTTGTTATTCAGCGGTACGTTCTTCACCAACAACGTGATAGATATAGTTATAATAGGTAACTATTTTTTTGACTAGACACACCGCATGAGACTTTAGATGCACGATAACCCCCAAATGGCGCCGGTGTTGCCTATGCTTGCCGATATCGGAAACAATGCCCCAACCATATAATTCTCATATTAACTATATAACCGAATGAAGGAGCCCTCATGACGACACCCAAGAAAACATCCTCATCGGAGCAAACACCCCTCGAGGAAGCCTATCCGACCACCGTCGAGGGGCTGGTGCTCGAGGAGCGTCTCGGCTATGCCCTGAGGCGGGCTCAGCTCAAGGTTTTCAAGCACTTCGACGAGGCCATGCGCGAGCATGACATTCGCCCGGCACAGTTCTCTTCGCTGGTGGTCATCGAGGGCTATCCAGGCGTTACGCAATCCAATCTGGCCCAGACATTGAGCATTGATCCGCCGCGAGTCGTTAGCTTGATTAATAGTCTGGAAGAGCGTGGCTTGGCTTTGCGCGTGCGATGCAAGCGTGACCGTCGCTCGCATGGGATCTTCCTCACCAAGACCGGCGAGGCACTCGTCGAGCGCTTGAAAGGCTTGGCAGAGCAAAGCGATTTAGAAGCAACTCAATCACTTAGCGAGATAGAGAGACGCCAATTATTGACCTTGCTACGGAAGGTATACGCCTCGGAGGAAGGTGACGACTAATCCTTTAGCCGCAATTTTAGGCAAATTGAAGCGGCATGGCTTGCACACCTGCTCAGGGACAATTAATTATACAAAGTAACTAAAAAACGACCTTACTCGCGCCTTGGCCGATCCACGCAACCGATAAAGATATAATCATGAGCAGCCTAGCGACGACATCCAACGCCAGTATCACCTGCCTACGCCGGGGCCTCGCAACGACTTGTCGGCTCGCCGCGATCATCGGCGGCTTGATCGTCGCAGCGCTCTCCCTGATGACGGTGGCCAGCATTCTCGGACGCTGGATCTCCAGCTTGCCATTGGTCAGTGACATAGCGGTCCTGAGCTGGATCGGACCCGTCACTGGTGACTATGAAATGGTCGAGATGGGCACGGCCATCGCGGTGTTCCTATTTCTGCCTTACTGCCATCTGCGTGGTGGTCACGTCACGGTGGATCTGCTGGTCATGCGTGCACCGCTGGGTGTGCAGCGTTTTCTCGCCGTGCTCGCGGAGGCCCTATTCCTCGTCGTTTCATGCCTGATGACATGGCGGCTTTATCACGGCCTGCTCGACAAGCACCGCTACATGGAAACCAGCATGCTGCTGGGTATCCCGCTGTGGTGGGGCTATATCGCCGGCATAATCGGTTTCATCCTGCTCTCGCTAGTCTGCCTATACCGGCTCCTGGCCACGTTCTCGGGTGACGCCGACCCCTCGACACAAGGAGATGCCTCATGACGCCTCTTACTCTGGGCGCAGGCGGCTTCGTCTTGTTGCTGGCCATGATGGGCGCCCGCATACCCATCGGCCTCGCCATGCTGGTTATCGGCGCGTTGGGTTCGATGCTCGTGACAGGGCCGATGGGTATCCTCAATGCCTTGAAGACGTTGCCCTACGAGCACTTTTCCAGCCACACTTTGTCGATCATTCCCCTCTTCCTGTTGATGGGACAATTCGCAGCACGCGCCGGGCTATCACGCGCCATGTTTCAGGCCGCCAACGACTGGCTGGGCCATCGTCGCGGTGGCCTGGCCATGTCGACGGTGGGCGCCTGCGGTGCCTTCGGCGCCATTTGCGGGTCCTCGCTGGCGACTGCCGCCACCATGACGCAAGTCGCGCTGCCGGAAATGGAGCGTCAAGGCTATCGCGGGAGCCTGGCCACCGGCGCGTTGGCCGCGGGCGGCACGCTGGGCATTCTGATTCCGCCTTCCGTGGTATTGGTCATCTACGCCATCCTTGCCGAGCAGAACATCAACGAGATGTTCGCCGCCGCCTTGATCCCCGGCATCCTTGCCGCGCTCAGTTATATGGCGGCGATCTCACTGTTCGTGCGCTTTTTCCCGGATAGCGCCCCAAGCAAGGCCAAGGCATCGATCGGTGAGCGCTGGCGTTCGCTGCTCGAAGTATGGCCCGGTGCAGCGATCTTCATCATCGTGATCGGCGGCATCTACACAGGGATTTTCACGCCCACCGAAGCCGCCGCCGTCGGTGCCGCCGCCACCGGACTGCTGGCCGTCATCCGCGCCGGGCTACGCTGGGAGGGACTGCGTGATAGCCTCCTCGACACGGCCGTCACCTCGGCGATGATCTTCTTCATCGTCCTCGGGGCCAGCGTATTCAACAGCTTTCTCGCCCTGACACAATTGCCGCAAATCACGGCGGGCTGGATCGTGGGCCTGGAAATCAGCCCCTGGATCGTCCTGGCGGGGATCCTGCTGTGCTACCTGGTCCTGGGCTGTTTCATGGATAGCCTGTCGATGATTCTGCTCACCGTGCCCATTTTCCTCCCCATCGTGACGGGCATGGATTTCGGCATGCCCCCCGGCGACGTGGCGATCTGGTTCGGCATCCTGGCATTGGTCGTCGTGGAGGTGGGGATGATCACGCCACCGGTGGGGCTGAATATCTTCATCATTCACTCCATGGCGCCTCATGTACCACTGACCGAGACCTTCAAGGGCATCCTGCCATTCCTGGCGGCGGACGTGCTGCGCATCATCATGCTGGTAGTTTTCCCGTCCATCACATTGGGTTTCGTCTACTGGCTTTATTGACGTCACCACACCGCTCGAGGAGACCTCATGATGTCGTCCACTAATCCGCTTCGCACGCCCACGCTGGATTTCATCGCCCGCCTGACGGTGGACGTCGCCTCGCCCTGGGAACTGGGCGAGAGCGCACACGGCCAGCGTCGCTTCATCGCGATCACCGGCGGCGACGTGGCCGGCGAACGACTCAATGGCCGTATTCTCGCCGCGGGCGGTGATTGGCAAACGATACGTGCGGATGGCGTAGCTGAACTGTACGCACGCTATTTCCTGGAAACCGACGAAGGCGAGCGCATCGAGGTGGAAAACACGGGCTTTCGACACGGCCCGCCAGCCGTCATGCAGCGGCTACGAGACGGCGAAGCCGTACCGCCCGAGGACTACTACTTCCACACCGCGCCGCGCTTTTTTACCACCAGCACGCGGCTGGACTGGCTCAACCGGACGTTGTTTCTGGGCAGCGCGGCACGCACCCAAGACAACGTGGTGATCGACCTTTTCGCCGTGGGCTGATCCATTGCCACCCGGCGTCATACAACAACCACAATGAGGCATTTCGCCATGACCCAACACGCCACTTCGCACCTACGTCGCTTCGTATTGACCACTGCGGCGGCGCTCTCGATCGCTGTCACCAGCCAGGTTCAGGCGCAAGAGACCGAGTACACCCTGCGGTTGCATCATTTTTTCCCCGCGTCGGCGCCCGTGCATCAGGAGTATTTCCTCCCCTGGAAAGAGGCCATCGAAAAAGAATCCGATGGGCGCATAGAGGTCCAGCTCTATCCCTCCATGCAGCTCGGCGGCACACCGCCATCACTCTACGATCAAGCCAAGGACGGCCAGGTGGACATCATCTGGACCGTGCTGGGTTACAACTCGGGGCGTTTCCCCAAGGCGGAAGTCTTCGACCTGCCCTTCCTGCCGACATCAGGTGCCGCGACGAGCCAGGCCGCACATGAATACGCCATGACGCACATGCAGGACGAACTCGAGGGCGTGCATCCCATCGCCGTGCACACCCACAGTCCCGGCGCATTGCATACCAAAGAGACACGCATCGGCTCCCTCGAAGATATCGAAGGCCTCAAGATACGGGGTCCCAGCCGGCTGGTGAATCGCTATCTGGCCAAGCTCGGTGCCGAGCCCATCGGCATGCCGGTGGCCCAGGCATTGGAGGCGTTATCGCGCGGAGTGATAGACGGCACGGTGATTCCCTTCGAAGCCATCACCGCCATGGGGCTCGCCGATATCACCACCGAACACACCATCTTCAGCGGTGATCGGGCGCTCTATACCACGATGATGATCGTCGCCATGAACCAGGACAAATACGACGCCCTGCCCGATGACCTGCAAGCCGTCATCGATGCGCATTCCGGTAGCCGCGAGGCCTACCAGATCGGTCAGATCATGGACCGCGCCGACCACCGCCAGATCCTGGCCATCCAAAGCGGCGAGCAACCCGGCACGATCACCCGCCTGGACAGCGAGGAAACCGCGCGCTGGCAGGCGGTCGGCCAGGAAGTCGTCGATGACTGGATCGCCGAGGCCGAGGAGAAAGGGCTCGACGGTCAAGCGCTCTACGACAGCGCCACGCAACTCGTCGATAAATACACACGCTGACAGCGTGTGGCGGGGACAAAGGCCGGTCGAGCCGTTATTCAGGCTCGACCAAGCCGGCTCCCAAGGCTTTTAGGGAGGACTTGAGATGGCGTTGAAACATGCGCTGCTGAGAAGCGCTGAGCGCTTCCAGCATGCACCGCTCGAGCGCCTCGACGGCCTGGTTCGCCTCATCGAGCGTGCTCCGCCCTGTGTCGGTCATGTGTATCTGCACGATGCGGCCATGATGAGGATCGGGGGCGCGCGCCACGAGGCCCTTGCTCTCCATGGTCTTGACCATTTCGTTAGCGGCCTGTGGCGAGACCAGAGACTTCTCCGCCAATTGGGCATTGGACAACGGGCTACGCCAGGCCAGCACGGAAAGCGCCGTGTATTGCTGCATGGTCAGGCCCAGAGGATGCACGGCCTCGCTGATATGGCGACGCAATGCGCGGTCGAGACGCCCGATCAGATAGGCGACACGTACCGTTTCTGGCGCGCCATCGGCGGAAGCGCGCGCGTCATGCGAAGCCTGTGGTTCAACCTTGGTCATAGGGATTTCCTCTTTGCAAGCGCAGCATAGCGCACTATGATGAAAACGGTAAATATCAACTTACTTGACAACTACATGACAGGAAATTGTGATGAGCGACTATGCAGACCGCTGGCAGACCGTGAAGGTCGACGTCGAAGATGGCATCGCCTGGGTGGCGCTCAACCGCCCCGACAAACGCAATGCCATGAGCCCCACACTCAATCGTGAGATGATCGACGTTCTCGAAACGCTCGAGCTGGACCAAGATGCCCATGTGCTCGTACTAACCGGCGAGGGCGAGGCCTTCTCCGCCGGCATGGACCTCAAGGAGTACTTCCGCGAGATCGATGCCAGCCCCGAGATCGTACAGGTCAAGGTCCGTCGTGACGCTTCTACATGGCAATGGAAGCTGCTGCGTCACTACGCCAAGCCGACCATCGCCATGGTCAATGGCTGGTGCTTTGGTGGCGCCTTCTCGCCGTTGGTTGCCTGTGATTTGGCGATCGCCGCCGACGAGTCGGTGTTCGGGCTATCCGAAATCAACTGGGGCATCCCCCCGGGCAACCTGGTCAGCAAAGCCATGGCCGACACCGTGGGCCATCGCCAAGCACTTTATTACATCATGACCGGCGAGACCTTCACTGGCCCTCAGGCGGCGGACATGGGCCTGGTCAACAAAAGCGTGCCGCGGGCCGAACTACGCGAGGCCACCAAGACGCTGGCGGCCACGCTTCGCGACAAGAATCCCGTCGTCCTGCGTGCCGCCAAGACCGGTTTCAAGATGTGTCGCGAGTTGACCTGGGAGCAAAACGAGGAATACCTCTACGCCAAGCTCGACCAGGCGCAGCAACTCGACCCAGAACACGGTCGTGAGCAAGGCCTCAAACAATTTCTCGACGACAAGAGCATCAAGCCTGGGCTGGAAAGCTACCACCGCTGACAAGCGCGAAGGCGCGGTGGCGTTCCCTCACAAGACGCCGCCGCGCCCAATGGCGCTGCCGGCATACCACCCAACCCTGAACGTCATATCGCTTCGACAACAATAAGGGGAGTCTCATGGATCTTGCGCTACTCATTGGCGGCGAACACCGCGCCGCCCAGGACAACGCGACCTTCGAGCGTTGCAACCCACTGCATGAACATGTCGTGACGCGTGCCGCCGCAGCTTCGGTTGAAGATACCCGGCACGCCGCCGAAGCAGCGTCTCAGGCGTTTCCGGCCTGGTCGCAGACCGGCCCCGGCGAGCGCCGTGCCAAGCTGCTCGCCGCCGCCGACGCCATGGAAGCCCGTCAGGACGACTTCATCGCCCGCATGGTCGATGAAACCGGTGCTACGCCCGGCTGGGCCGGATTCAACGTCATGGTGGCCGCCAACATGCTGCGCGAAGCCGCATCGCTGACCACCCAGGTCGGCGGCGACGTGATTCCCTCCAACGTCCCCGACAGCCTGGCCATGGGCGTGCGCGTCCCGTGTGGCGTCGTGGTCGGCATCGCCCCCTGGAACGCCCCCATCATCCTCGGCACACGGGCCATCGCCACGCCATTGGCGTGCGGCAACACGGTGATCCTCAAGGCCTCGGAGCAATGCCCCGCCACCCATCACCTGATCGGCGAAGTACTCGTCGAGGCGGGCCTGGGCGACGGCATCGTCAATGTGGTGACCAATGCGCCGCCCCAGGCCGCCGAGGTGGTCGAGGCGTTGATCGAGCACCCCGCGGTGCGGCGCATCAACTTCACCGGCTCCACGAATGTCGGACGCATCATCGCTGAGAAAGCCGCGCACCATCTCAAACCCGTGCTGCTGGAGCTGGGCGGCAAGGCCCCGTTCGTGGTGCTCGAGGACGCTGATCTGGACGCCGCCGTGGAAGCCGCCGCCTTCGGCGCCTTCTTCAACCAGGGCCAGATCTGCATGTCCACCGAGCGGTTGATCGTCGTCGATGCCGTGGCCGATGCCTTCGTCGAGAAGCTGGCCCGTAAGGCCGAGACGCTACGCGCCGGTGACCCACGTGAAGACGGCAATCCTCTGGGCACGCTGATCAATCGCGAGGCCGGGGAAAAGCTCAACGGCCTGCTCGATGACGCCCAGCAGCATGGCGCGCGACTAGCCTGCGGCGGCAAGGCCGAGGGCGTGATCATGCAGCCCACCGTGATCGATGGCGTCACCCCGGCGATGCGCCTATACGGCGAGGAATCGTTCGGCCCGGTCGTGGCGATGATGCGCGTCAAGGACGAAGAAGACGCCCTGCGCGTCGCCAACGACAGCGAATACGGCCTCTCGGCGGCAGTCTTCAGCCGCGACACGGCACGTGCCATGCGCGTCGCCCAACGCATCGAATCGGGCATTTGCCACATCAATGGCCCCACCGTGCACGACGAACCGCAAATGCCGTTCGGCGGCGTCAAATCCAGCGGTTACGGGCGTTTCGGTGGCAAGGCCGGTATCGAGGAATTCACGGAATTGCGCTGGATGACCATTCAGCTCGGTCCCCGGCACTATCCCATATAACGGTCACACCTTTAGACATCGCACACTGGCACGCCAACACCCCATGGAGCTTAAGATGATGACAACAAAACATACGCTCGCCGGTCTCGTTCTCCTCAGCGGTCTCACCCTGGCCAGCACTGGCCAGGCACAAGATACCGTGACGCTACGCCTTCATCACTTCGCGGCGCCGACCACTCCGGTCCAGACGCAGTATCTGGAACCTTGGGCGAAACGCATCGAGGAGCAATCCGATGGTGCCATCAAGGTCGAGATTTTCCCCGCCATGCAGCTCGGTGGATCGGCCAACTCGCTTTATGATCAGGCCAAAGACGGTGTCGTTGACATCGCCTGGACGCTTTTGAGCTACACGCCGAACCGCTTTCCCTGCGTCTGAGGCCTTCGACCTGCCGTTCATGCCCACCACGGGAGAAGCCACCAGCATGGCCGCCCACGAGTACGCCATGACGCATATGCAGGACTCATTCCAGGGCGTCTACCCTATTGCCGTCTTCGCCCATACACCGGGGAAGATACACACCAAAGGGGTGGCGGTAGAAAACGCTGATGACGTGCAAGGATTAACGCTGCGCGCGCCCTCCAAGGCCATGAATGGCTTTTTTGCCAACCTGGGTGCCCAGGTCGTGGGAATGCCCTTCCCGCAGATACCCGAGGCGATCTCGCGTGGCGTGATTGACGGCTTTTCGCTCCCCTTCGAAAGCGCTTCCGCCCTGGGCGTACTGGATGTCGCCCAGAACCACACCTTCTTCGATGGTAAGCATGGCCTATATACGGCAATGATGGTGCTGGCGATGAACCAGGACAAATACGATAGCCTGTCGCCCGAATTGCAGAAGGTCATCGACGACAACGCGGGGATTCAGGAAGCCCAGCGCATCGGACATGTCATGGATGAGGCAGAGGAAGCCGCCATCAAAGATATCGCCGCAAGTGGCGAGGGGCAGATGATTCACATTGCCGAGGCCAATCAAGATAAGTGGAAAGCGGCCGCCGACGAGACCATCCAGCAGTGGATAAGCGACATGAACGCCGCCGGCTTCGATGGCCAGGGCCTTTACGACGACGCCAGCCAGCTCGTCGACAAGTACACCAAGCAAACGCAATAAGCGCCCATGCGCGGGGCGCAACGCCCCGCGCAGTGTCCTTCCTTTCGCTCCCCTTTAGCGTCTCCTTCCGCCCTTCCCGACCAAAGTCTAAGCTCTGTATGAAAAATCGACGAGTGACGGCCAGACAAGGCAAAAATCGGCGAAAAAGCGGAGTTTACGCGGGGTAAATGAGCATTTTGAGTCGATTTTTAACGCCGTATGGGCGAGCGCAAGCATTTTTCAGACAAAGCGTAGGTATGTTCGATTGTCGTGATGCCCTAGTGTTTCTATGATGGAGCTTTCCTATCGACGATCGCTCGACCCGTCGTGATGCCGTGCCCTCGGCAACCGCTTTTGCAGCTTCTTTCAGAGGGTGTTTACAAAATAGGCGAGCGACGTCAAGACAAGGCAAAATCGACCGAAAAAACGGAGTTTACATGGAGTAAATGAGTATTTTGAGGTCGATTTTAACGCCGGATTGTCGAGCGCAGTCCTTTTGTAGATACTCTCTCAGGATCTTTTCATGATCGACTCCACTACACCGGATATCCTGACTTTCGGTGAAGCGATGACGCTGTTCATCGCCGAAACGCCCGGCGACCTGGCCGAGGTCGAGCGCTTCCAGCGGCGCATCGCCGGCGCCGATACCAATGTCGCCATCGGCCTGGCAAGACTGGCCTTTCACGTCGCCTGGATCAGCCGCGTCGGTGACGATGGTTTCGGCACTTTCATCCGCCGCACGCTCGAAAGCGAAGATCTCGACTGCCGCTATCTGAGTACCGATACCGAGCACCCCACCGGCCTGGTCTTCAAGGAACGCGCCGAACACGGCGAGGACCCCAAGGTGGCCTATTACCGGCGCGGCAGTGCCGCCAGCCACCTGAGCGTAGCCGACGTCGGCGATCTCGACTTCCAGGGTGTGCGCCATCTGCACGCCACCGGCCTGCCTCCGGCGCTGTCGCCGAGCACGCGCGAGCTCGCCTTTCACATGCTGGAACGCGCCCGCGAGGCCGGCCTCACGATCAGCTTCGACCCCAACCTGCGCCCCTCACTGTGGAACAGCGAAGCCGAGATGCGCGAGACCCTCAATGCGCTGGCCGCACACGCCGACTGGGTGCTACCGGGGCTCGCCGAGGGCCAGCGCCTGACCGGCCTCGATAACGCCCACGACATCGCCGGCTATTATCTCGATCGAGGCGCCAGCGGGGTCATCATCAAGCTCGGCCCGGAAGGCAGTTACGTGCGCACGGCGGACGATGCTGGCATGGTGAAGGGAGTGGCGGCGGCCCACGTCGTCGACACCGTGGGCGCTGGCGATGGCTTCGCGGTGGGCGTGATCAGCGCCTTGCTCGACGGGGGCTCGCCACGCCAAGCCGCGCATCGCGGCAATCTCATTGGCGCCGAACAGGTTCAGGTCGTCGGTGACATGGAAGGCCTGCCGCACCGAGACCGACTGCGCGACCTGGAAGCCGCACATCCAATGGCGTGACGACACGCCACCATGCTGTATTTCACGATCAGGAGTCCTGCATGACCAAGCGCATCCTCGCCTTCGGGCGACTCAAACCGCACCATCTCGACCAATTGCGCACACACTTCCACGTTGATTATTTCGACCACCTGGAAAGCGCCGACGACCCCGCCTTTCGTGAAGCGCTGAGCGAAGCGCACGGCCTGCTGGGCGCCAGCCTGCCGATCACCTCCGAGCTGCTCGATAGCGCCCCGCACCTGGAAGCCATCTCGAGCATCTCGGTGGGGGTCGACAACTACCCCGTGGACGAGCTGACCCGGCGCAACATCCTGCTCTGCCACACCCCGGATGTGCTCACCGAAACCACCGCAGACACCGGCTTCCTGCTGATCATGGCCAGCGCCCGTCGCGCGGTGGATCTGGCCAACATGGTCAAGCAAGGCCAATGGACGAGCAGTATCGGCGAGTCCCACTTCGGCACCGATGTTCACGGCAAGACGCTAGGCATGATCGGTTTCGGGCGCATCGGTCAGGCTATCGCGCGCCGCGGTGCGCTGGGCTTCGGCATGCAGGTGCTCTACACCCACGCCTCGCCCAAGCCGGCACTGGAACAAGAGCTCGGCGCGACGCACTGTGAATTCGACGCCTTGCTCGAGCAGGCCGACTTCGTCTGCGTCAACGTGCCGCTGACCGCCGAGACCACCGGCTTGATCGATGCCGACGTTCTCAAACGCATGAAATCCTCGGCGATTCTGATCAACATCGCCCGCGGCAAGGTGGTCGACGAGAACGCGCTGATCGAGGCGCTCTCCAACGGCGAGATCCACGCTGCGGGGCTGGATGTCTTCGCTCAGGAACCGCTGCCCGGCGACTCGCCGCTCACGCGGATGGATAACGTCGTCACCCTGCCGCATATCGGCTCGGCGACGCATGAAACGCGCGAGGCCATGGCCCAGCGCGCCGTCGACAACGTCATCGCCGCCCTAGAGGGCCAGCAACCGCCGAGCCCCTACAACGACGTCACACCGCGCGGCTGACGTCTCTCCATACGCCGTACGCCCCCTTCACGCCTGCTCCTTTCGGTGCAGGCGTTTTCGATTCATGGCACGCACGCTTGAAACCTGGCATCCCACCCCCAGTCAGTGCTCACTGACAGCGGCCCCAACGCCGCGCACTTTCCGATTCGGGAGCCACTCCATGTCCTCCAGCATTGCCCTCATCACCGGCGCCGGCCGAGGCCTCGGCCGCAGCATGGCACTGCACCTCGCGACTGCCGGCGTCGGCGTCATCGGCACCTACCGCCACCATCGTGACGAAGCGCTGGCGGTCGCCCGCGAAATCGAGGCCGCCGGTGGCAAAGCGGCGATGCTCAAACTCGACATCGGCGATAGCACCGCCTTCGCCGAGTTCAAGGCCAACGTGGCGGATACGTTGGAAAACACCTTCGGCCGCACGGAACTGGATGCCGTGGTCCACAACGCGGGCGAGGGCATTCTCGCGCCCTACGAAGAGACCACCGAGGACGATCTTGACGCCCTCTACCGCACTCACTTCAAGGGCCCCTTCCTGCTCAGCCAAGCCCTGCTGCCGATGATTGCCCGGGGCGGACGCATCCTGAACGTCTCCACCGCCGCCACGCGCTTCGTGCTGGACAATCACTGCGCCTACTCGGCGATGAAGAGCGCACTGGAGGTGACTACGCGCTACATGGCCAAGGAACTCGGCGAGCGCCGGATCACGGTCAACGCCATCGCCCCCGGCGCCGTGGAAACCGACTTCGCCGGCGGCGTGGTCCGTGACGACCCAGCGCTCAACGCCCACTTCCGCTCAATCACGCCACTCGGGCGCACCGCCAAGCCGGATGATATCGGCGCCGCAGTCGCGAGCCTGTTGTCGAGCGATTTCAACTGGCTCAACGGCGAACGCATCGAGCTGACCGGCGGGCAATCGCTTTAAGACCCATTCTTGGATGGCCCACGACAGGAAGCTTAGCTGCAAGCTTGAGCACATACGGTCCTGTATCCAACACTCTTGGCACCATTCCAAGAAGTTGCCCCTCTCTCGCCCACGCCGTCCGGTCTGGGCGTTTTCGACACTGACGACACGTCCCGCCACCTACGACTCCGGTTGCATTTGGACTAAAGGTGAATAGGGACGTTGGGACGACTCTTCTAGGCTGATTAATAGATTTGGATCGATCCAAAAAAGAGGCAATTCAGCTATGGACAGGTCCCCCGGCACCACATCATCCCCCCGTGATCGCAATAGCAAGCGTCAAAGCGTCACGCTGCAGGACATCGCGGCCCATGCTGGCGTCTCACGTTCAACGGTTTCGCTAGTGCTACGTGAAAGCCCCTTGGTAGCGGAGGCCACCCGCACGCAGGTGCAGACTTCGATCAAGGCCTTGGGATATGTCTACAACCGTGGTGCCGCAGCACTGCGTGCCAGCCGTACCTTTACCCTCGGCGTGGTCGTCTACGACATTGCCAATCCGTTCTTCGGCGCCATGGTCGCGGGCATCGATTCGGTCCTGCACCGCGAGAACTATGTCTCGTTCCTGGCCAATAGCGAAGATTCTCCCGAGCGGCAGCAGCGCTTTTTGGAACGCATGCGCGAGCACCGAGTCGATGCCCTTCTGTTATGTCCTGCGGAAGGTACCGATCCCACACTGCTCACCCAACTGGCGGACTGGAACATGCCTTGCGTACAGGTGCTACGCCATATTGGCGCGCCCCCGTTCGACTACGCCGGCACCGATTTCGAACTCGGCGTACGCCAAGCAGTGGATCATCTCGTGGCGCTCGGTCACCGGCGCATCGTATTTCTCGGCGGCGAAGCCGAGCACTCCGCCACACGCGCCCGCCATCAAGGTTATCACGACGCCATGCATGCGCAGGGACTCGGCGATGTGTTGGGCATCGTGCGTGGACCTGTGACACGCCGCGCCGGCTTCGAGAGCATCCAGGCACTGATGCAAGAAACTCCTCGTCCCACGGCCGTAATCTGCCACAACGACCTAATGGCTCTGGGCGCCATGCTGGGACTTCAGCGGCTGGGCCTGATACCCGGCGAAGACTGCGCGATCATAGGTACCGACGATATCGAGGAAGCGGCTCTGAGTCTGCCTCCTTTGACCAGTGTTGCGACACATCCTTTCTCCATCGGCGAGGAAGCGGCGCGACTGGCCATGCGGCGCATTGCCAATCCTGGCGGCGCTCGCGAACAAGTGATCCTGACACCACGCCTGCAAGTACGTCATTCATGCGACCCCATTCCCGCCCCTGGGGAAGCACCGTATCGACGCTATCCACACGCCACTCTCGACGCCTAATCGAGGCGTCACGCCAGACCGCCCGAGGCGGATACAACAATGAACGAGGTGACATCATGACTCAGCACTGGATCGATCCAACCCTATCTCGCCACTCCTTCACCAAGCGTGCACTTGGCGTCGTCGCGCTAACGCTCGGTATGACACTAGCCAGTGGTGCCCAGGCCGTGGACTTGCGCTTCGGCCATGGCGGCACCGAGGACACCGCCTATCAGCTTGGGGCCGAACGCTTCAAGGAACTGATCGAAGACAAGACTGACGGAGATGTCTCCGTCACAATCATGGGCAACTCCGTGCTCGGCCACGAAACCGAGATGTTCGAACAGCAGATGGCCGGCGCGCTGGACCTGTCGATCATCAATCCCGGACTGATCACCGATTTCTCGGATACCGCCAATGTGTTCTCGATTCCGTTCATGTATCGCGACGTCGAGCACTGGCGTACGGTGCTCGACGGCGAGGTGGGCCGCGAGATCGCCGACAAGATCGAGGATGAGACTGGCGTCAAGGTGCTGGCCTTCTTCGGGGGCGGCAAGCGTCAGATAGTCAGTACGCGTCCTCTTGAGAGCCTCGATGACCTCGAGGGCATGAAGTTGCGCACCAACCCCACCAAGCCGCTGATCACCGCCTGGAAAGCGTTGGGCGCCGAGCCCACGGTAATGGCCTGGAAGGAGATCTACACCGGCCTGCAACTAGGTGCGATCGACGGCCTGCTCAACGAGGCCGAGTGGATTGAGCGCATGCGCTTTCACGAAGTCGCGCCGCATATCGGCCTATCCGAGCACGACATCACCGTGCGCCTGCTGACCATGTCGCAGATGAGCTGGGAACGGCTTGACGAGAGCCAGCAGCAGGCGGTGATGGAAGCTGCCCAGCAGGCTGCCAGCTATGCGCGTGATGTTCAGCTCAAGCAGGACGCCGAGGCGCTCGAAACGCTGAAGAAAGAGGGCGCCACGCTCTACCCGATGAATCGTCAGCGGATGATGGAGATCGTCGACGAGCCGCTTAAGAAGGTCATCGACGAGATGGGCCTAAGCGAGCTGCACCAGAAGATCATCAACGCCGGCAAGTGAGCCGCCGCGGGGCACCGTGAACGGTGCCCCGCCTTTGCTTCCGCTTTTTCACATCAACCATGAGGACAACGCCATGGCCGCACTGCTGCATGGCCTGTCACGGCTCAACCGGGGGCTCGAGCGCCTGCTCAACGCGGTCCTGCTGGCGTTGCTGCTGGGCTTTATCCTGCTGATCATCTACCAGATCGTCAGTCGGAACCTGCCGCTGTTGCCGCGGCTCTACTGGACCGAGGAGTTCAGCCGCTTCGCGTTCCAGTGGCTGATCATGCTGGGCACAGCGATCGGCGTCTATCATGCCGATCATTTCGTGCTCGAGGCGTTTCCGCGCGGTACGCGGGCCGACCTGGCGACCCGTCTGATCCGCGATTTGTCCTGCTTCGCCGTGGGCGTGATCTTCATCGTCTACGGCAAGGACTTCGCCATCTCCGGCCTGCGGCGTAGCGCCACTGCGTCCGGCCTGCCGATGATCTACGTCTATTCGGCATTCAGCGTGTGTGGCGTGTTCATCGTGCTGTACAGCCTCGAGCGGCTGCTGCATGCCGCGCTGCGCGGCATGAGCGCGATGGAAGCCGCTCTCAATACCCCCAATGAACTGGATGAACTGACCAGCGACGATGACGCTGCGCTCGCCGCCAGCGAACAGCCCGGAGGACCGCGCTCATGATGCCGATGGAATGGACCTTCGTCCTGCCGTGGCTGCTGTTCGCGCTGCTCGGCGTACTGATCGTCGCCGGCATCCCCATCGCCATGTCGCTGGTGCTGACCGCCTTCAGCATGATCCTGCTCGACCCGCGGCTGACCATGTGGGTGATGTTCCAGCGCATGTACAACGGCATGGATTCCTTCGTCTTGCTCGCCGTGCCGCTGTTCCTGCTCGCCGGCAACCTGATGAATTCGGCGCACATCACCGACCGGCTGATTACCCTGTGCATGCGCCTGGTGGGGCATTTCAAGGGCGCGCTGGCACACGTCAACGTCATGGTCAGCATGCTGTTCGCCGGCGTATCGGGATCGTCGACCGCCGACAGCGCGGGGATCGGCACGGTGTTGATCCCGGCGATGAAGCGCGAAGGATATCCGACCCATTTCGCGGTGGCCGTCACCGCCGCCTCGTCGGTGATGGGCATCATCATTCCGCCATCGATCAACATGATCGTGTGGGGCGCGCTGACCAACACCTCGATCGCCGGGCTGTTCCTCGGCGGCATCCTGCCCGGGGTGATGATCGGCGTTGCTCAACTTTTACTCAACCTGCTCTACGTACGCCGCTATGACATCCCAGTGCGCCAGCGCGCGACGTTCTCCGAGCTAATGAGTTCAGGCAAAGATGGCCTGCTGGCGGCGGGGATCCCCATCGTCATCATCGGTGGCATCACCCTTGGCCTGGCCACACCCACCGAGGCTGCCGTAATCGCCGTGCTCTACGCCATGGTGCTGGGCTTCTTCGTCTACCGAGAACTGACCTTCAAGCACGTGATCGAGGCGTCGACCAGCACCGTGCGGCTGTGTTCGCTGTCGCTGTTCAGTCTGGTCGGCGCGGCGATATTCGGCTATCTGATCAGCTTCTACCAGATTCCGCCCAAGCTAATGGCCGGCGTCACCATCAGTGATCCGACCACGCTGCTAATTATCATGGCGCTGGTGATGCTGGTCATCGGCACCTTCATGGATTCGCTGCCGGCGATGGCGATCCTGGCGCCGATCTTCCAGCCACTGGCGATGCAGGCCGGTGTGCACCCGGTGCAGTTCGGGGTGGTCGGCGTTATGGCCCTGGGGCTGGGGCTAATTACGCCGCCCTACGGCCTCTGCCTAATGATCTCGGCGAAGATAGGGGGTATCCCGCTGCTCAAGGCGCTGGGCACGACGCTTATCTACCTGGCGGTGATGTTGGCAGTAATCGTCTTGCTGATCCTCTTTCCGCAAATAGTGCTGGCCATCCCGCGCTGGCTGACGCCGGACTTCGTATAATCGCGGGCAATCGCTTTGAACGCTTCCCTGGCCTTGCCATCACGGCCAGGGGCAACTAAAGTTCTAGATAGCGTTTAGAAACACCGTTCGCAAACTCAGTGTACTTTCTCAAGACTGGGCGTCGCCTGCCGATATTTGGGACAATGAACGGTTTAATCCACTATGCCCTCGAGGCTCCACCATGTCTCATCCGCTGTGCCTGTTGTTCGACTGCGATGGCACCCTGGTCGATAGCGAACCCCTTCTCGCCGACGTCATGTCCGATGTCCTGACCCGCGCCGGATTACCCTTCGCCGCGCCCCAATACATGGAAGAGTTTCGAGGCGTCAGATTCGCCAACATCGTCGCCGAGCTGGAGCGCCGTTTCGGCGCGCTGGATGCCACCACCCGAGAGGCCGCCGAGGCAGAGATGCGCCGCACCATGCAGGCGCGCATGAGCACCGAGTTGCAACCGATTCCGGGGATCCGCGAGGCGCTCGACCGACTCGCCGAGCATCCCCGCTGCGTCGCCTCCAACGGCCCGGAGCACAAGATTCGCCGCGCCCTCGACAGCACCGGCCTGCGCGCCTATTTCGGGGATCGCCTCTACAGCGGCTACACCATCGAGCGCTGGAAACCCGATCCCGATCTGTTCCTGCATGCCGCGCGCGAAATGGGCGCTGCTCCCGAACGCTGCGTAGTCATCGACGATGCCGAGGTAGGCGTCGCGGCTGGCCTGGCGGCAGGAATGCGCACGATCCACATCAACCGCTTCCCCGAGCGCGAGACCACTCCCGAAGGCGCTATCGCCTTGCATGACATGCGCGACCTACCCAGCGCCGTGGCGCGGCTGGAACAGTTGGAAGCCGTGCTTCACTGACCCTGCCGGATGGCGTCGACCGATATCGTGCCCACCGGCATGGCGCGTTATCATGGAGGCCCGCGACACATCGATTCAGGAGGCCCGCATGGCATCGCTGCAGGATCAATTACGCGGACGGGTATATTCCACCGAACACGGCGAGGTCTGCCCCGAGTGCCGGGCACCGCTGGCCGAGTGTCGCTGTGCCGAAACCGCAGAAGAAGAACGCCTGGCAAGCCTCGACGGAACCGTCCGCCTGCGCCGTGAGACCAAGGGGCGCAAAGGCAAGGGCGTGACCCTGGTAGAAGGCGTGCCGCTCAAGGCCGATGCGCTCAAGGGCCTGGCCAAGGCGCTCAAGCAGCGCTGTGGCACTGGCGGCGCCATCAAGGATGGCATCATCGAGATTCAAGGCGATCAGCGCGAAACGCTCAAGGCAGAACTCGAAGCGCGCGGCTATCGCGTCAAACTGGCTGGCGGTTGAACGCTCCGTCGACTGCTTTTCCTTCCCTGTGCGAGGAGGCCCTCATGTCCTTGCCTAACGTGCCGCGTAGCCTATATGCCGTACTCACCGGTTTATTGCTGCTTGGCCTCGCGGGCTGCGCCAGCGGCCCCAACTTCAGCACGCTCGATGCCCGAGTCGTCTTCGACCAACCGCCCGAGCTGTCGGACGATGCCATCCTCGATGTCACGCTGAAGGATAGCGACGACGGCGCCACCGTGGCGGAAAGCCGCTATACACGCGTCGACACCACCGCGACCGAGGTCACGCTGCAATACGACCAGGGCGCCATCGAGGCGGCGCATACGTACGTCTTGCAGGCCGAAGTGCGCGACCAAGGGCGGCTGACGCATCTCAACCGTGAGCGCGTCGAGGTCTTCAACGGCGAGGCCGGCACTACACCGACCGTGACGCTGGAGCCCGCTTCACCTTGATGGATGGAACGAAAATGAGCGGGGCGGACGCGCCGCGACATTCGATGCCGGGCTAGGTCCTGGCCGCCGGGGCTGGAGAAACCAGTCCCTCGGTGAGCATAGTGGCTTCCAGGGAACGCAGCGCGGAATCCAGCGTCTCGCCCGCCGACGCTTCGACCTTGAGGCTGAACAGCGCGTCGGCGCGTGTGCGCCCCATGTTGATGCAGGCCATCGGCTTGCCCGATTCTGCCGCTCGCCGCGCGAAGCGATAGCCCGAATAAACCATCAGCGACGAGCCTACCACCAGCATCGCATCGGCACGCTCAAGGGCGTCGAAGGCCGCGTCTACCCGGGAGCGTGGCACGCTGTCGCCGAAGAACACCACATCGGGCTTGAAAATACCGTCACCGCAACGTGCGCATGAAAGCAACGAGAAATCGCCGAAGTCGTCATGCGCTAGGTCGGCATCGCCATCCGGCCCGACGCTGGCCTCCAGGCCCGTCCATTGGGGATTGAGACGCGCCAGGGCGGCGTGCACGGCATGACGCATCTGGGTCGCCCCGCAGTGCATGCAGCGCACCACGTCGGCCTGACCGTGCAGGTCGATCACGCGCCGCGACCCGGCGCGCTGGTGGAGCCCGTCGACATTCTGCGTGACCAGTTGCTCGATGCGTCCGGCACGCTCCAGCGCGGCGAGCGCACGATGCGCGCGTCCAGGCCGCGCCTCAGAGAGCGCCTGGAACCCCACCAGGCTTCGCGCCCAGTAACGGCGACGCGCGGTATCGCTGTGCATGAACGTCTGATGCGTCATCGGCGGCGAGCGTTTCCAGGCGCCCTGCTCATCACGATAGTCGGGGATGCCGCTATCGGTACTCATTCCGGCGCCGGTGAGCACGAACAACCGCGAATGACGGGAAAGAAAGGTCGCCAATGGCGACGTTGAGGAATCGGACATCGTGATCTCCCGGGCAAAGCCGATGTCCCATGATACAACCGGCGTCCCGCGTCGCGACAAGCGCCCATCGCTCGTCGACATCGCCGATCCCCGACAAGCTAGCTAGAATGGGCGTTCATGTAACACGTTCTCGACCAGGATGACCGTGATGGCTTGGCTGGAATACGTACTGCCGATCATTTTTCTCGCCCCACTCGGCGCCACCGCGCTCGTGGTGCTGGCACTACGCCACCTGGAAGACGGGGCGCTCGTATCGCCGTATGACGGGCGCACACTGCGCGAGTCCGCTCAGTCGCTACGCGACCGACTCGACCGCGCTTATGCCGCGCTCTTCCTGGATGGCGCACTGGGACCCATCATCACCCTGGCGCCGCTGGTCTATGGCATGGGACGCATGCTGTTCGCCAACCGTCACAGTTGGCTGGAATGGGCGCTTTACGGGCTTTTGACCACCTTGCTGGCGTTGGTCCTATGTTTTCGCTTGATTCGCGACGTGCAGCGCATTCGCCGCCTCAAGCTGGGCCTGGCCTGCGAGCTGGCCGTGGGCCAAGAACTGGAGCGCCTGATCCGTCCGGAGGCGCACCCCTACTTCGTGTTCCACGATGTGCCCACCGACAGCTTTGCCATCGACCATGTCGTGGTCACCCCACATGGCGTCTTCGTGGTCGAGGTCAGTGCCCGCACTCCGCCGTTGGATATCATGGGCGAGGCCCGCACCCAGGTGGTAGTGGCCGGGCAACGCCTGCGCTTTCCCGGCTGGCGCGAACGTCAGTCCCTGGCGCACACACGGATGGCCGCGAGCTGGTGCCGCCAATGGCTGACGCGCCACTCCCTGGGCGACATCGCCGTGCAAGGTGTGCTGGTCCTACCCGGCTGGGAGATAGAGATCGAGAAAGCCCCCAACGGGCTGATGGTCGTCAACGGCGAAGGACTCGCCGCCCTGCTCGATGGCACCCCGCTCAAGCCCATGAACGACGACCAGCACCAGCGCGTTGTGCAGGCACTCGATCAGCGGGTGAAGTACGCCGAACCTCGCGGCACATCCTCTCGAGACCCTACAACCACCTCTTGAACGCCTCATGCCGAGGCGTCGTTTTCGCGCGCATCGGCCAACTGTCCCAGCTCCCACAGCACCGCACTCTTGAGCACGGGCAACGGCTCGCCGGACAGCCCACTGAGCACCACCAGACGATGGCGGCCTCCGGCCTTGGCCCTGCGCCCGACATACCCCAACCACACGGGCAGGAGCACCGCTCGCGGCGGCACCTCGCGTAGCGCCACGCGCCAGTGCCGTCTTGCCACCATACGTTCCCAGAACCATAACCGCATCACCGCCTCCGACGAGGGTGGAGACGCCGCAGCCAACCGCAACGACGCAGTCGGTACATCAGCTTCGTGCGCCTGCGAGAGCGACTGCGGCCAGAGCAGCGCTCGCCGCGCCTGCGGATGACACAGCAGCCATCCAGCGGGGTTATCGCGCGCATCGCGCCCCAGGCCATGCGCCCACAGCATGAGCTTGGCCGCTTCGAAGGTCTCTGCCCCCAGGCGCCGCAAGCGGGGCATGGCCATGTCCTCATCGAGACGCCATGGCAAGCTTAGTGGTGCAGAGTGCGCCTCATGCATTGGCCCATACCTGCAATAGCACCAACCCCGCCAGCAGTACGCAGAACCAGGCCACCAATCCCAGGCAGCGACGACGTGTCACGCGCGCCTCTGCGGTGACCGGCCGCGCATTACCGGCCCGTGTCGACAGCATTGCCTGCATGTCCGGCGCGGTTTCCTCGATAACCACATCGCTGAGTTGCGCGGCACTCGGCGCAGGCGCCGTCAAGCTGACGAGATACCCCACGCCGAGCGAGACCATCACGCCAACGAGGTTGTTATAGAGCCATGAGATATCGCCGAGACTTTCGACGCCCCACACGGCGAACATCCCCAACAGCAGCCCGCTCAACGCGCCTCGGGCGTTGGTGCGACGGCTGAGTATGGCCAGCAGGAAAGTCCCCAGCAAGGCGCCGTAAAACCACGACCCGATGCGATTGACTGCTTCGATCACCGGCCCCAGGTTGCCCGCGAAGAAAGCGAAGACCGTCGCATAGAGTCCCCAGAAGACCGTTGCCCAACGCGACGCCTTGAGATAATGAGCCTCGCTAGCCTCGGGTTTGACATAGCGCGTATAGAAATCACGCACGCTGACCGCCGAGAGCGAATTGAGAGCCGAGTCGAGACTCGACATCGCCGCGGCGAAGACGCCCGCCATCACTAAGCCAGCCAGGCCGGATGGAAAGGCGCTGACCACATAGCGCGGAAACAACTCGTTGAGGTTCTCGGGCGCGGTGAGGCCATGCTGGTCGTAGTAGGTCGCCAACATCACCCCGATGAACAGAAACAGCAGCATCTGTGGCACCAGCAGATAGCCGCCAATCAACAGCGAACGCTGGCCTTGCGGAACATCGGGGCTGGTCAATACCCGCTGAATCTGGCTTTGATCGGTGCCGAAATAGGCGATATGCAGGAAGATGCCCCCGAAAAGCCCCGCCCACAGCGAGTAGGTGACACTGGGGTCGAGCGAAAGATCGAGGGTATTGAACATACCGTGCGACGCGCCGAAGGCGAAGACATCGCTCCAGCCCCCGGGCAGGCTAGCTACCATCAAACCCATGCTGACCAAGGCGCCGAGCCAGAGCACGAACATCTGGATCACATCGGTCCAGATAACAGCACTGATGCCACCCAGCACCGTGTAGCTCACCGCCAGCACCGCCATCACCACGATGGTCAGATTGACGCTCCATCCGGTCACTACCGAGAGCACCAGCGCCGGCGCATAAAGCACCACCCCAGTGGCCAACCCTCGCGCGATTAAAAACAAACCGGCACTGACACTGCGTGTAGCCGGACCGAAGCGCCGCTCGAGCAGCTCGTAGATGCTGTAGATGCCCGCGCGATGGAAAACCGGCACGAGCAACACGATCAGCACCGCCATCGCTAGCGGTACGTTGATGAACGTCACCAGGCGCTCCAGGCCACCGTCGAAGCCCCATCCTGGCGCGCCGATGAAAGTGATCGCGCTGGCCTGGGTGGCCATCACCGACAACCCGATCGCCCAACTGGGAATGCGGCGCCCGCCAAGGAAATAATCCTGGGTACTCGCCTGAGAGCGCCCGAAGCGCGCACCGATCAGCGCCACGAGCAGGATGTACACCACCAAGACGACGCTATCCAGCCAGGTAAACTCGCTCACATCCCCGTCCCCATGTTCCCACCTGACTGTCTAAATTAGCAGGCTTTCGAGGGCGCTGCCGGAAAGTCCGATTCGCGGTATTTCCAGGTCATATGCATCTTCGGCAAGAAGGCAAGCAAACGCTTTTTGCGTAATATTTCATCGCAGTAATAAATACAAAAAACTAAGTAACTTGGACTTCTATATAAAACGCGCAAAAATCTGCAATTTAAGCGGAAAAGTGCTGCCACATCATCCCAGTAAGTTTAGAGATTAAACTTTAGTGGCGTTTATACCATAGTCAAAATGAAAACTTACGACACCGTGCTAATAATGTCGTACATGACGAAAACATCATTCGGTCATCGCACCTAGAAAATAACGACGCTTCGAGAACAACAACAAAGGAATCCTCATGCCGACGCTGTCGACACGCCACTGCGCTACCGCTTCACGCGGGCCAGAAAACGCTCATCTCGTCCACTCACCGTTCAGGAGGTAGCAATCCCCCCTGCGCAGCGATCTCAGCGCCGGGTCTCACGGCTCGCTGAGCGACGCGCACGAAGCATCGCGTTTTACACGCCATGAAACGATTCAACGTCACCATGACCAATAACATCACAAGGGACATCTCATGAGAGACTCACGCCAGTTCACACGCCGACCGCTACTCGCGGCCCTGATCGGCGCTTCCTGCGTCATGCCGGCCCTGGCCCATGCCGATATCAATCCCAATTTTTTCGGGTACGCACGTTCGGGCATCGGCTCCACTGCCGGCGGCGGCAGCCAGACCTGCTTCAAGGCGGCAGGGGCACCGGCCAAGTACCGTCTCGGCAACGAATGTGAAACCTACGCCGAGCTGGGCCTGGGCGCCAATCTCTTCGACCAGCAAGGCACGAGCTTCGACTTCGCCAGCCGCGTCGCCTACGTCACCGCGCAGGACAACGACTCCGAATCACTGCAGGATGCCGACAACGATATCGCCCTGCGCGAAATGTACGTGACCGGCACCAACGCCGTCAGCGGTCTACCCGACGGCTCTACGCTGTGGGCCGGTAAGCGCTTCTACAAGCGCCACGACATCCACATGAACGACTTCTACTACTGGGATGTCTCCGGTCCGGGCGTAGGGATCTCGGACATCGACTTGGGCGTCGGCAACCTCAGCCTTGCCTGGGTGAGAAGCTCGGGCTCGGACAACGACAACTTTCCCGACCAGGGCCAGCGTCTTTCCGATGACACCGTCGACATACGTATGACCGACATTGCCACCAATCCCGGCGGTTCGCTGCAGTTGGGTGTCGACTATGGCCGTGCCTCAACCCCAGAGTGGCTTGAGAATTACTACGACAATAACAATATCGACTACGAAGACGGCGACAAGGGGTGGATGGGCACCATCGAGCACACCCAGTCGAACTGGTTCGGCGGTTCCAACACCGTCGCGCTACAGTACGCCACCGATGGCATCATCACCAGTAACGGCAATGCCGTGGGCCGACCAGCGGGTGGCTTGGTCAGCCAGGACGGTGACATGTGGCGCGTACTCGATCACGGCCATGTCTGGCTGGTGCAGGACAAGCTCGACCTGCTCTACGCCGCCATCTACGAAGACAAGAACATGGACGACGACTCCGGCCGTAAGTGGTTCTCGGCGGGCGTACGCCCGGTGTACTACTGGAACGACATCATGAGCACGGCGGTGGAGCTCGGCTACGATCATATCGAGCCGCAAAGCGGCGTCAGCAGCTACAATGGCGAAGACCACCACGTCACCAAGCTGACCCTCGCCCAACAATGGTCCGCCGGACGCGGCGCCATGATTCGTCCCACCATCCGCCTGTTCGCTACCTACGCCAAGTGGAATGGTGATGCCTACGAAGAAGCCGGCGTAGCGAATTCGCTGGACACTGGCTCAGGCCCCAACAACGTCGATTTCAACGACACCGACGGTCTGACCTTCGGCGCCCAGATGGAGGTCTGGTGGGGCAGTTGATCGCTCGGCGGTCACCAAAGCGACCGCCGACACACTAGTTAGCTGTATCGATCCTTCGGGCCCCGCCGCGTGAGCGTCGGGGCCACTTTTGCATTCGGGAGTTCATCGCATGCCACAACGCCCCCTCGTCGCCCTGCTCTCGGGACTGGCCCTGACCAGCCTGGCGGGCTGTGCCTCGCTGGTCCCCCACGACGCCACCTCCGTGGCGCCGGCCAAGCAAAGCCAACAAGCGCTCAATCGCGCCGCGGACTGCTGCGACACGCTTGCCGCCTTGCCTTATCGGTCCTTGGCGGTCGGCGAGTCACACTCATTAACGCTCGACACACAAGCCCCGATGCACCGCTTCGAGGACGGGGCCAGCTACTTCCAGGCGTTCGAGTTACCGCGCACGCGCGGGCCGCTGACGTTCAAACTCACCAGTACCATCGCCAACGATCAGGTCTTCGCCCCCACGGTGCTGATCCTCGATGAGGATTTTCAGCCCACGCAGCGCGTCGCCAGCGATAAATTCGACTACCTCAGTCCCAATGGTTTCGCCGGGGCGCGTTTGGGCGCCACCTTCGACATCACCCCCGGCCCCGATGCCGCCTACATGGTGGTCTACAGCAACGAGGCCGCGCGCCAGGGCACGACGCAGTATGAAAGCGCGGAGAAAGTCTATGCCCGTGTGCGCGGCCTCGCGCTTCCCCCGGGGCCCGATCCCATCGCCGAGCACACCGCCACCGGCAACGTCACCCTGGAAAGCGAATCACGCGAGACTGGTGGCGGCCTGCTGACACCGATTCTCGGCACGCGCTCGCATGCCGATAGTGTGACGGAGACCCGCACCGCGAATGTGCGCGACGAACAGGCATCCGTATCAAGCGACAACGCCTCCGCGCCCGATTTCGATTACCGGCGGATGATCAACGCTGCCCTCAAGGCCGATGACATCGAGCTGGCCATGCAGTTGGCCGAACGCGCCGAGCGCGAAGGCCACAGCGGCACCCGCGCCTGGCTGGCCGAGCGCCTGCGCAGCGTCTCACCGTAAACCCGCAACGCATGGCGAGTGGCGAGCGCGTCACTCGCCGCGCAGTCGGCCGCCCATCTCTTGGGCCAGGTCGACAGCGTAGTGGTCGGTCATGCCGCCGATGAAATCGAGCATGCGCCGATAGCTGGCATAGAGCGACCACGACGGCTTGGGCGTGTTCTCCCCGATCAACGCCAGCACGCGCTGGTGCTTGAAGGAAGACTCGCCGCTGTGGTGAAGCTCATACGCCGCGCCGATGAAGGCTTCGAGGAGAATGCCCAGCGTCGTGTAGGCACCGATCTCCAGCTTGGCCTTGCGTTCGTTCTGGAAAATTCGCTCGCGGGCGATCTGCTTGGCCGTGCCTACTCCCCAGCCCAGATCGGGATGACACAGCTCGAGCAGGTCGCCATTCAGGGTGCCGTTCAGCAGCGCACTCTCATGTTGCACGAATACTGCCGCGACATCGTTCACCGCACGTTCCATCGCCGCGCCGCGCAAAGCCGCAATACGTCGACGCTGGGACACGCCCCGGGCACGCATATCGTCATAGCCCGACGGCGTCCCTCCGGCGATCTGAATGAGCACCTCGGCGACTTCGTCGTAGCGCAGGATGCCCATTTCCAGGCCGTCCTCGAGATCCAGCAGCGCATAGCAGATATCGTCGGCGGCCTCGACGAGATAGGCCAGCGGGTGCCGACACCAGGCGGTTTCGCCACGCGGCAACAAGCCTAGACGCTCGGCAACCTCGCCCAATTGCTCGCGTTCCGACTGGTAACAACCGAACTTGCCGGCCCGCGAGGCGCGTTCCACCGTCCACGGATACTTGAGCATCGTGCCCAGCGTGGCGGCAGTCAGGCGCATGCCACCGTTGAACTGGTTGTACTCGATCTGAGTGACGATGCGAAACCCTTGGGCGTTGCCCTCGTAGGTCAGCAGATCTTCTCGCTCGGCCGGCGAAAGCTCGGCCAGCAACCCGCTGCCCTCCGCCTCGGCGCGCTTGAACCAGTCGCGAATGGCATATTCACCGGCATGCCCGAACGGCGGATTGCCGATATCATGCCCCAGGCAGGCCGCCTGCACGATGACCCCCAAATCAGCGGGCGTAATCCATTCCGGTAGCCGCTCGCGCAACTGCTCGCCGACGATCATGCCCAAAGAACGACCTACGCAGCCCACCTCCAACGAATGCGTCAAGCGGGTGTGGATATGATCGTTGTCGGTCAGCGGGTGTACCTGGGTCTTGCGCCCCAAGCGCCGGAACGAGCCGGCGAAGACGATACGGTCGTGGTCCTTGTGGAACGGACTGCGCCCGATCTCCTCGCGCGAGCCCCCGTGCTTGTCGTTGAGACGCATCGGGTCGAGCAAGCGCTCCCATTGCATGGCGGTCATCGCACTCTCCGGTTGTCGAGGCCTACTCTTTCACATCCATATAATCGCGCGCCCAGGCACGATACTCGTCCAGCGTAGAGTAACGCGTGGACAACTGCGACGCGCTCAATTCGCTGGCGGCGATGTCGCGCTGCTCACGCAGGCAGTCGTAAGTCGCCTTGATCGCGGCGAAATAAGCCGCATGGCCGTTGACCACCACGCGCACGCCGAGCGCAGCCAGACGTTCGCGATCACGCAGTTCGGGGTTGCCGTAGGTGACCAGCATCAGCGGGATATCCAGCGGTGCAGCCAGACGCGCAAGATGATCGAAGTCACGCACGCCCACCAGGCAGATGGCATCCACGCCCGCCGCCTGATAGGCACACACACGCTCGACGGCGGCATCATCGTCGAGCTGACCGGCATTGGTGCGCGCGATGATCGCCATCGCCGGGTCGATGCGTGCCTCCAGCGCCGCACGCATCTTGCCTACGCCCTCGTCGAGCGGGATGAGATCGGTGGACTTGTGCCCATACTGCGCCGGCAGCAAGGTGTCCTCGATGGTCAACGCTGCTACCCCGGCCCGCTCGAGCTCGGTGATGGTACGCATGACGTTGAGCGCGTTGCCATAGCCGTGATCGGCGTCGGCGATCACCGGTAGCCGCGTCACGCGGCCGATGCGGGTCGCCTGCTCAACGAACTCGCTCAAGGTGATCAAGGCGAAATCCGGCGCCGCCAGCACCTGCAGCGAGGCTACCGAGCCCCCAAGAATGCCCACTTCGAAGCCCAGGTCCGCGGCAATGCGTGCCGACATGGGATCGAATACCGAGGCGGTGAAAAAGCACTGATCGGACGCCAGCAAGGCGCGAAAGTCATTACGTAGATCGTGTTGCGAGGGGGTTGCCACTCGGGACTCCTATTGTCACGCGACGGCCGTGCGGCGCGCGGGCGAAAGGCCCGCGCGGACGACGGCGGTCGGATTGAACACGGCCAGCGTGGCTGGCGCATGAGACATGCTTCCCGCTGACGCGTCACCTGTCAGACCAGGCGGGAAAGCATATCGGATTAGACGTTAGGAGGAGAAGGATATTACGCCGCTCGGCAAGATGCACGGGGCATGGCGCGTGTCGACGGCGTAAAGATCACAGAATGGCATGGCGCACCCGCGCCGAGACCCACTCGCTGACGATCACCGTGGCCAGGATGAGCAGCAGGATCGTCGCTACTTGCGGCCAGGCCAGCACATTGATCGACGACTGCAACTTGAGGCCGATGCCGCCAGCGCCGACTAGCCCCAGAATGGTGCTCTCGCGGATGTTGATGTCCCAGCGAAACATGGTGATCCCCCAGAACGCCGGCAGTATCTGCGGCACGATGGCGTAGTTGAGCTGCTGCATGGAACTCGCACCCGTGGCGCTGACCGCCTCGACCTGGCGGATATCGGTTTCCTCGATGGCCTCGTAGAGCAACTTGCCGACGAAGCCGATGGAACGCAGCGCAATCGCCACCACGCCGGCGAGCAGCCCCGGCCCGATGATAGCCACCAGCAGCAAGGCCCAGATCAGTGAATTGATCGAGCGCGACGCGACGATCACCCACAACGCCAGCGGCCTGATCAAGATCGAGGATGGCGTGGTATTGCGCGCCGCGAGAAAGGCGACCGGCACCGCCATGAGCACTCCGCCCAGCGTGCCCAGGGTGGCGATATTGAGCGTATCCCACAGCGGCTTCATCAGCTCGGGCAGATAACTCAAACTCGGTGGCCACATACGTGAACCGATATCGACGGCTTGGGTCGGCGCATCGGCCACGAATACCCACATCGTATCGGCGTTCATGACCTGCCAGCAGTAGACGAACAGCGCGACCAGCGCCAGCCACCCGCACCACAAAGCGAGCCGCGTCCGTGGCGTGCGAAAGGTCCACACATCAGCGTAGGCAGCCGGTGCGTCGGGGGTCACGAGGGTCGGCTTCATTGCAGGAATCTTCTCAAATAGCTGGAGCCATACTCGGATAGCATGACGATGACAATAACGATCAGCAGGATGGCGCCGGCACTGTCGTATTCGTAACGGTCGATGGCGGTATTGAGCGTGGCACCGATGCCGCCGGCACCGACGATGCCGATCACCGCGCTTTCGCGGAAGTTGATGTCCAATCGGTACATCGACAGGCCAATCAGGCGCGGCATGACTTGCGGCTGGATGGCATAGTGCAGCACCTGCCACCATGATGCTCCCGCCGCACGCACCGCTTCGATCTGGTGCACATCGCATTCTTCGATATCTTCGGCGAGAAGCTTGGCGATGAAGCCGATCGAGGCGAACGACAATGTCATGAAACCCGCTAGCGGGCCGAAACCGAACATCGCCACCAGGAAGATCGCGATAATGATCTCCTGCAGCGAGCGGCTGACGGCAATGATCGTGCGACATATCCCATATACCGGCGCCGGCACCAGGTTACGCGCCCCGCCGATACCGATGGGGACCGAGATCAAGACCCCCACCACCGTCGCGGTAAGCGTCATGGTCAGGCTTTCGATCAGCCCTTGACGGATATCGCTCCAGCGGCTGGTAAAGTCGGGCTGCAAGAAGCCCTCCACGAAGCGCTGCCCGCGTGCCAGGCCTTCCACCACCCGCGACCACTCGATGTCCAACGAGCCCATCGCCAGCACTAGATAAGCGAGCACCGCGCCCTGTACGACGAATCGCCAGCGCCGGTCGCGCAACATCCGCGGCGGGCGCCGCCAGCGCGTCGGATAGGTCGTCTCGAGGCTCATCGTGCGACCTCCGCCACACGCCGCGTGGCGTCCGCCTCGGCCGCCTGGTCTTCTTCGTGCTCACGGCGCATCGCCGTCCAGTCCTCGGCACCGTAGATATCGCCCAGTACCGCTTCATCGAGCGCCGCCGGCGTGCCGTCGAAGACCACCTCGCCCGCGCGCAAGCCGATCAGGCGATGCATGAATTGCTGCGCCAGCGGCACATCGTGAATATTGACGATGGCCGGCAATTCACGCTCGTCGCAGATCTCGATGATCAAGCGCATGATTTGGCGGCTCGTCTTGGGATCCAGGCTCGCGGTCGGCTCATCGACCAGCAGCAACGCCGGCTCCTGCGCCAGGGCTCGGGCGATGCCCACCCGCTGGCGCTGTCCGCCCGACAAGGCATCGGCACGCTTGTCGGCCTGTTCAAGTAATCCCACGCGATCCAGCAGACGATAGGCATTCTCGATATCGTGCCCTGGAAAACGCCGCGTGAAGCTGCGCCAGAACGGTACATAACCCAGGCGTCCGGAGAGCACGTTTTCCATGACGGTGAGGCGCTCGACCAAGGCGTATTCCTGAAAGATCATGCCAATGCGCCGCCGTTGGCGACGTAATTCACTGCGCCCAACCTGAGCGAGATCGGTATCGCCGAGCAGGATACGGCCCGCACTGGGATCGACCAGGCGATTGATGCAGCGAATCAGCGTCGACTTGCCGGCGCCTGAAGGCCCGATCAAGCCCATCACCTGACCGCGCGGCACGACGAAAGAGACATCCCGCAGCGCCGTGTCACCGGTGGCATACGTCTTGGAAAGTTGCTGGAGTTCTAGCATGTCACCCTCCCAGCACCATGGCGGCAGACGACGACATGCAAGACGCCGCCCGCCACCCGACGGCTCACGAACACTGGTACTGCACGTCGTTTGCCGCGTCGATCTGCCGGATCACCGACCATTCTTTCTTGAAGGTGATAGGGATGAATTGAGATTCGCCGTTCTTGCCGAATTCCTCGGCCAGTGCGGAGCCCTCCCAGTCGAAGTCGAAGAAGGCTTCCTTGATCGCCTCCTGTAGCTCGGGCGCGAGGTCGTGGGCCACCCCGTACGCCGTGGTCGGGAAGGTATCCGATTGGTAGATGACCTCGATCTGATCCGCGTCGATCACGCCACGGTCGATCATGCGATCCTTGACCGAGTTGGCGATGGTGGCAACCTCGTAATCGTGATTGGCGACACCGAGAATCGAATTGTCGTGCTTGCCGGAAAACTCGACCTCGTAATCCTCGCCGGAGGTCATGCCGAACTCCGAGGCCATGAGCGCGGTAGGCGCCTTGTAGCCGGAATTGGACGTTTCTGAGGTATGGGTCAGGGTCTTGCCCTTGATGTCCTCGACCTCGTCGATGCCGGAGCCGGGATAGGTGATGATCTCCATCTCGTAGCCGAAGGAGCCATCATCGGCGGCCATCATGGCGAAGGGCCGAAAGCCCGCGCAGGCCACCGCAAGCGGATTGGAGCCAGTATTGAAGCCGGCGACATGCAAGCGTCCGGCGCGCATCGCTTCGATCTGAGCGGCGTTGGACTGCACCGGGAAGAACTTCACCTTCTTGCCGATGACCTCCTCCATATGATCCAGGAAGCCAGACCACACATCCGCATACACGGCAGGATCCTCCACCGGCGTATAGGCGAAAACCAGAGTATCCGGATCGCGCCACTGGGCTTCATCTTCGGGAATATCTGCGACGAGATCGCCATCATTGTCAGTGTAGCGATCGCTGAGCCGGAAATCGGCCTGGGCGGTGGAAATGCCCGCGGCAAGCGCCGCAATGGTCAGCGTCAGCCCCAGAACGGGACGAGACAGGGGAAGCGTCTGCGTAAGCATGAATTATCACCTGGTTGCGAACAATGTGGACCTCCTCATTGTTCGCTCCCATGGATGACAATCCCGCGACATGTGGATGACGATACGATGACGATCGGGCGACAGCCCGAGCCAATCGCGCGGCGCTCAATCGTCCGCCAGCGCCGGCAGCAGCACCTTGAGCTTACGTGTCAGTGTATTGCGGCCCCAGCCGAGCAGCTCGGCGGCCTCGCCCTTGCGCCCCCCAGTGTGCTTGAGCGCGGTCTCGATGAGGATGCGCTCGAAATCCGGCACCGCCTCCTCGAGCAGATGCGTATGCCCCGCCGCCAGAGCACGGTCAGCCCATTCGCGAAAGGCGCCGCGCCAATCGCCGCCGGCACTCTCGGTGCCCTCGATATCGCGCAGTTCCGGGGGCAGGTCCTCGACCAACACCTCACGGCCCGATGCCATCACCGTCAGCCAGCGGCAGGTGTTTTCGAGCTGGCGCACGTTGCCCGGCCACGGCAGCTGCGTGAGGTGCTGCTCGGCTTCCTGGGTCAGTACCTTGGGCTCGGTGGAAAGCTCCTTGGCGGCGTCGGCCAGGAAGTGCTGCGCCAGGCGTGGAATGTCCTCACGCCGCTCGGAAAGACGCGGTAGATGGATACGAATCACGTTGAGGCGATGAAACAAATCCTCGCGGAAGCGCCCGTCCTCGACCAGGCGCTCCAGATGCTGGTGGGTCGCGGCGATGATGCGCACGTCGACCTTGACCGGCGTATGACCACCGACCCGGTAGAACTCGCCATCGGCCAGCACGCGCAACAGCCGCGTCTGCGTCTCGGCGGGCATGTCGCCGATCTCGTCGAGGAATAGCGTGCCGCCATCGGACTGTTCGAAGCGCCCGCGACGCTGCGAGGTCGCCCCGGTGAAAGCGCCCTTCTCATGGCCGAAGAGTTCGGATTCCATGAGATCCTTGGGAATCGCCGCCATGTTCAGCGCGATGAAGGGCCCGCCACGACGCGGGCTGTGTTGATGCAACGCCTGGGCGACACGCTCCTTGCCGGTGCCCGATTCGCCGTTGATCATCACCGTGATATGCGATTGAGAAAGCCGTCCGATGGCGCGGAAGACCTCCTGCATCGCCGGCGCCTCACCGATGATCTCCGCCGACAGGCCTTCCGGTACCGCCGCTGGCGCACGCCGCTCGCGGGCATGCGCCACGCCACGGCGCACCAACGCCAGCGCCTCATCGACATCGAACGGCTTGGGCAGGTACTCGAAGGCGCCGCCCTGATACGACGCCACGGCGCTGTCGAGGTCGGAATGCGCGGTCATTACGATGACCGGCAAATCCGGGTGGCTTTCGCGAATCCGCGCCATCAGGTCCAACCCATCGAGCCCCGGCATACGGATATCGGTCAGCAGCACATCGGGCGGTTGCCGCAGGATCTGTTCCAGCGCGGTATCGGCACGCTCGAAGCTCTGTACGTCGAGATCCGGCTGAGCCAGCGCGCGCTCCAACACCCAGCGAATGGCGCGGTCATCATCGACGATCACAATACGTGCGACGTCAGTCATAGGGTCTCCCGAGCCTCAATGATGGCTATCAAGCGGAATCAACAAACGGAATTCGGTACACCCGGGCACCGAGTCGCACTCGATCAGGCCCTGATGCTGATGCAGGATCGATTGCGCGATGGAAAGGCCCAGGCCACTGCCCTCGGCCCGCCCCGAGACCATGGGGTAGAACAACGTCTCGCGCAGCGTCTCGGGAATGCCGGGGCCGTTATCGAGAATGCCCAGCTCGCATACCAACCGATGGCGCTCGGCACCCAGCGTGAATTGCCGCCGAGCCCGGGTGCGCAAGATCAAGCGCGGGCCGTCGATGCCATGCTCTTCCATCGCCTGGACGGCGTTGCGGGCGACATTGAGCACCGCCTGAATCAGCTGCGCTTCGTCGCCATCCAGCTCCGGCAGGCTGGGGTCGTAGTCGCGCACGTACTCGATGCGCGGATGCTCGGCCTCCAGCAAGGTCCGCACGCGCTCGAGCACCTTGTGGATGTTGAGCGGTTCGTGGCGACTCATGCTGTTGGGTCCCAGCATACGATCGACCAGATCGCGCAGGCGGTCCGCCTCCTCGACGATGACCCGCGTGAACTCGGCGAGCTGCGGGTCGGGCAGATCACGCTCGAGTAGCTGCGCCGCACCACGGATGCCGCCCAACGGGTTCTTGACCTCGTGTGCCAGTCCACGGGTAAGCACCTTGATGGTCTCCTGACGCGCGATCAGCGCCTCCTCGCGAGAAATACGCAACAACCGGTCGCGCGGCTCGATCTCGATCAGAAGCTCATCCGCGGACATCGGCGTCACGGTAAAATCCACCGTCGCCGAATCGCCAGACGGCAACACGAGGCATGCCTCGCGCTGAGTGAAGGGATGCAACTCGTCACGCGCCTTGAGCAACACCGCTTCGACACTGCCCTCGACGCCCGCCAGGCTTTCCAGTCGCTGGCCCATGACACGCAACCGGCTGGTCGCCAGCAACGACTCGGCGGCCGGATTCATCCAACGTACATGCAGGGCGCCGTCGAGCAGCACCACCGCCGTCGTCAGGTGTTCCAGCAAGCGCTTGGGTTCGACCGAATGCAGTGGTTCGGCCGAATATTGTGGCAAAGGAGGTTCTGGCATGACCCGTCCATTATCCATCGTCCATGTACGTTATCAGTGCAAGAAGCGCGCCAGTCTGACACCGCCCGGCATAGGGCAGTGCAGTCATCGGCACAAGAGCCTGTAACGCACCAAAATAGTGCAAAAAGAGGACGGTAGACAGCGCCAGGCGCCAAATCGGCTCACTGGCTGCCGCTGCCACCGGTGTTGCGGGGGTTGTTGGGATTGGCGGGCAAGTACACGCTGGCACGTTGCACATACAGCGTGATCGGGGCACTACGTTGGCGCACACGGCCCTCGGCATCGATAACTTCAACGCGCAGGGTGTGTTCCCCACGCACTAGCCCGCTGACCGAGAAGGTGGTTGCATGTCGTGCCGGGGCGCTCGCCTCACCATCGAGAACAATGCGCAGCTTGTCCGTCTCGCGCAGTTCGGGAGTGATCGCCACGCGCACCTGGGTATCGCCCGCCGCGCCGGTGGGCAAGGTCGTCTCGTTGCCGGGAGCCGCAATGGCAAGACGCTCGTAAGCGGTGAATGACGCCGCGGCATCCGCTTCCGCCTCGGTCGCTGCGTCCCGCGGCGCCTGGCGGTTGCGTGTCTCGCGCGGCTGGCCAGGCACCGTGTTCACCGTGCCGACATCGACCTTCTCTCCTACCGGGCGATCGGAAAAGGTCACATTGCCTTGCGCATCGACGCTGCGATAGACCGGTGTCGCCTGCGCCGACGACACACCCATCACAACTGCTACGAGCAACGCCCCAGCGCCTTTCAACCATGTCGCGGTGGCCCACCCTTGGCGCATGCCTTTCTCCTCGTGCCTGTACCGAACGCTCAGTCTAGCGCACCTTGTTTACTCAACCACACTAGGTATCGGCGCCATAGGGGCGACGCACTTCCATCAGGCACACGCCATAACGTAAAAGGCCCCGTCACATCGGACGGGGCCTCGGTCAGCGGCGATCAGTCGCTGTCGTGCGAGATCAGCAGCTGTAGTACGCGATTAGCAGCTGTAGTACATGTCGAACTCGATCGGGTGCGTCGCCATGCGCAGGCGGTCGACTTCTTCCTGCTTAAGTTCGAGGTAGGCGTCGATCATGCTATCGGTGAACACCTCGCCCTCGGTCAAGAAAGCGCGATCGGCATCCAGTGCTTCCAGCGCCTGGTCGAGGCTCTCGGCCACGGTGGGGATCGCCTTGCCTTCTTCCGGCGGCAGGTCATAGAGGTTCTTGTCCATCGCGTCGCCAGGATGGATCTTGTTCTTGATGCCGTCGATACCCGCCATCAGCAGCGCGGAGAATGCCAGGTACGGATTGGCGGTCGGGTCGGGGAAACGGCACTCGACACGCTTGCCCTTGGGGCTTGCGGTATACGGAATGCGGATCGACGCACTGCGGTTACGCGCGCTATAGGCGAGCATTACCGGCGCTTCGAAGCCCGGCACCAGGCGCTTGTAGGAGTTGGTCGAAGCGTTGGTGAAGGCGTTCAGGGCGCGCGCATGCTTGATGACACCGCCGATATAATACAGCGCGGTTTCGGACAGCCCGGCGTATTCGTCGCCAGCGAACATGTTGGCGCCGTCTTTCCAGAAAGACTGGTGCACGTGCATGCCGGAGCCGTTGTCACCGACCAGCGGCTTGGGCATGAAGGTCGCGGTCTTGCCGTACGCGTGGGCCACGTTGTGGATCACGTACTTCATTTCCTGAACTTCGTCGGCCTTCTTGACCAAGGTGTTGAACTTGACGCCGATCTCGTTCTGGCCGGCGTTGGCCACCTCATGGTGATGCACCTCGACCGACTGGCCGATGGCTTCCAGGGTGTTGCACATTGCACTGCGGATGTCGTGGAAGCTATCCACCGGCGGCACCGGGAAATAACCGCCCTTGACGCGCGGACGGTGCCCCAGGTTGCCGCCTTCCACATTGGTGGAGTCGGTCGCCCAGGCGCCTTCCTCGGAAGTAATCTTGTACATCGCGCCCTGAATGTCGGCGTTCCAATGCACTTCGTCGAAAATGAAGAATTCCGGCTCCGGCCCGAAGAAGGCAGTGTCGCCCAGCCCGGTGGACTTCAGGTACGCCTCGGCGCGCTTGGCGATGGAGCGCGGGTCACGCTCATAGCCCTGCATGGTGGCCGGCTCGATGATATCGCAACGCAGCACGAGGGTAGCGTCTTCGGTGAACGGGTCGAGATAACCGCTGCCATCTTCCGGGCGCAGGATCATGTCGGACTCGTTGATACCTTTCCAGCCTTCAATGGAGGAGCCATCGAACATCTGGCCGTCCTCGAAGAACTCATCATCGACGGCGCCGGCCGGAATCGTGACGTGCTGCTCCTTGCCCTTGGTATCGGTAAAGCGCAGATCCACCCACTTGATATCGTGTTCTTCGATCAGGGCGAGGGTCTTCTCGGACATGATTTCCTCCACTATGAGCCCACGGCTCGGGTCGTTTGCTTGCGTGTTCAGCGTCGTTTGTAGCACGCCCGCCGGCAACTGCCCACGGGTATGCACTTTACGTTTTGCAATGCAGAAGGCATGCCAACCTTTGAGCCATCTAAGTGCGCCCTCGATAAACGCATGATCCACCGAGAAAAAATAGACCATCTTTGCGCACCGGTCAGCACCACTTTGGCGCCAAGCGCGCCACATTAAAGTGCAGAGACACTTTAAAGCCCCACAAAGGTGCACCACACCGCCTTAATGAACCACTTTGGTGCAAAAGAGTGCTCGAGCCTCTGATCGCCGATTGAGCCTCGCACTATATCGGCCTGAACACGCGCAGGCTCGTAGTCAGTATTGCTGTAGAAAAACCAGCCCCGGCGATGATTGCCAGGGTTCGCGCTACCCCCCAGTCTGTTGAGCAGCACCCCCGACACGGGCTCTGATCCCAAGGCACTCCCAGCGATGCGCACTTACAGTCTGCTAATCGACGCCAGCCATACCCCCGAGCACCTGGAGCGCTGCTTGAGCGCCCTGGCACGCAGTATCGCCGGCTTCAGCGGGCACACCGAGACGTTGGTACAGCTCACGACGCTTGATGAGCCCACCCAGCGCCTGCTGATTGAACGTGATGTCCGCTTCGCCGTGCTGCCCCAACATGGACAAGGAGCGCTTCGTCACCATGGCGCCACCTACCTCAATGGCGAGGTGCTGGTTTTTTTGGACGCAGCGCTCGAGGTGCCCGAGCAATGGCTTGCCGGGCTCGCCCGCGCCTTCAGCTACCAGGCCGCCGACGCCATCGTCTGCGCCCAATACCCAGCCACCCCGTTGCCGCCGCCGCTCGCCAGCTGGTATCTCAGCCGCACGCAACGCGGCCTCGACGACCACCCTTGGGATTGGCCCACCGGGCAACTGGCCATCACCCGCGAGTGGTACGAGCGTCTCGGAGGCCATGACCCCCGCCTCGAGGCAGGCGCCGACCTGGATATCCTCGTGCGCCTGTGGCGCTGCCAAGCGCACCTCTGCTGGCAGGACGCACCTTTGCTGATCGACCATGCGGCCCCGCGACGCCTCGGCCCCTGGTGGCGTCGACAGCATCGCCACCAGCGGCATTGTCTCTATATCCCCAGCATCGCACGCCACCCGCGTTTTCTCGTTCCCCGTGTCAGTGCCGCGCTCCTCCAGGGCACGAGCTTACCGCTGGCCTTGCTGCTGTGGCTGCCCTTATCGCCAGGGGCCGGGATGGCCGGCCTGACCTTCAGTGCGCTCCCCGCCGGGCTCATGGCTTGGCGCGACGGCACCGCGGCGCCGCGCAAGGCGTACCGCGTCTACTGGTACCGCTGGAGCTTGCACGCTTTGCAGTTGACCGCCACCGGCGCGGCGATGATGACGTTCTGTCGACGAGGCAAGCCGGGGCTGACTGGCTAAATTGAGACAACGAGATATGCTTATAGATATCGCAACCGCCATCACAACATCATCCCTTAAAGGAGACCCTTGCCGTACGCGACAGGATGTCACCACGGCAACAACGCTCGCACGCCGAGCAACGACAGCAGTGCGGAGGGACACGCCATGAGTCATCTCAGCCTTGCCCATGACGTCGTGCAGCGCCTACGCGGACACTGGCGACGCAACCTGAGCGAGCCGCTTCGCGGACGCAGCGCGATCCTGGTCATACAGCGCGTATTGCCCGACGAAGCCGCCGCACGCCTGCCGCACCGGGCGCCCTACTGCCTCGGTCCGGACAGCTTCCGACGGCTGCTCGACCACCTCACCGATCACGCTCAGATCGTCTCCCTGGCCAGCGCCCGCCGTTTGCATCGCGACCCAGTGCCACGCATCGCACTGACCTTCGACGGCGGCTGGCGCGACACCGCCGAGGTAGCGCTGCGGCAGCTCGAGCGCCTGGCGTTGCCGGCCAGCGTGTTTCTGACCACCGGCGATACAGGGCGTCCGCAAGGCGATTGGCGGATGACCCTCGGCGACATCCTCTGGGACGGCATCCAGCCCATGCGCGTTCGCGAATGTCTCGGCGATGCCGGGCTCCCGCTCCCACCACCACGACCCGACCATCCGAACACCGCCTATAGCAGCGCCTTGCACGACTATCTCGAGGAACTCGCGCAGCAGGCCGCCCCATTGACGCTGGCTCGGCTCGGTTCGACGCTGGGCGCCGAGCTCGACATCGCCCCGCAAACGCTCGACCCATTCAGCGTGCGCCGCTTGGAAAGCGACGGCCTGGTGCGCTTCGGCGCGCGTGGCGTCGCCGCCACACCGCTAGAGACCCTCGACGATCGTCAGATCCAATGGCAAATTCGCCAATCGCGTCGCCAACTCGGCGTGCTATGCCGCGACCCCTTGTCTTATTTCGCCTATCCACAGCCGGAAGCCTCGCTCCGCGTACGTCAACTGGCACAGCGCTGCGGCGTTCAGGAAGCCCTTCATAGCCATGCCGGTTGGCTCTCGCACCGCGACGATCCGCTGGCATTGCCACGCTTCCCGATCACGCAACCCGTTGCCAGCAGCGCGGGACGTCTCTATGATTGGCTCCTCGGGCACCTTTAATGAGTGAATAGCCCTTCTAGATCGGTGCGCTCCACCCCACGCCACGTGTCTACCCCGACGCGATAAATGGCGGTTGACGAGTGCGCCGCCATTTTTTTGCGTATTTTCGTCCTGCCGCCAAAACGCCCCAAGTCCCTGATAGCGCCACGGTTATCGCCGCGCCAACGCGACTTTTGTCGTGCCGCGCCTGTTGGCAACGGTCATCAAACTGGCAGTCGTCGGCACCCTGACCCTATAATACGGCCCAATTTTCAAGCAGGATCCCTACGTGATCGAGAACCTTCGCAACATCGCCATTATCGCCCACGTCGACCATGGCAAGACCACCTTGGTCGATCAGCTCCTGAGTCAGTCCGGCACCCTCGACCGCAAGGCCGAAGGGCAAGAGCGCATCATGGACTCCAACGACCAGGAGAAAGAACGCGGTATCACCATTCTTTCCAAGAATACCGCGATCCAGTGGCACGATTACCACATCAACATCGTCGACACGCCCGGACACGCCGACTTCGGTGGTGAGGTCGAGCGCGTCATGTCGATGGTCGATTCCGTACTGCTGATGGTCGACGCCGTCGACGGCCCCATGCCGCAGACGCGCTTCGTCACCCAGAAAGCCTTCGACCGTGGTTTGAAGCCCATCGTCGTGGTCAACAAGATCGACCGCCCCGGGGCACGCCCTGACTGGGTCATCGACCAGATCTTCGATCTGTTCGACAACCTCGGCGCCAGCGACGAACAGCTCGACTTCCCGATCATCTATTGCTCGGCGCTCAACGGCGTTGCCGGCATGGATCCGGAAACGCTCGAAGACGATATGACGCCGATGTTCCAGTCCATCGTCGATATCGTCGAGCCGCCCACCGTCGAACGCGACGGCCCGTTCCAAATGCAGATCTCCGCGCTCGACTACAACAGCTACGTCGGCGTCATCGGTCTGGGCCGCATCAAGCGCGGCAACGTGAGCCCGGGGCAGCAGATCAGCGTGATCTCCAAGGAAGGCAATGTCCGCAAGGGCAAGGTCGGCCAGGTCATGACGCACCTCGGCCTCGAGCGCGTTCAGACCGAGCAGGCTGAAGCCGGCGACATCATCTGCATCACCGGCATCAGCGATTTGGCGATCTCCGATACGCTGTGCGATCCGGCCGCGGTCGAAGCGCTGCCCGTGCTGACCGTCGACGAACCCACCGTCTCGATGACCTTCCAGGTCAACGACTCGCCGTTCGCCGGCAAGGAAGGCAAATTCGTCACCAGCCGTAACATTCGTGATCGCCTCGAGCAGGAACTGATCCACAACGTTGCGCTGCGTGTCGAAGAAGGCGAAACGCCCGAGAAGTTCAAGGTCTCCGGACGCGGCGAGCTGCACCTTTCGGTGCTCATCGAAAGCATGCGTCGTGAAGGTTACGAGCTAGCCGTGGGCCGCCCCGAGGTCATCATCCGCGAGAACGATGGCGTCAAGCAGGAGCCGTACGAAGAAGTCATCATCGACTGCGAAGAGCAGCACCAAGGCGCGGTGATGGAAGAGCTCGGCTACCGCAAGGGCGAGATGACCAACATGAACCCGGACGGCAAGGGTCGTGTGCGCCTGGACTTCATCATCCCCGCGCGCGGGCTGATCGGCTTCCGTGGCCAGTTCCTGACACTGACCTCCGGCACCGGCATCCTCACCAGCCGCTTCGACCATTACGGCCCGCTCAAGCCCGACGCCTCCGTCGAGCGTCGCAACGGCGTATTGGTCTCCATGGTCCCCGGCAAGGCGCTGGCTTACGCACTCTTCGCCCTGCAGGATCGCGGCAAATTGATGGTCGAGCACGGCACCGAAGTCTACGAAGGCATGCTGATCGGCATCAATAACCGTGCCGACGACATGGCGGTCAATCCCACCAAGGCCAAGAAGCTCGACAACATGCGCTCCGCCGGCACCGACGAAGCCCTGGTGCTGACGCCGCCGATCCGCTTCAGCCTCGAGCAAGCCATCGAGTTCCTCGATGACGACGAACTGGTGGAGATCACCCCCAGTCACATTCGTCTGCGCAAGAAGCACCTCACCGAGAACGAGCGTAAGCGCGCCAAGAAGAAGTAACGGCGCCCCGCACTCGGCAGCAACACGAAGCCCACCTTTTGGTGGGCTTCGTCGTTTTCGGGGCCAAAGACGACAACCAAGGGGCTGCGACATATAACCACATTTTTTATGTGGTCATTTGGTTTAGGCTTGATGCATACGAAGCGAGGTCGCTTCCGAACCCACCTCAAACCAACTCGCCTCAAGCCAACTCGTCACAAACCAAGGAGTCGCCCCATGCGCCGTGCCCTGCTCGTTTCCTCACTCGCCCTCACCGCCGCACTCGTGCCCGCCACCTCGGCATTCGCCTACGGCCAAGGGGATTTCTACACCCGCTTCGGTGTCGCCAAGGTCGCCCCGCAAAGCGATAACGGCGACTTCGGCGCGCCGCTGAACATGAAGATCGACGCCGACGACGACAGCGGTTTCGCCTTCACCCTGGGCTATCGCTTCCAGGACAAGCTCGGCGTGGAACTGCTCGCCGCGCAACGCTTCGAGCATCAGGTCCGCCTCAACGGCAGCGACATGGCCAGCATCCATCACCTGCCGCCGACTCTCACGCTTCAGTATTATCCGCTGGGCGGTACCGACGCCCGCGTGCAGCCGTATCTCGGCGCCGGGATCAACTACACCCACTTCTCCGACGAAAAACTCGACGGCGGCGAGCTCGAACTCGACGATAGCTGGGGCGGCGCCGCGCAAGTCGGGGTCGATCTACTGATCGACGACCACTGGGCGCTCAACGCCGCCGCCTGGTACCTGGATATCGACAGCGACGCCACCGCCACGCTCGGCGGCAACGACTATCACGCCGACGTGGAAATCGACCCCATCGTGGTCATGGGCGGCCTCAGCTACCGCTTTTAAAGGCCGCCACAACGGCTCTGTTCGACAGGCCGTTTGCATACGGAGCCCTAGGCGCTCCCCCGCACGGCGGGCTACCCTGTGGAAACACACGGACGCGACAGGAGCCCGCCATGCATAAACACATCGACTGGGACGCCCCCGGCAACGCCAGCGTGACCCGCCACTACGCCAGCGACAAACAGCACGAAGTCCAACCCCACCCCGGCATGATGCTCTCCGCCCGCTATCAAGACATGGTGGTGCGCGTCGAAGTCGAAGCCTACCGCGAAGACGACGCCCTCAGCATCGGCAAGGTCGCCGCCCTCATCGACACCCAAGGCAAGCGTCACCAAAGCCACGGCGATCTCAGTGTCGGCGATTTCGTCCGCCTCCCCGACGACAAACGCGCCCTGGAACCCACGATCGAAGATGAAGAGGACTGAAGCCATGTCGACGCTTCGACCCGCGCTTTCGTCCATGCTGGCCCTGCTCGGCAGCGCCACGCTCATGGCCTCCATGACCGCCCAAGCCGATGCGCTCGAACAGCAACGCCAGGATCTCCAACACTTCCAGGTCATCGCCCACCGCGGTGCCAGCGGCTACGCCCCGGAACATACCTGGTACGCCTACGACACAGCGCTCGCCATGGGCGCCGACTACCTCGAGCTGGATATCCACATGAGTGCCGATGGGCGCCTGGTGGCCATTCACGACACCACCCTGGAGCGCACCACCGATGGCCAAGGGCCGGTAAAGGAACACAGCCTTGACGAACTCAAGGCTCTCGACGCCGGCAGCTGGTTCAACGCAGCTCACCCGGAATACGCCGATGACGCCTACGCCGGCGCCAAGCTGCTGACCCTGGACGACGTCATCGACCGCTACGGCCAGGACGTGCGCTACTACATCGAGACCAAATCACCCAAGGATTACCCCGAGCTGCAAGACGCCCTGGTCAGCAAGCTCGAAGCCGAAGGCTTGGTGCAATCAGGCGCCGTGGTCATCCAGTCCTTCAGCCAAGCCAGCCTGCAGGAAGTGCACAAGCTCAATCCTAATATCCCGCTTATCCAACTGCTGTGGTACTCCCCCAGCGAAGACGGCAACACCCTCGAAGAATGGACCGGCGTCACCCCCAGCCCAGCCGACATCACCGATGCCGACTTCCAAACCATTGCCGAGTACGCCGATGGCGTCGGCCCCAACTACCTCTACGAAGGTGAACCGGTCATCGACGCCAGCTTCATCGAGCAGGCCCACGCCAACGACCTTCTGGTGCACGTCTACACCATCAACGACCAAGACCACATGCACCAACTGCTCGACTGGGGCGTCGAAGGCCTCTTCACCAACTTTCCCGATCGGCTGAAGGACGTGCGGGCAGAAGCAAAGTAATGATTCAGGCGGTCGTCTCGTTCATCAGGCTCTCGTAAGGAATATTGAGCCCATCGTGAAGCCGCCGAATCATGCGCAGACTGAGTTTGCGCCTGCGGTTCAATACTTCGGACACGCGACCGCTCAGGCCGATATAAGACGCAAGATCGCGGGGTGGCGCTGCCCCTTAGGCCACGATTTTCTTGGCGCGGTGATTTTCGAAGCGGCCTGAGCGGCAGCTAACACAGCACTATATCCCCGCGTGTGCGGGGAACGGACCACCTCGCCCATTGGGATCGAATAGCCGCGGTTGAGCCCCGCGCCTGCGGGGAACGAGGCATGGCGGTCGTCGCGTTTTTGGGGATCGACGGTTCATCCCCACGGGCGTGGGGAACTCAATACCGGCGTCCCGTTGGCCACCCCCATCGCCGGTTCATCCCCACGGGCGTGGGGAACTCATATGCCTGTCGATTATGTATTGCATGCTTCGCGGTTCATCCCCACGGGCGTGGGGAACTCTGATGATCGATAACAGCGAACGACCTCCGCATTCGGTTCATCCCCACGGGCGTGGGGAACTCCTTCACGAAATGCCTTGGCCCCCTCAAGCTCGCGGTTCATCCCCACGGGCGTGGGGAACTCGCCCGCTGTGCTGACCGCCGCTTCACCGTAGACGGTTCATCCCCACGGGCGTGGGGAACGGTCTCACGTCCGAGCCCGACGGCAGGCTGCATGCGGTTTAGCCCCGCGCCTGCGGGGAACGGGCCCACAGCACCCGCGCCAGCGCTGTCGTCGGCGGTTTAGCCCCGCGCCTGCGGGGAACGGTCGTTCCCCACCGAGATACCGTGGGATGCAAGCGGTTTAGCCCCGCGCCTGCGGGGAACGGGCCGAGCGATTCCATTTGCCACCATTCCTCGACGGTTTAGCCCCGCGCCTGCGGGGAACGGTTGTATTCCCAGCTATCGCCCCAGGTTGAAAGCGGTTTAGCCCCGCGCCTGCGGGGAACGGACGTTAGCTAATCTGGCTCCCTGCCATCATCCCGGTTCATCCCCACGGGCGTGGGGAACTCGAAACAGGCCAACCCATCATCCTTGAAGGGTGCGGTTCATCCCCACGGGCGTGGGGAACTCGCACAGCGACAAGCAGTGCCAGTTCTGACTGACGGTTCATCCCCACGGGCGTGGGGAACTCTATCCATGATCGTGTCGCCGCCGGGATAGTGACGGTTCATCCCCACGGGCGTGGGGAACTCATGCCCTGGGGGCCGAACAGCCTGGTGGCCAGCGGTTCATCCCCACGGGCGTGGGGAACTCCGACCCGCCGCAACCTTGAGAAAGCCGGTGCTCGGTTCATCCCCACGGGCGTGGGGAACTCATCAGAGAGCGTGCCAATGGCGGCGGCAGTCTCGGTTCATCCCCACGGGCGTGGGGAACTCCGCGTACAGCTTGCCAAGAAGGGGTTCTATGTCGGTTCATCCCCACGGGCGTGGGGAACTCTTTGCCATTTCGGGGTTGTCCTCCTCGGTTTGCGGTTCATCCCCACGGGCGTGGGGAACTCCAGGTTGCCTCTATGAGTTTTCAGTGTGTCGGCGGTTCATCCCCACGGGCGTGGGGAACTCAAATCGATCACGAAATCATGCGTCACTTGGCCCGGTTCATCCCCACGGGCGTGGGGAACTCGGCGGGGCTGATGAGCTTTACATGCTCGACACCGGTTCATCCCCACGGGCGTGGGGAACTCATGGATATTCGCTGCCCCTGCTGCCACGCCACCGGTTCATCCCCACGGGCGTGGGGAACTCGTGACGGCGTAGGTCACACGGACCTGGAACGCCGGTTCATCCCCACGGGCGTGGGGAACTCTGCATTGCAGTCCGCACGAGGCCGATCTACGGCGGTTCATCCCCACGGGCGTGGGGAACTCATTTACGAAACCGAGGCCGCCCAGCGTTACGTCGGTTCATCCCCACGGGCGTGGGGAACTCCACGGTGCCGCATGGCGCCCGATTCCTGACCGCGGTTCATCCCCACGGGCGTGGGGAACTCACGGCTGACAGCATCGGCGATCTGGTTGACGACGGTTCATCCCCACGGGCGTGGGGAACTCGTCGAGTGATTACCAGTTCGTGCTGATTACCGACGGTTCATCCCCACGGGCGTGGGGAACTCCGTTGGATATGACAACCCAGCGTATGCAGGAACGGTTCATCCCCACGGGCGTGGGGAACTCCCACTCATTTTCCTGCCGTGCGATCGTGTCGGCGGTTCATCCCCACGGGCGTGGGGAACTCCAAGCTGCTCGGCGCGGTCGATCAATCGCTGGCGGTTCATCCCCACGGGCGTGGGGAACTCCTTTGCTACTAAATGGTGCGCCACCTTTAATGCGGTTCATCCCCACGGGCGTGGGGAACTCCGGGTGCGCGGTGTGAAACTCATCGTCGCTGGCGGTTCATCCCCACGGGCGTGGGGAACTCGCGTGCCTGCTCGATCAGCGCGCGGCGCTCGGCGGTTCATCCCCACGGGCGTGGGGAACTCCGACTACCATAGCCTTTTGCATATGCCATAGCCGGTTCATCCCCACGGGCGTGGGGAACTTGCTTCTATATAGAGGGTTAAGAAAAACAAATGCGGTTCATCCCCACGGGCGTGGGGAACTCCCATGATGATCGTCCGACCTATCGGCATTAAACGGTTCATCCCCACGGGCGTGGGGAACTCGGGCTGGCCTACGAGGCCCCCGAGCAATTCAACGGTTCATCCCCACGGGCGTGGGGAACTCTATACGCTGATAGTGGCCGCCCACAGCAGCGGCGGTTCATCCCCACGGGCGTGGGGAACTCTATCACATCTTTGGCTGTCCCAGGGCTAACCACGGTTCATCCCCACGGGCGTGGGGAACTCCGTAGTACGCCGCTGCCGCGCCTACGCTAGTGCGGTTCATCCCCACGGGCGTGGGGAACTCACATCGAATATTTTTCTATTGTCTTTTATTGTCGGTTCATCCCCACGGGCGTGGGGAACTCGCATAACTTTGGTGACGCAGCCGCATAACGTGCGGTTCATCCCCACGGGCGTGGGGAACTCGGCTCGCCGCTCTTCTTCTTGGGCTTCGTATTCGGTTCATCCCCACGGGCGTGGGGAACTCCAGCATGTAAACCTTTGCGTTTGATAAATTTTCGGTTCATCCCCACGGGCGTGGGGAACTCCGGCGCTTCGTGGTTGAGAGCGGGGTCTATGTCGGTTCATCCCCACGGGCGTGGGGAACTCGCCATTGGCATCGCCCAGCAGCATATGGGTGAGCGGTTCATCCCCACGGGCGTGGGGAACTCTCGCCGCGCGTCACGCCGGGCACGTCCGACTGCGGTTCATCCCCACGGGCGTGGGGAACTCGCCCCACGCATTGGCCGCCGAGCTGGCCTGCAGCGGTTCATCCCCACGGGCGTGGGGAACTCGCGGGCAGCTTCATATCGACGGTCGGTTTGTATGGTTCATCCCCACGGGCGTGGGGAACTCTGGACGTCGTCCGTGCGTGTGCAGGTCGCCGCCGGTTCATCCCCACGGGCGTGGGGAACTCCATCCGGCGTTGCCGCGATGATCGAGCAGGCGCGGTTCATCCCCACGGGCGTGGGGAACTCCCAGCGGCGTGATGCCTCGATGATCACCTGATCGGTTCATCCCCACGGGCGTGGGGAACTCTAACAGGCGCGTTTTATCTATTTAACCAACGACGGTTCATCCCCACGGGCGTGGGGAACTCTAACGCCTCAGATCGTCATTCAATTTCAGGCACGGTTCATCCCCACGGGCGTGGGGAACTCAAGATGATGACGCGCGAGTCGCTAGGCGTCAGCGGTTCATCCCCACGGGCGTGGGGAACTCGGCGCGGGCGGGGTCGGCCGTGCCGGCCCAGCCGGTTCATCCCCACGGGCGTGGGGAACTCCTGCTGGGCGACAAGATCACATAATCGACGTGCGGTTCATCCCCACGGGCGTGGGGAACTCTGATCGCCAATGAGATGGCGCCGCGCGGCATGCGGTTCATCCCCACGGGCGTGGGGAACTCATGGACCTTCCTTATCATCCGAATCATGTTCGCGGTTCATCCCCACGGGCGTGGGGAACTCTTGACTGGCTAGATAATGAAATGCTCCCGGAGCGGTTCATCCCCACGGGCGTGGGGAACTCGTTTGCCGCTCGCTCGCGCAGGAATGCAATTTCGGTTCATCCCCACGGGCGTGGGGAACTCGCTCTATCAGTTATCCGCTACCTTCCGCGAGGACGGTTCATCCCCACGGGCGTGGGGAACTCACGACGACCACGGTAGAAGTGACGCTAGACGACGGTTCATCCCCACGGGCGTGGGGAACTCGCGGCAGGCGGGCCGTGTCTCGCCCCTTCGGGCGGTTCATCCCCACGGGCGTGGGGAACTCGCTCATAAAGCCGCCTTCACGGTCGTCGTAATCGGTTCATCCCCACGGGCGTGGGGAACTCGCGTTGCCGGTACGGACAGCACCGTTAGGGGCCGGTTCATCCCCACGGGCGTGGGGAACTCTTCGGCAAGAATATCAATGTACCGTTGACGAACGGTTCATCCCCACGGGCGTGGGGAACTCGCATTCAGCCAGAACGGGATTAATTCGCTAAACGGTTCATCCCCACGGGCGTGGGGAACTCCTGAGCAGGAAGTCTGCGTCATGCGGCAGGATCGGTTCATCCCCACGGGCGTGGGGAACTCTCTAATCATAGACGCTTGTTTATAAAGAACAAAATCGCCGGGGAATTTCCACCAGCGATTTTGCTTAAAATTTAATCACTCCAAATTATTAAAGAGCCTTTAAAATCAGTCAATTATCTTGAGGCGGTAAAAACCGCACCAGCCTCAATCCATCATGATCGATGGGGACACGACGGTTGTCGCCATAGGTTTGGAACTCGAAGCCAGACTCGTGATTGCTGGCCCAGGCCATGGCTACGTTGCCGCCTTCCTCGGCCAGGGCTTCTATCTGTTCCCATATCATTTCGCGAATGCGTTTACTGACATCGCCGACGTAAACCCCCGCCCTGATTTCCAGCAACCACACAGCCAATCGGCCTCTAAGCCTAGGAGGAACGGCTTCTGTCACGACTACCAGCATTGCCATATCATTGACTCCGATGCCCGGCATCGCCGACGGATTCCGGCTCCGGAATCGCCGGCGGGACCGCATCCGGCGGCGGAAGTGGCGGCTCGATCTCTCCCGCGGCCAATACGTCTTCGACCATAGGAATCAACCGCTGCAATAAGCGGGTTTGCTTGAAGGCATCGCGACACGCAATGCGTACCTCCCGTTCTGGCATGGGCGGGTTGCGGGCCGCTACGCGAAACGCGGCCGGCACCACCGTCTCGAATTTGACGATATCGGCGATGTCGTAAACGAAGCTCAAGGGCTTGCCGGTATGCAGAAAGCCAATCGCCGGCGCATAACCGGCTGCCAGGATCGCGGCTTCCGTGATGCCGTAAAGACAGGCGGTAGCCGCCGAAAGGCACTGGTTGGCCACATCGGAGGCATCCCATTGGGTCGGATCATAGCGACGCCCGTGCCACTTGACGCCATATTGCTTGGCAAGAAGCTGGTATGTCTTGCGTACCCGAGCCCCTTCCATACCACGCAATTGATCGACGCTGCGCCGCGAGGGCGGCTCTTCGCCGAAACGAAGCTCGAACATCTTACGCACGACCTTCAGCCGCAATTTTTCATCCAGCGCCAACTGTGCTTGATAGAGCAGCTTGTCCGAACGCGCGCCGCCAGGCTGCCCGGCACTATATAGGCGCACGCCGGCATCACCGACCCAGATAAGTAAGGTTCCAACCGTCGCCGCCAACTTGACGGCAGCATGAGAAACACGGGTACCAGGCTCTAACAGGAGGCAAGCAACCGACCCCACGGGGATGTGCATCCGCTCGCCATTCACATCATCGATGACGACGAAGGCACCATCACGCACGTCGATCTGGCCCATCCCGACGAAGATCATCGACATGCGATCTTTCTCCGGGATGGGCTTCAGGGGAATGAAGCCCATGACGCTCTCCTATGGCCGACGCAACATCATCAGGCCGCAGCCGAAAGCTTTAGCCCGCCCGACACCATGCGCTAGCGTTTCGATCAGGCGCCCCGGGTCCGTCACTTCCAGCAGACCTTCGTAATCCACGCTGGAGTAGCGGATGGGATCCCCGCCCCCTTTTTTGCTCAGCGCATACTGACGGTAAGCGCCTACCTCCGGCGCGACGGGCAGCGTAAAGCCAAAGGCGTCCGCCCGATCAGTAAGCCACTGGCGTGCGGCAGCATCCATCGCCTCGGTACATGCCTGGCTCGTCCGCTCTCCTTTTGGGAAGGGATAACGCGCATCCATCAGCACGTCGGCGCGCTTAGAACGGCGGCCCTGGCCCATCGGTTTGGCAATGGAGGGGTTAGCACGCAGGCGAAAAGCGAGGCGCTCGCCTTTGGCGAGTTGCGGTGCGAAAGGCTTACATTGCACATCGAGACCGGCCACGGCTTCCGGTCGACGAGTCGAATAGACATAAAACCGCGGCAGTCCCTGACTTTTTCCATTGGCCGCTTCCTCCATTTCCTGGCGGAAGAGAAAGGGTCGTTCGCCCTCTGACGTATCGGCAAACAGCGTCCAGAGCAGTTGGTGGGCCGTATAGGCCCCGCCTTCCAGCACATCGAAAAGCTGTTCTCGGGTAAGGGCGTTGAGGTCGACTCTGACACTTGAAAGATACATTAGCTCTGCCCCTCCACCGACTCGATTCGGCGGTGCTCGAGACGCGCCCCGAACTGCCAGCGGCGCCGGTTCAGCGGTTGATCCCAGACATCGTTGGACTCCACGCCGTGATCCTCACCGTCGAGGCACTCGGCGCCGCCTTCCCAGGCATAGAGCACCTGATCGGGCAGCCTCAGCAAGCGTAGGTCCCGTGCTTCGTTACCGATGAGCGGCAACCATGTCTTTTCGGGATCGGTTGCGCTGTCAAAGCCGTGATCCAGCGCCCCGCGCCAGTGATCCGCCTCCACGATGGCGGGCGTGAGCGGTGCCGCCAGGGGGCATGCCTTACGGCCGAGATAGAGCGTGAAGCGAGGCCTCTCCAGCGCGCTCTTGAGTTCGTCCAGTGTCCAGACCGCGTCGGGCATCAGACGCAGCGCCACGACCCACAGGCCATCACAGCGATAGTCCCGGGACGAGAGAATGGTATTGAGGGCATCCTTGGGCACCGAAAGTTCTTCACGCCGCGAACGGTAGTTCACCTTCGATTGTGAAGGCGGCACCTGAACGGTGTGGTAGTCGCGTAGCAGCCAGCCTGGAGAGCGCTGTTTGACTGCGACGCCCAGGCTTTGCCGAAGCCTTAGTTGCCCCTCGTCATCGTCGCGCCGGATGCCTAGTGCCGCGCCGATCAAGCCGAGGATGGCGCCGCGCCCGGGATACGTCGCGGTCGGCCGCGCCTCCCCTACCGCAGCTTCGCCCCAGCTCGCCATCGACGCATAGAGGCGAAAGACCAGATGTTCCGTCATATCGCCTCCGCTTAGTCATCGCCTTTGAGGAAGGTCAGCAGATCCTGCAGATTTCCCGTTTGGACGTCACCCTTCAGCGCAGGCTTTTCATAATCGGGCTCGGCAGAGAGAACAAAGCGACTGTCGGCGCCGGCACCATAAGCATCATCGAAGGCCTGAGCCTGGCGTTCCAGTTTGCTGATGGCCTTGATCGCTTGTCCTTCACCATTGACCGGCTGCAGGAAGGAGGCCGACAACGAGCGCGGCTGCTGATCGCCTTTTTCTACCAGCAGATAGCTGGCGTGGGCGCGAGAGCCGAAACTGTTCTGCTTGCCTTTGGGCGAAACCTTGACGGCGGACTCGACCAGCGCAGCAATGGCGCGATCGGCCAAGTCCGCATTGTCTTGCAGATTCTCGACCAGCAGATCGCGGTCAATGCAGAGGTAGAGGTAAAAAAGCCCAGCGGCAAAACCGGCCTCACCGATATGCGCCGCGCCACGATCCTCATCGCCGGTATTGAGATCGTCGACCGCAGTGAAGTAGTCATCCTCGACCTCGGCGGCATGGACGGTAATGGCGTGCGCGACCTGGCAGGCGGCCTCGACGTTATAGCTCGGTGCCGCGGCGAGCATGCGTCCGAACAGCGCCACATCGACGGCGGTGGGCCGGCGTGCGAGCAGGTCCTTGAGCTCATCATCGGTTGGTTCGCGCTTTTCGGTACTGAGCGTGTCCGCCAGCGCCTCCAGCGCAGTGAGTTCTTCCGGCCCGACGTGGACCAGCTGCTCGATCTCGTACTCGTGCTTTTGCCCTTTCTCGACCTTGCGCAGCTTGCCGAACACCTCGGCGATCTTCTCCGCACTGCTACCAGCGGTTTTTTCGTCAGCGCCGGCCTCTCTCATACGATCGAATACCTGCTTGCCCAGACGCTTGGTACGCGTGCCCTTGTGACCATCGACCGCCTCCTCGAAGAGCGTAGAGGTGCGCCAATTCCGCTTGAGACTCTGGGAGGAGACGCGCAGACGGCGCGCGCCACCCATGAACGCCGTCTTGGGACGACCCAGATCGTCGCGGTTGAGGTTGGAGGGCGGATAAGAAGTTAGTAGATGCAACTGAATGAAGTGGCTCATGAAAGGTCCCCTGCAATGGTAATGATGGATAGTGGCCGATGGCGTTCGTGGTCAAGGGTTCAGTCGCTCGCTGCCGCTTTCAGCGAGCGCGCCTTGAAGTAGCCGTCGCTCATGACAAAGGCGAAACGCTCGGTCGCCTCAGGGCGATACTGACTGCGCTGCTCGCGATGCCAGAGCGCGGCAATGTCCGCCAGGCGGACGACGCTGACGCCGGTGCTGTCGGCGAGCTTCAATGCCCTTCTGAAACGGCGGATCAGCTCTTCAGGCGTGTGGCAGTCGAGCAGTTGCTGGAAGCGCAGATCGCTCATGCGCGGGGTATCGACGGTATTGGGCCGGTTTTCGCCCAACCGCTTACCCAGGGAGGCATCGAAGGTCTCAGAGCGCAGTTCACTCACGATGGCGGCGATCACCGCCCAGACTTCGAGACGCCGATCGCGCTGTTTACTCGGGCCATCGCCAGGCGTCTCTTTCCAGACTCGCGTCTCGAGTGCCTGCCAGAGGTGGCGAAAAGCCTCCGTCAGCATGACGGACTCGATGGCATCGCAACGGCGCAGCGCAGCACATACCCCGCGCGGATAAGGCCGGCGCTTGGTGTAGCGCTTGAGTTCCTGTTCGTCCATGACCAGCCGCTGCCACCACAAGCGCAGCTCGAAGGCCTCATTGTTATCCAGCGCATACAGATGACTTTCCACTGCGCTCTTCCCGGCCTCGCTCGCGTCTTCGGATACCGCATCCTGCTCGATCTCACTCATGCTGCGTTCCCCTTCCGATTGCCTTCGGACTGCGGCGCCTTCAATTCGAACCCGCCGACCTGGGCAAATGCCTGAACCGTCTTGCCGATCTTTTTGCCGCTACCATTCAGATAGTCCAGCAAATAGCGCCGCGCGTTTGTGATCCGCTCGAGCTGCTGCATCTTCATGCCTTCCAATGGTCCGCTGATGGCCTGGGCATCGAAGAGTCTCAGCGCCTCACGTTTGAGCGTCAGGTACCACTGCCGGTGGATCTCTGGGGATAGCGCCGGTGTATCCCCATCGTCGCGTAGCGTCTCGCTCATCTGGCGTAGTACATCGAAGAACGCGAGCTGGGTCGCCTCGAAAAACTGGGCATCGATCTGGCTCATATCGCCCTTGGCATCCTCAGGACGTTTGAACCAGGCCCGTTTGAGCTGATTACGCACCTGCCAGGCGACATCGCTGGCCAGGTCGGCGAAGCGCTTGACCCATTCGCGCAATATCTCCTGATGCGCTTCGGGTACACCGATCAGCGGCATTTCAACGCTGTACCAGCCACGAGGTTTCATGTTGTCCATATCGTAGCCGAACACCCATAGCCGGGCGTGCCGAAACATCGCGTCGAACGCCTCGCCGTCATCGCGCGCGGCTTCGACCATGTGATACTTGTGCAGATGATGCGTCACGACTCTCGCTGGCATCGCGCCACTGCCCGCCTCGTCTTCCAGCACCAGCCCCGGCCAGTGGCGGTAACCCAGTCCGCCGGGCTGTCCCTTGCTGGAAAGTGGTAACTCGTCGGTTTTCTTGGGATTGAGACGGCGATACGGGGTCAGTGGATGACGCCAGGGGCCATCGTAGTTGGCTCCCTGCTTTTTCGAACGCAGCCGACGCACTAGTCGCGAACACTCGCGACCACAGAGATCGCAACAACCCGACTCATCCTCGAACAGCAAACGGTAGCGGCGCGGCATCGACCACAGGGCGTGCAGGGGATGGACCTGATCGGGAAAAACCTCGGTGCCCTTCTTGTCGCTGACGCGAGTGTCGGTCATCCAGAAAAACAGGTCAGCGTCGTCGACCCTGGGCGGGCGCCATGTCTGTCCCGGCTGACCCACGGCATCGGCCGGCATGACGTTGGGCCAGAGGCGCTCCCACAGCGTTTTGGTCTCGTCTTCGGGCAGGATCAGCGTGGTCAGCGGCCCGCCGCCACGCAGGCCAACGCGGATGCCGGCGCCGCCGGCGGGCGCGTTGATCTGCATGGTATAGAGCGCCAGCGCCGCGCAGTCCGGGCATACGGCTTCGACCCGACCGCGTTTGACGAAAAAATCTGTATTGTTCTTGATGCCGTTGGCGCCGGGGGAATCGATCAACAGTCCGGCAACCGGGGCGTCCTTGACGTCCTCGAGCGGATCGAGATCCTGCATGAAGCGCGGGCCCTCGCCGTCGAGTTCGAAGGCTCTCGAAAATGGCGCCAATGCTGCTTCCAATTCCTCGACACTGGGTGGCGTCTGATAGCGGTCCAGCCAGGCATCGGTGTTCTTTGGCGTCATCGCCGTTTGCAGCAGTGCGATCAGAAACTGCCATGCGGCACCCTGGAAATCGGCACGGGGAAGGGCGAGATCAAGAACGTCAGGGTCAGCGAGCGCCGAGGGTGGATGATAGCCAACATGGCCCCCCAAATGACGAAACGGCAGGAACGACATTGTTAACAGGTTCATTGATCCCCCTTCTGTCTATAACGGAGCGTCTTGAAAAGCTGAACGAGTGCCCCGCCGGCAAGCTTCAAAATGATTCCCGTCCAGTCCCACTGCTCCTCTTCCCAAAAAATATCCCGAATCCAGTTACGCATGACGTCCACCTCCGATCTCATGACGAGTATCAGAGTAACCAATCGAATCGAATACGGCAAGCTATAAGATCCTATTTTATAGAGCTGTGCATTTTCCCTCTCCAGTGGCATAGTTGCGTCGTTCCCTTTAGGAAAAGGGATGAACCGCTATAGGCTCCGATAGCTGACCGTTCCCCGCAAAAGCGGGGTATATAAAGAGGCGCTGTTATTCGCAGCGCCTCGTTTCAATACTCTTCTCTCTGCTATCGGCTCACATCCTTAAAGTCTGAAGTGCCCTAACTACCCAGGCCGTTATTGGGGCCAGTGAACATCTGAAGTCTCACAACGCCAGCCCACGCTGTAAGTCATCATGCTCGAAGGCGCTGGCCATACGCTCGATCTCGGCCGGGCGTGCTCCCACCGCTTTGGCGGTGTCCCGCCAAGTTGCGGTTACCAGCGCAACTTCCTTGATGATCCGCCGAGCGTTCGCCAGCGTGAGCCCAAAATAGCCGGACGCTGCCTCCAGAAGATCGACCGAGCAGGTGCTCTCGTCGAGATCGATGTTCGTCGTTAACACCCGCGCCTTGAGGTCACTGGGAACCGGGTTGAGGTCATAGGCCGGAGCGAGTGACCATCCAGCGTTCCCCAACCACAGAAAGCCGTGATTGCGCAGATGATCGTCAACATTGGAGATCATCACGCTGAAGACGACGCGCCGATACAGTGCGTGCGCGTCTGTCTTTCCTTGAGCGCCATGCGCGGTCAGAGCATCGACCATCTCGGGGTAGCTGCCAGGTTCGCCATCCCTGGCGCCCATCATTGCCATCGCGGAAAGAAACGGAATGCGGGTGGTGCCATCTCGATCGAACCGTCTCGACAGCATGACGGCCCGACCGCCCACGTCGACCAGTTCGTGCTGCGGCGTTACGATGCCGGCCTGGTTGGCCAAGCGGAGCGCGATTTCTTCCCAGGTCTCCACACTGTACTCGTCGGTATCCTTCGGGAACTTGGCGATCGAGAGGTGGCCGTGCTGATCGATGACCGAGGCTTTCGGGCGGGCCCCACCCAGGGACGAGCCCGGGGCAAAGATGAGCTGGAGGTCGTCATCCGTATCCTCGTCACGCAAGACACGCTCCGTGACCTGAAGCAGTCGACCCAGCTCGACGAGGGCAGGAACGCCAGCCTGAATCGGCGCCTGAAATGACGCCTCGCCCACTCGGCGAAAACGCAGAGCACCAAGCCGGGTCTCATCCGCCACTCCCAGCAGGTAATCGCTCTCGGCAAGCGTTCGAACACTGCGACCTTCCCGCGCGGCACGCCGCCGCTCGGCACGTTGCATGAGACGGCGCCCCCAAGTATCGGGCGCCGAGTCGCCAATCGAGCCGAAGCTGGTCATCCCTGCAGGTGGAGCGAAGGCCCCCAGCGTGAGTGCGAGGGCAGGCTCCAGTGAGAAGCGATCCGGCGACTCGAGCCATGCGGCGTCGTATTCGAAGAGAATCCTCTCCGTGCCGCGCACGCGATTGCACCTGGCCAGACCGACTGGAAAGGTGCTCCCACTGAGGTCGATATATACTTCGAACTCAGTCATTGTGCGAAGACCTCGGTAAGCGTTTCGATCCGACTCGCTTGGGCAGCTCGGCGCTGGAAAGCGCCTGACCAACGCTGTCGTTGCCGATATCAGCGATGTGAGCAAGCCCATCGAGAAGGCCGAGCGCCTGAAGAACGCTAGCATAGATACCGATGCCGACACTGGCGTCACCCGCCTCGATTCTCTGCAGGGTCGAACGTGAAGTAAAAGCGCGTTCCGCAACGACGGCCATGGTAAGCCGGCGCCGGCGTCGCGCATCATGAATGTCGGCCCCAAGCTTGCGCAGCGCGCGACGCACGGCTGCCGGCGGGTTGTGTGGAGTTGCCATATGACACCTTCATACTACGTACCAAGCTATTATGTAGCACGAAGATCACATCACCGCCAGTTTCATAACCCGCAACAATCAACGCTTTTGCTCGGGTCGAGCCAATTTCACGCCCCACTGGCTATCGTACCGGCAATCGTCATCTTCATCAGGCAGCCAGGGCCGGGTAAAACGCAACGCCTTGTAGCGCTCCTGCAAGGCCTCCCAACTTTCGGCATCGCGCTCGGGCAACTCGGCCAATTTCCTCACCTGGCTTTCTCGCAGCCGGCACTGGCTCAGCATATCGGCGTGACGCTCTCCCTCAGCCCACAGCACCAGCGAATCATCCTGACGCTTGAGCAGCACCACGTTGACACTCGACTCGTCGCTCAGCCGCGTGCCCACATCGTGCTCTTCCTGCCATTGATCGAAATCCTCGTTGAGTCGATAGCCCTCTTGTAGATCGAGCGTATTATGCGTCGCCATCGATCCCGCCATCTTGTTCATGCCACTGCGTTCCAGACGAGCCTGCTCCAGTGCCTCAGGAATCTCGTCGATGGAACAGGCATAGACCCGTTCGATCAGCTCGCGCGCAGCGCCCGGCATCTCGATGGCGCCCAGTTCCCGCAGCACGCGTTGCGTCAGCCAGATCAACGAGGTGTCTTGATACACCGCCTGCGTACCGCGATGAGCCTGACTGAGCCAATCCGCCTTGGGAGACTCTTCCCACTCGGGTGCCAGCACCAGAAGCCTCGGTGGCTGACGCTCACCGCGCTGGTGCCGCTGCAACCGGCCGGCGCGCTGGATTAGCAGATCGACCGGGGCGATGTCGCTGATCATTCGGTCGGCGTCGCAGTCGAGGCTCTCCTGAAAAACCTGGGTGGTGATCAGCACCTGTCCTCGGCGTATCGAAGGCGTCGACGTCTTGCCGAAACGTTCGATCACATCGGACTCGATGCGGCGTCGGTCCACCATCGCAAAGCGGGCATGGAATAGCAGACAGCGCTCGGGATCGGGGTGGATATCACGAATGGCCTGCCAGGCACGGATGGCATCATCGACCGTATTGCGCACCCATACGATACAGTCACCCGCTTCGATCCCCCGCGCCACCTCGGCGATCGCGTCTTCCTCCTGGGTCAGCCAGCCAATCTCGACTCGCCGCACCACCTCGGGGCGGGTTGCCAGCGGCGTCTCGCGATGAGCGCCCTGACCGCTATGTGTCAGCAGCGGATAGTCGGTACTGCTCAGTGCTGCCGACTCATACCCGAGTCCTTGCTGCCAGGCGTTGACGAGGGCCTGACGCATCGCAAAAGGTAGCGTCGCGGTCAGCAGGATCGCGCTTCCCCCCTGACGGGTGTGATGTGCAAGCAGTTGGTGCAGCAGTGTCTGCATGTAATGGTCGAAGGCGTGCACCTCATCGACGATTAATACCTTGCGCGCCAGCCCCAGGAGCCGCAGCGACTGGTGCCGAAACGGCAAAAGCCCCATCAGTGCCTGATCAATCGTGCCGACACCGACATCGGCCAACAGGGCCTTCTTGTTGGAGTCGGCGAGCCAGCGATTGCACTGCGTCGAGGCGCTGGCGTCGATGGCGGCGTAATCGTTGTCACCGGGCTGAGCAGCCATGACGGCACGCTCGAAATCCTCGTTCAACTGGCGAGCGCCGTGCGCCAGCACGAAAGACGGACGCGATTCTGCACTGTAAAAGCGGTAATGGAGATCCCCCAGGCGGGCATACATGGCGTTCGATGTCGCCATGGTCGGTAACGCGAAGTAGAGCCCTTCGCCATGTCCGGCGGCCAGGAGGCGTTGCGCCAGGATGCAGGCCGCTTCGGTCTTCCCCGCGCCAGTGACGTCTTCGAGGATGAACAGCTGCGGCCCCGCCTCGAGTGATATCGCCTCCGCCTTCTGCTGCAATGGCGTCGGGGTAATGTCGGCGCTGAACCACTGCGACAAACTCTCGTAGGGGACGGGATCGGGGGACGCGGCAAAGCCGGTGGCTTGCAGCACCGATTCGGCCTGGCCGAGCGCCCGAGACCAGTATTCGGACAGTGACATCGCCCGCTCGCAATATGGAAAGTACTCGCGATGGGAGCCCAGCCAATCGCTCAATGTCGCCCAACCGGCGATGGTCCAGCTCAATGTCCTGAAAACGTCTAGCCACTCTTCGTCAAGCAGCAGTTCGACCGGCCAATGCGGTTCGACCACCTTGGCCCAGTCCGCGATGAAATCGCGAGCCGCCGTGACGTCATCGACCTGTGCATCGCTGCCGTAAAAGGCTTCGACGTTTAAACGACCGGTCGCGACCGGCCGGCCGTGGTGACCGAAAAAAGGTGCCATCAGGCTAGCCATTGGCTCGAGCAGCTTTCTGGCAGGCGTTTGATCATCGGGCGGCCAGTGCAGCACGCCCTCGCGACGCCATTGGCGCCACCACGCATCCCACAGCAAGACACCCAGCCAATCATGCCGCTCCAGATAAGGCTTACCCAATGGCTTGGCCATACCCTCGAGTGTCAACTTCAGCACTTCCTGAAAGGCACGCGAGAACTTGCCGAGATCATGCAAACCGAGCAGAAATACCAGCAGTCGCCGCAGCGGTTCCGGCTCAATGCCGAGCCGTAACGCCAGCTGTTGCGTCAGTGGGCGCTCTGGCGACAGCAAATGCCAGCCGACGGCCGCGACATCCAGGCTGTGCCACGCCAGAAGATGACACGCATCGCCCGGCTGGCCGGGCATCGCCTTGCCCGCGTAGCGGTGATAAGACGGAGTCGAGTCATTTTCTGGCGGCATATCCATCTCCTCTCCATGACTATTGGCAAGAAGCACGTTGATTGAGTTCGCACTGATCACGCCAGTTCTTTACCTGGAAACCATAAAGCATGCCTAATTCCTTTGCCTGAAAGGAACAGCAATCAGTCGACTTTAATTCTTCGCGCTAAGGACGATTCATCCCCGCGCCTGCGGGGAATGGTCGACGACGCGGCGTAGGGCGCTGATCGTTCCCGGTTCATCCCCGCGTCTGCGAGGAACGGGGGCTCGACAGTCCGCGCCACGATGGCCAGGCCGGTTCATCCCCGCGTGTGCGGGGAACGGTGCACGGCTTGCAGTGCCTGCAGCAGCTTCTGCGGTTCATCCCCGCGTGTGCGGGGAACGGACGCCGTCGTCGCCATCGGCGAACTCGATCTGCGGTTCATCCCCGCGTGTGCGGGGAACGGCTAGCTTTTAGATACCGAAACGCTAGACAGGGCGGTTCATCCCCGCGTGTGCGGGGAACGGGGTTCAGCCGGTGTGCCGAGGGCCTGGTCAATCGGTTCATCCCCGCGTGTGCGGGGAACGGGCCTGCAAGCGCTGGAAGGATCATTTCGGCGACGGTTCATCCCCGCGTGTGCGGGGAACGGGGATACGCCGCCGAATTTCCAGCAACCATACACGGTTCATCCCCGCGTGTGCGGGGAACGGGATAAGCCCCAGAGTTCGCATAATATATAAGGAGGTTCATCCCCGCGTGTGCGGGGAACGGCACACCACAGACCAGGGCGCGCGGCGCCCTTTCGGTTCATCCCCGCGTGTGCGGGGAACGGAAGCAGGAATTGGCCAATGGCGGTGTCGAGGCCGGTTCATCCCCGCGTGTGCGGGGAACGGATCGCGTGTCAGTGCCTTGGATGGGGTGCCGGCGGTTCATCCCCGCGTGTGCGGGGAACGGTAGGGGGATTCCCTGGATATTCCTTAGATTAACGGTTCATCCCCGCGTGTGCGGGGAACGGCGCGATAGGAGCCCCGGCTTCACCTGATTGCACGGTTCATCCCCGCGTGTGCGGGGAACGGCAAGGCACATCGCGCTGTGACGAACGCTGCGACGGTTCATCCCCGCGTGTGCGGGGAACGGCGGCACTAATTCTCAACACGCTTTTCAGCATTCGGTTCATCCCCGCGTGTGCGGGGAACGGGCGGTAGCGCCGACATACTGTTTGAGCTCGGGCGGTTCATCCCCGCGTGTGCGGGGAACGGGAGGAATTCTTGCGGGCTGCGATCCATTACGCCGGTTCATCCCCGCGTGTGCGGGGAACGGGATAAGCCCCAGAGTTCGCATAATATATAAGGAGGTTCATCCCCGCGTGTGCGGGGAACGGCACACCACAGACCAGGGCGCGCGGCGCCCTTTCGGTTCATCCCCGCGTGTGCGGGGAACGGAAGCAGGAATTGGCCAATGGCGGTGTCGAGGCCGGTTCATCCCCGCGTGTGCGGGGAACGGATCGCGTGTCAGTGCCTTGGATGGGGTGCCGGCGGTTCATCCCCGCGTGTGCGGGGAACGGTAGGGGGATTCCCTGGATATTCCTTAGATTAACGGTTCATCCCCGCGTGTGCGGGGAACGGCGCGATAGGAGCCCCGGCTTCACCTGATTGCACGGTTCATCCCCGCGTGTGCGGGGAACGGCAAGGCACATCGCGCTGTGACGAACGCTGCGACGGTTCATCCCCGCGTGTGCGGGGAACGGCGGCACTAATTCTCAACACGCTTTTCAGCATTCGGTTCATCCCCGCGTGTGCGGGGAACGGGCGGTAGCGCCGACATACTGTTTGAGCTCGGGCGGTTCATCCCCGCGTGTGCGGGGAACGGGAGGAATTCTTGCGGGCTGCGATCCATTACGCCGGTTCATCCCCGCGTGTGCGGGGAACGGCAGTGGCTTGTGGGATGGCTCATTCAAGCTGGCGGTTCATCCCCGCGTGTGCGGGGAACGGCGTGACGTTTTGAGGCATGCGCACTCCTTTCACGGTTCATCCCCGCGTGTGCGGGGAACGGATACATGTCCTGCTGATGGACGAGCTTACGCACGGTTCATCCCCGCGTGTGCGGGGAACGGGGATCTTGCAGAGTCGTAGCGCATGCCGTTGCCGGTTCATCCCCGCGTGTGCGGGGAACGGCCAGCCCACGCATGGCACCCTCGTAGCGCCGCGGGTTCATCCCCGCGTGTGCGGGGAACGGGGGCGTTTGCGGCCCAGTTCATAAGCGGTTAGCGGTTCATCCCCGCGTGTGCGGGGAACGGTCGAGACGTGGCAGATGAAGCGGGGGCATGAGCGGTTCATCCCCGCGTGTGCGGGGAACGGCCCTGAGCCCAGTCGGTGGATGGGCGCCATGGCGGTTCATCCCCGCGTGTGCGGGGAACGGCGGCCAGGGGTGTCAATGGTGTAGTCAATAACCGGTTCATCCCCGCGTGTGCGGGGAACGGTAGCCATTATTTCAGTATATGTTTCTATCTGCCGGTTCATCCCCGCGTGTGCGGGGAACGGAGCGCCTCTGCGATTGCTCGGCCAAGCTCGGGCGGTTCATCCCCGCGTGTGCGGGGAACGGTCTAATCATAGACACTTGTTTATAAAAGACAAAATCGCCGGGGATATTTCCACCAGCGATATTGCCTAATTTTTGATCAACTCAATTTGTTAAAGATCCATATAAATCAATCAGTTGGCGAAGAGCCGCAAATAGCGCACCAACGCCGTTTGATGCGCACGTCGACTCGTTCATGTGCTAGCGGATAGCGTCTGGTGCCTGTAACGGTTACGTTACCATCCTCTGAGGAAGGTTGCGTCCAGCCGATTCGCAGCCTTTGGTATTACTCGCCCCTCCCACGCAAAAACCCCCGGCCGCATCGCGACCGGGGGCTCAAGCTTTTTAAGAAGACCGGCCACCTAACGGTGGCGACCGGCCGAGCACGCCTTATGAAGGCGGCTGTTCCGGGCTGTCGGGCATGTTGATGTTGCCCGGTTCTATCCGGTTGAGGTGCAGGAACTGCATGTGCAGCTCGTACTGGTCGAGGATGTCGCCGATCACCTGATCGCGTGTGTAGCCCATCAGGTCGTAACCCTGGCTGCCCTCGAGCAGATAGACTTCCAGCCGGTAGTAACGCGAGTCGGCATGCGGCGCATGCATCGCGAACCCAGGCGTCGAGAAGCCCTGACTCCAGATCTGATAGGTGAAGTTCTGCTCGTCCTCGAAGTCGACGTTGAGCGACATGTAATCGTCGCCGTTCTGCACGCCTTCGTGAATCTCGGCAGACGCACCCTGCTCCTGCAACGAGTCACGCACGGCTTCCATGGCCGGCTTGCAGGTCTCGTCCATGAAGCGCCGCGCCTGCTTCTTGCCGGGAAAGCTCATGGAACGCTTGAGACGTTGTTGCCAATTACGCGAATCGCGCTCACCGCCGCCACCGGTGCGTCCGGAAAGCTGGCCGGCCAGGCTCAGGCGCCGGCTGTCTTCCTTGAAGGCCTCGAGTTTCAATGCCTTGAGCAGGCCGGCCATCATGAAGAACAGCACGATCGAGAATGGCAGACCGGTAATCACCACCGCACTCTGTAATGTGGACAAGCCACCGGCCAGAATGAGTGACAACGTCAGGACGCCGATCACCGCCGACCATAGGATACGCATCCAGATCGGCGCATCGCTGTTGACGTTCTTGAGCTTCGAGGTGAAGTTCGAAAGTACCAGCGCCCCGGAATCCCCGGAGGTGATAAAGAATACGATCGCCAGGATACTCACCGCAGCGGTGGTCAGAATCGGCATCGGATACGATTCGAGGAACAGATAGATCCCCGCCGGCGGATTGTTCATCACCTGCTCGCCGAACTCGCTGGCACCGTTCATCGCCATGTCGATGGCACTGTTACCCAGCAACGACATCCACAGGAACATGAAGATGATCGGCAGTGTCATGGTACCGAGCACGAAGGTGCGGATCGTCCGGCCCCGCGAGATGCGTGCCAGGAACAGCCCGACGAACGGCCCCCAGGCAATCCACCAAGCCCAGAAGAACAGCGTCCAGCCGTTGAGCCAACCGGTCGGCCGGTCGAAGGCATAGGTGTTGAAAGACAGGCTGATGAAGTTGGACAGATAATCGCCGACGTTCATCACCAACGCGTTGAGCAAGAAGATCGTCTTGCCCGCAAACAGCACGAACAGCAGCAACAATACCGCGAGTAGGATATTGAACTCGGAGAGACGACGGATGCCGCGCTCCACCCCCGTCACGGCAGAAATGGTCGCGAAGAGTACGATTCCCAGTACCAGCACTACCTGGGTCCAGGTGCCCTTGGGAATGCCGAACATGTAATCCAGGCCGAAGTTGAGCTGGATGACCCCGATCCCCAAACTTGCGGCAATACCGAAGACCGTGCCCAACACGGCGGCAGTATCGACCACGTGGCCGATCATGCCGTAGATCCTATCGCCGAAGATCGGGTAGAGGGCGCTACGGATGGTCAGCGGTAGGTTATGCCGGTAGCTGAAGAAGGCCAGCGCCATGCCTACCAGGGTGTAGATACCCCACCCGGAAACCCCCCAGTGCAGGAAGGTCAGCTCCATGGCGTGGCGTGCCGCGGCGACCTGATCCTCGGGCGCGTTGGGCGCGTTGTAGAACTGCGTCAGCGGCTCGGCCAGCGCGAAGAAGATCACCCCGATGCCGATCCCCGCAGAAAACAGCATCGCCGACCACGAGAAGATATTGAAGTCGGGTCGCGAATGCTCGGGCCCCAGCCGTATGCTGCCGTAGCGCGAGAACCCCAGGTAGATCACGAAGACCAAGTAGATCACGACGGTCAGGAAGTAGTACCAACCGAAGGTATTGGAGATCCAGCCGAGAATGGCATTGATGATGGTGTTGGCCTGGTCGGTGGCTATCATCGCCCACAGCGAGAAGGCGACGATGCCAACCACCGAGCTGTAGAACACCGGCCCATTGAGGCGATCGCGTGACGGCGCCTCGTTATTGGATTGTGTCGTCATAGGAATTCCTGATCTGGTTCAGGCAAGGTTTGCGTTCACGGCAGCAGACGCACGACTCGGCACGCCGCTTCTACTAGCTTAGAAGCAATACGGAAAAGTGGCGTTTATTGAACAGGCGTATTAAGAAAACAATTCTTTATGTCTCAGTCAAGCCTTGTGCGTGCTGACTCAGCAACTCGGGGAACGAGCATAAGCACAGTACTTGGCAAAATTTTTGTTATATTATAACCTCTCCGACATTCAAAGGAGTCGTCATGTCACATCGCCACCGCCCGGATGGGCCTTGTCATTTTTCACTGATGTCGATGGGCGCGGGACGCCGCGTTCTATTGGCGCTTTTGCCACTAGGGTTGTTGTGGTTGGCCGTGGCGTGGGCCATGGGAGCCTTTGCATGAGTCGCTTGAGCCTCGAAACGCTGACCCTTGCCCAGGGCGGACGGACGGTGCTGGAGAACATCAGCGGTACTTTCGAGGACGGCGCGATCACGGCGCTGGTGGGTGCCAATGGCGCCGGCAAGAGTACCTTGATTCAAGCCATCATGGGCTTGCTGCCGCCACTCAGCGGGAAGGTCAATTGTGGCGTGCCCAAGGAGCGTCGCGCGTGGTTACCGCAGCAACTGGCGCTGGACCTGACCTTTCCGATGAGTGTCGAGGAACTGATGCTCAGCGGTTGCTGGCCCACTCATGGCACCTTCAAGCGCTACGGGCCGCAAGATTACCGACGCATGCACACCATCATGCAGCGCCTGGGGTTGAGCGGCCTGGCGCATCGCCCCTTGGGCGAGCTTTCCGGTGGACAACGCCAGCGCGCACTACTTGGCCGCACGCTGATGCAAGAAGCGGAACTGCTGCTGCTCGACGAGCCGTTCGCCAACGTCGATACGCATACCGTGGAAATCCTCTGCGACACCCTGCGCGAGATGGCCAGTGCCGGCGCCACGGTGATCGTGGTCCTGCATGATATGGAGCAACTGGCGCAGTTGGCCGATTGCGTCTTGCTGCTGGCCGGCGGGCACGGCCAATGGGTCGAGCCGGAAACACTGCTCGAGCGGCATCATGCACCGGCACGCCGCCACGCGCATACCCAAGCCCCCTTTATTTCCCTGAACCTGCCGGACGTCCCGCCATGCTCGACCTATTGACCACGCTGGATGCGTGGCTCATCGCCCCGCTGACCGACTACGCCTTCATGCGCCGCGCCCTGGTCGGCGGTTTGGCGCTGTCGTTGGCCGCGCCGCCGCTGGGTGTGTTCCTGATGCTGCGTGGCATGAGCCTGGTAGGTGACGCCATGGCTCACGCGGTATTGCCAGGTGTGGCGCTGGGCTTCGTGCTGGCGGGGTTTTCACTGCCGGCGATGAGCCTCGGCGGCCTGATCGCAGGCCTGTTGGTGGCCGGCCTGGCGGGCAGCGTATCGCGCATGACCGGCCACCGCGAAGACTCGGCCATGGCCAGCTTCTATCTAATTTCGCTGGCATTGGGGGTGATGCTGGTCTCGCTGCGCGGCAGCAGCGTCGATCTGACCCACGTGCTGTTCGGCTCGATTCTTGCCATCGACGACACTGCACTATGGCTGATCGCCTCGGTGGCCAGCGCCACGCTACTGGTCATGGCACTGATCTTTCGCGTACTGGTGGTCGAATGCCTCGACCCACTGTTCCTACGCGGCCAAGGCATTCGAGGCGGCCTGGTACATGGCGTCTTCCTGGGGCTGATGGTGCTCAACCTGACGGCCGGATTTCAGACGCTGGGCACGCTAATGGCGGTGGGCTTGATGATGCTGCCCGCCACCACCGCGCGCTTCTGGTCGCAACGCCTCGAGGGCTTGATCGGCTTGGCGATCCTCATCGCCATGGTCTCGAGCACCGGCGGCTTGCTGGTCTCGTACCACCTGGGCCTGCCCTCCGGCCCGTGCATTATCCTGGTCGCCGGCATTGCCTATCTCGCCTCGGCGCTGTGCGGTCGCCACGGTAGCCTGCTGGAACGTGTACGCCGTCGCGCCACGCCATTGGAAACAGACGAGAACACTTGCACGCCATCATGAGCGCCTTACGCCTGCGCCGTATTTACCGATAAGAGGGAACCTGCATGTCCAAGTCTTTGATGTTACTGCTCGGCGCCGCCGCCCTGACGCTTTCCAGCGCGGCGCGTGCCGAGGCGCCGCTGAATGTGGTCGCCAGCTTCAGCATTCTCGGTGACATGGTCGAGGAAGTCGGTGGTGAGCATGTCGACGTCACCACGCTGGTCGGCCCGGATGGCGACGCCCACGTCTTCTCGCCCAGCCCCACCGATGCCCGCGCCGTCGGTGAGGCGGACCTGTTCGTCGTCAACGGCCTGCATTTCGAAGGCTGGCTGGATCGCCTGGTGGAAGCCAGCGGCTATGCGGGGCCGATCGTTGTCGCCAGCCAAGACATCGACGCCCTGAGCTTCGACGAGGAGCGTTCGTCGCACGCTCATCAGGAACATGGCCACGACCATGATACCGACCACGGCCACAACCATGACCACAACCATGATCATGATCACGATCATGGCCACGGCGACGGTCATGCGGGCCACGACCACGGTCCGGAAGACCCGCACGCCTGGCAGGACCTGCAAAACGGCAAGCAGTACGTGGAAAACATCCGCGACGCGCTCGTCGAAGCGGACCCCGCGCACGCCGCTGACTATCGCGACAATGCCAAGCACTATATCCAGGCCATCGACACCCTGGATGCCGAGGTTCACCAGCGCATCGGCGAGATTCCCGACGCTAACCGTGTGCTGATAACCAACCACGATGCCTTCGGTTATTTCGCCAATGCCTATGGCTTGGATGTGCTCTCGCCAGTAGGGCTCTCCACCGCTGCAGAGCCCAGCGCCGCCGACATGGCCAAGCTGATTCAGCAGATCCAGCAACGCGACGTCAAAGCACTATTCCTGGAAAACATGACCAATCCGGCGCTTCTCGAACAACTCTCGGACGAAACCGGCGTCGCCATCGGCGGCACGCTCTATGCCGGCGCCCTGGCCAGCGACGGTGAAGCCAGCACTTACCTCGGTATGTTCAAGCACAACGTCGACGAACTGACGCAAGCCCTCGACGACTAAGCCCACCCCGGAAACGACAAAGGGCGGTGCCATGGCACCGCCCTTTTGCGTGTCGCATTGAAAGAGCGAACATAACAGTTGCCGATGGGAACGTAATGGCCGATAAAAGCACCGGTACAACTATCATTGCTCTCGATCAAATCATCGGAAAATCGGGCTTAAATCGATTCATAAAGGTCATGACCTCCTCGATATCGGCTAGTTCGACTTCATCCAGAAGAACGTTGAGGTGCGGCTTGCGAGGGGCCAACCAGTCAAACAGAAACGTATAATCAAGTAGACCTTTCCCCACTGGAGCAGGGCGCAAAGTCCCATCCTCCACGCAGAAATCCTTAGCATGCATCACTGCAATCCTGTCCCCCCATAATTCGAAAGCCTCACGGAAAATATCCCACTGTCGGGAATAATTATCGATGGTGAGAAAGTTGACCGGATCAAAGATGATTTGCAGGTTGGAAGAATCTACGCTGTCCAGTAGCCGCTTCACTGTCTGGGGAGAGTATAGTGGATGGTTAACGCCAGGCTCTATACCGACAACCACACCGAAGCGTTCCGCTTCTTCGACCAGCTCCCGAATGCTTTCGATGACTGCTTGTAGGGGTTCCTCGTGGAAATTATCCGTGGTGTAGACAATTTCAGCATTGACGTTGCCGGTCTCCGTACCCACGATTCCGCATCCAAAATCACGCGCATGACGCAGATACTCCTTGAAGCGAGCTAAGGCTTGGCGCTTCTCATCCGGGTCGGGGTGAATGATATTAACGTAACACCCCAATACAACGACCTGCACATTATGGCGACGAAAAGCGTTACCGATACGATAGGCCAAGCCGGGGGTCAGGCTGCCCAACTGCGCAGGAATATCGAATGACTTGTTAGGTGCTAACTGCACAGAACCCAACCCACGCCTCACGATATCCGCGACTAGGTCATCTAAGGGTTGTGTTTCTAAATCGTGTGCCCTAATACCTATATTCATGCTTTCTCCTTATGAGCTATTGCGCAGACTGCTACTGATACCCATAAGCGGGTAACTTCAAAGGCTTGGGACTATAAAATATAGCGATGAACGCTAAGCAATTTACGCCATCATTCCACAGACTCGATGGATACAGGCTCTGATTGCATCTTTTTCCAGTAGTAGTCCGCGAGAACCCCGAACGCGATCTTGGGAACGCCCGTTTCCGACATCAGCCCCTTGCGGTTCCAGCCATTCTGAAATACCGGGTGCTCACGTCGCGGCGACCGGAAGTCCTTCAGGATCCACGGTGACATGCCACGCAGGTTGGGAATCTTCTCGATCATCGAGAGCGTCTGACGATAGAACTCGGCCTGGAATTCCTCAGACCATTTCTGCTTACCCTCAGGATCATGAAACCCAGCGAGCGCGCCCGCGCCAAACTCTGAAAAGAGCAACGGCTTGTCTTCGGGCACATCCCACTCGATGCTTGGCAGCTCATCTAGCGTGTTGCTTCCGTACCAGCCTGCATAGCTGTTGACAGCCATTACGTCGAGCTCATCGACTAACGGATCGTTGATTCGGATGAGGGGATGACCATTCTTCTCGTCACCCTCGACTAGCAGAGCCGCCGACACCAAGCGATCGGCGTCAAGGGCCTTGATGTGCTCTGCAAGGGCGGTGTGGAAGGCGGTACGATCTTCCGATACCGGAGTTTCATTGCCGATACTCCACAAGATGACTGAGGCTCGATTCCGATCTCTAAAGTAAGTTTCGGACTGCATCCGTTTGGCCTTTTCCAGAACCTCCGGATTATCCCAGTCGGCGGTCCAATAGACCGGAATTTCGCTCCAAACCAGCAGCCCCAATTCATCCGCCATGCGCGTCATAACCCTCGCATGCGGATAATGCGACAGTCGGACATAATTCCCATGCAGCTCGTTTTTGACCTCGCCCAGAAGCGACCGCGCGGCCTGCGGTGTGATCCGACGAGCAGGATTAGTACCGAACTCTTCTTCGTGTAGCGCGATGCCGCGTAGAAAAATCGGCTTACTATTGAGCAGAATGTCCGATCCAGACACCTCAATGTTGCGGAAACCGATTTGATCTTCCAGCTGATCATCCACGGTGGAAAAACGCACGTCGTAGAGCTTAGGTGCATCTGGGGACCACCGCTGTAACTCGTCGGGTGCAGGAATGCTTACCATAGCCTGGCCATCGGAACCGGTGGTAACGTCAGCCTCGGCATCCAGCCCTTCTATCGCGACGTGAACGCCCGTGCCATTTGCCTCTGGGCCATCCAAGGTCACGGAGCCTGTAAGTAAGCCATCCGGCGTCAGTCGCAGTGTGGCGTCATCGACGAAGGTACGTGGCGTGTAGACGATATGAACTGGCCGAGTGATACCACCGTAATTATCCCAGTCAGTGATCGGCGTCGGGATAGTCTGGTCATCGTGAGCCGAGTCCACTCCAACTACCAAGCGATTTTCGCCCTCGCGCAGCAGGTCGGTTACTTCGAAAACGAAAGGTGTGAAGCCGCCTTCGTGAGTGCCGACTTCTTCGCCGTTCAGGTAGACGTGAGCACGGTAGTTCACTGCTCCGAACTCCAAAAAAGCACGTCCGTCAGTAGTGCGTGTCGGCGTGAACTTCTTCTGGAACCAGACTAGGCCATTATAGTACCGCAGTTCTGGCACAGCGGCGTTCCATGCCCCCGGAACCATCATCGTCGGCCCTCGGTCCATATCGAACTCGAGAAAATCGATGCCACTGGCAGCTTCGATCGACTGAACATCAATGTCGCGGTACCGTTGCAGCCGCGGTTTCGCCGGACGCCCGTCGATATCCGTCAGACCGGTCCGATAGAGATCCTTCGAATAAGTCCAGGCCCCAGAGAGGCTTTGCCTCTCGCGATTGATGCTTGCGGTAAGCAAGTAGTTGGGGCGCAAACTGTCGCTCGCCTCTTCTTCTGCGGCGACCGAGCCGCTGGTCATACAGAGAAATATAGACGCAATCAGCGCCCTCTTCGCAAGGGTTTTCATGTTTTCTTCTCCAATATGCGAAGCCATAATTGGCATAGTATGCTTCATTTCGGATAGGTAGTATTTTATGACCATGAAGTCGACTATCATGCTGTCAAATCTACAGTCGCAAAAATTCTTTACAGGTTAAAAGCTTACAAACAAGCGCCAAATAAAACCCTATAGGATATAGCGAACAACTATGTGGAAGAATAACAAAGTAAAACTTATCCACATGGATAAATTATTATGCTTATATAGCGACACGTCATGATCGACTATTCGAACAATCTTTTCGGAAACATCACCTCCGCAGCCATCATGTTCGCGCTACAAGCACTACCCCTATCTCTTTCTAAAATACTAGCATTCATACTTGGCACTTATGCAGGGCTGACAAGCAAGTATTGACAACCCTGCTGTGCGGACATTTATTGATCACTTAACTCTTTTATTTGCTGGTAAAGAGCATACTTCACAGGAGATTTTTTAAGGTCGTCATATATTGGTTGCACAGCCTTTTGGAAGGGCTTGATATCAACCTCATTGATTTTTACCCCAAATTCGTTACGGATCTGATCACGCGCTGCCTCGACAGCCTCCGTCCAGCGCTTAGTCTCGAATTCTGTCGATTCCTCGATAGCCTCCATGACGACAGTGCGCTGGGTATCAGACAGCCCGGAGAGCGTTTTGCTGTTGAACAAAATGATATCTGGGATGCGCGTATGACCGTCCAAAGAGTAGTAGTCCACTACTTCACCATGACGCGCGGTGGTGAGGGCGAACTCGTTGTTTTCGGCCCCGTCCAGAATACCCTGTTGGAGAGCCGTATAGACCTCTCCCTGAGCCATCACGACCGGTGCTGCTCCCAGTAACCTCATGGTGTCGACAGCGGTCTGGCTCTGCATCACGCGGATCTTTTTGCCCTCAAGATCCGAGACCTCGTTGATCGGAGTATCTTTGGTATAGAAGTTGCGCTGGCCGGAGTCATACCAGCCAACGCCAACAAAACCTTGGTCCTGAGTGGATTGGTAGACGTCCGTCATGATGGCGTCACTTTTCATGACGCTATAGAAGTGTTCCCGATCATCGAACAGATAGGGCAGAGAGAAGACTTCGTAGACAGGTGAAAAACTGCCCATCAAGCCTCCAGAGACTTTCGTTATATCAATAGCGCCCGTCTGCAACATTTCGACCAATTCGCTTTCACCACCCAACTGGCTGTCCGGGAAGTAGGTGACAGTAATTGAGCCATCTGATTTCTCTTCCACCAGTTTGCCGAACCGGGCCAGAGCATCTTTGACTGGCTGGGAGTTCTGCGCATAGGCCAGCTTGAGGTTGACGCTGTCTTCAGCCTGTACCGAGGCGACATTCAATGAGAAAATGGCAATAGCGGTGGCCAGTAGTGGTTTAGTGTGAGATGGCGTTTTCATAGTCGACTCCTAGTCTTGATCTTATTGGTTGAGTAGTAAGTCCGTGAGGACTGGGAAAAGCTTATAGGTAGGTTCTCATATATTCGGACAGGCACAGGATCGCCATGGCCTGGCCATAGGGCATGGAGGTCAACGGAATGTCCCGGTAGTAGTCGAGATTATCGCCCATGGCGGTTCCAAAAGAGACCTGCGCTAGTTCGCCATCCGAGCTGATATTGTCAATCACCCCTCGAACAGCCTTTTCAGCCATTTCGTAATAGACAGCATCGAGATAGCGCATCCGGACGCCCTTGAGAATACCGTAAGCGAAACCGGCCGTGGCCGAGGCCTCCAGATACGAGGATGGATCGTCGAGCAGCGTATGCCAAAGGCCAGAATCCGCCTGCCACTCGGCTAGCGACGCGACCTGAGACTCCAGAACTTGGAGCAGGTAGCGGCGGATGGGATCTGGAGCCGGAAGGTCGAGTAACTCCAGGAACTCAGGAATAACAATGGTTAGCCAGCTATTACCACGCGCCCAGCGAGCCTGGGCAAAATTATGATGACCATCGAAGGTCCACCCATGAAACCAAGCCCCGGTCTCTCGATCCATCAAATACTGAACGTGGATCAAGAACTGATATTTCGCTTCTTCCACATAGTCCGTGCGACCCAGAAGGCGACCGATCTTAGCCAGTGGCAGCACACTCATCATCAGGGTGTCGTCCCACAACTGCTGATGGTTTTCGCTGTTATAAACCACATGTTGAATGCCGCCCTTATCGGTACGGGGCATGTCGTGCATAACCCAATCCGCCCAGGCCTGCAAATACGGCAACCATTCTTTATGGCCCGATTCTTCGTAGCGGTAGGCAAGGGTCAGGAAAGGGCATACTGTATTAACATTTTTGGTAGCTAGACGATCAGAAAAGCGATCATGAAACCAAGCATCAATAATCGCCAGGGTATCAGCATCATTAGTCTGTTCGTAGTATTTGTACATGCCGAAAAGACCGATGCCATGGGTCCACTCCCAGCCAGCCCAACCTTTTGTATCTATCGTGCGACCATCATCTAAATGCAGCAGGAACTCACCGGCCTCATCTTTTATATTAACCAAATTTTCGATTACTTTCTTGATCAGCGCAACCACTTCATCATGGGAAATGAAGCGCTCCTCCTGCCTGAGCAGCGCGCTGTGCTTAACACTAAAAGTCTTCATATTTCCCTCACTTACGATGCATGGATATTTAAAACTTACAACCCCATGGCACGGGGAAGAAATAGCGTGACCGCCGGAACATAGGTAATCAGAAGCAAAATCGCCAAGATTACAATATAAAACGGCATTAGCGGTAGCAACAGATTTTCGACTTTTTCTTTGGCTATTCCAGCTCCGATAAATAACCCCGTCCCCACAGGTGGAGTTATAGTTCCTATGCAAAGATTGAATACCATTATGATGCCAAAATGAACCGGGTTAACTCCGATCTCCGAAGCGATAGGAAGAAGAATCGGCGTAAAAATAAGTATCGCGGGCCCAATATCCATAAAACACCCAATCACTAACAATATGGCGGTTATGATTAGAAGAACAATGATAGGATCGTCAGAAACTGACAAAATCATGCTACTGAGGGCAGCCGGAAGTCCAGTAATGGACATGGCAAAAGACATAGCCGAAGAAGCAGCGAGCAGGAACATAATCACACCTGTCGTCTCGGTTGCCTTGACCAACGAGCCTAGAAAGGCTTTGATATCGATAGTCTGGTAGATGAACATCGTCAGAAATATCGTATAGATAACCGAGATGGCTGAGGCCTCGACCGCCGTAAAGATACCAAAGATAATGCCGCCAATGATGATGAAAATCAGCATCAGACTGGGTAGAGCTTGTGCGATTACCGCTTGTACTGAACTGTCTCTCAAATCCAACCGAGTCGTGTAACGGCGTGACTTGGCGATGAGGTAGGCAACCAGAATACAACCTCCGCCCCATAGGCTTCCTGCAATGAGCCCTCCAGCAAAGAGTGCAGAAATGGAAGTGCCACCACTTGCCAAGGCATAGAGAATAAAAGCGGTTGTCGGAGGAATCAGCATACCCGTAGGTGCCGAGGCGATATTGACAGAGGCTGAAAATGGTCGACTGTAGCCTTCCTTCTCGCTCATGGGGACCATGACACCACCGATTGAAGTAGAGGCGGCAATCGCAGATCCCGAAATAGCTCCAAACATCATGTTGCCCACAATATTGGTGTGGGCTAAGGAACCGGGGATACGCCCGCTGAATAGCTTGGCAAAGTTGACCAATCTTAAGGCGATACCCCCATTATTCATCAGTACACCAGAGAGAATGAAGAAGGGGACAGCTAAGAGGGTAAAGCTGTCGAGGCTTGAGACCATTTTCTGGGCCGTCGTAAAAATCGCGATATCAGCTGGCAGCACCAGAAGAATCGTCACTGCAGAAGAGGCAGCGATACAAATTCCGATAGGAACGCCGATAACCAGAAGTCCGACAAAGGACAGAATCAATATTAATCCGGCATCTAGAATCATGAGACTTGCCTCCTGGTGTAGTACTGGCAATCGCTATATAACTTAAAGCAGTTCATCAGGCAGTAAACTACGATGATAGCCCCGGAGACGGGCAGCGAAAGATAGATAATGCCCTTGGGAACATTCAGCATAGGGTAAACTTGAGCCATAGTGTTGGAAGTCGCCTGCGCACCACCATAAATCATCACAAAACCGGCAAAGGCAATGAATAACAACTCGATGAATATATCGAAAAAACGCTTCCAAGCCCCACTCAAATTACCAGTCAACAATGTCAGACTTACATGTTCACGACGTCCTGCTACATAAGCTATGGCCATCATCGAAAGCCACACCAGGGAAAGACGCAAAAAGGCTTCTGAGATTGTACTAGGGCTATTAAAAACATATCGACTCACTACTTGCCACGTGGCAACTACCACCATTATGACGAAAAGGAGACAGCTAAAGGCCTGTACAAAACGGTCAAGCAGGGTTCGTATTTTTTCCATATCACACCCCTTTTAAGCTAGCCTTTCTTAAGGCGTCATAATGTTCTTAACCATAGCGACGATAGCCAGGAGAGGCACTACCCCTCCTGCTCCACTTACCACTAAAACTTATGCGCATACCCAAGAAGCCATGAGCTATTTCTCTGCCCTGGATCGGTAGATGCATTCTCGCTATTTGTGTCACGCCTTATGTAACCACCAAACATTGTGTTTTTAGGATCTATTTTATAAAACGCAATAAACTCTTGCTCAAGATAATTCCTACCTCCTCCTGAACCAAAATCTGGCGACTCATCCTCCATTTTGAAGTGGTAATGCGGATTATAAAGTACCGTCCATCTTTTACTTAACTCATAACTTGCATAGATATCAACGCGCCCCGCCTCTCCCTTCTTAGCAGTGCCACTAGTAGTAGTTTCGTTCTCATAACGATAACGCCCCCTAAGGCTCCAACCATCTCCCTCATACCCTAGCTTTATAGCCGCAAGCGCTCTGGTCACATTCGACCTAAACTTAGCGCCTAACTGTGGTGCGAGAGACCATTTTTCACTATGCCCGAAGCGGAATGCAGGGAAAGAATAATTGGCAAAAAACTCATCATGCTTGGGCCAACCGCTATCATGAGAACCTTCACGCCAATACCAATCTTTTTCGAGCATAAGCGATGATCCATCATCGAATAAGCGTGTATACGATACTTTTGGCAAGGTCAGGGCATGATCATTCGTGGTTCTTTCCAACTTTGTCGTCAATATATCCCCTGAGACATCATAAGCGAAAGCAGTGCTTGATACCCAGAAAACCACACATCCAAAAGTCATACCTGCTAACAGTTTTTTATCATTAATGAACTGCATGCTTTCTCCGTTGTTATTTCTTGTGTGCCAATTGAGTAAAGACGGTTTTATCACATCAATGCTGAGGAGATGTCGGTCAAAATATACCGCTCCGCCCTCCTTCAATTTAAAAGTAACAGCGTTTCTACAAAAATGAAATGTCGTTTTAATTATACTTTTGTCTACTTTTGAATATATCTCAGCCGCACGCGGGGATTGGCAGGAACTTCTTTTTGGGGTAAATTCAGACCACCTTTCCAAATTTTATGAAACGGAGCTAAAGTTTATGGCAGCGTCGCAAAAGCCCGACAATGTGGCCGCCGTCATGAAGGTGTTCTCGATTCTCGAGGGGCTGGCCGAGCAGCGGGATATCGGGCTCTCCGAGCTGTCGCAACGCACCTTCATGACGAAGAGCACCGCCTACCGCTTCCTTCAGACCATGAAGGAACTAGGCTATGTGAGTCAGGAAAAGGACTCCGAGAAATATGGCTTGACCCTGAAGTTGTTCGAACTGGGGGCCTCTGCTCTACAGAATGTCGATCTAACCCGCTTGGCTGACGTCGAGATGCGTCGGCTTTCGGAAATCACCCATGAGGCCATCCACCTAGGGACGCTGGATGAGGATCGGCGACACATCATGTACATCCATAAGTACGATTCTCAGTACAGCCTTTGCATGCAGTCACGTATCGGGCGCCGCAACCCCGTCTACTCCACGGCCATGGGCAAGACCTTGCTTGCCTGGATGGATGTGGAACAAGCATGCCAAGTGCTGGAATCCGTCAACTTCATTCCTCATACCAAACACACCCTGACCAGTGTCGAGGCGGTCATGAGCGAGCTGCCGGAGATTCGTGAACAAGGGATCGCCGAGGATCGAGAAGAGGCCGAATTGGGTGTGCATTGCCTGTCGGCACCTATATTCGATCGCTTCGGCAAGGCGGTCGCAGCACTCAGCTTGTCGTTTCCAGTAGTGCGTTACGATACGCAGAAACGTGCAGAATACGTTCAGTTGTTGCACCAAGCTGGCCAGCGTGTTTCCGAAGGCCTTGGATGCCATAACTACGGCTTTGCAACGAGCCCCAGTCCGGCATAGGTGGCCTCCTTGATACAAAGCAAGACACTGCTTGAAGGCTGCGCCTTGCTGTTGTTTAACGCTTCGTTCAAACATAGCTACTTATCGGGCCAACCAGCCGCCGTCAACAGCAAGGGCATGGCCATTGACGTAGTCCGAGGCAGCCGAGGCCAAGAAAACTGCAGCGCCGGATAAGTCCTCGGGGCTGCCCCAGCGGCCGGCAGGAATGCGCCCCAGTATTTCTTGGCTGCGATGAGGGTCATTGCGCAGGGCCTCAGTATTGTTAGTAGCCATGTAGCCAGGAGCAATGGCATTGATATTGATACCATGTGCGGCCCATTCATTGGCCATTAACCGCGTTAGCCCTAGTACGCCGCTTTTGGATGCAGTATAGGAAGGCACCCGGACACCGCCCTGAAACGACAGCATTGATGCAATGTTGATAATTTTTCCATTGCGTTGCTTGTCGATGCAGGCGCGGGCAAAGCCCTGCGCCAGGAAGAACAGGCTCTTGAGATTGACGTCCAAGACGTCATCCCAATCCTGCTCTGTGAATTCCAGTGAATCAGCGCGACGAATGGTGCCAGCGTTATTAACGAGAATGTCTGCGCCACCGAAACGTGCCTCCGTCTGGGCGAGAATGTCATCGATCGGTACCGTGCTGGTCAAATCGGCATCCACGGCTAAGAATTCCACACCGTGCGCCTCAACATGCTGCTGTGTCTCCTCGGCAGAACGACGATTCACTGCCACAATGTTGCAACCGGCACCTGCAAGACTTAGTGCCATGCCTTGTCCAAGCCCGGTATTGCAACCCGTAACGATGGCCGTTTTGCCGGTCAGGTCAAAAAGCTGTGAAATCATGAGTTCTCCTTGAGGCTCAGAGCAGATCTGACATTGCGATATGATCCATATCTGAAAATGTCTGGTTTTCACCGGCCATAGCCCAGATGAAAGTGTAACTGCCGGTGCCGACCCCAGAGTGTAGTGACCAACTGGGCGAAAGGACTGCTTGGCGGTTGCGAACGATCAGGTGCCGCGTTTCTTGGGGTTCTCCCATCATATGAAACACCACGCTATCGTCGGCCATATCGAAGTAAAAATAAGCTTCCATGCGGCGGTCATGGACGTGGCATGGCATGGTGTTCCACAGGCTTCCCTCTTCGAGTCGTGTCATGCCCATCAACAGCTGGCAAGTCGGTAAAACATCCGGCACTAGATATTTGTAAATAGTGCGCCTGTTGCTGTTTGAAGTATCACCCAACGTCTGTGGCGATGCCTCCTCCAGTGTGACCTTGCGTGTGGGATAGGATTGGTGGGCGGGCACACAGCTGAAATAGAAAGCTGCCGGATTGGCTGGATCGTCACTTTTGAAGCAAATTTCACGACTTTCCTTGCCGATGTATAGCGCTTCGTGGGGGCCTATCTCGTGGTGAGTTCCATCTACTGTGATAACGCCCGAGCCACCGATGTTGATCGTGCCCAACTCGCGACGCTCGAGAAAGTAGTTAGTACCAGTCTGTTCGCTAAGCGATGCAGGCACAGTAACCGGCTCTTCGATAGGCAAAGCACCGCCAATAATGTTGCGGTCCAAGTGACTGTAAACCATCTTTAATTCGTTCTTGACGAAGATCTCTTCAATAAGGAACTGCTCACGCAAGCCTTGCGTATCTAAGGTCTTAACATGTTCGCTATGGATTGCTTGGCGAATCTCCATGCATACCCCTCAAAACGATGATTTAAAAAAAACAAAACGACGTTTTAAAAATACCATCGAGCAGATCATTGTTCAAGTTATAGGCGCATCAGCTCCGCCTTTGGCGTCTAGGGTGGCCAAGTAGGTCTCAACCATAGTGAAAAAAGAGTGGCGACCTTTCGAGGCTGCCACCTTTTTTGCCTAACCCGCCTGACGATTAGCGGATTTCTCACGCCCCATCCAAAATGGCGTGGCGAGAAACCAGGCCACCGTCACGACTAGCAACGACCACTTCATGGCGACCTCCCCCATCACGCCGAAGAGGTAGAGCATCGGGAATAGCACCGTCAGGACCAGCATCGCGAGCGAGACGATTTGTAGTATCAGACGCATACGGATTACTCCACTTTCGATGAGGCGGTGGAAGTCGTTGCACTGGCGGTTGCCCCCAACGCGCTGGCGTCATCGGGCGCCTGCCGTTTCTGGGCCAGAAAGCTCAACGTGATGAAAAGCGTCGCCGCAATGAACCAGCCGGGCAGGGCCACAAAGAAAATCTCAATGTTGGCAAACTGCACCAAGACCAAGCAGATCGCCAGAGTGATCAGCCAGGCGCCTAATACCGGCATGGTCAACTTGCGGCCTGCCCGTTCAGCATAGAAGCTGGTCAGGCCCAATTTCGGTAGCACCCAGTAGTCGATGACAATTACCGCACCGATGGGCATCAGTAGTAGCCCGTAGAGCGCCACAAAACCCAGCAGTTGCATCGCTACCCCCGGGAACATCGCTACGAAGGTAGTCAACATGCCGGTTCCGATCGTCACACGGAAACGCGAGACGTGTGGCACGATGGCTTGAAAGGCCAACCCGGCGCGATAGATGGTGGGGTTGGCCGTTGTCCAGCCGGCGATGATCACGCAGATCAGGCCCGCCACGCCCAGCGCCTGATCAGCCAAGGGCCCGGGAAGCGGATTCGGAATGTTGCCGGCCTGGGCAGCGGAGACCACAGCGCTCTCCGAGGTCAGCCCGGCCTGATACATCTGGAAGGCAAACAGCATGGAGGCCGCCAACCAGGCCATGAAGTGCCCCACATACATACCCGCCGCCGAGGCGATGCTATACCAGCTCTTGCGGGCAAAGCGCAGCACCGAAAGGTCGGCCATGCCGACATGCATCGCCATATTGGCAAACCAAGCGAAGAAGATCACATGCCAGATGGTGAAGTCCGGCTGCCCCGGCACGTGCACTCCAGTCCAGATCGCTGTCTCCGCCAGCGTCCACAGATCGCCGGCGGAGCCGACCTCCGTGCCGCTGGCATCGATAAACCACTTCAGCGAGACGATACCAAAGCCTAGGAACATCAATACCATCCAAGGCGCGGCAATGTTGGCGAACCAGGAAACGAAGCGATAGCCGTAGGCCGCCACGATAGTAATCACGATACCAACGGCCAACACAGCGAGCACCCAACCCAGGCTATTGGGCATCAAATCCGCCAGGGTGGGTAACGGGAAGCCAAACCACACACCTACTGCCGTTGCTGAAACGGTGATCATGGCGCCGGCAAGGAAACAAAACGCCAGGCCGTTGGCCAGGTTGTAAAGGATAACGGTATGACGGCCGGCGATCTTTTCGAGCTGATAATAAAGAGTCAGGCGTGCCCGGGTACCGATAGGGGCGGCGAGCAACAGCCAGCTCAACACCGCCAGAACATTGCCAATAATAAGTCCCACAACGACATCGAAGGCGGATACGCCCGCGAGCACGAAAAGCGGGCCGATCATCAACTCGGTGCCGGCGGTGTGCTCGCCGGCATACATGCCGATAAAGCTCTTGAAACCAAGTAATGCTTTCTCGGGAACAGGCTGGCGCTCATACTCACCACCGACGGCGGTCGGATCGACACCCGCAGCGGTGTCAGGGGTCATGTCGCTCATGGCGCACACCTCCGTTGTTGTGATTGTTGTCGTTCTCAGGTCTCGAGGTAGACCACATGGCTACGGGTGTACTCGTAGAGGCCGTGCTTGCCATCGGCGCCGCCGATCCCCGATTTACGGGTACCAGCGTGGAAGCCTTGCATCGCCTCGAAGTTCTCGCGATTGATGTAGGTCTCGCCATAGTCGATCTCGCGACAGGCGTGCATGGCGCGGGCCAGACTGCGGGTATAGACCGACGAGGTCAGGCCATAGTCGGAGTCGTTGGCCAAGGCGATCGCCTCGTCAAGATCATCGACAATCTGGATCGGCAGCACTGGACCGAAGATCTCCTTGCGCATGATCTCCATGTCGTTGTGGCAGCCGCTGAGAACCGTGGGCTGGTAGTGAAAACCGGCTCCAAGATCGGCGATCCGGCCACCAGTGACCAATTCGGCGCCATCCTGAGTGGCGCGCTCGACCATCGCGGCGACCTTGTCCAGCCCTTGTTGATTAATCAACGGGCCCATCTCGATATCGGACTGGGTCAGGGGATCGCCGTAGGAGGTGTCGGCCATAGCACGGGCGATCTTGTCGGTGAACTCACCGGCAACCCCACGTTGCACGTAGACACGCTCGGCGCAATTGCAAACCTGACCGGTATTGATGATCCGCGAGTCGCGGATGGCCTTCACGGCTAGATCAATGTCGGCATCGTCAAGCACGATAGCGGGAGCCTTTCCACCCAACTCGAGGTTGACCTTGGTGATGTTGTCAGCGGCGCTGCGCATGATCCGCGAGCCGGTCTCAACGCTGCCAGTGAAGCTGACCATGTCGACCAGCGGACTCGCCGTCAGTGCCTGGCCGGTGCTGGCACCGTCGCCACTGACGACGTTGAACACCCCCGCAGGTAGACCGACCTGATCAAGTAGACGCGTGAACTCGAAGCAGTTGTTGGGCGTCTCCTCGCTGGGTTTGATCACCACGGTATTGCCGGTCACCAGCGCCGGCGCCATCTTGCGGGCGATCAGAAAAAACGGGAAATTCCACGGCAGAATACCGGCCACCACACCGAGCGGTTTGCGAAACAGGAAGATGTTCTCGCCAGGGCGGTCGCTCTCGATGATTTCGCCTTCGATGCGCCGCGCCCACTCGGCCATGTAGTCGAGATAATCAGCCGTGAAGTTGACCTCGACCTCGGCTAGCCCCGAAACCTTGCCCTGCTCTTCGGTGATCACCCGCGCTAAGGCCTTGGCCTCGCTACGGATCTTGTCGGCTAGCAGGCGCAAGTAGCTGGCGCGCTCCACGGCGGGAAGGCGCGCCCAGGATGGCTGAGCCTCGTGAGCCGCACTCAGCGCCTTTTCAACCTCGGCCTGGCCGGATGCCGGCACGCGCGAGACGAGCTCTCCATTGGCCGGATTGCGAACCTCAAGGTGCTCGCTCGCATCTACGAAGGCGCCATTGATGTAGTTTTGGTAGGTCTTGTTATCACTGCTCATTTGTGACTCCGTTAGTTATTAGCGTCTGCATTACAAGACACCATGGTTCAATAGGTGCTCGACGTGGCCGAGGGTGATGTACCTTGCTGTTTGTAGCGGGCCACCGTCTGCTGTGCGGCCTGGCGCATCAGGCTGATGTCGATGCCCACGGCAATAAAATCGAACCCCCACTCGGCGTAGCGACGGGCATCCTCTTCGGCTGGCGCGAGAATGCCGGCAGCCTTGCCAGCATCCCGCGCTGCGTCGAAGGCACGGCGAATCATCGCTTGGACGTCGGAGTGGCCCGGGTTGCCGACATGTCCCGTGCCGGTGGAGAGATCGGCGGGACCGACGAAGACCGCATCGACCCCGTCCACGGCGGCAATCACCTCGACGTTGTCGATGCCCGTCGGCGATTCCACCTGGGCGATCAGGCACAACTCTTGGTGGGCCGTCTCTATGTAATCGGGGACAGCGTCCCAGCGGGTGGCGCGGGTCAGGCCGCCGCCCACACCGCGAATACCGTGGGGCGGAAAGCGCATTGCGCGTACCAGTGCCTCGGCCTGCTCAGCGGTATCAACCATCGGTACCATCAATGTCTGGGTACCGACATCGAGCAGTTGCTTGATCAGCGCCGGATCGTGATTGACAGCACGTACCACTGGGGCGCTGCGATAAGGCGCCACGGCCTGTAGCTGGCCGAGCACTGCCGGGACTGGATTGGGGGCGTGCTCACCGTCGATCAGTAACCAGTCGAAACCGGTAGTGGCGAGGATCTCGGCGGCGTAAGCAGTACCGAAGCCGGCCCAGCAGCCATAGCGAGTTTCGCCGGTCAGTGCTGCCTTGAATGGATTCTTGGGAAGTTCCACGGCCGGCTCCTATTGCAGGTTGACGAACATGCCACCGTCGACCAGCAACGAAGCACCGGTGATGTAGGCGGCCATATCGGAAGCGAGGAAGGTGATCGGTCCTGCCAAGTCATCCGGCCGACCCAACCGACCCAGCGGCGTGCGGTCGATCATATAATCGCGCTTCTCGCTGTCGGCGAGGTCGTCCTTGTTGATATCGGTCTCGATGGTGCCGGGCAGTACGGCGTTGCAACGGATGCCATAAGGCCCCAGTGCGACGGCACAGGATTGCATCAGCGACACCAGCCCCGCCTTGGTCGGCGTGTAGTGAGTCTGCATACCGCCACCGACGAGGGCGCTGATCGAACTTACGGCAATAATTGCGCCTCCCGTTCCCTGCTCTTTCATGCGGTTAGCGGCAGCCTGGACCGCAAAGTAGGCGCCATTGAGGTTGGTGTTGACGGTTTCCAGATACGTCTCGCGTGGCATATCCAGGAAGCTATGGAACGGACAAATGCCGGCGTTGTTGACGAAGACGTCGACACCGCCGAAGTGCGTCACTGCCGACTCGACCAGCTTTTCGCCAGTTTCCGGGTCGCCAGCTGGGGTGCCCACCGCACTGGCATCGCGGCCCAGCGCTTGGATTTCCGCGATCAGATCGTCGACGAGCGGCTGGCTCGAGGCACTGCCGCTGTAGCCAATGACGACATTAGCGCCTTGACGAGCGCACTCGACGGCCGCCGCGCGACCAATGCCTCGTGAGGCGCCAGTGATGATGACGGTCTTATCGTTGAGCAGCATGAAAGGCTCCTGAGTCATGAATTCTGCGCCGGGGTAGCGGAGGGAAGGCGGTAGAGGCGTCGTGCATTATCGATGAACAATGCTTGCTTCTCCGCCGCTGAAGCATCGGCGACGATATCCGCGTAGGCGTGCCAGACATCGGCGTAACGGGCATAGAGGCTATCGACCGGAAAGTTGGAGGCGAACAGACAACGCTCCACGCCGAAGGCGTCGATCGCTTCGAGAATCAACGGGCGGATGCTGCCTACCGTCCAATGATGGTCGAGCATGCCGAAACCGCTGAGCTTAATAGCGACGTTGTCGCGCGCGGCCAGTCGCCGTAGGCCGTCACGCCAAGCTCGCCAGCCTGGGAGGCCATGACGGTCGACGTACATCCCGGCATGGTTGAGCAAGAACAGCGTATTGGAGTGTGCGTCGGCAAGCTCGGCGGCTCGGTACATCTGCGACGGATAGATCTGCAGGTCGAACGACAATCCATGTCGCTCCAGCAGGCGGAAATTTTCACACCAGGCAGACTCGTCCATAAAATGGCGCCCGACGTAGTCATAGAGCGGATCAGTATGGACATTGAGGATCTGGCGCACGCCTCGCACCCGGTCGCTCATCGCGAGCTGCTTCTCGAGCACTTGGGCGGTATCCGGTTGCGAGAAGTCAGCACCTACTACCAGCGCCGAAGGCAGCGCTGGGTCACCGTCGTCGTCGAGCCCCGCAAGCCAGCGGGTCTCCTTGACCGGATCGATGGCATCGGCTTCGATATGCACAGCGCCGAGTAGCTCAATAGCATCACTCTTTCGGCGCAGGTCGGCGGGACCATAGTCACGGGCCATCGGCCGGTAGTCGCCAAGGAGATTGGGCTCGGGGTGCTCAAGCCAAGGTTGGTTGCCCAGACCGAGATTCCAAAAGTGCGCATGCGCATCGATCACTTGCATGGTTGTCATTCCTCGGGCCGTAACGTGAATACTTCTTCCAGCGCCACGCTTTGAGGTGAAGCATCCGATTCGGTATCCATAATATCGGCCATGGCATTCCACCAACGCTGCATCACCGGCAGCGCCGGCAGGTCGTCAATATGATGATCCTCGGCAAGCCACATGATCGCGAACAGGTGACGCGATTGCGGATCGAAGAAGATGCGGTACTCCTCGACGCCCGCCTCGCGCAGGGCTTCGACCAACTCAGGCCAGATAGCATCATGACGCCGCCGATACTCGGCTTCCTGGCCGGGATATAGGGTCATTCGAACGGCGTGAATCGGCATCTCGTCTTCTCCGCGGCTCAGTGCTCGTAGGGACGGACTAAATCGCTTTCGGGGTTCAAGCGTACACCGAAGCCAGGCGCGTCGAGTGCTGAAGCGCGCATACGCCCGTTCTGCGGCACTGGCTCGTCCAGCAGTAGCGGATTGAACATCGGCACTACTTCGTCAGCGTCAGGCGCCATCATCAAGAACTCAGAAAACGGGCTGTTATGGCGGGTGATCACGAAATGGTAGCTGTAGACCGAGGAGCCATGCGGCACCACCAGCTTGTTGTGGGCATCGGCCATCGCCGAAATCTTGACCAGCTCGGTGACGCCGCCACACCAATTAACGTCGGGTTGGAGAACGTCGCAACAGTCCATCTCCAGCAGCATGCGGAAACCCCAACGCGTCGCTTCATGCTCGCCGGTATTGACCAGCATGCCGGGTGGCACGTTGCGCTTGAGGTCTGCATATCCCCAATAATCATCGGGTGGCAGGGCTTCTTCGATCCACTTGAGACCATACTCTCGGGCGCCATGAGCCAATTTGGTGGCGTAATTGAGATCGAGGCTCATCCAGCAGTCGAACATTAGCCAGAAGTCGTCGCCGACCCGTTCACGCATGTCAGCGAGCTGAGCGAGGTTCTTTTTCAACCCCTCATCACCCTCAGCCGGGCCATGTCGGAGCGGCATCTTGCCGCCGATGAACCCCATTTGCTTGGCGAGGTCAGGGCGGGCACCAGTGGCGTAAAAGGTCAACTCGTCGCGTACCGGGCCGCCGAGCATGGCGTGCACAGGCTCTTGGCGCAGCTTGCCCAACAGGTCCCAAAGCGCCAAATCGACGCCAGAGATAGTATTAAGCACTACCCCCTTACGACCGTAAAAGAGTGTGGCGTTAAACATCTGGTCCCAGATTTTCTCGAGATCGGTAACCTGCTGGCCTTCGATGAAACGCGCCAAATGTTTTTCGACAATGAAAGCGCCGATCTCGCCGGCAGTTGTCACCGCGAAACCCACCGTGCCATCACTGGCCTCGACCTCAACGACCAAAGTGCCGAGCACATTGAGCCCAAAGCTGCTGCGCGTCATGCGATATTCCGGATACTTGCTCATCGGAGTCGAAATCTGACTATCGATCCAGTGCCCTTCTCCTTGATCGTGATAATCAGCACCACCACCGCGAACGGTATACGCACGAACATGCTTCACAGTAGGCATCGCCATGGCGTCATCCTTATTTAAAAGAGTCCAAAACAGGTTGTAGAAACAATAGATACCCGTGACAGCGCCACTTGACTAATACGCAGAGCGGCACAATTGATACCTTTTTGTTATCAGGTAGCCGAGAGGCCGTATATGATGGGAAACACGAGATAAAGCTTAATCTATGCGAGATCCGCAGTGTTATACCAATGTCGCATGCCAAATCGCTGAGATAGGCTGCCGTTATCGATAACCTAAAACTGCTTTCACTAAAGGATGTGGTCCATGCCCGATGCGACGCACCAGGCGATGCTGCTCAACCGCCTTCGCTACAAACATCTGTTGCTGATCTCACTACTCAATGAGCATCGCAACCTTCATCAGGTAGCGCGCACGCTTAACATGTCGCAACCTGCGGCAACACGCATGCTCCGCGAGATCGAATCCACCTTCGAGTGCCAGCTGTTCGAGCGCACTCCACGCGGCGTCCTTCCAACCCAGCTCGGTGAAGTGCTGATTGAATTTTCCCAAAGCGCGCTGACTCGACTAGGGCGCTGTGCCGAGTCGCTACAACGCCACCAGTTGGGCGATCAAGGACAACTCGTGCTGGGTGCAATCATGGGTGCAGCTCCTGACCTGGTAGCCGAGGCAGTGATCGAAATGAAGCGTCAGCGCCCACTATTGCAGATGCGTATGCTCGGCGAAACGAGCGATCAACTAGTAGAGCTATTAGCCCATAACCGGATTGATATCGCCATCGCTCGCTACGTGACCGCACTTCAGCACAACCTATTTGACTTCGAATCGCTGGATAACGAGACCATGCTGGCAGTGGTACGTCATGACCATCCCCTAACCGGCTCCGTAGAGCTTACGTTGGCCCCGCTGCTTGAGGAATGGCCATGGATCCTCCAGCCATTGGAGAGTCCGGCACGTCAGGTGCTGGAGAAGGAATTCGAGATGGCTGGCTTAATGTCACCACGTGACATCATTGAGTGCGGTTCCATTTTTGCAGGTCTGCAATTGGTCAAGCGTGGTAACGGCATATTGGTACTGCCAGAATCAGTACTACGAGACTATTTGAAATTTGGGGAAATCGAGGCACTACCGATCTCCGTCGGCAGAACGCTATCGCCGTTTGGGATATTGACTAGGAAGGATGAGACACTTAGTGAACCCGTTCGTCATTTTTGCGAAATATTAAGAAATATGGGTAAGGATTGACCTCAAAATGACGAAGCAGACGCGCCGCTCGCAAAACAATCGAACGGCGCACGAGTACCAATTATGCACTCATTTTGTTGCTACGTTACTGGCTGATTTTCTTCAGTCCATATTGCAGAACCTTAAAGATCGAACGCTTTTTGCACCACCGGCCAGGCGGGCTCGCCGTCGCGGGTGGTGACTCCGTCGAGGAAGCCTTCGACCTTGTCGGCGTTTTCGCGCATCCAGGCGATGGCGGCTTCGTCCTTGGGCATTTCGTCCTGATCGTAGCGACGGATCATGTCGCTCTGATCCTCGGCGGTGAAGTCCAACTGGTCGAGCAATTTGGTGGCGTTGGGGTGCGCCTCGGAGAATTCCTTTGTGACCAGGGTGCGCACATCGCTGCGGCCACCGTCTTCGCCCCATAGATCTTTAGGGTCATCGAGGTAGGCGAGATCGTACTTGATGTTCATCCAATGCGGCGTCCAGCCGGCGAAGACGATCCATTCCTGATTGTTGATGGCGCTATCGGCGGCGCCCAGCATGCCCGGCGTGGAGGTCTCGGAAAGCTCCCAGTCGCCCAGGCCGTAGGTATCGCTGTCGACGCCGGCATTGAGCTGCTCGCTCATGCCTGTGCCGGTCTCGATGGAATATACCGTGCGACCGAAGCGCTCGGCGTTTTCTGGCTCATCGAGATTCTCAGCAGAGGTCACACCGGCATCGAAAACGTAACTTGGCACCGCGAAACCGATGCGCGCGCCGTCGACGTTATTGCCCAGATCGACCAGGATGCCTTTCTCCATGGCGGTGTCGTACATGCCTTGTTGCGCCGGCAACCAACCCGCCAGGAAGGCGTCGAGCTCATTCTCGTTGAGCGCTTGATAGGTAATGGTGGTACCGAGTTGTTCTTGCTGCGGGGAGTACCCCAGCGTTTCAAGCAGTTGCGCGGCGAGTTCGGTCTTTACCGTGACACCCGGCCACGGCGGCACCGAAAAGCGCACCTCGGTGGTATCGTCCTGAGCCTGCGCCATCCCCAGCGGGGCAGCAGCCAGACAAGCGCCGAGCAGTACGGCACGCGTACCGCGGGTAACCAGAGAGGGTGATGCGTTCATGCCAGTTCTCCTTGCCTAATTGGTTTTTATTGGGAGCGGCCAGCATGATAACACTATTTTATGTGAGCGCGATTTCTAGACGACCACCCTCTCAGCGGTGTCGAACGATCAGTCATCGAGCGGATGTGGCGGGTGCTCGCGCTGATCCGGGGGCGGCGGAAAGTACTGGTAAAGCCAGGTTTCGCTCAGGGTGTCGCCGTCACCCTCAAGGACCATCCGCATATCGATGGGATCGACTGAATCCTGCGTGGGATACCAGTCGAAAATCACACGGATGCCGTCGAACTCCTCGACCTGGAAAATCTGAATATCGCTCGTCTTACCCCGTGACACCTCCAACTGCGCCATGATCGGGGGGCCGTTCTTGGCAATCTGCAGGATATCGCCGCCGACGTAATCTACCGCGAAGCGCCGTGCCCATTCCTCAGGATAGTGCTCGCCGGGCGCCCAACCTTCTGTGAAGCCGCCCATGCCGCTGCGGGTCGCACGAACACGCGCCAGGTCCGTGGTCACCGGGGCTTGCGCACTCCAGTAAAGACGATACGCAAAGTTCAGTGAATCCCCCGGCTCGATGGCTTGGCTGGGCTTCCAGAACGCCACGATGTTGTCCATGGTTTCGCCGGTAGTGGGGATTTCCATCAGTTGGAGATCGCCCTTGCCCCAGTCATTGCGGGGCTCGACCCAGAGGCTGGGACGCTCATGGTAATTGCCGATCACGTCTTCATAGGCGTCGAAGTCCCGCTCGGTCTGCAACAATCCGAAGCCCTTGGGTGCATCGTCGGCGAACGAGTTGTACTGCAGTTTCGGCGGGTTGTTGAGCGGCCGGCAGACCCATTCACCGTTGCCGCGCCACATGGTCAAACGGTCGGAATCGTGAATTTGCGGATGAATGGTGTCGCACATGCGCCGCTGGTGGGTGCCGCAGCTGAACATGCTGGTCATCGGCGCGATCCCCAGCTGTTCGATGGCCTCGCGCGGATAAAGGTGCTTGTCGATCTCCATGACCACGCGCTCCGCCTCGCAGTGGATGACGAAGCGATAGGCACCGGCGACCTTGGGCGAGTCGAGCAGAGCATAGGCGGTAAAGGTGGTGCTGTCCGGGGTCGGCGTCTCCAGCCAGAAGCGTGTGTAGGTGGGGAATTCTTCCTTCGTCGACTCGGCGAATGTGTTGACCGCCAGACCGCGTGCCGAAATACCGTATTGGTAGGTGTCATCCACGGCACGGAAATAGCTGGCGCCGAGAAAAGAGACGATATCGCGCTCGGTGAGCGAAGGCGCTTTAAAGACGCGGAAACCGGCAAAACCCAGTGTCTCTTCGTTCTCGAACTGAGAGACGTCGACGTCCGCTTGGTCATAGCGGAACAGCGACGGGTCGAAGTGAATCTCGCGGGCGCGTCGGGAATCCGGATCGAGGGCGAACATGCGTACCGGCTGGTTGAACCCCATGCCGACGTGGAAGAACTGCACGTCGAGCTTGCCATCCAGGTCATGCCACAGCGAGTGCCCGGCATCGTAGCCGATGGCGTTGTAATCCTGCGGGGGCATATTCGCGAGCGTAGGGGGCAACTCGCGTACGTTGTTTTGATAGCTGGAATTGGCCATTTCCCTGGCCAGGCGCTGCAACCATTCGAAGCTGAAGTCGCTGGGCTCGCCATCGGCGATCTCGGGCATGTCGCGCGTCGCCGCCAGCAGCGGTGCGGCGGGCAAGCCGTAAAAGGCCGCCAAGGCTAGCGAGCGCTTGAGTAAGGTCCGTCGATCCATCATAGGGCTTCTCTACCAAGAAGGTGGGAGTTCCTTGCCAAACACCTTCATCAGACGTTACCCGAGGCAAACGGTTCCCGCATCAAGCGTCTCTTGCGTACTTTCAACGTAATATCTCCGCCATGCGCATTTCTTCGCGCGTCAAAAAACCCGATGCGCCGATATCGGGTTTTCCGGTTCATGCGACCGCGTGACTTACTGCCCCAGGCCTTTGGAAAGCTCGGGCTGGACGACTTCGATCCAGTAGCCATCGGGGTCTTTAACGAAGGCGACGTCTTTCATTTTGCCGTCTTGCGGGCGCTTCTTGAATTCAACGTGATTGGCGTCGAACCAAGCCTCCGCGGCGGGAAGGTCCGGCACCGAGAAGCAGATATGTCCGAAACCCTGCGGCTCGGCATTGCCGTCATGATAGGCAAAACCTTCCTGGTTTTCGGTGCCCCAATTGTGGGTCAGCTCGAGAATACCTTTCTGCGCGAAGGTGTAGGCGTTGCGCTCGGCTGGATCTTCCGGCACGGCCTCGTCATCGCCGAGATTGGCGAGGAAGTAGAGGGTGAATTGCATTTCCGGAAAGTCGAGCTTGCGCAGCACGCGCATGCCAAAGACCCGCGAATAGAAGGCCAGCGAGCGCTCGGGGTCCTTCACTCGCAACATGGTGTGATTGAAACGAAAGCCCTGCGTCTCGGTCGGTGGCGTTTCGACGCCGGGATGTTGCTCGCCCTGAAAACTCATCGTGCGCTCTCCTTTTCTGTCACGGCACATTTCACTGCCAAGTATTCCTCCAACGTGAGGGCGACGCTGCAAAATTCCAGGGTTCACGCCGCCAGGCTTGGCGAGAGTGGCGGTGAGGTTAGACATACGTCGCACGAGCTGAGATAATTCGCAGACTAATATTTATCTCGCTTTTTCCCTGATGCTCCGACCATGCGGTCGGGGCTGGATGACGTTATGTTGCGTATTTCAACCGATCATTGGTTATTGGCGTTACGCACCGTGCTGGCCGTCTGGCTGGCATTGTTCCTCGCCTTGCGCCTCGATTTGTACCAGCCCGCCTGGGCCATTCTCGCGGTGATGATCGTTACCCTTCAGCCGGTGATGTTCACCGGCGGCACGCCGCCCATCGGCATCATCATCGGACGCGGCGTGGCACGCTTCTTCGGCACCCTGTTCGGCGCCATCGCCGGGCTGGTGCTGATCGCGCTATTCGGCCAGCAGCCCATGCTATACCTGCTGTTCGCCGGCGCCTGGCTGGCGTTCTGCATGTACTGGGTGATGCTCGAGCAGGACGAATACCTGGGCTACGTGATGATGCTCAGCGGCTATACCGCCACGCTGGTCTCGCTGACCGCCATCGGCACAGGGGTCGATGGTATCTGGAGCATCGCGCTGGGGCGCTTCACGGAGACCGCGCTGGGCATTGGCTGCGGTGTCTTGATGCACCTGCTCATCGCCCCACGCTTCGGGAGCCGGGCGTTGCCCGAGGCGCTTTCCCAATTTCTGCAAAGCGCCGCCGAGGAAACCCACGCGGCTCTGGACACACCGCGCCCACGCGACACCCAGGACGCGCGCCTCAAGACGTTGCTTGGCTATTATCAGCAGTTCGAGAAGCTGCGCGGCCTCACCCGGTTGGAAACGCGGCGTCTGAGCCGTTTCATCCCCGCGCTGGACCGCTTCGCCAGTGACAGCCTGGCGTTGATCACCGCCATCCGCGAGCTGGAAACCGCCATCGATTATCTGCGCGCGTGCGAAGATGGCGAGCGCTGGCTGGCACAATTGACCGCACATGCCGCGCCGCTGCTCACCACGATCGCCGAGCAGCCGGCCGGCGAGCCGCTGGAAAAGCTGACACTGCCGGACTTCGAGTGGGACATCGAGCAGGTACGCCCCCGCAGCCGCGTGCGCGCCGAGCTGGTACGTCAGCGCCTCGGAGAAGTGCTCGGCCTGCTCCAGCACGGCCGGCGCCTGCGTCATGCACTGAACGACCCGTCCTCGGACAGAGTGCATACCCTGCCACGCGAAAAACGCACCCGCACCACGCACAACGAGCACTTCGTGGCCCGCTTCAACGCCCTGCGCGTATTCATCGCCTTCGAGTTGTTGGGTCTGTTCTGGGTACATAGTGGCTGGCATTCCGGCTATCTGGCGATGATGCTGCTGGGCGTGTTCACCATGTTGTTCGCCAAGGCGCCCAACCCCGCTGCCGTGGTCTATCAGTTTCTGTGGGGCACGCTCGCCGCCGTGACACTGGGCGCGGTATTGCTGTTTCTGGTCCTGCCGGTGATCAACGGGTTCCCGCTGCTGGCGATCGCCATCGGCATCCCGGTCATGATCGGCACGCTGCTGACACCGCACCCCCGCTGGGCGGCGATGGGGCTCTCCGGCGCCATCACGCTTATGACGTTGCTGAACTTGCACAGCACTTACACCCTCTCGCCGACGACCTACATCAATGGCGGCCTCGCCTCGGTACTCGGCACTACTACGGCGATGTTCACCTACGCGCTGATGCGTCAGCGCTCGCCCGCCGAGCGTATCCGCACGCTGCTCGGCGCTTATTGGCAAGGCGTGGCGCGCCTAATGCGCGAGCCTGCCTTGCCCAACCGGGCGCGTCTGGAGAGTCGCCTTTACGATCGTTTAGGGCGCATCGTCGCCTTGGGCGGCACGGATGACACGCTGCGCGAGGCGCTCGATCTCCACGCTTTGGCGTTGTGCGTCTGGCGCATTCGGCGGCTACGCGAGGAACTGGCGCCGCACCGCCAGGAACTCGAGGCTTGGCTAGACGACATCGGCCAACGCCTGACCGCACGTCGCCACCACTCGCCCGAGGTCTGGCGCCAGCTTTCTGACCAGGCCCGCGAATGGGTCGACCGCTTTTACCACGATGCTCAGCTCTCCGTCGCCACGGCGGGGGAAATCGCCATGCTGGGGCATCTCATGCGCGAGGCGCCCGGCGTCACGCTGGAGGCCAGCGCCGACGACGATGCCCAAGCCGCGCCGCTTGATCGGCAAGCAACATCGCCTCGACAGGAGACGCCGCATGTTCGCTGAATGGGCATTTCTCGGTTTTCTGGTGCCGCCGCTGGCCGTCCCCGTGCTCGTTGCGCTTGGCCTTTATCTGCTCCTGCGGCGAGTGTTCATGCGCCTCGGCGTCTATCACTGGTTCTGGCAACCGGTGCTCGTGGACATCGCCCTCTACGCCCTACTGCTGTGGTCGGTACTCGCCCTGACCGGCGCCTTGCCGATCGCCCACCCACAAGAAGGATGACGCCATGACGCTCTCCCCGCGCGCACGCAAGTTCGTGCGCCCGCTGCTGACTCTGGCGATACTCGCCATCGCCGTGGTTGCCATCGCGCAGATCTGGAACCACTACATGCACGATCCCTGGACGCGCGACGGCCGTGTGCGGGCCGATGTCATCAATCTCGGCACTGACGTCGCTGGCCTGGTCGAGAACCTCCAGGTCGAGGACAACGACGCCGTGCACGCCGGCGACGTGCTGTTCACCATCGACAAGCAGCGCTACGCGCTGGCGTTGGCCGAGGCAAAGGCCAACCTCGACAGCCTCGAACAGCAACGCGCGGAAGCCAAGGCCGCCAACGCCCGCCGTCAAAGACTCGGCGACTACGCCTCGCAGGAGGACCGCGACGACGCGCGCTTCGCCTACTCCAGCGCTCAGGCTCAGGTCGAGCAGGCCCAGGTCGCGGTCGAACAAGCCAAGCTCGACCTCGAACGCGCCACCGTACGCGCCCCAGTTGACGGTTATGTCACCAACCTGCTGCTACGCCCCGGCGAGTACGTCTCGGCCGGCGAGGATGCCGTCACCCTGGTCGATGCCGGCAGCTTTCACGTCCTCGGCTACTTCGAGGAAACCAAGCTCGACGCCATCGACATCGGCGCCCCGGTGCGCATCCAGCTCTTGGCCAGCGACACCCCGCTGTGGGGCCACGTCGACAGCATTGCGCGGGGGATCTCCGACAAGAGCCTCGACAGCCAAGGCAACGGCCTGGCGAACGTCAGTACCTCTTTCGACTGGGTACGACTCTCGCAGCGCATCCCCGTGCGCATTGCCCTCGACGACGTCCCCGAGGACGTCCGACTCTCGGCCGGCCTCACCGCCACGGTCTATCTCAACGACACGCGTGACGAACACCGGGAAGCCTCGGACTGGCAACGCAGCCTCACGCGCTGGTGGGAATCGCTGATCAGTATTTGAGACCGCTTTTCGTGGGTGGTGGCAGCTAGCGGGGCCAATCCTTGATGCGCACGTAGGCGCCGCCGCTGACCAGCAGGGGTTTCCCCGGCGGCGGCAAATAATTTGATCCCGGCTTTCTGGACGAACAGCGAGAGCTTCTCCGAGGTCGAGGCGACCAGGAGGCTCTTGCCGGTGGCGATGTTGACGTCCTCGCCGCTGGCCACACTCAGCGATTTGCCTTGCGCCAGGTGAGTCGATGCCGGGGTGCTCGCCGTGATGGCAAGGTGCAGCCAGGGCGCTTTCAAGCGCGCGGCTTCGCCCCAGCCGGCGTTGGGCTGGGCGACGCGTAGCCAGACGCTGGATGCTGGACGTCTTACAGGGCGTTGGCCCGGCGACGAGACCAATGGAACTGCGCGTAAAAATGGTGAAGATTACCGCTTTGGAAAAACCTCCTCACCACACTCATCAATCACACTTTGCGGCCACTGCGGTAAGCGACAATAGCGGCAGAAGAAGTAATGCCCCACGACCTGTACGCTGAAAGGAATCAAGAACACCGTGCGAACTATCGAGTAGATGATATGGAACTTCTTACCCTCTGAGGCCTTGGATCTGGGCTGAAACCGATGGGCCGCCTCGGAGAGGCTCGGCCGCAAATCAAGACCTCCCATGACAGGCTCTACCGAGTCGGCACCCTCTTCCATAAAGCGGCGTACATATTCGAACCTGGCCGACAGATCGTCGATCATCGCTTGTCGGGCGTTATCGCTATTCGAAGTCATATAGTGATAGTCATCGAACGAGAAGCTATCCCTGACACTCCCATCTTTGTTAAACAGGTAGCCTTTTAGCTCGTAATAATAGCCCTCAATGCTGCCAGCCGAATAGGCTAGACAGAATGTGCATTCATCCCAGCGACAGGTTTTTGGTTGAAAATCGACATCACTAACAAAATAAATTCTTTTAGAGTCATGGTTAAATATTGTGTACTGAAGGCCTTGGGTCTTTAGCTCGCTTTTCGCAGCAAATAAAAGGGGATAAGAAAACAAAAAACCAAGAAACGCCATAAAAGACAGTGCAACGACTCCACCAGCATCAACTTCAACTTCGTAAATCCATGGCATTGCCAGCGGGAAAGATAGAAAAAAAACTAGCAATACGATTCCGCCTAGTGTGCCCCAAGAAACATACAGCCCTCTTTCACGGAACCAAGATTCTGACAACACCAAACAGTTACTTTTCCGAGCACAAACAAAGTCAGGCACTTTGACTTCTCTGACACCCTCCTTTATGTCGAGAATATGCGATTTTGAAAATACTGAAAAACTATCTCTGTTTTTACTAAGAACACCGACTGCCTCAAGTATCTTTTGCTGAGCTTTGTTCATGATCAGTTTTCCAATACCTTCTGTAGTTCTTTGTCACTTATCTTGACACTAGGCCAGCGATCTTCGCTA
>NZ_JARANZ010000007.1 GCF_029889905.1 Chromohalobacter sp. 11-W | reverse complement strand
CTGATCCCATGCCGAACTCAGCAGTGAAACCGCTTAGCGCCGATGGTAGTGTGGGGCTTCCCCATGCGAGAGTAGGTCATCGTCAGGCATTTATTTCGACACCCCCGGCCAATGGTCGGGGGTGTTGTCGTTGGGGGGCTGAAAAACAGCCTGACAAAACGCTGCAATATCGGCCGCTAGAGCGAAAACTTGAGACTTTTGAATGCCGAGGGTCGTGGGAGTTTTTGTCGCTATTCTCTCTCCCTAATATGCGAGAGGTTTGCTAGGGTGGGACACAGACATCAGCAGACGTAAGCTTGCGATGAAACGCATCTAAAAGGGGAAGAGGCGGTATGGCTTCCATCTCGTCATTGGGCGTTGGCTCCGGCCTTGATCTCAGCGGGCTACTTGATCAACTTCAAGAGGCCGAGCAAGAAAAGCTCGTGCCTATCCAGCAGCAGCAGGCCGAGCAAAAAACGAAAATATCGGCTTATGGCCAGTTGCAGAGTGCTTTGTCGAAAGTTCAGTCTTCAGCAAGCGATCTCACTGACCCCGAGCTTTTCAATAGTGTGACCAGCAGCGTTGAAGGGGAGAGCGTAGAAGCCGCTGCCACGCCCGATGCGCCGCCAGGGCGTTACAACGTTAATGTCGAGCGTCTGGCCACCGCCTCCAGCATCGCCACCCAAGGCGTTGATGAGGAAGCCGTTCTCAATGCCGGGACCGAGGCGAGTATCGATGTCACATTGGGCGACGGAACGCCAACAAGTAGCATCACGGTGGAAGCAGATAGCACGTTGAGTGATGTGCGCGATGCGGTCAATGAGAGTGATTCTGGGGTTTCTGCCTCGATTGTTTTTGATGGCAATCAACACCGGCTAGCGCTGGCATCGAAAGAGACCGGGCAACAGGCTGCGATTGATACTGTTGTGTTTAATGGTCTCGATAGCTTGACGCTTGATACTACGACGGAAGTCACAGGGCAAGATGCCAAGTTGAACGTCAATGGCATCGACATCACTAGCGCCAGTAATCAGGTTGAAGAAGCTATCCAGGGTACGACGTTGAGTCTGACCGACACCGGAGAGTCCACGGTGGCGGTGGAGCGAGACGACAAGTCGATCCGCGGCGCTATCACAGACTTCGTCGACAGTTACAACGACATGAAATCGACCACTGCCGACCTCACCAGTTTCAGCTCCGAAGATGGCGAGACGCAAGCCGGCGACTTGCTCGGTGACAGCACGACGCGCATGGCGGAGTCCCGTCTACGGAGTACGATGACCGAAAGCGTCGATGGCGATGGTCTGCAAACACTGGAAGATGCCGGCATTTCGATGAACGTCGATGGCGAGCTGGAAATCGACGAGGAACAATTCGACGAGGCGCTCTCGACCCAGCCCGGCGCAGTCCAGACGCTGTTCACGGGTACTGAAGATAGCCAGGGAATTGCCGGTAAGGTCGAAGAAGAGCTGGATACCATGCTAGGTGAAGACGGCATGGTGGAGGGCGCCGTGACCGGCGCCGAGAACCAGATGGACCGTCTCGAGGAACGCTATTCTTCGATGGAGGACAGCATCGCGAGTACGGTGGATCGTTATCGTACTCAGTTCCAGGAACTCGACAGCATGGTGGCTGAAATGAATCAAACCAGCAGCTACCTCACACAGCAACTGTCCGCGATATAACGATTCGCCGCTGTGATGCCTGTCATGATAGACGCCCGCCTCGTGCGGGCGTCTTGCTGTGTGGCACGCCGCGCTAGTGGCACACAGCCTCAAGCGCTTCCACGAGACTCGTCATTTCATCATCCGTGCCGATGCTGATACGCAGGAAGTCGCTCAGCGCTTCCTTGTTGAAATGACGCACCAGAATGCCACGCTCTCGCAAGGCATCGAAGAGCATCCGTCCCTGATAGGCATCGTGCCGCACGAACAGGAAATTGGTCTGCGAAGGCAATACCTCGAAGCCAAGCGTTTCGAGTTGGCGCCGCGTCCACTCGCGCGTTGTGATGACGCGTTCGCGGCAAGCATCGAAGTAGGCACGATCCCGAAGTGCGGCGATGCCCGCCTCGATGGTAATGCTATCGATAGGGAAGGAATTGAAGGAGTCCTTGACGCGCTCCAGCCCCTCGATCAGTTCTCGCGAGCCGATCGCAAAGCCCAGGCGCAACCCGGCCAGGCTTCGTGATTTGGAGAAAGTCCCCGTCACCAGCAGGTTGGGAAAGCGCGCGACCAGAGGGACCGTGCTCTCACCGCCGAAGTCCACGTAGGCTTCATCGATTAGTACCACGCTCTCGGTATTACGCGCGAGCAAGGCAGCGATCGCCTCGCGCGGGTGCCCGTGGCCGGTCGGTGCGTTGGGGTTGGCGAAGACGATACCGCCATTGTCAGTATCGAAGGCCGTCAGCGGCACACGCCACTGGTCATCCAATGCCACGCTACGGTAGGCCACGTCGTAGAGCTTGCAGTAGACCGGATAGAAGCTATAGGAAATCGCCGGCATCAGCAGCGGACGCGGCTGGCGAAAGAACGTCTGGAAGGCCAGTGCGAGCACTTCGTCGGAGCCGTTGCCGACGAACACCTGCTCGGTTGCGACGCCGTATTCCTCGGCCAGTGCCTCGCGAAGCGCGGTGGCGCTCGGGTCCGGATAGAGACGCAGATGATCGGCCGGGAAATCGCGTAGCGTCTGCTCGACGCCGGGCGCGGGCGGATAGGGATTCTCGTTGGTATTGAGTTTGATAAGGCGCTCGCGCGGTTGCTCTCCCGGCACATAAGGAGTGAGCTCACGCACGGCGGGACTCCAGAACTTGCTCATGAACGCTCGCACAGGCAGTGATGAGGTAGGTGTCCATGGTGACGCGACGCCCGGACGCGCGCAAGTTGCGCCGCGTCTCTTATGTCGACGACAGAGAATGCAGGCATGCCCTTGATTAGTTTACTAACGACCTCATCTCTTGCGCATCGTGATGATTCCCAAGAGTTCCAAAGGAGGCGACATGGCTTACGATTCACTGCTTTCACCGCTCACCATGGGCAAGCTGACGCTTCCCAATCGAGTGCTGATGGCACCGCTGACCCGCGCTCGCACGCCGGATATGGTGCCCAAGGCGCTGCAGCAAACCTATTATGCGCAGCGCGCCGATGCTGGCTTGATATTCAGCGAGGCAACGAATATTTCTCCCACCGCGCGTGGCTATGTCTATACGCCGGGCATTTACACCGACGAGCAGGAAGCCGGTTGGCGGGGTGTCGTGGATAGCGTGCATCGTGCCGGCGGGCGGATCGCCTTGCAGCTATGGCACGTGGGCCGGATCTCGCATCACAAGATCCAGCCGGGCGGCCAACCACCGGTGGCGCCGAGCGCGCTACGAGCCGAAGGCGCCAACTGTTTCCTCGAGTTCGATGACGGCAGCTCGGGCCAGCACCCGACCAGCACGCCACGGGCCCTGGAAACCGACGAGATCCCCGCGCTGATCGACGATTATCGTCAAGCCGCCAAACGCGCCAAGCGCGCTGGATTCGACATGGTCGAAGTGCACGCCGCCAATGCGTACCTGCTTCAACAGTTCATGGCCACGGGCTCGAATAAGCGTACTGACCGCTATGGCGCTAGTCTGGTCAACCGGGCGCGCCTGGTCCTGGAAGTAGTCGATGCCGTCAGCGAGGTCATGGGCGCCGATCGAGTCGGGATTCGTATCTCGCCGTTCATCGAGATTTTCGGCCTGAGCGATGACGAGTCGGAGGCGATGGCCTTCTATCTGGCCGAGCAGTTGACGCGTCGCGGCATTGCCTACTTGCATGTCAACGAGCCCGATTGGACTGGCGAGGGGCCGCAACTGACCGACACCTTCCGCCGCGAGTTGCGCCAGCGCTTCCCGGGAACGCTGATCTACTGCGGGCACTATACCGCCGAGCGCACCGAGGCGTTGATTCGTGATGGCTTGGGCGATGGCGCAGCCTTCGGGCGTCCTTATATCGCCAATCCTGATCTCGTCGAACGCTTCCGTCGCGATAGCACGCTCAATGAGCCCGACCCGGCAACGTTCTACGGCGGTGGCGCCGAGGGTTACACGGACTATCCGACATTATCATGAGGTCTAAGTCTGCAAAGGGTGTCCGATAGCGTCACATGACGCTATGCTGTCACCCACGGGGCCGCGGGAGCGGCCCAGGACCCATTGGTTAGGAGGACTACCATGCAGATCAGGACGTTGCTCGCCGGTTCCGCCATGCTCGCCGTACTTGCCGGTTGTGCCACGGGCACCTCACAGCAAGGCCAGCCTGGTGCGTCGGAGCAAGCCGAACAGCCGACCGTCTACAGTGGCACCTTGCCCTGCCGCAGCTGCGACGGTATCGACCTTGAAGTGCAACTGATGGGTGATGAGGACGCGACTGCGGATGAGCGCACCTTCGAGTTGCAAGCCGAATATCGCAATCATCCGGAAAATCCGCCGGCCGAAGAATACAACGGCCAGTGGGATGTCATCGATGGCACCGCGAAAGATCCTGAAGCGACCGTCTACGAGCTGACGCCCAATGGTGAAGGGCAGATCTATTACTTCCAGAAGCTCGACGCCAACACACTGGAGCTGATCGACCCGCAGCTGCGCCGCTTCGAGAACGGTGAGACGCTGCGTCTGCAACGCCAGCAGTAATCGCGTTCTCGTATCACCGAAAAGGCGGCCCACGGGCCGCCTTTTTCATGTCCGGCCCTGCCGTGAGGCATACCCGGACGAGGCGATGCCGGGCGCGATGATAGAATGCCGGTGATCAGCAAGGAGCGACGACATGGCCAAGGCGAAAAGCGCCTTCGTGTGCACCGAATGCGGTGCCGAATACAATAAATGGCAAGGGCAGTGTTCGAGCTGCCGCGAGTGGAATACGCTCAGCGAAGTGCGCCTGGGTAGCGCTCGGCCGCATGCGCAATCACCATCGACGACGGGGCGGAGCGGCTATGCGGGATTGGTCTCGCGCGACGTGGTCGACCTGGGCGAGGTCGACCTCACCGAGGTGCCGCGTTTCTCCTCCTCCTTCGGCGAGTTTGACCGCGTGCTGGGCGGTGGCCTCGTACCGGGCTCGGCGGTGCTGCTGGGGGGTAATCCCGGCGCCGGCAAGTCGACGTTGCTGCTGCAGACTGCTTGCAAGCTGGCCCAGTCGCACAAGGTGGTGTATGTCACCGGCGAGGAATCGCTCTCCCAGGTAGCGATGCGTGCGCATCGGCTGCAACTGCCGGTCAAGGGGCTCAACATGCTCGCCGAGACCAGCATCGAAACGGTGCTTGCGGTCGCCGAGCGTGAAAAGCCCGCCGTGCTGATCATCGACTCGATCCAGACCATGCACCTGGAGGACATCAGCTCGGCGCCGGGTGGCGTGGCCCAGGTGCGCGAATCCTCGGCGGCGTTGACGCGTTTTGCCAAGCAGTCGAACACCGTGCTGATGCTGGTTGGGCACGTCACCAAGGACGGTACATTGGCCGGCCCCAAGGTGTTGGAGCACATGATCGACGCGTCGTTGCTGCTCGAGGGCGGGGCGGACTCGCGATTCCGCACCCTGCGCGGGCAGAAAAACCGCTTCGGCGCGGTCAACGAGCTGGGTGTGTTCGCGATGCTCGAGCACGGCCTCAAGGAGGTCAAGAACCCCAGCGCCATCTTCCTGTCGCGCGCCGAAGAACAAGCGCCCGGCAGCCTGGTGATGGTGGTCTGGGAAGGCACGCGACCGATTCTCGTCGAGGTCCAGGCATTGCTCGACGATTCGGCCCTGGGCAATCCACGGCGCGTCGCCGTGGGGCTCGATCAGAATCGCCTGGCGATGCTGCTGGCCGTGCTGCACAAGCACGGTGGCTTGTTTACCGGCGATCAAGACGTCTTTCTCAATGTGGTCGGCGGCGTCAAGGTGCTCGAGACTAGCGCCGACTTGGCCGTGTTGCTGGCCGTCGTTTCCAGTCTGCAGAACCGCAACTTGCCACGTGAATTGGTGGCCTTCGGCGAAGTAGGGCTGTCGGGCGAGATTCGCCCCGTGCCCAGTGGCCAAGAGCGTATCGTCGAGGCCGCCAAGCACGGCTTTACGCGTGCCATCGTGCCGCGTGCCAACGCCCCCCGGCAGGCGCCCGAGGGCATGGAGGTGATCGCCGTCGATAAACTCGGCGATGCTCTGGAAGCCCTGTAAACGCTGGCGCGCCGGTCATGTAGAATGGAGTGAACGATTGCCAAGGAGTGCCCAATGAGTGCCATTCGCCTGACGCAATACAGCCACGGTGCCGGTTGTGGCTGCAAGATCGCCCCCGACGTGCTGGACAGCATTCTGTCCAAGGCGGGCCCCGGTGCCACCGACAAGCGCTTGATCGTGGGTAACCAGGGCCGCGAAGACGCCGCCGTCTATGACCTCGGCGATGGTCGTGGCCTGATCTCGACGACCGACTTCTTCATGCCCATCGTCGACGATCCCTTCGACTTCGGGCGCATCGCCGCCATCAACGCCATCAGCGATGTCTACGCCATGGGCGGTACGCCGATCATGGCACTGGGCATCCTGGGGTGGCCGATCGATACCTTGTCGCCGGAAATCGCCGGCGACGTGGTCGGCGGCGCGCAGTCGATCTGCCGCGAGCTGGGCCTGGCCTTGGCCGGCGGACACTCCATCGATGCTCCCGAACCGATCTTCGGCCTAGCGGTGAATGGCTTGGTCGATCTCGAGCATCTCAAGCTCAACAGCAACGCCAAGGTAGGCGACTTGCTGTACCTCACCAAGCCGCTGGGGGTGGGGCTTCTGACCACAGCGGAAAAGCATGGCTGGCTGGAATCCGGCCACCAAGGGCTGGCGCGCCGCACGATGCTGAAGGCCAACCGGATCGGGATCGAGCTGGCCAAGGTCCAGGGCGTGCATGCCATGACCGATGTCACCGGTTTTGGCTTGGCCGGGCACCTCAGCGAAGTCTGCCAGGCAAGCGGCCTCAAAGCGCGGATCGACTTCGCCAAGCTGCCCAGGCTCGCCGAGGCCGAAGCGTACCGGCGGCGCGGGGCGGTGCCCGGCGGCACGCAGCGCAACCGTCAGGCCCTGGGCGAGGCCTTGCCCGATATGGATGCGGCGCATTGGCAATGGCTGTGCGACCCACAGACCTCGGGCGGCCTGCTGCTGAGCGTCGACCCCGCCTGGGCGGATGACGTCGAGCGCATCGGTCGTCAACACGGCCTCACGCTGGAAGCCTTCGGCGAGATGCGCCCCGCGAGTGGCGCCAGTGTGATCGAGGTGCGTGGGTGAGCCTACCGCAGATCGCGCCAGGGCTGGCGTTGCTCGAGCGCCCGCTGATCGATGTGCGTGCCCCGGTGGAGTTCGACCAAGGCGCCTTGCCGGGCGCCGTCAACCTGCCGTTGATGGACGATGCCGAGCGCCAGGCGGTGGGGATCCGCTACAAGGAAGCCGGTCAGGCCGCCGCCATCGAGCTGGGCACGCAATTGGTGGATGGCGCTCTCAAGCGACGTCGCGTGGCGGCGTGGCAAGCGTTTGCCGAGCGGCATCCCCAGGCGCTGATCTATTGTTTCCGGGGCGGGCTGCGTTCGCAAATCGCGCAGCAGTGGCTGCAGGAGGCGGGCATCACCTTGCCGCGTATCCAGGGCGGCTGGAAGGCCATGCGTCAGTGCCTGAGCGCCGAGATTACCTCGGCGGCGACGCGACCGACGCTGGTCGTGGCTGGCCTCACCGGTAGCGCCAAGACCGAGTTGATTCAACGTCTCGACACGGGTGTCGATCTCGAAGGCCATGCTCGACACAAGGGCTCCGCGTTCGGGCGGCACCCCTTGCAGGGGCCGTCGCAGATCGACTTCGAGCATGCGCTGGGCGTGGCGCTGTCGCGGATGCCGCACGGCTGCGTGGTGGAGGATGAGTCACGCATGATCGGGCGGCTGGATATTCCCTTGGCCTTCTGGCGGACCATGGAAGCGGCGCCGCGCATTCGTGTGGAAATGCCGCTGGACTGGCGCCTCGAACAGATCCGCAAGGACTATATCGAGACCTTGTGGCAGACCTACCGTGGCCATTATGGCGAGTGGCTGGGCTGGGCGTTGATGCGCAAGCAGCTTTCCAGCGCGCTCAAACGCGTGCGTAAACGCCTAGGCAGTGCGCGTTTCCAACGGCTACAACGTTTGCAGGGCCTGGCTTTCCGCGAACACCAGCGGGGCAATACCCAGGCACACGAAGCCTGGCTCGCGCCGCTGATGCTCGAATACTACGATCCCATGTATCGCTATCAGCTCGAGCAGTCTCCCCACGAGGCGCTGCATGTCGGCGACTGGGAGAGCTGCCTGGCCTTTGCCCAGGACTGGTCGGCGTCACTGGCGCGTTAACCGCTCGCCTGTCTCGCACAAAGCCTAAGGCCGGCGGGCATGCCGCAGCCAATCGAGCATGACGCGGTCGAGCAGGGCGGCCAGGCGGTCGAAACGCCGCGGTTCCTCCATGACCGTCTCGCGGGATTGCAGGTAAGCGCCGTCGGTGGCCGCGAGCCGCTCATCGAATGCCGCAAGGTGATCGTAAAGGGCGCTGACCGAGGCGGCGGTGGCCTCCAGGTGACATTGCAGCGCCACCACGCGGCCGCTGTCCCAGGCGAAGCCTTGCAACGGGCTGGCGGTACTGCCGCCCAGAGGCAAGGCCTCGTCCGGTAGGCCAAAGACATCGTGATGCCAAGTGAATGCCTCGAAGCGCTCGGGCAGGTCGAAGGGACTCTCGTCGGCCAGGGTGATAGGCTGCCAGCCGCGCTCGGCATAGGTGCCCCGGGAGACGATGGCGCCCAACGCCTCGGCGATCAACTGCGCACCGACACCGACGCCGAGCAGCGGCTTGCCGCTCTTGAGCATGCGCGTGATCAACTTGCGCTCGCGCTTGAGCCACGCCGGCGGCGTGTCTTCGTGGAGCCCGAACGGCGCGTCGAGTACGATCAAGGCATCGAAGTTGTCGAAAAGTGGCGGTGCCTCGTCTGCGTATAAATGGCATGTATTATGGCTGTGGCCCATGCCCGTCAGCCAATCGGCGAAGCGCGCCGGGCCGAGATAATCCGCGTGCTGAAGAAAGTAGATATGCATGATGCGCCCATGATGGTAAAGCCGTCCCCCCGCAGCAAGTGGGGGCGTCGAGGAGTAGTGGATCGTCGAGGAGAGCTAGCATGCCGCGAGCCGAGGTGCTTGAACAGATTTATACCATCGTCGCCCAGATCCCCGAGGGGCGAGTGACCACGTACGGGCGTATCGCAAACATGACCGATGGCGCCACGGCACGCATGGTGGGGAGTGCCATGCGCCACCTGCCCAGCGGCCATGGGCTGCCCTGGCATCGCGTCATCAATGCCAGCCGGCGCGTGACCGAGCATACCGGCGCCGTGCGCCAGCATGAAAAACTGCGCGCCGAGGGCGTTGTGTTCGATGCCCGTGGCCGCGTGCTCCAAGACATACTCTGGCCCTGACCCTGACGCATCTCCCGAGGAGTAATGATATGACAGCGTCCGCCGACGGCTTCCATGCCCGTCTGGATCAATTGCCCGCGCGAGCCCGGCAGGCCTTCATGGCGGCCTTGATCGAGCGCATGCTGCCCAACTATGCGCTGTATGCCCAGATGAGCGGCATCGGCGACGCCAAGGTGCTGCGCAACGTGCTCGATCTGGCGTGGGAAGCGCTGGCCGTGAAGGATGCGGCGATCGACTTCGACAAGCAGGCCGAGAAACTCGCCGAGCAGGAACCGCCGGAAAACGACGACAGCTTCGGCGCGCGCCGCGCGGTCGAAGTGGTGATGGCCTTGGCGGCACTGCTCGATGCCTTGCGCAGCGAAGCACCCGAGTCGCCGCGTGACGTGAGCCGCCTGTCACGCGATGGCGTGCATGCCTACATCGAGATGACCGACGGCGCGGACGATGATGCCGAGCGGCTGGCGGCACGCGTGCGTGAGCACCCGTTGATGGACGACGAGCACGGCTTCCAGGAAGCGGCGCTCGAGCATGTCGAGGCGCCGCTGACACGTGACGCGCTCAAGTCGCTGCGACGCCTGGGGCGTAACGAGGGCGTCAGCAACCTGGGGCTCAGCGCCGACTAGGGCATGTGTCGAGGTATGAGGCCCACGCCGACTTTGCGGTGGGCCTACAGGCGCATTTCGATGCCGTGTTCGGCCATGTAGCGTTTGGCGTCGGGAATGGTGTACTCACCGAAGTGGAAGATACTCGCGGCGAGCACGGCATCCGCACCGCCTTCCTTGACGCCCGCAACCAAGTGATCGAGGTCGCCGACGCCGCCGGAGGCGATGATCGGAACGCTGACGGCATCGGCGATGGCGCGGGTCACTCCCAGGTCGAAACCCGACTTGGTGCCGTCGCGGTCCATGCTGGTCAGCAGCAGTTCTCCCGCGCCGAGTTCGACCATCTTGCACGCCCATTCCACGGCATCGAGCCCGGTGGGTTTGCGTCCGCCGTGGGTGAAGATCTCCCAGCGCGGCGGCTCGCCCTCGCCAGAGACCCGCTTGGCGTCGATGGCGACCACGATGCACTGGCTACCGAAGCGCTCGGCCGCTTCGTGAACGAAATCCGGGTTGGTCACCGCGGCGGTGTTGATCGACACCTTATCGGCGCCGGCATTGAGCATGGTGCGGATGTCGTCGCAGGTGCGAATACCACCGCCCACCGTCAACGGAATGAAGACTTCCCCGGCGATGCGTTCGACCATTTCCACCGTGGTGCCGCGATCCTCGTGGCTGGCGGTGATATCGAGGAAGGTGATCTCGTCGGCGCCCTGCTGGTTGTAGCGCTTGGCGACCTCGACCGGGTCGCCGGCGTCGCGGATGCCGACGAAGTTGACGCCCTTGACCACGCGGCCGGCATCGACGTCGAGACAAGGGATGATGCGCTTGGCGAGTGCCATGATCAGCTTCTCCGTGTGGCTGGCGCGGCGTCACACAGGCGCTGGGCCTCGGCGACGTCGAGTTTGCCTTCGTAGATGGCGCGTCCGGTGATGGCGCCGAGGATGCCTTCGTGCTCCACCTCGAGCAGTTCCTCGATGTCGCCCAGATGGGTGACACCACCGGAGGCGATCACCGGGAGACCGCCTTCGCGCGCCAGTTCGGCGGTGGCCGCGATATTGACGCCCTGCATCATGCCGTCGCGGGCGATATCCGTGTACACGATCGAGGTCACGCCATCGTCGGCGAAACGCTTGGCCAGGTCCACGGCCTTGAGCGTCGACACCTCGGCCCAGCCATCGGTGGCGACATAACCGTCGCGGGCGTCGAGCCCCACGATTACGCGGCCCGGAAAGCGCCGGCACATCTCGGTGACGAAAGCCGGGTCTTTGACGGCTTGGGTGCCGATGATGACGTAAGACACGCCCGCCTCGAGATAGGCCTCGATAGTCGCGGCGGTGCGAATGCCACCGCCGATCTGGATCGGCAGCTCGGGATAGGCGCGGGCGATGGCGGTCACCGCCTCGGCGTTCACCGGCTGACCTTCGAAGGCCCCGTTGAGATCCACCAGATGCAGCCGGCGGGCCCCGGTTTCGACCCAGCGCGCGGCCATGGCCACCGGATCGTCACCATAGGTGGTCGAGTCGTCCATACGCCCCTGCTTGAGGCGGACGCACTGGCCGTCCTTGAGATCGATGGCGGGAATCACCAGCATGACGTGTCCTCTCGGTATACGTGTGGCGCCGCCGTCGAAAGGCGGCATGTCCGGCCTGAACGCTCAGGGCGTCCAGGTGACGAAATTTTCGAGCAAGCGTAACCCGTCACGCGCGCTTTTCTCGGGGTGGAACTGCACGGCGAAGACCGGGCCACGGCCAGTGGCGACATGCGCGGTATGCCCGCCGTATGCGGTGGTGCCGAAGATGTCGCTGTCTTCCTGTGCCTCGACGTAGTAACTGTGCACGAAATAAAAGCGTGCCTCGTCGTCGATGCCCGCCCAGAGCGGGTGGGTGTGATGCTGCGTGACTCGGTTCCAGCCCATGTGAGGCACTTTCAGGCGTTGATTCTGGGCATCGCGCAGATCGCGCCCGAAGTGACGCACGTGCCCTGGCAGATAGCCCAGGCACGCCACACCGCCGTTTTCTTCGCTTTCTTCCATCAGCATCTGTTGGCCGACACAGATGCCCAGCAACGGCTTGGCCTGGGCACGTAGTACTTCTTGCACCAGGCCCTGTAGATCGTTGCGCTGCAATTCGCCCATGCAGTCACGAATCGCGCCTTGGCCGGGCAGCACCAGGCGGCTGGCGCCGCGAATGCTGCGCGAATCGTCGGTGATGACGACGTTTTCATGCGTGACGTGCTCCAACGCCTTGGCGACGGAGTGAAGGTTACCCATGCCGTAATCGATGACCGCAATCGTCATGCTCGCTCCTTAGCGCGTCGTGAGAGCCTCACAGGCTACCTTTGGTGGAGGGCATCCGTCCGGTCATGCGGGGATCGGGTTCCACCGCCATGCGCAGTGCGCGGCCAAAGGCCTTGAAGATGGTTTCCGCCTGATGGTGGGCGTTGAAGCCTTTGAGGTTGTCGATGTGCAGCGTTACCTGGGCGTGATTGACGAAGCCCTGGAAGAACTCCCAGAACAACTGCGTGTCGAAGCGGCCGATGTTCGCGCGTGTGAACTCGACATCCATGCTCAGTCCAGGACGCCCCGAGAAGTCTACCACGACACGCGAGAGCGCCTCGTCCAGCGGCACGTAGGCATGGCCGTAACGCCGAATGCCGCGCTTGTCGCCGATGGCTTGGGCGAAGGCCTGCCCTAGGGTGATGCCGATATCCTCGACGGTATGGTGATCGTCGATGTGCAAATCGCCCTGAGCATTGATCTCCAGGTCGATCAGGCCGTGGCGCGCCACCTGATCGAGCATGTGATCGAGAAATGCGACGCCAGTTTCGGATTGGAAATGGCCCTCGCCGTCGAGGTTGATACGGACCTGAATCTGGGTCTCGTGGGTGTCGCGGGACACGGTGGCGACGCGCTCGGCCATAGGGGGTCTCCAGCACTTCGGACGTGAACGGGGCGCGCGATGAAGGCGTGGATGCGCAAGGCTCGCGGCGCCATGGAACGCTCATTATAGAGAATCGCCCCGGCCATCCGCTACAATGCCGGGAGTTCAGGGACGATTCCCGCGTCCCTCCACCAATGCTCGAGGGTCCGTGACAGGGCCAGGGAGATCGTCCAGGGAGAGCAAGCATGCCGGTGACCTTGCAGGAAATCGATCGCGCCGAATGGGAAAAGGATGCCCAAGTGGCGCAGGATCTCGCGCGCATCTACCGCGATGCCCCCGCCGAGCGTCTTCCCGCGCCCGTCGAGCGCTTCATCGACGATCACTTCACCCAGGGCGGCGTGTTCTGCTGCGCGTTATTCAACGCGCGCCGACTAGGAGCGGTCGCCGTGCGTCGCGAAACTCGCGTATGGTGGTTGTCACATTTCTGCGTACGTGCCGAAACCCGGCACCGCGGAGTCGGCTCACGGTTATTGATGCTGATTGCCGAACGCGCGCAAGGCGAAGGCTGTACGCCGCGCGTTCCCACTTCAGTGCTGATGATGGGGGATCAACTGTTGTTGACCCGGCTTGGCTATCATCCCGCCGCCGACGGAACGTACTATGAATTTCATCCATTAGCGTCACAGGGAGGGCGCCAATGAGAGCGCTGCTGAGAGCATTGCTGGCGGTGGTCGGGGTGTTGGCCTTGATCGTGGTCGGCGCCGTGGTCTACATCACCACGTTCTTCGATCCCAACGACCTCAAGCCCCGGCTTGTCGAGGCGGTGCGCGATCAAAGTGGGCTGGAACTTAACTTGGACGGCCCTTTGTCCTGGTCCTTCTATCCACGTCTGGGCTTCAGTGTCGAGCAGGCCGAGGCCTGGCTGCCCGAGCAATCTCATGACGCCGATGCCTTTGCGGCGTTCGACCGCGCCGAGGTCAGCGTGGCGTTCGCGCCGCTGCTCTCCGGCGAGGTGGCCGTGGAAGGGCTGACGCTGGATGGCATGCGGCTCAATCTCGAGCGCGACGCCGAAGGTCGCGGCAATTGGGAAGTCTTGCTCGATCGCATGGAGCGCGGCGGTGACCAGGCCGAGGAGGCCTTGGCGCCGGCATCGGCAGGGCCGGGGCTGAATCAGAATCCCGACAGCCTACCCGTGGCGCTGGATATCGCGAGTGTCCAGGTGCGCGACAGTCGAGTGCATTACCAGGACGCCCAGCGCGATCTGGATCTAACGCTCTCCAAACTCAGCATGGAGGGCAGCAACGTCAATCCCGACGCCGCCTTTCCACTGCAGATGTCATTCGATCTCGACAGCCAAGCGCCTGAGCTGTCCAGCCAGGTGAAGTTCAAGAGCCGTGTACGCCTGGGCCTGCGCGACGGCCGCTATGAACTCAACAACGTGACTCTGGAAACCAGCACGCAGTGGCCGGCGCTTTCCGATCAGGCGCAGGGCATCAATCTGCAAGTCGGTCACCTGCTGGCAGAGACGCAGGAGCAGCACTACCGCCTCGAGGACGCCAAGCTCGACACCCGTTTCCACCATCCCGCAGTGAAGAGCAAGCCGCTCGGATTGAGCCTGGGCTTCGATGGCGAAGCCGATCTCGATGCTCAAACCGCTCAGTTGCGTGATATCGCCTTGAGCGGCGATGACGACCTGGATCTGACGGGGACACTGAGCTTTACCGAACTGCTCGGGGAGCCGCAGTACACTGGCCAGCTCAAGCTGGCGCCGCTGCCACTGCGAGACTGGCTCAAGCGGTTCGACGCCCTGCCCGAGACCGGCGATAGCAAGGCGCTGAGCGAACTGGCCATGACCAGCCCCGTGCATGGCGATCTCCAGCGCATCAACTTCTCGAATCTCAGCCTGTTGCTCGATGGTGAAACGCTGACCGGGGAACTGGGCGCCGGTTTCGATGGCCAGTGGTTGAGCTTCGACCTTCAGGGCGAACGTCTCGATCTGGACGCCTACCTGCCGCCCGCCGAAAAGAGTGGTAAGGAAGCGGACAAGGGCAAGGACGAAGACACGGCGAGCGTCGTCGAAATGCTGGGCGTCTCGTCGGCCTATGCCGCCGCCGAGGGTGCCGGTTTGCTACCCGCCGAGTGGCTGTCCAATTTGACGCTGGATGGCAAGCTTGCCGTGAATACCGTGATCCTCAAGGGCATGACGCTGCAGGACGTAGCGCTGCGCGTGACGGGTGGCGACGGGCGTCAGCGTCTGGAGTCCCTGTCGGCCAAACTCTACGAGGGCACGTTCGACGCCCAGGGTAGCTTGGATCTCCGTCAATCGCCGCTGCGCCTGGCCATGACTCAGTCGCTCTCCGGGGTGCAGATCGCGCCGCTGTATAAAGATATCAACGACGCGGAATCGCCCTTGCGCGGCCGGCTCAACCTGGAAAGCGATGTCACCTCGCAGACCAATCAGCTCGAATCGCTCAAGCGCCATCTCAACGGCACGGCCTCGCTACGCATCGACGATGGCGCGATGCTCGACGTCAATGTCTCGCGTCAGCTATGTACCGCGGCTGCCATATTGGACGGCAACCAGTCGGATCGCGAATGGAGCGACGACACGCCCTTCGACACGCTGTCGGCGAGCCTTGATATCACCGATGGCGTGGCGCGCAACGACGATCTCGAGGTGCGTATTCCGGGCATCGAGATGACCGGCGCGGGCTCGTTCAACATTCCTACCGAGCGTTTCGATTACGATCTCAAGGCGCGCTTCATCGATACCGCCGATAAGAATGCCTGTCGAGTGACCTCGCGGCTGCAGCAAGTAAGCCTGCCAGTGCGTTGTGAAGGGCAACTGGGCGGAGAGCCGGGTGAATGGTGTAGCTTCGATCGCGAGGCCTTTCAGGACACGCTGGGAGAGCTGGCCAAGGACAAGGCCAAGCGCGAAGCCGGGGATAAGCTCGACGAAGCGCTGGAAGACGAGCTCGACAGCGATACCGCGCGCAAGATCGACGAAACATTGGGAGAAGGCTCCGCCAAGGAACTTGGAGACAAGTTGCGTGGTCTATTCAAGTGAGCAAAGCCCAAAGCCAGTCCCTGCGCCGACACCTGTCGGCGCTTTTTTTGGCATGTCCATGACCTCTCATCCCCATGATCTAGCGGCGCCGCCGACGACTGGACGATAACGCCCATGCAGGAAATTCCGCTCACCGCCGACACCTTTCGTCGGCGGGTATTCGAATGGTTCGACGTTCACGGTCGCAAGACACTGCCCTGGCAATTCGACAAGACGCCCTATCGCATCTGGGTGTCGGAGATCATGCTGCAGCAGACGCAAGTCGCCACGGTGATTCCCTACTATCAGCGTTTCATGGAACGCTTTCCCAATGTCGCCGCCCTGGCGCGAGCGCCGCAAGACGAAGTGCTGCATCTGTGGACGGGGCTGGGGTATTACGCCCGCGCGCGTAATCTGCACAAGGCAGCCCAGGTGGTGATGGAGGAACATGGCGGCGAGTTTCCGATGGACAGCGTCGAGGCGCTTTCCACACTGCCCGGTATCGGGCGTTCCACGGCCGGCGCGATCATCAGCATCAGCACCGGACGGCGCGCGCCGATCCTCGATGGCAACGTCAAGCGTGTGCTGACCCGTCTGCACGCCGTGGAAGGCTGGCCCGGCCGTCCTGCCGTGGAGCGTGAGCTATGGGCGCTGGCGGAGCGTTACACGCCGGAGGAGCGCCTGGCCGACTATACCCAGGCGATGATGGACCTGGGGGCGACGCTGTGTACGCGAAGCAAGCCGGCATGCCTGCTATGCCCCTTCGAGGATGTCTGCGTGGCGCATGCGCGTAGCGAAGAAACGCGCTTCCCTGAATCCAAGCCGCGCAAGGCCTTGCCTGAGCGCGCCACACTGATGCTGGTGTTGCGTGACCCACTGGGACGCGTCTTCCTTCAGCAGCGCCCGGCCAGCGGCCTGTGGGGCGGTCTGTGGAGCCTGCCCCAGTTCGATGACGAGCAAGCGTTACGCGCCTGGCTCGATCAGCGCTTCCCCCACGCAAAGCGTGAGACGGATGGCGAGGCGTTCACGCATACCTTCAGCCACTTTCGCTTGAAGATCACGCCCTCACCGGCGCGTCTGGATGAGCTGCCTTCAGCGGTCGGTGAGGAAGGGGCGCTATGGTACGACGCCAAGGCGCCCGCTAGTGTAGGATTGGCGGCGCCGGTCAAGACACTACTCGACCGAGACGTTTCGTAACCCCGTGTCATGACGAACCGCAATACGTTAGGAGTGAGCGCCATGAGCCAGACCGTCTTTTGCCGTAAATACCAACAGGAGCTCGAAGCCTTGCCGTTTCCGCCGCTACCCGGTGCCAAGGGGCAGGAGATCCAGCAGACGGTTTCCAAGCAAGCCTGGGACGAATGGCAGGCGCAGCAGACCCGTCTGATCAACGAAAAGCACCTCAGCCTGCTGGACCCCGAAGCGCGTACCTACCTCATGGAACAGATGGAGCGCTTCCTGGATAACCGGGATACCGACCAGGCCGAAGGTTACGTACCCCCGAGCCAGTAGAGCAGGCCCGGTGGTCAGCATCTTTTTGAATTAAAAGGCTTGACCCAAACCGAAGAATTCGGTTTAATGCGTCCCCGTTGGAAGGGCCAGATAGCTCAGTCGGTAGAGCAGTGGATTGAAAATCCTCGTGTCGGCGGTTCGATTCCGTCTCTGGCCACCAATTTGCTGGGGTATAGCCAAGTGGTAAGGCACCGGTTTTTGGTATCGGCATTCGCAGGTTCGAGTCCTGCTACCCCAGCCATCGCTAACGGCTTTATGTTATGCCGACATAGCTCAGTTGGTAGAGCAACTGACTTGTAATCAGTAGGTCCCGGGTTCGACTCCTGGTGTCGGCACCATAGCTTAGCGACTGATTCTAAAGGCTTTTTTAGCCTTGAAAGAAACCGCCTCTCAGGGCGGTTTTTTTTTGTATGTGTCAACCAAGTGTCCACAGCGCTCGTTTAAACATCACAAATTCTGCACTCGGAAATCCGCCGAGCGAGCGATTTCATCGCCGGCGACCATGAAGCGGCCGTGTCCTCGATAATGCAGTGTGCGGGGAAGGTCGACCGAAGTGTCGACATGGGCTTTGACGATCTCCCAGATGAAAAGCTCATGGCGGTCTATCTGGCTGTCGTCGACCAGGCGGCACTCGAAGCTGGCATAGCATTCCTCCACGAGCGGCGTTGAGACGCTCTTGCCCGGAGTGGGTGTCAGCCCGAAGGTGTCGAATTTATCGAGCGTATCACCATCGCTATTGCCTACCCCGACCACGGCGTCGACCATTTCCAGTGTCGGTATATTGATCGTGCATTCGCGGCTTTCACGCACGAGGCGATGGCTGTGATTGGCGGCGGTGATCAGGCAAGCGAAGTGTGCCGGCGTGAAGCCGAGCATCATGTGCCAGCCCATCACCATCAGGTTACGTTCTGCCTGCCACTGCGAACCCACCAGTACGATGGGGCCGGTTTCCAGATGACAGCGGCATTGATCGAGGGGGAAGTCGGTCTTGCGTGGTGTCATACCTTCTCCTTGCACGATGGCACTCCGACTAAAATAGACCATTGCGGCAGAGAAAGGCGTTGGCGGGGACCAGACATAAATAAGCCCGGCCGAGGCCGGGCTGCGGACGTTGCGTCACTGCGTGTCCTGTCGAGCTCCTTTCGACCTCTCCACACTTCCTTGTGCGCGGTGCTGAGCACCGAGGTCGTATCCCTGCTCGACGGCGCCCACAGTGTCATAGGGTGCAGGTGGCTGGATTGATTTGAGTTAAATACCTGACAATTTTACTCAGATATTATCTGTCTCATTCTTTCAGTGGTGCCAATGCTGACCCGTTGCGTCGGCATTGGCTTACTAAAAAGACATCGGATATAGGTAAACGAGACGTCTCTAATGTGTTATGTTTTGTAACCGTGAGCCATGGACGGCGAGGAACCTTCAAGGAAGTCGCGATTCCATCGCGTAGTGGCTCACACTGCGTACGACGTTTTAGCCCTCCCGTTGCGGAGGGCTTTTTTCTGTCTGGAAGGTGGCGAATCGGGTCTTCCTACGTTTTTCCTGACCCTGAACGAAACAGGCCCATGCACGGGGCATGGGCCTGATCTGACGCCTTTCATGTGCCGAGCCATAATGCGCGCGGCGCAAAGCGTTTAACGCTTCATGAGGGCATCCAGAGCGGCGTTCAGCGTAGCGCTGGGCCGCATGACCTGGCTGGTCAGGTCATAATCGGGGTGGTAGTAGCCGTTGATTTCTACCGGCTTGCCTTGCACCTCGGTGAGCTCTTTGACGACCTTGTCTTCGTCGGCTTCGAGCGACTTGGCCAGCTCGCTGAACTGCTCCTTCAACTCGGCGTCTTCGTCCTGAGAGGCGAGTGCCTGGGCCCAGTAGAGCGAGAGGTAGAAGTGGCTGCCGCGGTTGTCGATTTCGCCGATCTTGCGTGACGGCGACTTGTTGCTGTTGAGGAATTCGCCGGTGGCTTGGTCCAGCGTCTTGGCGAGCACCTTGGCCTTGGCGTTGTCGTACGTCTTGGCGAGATGCTCGAGCGACGCGGCCAGGGCGAGGAATTCACCCAGCGAGTCCCAGCGCAGGTGGTTCTGCTCCAGGAGTTGCTCGACGTGCTTGGGCGCGCTGCCGCCGGCGCCGGTCTCGAACAGGCCGCCGCCCTGCATCAGCGGAACGATGGAGAGCATCTTGGCGCTGGTGCCGAGCTCCATGATCGGGAACAGGTCGGTCAGGTAGTCGCGCAGCACGTTGCCGGTGACGGAGATGGTGTCTTCGCCCTTGCGGGTACGTTCCAGCGAGAAGCGCATGGCATCTTCCGGCGACATGACACGGATATCCAGGCCGCTGGTGTCGTGATCCTTGAGATAGGTTTCGACCTTCTCGATCAGCTTCGCATCATGCGCGCGGTTGGCGTCCAGCCAGAAGATGGCGGGAGTGGCGCTGTCGCGAGCACGGGTCACGGCAAGCTTGACCCAGTCCTGAATCGGCGCGTCCTTGGTCTGGCACATGCGCCAGATGTCGCCGGCTTCCACGTCGTGGTTGAACAACTGATGACCGTTCTCGTCGGTGACGACAATGGTGCCGTCGGCAGCGGCCTGGAAGGTCTTGTCGTGAGAGCCGTACTCTTCAGCCTTCTGCGCCATCAGGCCGACGTTGGGCACGCTGCCCATGGTCGTCGGGTCGAAGGCACCGTTCTTCTTGCAGTCGTCGATGGTGACCTGATAGATGCCGGCGTAGCAGCGATCCGGGATCACGGCCTTGGCATCGTGCAGTGCGTCGTCGGCGCCCCACATCTTGCCGGAATCGCGAATCATCGCCGGCATGGACGCGTCGATGATCACATCAGAGGGCACGTGCAGGTTGGTGATGCCCTTGTGCGAGTTGACCATTGCCATCGGCGGACGCTCTTTGTAGAGCGCGTCGATGTCGCCCTTGATCGCGTCTTGCTGTTCGATGGGCAGGGACTCAATCGCGCTGTAGAGGTCGCCGATGCCGCTATTGGGGTTGAAGCCGGCCAGGTCGAGGGCATCGGCGTGCTTCTCGAGCACGTCCTTGTAGAACTCCTCGACCACCATGCCGAACATGATCGGGTCGGAGACCTTCATCATGGTGGCTTTCAGGTGCAGAGAGAACAGCACGCCGCGCTTCTTGGCATCCTTGATCTCGCTGTCGATGAAGTTGCGCAGACGGCGGCTGCTCATGCGTGAGGCGTCGACGACTTCGCCTTCCTGAACCGCCAGGCCTTCCTTGAGGATGCTGGTGGTGCCGTCTTTCTGCTTGAGCTCGATCTTGAGCTTGCCGGCTTTTTCGATGGTGGCGGACTGCTCGCTGCCATAGAAGTCGCCTTCGCTCATGTGCGCGACATGCGACTGAGAGTCGGCGCTCCACTCGCCCATGCGGTGCGGGTACTTGCGAACGTAGTTCTTGACCGACTGCGGTGCGCGGCGGTCGGAGTTACCTTCGCGCAGGACCGGATTGACCGCGCTGCCCTTGGCCTTGTCGAAAGCGGCCTTGATCGCCTGCTCTTCGTCGTTTTTCGGTTCGTCCGGATAATTCGGCAGCGGATAGCCCTGGCTCTGCAGTTCCTTGATCGCGGCCTTGAGCTGCGGGCCGGAAGCGCTGATGTTGGGCAGCTTGATGATGTTGGCTTCCGGCGTCTTGGCCAGCTCGCCGAGTTCGGCCAGGTCATCGCTGATGCGCTGCTCGTCGCTCAACAGATCCGGGAACTGAGCGAGGATGCGGCCGGCCAGCGAGATATCGCGAGTCTCGACGCTGACACCGGCCGTGCTCGTATAAGCGGCGATGATCGGAAGCAGGGAATGGGTCGCCAGCGCGGGGGCTTCATCAGTGAGCGTATAGATGATCTTCGGCGTGTTGGACATTTGGATATTGACCTCTCTTGTCACAGCGGTTGCACGAATCTTCAGCGGTGCGGGGTGGCTTAGGGCGATACAAGTGCTTGCCGGCGATCTTGGGCAGCCCCGCTCGTGCGGCGATGATGCCGTCCCCCGCGAAAGCGCTTGGATCATCATGCAGATGGTGAATTCGGGTGGCCCGTCATGGTGCCGGCGACCCAGCGGTCGTGCCAGATTATACCAGTGCAGTGTTTGTTGCGCATATACACTGTCGACAATCTTGTATCCAGAAGGCATGCGCTTGTCGAGCCTAGCGACCGCTGCGAGACTCGCGGGCGTTGCGTCATGATAGTCGGGCATGGCCGTAAAGAGGGAGGCGATATGACATTTCTGATTGGCGTAGTCATTCCATTGCTGGTGCTGGTAAGCGTCTGGTGGGGCGCACGAATAGCGCTCAAGCACCTTGTCGCCCGGGACCAAGCGACACGAGAGCGCATGGCTTGGGCCATCGCGGCGGTCGTTGCGGCATTGATTGCGGTGTACCTCTGGCTGCTGCTGACCATGCCGGTATTGCCTGAATAGGACGGCTAGTGCAGTCGGAAAAAGACCCTATTGGTTCAAAAACATGCTGGCGATTTGACAGAACGTTAAGTCTTGTCTAACTTTTAGGTGTCGTCGAGGGCAACGGCCACCAAGATGTGGCGTCAGGGATTAAAGTTGTTCTCAACCGGCAGGAAGCCGGATGACGGTATTCATAGCGCCAGGAAAGGCAACGTGAATATCTGCGCTTTAGCGCTAATCCATAGGCATGGATGCCAAAAAAACGCTCATAAGGAATTTGAGCGTGCTATACAGATCAAATTCTGTACAAGTTATAAGGGCGAGGCTTCAGGGTCGCGCCCTTATTGCGTTTGAGGGCTGAGCGGTGCGCAAGTACTTGCTGCCCATGAGGCTTGTTTGGCCACGCGAACCTGATTATCATCATGCGCCGTTGCCGGTGTAGCTCAGTTGGAAGAGCAACGCACTCGTAATGCGTAGGTCGGTGGTTCGAGTCCACTCACCGGCACCAGCCAGACATCTGCAAACCGCCGTCACGGAAATCCCGGTCGGCGGTTTTGTGTTTCATGCCTGATCCTCTGGCATCCTGCCGGATTCCTCTGGAGTTTGCGCCGCACGCTTTGCGGCACCGCCTGTCCTCTCCTAACGTTAAGGTTGATCGAGCTGCCTGACACGGCCCGGCCCCGCACAATGCTTTCTGATGGTGAGCGCCCGCCAGCGCCAAATTGTGCGCCTCGGGCGTCGCCCAAGAACCATGCCAGCCCTGACTGGTGAATGGCGAGGACAAGACATGGATGACCGTGAGCGCCTCAAGACTGAGGTTTCGTATTTTGATCCCCAGCGACACCCCGCATCGCCATCGCGGCGACGCTTTCTAAAATCCGCCGGTGTCTCCGGGCTCGCAGTGGCGGCCGCGCCGGCGTTGTCGTCGGTGAGCTATGCCGGCTCGCCGGATGGTCCCGATACCCAAGCCGAGGCACCCCCTGCCGAAGGCCAGCGTCGCATCACGCTGACCGTCAACGGCCGGCGCGAACAGCTCGATGTCACGCCCAACGTGATCCTGCTCGATGTGCTGCGCCACGGCCTGCAATTGACCGGCACCAAGAAAGGCTGCGACCACGGCCAGTGCGGTGCCTGCACGATCCTGGTCAACGGCACGTCCATCAATTCCTGCTTGAGTCTTGCCGTGACCCACGACGGTGACGAGATCACCACCGTCGAAGGGCTAGAGCAGAACGGCCAGCAGCATCCGTTGCAGCAGGCGTTTCTTGAGCACGATGCCTATCAGTGCGGTTACTGCACGGCGGGTCAGATGATGAGCGCGCTGGCGATCCTGCAGGATGACGACATCGGTACCCGCGATGCCGACGTGCGCGAGGCGATGAGCGGCAACATCTGTCGTTGCGGCGCCTACAAGAACATCGTCGCGGCGATTCAGTCCGCTCGCGGTGCAATGCAAGGGGGCAACGCATGAGACATTTCGATTACGCCCGTGCCGAAAGCGCGCAGCAGGCGGTGGCGGCGCACGGCAGTGAACGCGACGCCGCCTTTTTGGCGGGGGGGACCACGCTGCTCGATCTGGTCAAGCTCGACGTGATGCAGCCGCAGAAAGTGGTCGATATCAACGGCGTCGACCTGAATACCATCGAACGCTTCGATGATGGCCGGCTGCGTATCGGCGCGATGGTGACCAACACCGCGCTGGCCCGTGATGAGCGCGTGGTCGACGACTATGCGGTGCTTTCCCAGGCATTGCTAGCCGGCGCCTCGACCCAGTTGCGCAACAAGGCCACCACCGGCGGTAACGTCATGCAGCGCGTGCGTTGCCCCTATTTCCGCGATGGCGTCTCCGCCTGCAACAAGCGTGAGCCGGGCAGCGGCTGCGCGGCCATCGGCGGCGTCAATCGCAGCGTCCACGCGGTGCTCGGCACCAGCGACAACTGCATTGCGACGCACCCCTCGGACATGTGCGTGGCGATGGCCGCCATCGGGGCCACCGTCGAGGTACAGGGGCCGGAAGGCCGGCGCGAGATCGATTTCGCCGACTTTCACCTGCTGCCCGGTGACACGCCGGCACGTGAGCATGCGTTGGAAGCGGGCGAGTTGATTACCCACGTGACACTGGACGCGCCACTCGAGGGCAGCCGGTCCGCCTATCTCAAGCTGCGCGATCGCCAGTCGTATCAGTTCGCGCTTGCCTCGAGTGCAGTGATCGTACGCATGGACGGCAATACCATTCGCGAAGCGCGGGTGGCCATGGGCGGTGTCGGCACCAAGCCGTGGCGCGCGCCGGAAGTGGAAGCGGCGCTCAAGGGCAAGAACGCCAGCGAGGCGCTGTTCGCGGAGGCGGCCAAACGCGCCTTCGAGAACGCCGTCGCCTACGCCCACAACGGCTACAAGATTCCGCTCGGCCAGCAGGCCATCGTGCGTAATCTCACCGACCTGACCGCCGCCTGAATCGCCCGCGAGGAGAATGGAACATGAGCGACACGGATACGAAAGAGCCCATTATCGGCGCGGGCGTGCCGCGTATCGACGGCCCCGACAAGCTCGCCGGGCGCGCCAACTACGCCGCTGACAATTTACCGGCCAACATGGCCTACGGCTACGGCGTCTTCAGCACCATCGCCAAAGGCAAGGTGACGCGGCTGGATGTCGATGAGACGAAGCGGATGCCGGGCGTCATCGATATCTTCCACCACGGTCATTTCCCGTCGCTGTACCGCACGCCGTCGAGCTTCGTGCAAGGCAACAAGGTGGAGGAGACACGGCTGCCGTTCGAGGATGAGCGCGTTTACTACGAGGGCCAATTCGTGGCGCTGGTGGTCGCCGACAGTTTCGAGAACGCACGTGCCGCCGCGCGCCACGTCAAGGTGGAATACGCCGCCGAATCGGCCGTCGCCAACCTCGCCCAGGGCCTCGAGGACAACGGCACGCAGGCAGGTGGCGGTCACTCGCGTGGCGATGCCGCCTCGGCCTTTGACAGTGCCGACACGACCATCGACGTCACCTACCACACGCCGGTGGAAACCCATAACCCGATGGAAATGCACGCCTCGGTGGCGTACTGGGATGCGCAGGGCGATCTGACCATCTATGACGCCTCGCAAGGCGTCGTGGTCGAGCGCAATGCGCTGGCCAAGATCTTCGCCATCGCGCCCGAGCGCATCACGGTACATGCGCCCTATATCGGCTCGGGCTTCGGCAGCAAGTTGTGGACCTGGCCGCATGCGATTGCCACGGCGGCGGTGTCGCGTGAACTGGGTCGCCCAGTGCAGCTCGTCGTACCGCGTCAGCAGATGTTCACCACCACCGGGCATCGGCCGGAAACCCGCCAGCGCATGCGCTTGGCGACCGACGGCAACGGCAAGCTGGTGTCGCTGCGTCACGAAGCGATCAACACGACCTCGTTCACCGACCAGTACGTGGAAACCTGCGGCAGCGTGACCAAGAGCCTCTACAGTTGCCCCGATCTGACGGTGAGCCATGCCACGACGCAGGTGAATCGCGGCACGCCGACCTCGATGCGTGCACCGGGGGCGGCGCCAGGGCTCTTCGCGCTGGAATCCGCCATCGACGAGATGGCGCTGGCGGCAGGTGTCGACCCGCTCCAGTTTCGCCTCGATAACTACGCCGAGCGTGACGAGAGCCAGGATCTGGATTTCTCCAGCAATCACATCGTCGAGGCGACGAATCGGGCGGCGGAGAAATTCGGCTGGGCCGACCGCAATCCGCAGATCGGCAGCATGCGCGAGGGCCGCGAGATCGTTGGCTACGGCATGGCGGCCTGCAACTGGGAAGCGCTGAAACGCCCCTGCGATGCACGCGTCTCGCTGCGTGCCGATGGCACCGTCTTCGCTTCCTGCGCGACCCAGGATATCGGCACCGGCACCTACACCATCGTCGCCCAGGCGGTGAGCGATGTGACCGGGGTGCCGTTGGATCGTATTACCGTCAAGCTGGGGGATTCCTCCTACCCTGATGGCCCTATTTCAGGCGGCTCCTGGGCCACGGCGACGACGCTCCCGGCAATCGCCGGCGCGGCACGCAATGCGCTGGACGAGCTCAAGCGTTATGCCACGGGTAGCAATGGCATCTTCGCCGAGGCCAGCGCGGACGATCTGAGCGTGGCCGATGGTGCCCTGCGTTATGACGGCAAGCAGGCGAGTTTCGCCGAAGTGCTCGACGCCGCGCGTTACGGCAGTGCCGATGGCGAAGCGCATACCGAGGCTGCCGACTCGCAATACTCCTACCGCTCCTTCGGTGCGCATTTCGTCGAGGTACGCTGGGACCCGGGCATCTCGCATCTGCGCGTGGCGCGGGTGGTCAGCGCCATCGACGTGGGCAAGGTGATCAACGCGACCACCGCGCGCAACCAGGTCGAAGGCGCGGTCGTGATGGGCATCGGCATGGGGCTTTTCGAAGCCACCGAGTACGACGAGCGCAACGGCCGCCCCGTGAATAACGACTACGCCGAGTACGTGGTCCCGGTACACGCCGACCAGCCGGAGATCGACGTCATCCTGCTCGATTATCCCGATCTGGCGTTCAATGAATACGGCGCACGCGGCATCGGCGAGATCGGCATTACCGGGCTGGCCGCCGCCATCGGCAATGCGGTGCACCACGCCACCGGCAAGCGTATCCGCGAGCTGCCCATCACTCTCGATAAGCTGATGGACGACGTCCCCCAGGCGCAAAGCGCCTAAGGATAGCCGGGGTCAGCGCGTCGCGCCGTCGTCCGATGGCGTGATGCGTTGCAGGTCAGCGGGCGTGTCGATGTCCAGCAGGATGCCGGGGTCATCGACCTCGACTTCGCGGTAGCGTTCGGGGTGCTGGCGGATAAGTCGCCGCGCCCCGGCGTCACCGTCCAGGCGTGTGAGTGCTGGCCAGAACGCGCGCCCGAATAGCACCGGGTGGCCGGGGTGACCGGCGTGGCAGGGGCGCAGAATGTGTTCGGCGTCGGCGAGACGCTGTAGGTGAAGCAGGGTATCGCACCGTATGGCGGGCATGTCGCCGAGAAGGATCGCCGCCGCCTGAACGTCGGCGAGCGCTGGGTCGTGCGTGAGCGCCGTGAAGGCTTCGGCCAGGCTGGCGCCCAGGCCGTGCTCGGCACGTGTCGCGCGAATCAGCGGCGTGTCGTCGGCGAGTCCCAGGCAAGCGGGATCATCTCCAGTACGCAGCACCACGCGATGGTATGTGAACGCTGCGCGCACTTTGGCCAGTGAGGCGCCCAGCAGCGTGCCTTCCCAAGGCCCGCTCGCGCGGCGTTTGTCCGCATCGCCGTACCGCCGCGACTCGCCGGCGGCCATGACGATGGCGACCACCCGCTCAGAGCGCATCGCGCGTCTTGCCGCGTCGCACGCGCACGATATCGGCCATCACCGCCAGCGCGATCTCGGCGGGCGTCTTGCTCCCCAGCGCCAGGCCGATGGGCATGTGCAGGCGCTCGATATCTTCCTCGCTGAGCCCACCGACGCGCAGCAGGCGTTCGGCGCGTGCCGTGGAGGTACGCCGCGAGCCCATGACGCCGATATAGAATGCCGGTGTGCGCACGGCTTCGATCATCGTCAGATCGTCGAGGCGCGGATCGTGGGTCAGGGCGACCACGGCCGTCGCCGCATGACATTCCCCCGAGGCAATGAACGAGGAAGGCAGCGTGACCTGCGTCTGGACGCCCGGTATCGCGACATCCCGCCAGGCTTCCTCACGCGGGTCGCAGACGATGACCTCGAAGCCCAGCGAGCGCGCGAATTCGGCACAAGCGATCGAGACCGGCGAGAGGCCGGCCACGATCAAGCGCGCCACTGGTCCCAGGCGTACTCGGGCTTGGTGCGCCTCAAGCGTTACCCGGGGGCCTTCGCTGTCGTCATCGGCAAGCGTTGCGAACCCGGTGGCGAGATCGACCTCGCGAATGGCCGGGCGCTGCCCGCTCAGGATGTTGTACAAGGCCTCGAGGTGGGCGAGGTGCTCGTAGGTTGGCGGCAGTCGCTCGATCATGACATCGAGAATGCCGTCGCAGGGCAGGGTGACCGTCGGTCCCTCGGCGTGACCATCACCGTAGCGCAGCGTGGTGACCGACGACTCGAAGGCGCCCTGTGTCAGGCGCTCGAGGAAGTCCTCCTCGATACAGCCGCCCGACAAGGAGCCTTCATGGCGGCCATCCGCGCGTGCGACGAACAATGAACCGGGCTCGCGGGGTGACGAGCCGAACGTCGCCAGCACCGTGCACAACCACACCGTTTCACCGTCGCGGGCCCAGTCGAGCGCTCGCTCGATGACCTGCAAATCCAAGTGTTGCATGCTCAATACGCTCACCCATAACTGTGTTGCCATGCCTCGCCGATACCTGCCCTGGCGGGGCACGGTAAGCATTTCATGGGCCTACTATACCGCGCATGACGTGCCCTGTGGGCGCAGCCTGGTGACAGCTAGCCGGGCAACAGGCGCCGTCGTTTGGGGGCGGCAGGCCGCGCGCCGGGAAAACGATGCTCGATGAGGCGCATCACGCTGGTGAGCACTAGGGTCAAGGCGAGATAGATGCCGGCGATGAGCAGTAGCGGCTCGTATACCAGGAAGGTTTCGTCGCGCACCATATTGGCGGCCTTGAGCAGATCCATCAGCGCGATGGTCGAGACCAGCGGCACCGACTTGAGCAGCAGGATCAACTCGCCGGTCAGTGTGGGCAGACACATCTGGATGGCGCGCGGCAGCCACAGCCGATAGAGGATCTGCCAATGGCTCAGGCCGAAGGCGCGGCCGGCGGCGAGCTCGCCCTCGGGCACGCTCAATAGCGCCCCGCGCAGGACCTCGCCCGTGTAGGCCCCAACGCTCAGCGTGAAGGTCAGCGCGCCGTAGAAGAACGGATCGCGCAGCAGCGGCCAGATCAGGCTCTCCTGCAGGCCGGGGATCTCCGGCAGTAAACGCCCCACGCCGTCGTAGAAAAAGAAGAGCTGTACCAGTAGTGGCGTGCCGCGTACGACCGTGGTCAGGCCGGTGACCAGCATCGCCAGCGGGCGTGGGCCGCGCAGGCGGATCATGGCGAAGGTCACCGCCAGCGCGAAACCGCAGACGGCCGACACGGCGACCAGCCACAGAGTATTGACGAAGCCGGTCCACAGGGCCTTTTGATAGAACGGATCACTCAACCAGGAAAAGTCCATGTCTGGGGGCTCCTAGGTGCTGGGTTGGCCGCGGCGGACGTGACGCTCCGCGCGGGCGAACAAGGCGTTGGAGCCCAGCGTCATGACCAGGTAAAGCGCCCCGGCGAGGGCGTAGAACAAGGCATAGTCGCGGGTGCTGGCGGCCGCTTGTTGGGCGGTGAAGAACAATTCCTCGAAGCCGATCACGCTGATCAACGCGGTGTCCTTGACCAGAATCAGCCACAGGTTGGACATCCCGGGCAGCGCGTTGGGCAGCATGCCGGGAAGCACGATGCGATAAAAGCGTGTCGGGCGCGAAAAGCCATAGGCGTCGGCGGCTTCCAGTTGTCCTTTGGGGATCGCCTGGATGGCGCCCCGGAAGACCTCGGTCATGTAGGCCCCCTGAACGAAGGCGAGCACGCCCACGGCGGTGACGAAGCCGCTGATCTCGATGTGCGTGTCGCCGCCGAATTCGGCAAGCAAGGCGTTGAGTGCCTGGCTGCCGGCGTAATACAGCAAAATGATCAACAGTAATTCAGGAATGGCGCGGACCAGCGTGGAATACGCCGTGCCCAGGCCGCGTAGAGGGCGCCAGGGGCTGAGGCGTGCCGTGGCGCCAAGTAGCCCCAGGCCGAGCCCGATGGCATAGGCCAGCAAGGCGATTTCCAGGGTCACCAGGGCGCCTTGCAGTATCGGGCCGAGCCATTCCAGCAGGCCATCGCTATGATCGCTTGGCATGGTCGAAGTCTCGCAGTGTCAGAAACGGGACCGGCCGGGCGGCGCCCGGCCGGAAGGTCGCGAGGCGGCTTAGCTGCCGCAGATATCGGTGCCGAAGTACTGCTGGGAGAGCTCGGCGCAGCGACCGTTGTCGATCACGCTGGCGATCGCGGCGTTGAGCTTCTCGCGCAGGGCGTCGTCTTCCTGGCGCAGGCCGATGCCCACGCCGTCGCCGAAGGCATCGTCACGCGGCGCGGTGGCACGGATTTCGAAGTCCTGGGCGGCGTCGCGTTCGAGGAATTCCGTCATCGCGATCTTGTCGGCGAGGCTGGCATCGACACGCCCGGCAAGCAGGTCGCGATTGGCCTGTTCCTGCTGGTCGTAGACCTTGAGTTCGACCCCGGTGTCGGCCAGCGAGCGGCGCGCGAAGGTGGCGTTGGTGGTCGAGCCCTGAACGCCGAGGATCTTGCCGCCCAGGTCCTCGGGGATTTGCATGTCGTTGGCCTTGGCGGTGACGTAGGCCGAAGGCGTGAAGTAGTACGGATCGCTGAAGGCGATGACGCGCTTGCGCTTCTCGGTGATCGACAGCGAATTCATGATCATGTCGATCTTGCCGCTGTTGAGCGCGGGGAAAATTCCGCCCCACCCGGTCGGCGTGATCTCGCACGCGGCGTCCATCTCCTTGCAGAGCGCCTGGCCTAGTTCGACCTCGAAGCCGGTCCAACTGCCGTCGGCATCTTTGTAGGTGAACGGCGGGTAAGGCTCCGCCGAAATGCCGATCTTGAGCGGTTCGTCCGCCATCGCCGAGGTTGCGCTCAGCGCCAGCAGGACGACGCCCGCTGTCTGCATCAAGGTTGCTTTCAGGTGCTTGATCATCATGGTTCCCCATCGTTGTTGTGTCGGGCCGTGAGGGCCCGGGATGATATGGCGCCGCTGGCGGCGTCATGTGAAAGGCTCAGGCCACGCTCGAGACGAACTGACGGCAGCGCTCGCTGGTCGCAGTCTCGAAAACATGCGCTGGGGTGCCGATTTCCTCGACGCAGCCCTGGTGCAGGAAGGCCACCTGATGAGAGACGTCGCGGGCGAAGCCCATCTCGTGGGTGACCAGCAGCATGGTTCGGCCTTCCTCGGCAAGGCCGTGGATGACGCCGAGGACCTCGTTGACGAGTTCCGGGTCGAGGGCCGAGGTGGGTTCGTCGAACAGCAGCACCCGCGGCTCCATGGCCAGGGCGCGAGCGATGGCGACGCGCTGTTGCTGCCCGCCGGAAAGATAGGCGGGGTATTGGTCGCGCTTGTCGGCCATGCCGACCCGTTCCAAGTAATGCTCACCCAGTGTCACGGCGTCGCGTTTGGACAGGCCCCGCACGCGCATGGGCGCCTCGATGACGTTGCCGAGCACGCTCAGATGCGGCCATAGATTGAACTGCTGGAAGACCATGCTGACCTGGGTACGCAGGCGTTGCAGTTGACGACGCTTGATGCCGATGCGAGTGCCTTGGGAGGCGCTGTGGCGAGTGTCCTGGGAAAAACTCAGTGACTCGCCGGCGATGGTCAGATGGCCACTGTCGGGCGTTTCGAGGAGGTTCATGCAGCGCAGCAAGGTGCTCTTGCCGGAGCCACTGGAGCCGATGATCGAGACCACGTGGCCTTCATGCACGTCGAGGGAAACATCCTTGAGGACTTCCAACTCGGCGTAGCGCTTGACCAGGTGACGGGCCTCGATGGCCAGATTGTTGTGATTAGCGGTCATAGGCGGTGTCGGGGGCAAATCTTGTGTTAGCCATACCCCTCCTGCAGTGGGTGAAAAGATCGCGCCCCGGCAAACTCGCCCGGGGCGCGTGAGGGTCATGCCTCGACCGTCGCTCGACATTCATCGGCGCAGCGCGCCAGGCGTCGGCAGGCCTCGCGCAGGCGCTCGGCGCCCACCGTCAGGCTCAAGCGCACGAAGCCCGCCGCCGAGGGGCCGAAGGCGTCGCCAGCGAGTGCCGAGACGCCCTGCTCGTCGAGCAGGCGGTCGGCGAAGGCTTGCGCGGAAAGCCCGGTGCGGCGGATATCGATCATCATGAACATGCCGGCTGCCGGGCACAGCGCCTCGACGTTCGGGCTATCGGCGAGCGCCTCGAGCACGGTGTCGCGACGTGTCCGGTAGGCATGACGCATCTCGGCGAGAGCTGCAGGCGGATTGGCCAGCGCCTCGCAGGCGGCGTCCTGAATGAAATCGGGACAGCCGTAGAGCATGCACAGCGCCAGGTGGGTCAGGTGCTGGATCAAGGGTTCGGGGCCGATCACCCAGCCCAGCCGCCAGCCGGTCATGGCGTGCGACTTGGAGAGGCTGTTGACGATGACGGTGCGCTCACGCATGCCGGGCAGGCTATCCGGCGAGAACGGTTCGCCGTCGTGGATCAGCTCGGCGTAGACCGCATCGGAAAGCAGCCACAGGTCGTGCTCGCGGCACAGCGTGGCCAGTGCCTCCCAGTGGGAGCGCGTGAACACCTGGCCGGTGGGATTGTGCGGGCTGTTGAGCAGCAGTGCCCGGGTGCGCGGAGTCACGGCGGCGGCGAAGTCGGCCGGGTCGGGCTGGAAGGCGTTCGCCGCGCGCAGCGGGACGCGCACCAGAGTTGCGCCCGCGGCTTGCAGGGCCGCCTCGTAGGTGACGTACATCGGCTCGGGCACGATCACCTCGTCGCCGGGATCGAGCACGCACTGCGCCACGGCATACAGGCCGCACTGCGCGCCGGCCAGTACCGCCACGTTGTCGGCGTGGGTCGCCGGGGCGCCGCCGGTTTGGCGATGGTGGTGGGCGATCAGTTCACGTAGCCGCGCCTTGCCCTGTACATCGGCATAGTGCGTGGCGCCGGCACGCAAGCTATCGACCGCGCTGTCGACGATGGGGGTTGGCGTGGCGAAATCCGGATCGCCCACCGAGAGGATGATCACATCCTCGCCCTCGGCCTGAAGAGCCAGGGCGCGGTAGTGGATATCCCAGGCGGCGGCGCCTTCGCCGGCGATGCGCTGGGTCAGTCGAGAGTAGTGCATGCAGGTTCCTCGTTGGCGTCGTCGGAGCGTTACACGCCGTGCGTTACAAGCTGGCCTTGACCGCTGCCAGGCCGGGCTCACCGTCACGCGTGGTCACGCCGTCGAGGAACTTGGCCAACTCGGCGGGATGGTTTTGCAGCCACTCGTGAGCGACCGTCTCGAGCTCGCGCTCTTCCAGACCGTATTCGCGGATGAAATCGCTTTGTTGCGCGGCGCTGAGCACGAATTGATCGAGCAGGCGCATGAGGTTGGGGTTGGCCTCACTGAAAGGCTTGGCGACGATGGTGCGCACGTCACTGCGGCCCTGGTTCTTGCCATAGATGCCTTCGGGATCGTCGAGGATATGCATGTCGAATTCCGGCACCATCCAGTGCGGCGTCCAGCCGTAGAAGGCGATCCAGCGCTTTTCGTCGTAGGCGCTGCGCACCGCGCTGAGCATTCCTGGCGTCGAGGACTCCAGCAGTTCCCAGTCGCCCAGGCCGTAGGTGTCGTCGCGCTGGGCGTCGTGGATGAAGTCGCTGACCGTCGAGCCGCTCTCGATGGAGTAGTAGCGCCCATCGAAACGTTCGCGGTTCTCGGGGTCGTCGAGCTGCTCGGCGCTGGTCACGCCGGCATCATAGACATAACCGGGGACCGCGAAGCCCATGCGCGCGCCGGTGACGTTGTTGCCTAGGTCGACGATGCTGCCGTCGTCCATCGCAGCGTCGTAGCTATTCTGCTGGGCGGGGAGCCAGCCGGCGAGAAAAACGTCGCTGTCGCCGGTTTGCAAGGTCTTGTAGCCCACCGTGCTGCTGAGTTCCTGGCGCTCGTTGGTATAGCCCAGCGGGGCGAGGATCTGCGCCATGATCTCGGTCTTGACCGTGACGCCGGGCCACGGTGGGGCGATGAAGGAGACCTGGGTAGCCTCGTCGGTGGCATGGGCGTGGGCTGCCAAGGGCAGCAGGGCAAGGGCGGCCATCAGCCGCGTGGTGGTGCGTCGCATGAGCTCTCCTGGTGAATACGATGAATTCAAGCGGACCATCGGTGCGCCTCGACCTCGATCAGAGTCGGCCCGGGTGCCTGGCGCGAGGCGCTTAACGCCTGATGCAGCGCGGCTCCCGTCGAGACACGCACGCCGTAACAGTCGAGCGACTTGGCCAGCGTCACGAAGTCCGGTGCGGGCAGGTCCACGCCGAGGCGGGGAACGTCCTGGGCATCCATGTAGCGACGGATCTCGCCATAGCCGGCGTTATTCCAGATCACCACCGCCAGGGGCACGCAGCACGCGCGGGCGGTGGCGAGTTCGCCGAGGGTGAACATGAGCCCGCCGTCGCCGACCAGTGCGATCACCGGGCGTTCGGGCACGCCCAGTGCCGCGCCCAGGGCGGCGGGCAGGCCGTAACCCAGCGTGCCGTAGCCGGTGGCAGAGTTGAACCAGCGGCGTGGCGCAGGCATCTCGGCGATGAAGTTGCCGGCGTAGACCGGCCCCGTGGAGTCGCCGACGATGGTGGCATCGGGCAGCGCCTCGCGCAGTGTATCGAGGAAGCCGGCATAGGGCGCGACATCGTCGGCGTCACGCAGCGCCAGCGTTGTCCTGGTGTGTGCAACACGCTCGGCGCCGGCGCGCGAGGCCTGCGTCGGCAAGCGTGCGAGCAGTCCCAGGGCGACCTCGCCGACATCGGCGAGCAGGGCGAGATCGGCGGTCTGGTTACGCGCCAGTTGCTGGGCGTCGATGTCCACGCGGATCAGCCGTCCCTTGAGGTGGAAGCCGCTGTCGAAGGTCAGGTCGTAGTCAGTCTCACCGAGTTCCGTGCCCAGCGCCAGCACCACATCGGCGTGGCGCGCGAGTTCGCGTCCGGCGGGCAGGCTCGCGCAGGCACCGAGATCCAGCGGATGCTCGCATCCCAGCACGCCCTTGGCGTTGATGGTGGTCATGGCGGGGGCGTCGAGGCGCTCGACGAGGGCACGTACCGTGTCGCTGGCAGCGGCGCAGCCGCCCCCGAGCAGCACCAGTGGGCGCTCGGCGTCGGCCAGCCAATCGGCGGCCCAGGCCAGCGCGGCATCCGGCGCCGCCGGTGGGAACACCTCGGTGGTCTTAGGCACGAGCGCCGGGCAAGCCTGCGGCATCACGTCCAGCGGAATCTCGATGTGCACGGGGCCGGGGCGGGCGCTCTTGAAAATGGCGAATGCGCGGGCCAGCACCTCGGGCAGTGCCTCGGGCGTCTGCAGGGTGTGGCTGAACACACTGACGCCGGCCAGGGTGCGTTGCTGGTCGGGCAGCTCGTGAAGGCGTCCCTGGCCGCGCCCCAAGGTATCGCGGCGATTGACGCTGGAAATCACCAGCATCGGCACCGAGTCGGCAAGCGCCTGGCCCATGGCGGTGGCGATATTGGTCATGCCCGGCCCGCTGATGATGAAGCAGGCGGCCGGTTTGCCGGTCGCTCGGGCGTAGCCGTCGGCCATGAAGCCGGCGCCTTGCTCGTGGCGCGGTGTGACGTGCTTGAGGCCGCTGTCGGGCAAGCCGCGATACAGCTCCACGGTATGCACGCCGGGGATGCCGAAGACGGTGTCGATACCGTGGGCGACGAGCAGGTCGAGCAAGCGTTGGGCGCAATTGCTCATGGCGTGCCCTCGACGCTGGCTGTCTCGCCGAACGGCGGCCGCGACATGACACGCTCGACCATGGGTATGAAGTCCTCGAGGGGACGGGTGGGATAGTCGGGGTCGAAGGAGCACTGATCCCACTCATCGCAGAAGCGTACGGTGCGCGCGTAGGCCGGATGCTCGCGATAGGCATCGCGGGCGTGTGGGTCGAGGCCGTAGAAGGTGCGGTAGTGATAGCCCTGAAACAGCTCGTGATGCCGGATCATCCACACGTTGAGCGGGTCGATGAACGGCTCGAGGATCGCCGCGGCGATTTCCGCGTGATTGGCGGGCGCCAGGTCATCGCCGATGTCGTGAAGCAGGGCGCAGACCACGGTTTCCTCGTCGGCACCGGCGTCGAGCGCTCGAGTTGCGGTCTGCAGGCAGTGTTCATAGCGGTCGACGGGATAGCCGTGGGTATCGCCCTTGAGGCGCAAGAGATGCTCGAGCACGCGGCGGCAGGCATCGTTCTGGTAATGCTGGAAATGCGCGTCGATCAGGGCCCAGTCGTCGCGGGTGCTCTCGTCGAAGCGGGTAAACGTCGCCTGGTTCATGCGTTGGCTCCTTGGGCGGATCGCGGTGCGTCATCATTGGCGCTGCCGGCGCGCTGGGTGGCGAGTACGCGACGCCGGCTGGCGGTGCTATCGCGATCGACATAGCCCTGGCGCAGATGACGCACGCCGCCTTCGAGCTGGTAAGCGGTGCGTCCGTGCAGCAGCCGGTAGTTGTCCATGATCAGCATGTCGCCGGGGCCGAGTTTGAGATGCACGGTCAACGCTTCATCGGTGATCAAACGATAGAAGCGCTGCCGCGCGGCGTAGTAGCGCTCCAGCAGGGCCGCGTCGTGGGCGGCGATGCGTTCGGTGCGGTTGGAGTAGCGTACGCGCGCCAGTTGCCCTTGGCTGTCGAGTTCGATCAGTGGACCTTCGCTCGCCAGATCGGTGGTGGCGTCGGTATAGCGAAACTGTGTCGAGAGGCGTGTCAGGCAGTCGAATTCCTCGGGCGCTTCGGTCTTGAGGCGCTGCGCAGCCATGAAACCGTCGGTGAGCGTGCTGTCGCCCCCGGCGGCGGCATTACTCAGGCAGTGCAGCCAGATGTAGCCGGGAATCGGATCGCGATAGGGGTTGTCGGTGTGCGGCTCGAGCCCGCGTTGCGTCATGGTCAGATCGTAAGCGTTGGCCACCGATTTGACGTCGGCGATACCGCCCCAGTTGGTGCGGCGCAGCGGGCCGATGCGGTCGATCAATGGCTGCATGCCGTCTTCCTCGCACGGTACACCGCTTACCTTGACGAAACCGTAACGGTGCAAGGCCTCGAGCATCGCCAGCAGGGCGTCGTCGTCCTTGAGCGCCGCGTCGAAGCGGGCCTGGGGCAGTGTCTCGAGATCGGCGTCCCATAAGCTGAGCCCGGGCGCGACGTCGGCATTGTCGGGCGCGGCGTCGGTGAGCAGGGCGTCCAGCGCATAGGTGGTGGTGTGATCATCGCTGAAGCGCACGTGTAGGGCCTGCGCGTCGCAGCTTGCCGACTCGATCTGCAATGTCAGCGGCAACTGGGCGGCCTCGATCAAACGCTGCCCGGTGCGGGTGTCGAGCGTGGCTGCATCCGGTGCGCGCTCACGCAGCCAGAGGGCGGCGAATTCACGCCGCTGGCCGGCGGCGTTCAGAATCAGACGGCGCCCTTCGTCCTGGAGTTCGACGTCGGCGGAAATGGACATGAACGATGCTCTCCACTGCTGGCATGGGATCGACTGCCCCGGCGTGCGAGCCAAGGCGTTTCCCTACCCTAGGCGGATTGAGCGAACGTGATTTGCACTAATTCGCCATTTAATAGACGATTCTGGCCATGAGCGAGAATACTAGAACCGATTGGCCCTATCCCCGTCCCGAGCAACCGCCGGTTCCCAGGCCCGGCGACGCGGCGCATACCGTGAATGTCTGGTTGGTGCCCAATTTCTCGATGCTGACGCTTTTTTGCCTGCTCGAGCCGTTGCGCGTGGCCAACCGTTTCGGTCGTGAGTTGTTCGCCTGGCGGCTGCTATCGGCGGATGGCGACCCTGTGGTGGCCAGCAACGGCGTGCGTATCGAGGTCGAGGGCGTCCTGGCGGAACACGCCCTCGGCGATTTGTTGATGGTGATTTCTTCGTACGAGGCGGAAGTCAGCGTGACCGGTGCCGAGCGCGCAGTGCTACGGCACGTCGCGGCGCATGGTGGGCGTGTCGGTGGGCTCGATACCGCGCCATTCATCCTCGCCCGGGCGGGCTTGCTCGATCAGCATCGCGTGGCGCTGCACTGGGAAAGCGTGCCGGCTTTCCGTGCGGAGTTTCCGCATATCAGCGTCAGCGAGGCGCGTTTCGAATTCGCCGGGCAGCGTTTGACTGGCTCCGGCGGCGCAGCGGGTATCGACATGATGCTGCAATGGATCGAACACGATTACGGGCCGGCGCTGGCCAATGCCGTGGGGCGGCAGCTCGTGCACCAGCGCGTTTCCGAGGAAGAAGCCTGGAAGGCCGGCGCGGCGCGTACCCTGGAAGATTTGCCGCGCAGCGTGGTGCGCGCGCTGGCGGTGATGGAAACCCACCTCGATCAGGTCTTGTCGATCCCCGAGATATGCCGTCTGATCGGCCAGTCCCAGCGGCAGTTGACGCGTCTTTTCATGGCGCATTTCGGCGAGACGCCCAAGCAGTGCTATGTGGGGATGCGCCTCGACTATGCCCGGCGGCTGCTCGCCGATAGTCGCTGCCGGGTGACCGAGGCCGCCTTGACCAGCGGTTTCGTGCATTTGGCACACTTCTCACGCGTTTACCAGGCACGTTTCGGTGAGCGGCCCAGCGCGACGGCTGAGAGAGGTACCGTGTAGAGAGGCACCGTGTGAAGCGCCGGCGGGCGCGTTAGACTCGGGGCTTCGCCGTCGCGGCGCTTTATCATTTGTGAGGAGTCTGCATGTCCACCCAACCCTTCGTGACTCGCCTGGCCGATGGCGGTGTCTTTCCCCATATGCTGGGCAAGATCGTCTGCGTGGGTCGCAACTACGCCGCGCACGCCCGAGAACTCGACAACCCGGTGCCCGGTGCGCCGCTATTGTTCATCAAGCCCGCCACCAGCGCGGTCCCCATGGCACGCGACATTGCCGAGCAATTCACGCGTGGCGAGGTGCATTTCGAAACCGAGTTGGCGCTGCTCATCGGCAAGCGGTTGAGTGGGGCCAGTGCCGAGCAGGCCCCGCGCGCCGTCGCCGGGCTTGGCCTAGCGCTGGATTTGACGCTGCGCGACGTGCAATCGCAATTGAAGGAAAAGGGCCATCCCTGGGAAGTCGCCAAGGCCTTCGACGGCGCTTGTCCGCTGACGCCGTTCGTGGCGTTGGATGAGGTGCCCGACTGGGCGGATTTGCGCTTTACGCTGGAGATCGACGGCGAACGCCGTCAGACCGGCGAGACGCGTGACATGCTGTTCGCCATTCCTGAGCTATTGGCCGAGATGTCGCGGCATTTCACGCTGCAGCCCGGCGATGTGGTGCTCACCGGCACGCCGGCCGGGGTCGGGGCGCTACCCCGCAATGCCCAGCTATCGCTGTGGGGCTCGTTCGGGCTCGAGGCGTCCACGCAGACGCGGTGACGTAGATTCGGCGTCACTCCAGAGATTCGGCGTCACTCGAGGTAGGTGTAGCCTTCCAGGCCGGCGGCGAGGTCGCGCATGAAGTCATCACGCTGGGCATCGCTCAGCGCGCTGTTTTTGAGCTGGTGCGATAGACGCTGGCTGAGTTCGTCGGCGTCGAAGTTCACGTAACGCAGCACGTCGGCGACGGTATCGCCCTGTTGGTGATTGCTGAGTCGCCATTGGCCGTTAGCGTCCAGCGTGGCGTCCACGGCGTCGGTGTCGCCGAACAGGTTGTGCAGATCGCCGAGGATTTCCTGATAGGCGCCGACCAGAAATAGCCCCAGCAGCTTGTCCTCGCCGTCCTGCCATTCGGGTAGCGGGAGCGTCGCTTCCAGCCCCTGACCGTCGACATAGCAGTCGATGCGCCCGTCACTATCGCAGGTGATGTCCTGGATCACGCCGCGCCGTGTGGGCGGGCGGTCGAGGCCGGTGAGCGGCAGCACCGGGAACACCTGGTCGATGCCCCACACATCGGGCACCGACTGGAACAGCGAGAAGTTGACGAACAACTTGTCGGCGAGCTTCTCGGCGAGTTCATCGGCGATCTCGCGGTGCGCGCGATTGCGCGGGTCGAGCTGTGCGCTCAGGCGTCGGCAGGCGGCGAAGTAGACCGTCTCGCCCTCGGCGCGCGCGTTGAGGGTAGCCAGGCCCAGCACGAAGCGATCCTGCAGTTCGCCGATGGCCTGCACTAGGTCGTGGTAGGCCTCGGCGAGGCCGCGCGGGTCCTGCGTGGTATTCAGCTTGGCGTGGACGCGCCACAATTCATCGAGTTCGGCATCGCCGCCGAGGCGTTGCGTGGGCGCTTCCTCGCTCAAGCGTTCCTCGCCGATGACGTTGGTGATCAGCACCGCGTGATGTGCGGTCAGGGCGCGCCCCGATTCGGAAATCAGATGCGGATGCGGCAAGCCTTCGGCGTCGCAGGCCTGACGAAAGGCCCACACCACGTTGCTGGCGTATTCGTGCATCGAGTAGTTGATCGAGCAGAAGCTCCGCGAGCGTGTGCCTTCGTAGTCGACCCCCAGGCCGCCACCGACATCGACGGTATCCACCGGAGCGCCGAGCGCACGCAGGCTCTGATAGAAGCGTGCACATTCGCGCAGGCCGCGCTGGATGTCGCGGATGTTGGCGATCTGCGAGCCGAGGTGGAAATGCACCAGTTGTAGGCTGGCCAGGGCATCGGCCTCACGCAGGCGCTCGACGACGTCGAGGATCTGGCTGGCGGTGAGTCCGAACTTGGACTTCTCGCCACCCGAGTTCTGCCACTTGCCCTTGCCCACCGAGGCTAGCCGTGCGCGTAGGCCGATGCGCGGCGTGACCTGCAGGCGTTCGGCTTCCTCGAGAATCAGCGTGAGTTCGGAATGCTTCTCGACCACCAAGTAGACGCGATGGCCGAGCTTCTCGCCCATCAGCGCCAGGCGCACGTATTCGCGATCCTTGTAGCCGTTGCAGACGATCAGCGAGGGGCCGTCTCCCGAGAGCGCCAGCACCGCCAGCAGCTCCGGCTTGCTACCGGCCTCGAGGCCGACCCGCCCATGGCCGCGCGCCTGGGTGGCGAGCATTTCTTCCACCACGCGGCGCTGCTGGTTGACCTTGATGGGATACACGGCGGTGTAGCCGCCCGCATAGGTTTCATCCTGCATGGCGGTATCGAAGGCGGCGCACAGTTGTTCGACGCGGTCATGGAGGATGTCGGTGAAACGCACCAGCACCGGCAGACGCAAACCCGCTTGGCGCAACTCGTCGACCAGGGCCTTGAGCGGCAGGGCGGGGCCTGCGGTGTCGCTCCCTCGCGGACACACGACGGCATGGCCGGCGTCGTCGACGTCGAAGTAGCCGCTGCCCCACTGATCGATGTTGTAGGTGCGGCGGGCCTGATCGGCGGGCGAGGTCATGGCGCACTCCTGGACGGGCCGGCGCGGCCCGGTGAACGAACGGGCTGGCATTATGCCGCTCGCATGCGGGGCTGCAAAGAGGCGCCGGCGCGTTCAGCGCAGAATAAACAGCACGCCGAGCGTGGCGGCACTGGCCATGCCGAGATGCGTGAAGGCCTCGCCGAATGCGGCATCCAGGCGCTCGGAAGTCACGCCTTTGCGCTGCAGGGCGTCACCCAGTAGTGCGCTGCAAAGGCCGAAGGTGAGCAACAGGGCGGGCACCGTGCCTTGGGATTGCCAGGCCAGGCCCGTGAGTGCCAGGGCCAGCGACGCGCAGCCGTAGCGCAGGTAGCGATGCTGGGTGGCAGAGACGACGCGAAGGGGGCGTAAGGTCGTAACGACGTGCGTGAAGGTGGGCATGGCGAGCTCCCGTCCAAGGCGGAGCGTCGTGCTCCGCCGTCAATGACGTGTTGTCGTTTCCAGCCTATGCCGCGTTTCTTAAAGGAGTCTTACGGCGCGCAGACGCCTTACCGCGTAGGTGATGGGAGCGGGCCGGCGGGCGGCAAGGGCGGGGCGCCGTGTTCGAGGCGCATCGCGAGCATGTGGCGGTACTGGCTGGGGTCCTTGGGCGTGAGGTCGTGCGCGGGCGGGTCGACGTAGACGACCAGCAGCCGCGAGAGCCAGTAGCGCAATGCCGTCATGCGCAGCATCACCGGCCACAGCGTCTGCTCGGTTTCGGTCAGCGGACGGCGCGCCTGGTAGGCGCCGAGGAGCGCCGAATAGCGCGCATCGTCGAAACGGCCGTCGGCAGCGCTGGCCCAGTCGTTGACGACGATGGCCAGATCGAAGAGCAAATCGCCCGTGCAGCCGTTGTAGAAGTCGATGATGCCGCCCAGCCGGTCGCCGTCGAAGAGGGTGTTGTCGCGAAACAGGTCGCCATGGATCGCCCCTTGGGGAAGCGACGAGGCATCGCCGAAAATGCCCTGATAGGCGTCGATCTCGTCGCTCATCAAGCGCTGATCGGCCTCGGACAGATAGCTCATGACCTTGTGTTGCGCGCTGGACAGCCAGTGCAGGTCGCGGGGGTTGGGGCGCTGGCCTTCGAAGTGCTGCGAGACCTTGTGCATGCGCCCCAGGGCATCGCCGAGTTCACGGCACTGAGCGAGCGTCGGTGATTCGGGATGCCGACCCGGAAGGCGCGGGAACAGCAGCGCCGGACGCTCTGCGAGCGTTTGCAGGGCGACGCCATCACGATCGTGAACGGGCCCCGCGACAGGCAACCGGTGTTCGTCGAGATAGTCGAGCAACGCCACGAAGAAGGGCAGTTCGTCGCTTTCGCCCTGCTCGAACAGGGTGAGCACGAAGCGTCCCTGGTCGGTGGTGACGAAGAAGGTGGAGTTCTCCGTCCCACTGGGCACGCCTTCCAGCGTGGTTAACGTGCCGATAGCGAAACGCTCGAGAAAGCGTTCGACCTGGGTCTCGGTCAAAGGAGTGAATACGGCCATGTGTCTCTCGCCCGGGGTGCCAAGCGCGCATTGTAGCGGCTTGGCGCGGGCAGTCCTACCGCCATGCGTGAGGTCGTTGATGTGCGGCAGGTAACATCATTCGCTGCCGGTGACCCAGTCCGGCACCTCGACGCGTGTGGTATCGCGGCGTTCGAAGTTGCCGTCGCCGTCGTCATCGATCAGGAAATAGCGGGCGCCTTGCCGGGGAACGATCTCGATGGCATAGAGTTCGCCGTTGACGCGGTATTCCTTGAGTGTGCGGTTATCGTCCTGGCGCACGGTGATGTCCGGTGACGGCTGCGCGACGGCAAGCGAGGCGCTGGCGCCGATAATCAGGCCGAGCCCTAGACATAGAACAATAGGTAGACGCTGCATGACGGTCTCCTCGGCTGGCGGGGCAAACACGGTGGTATTGCGCCTCGAGCCCATGAGGTAATGAAAGGTCATTATCCCACATCATGAGCGTTCGGCGCATGTTAAGAGGGTTTCGCCTGACGCTGCGCAATGCCTTGCGTATCATGGCGACATCGCGAATTTCCAATGGATGCTGATGCCATGGCCAACACGCCCCCCATCGTTCTCGTCGACGGCTCGTCGTACTTGTATCGGGCTTTTCACGCCTTGCCGCCGCTGACCACGTCCAAAGGCAATCCCACCGGCGCGGTGAAGGGCGTGCTCAACATGCTCAAGAGCCTGCTCAAGCAGTATCCCGACAGCCCCATGGCGGTAGTTTTCGACGCCAAGGGCAAGACCTTCCGCGACGAGATCTACGCCGAGTACAAGGCGCACCGCCCGCCGATGCCCGACGATCTGCGGCCCCAGGTCGAACCGTTGCATGACTGCATTCGTGCGCTGGGCCTGCCGCTTTTGTGTATCGAGGGCGTCGAGGCCGATGACGTGATCGGCACCTTGGCGCGGCATGCCACCGAGGCGGGGCGTGATGCGGTGATTTCCACCGGTGACAAGGACATGGCACAGCTTGTCAACGCGCACATCACCCTGGTCAATACCATGAAGGGGGAGACGCTCGACGTGGCCGGCGTCGAGTCCAAGTTCGGAATTCCGCCGTCGCTGATCATCGACTACCTGGCGTTGATGGGCGATAAGGTCGATAACATTCCTGGCGTACCGGGTGTCGGCGAGAAGACCGCACTCGGCCTGCTGCAAGGCATGCAGGGGGGGCTCGAGACCCTCTACGCCGATCTCGAGCGTATCAAGACGCTGGACTTTCGCGGCGCCAAGACGCTGGGCAAGAAACTCGACGCCAATCGCGATCAGGCCTTTTTGTCTTACCAATTGGCGACGATCAAGACCGATTGCGAGCTACCGGTGGGCCTCGACGATCTGGATATCGCGCATCCTGACCGCGAGGCGCTCAAGGCGCTTTATACCGAGCTGGAATTCAAGAACTGGCTGGGCGAATTGCTCGAGGGGCGCGACGAGGGCGTCGATGATGTGGCAACGGGGGCGCCAACGAAGGAGGAAGGCGACGCCCCGGCGACCGACACCAGCTCAGCGCCGCGCGAGGATCATGTCATCGTCACGCAAGAGGCCTTCGATGCCTGGCTCGCGCGTCTGGGCGAGGCGGATATCTTCTGCTTCGACCTGGAAACCACCAGTCTCAACTACATGGAGGCCCAGGTCGTCGGCATCGGCCTGGCGTTGGACGCCGGCGAGGCTGCCTATATTCCGGTGGCGCACAGCTATCTTGATGCGCCCGATCAGCTCGATCGCGACACGGTGCTGGCCGCGCTCAAGCCGCTGTGGGAAGACACCACCAAGGCCAAAATCGGCCAGAACCTCAAGTACGATATTTCCGTGCTGGCGCGTTATGACATCGAGGTCGCAGGGCGCCTCGAGGACACCATGCTGGCGTCCTACGTGCTCAACGCCACGGCGACGCGCCACGACATGGACTCGCTGGCGCTCAAGTATCTCGGCGAGAAGACCATCACCTTCGAAGAGATCGCTGGCAAAGGCGCCAAGCAGCTGACCTTCGATCAGGTCGCACTCGAAGAAGCCGCGCCCTACGCCTGCGAAGATGTCGACATTACCCTGCGCCTGCACCGTGAGTTGCGCCCACGCGTGGATGGCGAAGGCCGCTTGGCGACAGTGCTGGATGAGATCGAGCTGCCGTTGGTGCCGGTGCTCTCGCACATGGAACGCAACGGCGTGGCGCTGGACGCCGAGCGCCTGCACACCCAGAGTCGCGCGCTGGACAAGCGTCTGCGGGAATTGGAAGCGCGTGCGTACGAGCTGGCCGGGCGTGAGTTCAATCTCGGCTCGCCCAAGCAGCTCGGCGAGATCCTCTTCGATGAATTGAAGATCCCGGTGATCAAGAAGACGCCCAAGGGCGCGCCGAGCACCGCCGAGGCGGTGCTCGAGGAACTGGCACTGGATTATCCGTTGCCCAAGGTGATCATCGAGCATCGCGGCTTCGCCAAGTTGAAATCGACCTATACCGACAAGCTGCCGCAGTTGGTCAATCCCACCACACGGCGTCTGCATACCAGCTATCACCAGGCGGTGACGGCCACCGGGCGCCTGTCGTCATCCGACCCCAACCTGCAGAACATTCCCATCCGAACCGAAGAAGGGCGCAAGATTCGCCAGGCCTTTGTGGCGCGCCCCGGCTATCGCATCGTCGCCGCCGACTATTCGCAGATCGAGCTGCGCATCATGGCGCATCTCTCCGGCGACAAGGGGCTGCTCGAGGCGTTCGCCGAGGGGCGCGACATCCATACCGCCACCGCGGCGGAAGTGTTCGGCGTGGCGCTCGATGCCGTCAGCGGCGAGCAACGGCGCAGCGCCAAGGCCATCAACTTCGGGCTGATCTACGGCATGAGCGCTTGGGGGCTCGGACGGCAGTTGCATATCGAGCGCAATCAGGCGCAGACCTACATCGATCGCTACTTCGATCGTTATCCCGGCGTGGCACGCTTCATGGAACGCATTCGTGCCCAGGCCGCTGACGACGGCTATGTCGAGACGGTGTTCGGCCGTCGCCTCTATCTGCCCGAGATCAACGCCCAGAACCGTACCCGGCGCCAGGCCGCCGAGCGCACCGCCATTAATGCGCCGATGCAGGGCACCGCCGCCGATATCATCAAGCTGGCGATGATCGATGTCGACCGCTGGTTGCGCGATGGCGACTTCGACGCCTGGATGGTGATGCAGGTGCACGACGAACTGGTCTTCGAGGTTGCGGAGAGCCAGGTCGACGCCTTCACCGACGCCGTTCGCCAACGCATGGAAGACGCCGCCAAGCTCGACGTGCCGCTGACCGTCGAAGCCAACGACGGCGCCAACTGGGACGAAGCGCACTGAGGACGGGCCCACGGCGATGCCGGGGCCCGGTGACGGCAGGTCGCGGCGCGGGTCTCAACGCCAGCCGACGCGATCGAAGATGCGGATGGCCTCGGGGTTGTGTTCGCCCAGGGCGTTGATGTTGAGGGCGTCTCGCTTGAAGTCGCCCCATGTCGCGAGGGTGCCTTCGACCTCGACGCCGTCGACGACAGGGAACTCGTGATTGCCAGCGGCGAACAGGCGCTGGGCCTCGTCGGAAGCAAGGAACTCCAGGAAGCGGATGGCGTTGTCGCGATTGGGAGCGTCCGCCACCACGCCGGCGCCGCCGACGTTGACATGGGCGCCGCGTCCGTCCTGGTTGGGTAGCAGGATCTCGACGCTCTCGGCGGCCTCACGGTCACTGGCGTCATCGGATTCGAGCAAGCGCACGTAATAGTAGTGATTGGCGACGGCGATATCGCATTCGCCGCTGGCCACGCCGCGAATCTGATCGGTATCGCCGCCCTCGGGATCGCGCGCCATGTTGTCGACGACGCCCTGGGCCCAGGCCTCGGCGTCGTCCATGCCGTGGTGGGCGATCATCGAGGCGAGCAGGGACTGGTTGTAGATGTTGTTCGACGAGCGAATGCAGATATCGCCCTCGAAACGCGGATCGGCGAGATCTTCGTAGCGTTTGAGGTTCGCCGGGTCGACATCGTCGGGATCGTAGAAGATCGCTCGCGCGCGCTGGCTGAAGCCGAACCACTTGCCTTCCGGATGACGCATGGCGTCGGGCAGACGCTCGTTCAGTACATCGGACTCGATGCCCTGGAAAACGCCTGCCTGCTCGGCGCGCCACAGGCGGCCGGCGTCGACGGTCAGCATGATGTCCGCGGGGCTGGCGGCGCCCTCGCGGCGGATCCGTTCGATGAGCTGGTCCGAATCCCCTTCGAGTATGTTGACGTCGATGCCGGTTTTCTCGGTAAAGGCATCGTAGAGCGTCTGGTCAGAATCGTAATGGCGTGCGGAGTAGATGTTGACCTCTTCGGCCAAGGCGTCCCCGGCGAAGATGGCGCCGGCGATCAGGGCAGTGGCCGGTAAGACGAGTGGACGTTGCGGCATGCGATATCCCCTTGTGATATGATTAGTAATGATAATAAGTCGTATTAACGAGTGTATTGAAGCCCAGTCGGCTGGTGGCGTCAATTCACTGTGTTTAATCACCGTTTAACGGCATGCGGTGGCCGGTGGCGTCAGCCCCCATGGGTTGCCGATCGCCTCATCGCTTGCCGTGCCTGGGCCCTTGACCATGAATCAACCGTTCAATGCCTTCCGCACATGCGCGGCCGCGTCGGTTTCTCCTCGTCTGGACGTGCGCCGGTTGCAGCATCGTTATGCCGAGCATGTCGCCGTGGAAGAGGTCAGTCTCGAGGTGATGCCGGGCGAAGTGGTGTGCCTGCTGGGACCGTCGGGCTGCGGCAAGACAACGGTGTTGCGCCTCGTGGCGGGTCTCGAACGTTTGCAGCATGGCGAACTCTACCTGGGAGGCGAGGCGCTCAGCACGTCCGGTGGCCGTCATGTGCCTCCCGAGAAGCGCAGCGTCGGCTTGGCGTTTCAGGAAGCGGCGTTGTTCCCTCACCTCAGTGTGCTGGACAACGTCGCCTTCGGCCTGGATGGCCTGCCGGCGTCGCAGCGGCGCGCCCGCGCCCGCCATTGGCTCGATCAACTGGGCATGGCGACCCGCGCCGAAAGCTATCCGCACCAGTTGTCGGGTGGCCAGCAGCAGCGCGTGGCCCTGGCCCGCGCCCTGGCGCCGTCGCCGCAGCTGATGCTGCTGGACGAGCCGTTCTCCAGTCTCGATGCGCGCCTGCGCGAACAGATTCGTGACGATACCCTGCACGCGCTCAAGCAGGGAGAAGCCGGGACGCTGCTGGTGACGCACGACCCTGAGGAGGCGATGTTCATGGCGGATCGTATCGCCCTGATGCGCGAGGGGCGCGTGGTGCAGTGGGGGACGCCCTATCAGTTGTACTGCCAGCCGCAGGCCCCTTTCGTGGTGACGTTTTTCGGTGCCGTCAACGAGTGGTCAGGCGACGTCCGCAACGGTGCCGTGGCGACACCGGCGGGTGCGGTGGCGGCGCCGACGCTTGCCGAGGGGGCGCGGGCGCGCGTGATGATTCGCCCGGAGGCGATCCGTGTGACGCCGCTCGCTCACGCCGCCAACGCGGTGGAGACGTCTGCGTCCCGGCAGGCTCGCGTGGTCATGGCCAAGCTCCTGGGACGTAGCAGCCTGCTGCATCTGGCCGCGGCCGATGGCAGAGGTGGCGAGGTGCATCTGCACGCTCAGGTGCCCGGCGTTTTCCTGCCGGATGTCGGCACGTCGTTGGCCTTGGAACTGGATGCTTCACAGTGCTTCGCGTTTCCCGCCTGAGGCCCCGGGGCGCGCGTGGCGGATCGCTCGACTGAGCAGGATGACGGGAATGACGCCGACCAGGACGATGGCCAACGATGACGAGGCGGCCTCCGCCAGGCGCTCGTCGGCGGCCAGGTTGTGCGCGCGCACCGCCAGGGTGTCGAAATCGAAGGGGCGCAGGATCACTGTCGCGGGCAATTCCTTCATGACATCGACGAAGACCAGCAGCAGGGCCGCCCACAGGCTGCCTCTCATGAGTGGGGTATGAACGCGCCGGAGGGTGCCGCCGGCGGTCTGGCCTAGCGTGCGGGACGCAGCATCCATGCCGGGGGTGACCTTGGCCAGGCTCGCTTCCACGGTATTGAACGATACCGCCAGAAAGCGCACGACATAGGCATATATCAAGACGAAGGCCGTCCCGCTCAGTATCAGGCCGATCTCAATGCCGAGCTGACCGTTCAACCAGGCATAGAGGTGGCGGTCGACCCAGGTGAGAGGGATCAGAATCCCCACGGCGACGACCGAGCCGGGTACGGCATAGCCCATGGCGGCGATGCGTGTGGCCGTCCGGGTGGTGCGGCCGGGATTCAGGCGCACGCCATAGCTGAGCACGAGTGCGAGGCCCACGGTGACCAGTGCCGCGAGTGCCGCGAGCATGAGGCTGTTGCCGGCGTAGTCCAGGAATCGGGCGCCGAGAACGTCATCGCCCGTATCCAGGGCGAGGTCGGCGAGAATGGCGCCGGGCAGCACGAAGCCGATGCCGATGGGCAAGGCACAGGCAAGGCAGGCGCCTCCGGCATGCCAGCCGCGGAGGGTGAACTCCGGCAATTGGCGATAGCGGCCGGTGGTGTGGAAGTATCGACGGCGGCCGCGCGAGAGGCGTTCCAGGGCGACCACGATGATCACGAAGGCCAGCAGGCAGGCGGCCAGTTGCGCGGCGGCGACGGGTTCGCCCATGCCGAACCAGGTGCGATAGATCCCCGTGGTGAAGGTGTCCACGCCGAAGTACTGCACCGCGCCGAACTCGTTGAGCGTTTCCATCAATACCAGAGAGACGCCGCCGATGATCGCCGGTCGCGCCAGTGGTACGGCGACCGTCGTGAACAGTCGCCAGGGACCACGCCCCAGCGTGCGCCCCACATCCAGCACGCAGGCCGACTGTTCGAGGAATGCCGCGCGGGTGAGCAGGTAGACGTAGGGATAGAGCACCAGGGTGATCAGCAGCGTAGCGCCGCCCAGCGAGCGGATATCGGGAAAGACGTAGTCCCCGTGGTCCCAGCCGAAGAGCGCGCGCAGTTCGCTTTGCAGGGGGCCGGCATACTGCAGGAAGTCGGTATAGGCGTAGGCGATGACGTAAGTGGGCACGGCCAGGGGCAACAGCAGCGCCCACTCGAAGACGCGGCGGCCCGGAAAGCGGCACATGGCGATCAGCCAGGCGGTGCCGGTTCCGATGACGGTCGTGCCGATGCCGACACCCAGCGCCAGCCAGAGGGTGTTGGTGAGGTACCCGGTGAGCACGGTGTCCGCGAGATGCGCCCAGATCGCCCGCGCGGGAATCAGCACGTGGACGAGGACCGTGATGACCGGCAGGGCCACGCTCAGTGCAACGCCAAGCGTCACCAGGCTCCAGGGGTCGACATGCCGACGGTGTCGGGAACGGAAGAAGAAGGCCGGTCGGCTACCGAAGAGTGGCATGTCACGTTCCTTTGGCGGGCGGCGATGAGATGCGGGTGAGACGCGCTGGCAACTGCGAATGCTATCATCTTCGCCGTATAGCGACATCGCCCATCGGGCGCGGAGGCGTCGTTTCGTCGGTGTGTCCCCAAGCGTCCACCGGGCGGATTAGTGTATCCTACACGGCCTCTGTAGATCGTCCGGTGAACGTGAGTTATGAAAATCAAGAAGCGACTTTATACGGCGCTGGCATTGGCCGTATTGGTACTGGCGGCCCTCGCTTGGGGAATACATTGGTGGCAAACCGGCCGTTTCTTCGAAGAGACCGATAACGCTTACGTGCATGCCGACAGTGTGGCGATGCGGGCCGAGGTCAGCGGGCGTGTCGACGAGGTCGCGGTGTCCGACAACCAGCGCGTCGAGGCCGGCGATATTCTGGTGAAGCTCGACCCCAGCGATGCCAAGTCTCAACTTGCCCAGGCCCAGGCGGCATTGGCCGTGGCTCAGGCCAATGCCGTCAGTGCCGATCGCCAGATCGAGCAGCAACGCGCGTCGATCGAAGAGGCCAAGGCTCAGGTGACCTCGGCGCAGGCGGACCTTAAGCAGGCACGCTTGCATCTCGAGCGCTCGAAGCGTCTGGCCGAAAAGAACTACGCTTCTCAACAAGACTACCAGGACGATCAGGCGGCCGTGCAGGTGGCGGAAGCGACGCTCGCGGCGCGGCGTGCCACGTTGTCGTCATCACGCAAGCAGCTCGATGTGCTCGAGGCCAAAAGCGATAGTGCCGAGGCCAACATCGAATCCGCCCAGGCCGATGTTGATAACGCTCGCCATCAACTCGACAAGACGCGTTTGACGGCGCCGGTGGAGGGCGTGATCGGCAACAAGACGGTCGAGGTCGGAACGCTCGCCCAGCCGTCATTGACCTTGATGCAATTGGTGCCGATTCGCTCGGCCTATGTCATTGCCAATTACAAGGAAACCCAGACGGCGCGCATGCGGCCGGGGCAGCCGGTGTCGTTGCACGTCGATGCCTATCCCGATATCGAGTTCGAGGGCGTCGTCGATAGCTTGGCGCCTGCCACGGGCTCGCGCTTCAGTCTGTTGCCGCAGGATAACGCCACCGGCAACTTCAATAAGATCGTCCAGCGGGTGCCGGTGCGTATTCGTGTGACGGGGCCAGATGATGCCTTGGAGCGCTTGCGCGATGGCCTCTCGGTGGTGCCCTCGGTGGATACACGCGACCTCGACCCCGAGGACGACGATTAAATGGCCGAGGCGACCGCAACCGACTCGTCGGGCCCGCAGGAAGCCCCTTCACGGCGCACCCAACTGGCCTTCGTGGCGGCGGTGTTCGGTATGTTCATGGCGATTCTGGATATCCAGATCGTCGCCAGTTCCCTCAATGAGATTCAGGCCGGAGTCTCGGCCAGCGCCGACGAGATATCCTGGGTTCAGACCTCTTATCTGATTGCCGAGATCATCATGATTCCGCTGTCGGGCATGCTGACGCGGATTCTGTCCACCCGCGTCGCGCTCGTGAGCTCGTGCCTGGGCTTCACGCTGGCGAGCCTCGGCTGCGCCATGGCCAACTCCATCGAATCGCTGATCGTGCTGCGGGCCATCCAGGGTTTCATGGGCGGGGCGATGATTCCCATCGCCTATGCCATTAGCTTCAGTGTCTTTCCGCGACGCATGATGGGCACGGTGCAGGGTGTGATGGGCTTGGTGGCGACCTTGGCCCCGTCGATCGGGCCGACCGTGGGCGGCTACATCACCGAGTTCGCGAGCTGGCATTGGCTGTTTCTCGCCAATCTCGTGCCCGGTGTCCTGGTGTCGCTAGCGGTGTGGCGGCTTCTGGACATCGATCGTCCCGATCATCGTGCGCTGCGCCATCTCGATCTCATCGGCCTGGCGCTTTTGGCACTGTTTCTAGGCACGCTGGAGTTTTCGCTCGAGGAAGGCCCTGGCGATGACTGGTTCGCCAGCCGTACGATCCTCATCGCCGCCATCGTCTGCGCGCTCACCTCGGTGGGATTCTTCTGGCGCGCGCTACGCCACCGTCACCCCATCGTCGACTTGCGTGCCTTCGTCAATCTCAACTTCGCCGTGGGGGCGTGGCTAGGGTTCGTGGTGGGGATCGGCTTGTATGGCCTGGTGTATTTGTTGCCGCTGTTTCTGGGCAACGTGCGTGGCTATTCGGCCTTACAGATCGGCGAGGTCATGATCGTGACCGGGGTGGCGATGTTTTTGACCGCGCCACTGGTGGGGCGTGCCTCGGACAAGGTCGATCTGCGGGTCTTGCTGCTGTTGGGCATGCTGTTGACCGGTATCGGCACGGTGATGAATGCCAACCTGACCGCCGAATCGGGTTTCGACACGTTTTTCTGGCCGCAGGTAGTGCGCGGCGTGGGACTGGTGATGTGCTTGATTCCGACCTCGCGCATCGCCTTCGGCACCTTGCCGCCCAGCGAGGTCGGCAACGCCAGTGGCCTGTTCAACGTGATGCGCAATCTCGGCGGGGCGGTGGGCCTGGCGTTGCTGGACACGATTCGCGACTGGCGGGAGGACTATCACTGGAATCAGCTGATTCCTGCCATCGATCAAGGCCGCGAGGTGGTCAACGCGACCCAGGCGCAGTATCAGCAACTGCTGGCATCGACCGGCGACCCACAGGCAGCCTCGGTCGAGATGATGGCGCGGACCCTGCTCGAGCAGAGCATGGTCATGGCCTACAACGATATCTTCCTGTGGCTGGGGGCGCTGTACCTGTTAGTGGCGCCGTTGATTCTGCTACTGAAAAAGCCCCAGCACGCGTGATTCACGTGCCAACGGCCGAGTCAGCAATCGTTCAGCAAAGCAGTCGTTAGTAATGGGGAGGAATCTCGTCGCTAGGCGTCGGGGCATCGTCATCGCTCATATGGTCGACGCTTTGACGCAGGTTCCGCAGGCGTTCGCGCAGCATGTCATTGGTGCGTTCGAGCTGGGCCACGCGGCGGTCCTGCGCGGCCAGGGCATGGTCGAGCGTGTCCAGCCAGTCTTCCTGGTAGGCGAGCCGGGACTCCAGTGCGTCGAGGCGTTCGCGCGTGGTGTCCTCGGTCATGCTAGAATCTTTCGACGGTGTGTCACCGTTCATTTCTGGCACCTTATACAATGCGTTCAAGAGCATTGTGTTCAAACGTTGTGTTCATCACGTTGCGTACGTAGTCAATGCGCAACTCATGTCGGCTCTGGACGCGCTCAGGCGCCAAGGAGCATTTCCATCGGACAACAAGAGATATCGAGGTCCATGAATCGTAAGATATTCCTACGTTGTAGTCTCATCAGTGTCCTGTTGGCCATTCCTTCTCCACTGTTGATCGCACTGTTCGTGACGCTGACCGGTAGCGTACTGGAGTTTTCCCTGCTGCTGGAGGCCGACGGCATCGCCATCGCCTATAGTGCCACGGCCTTGGCCGTGTTCGTGCTGCTGTTGCTGGGAACGCTGAGCACGCAAGCCCTGGCCCCGCAGTCGCGGCAGCTGGCGCATCTCGCCGAGTTGGAAAACGATGACCGCGAGATCGGTGAAGTGAAGTGGTTCAACGTCAACAAGGGGTACGGCTTCATCACCCGCGATAGCGGCGAAGACGTGTTCGTGCATTTTCGCGCCATCCGTGGCAAGGGACATCGCACGCTCGCGGAAGGTCAGAAGGTCCGCTACCACGTCATCGAAAACGAACGTGGCCTGCAGGCCGATGATGTGACCGTGATTTCCTGACCGCAGACCCTGCCACGCAGGCATGACAACGCCCCGTCCGGTTGCATCGGACGGGGCGTTTCACGTGGGTGACTACTTACCGTCATTAGGCGGTGGGTCATCCACATCGGCACGCGCCTCGGCCTCGACGAACACGCGTTTGACCATACTTTCCTCGGCCTTGATCGCGCGGTCGAGTTCGGCAATGGCACGCTCGATGCGTTCGGCGGGCAAGCCCCGCTGAAAGCGGATGCTCAAGGTGACGAGGATGAAATCCGGCCCCATGTGCATGGTCAGTACCTCGTTGACCGCTTCCACACCATCGGCTTGGCCGGCCAACTGGCGAATGGTCTCGACCACGTCGCGGTTGGCGCTTTCGCCGATCAAAAGTCCCTTAGTCTCGGCGGCCAGCCAGATCGCCGTACCGCCCAGTACAAAGCCGATGACCACCGAGGCGATACCATCGAAAACCGGGTTGCCGGTCGCTTGACTCAGGGCGATGCCCACCAGGGCGACGATCAGGCCAAGCAGTGCGGCGGAATCCTCGAATACCACCACGAACATCGAAGGGTCCTTGCCACGCCGCACGGCCTGTACGTAGCTCCACTTGCCCTTGGTCTTGCGGAATGCATTCAGCGCGAAGGCCCATGAGGCGCCTTCGAAGAGAATACCCAGCCCCAGCACGATGTAGTTGATCAGGGGCGACGTCATCGGTTCGGGATGCAGGATGTGCTGGATCCCTTCGTAGATCGATACGCCCGCCCCCACGGCGAAGATCAGGATGGCGACCACGAAGCTCCAGAAGTAGACCTCCTTGCCATGGCCGAAGGGGAACTGTTCGCTGGGTGGGCGGCTGGCGCGTTTCATGCCGAGTAGCAAAAGCACCTGATTGCCGGTGTCGACCACCGAGTGAATGCCCTCGGAGAGCATCGCCGAACTGCCGGTGAACGCGGCCGCCACGAACTTGGTGATCGCGATCAACAGGTTGCCGCCCATGGCCGCATAGATGACCGGTTTGGATTCCGCCATGAAAGAGCGTCCTTGTCTGGTAGGTGCTGGCGCCCGAAGCGGGCAACGTGCAGCGTCGTTTACTGTCCCGAGTCTGGCCAGTCGATAGCGCCTTCCTCGCCGTCCGCGCGGACGCGCCAGAAGCGGTCCGGCTCGTCGCCGGGCTGCCACCCGCCCAACGAGCAACGCACCTCGCAGCCAAGCGCCCGCGCGGCATCACGTGCGCAGTCCACATCGCGCGGCCAGGGGGTATGCGGACTGTCGAACCACAGGCTGGCGAAGCCGTCGGCGGCATGGGTCACCAGCAGGATGGGTACCTCGTTGTCGGCGTGGCGTGCGCGTGCCTGCCATTGGGCCTTGCCGCGCTTGACCAGCGTGGGATGTTCGTCGAAGTGCCCGGCGAGCCAGCGTTGCATGGCCTCTATGTCGGCGTCGGCCAGGTAGATCTCGATGTCGGGATAGCGCTCCACGGCGGACCTCAGGTAAGCAAGCGTTGCATGATGGTCGTATAGAGACGGCTCAGCGTCTCCAGATCGGCGGCGCGTATGCGCTCGTCGACCTTATGTATCGTGGCGTTGGTCGGGCCCAGTTCGATGACTTGCGCGCCCAGCGTGGCGACGAATCGGCCATCCGAGGTGCCACCGCCGGTCGATAGCTGCGGCCGATAGCCCAACATGTCTTCCACGCTGGCTACGGTGGCATCGACCAGGGCGCCCCCGGCGGTGAGGAAGGGCTCACCGTTGAGCGTCCAGTCGAGCGTGTAGTCGAGCTCAAAATCATCCAGAATCTCGGCGGTGCGCGCCTTCAACGCCTCGGCGGTGACCTCCGTGGAGAAGCGGAAATTGAAGACCACTTCCAGTTGACCGGGAATCACGTTGGTCGCCCCGGTGCCGGCCTGGAGGTTAGATATCTGAAAGCTGGTCGCGGGGAAGAAGTCATTGCCGGTATCCCAATGCTCGGCGGCCAGCGCGGCCAATGCCGGGGTCGCCTCGTGTACGGGATTGCGCGCCAGATGCGGGTAGGCGACATGGCCCTGGACGCCCTTGACGCGCAGCACGCCACCCAACGAACCGCGTCGCCCGTTCTTGAGCGTGTCGCCCAGGCGTTCGCTGGACGAGGGTTCGCCGACGATACAGTAGTCCGGGGCGACGCCACGTTCGCGCAGATGTTCGACCACGGCCCGGGTCCCGTGAACGGCGGGGCCTTCCTCGTCGGCGGTGATCAGAAAGCCGAGTCGGCCGGGATGCGCCGGGTGCGCGGCAAGGAAGTCTTCCACGGCGGTGATCATCGCCGCGAGGCTGCCTTTCATGTCCGCTGCACCGCGTCCGCAAAGCATGCCGGCGGCGTCGATGCACGGCTCGAAGGGCGGATATTCCCAGTCGCTTTCGGGCCCGGTGGGTACGACATCGGTATGCCCGGCGAACACCAGCATGGGGCCGCTATCGCCGCGGGTGGCCCAGAAGTTGTCCACCTCGCCGATGCGCAAGCGCTCGACATGAAATCCCAGCTGCTCCAGGCGCGCGATCATCAGCGCCTGACAGCCGGCGTCGTCCGGGGTCACCGAACGACGACGCAGCAACTCGAAGGCCAGCGCCAGGGTCGGCGACGCTGGCGTGGTGCGATCAGTTGTGGGCATGCAGTGCCTCGTTGAGCGCCACGGCGCTCTTGTTGGTCAGGCACTCAATGCGGCCGTTCTGCGAGTTGCGACGCAGCAGCAAGTCGCTCTGGTTGGCCAGGTCGCGGCCGCTGACGGTACGCACCAGTTCGCCCTGATCGTCGAGCACGGCGATCTTGGCGCCGGCAGTGATGTAAAGACCGGCTTCCACCGTGCAGCGGTCGCCCAGCGGGATGCCGATGCCGGCGTTAGCGCCGATCAGGCAGCCTTCGCCGATGGAGATGATGATGTTGCCGCCGCCCGAGAGGGTACCCATGGTCGAGCAGCCGCCGCCGAGATCCGAGCCCTTGCCGATCACCACGCCGGCGGAAATACGTCCTTCGACCATGCCCGGGCCTTCGGTGCCGGCATTGAAGTTGCAGAAGCCTTCATGCATGACCGTGGTGCCCTCGCCGAGGTAAGCGCCCAGGCGCACGCGGGCAGTGTCGCCGATGCGCACGCCCTTGGGCACTACGTAGTCGGCCATCTTGGGGAACTTGTCGACGCAGTCGACAGTGAGCGGGCGGCCTTCGAGGCGCGCCTTGAGGCGGCGTGCACCAAGTTCGTCGACATCGATGGGGCCCTTGTTGGTCCAGGCGATGTTCTTGAGCAGGCCGAACATGCCGTCGAGCTTGATGCCGTGGGGCTTGACCAGGCGATGCGAGAGTAGATGCAGCTTGAGGTAGACCTCAGGCACGCTGGCCGGTGCATGATCCTCGTCGAGGAAGACGGCGACGAGCGGCCGCTGGCCAGCGGCGAAGGCGTCGGCCAATTCGGCTTGTTGGGTATCGCCGGCCTGGCGCAGTGCCTCGGCGAGCGCCTGGCAGTGCTCGGGCAGGAAACTGACCACGGCGTTGCCCGCCGGCGCGCTCAGCGCCTCGCGCGCCGCTGCGACCATGGCGTCATCGGGGTTGAGCAGCGGCGACGGGTAGTAGACGTCCAGCCACTCACCTTGGGTGTTCTGGTGGCCGATTCCGAGAGCGAAGCTCAGCATGGGAAAGTCCTCGAAGGTTAGATGAAAAAGGTCGGTGATATGTGTAGTGCCGGTGGGCGCTAGGCTGCCTGCAGGGCGCGATAGGCGTCGGCCTTGAAGCCCACCAGGAAATGATCCGGTGTTTCCAGAACGGGGCGCTTGAGCAGCGTCGGGTGCGCCAGCAGCAGCGCGCGGGCTCGCTCGACGTCGAGGTCGCGCTTGTCGGCGTCGTCCAGCCCGCGCCAGGTGGTGCTGCGCGTGTTGAGTAGCGTGTTCCAGTCGCTGCGTGCCAGGAAGGCATCGAGCCGTGTGGCATCGAGGCCGTCCTCGCGCAGGTCATGATAACGATACGCGATGCCCAGGTCGTCGAGTGTGCGGCGTGCCTTGCGGCAGGTATCGCAGGTCTTGATGCCGTAGAGCGTGACCATGACGGCCTCCTCATGAATGGGTTGCGATGTAGCGCGGTGGATCAGGCGTGGCGCTCGATGAAACGTCGGATGCGCCATGCGGCTTCCACGGTGGCGTCAAGCTCGGCGACCAGCGCCAGACGCACGCGCCCCGCACCGGGGTCGCTGTGGGCGCCGTCGCGCGACATGTAACGTCCGGGCAGCACGGTGACGTGCTCCTCGGCGAATAGATCGCGAGCGAAGGCTTCATCGTCGCCGCCGGGCACCGCCGGCCACAGGTAAAAGCTGGCGTGCGGTGTGGGGAAATCCATGACCGGTGCCAGAATCTCGCCCACCGCGCTGAATTTTTCGCGATAGGCATCGCGGTTGGCGCGCACATGCGCTTCGTCGTCCCAGGCGACGATCGAGGCGTGCTGGGTCGTCAGCGGCATCGCGCAGCCGTGATAGGTGCGGTAGCGCTTGAAGGGTGCGATCAACCCGGCATCCCCGGCGACGAAGCCCGAGCGCAGCCCAGGCAGGTTGGAGCGCTTGGACAGCGAATGAAACACCAGACAGCGGCGGTAATCGTCGCGCCCCAGCGAGCGGCAGGCCTCGAGCAGCCCCGGTGGCGGTGCGGCCTCGTCGAGATAGAGCTCCGAATAGCATTCGTCGGAGGCGATCAAGAAGTCGTGCTCGTCGGCCAGGGCGATCAGTTTTTGATACTCGGCCAGCGGTGTGACGGCACCGGTAGGATTGCCCGGCGAACAGACGAAGACCAACTGCACGTCGCGCCAGGTGGTGGCGGGCACGGCATCGAGGTCGGGCAGGCAGCCGTTTTCGGGGGCGCAATCGAGATACAACGGCTCGCCGCCGGCCAGCAGGGTCGCGCCTTCGTAGATCTGATAAAACGGGTTGGGCATCGCCACCTTGGCGGGTCGCGTGCGGTCCAGTGCGGTCTGGACGAAGGCGAAAATCGCCTCGCGGGTGCCGGTGACCGGCAGCACGTGGCGCTCGGGGTCGAGCGAGCCGGGTGTCAGCGTGTAGCGCTGTGTCGCCCACCGGGCGATGGTGTTGCGTAGCTCGGGGAGCCCGGCCGTGGCTGGGTAGCGCGCGACCTCGCCCTCAAAGCGGCGCAGCGCCTCGAGCACGGCCGTCGGCGGCGCATGGCGTGGCTCGCCGATGGAGAGCGCGATGGGCGATAGCGCGGGCGGCGTTACCTCGGCCTTGAGGGCGGCAAGCTTCTCGAAGGGGTAGGGCTTGAGGGCGTCGAGATCGGGATTCATCGGTAATCCAGCAGCGAGTCCGGCGTCGCGGACATGGCGTTATTATGAAGGCGCGCGGCGCCATCGGGAGGGCCCGATTATAGGCAAGCCGGCCAAGGGCCTCAAATGAGGCTCGTTTAGACGTCGAGGGTCTCGCACAGGCTTTCGCGTAGCTGTGCCTGGCGCTCGGGGTCGGTGAGCGGCTCGCCGGCCTTGTCGGTGATGAAGAAGACGTCCTCGACGCGTTCGCCCAGGGTGGCGATCTTGGCCGCCGAGAGGGCGATATCCTGCTCCATGAAGATGCGTCCCACGCGGGCCAGCAGGCCGGGGCGGTCGGGGGCAATGAGCTCGACGATGGTGCGGGCATTGGCTTCGTCTTGTTCGATCATTACCCGGGTGGGTACCTTGAAGTGCTTGAGCTGTCGCGAGGTGTGGCGAGTGACGATGCGCGGGTAGTCGGCCGGGTCGTCGAGCTCTTCCACCAGATGGTGACGGATTTCCTCGAGGCGTTGCGGGTCGCGAATCGGTTCGCCTTCGTCGTCGAGCACGATGAAGGTGTTGAGCGTCCAGTCGTTGCTGGAGGTGGCGATGCGTGCATCGTGGATCGACAACCCCAGTTGCTCCATGGCGGCGGCGGTAGCAGCGAACAAGTCGTTGACCGAGCGGGTATGGATGAACACCTTGGTGCCGCCCTCGGCCATGTCCTCGGTGGGTGCATTGGCGAGGATCAGCGGTAATTCCGAGGGCTGGTGCTCGAGGATTCCTTGTGTCTGCCAGATGATCTCGCTGGGCGCGTACTGCAGGAAATAATCGTCGCCGAACGACGCCCACAAGGCGTCCGCGCTGGCGGCATCGATGCCCACCGTGCCGAGCAGGCCACGGGCTTCTTCGCGCGACTCGCGGGCCCATTCGTCGCGGTCGATGGCGTGATCGAGGCCACGCCGCAGGGCACGCTTGGTCTCGGTATGCAGTTGACGCAACAGCGCAGCGCGCCAGCCGTTCCACAACGAGGGGTTGGTGGCGGTGATGTCGGCCACGGTGAGGACGTAAAGATAGTCGAGGTGGACTTCGTCACGCATCGCCAGCGCGAATTCATGGATGACGTCGGGATCGGAAATATCGCGCTTCTGAGCGGTCTTGGACATCAACAGGTGATGTTCGACCAGCCAGGCCACGAGGCGCGTATCGCGCACCGAGAGGCCGTGACGCTCGCAGAAGGCGGTGGCGTCGATGGCGCCGAGCTCGGAATGATCGCCGCCGCGCCCCTTGCCGATGTCGTGATAGAGCCCGGCGATCCACAGCAGTTCGAGCTTGGGTAACTGATGAATGAGGGTCGCGGCGACGGGGAAATCCTCGTGGCCTTCGGGTTTGCGGAAGCGTTGCACGAACTTCAGGAGACGCAATGTGTGGGCGTCGACGGTGTATAGGTGAAACAGGTCGTGCTGCATCAGGCCCACGGCCTGCCCGAACTCGGGCAGGTACTTGCCGAGGATGCCGTAGCGATTCATGCGCCGCAGTTGGCGCGGTATGTTGCCGCCGCTACGCAGCAGTTCCATGAATAGGCTCTGATGGCGCAGGTCGTCGCGAAAGCTCTCGTCGATCAGGTGGCGATGATCGCGGATCAGACGGATGGTCTCGGCGCGCACGCCCTCGATCTCGGGGTGCTGGGCCATCAACAGGAACAGTTCGAGCAGGGCGCCAGGGCGGTGGCGAAACACATTGGCGTGGCGCACCTGGATATAGCCGCCGAGAATCTCGAAGCGCGCATTGAGCGGCGTGATGTCCGGCGTCTCGTGGGCGCGCAGGATGACCTCGTCGAAATGCTGAAGCAGCATGTCGTTGAGCCCCGCCAGCGCGGTGACATGGCGGTAGTAGCGCTTCATGAACTGCTCGACGGCGAGGCGCTCCGGCGTGCCGCGATAGCCGAAGAGCTCGGCGATGGCGCTCTGATGGTCGAACAATAGGCGGTCCTCGGCACGGCCGTTGAGCATGTGCAGCGCATAGCGCACCTGCCACAAGAAGGATTGGCCCTGGCTGAGGATGCGTAACTCGGCGTCGTTCATGAAGCCCTGGGCGACGACGTCCTCGTAGCGCAACTCGCCGAAATGACGCTTGGCCACCCAGCCGATCATCTGGATGTCGCGTAGTCCGCCCGGCGAGCTCTTGATGTTGGGCTCGAGGTGGTACTCGGAGTTGTTGTAGCGGTAGTGACGGGCGATCTGCTCCTGCCACTTGGCCTCGAAGAAGGCGTCGCTTGGCCACATCGCCTCGTTGGAGAGGCGCCCGCGCATCGTTTCGCGCAGGTGCTCGGGGCCGGCGAGGGTGCGTGATTCCAGTAGGTTGGTGATGACCGTGAGATCCGCGCGCGCCTCGCGCTCGCAATCGGCCAGTGAGCGCACGCTATGGCCGATTTCCAGGCCGATATCCCAGAGGAAGGTGATGAAGCCGGTCAGTCCTTCGCGGTAGGGGGTGTCGTCGTCTTGTTCGAGCAGCAGCAACAAGTCGATGTCGGAATGCGGGTGCAGCTCGCCGCGACCATAACCGCCGACGGCGAGCAGGGCGATGCCAGCGTCGGGCCAATCATAGCGCTCCCAGGCGATGGCCAGTAGCTGGTCCAGGCACCAGGCGCGGCCATGGACCAGGTCGCGAATGTCGCTGCCGGCGTGAAAGCGTGCATCCAGACGCGCTTGCAGCTCGCGTAGCGCGTCCTTGAATACGGCGATCGGTGTGCGACTGGCGGCTAGCGCTTCGCGGAAGGCGGACGCATCGAACAGCGTCTCGTCGGGCACGAAGCGATAGTGATGAAGCAGCATTCGCGTGGCACTCCTGTTCGCGCGTTACGTCGGGTGTCCGGTTGAGCGACGGCGCTTACGCCTCGAGGAAGCTCAGGTCCTCGTCGCCGCGCAGGGTGAGTACCTCGACGCCGGTCGCGGTAACCAGCAGCGTGTGCTCCCACTGGGCCGACAGGCTCTTGTCTTTAGTCACCGCCGTCCAGCCGTCGCGCAACACCTTGGTGCGATAGTCGCCGACATTGATCATGGGCTCTATGGTAAAGCACATGCCTTCGGCCAGTACGGCGTCGGCGCTAGGCTCGTAGCCATCATAATGCAGGAACTGCGGATCTTCGTGGAAACCGGCACCGATGCCGTGGCCGCAGAAGTCGCGCACGACCGAATAGCCGTTGCTTTCGGCGTGCTGCTGGATCGTGCGCGCCAGCTCGGAGAGGTGTACGCCGGGGCGCACCTGGGCGATGCTCTTGTACAGACATTCTTGGGTAATGCGGGCCAGGCGGCCGCCCTGGATGCTGTCGCCGACCACGAACATCATGCTGGAGTCGCCGTGATAGCCGTCGGCGGTTTTGACGGTGATGTCGAGGTTCATGATGTCGCCATTCTTGAGCTTCTTGGCGAAATCGGGAATGCCATGGCAGACGACATGGTTGATCGAGGTGCAGGTCGCCTTGGGGAAGCCATGATAGTTGAGTGGCGCGGGAGTGGAGCCCAACTCGTCCACGATGTATTCGTGGCACAGGCGGTCGACTTCGCCGGTGCTGATGCCGGCCACGACATGCGGCGTGATCATTTCCAGTACTGAAGCGGCCTGGCGGCCGGCTTCGCGCATTTTTTCGATTTCGTCGGCGGTTTTGATGGGAATGTTCATGCGGTCTCGAATTCGGAGGGTTCGGGTCTGGCGTCAGGGTCGCTCCTGGCCTATAGTCTCGGCGCTCAGGCTGGCGCGAGACGCAGTATATGCGCGCAGCCATCAAGCGCGGCAACCGGGAGCGGCTTCATCTTGGAATCGATCTATGGTATAAAGCCGCGCGCCTTACTGCAATCGCCGCCTAGCGCGTTCGGCTCGACCGAGACATTGGCGCGGTGAGGCTAGTAGGTGAAATGATAACGCCTTGAAAACACACATGCACCGTCACATGGTCCCGGGTGCCGGGGCGGCAGTCGTGCCGTCGTGGTCGGATCCATGGGGTGTATGGAGGCCTAACCCGATTCAGGAGTCATCCATGGCACAAGTCAATATGCGTGACCTGCTCAAGGCAGGCGCTCACTTCGGTCACCAGACCCGTTACTGGAACCCGAAGATGAGCAAGTACATCTTCGGTGCACGCAACAAGATCCACATCATCAACCTCGAGCACACGCTGCCGGCGCTGAACGACGCGCTCGCCGTGGTCGAAAAGATGGTGGCCTCCAACAACAAGGTCCTGTTCGTCGGCACCAAGCGCGCCGCCAGCAAGATCGTCAAGGAAGAGGCGCGTCGTGCTGGTCAGCCGTTCGTCAACCATCGCTGGTTGGGCGGCATGCTCACGAACTTCAAGACCATTCGCGTGTCGATCAAGCGTCTGCGCGAGCTTGAAGCCATGCACGAAGATGGCACGTTCGAGAAGCTGACCAAGAAAGAAGTCCTGATGGCGACTCGCGAGCAAGACAAGCTCGAGCGCAGCGTTGGTGGTATCAAGGACATGGGCGGTCTCCCTGACGCGCTGTTCGTGATCGATGTCGATCACGAGCGCATCGCGATCAACGAAGCCAATAAGTTGGGCATTCCGGTCATCGGTGTCGTCGATACTAACTCCAATCCGGACGGTGTCGACTACGTGATCCCGGGCAATGACGACTCCATCCGTGCGCTTCAGATCTACACTCAGGCCGTCGCCGACGCTTGCGTGCAGGCCAAGGGCAATAGCGCCAGCGAGTTCGTCGAAGTGACCGACGAGGCAAGCGAAGCGAACGAAGCCGCCGCCGAGTAATGGTGGCGGGTCCGTGCTGACGCTCGCCCACGAGCGACGAGACACTAGGCGGCCCGTGAAAGCGGCGCAGCACGGACCAAAAAGGGGGCTACAAGCCCCCTTTTCACCGTCCGGATGCAAGGGCGGTGAACCCTGAAGGAATTCTTCATTCAAAGGAGATGCTGGTCGCGCGTCGCGCGTGCATGTCACGCCAAGTCACGCTCAAACCGTGCCGGCGACGAGGCAGCGTTTCCACCAGACGTCGAACCACATTCAGAGGTATTTACCATGGCAGCTATCAGCGCATCTCTGGTCAAGGAACTGCGCGAGCGCACTGGCCTCGGCATGATGGAGTGCAAGAAAGCGCTTACCGAAGCCGACGGTGACATCGAAACCGCCATCGAAAACCTGCGCAAGAACTCCGGTCTGAAAGCGGCCAAGAAAGCCGACCGCACGGCAGCCGAAGGGGCCGTGGTGACGCGTGTCGCCGATGACGGTTCTTACGGGGTGATGCTCGAGGTCAACTCCGAGACCGATTTCGTGGCGCGCGACGATAACTTCACCGCCTTCACCGACCAGGTCATCGCCAAGGTTTTCGAGACCAAGAGCGAGGACGTGGCGAGCCTGATGGAAGGCGGGCTGGAAGACGCGCGTCAACAGTTGGTGCAGAAGATCGGCGAAAACATCAGCGTGCGTCGCGCGGTGGTCATCGATGCGCCGGCAGGCGGTGTCGTGGGTGCTTATGTACACGGTAGCCGCATCGGCGTGCTGACCGTTCTCAGTGCCGGCGATGCCGACGTGGCCAAGGACATTGCCATGCACGTGGCGGCCATCAATCCGAGCGCCGCGCACCCGGAAGATATGCCCCAGGCGGAGCTGGACAGCGAAAAGGCGATCATCCTGGCGCAGCCGGACATGGCCGGCAAGCCGGCGGAGATCGCCGAGAAGATGGTGCAGGGACGCTTGAAGAAGTACCTGGCCGAAAATAGCCTGACTCAGCAGCCTTTCGTCAAGGACCCCAATCAGACCGTGGCCGAATACGTGAAGGCTGCGGGTGGCGAAGTGGTCAGCTTCACTCGCTTCGAAGTGGGTGAGGGCATCGAGAAGGAAGAAGTCGACTTCGCTCAGGAAGTCAAGGATCAGGCGCGTCGCAGCTAAGCTGCCGTGTGCCTGTGCTGTCGTTGGCGTGCGCGGTTGCGCACGCCTTCGCGTATCCGGCCGTTGCCTGGCCGAGCCGTTCCTACCCACGCCGATACAGTCCGCTGAGACGAGGAGAGTCCGAATGTCTGTTCCCACCGATCGTAACGCCGCTTCCCAGGAGCGTAACGAGAAGTCGAAGTACAAGCGCATTCTGTTGAAACTGTCCGGCGAAGCCCTGACGGGCGAGCACGAGTTCGGCATCGATCCCAAGGTGCTCGACCGCATGGCGCTGGAAATCGGCCAATTGGTCGGGATCGGGGTCCAGGTAGGGATCGTGGTCGGCGGTGGCAATCTGTTCCGTGGGGCGGCGCTACACGCTGCGGGCATGGAGCGTGTCACCGGCGATCACATGGGCATGCTGGCGACTGTCATGAACGCTCTGGCGATGCGTGACGCTCTGGAGCGTTCCAATATTCGCTCGCGGGTGATGTCGGCGATTCCCATGAGCGGCGTCGTCGAGCATTACGATCGGCGTACCGCCATCCGCTACCTGACCTCGGGCGACGTGGTGATTTTCTCCGCGGGAACCGGTAACCCGTTCTTCACTACCGACTCGGCGGCCTGCCTGCGCGGCATCGAGATCGATGCCAATGTGGTGCTCAAGGCCACCAAGGTGGACGGTGTTTACAACAAGGATCCGGTCAAGCACAGCGATGCCGCCAAGTACGAACGTCTCTCCTACGACGACGTGCTCGATCAGAAGCTCGGCGTGATGGATTTGACCGCTATCTGCTTGGTGCGGGACCATGACATGCCGGTGCGCGTGTTCGATATGACCAAGCCGGGGGCCTTGCTCAACCTCGTGGTTGGGGGCAAGGAAGGAACGCTGGTAGATAGAGGCTGAAACAGTGATCAACGATATCAAGAAAGACGCCGACGCGCGCATGAAGAAAAGCGTCGAGGCGCTGAACGCCAATTTTCACAAGATCCGCACCGGGCGCGCGCATCCCAGCCTGTTGGATGCGGTGCACGTGAATTACTACGGCGCGGACATGCCGCTCAACCAGGTGGCGAGCGTCAATGTGGAAGACGCACGAACCCTAGCGGTAGTGCCGTGGGAAAAGAGCATGGTGCCCAAGGTCGAGAAGGCCATCATGACGTCCGATCTGGGCCTCAATCCCGCCGCCGCGGGTAACGTGATTCGCGTGCCTTTGCCGCCACTGACCGAGGAAACGCGCCGCAATTATATCAAGCAGGCGCGTGGCGAGGCGGAAAACGCGCGCGTCGCGATTCGCAACGTGCGGCGTGATGCCAACGGCGATCTCAAGGCACTCCTCAAGGAGAAAGAGGTCACCGAGGACGATGAACATCACGCCATCGATGAGATCCAGAAGATGACCGACAAGTATGTCGCCGAAATCGACAAGCTTCTGGAAACCAAGGAACACGACCTTTTGCAGGTCTGAGAGGTGACCGTCGGGACGCGCTTCCGTCGATCTCCATGATACGGGATCCCATGACCTCACAGCCGTTTTCTCCACCCCGTACGGGCGAGCTGCCACGCCATGTGGCGGTCATCATGGATGGTAACAATCGCTGGGCGCGTGCACGTGGGCTGTCCGGCATCCGCGGACATCGCGCGGGTGTCGAGTCGGTGCGTGCAGTGATCCGCCGTGCCGCCGAGCGTGGCATCGATACACTGACCTTGTTCGCCTTCTCCAGTGAGAACTGGAAACGCCCTGCCTCCGAGGTTGACGCGCTGATGGAGCTGTTTCTGATCGCGCTCAAGCGCGAGGTGAAAAAGCTCCATGGCCATGGTGTTCGTCTATCGGTGATCGGTCAGCGCGAGGAGTTTTCCACGTCCATCCAGCAATACATCGAGCGTGCCGAAGCCATGACCCGCGACAATCAGGGCCTTCACCTGGTGATCGCGGCCAATTATGGTGGCCGCTGGGACATTACGCGTGCCGCGCGGCGGTTGGCACAGCGGGTCTCTGCGGGCGAGTTGGCACCCGACGCCATCGATGAGGAAGCGCTGGGCGCTGAAATCAGCCTGGCCGATGAAGCACCCGTCGACCTGTGCATCCGCACCAGCGGTGAGCAGCGGGTTTCCAACTTCTTGTTGTGGCAACTGGCCTACGCGGAATTCTATTTCACCCCCGAGCTGTGGCCGGATTTCGGTGCCGAGGCATTCGATGCCGCGCTGGACGCCTACAAAGAGCGTCAGCGCCGTTTCGGCATGTCCCCTGAACAAGTCGAGGCGCATGGTGCTTAGGCAACGTATTCTTACTGCGTTGGTCCTGGCGCCATTGGCACTGCTGGGTTTGTTTGGGCTTACCGGTCTCCCTTTTGCCTTGTTCACGGGCGCGATCGTATTGATCGGTGCCTGGGAGTGGGCCAACTTGGCCGGTTTCGAGCGCCAGATGCCGCGTCTTGCCTTTGTCGCCGTCTGTGGCGTGGCGATGCTTCTTCTATGGCTGAGTGGTGCTGTGCACCAGTCCTGGCTTTTGTGGCTGGGTATGCTGGGGTGGCTGGCCAATCTCTATTGGGTAGTTCGCTATCCCCAGCAACATGAGCAATGGCAAGGTCGCGCGGTGCGTCTGAGCATGGGCCTGTGGGTGCTGCTACCGTGCTGGATCGGCTTCGTTCAATTGCGCGGCGACGGCGCGGCGTGGCTGCTGTTCGTGCTGTTGTTGGTCTGGGTGGCGGATATCGGCGCCTACTTCGCGGGGCGTGCGTTCGGGCGCCGCAAACTGGCCGTACACGTTAGCCCCGGGAAGTCCTGGGAAGGCGTCTATGGCGGTATGGCGGCGGTGGCGGTGCTGGCCCTGGTCTTCGCGCAGTGGCAGGGAGCGGCCGGCAGTGACGCGCTGTGGCTGATGGTCCTGGCGTTGCCGGTAGTGCTGATATCGGTGCTGGGCGATTTGTTCGAAAGCATGCTCAAGCGCCAACGCGGCTTGAAGGATTCGAGCCACTTGCTGCCCGGACATGGCGGTGTGCTCGATCGCATCGACAGCTTGACCGCCGCGATTCCGCTTTTCGTATTGTTGCGCCCATGGTTGGGCTGAGGTGACGCATGGAATATGCCGATTGCGCTCGGATACAACGTGTGACCGTGCTTGGAGCCACCGGCTCCATCGGCAAGAGCACCCTCGATGTCATTGCCCGTCATCCCCAACGTTATCGGCTGCATGCCTTGACCGCCTACCGTTCGCGCGAAACGTTGCGCGATCAATGCCTGGTTCATCGCCCCGAGGTCGCGGTGCTCGGCGAGGAGCGCGACGCCGCCTGGTTGCGCGATGCTCTCGCTGAGGCCGATGTCGATACCCAGGTGCGCGCCGGCGAGGCGGCGCTATCGGAGGTTGCCGGAAGCGCCGACAGCGACGTGGTAATGGCCGCCATCATGGGCGCGGCCGGCTTGATGCCGACGTTGGCGGCGGTGCGTGCCGGCAAGCGCGTGCTGCTCGCCAACAAGGAAGCTCTGGTGATGTCCGGCGCGCTGTTCATGGACGCCGTCGAACAGCATGGTGCGGTATTGTTGCCCATCGATTCTGAACATAATGCCATTTATCAGTGTCTACCCACCGAGCACCGTGGTGGGTTGGCGCGGCATGGCGTGACCCAGTTATTGCTGACCGCTTCCGGGGGGCCCTTTCGTGACTGGTCCCAGGCGCAACTGAAAGCGGTGACGCCGGAGCAGGCGTGCGCGCATCCCAACTGGTCGATGGGGCGCAAGATTTCGGTGGATAGCGCCACCCTGATGAACAAGGGACTCGAGCTGATCGAAGCATGCTGGTTGTTCGATGCGCGTGCGGACCAGGTCCAGGTCGTGGTGCATCCGCAAAGCGTCGTTCACTCCATGGCTGCCTATAGTGACGGCTCGGTGATCGCGCAGTTGGGCAATCCCGATATGCGTACGCCGATCGCCTATGGGCTGGCGTGGCCCGAGCGCATCGATGCCGGCGTGGCGCCGCTGGACCTGTTTCAGGTGGCGCGGCTCGATTTCGAGGCGCCCGATGAAGCACGCTTCCCTTGTCTGCGTCTCGCCCGCGAGGCGATGGCGGCGGGCGGTACTGCGCCGGCGACGCTCAATGCCGCCAATGAAGTGGCGGTGGAGGCGTTTCTCGACGCACGGCTAGGGTTCGCGGATATTCCTCGTCTCGTGGCGGCGGTCTGCGAGGCTTGCGAGGTTCATTCGGCGCATGAATTGAGCGCGGTGCTGGCTGCGGACGAGGTGGCGCGGCGCGAGGCCGAGCGGCAATTGACGCGGTTCACGTCATGATGCGCGAGCTTGGCAAGCCGCAGGAAGGAGGGCGACCCCCATGGGCGTGATTGAGAATCTGCTGGCGGTCATCGTGGTGCTGGGATTGTTGATCACCTTCCACGAGTACGGACACTTCTGGGTCGCGCGGCGTTGTGGCGTCAAGGTGCTGCGTTTTTCGGTAGGCTTCGGCAAGCCGCTATGGTCGCGCGTCGACCGCCATGGCACGGAGTTCGCCGTGGCTGCGATACCGTTGGGTGGCTACGTCAAGATGCTCGACGAGCGTGAGGGGCCGGTGGCGCCGGAGGAGCAAGCGCAGGCATTCAATCGCAAGAGTGTCTGGGCGCGCATCGCTATCGTCTCCGCCGGTCCCGTCGCCAACTTTCTGCTCGCCTTCGTCGCTTATTGGGCACTGTTCGTCTATGGCACGACCACGGTGGCGCCGGTGATCGGCGACATTGCCGCAGACTCGCCGGCCGCCCGAGGCGGCTTGCAGTCCGGACAGGAGATCGTGGCCGTCGAAGGGGAGCGCACGCCTTCCTGGGGAGAGGTCAATCTCAAGTTGGTGGCGGCCATTGGCGCCAATGGCGAGCTCGAGATCACCACGCGTGCGTCCGAGACGGCTTCGCCGGAGCGTCATCGTGTACCGGTCAGTGACTGGCTGGTCCGTCAGGATCCGCCGCGTCCCTTGGCCACGTTGGGGGTGACGCCGTGGCGTCCCGAATTGCCCGCCGTGCTGGGCGAGATACTGGATGACGGGCGTGCCCAGCAAGCTGGGCTGCAGAGCGGTGATCGCATCGTCAGCGTCGATGGTGCTGTCGTCGAGGATTGGATGGCATTCGTCGAGCGTGTGCGTGACAACCCCGGTAAGACGCTTGCGCTGCGCGTCGAGCGTGACGGTGAGCGCCGCGATTTGATGTTGACGCCGGCCACGCGTGAGCAGGAAGACGGCACGGCGATGGGTTACATCGGCGTTGGGGTGCAAACCACTGAATGGCCCGAGCGTTACCGTCGCGAGATTCGGTATGGGCCGCTGGACGCCGTCGGTGAGGCGGTGAGCAAGACCGGCGAGATGAGCTTGCTGACGATTGATTCGATCCGCAAGATGCTGGTAGGACTGATCTCGCCCTCCAATCTGTCGGGGCCGGTGACGATTGCACGCATCGCGGGTGATTCCGCGCGTAATGGCGTGGAAAGCTTCATCAGCTTCCTGGCCTATTTATCGATCAGCCTGGGGGTTCTCAATCTCTTGCCGATTCCCGTGCTCGATGGCGGTCACTTGGTTTATTACCTGATCGAAGCGGTGCGAGGGCGTCCGGTGCCCGAGGCGGTGCAAGCTTTTGGGTTGCGTATCGGTGTCGCCTTGGTGGGCTCGTTGATGTTGATGGCATTGTATTTCGATTTGATGCGTCTGTAGGGGGCGTCGTTGCGAGACGTCCCGCCAGCAGGCTTTAATGTGGGCCATCAATGGCATGTCGTAAGCGGTCATCGGCCGCAAGGATGAGCGACCCGGGTGTCACTGCGAGGTGGGGGTACGACCTTGCCAGTCACCCAGGGAAATGTATAAGGTGCCTGTTCCATGAGCGGGCGGACTCGAGAAAAGCGAATCGACTGCATGAAGATCAAGACCATCGGATTGGCGGTGCTGCTGCTGTCCGCGACTCCCGCGGCATCGGCGGCCTCCTTCGAGATTTCAGATATTCGCGTGGAAGGGCTGCAGCGCGTATCGCCGGCATCGGTGTTCAATGCCTTTCCCGTCAGTGCGCATGACCAGGTCGATGACCGCGAATTGGCCGAGGCGTCGCAGGAGCTGTTCGATACGGGCCTGTTCGACGACATTGAGCTTTCGCGTGACGGCGATGTATTGATCGTCAATGTGGTTGAGCGCCCCACCATCGCCAGCATCGAGCTCAACGGCAACTCTCAGGTGGCCGATGAGGACCTTCGCAAGGGTATGAAAGAAGCCGGGCTCGATGAAGGCCAGGTGTTGCAGCGCTCGACGCTCGATGAGGTGCAGCGCGAGCTCGAGCGGCTTTATCAATCCCAAGGGCGCTATAGCGCCAATATCGAGACCAGCGTCGAGGAACTCGACAACAACCGCGTCGAAGTCGATATCGACATCAACGAGGGCGCGGTCGCTAAGATTCACCAGATCAACTTCGTCGGCAATCAAGACTTCGACGACGAAACCCTGCGTGACTTGTTCGCGCTGGAAGACAAGCCAGGATGGTTCTTTGGCTGGTTCTCAGACGATGAATATTCTCGCGACAAGCTCTCGGGCGATCTCGAGACGCTACGCTCCTTCTATCTGGATCGCGGCTACGTCAACTTCGACATCAGCTCGTCTCAAGTGTCGATCAGCCCTGACAAGTCCGATATCTTCATCACCATCAACGTCGATGAAGGCAAGCGCTACAAGCTCGACGAAATTCGTTTTGCGGGCGATCTCAAGATCGGCGAAAGCGAAGCGCGTGAGCTGGTGAGCGCCGAACCCGGCGAGTATTACTCGGAAAGCGCGATGACCGAGTCCGCCGAGGCCTTGCGCAAGCGTCTCGGTGCCGAAGGGTTCGCCTTCGCCGAGATCAATAGCGTGCCCGAGGTCGATGCCGACGGCGATACCGTGGACGTCACCTTTCAGGTCGAACCGGGGCGGCGTGCCTATGTGCGGCGCATCAACTTCGAGGGTAATACCACGACCCAAGACGAAGTGCTGCGTCGCGAGATGGTTCAGATGGAAGGTGCGCCGGCTTCCACCGATCAGATCAGTCAATCCCGCGAGCGCCTGCAGCGTCTGGGCTTCTTCCGCTCGGTCGACGTCGAAACGCGCCCCGTCTCCGATGAGCCCGACCAGCTCGACGTGACCTACAACGTCGAGGAGCAGCCGTCCGGCTCGGTCTCGGCCAGCCTGGGGTATTCGCAAAGCGCCGGGGTCATCTACGGGGCGTCGCTGTCTCAGAGCAACTTCCTGGGTACCGGTAACCGTGTCAACGTCAATGCGCAGAAAGGTGATTACTTCACCAATCTCAACTTTGGCTACACCGATCCCTACTGGACGCTGGACGGCATCTCGCGCGGTTATAATCTCTATTATCGCGAGACCAATTACGAAGACTTCGATGACATCTCGACCTATTCCTCGGATGCCATCGGGGGCAGCATCAATTTCGGGTATCCGATCAACGACCTGTCGCGCCTCAACTTCGGTGTCGGCGTCGAGGACCTGTCGCTCGATACCTATCGCGATACGCCGGCCGAAATCATCCAGTACACGGAAGACGAGGGCGACGACTTCCTGAACTACAAGCTCACCGCCAGTTGGACGCGTAACAACCTCAATCGCGGCATCATGCCCACCGACGGCAGCTATCAGAAGCTGTCGTTGGAGACCGCAGTGCCGGGGAGCGATACGCAGTACTACAAGACGCGCTACGAAGGCAAGAAGCTGTTTGAGTTTCGTCCCGAGTGGTCACTGAAATTCAGCACCAACATTGGCTATGCGAACACCGTCGGTGACGATGCCTACCCGTTCTACGAGAACTTCTATGCGGGTGGCCTAGGTTCGGTGCGCGGCTTCTCCAGCAATACGCTGGGACCGAATACCACGCCGCGTAATGACGGGGATGACGATACCCTGGGGGGCAACGTGCTCGTCGAAGGCTCGGCCGAGTTGATCTATCCATTCCCCTGGGTCGAGGATCGCCGCTCGCTGCAGACCAGCGTGTTCTTCGATGCTGGTAACACCTACCTGACCGATTGCTACGATGTGCCGGAGGGTACGAGTTCTAGCTGCAGCAGTGGCGTGGATATGGGGGACTTGCGCTATAGCGTCGGGCTGGGACTTTCCTGGTTGACCCCTGTCGGGCCGTTGACCTTTAGTGTCGCTAAGCCGCTCAGCGACGAAGACGGCGACGATACTCAGGTCTTTCAGTTCTCGCTGGGTCAGACCTTCTAAAGCAGGTTGACGCAGCGTCATGCGCCAGGTGCGGCGGCGTGACCGCCGCATCGAGTGACCATAACGAATCAAGGAGAGGGTGTGATGCGCAAATTGACGGGTGCCCTATGTCTTGGGGTGATGAGTGTGCTGTCCATGCCGGCGATGGCGAACGAGGTTGGCGTTATCGACTGGCGTCAAGCGTTGCTGAATTCGGACGCCGCCCAGCGCTCGATGAACGAGCTCAAGAATCAGATCGGCAGCAAGAAGCAGCGCGCCGAGTCACTTAGCCAGGAACTGCAGCAGTTGCAACAGAAGCTTCAGCAGGATGGCGCGGTGATGTCCGATTCTGAGCGCACTAACGCGCAACAGGAGTTGCGTGCCAAGGGGTCCGAGTTCCAGCAGTTGCGTCAGCAGATTCAAAGAATGCAACAGAAAAAGGAACAATCCTTCATGCAGTCGGCCAAGCCCAAGCTCGATCGCGCCATCGAACAGGTCGTCGAGCGGCATGACCTGGACCTCGTGGTGGATCGTGATGCGGTGGTATATTCAGAGGATGGCCTCGACGTCACCGAGGAAGTCACCCGCATCTTTAACTCGCTCAACTGAGCCCATGGGGGCGCCGACAGCGCCCCATGGTTAGCGGTTCCAAGCGCACATGAAGACCCTTACTCCTTGCGCCTTCACGCTCGGTGAACTGGCCGAACGTCTCAAGGCCCGCTTGGTCGGCGATAGCGATCACCGTGTCACCGGCCTGGCTACTTTGCTTGATGCGGGCCCGAACGACATTACGTTCCTGGCCAACAAGACCTATCTCAAATACTTGCCCGAAACGCGTGCAGCCGCCGTGTTGGTGCATCCCGCCTATGGCGCCGAGGTGCCTTGCGCGCGGCTCGAACTCGACAACCCCTATCTCGGTTACGCCGGGCTCTCGAGGCTGTTCGATCCGCTGGCGGGGCAGGCGCCGGAAGGCGTTCATCCCAGTGCGGTGGTCGCCGAGAGCGCGTGCCTTGGGGCCCGCGTCTCGGTCGGCCCACAGTGCGTGATCGAAGCCGGCGCGGTCATCGGTGATGGCTGCGTGATCGGTGCCGGTAGCATCATCGGCGCTCACAGCGAAATCGGCGCCGACTCTCGCCTGCATGCCAATGTCACCGTCTACCACGGCGTGAGCGTCGGGCGGCGTGCCATCTTGCACAGCGGTTGTGTGGTGGGTGCCGATGGCTTCGGTTTCGCTCATGATGGACAAGGCTGGCACAAGATTGCGCAGTTGGGTGGCGTCATCGTGGGCGATGACGTCGAAATCGGTAGCTGCTCTAGCATTGACCGCGGCGCCTTGGGCGACACGTTGATCGGCGATGACGTCAAGATCGACAGCCAGGTGCAGATCGCGCACAACGTGCAGGTCGGCGACCATAGCGCCCTGGCGGGTTGCGTGGGTATCGCGGGCTCGACGCGCGTCGGACGCCACTGCATGCTGGGTGGCGGCGTGGGTCTCTCGGGGCACCTGACGATTTGCGATGGCGTTCAGGTTACCGGTATGAGTCTTGTCACCAACTCCATCCACGAGCCCGGGGTGTATTCCTCGGGAACGGGCGCCATGCCCAATGGCTTGTGGCGCAAGAACGCGGTGCGCTTCAAGCAACTCGACGAGCTTGCCAAGCGTCTGGCGCGTCTGGAGCGGGATGCCTCGGACGCTGCCCAAGGCTGATGGCTGCTAGCGAGGCGGATCTGTATAATCCTAGCCCACCCAGATAGGCGGAGTACTCCGTCCTCGTGTGCCTGCCTTCATGGCAGGCACTTCGTTATTTCAGAGGTTGTATCGATGGTAATGGACATCAACGAGATCCGTGAGTATCTACCGCATCGTTATCCGTTCTTGCTGGTGGATCGCGTCATGGAGATCACGGTCGGCGAGTCGATCGTCGCCAACAAGAATGTCAGCATCAACGAGCCATTTTTCAATGGGCATTTCCCGCATCATCCGATCATGCCCGGCGTGTTGATCATCGAGGCCATGGCTCAGGCATGCGGTATCCTGGGTTTCAAGACCGTCAACAAAATGCCCGCCGACGGTTATGTCTATTATCTTGTAGGAAGCGATAACGTGCGCTTCAAGCGTCCGGTGATGCCGGGCGATCAACTGCGCCTGGAAGCCAACGTCATCAAGGGCAAGCGCGGGATCTGGAAATTCGCCTGTCGTGCTACGGTCGACGGCGAGCTAGCCTGCGAAGCCGAGATCATCTGTGCCGAGAGGAAAGTCGCTTGATTCATCCCACCGCCATCGTCGACCCCAGTGCGCGTGTGTCCGATGACGTCGACATCGGCCCGTTCTGCGTGATTGGCCCCGAAGTGGAAATCGGGGACGGCACGGTGATCGGTCCGCACGTGGTGCTCAAGGGGCCCACGCGCCTGGGGAAGCGCAATCGGATCTTCCAGTTCGCCTCCGTCGGCGAGGACTGTCAGGACAAGAAGTACGCCGGAGAACCCACGCGCCTGGAGATGGGCGACGACAATGTCGTGCGCGAAGGCGTTACCCTGCATCGCGGTACAGTGCAGGACAAAGAAGCAACTATTATCGGCTCGCGCAATCTTTTTATGGCCTATGCGCATGTCGGACACGACTGCGTCATCGGTGATGATTGCATTCTCGCCAACCAGGCGACCTTGGCCGGGCATGTCACCATCGGCGATCACGCTATTCTGGGTGGTCTCTCGGCGATCCATCAGTTTTGCCATATCGGTACCCATGCCATGTGCGGTGGAGGGTCGATCATCACCAAGGATGTTCCGGCCTACGTCATCGTCAATGGCAACCCTGCGCAGACGCACGGGCTCAACCTGGTGGGGCTCAAGCGCCGCGGTTTCTCGCGCGAGGCCCTGCGAGCGCTGGGAGAAGCTTACCGTACCGTCTATCGCCAGGGACTGACCATGGAGCAAGCGCTGGAGCGTCTCGCGAACGATTTCGAAGGCCCGGAAGTCGCGACGTTCCTGGCGTCGCTGAAGGATTCCCAGCGCGGCATCACGCGCTGAACGAGGCACGTCATGCGTATCTACCTGGTCGCGGGAGAGCTGTCGGGCGATATCCTCGGCGCCGGCTTGATGCAGGCGCTGAAGCGTCGCTATCCCGACGCCGAGTTTCGCGGTATCGGCGGTCCACGCATGCTCGCCGAAGGCTTGCACTCGCTGTACCCGCTGGAGACGCTATCGGTCATGGGGCTGGTCGAGGTGCTCAAGCACCTGCCTGGCCTGATCAAGGTTCGGCGTCATTTGCGGCGTGACGCCCTGGCGTGGCAGCCGGACGCGATGATCGGCATCGATGCGCCCGACTTCAACCTGGGGCTCGAGCGTCAATTGCGTGTCACCGGCATCCCCACCGCGCATTACGTCAGCCCCTCGGTCTGGGCGTGGCGCCAGGGGCGAGTGAAGAGCATTGCCCAGTCGGTCGATGCCATGCTCACCTTTTTGCCTTTCGAGGCGGCTTTCTACGCGCGCCATGATGTACCGGTGGCCTTCGTCGGGCATCCGCTGGCCGATGAATTGCCGCTGGTCAACGATCGCCAGGCGGCACGCGCGTCACTGGGGCTCTCATCCACGGCCCCGTTGCTGGCGTTGTTGCCAGGTTCACGCGGTAACGAGATCCGCTTTTTGGGGCCCACGTTTCTGGATAGCGTCGCCTGGTTGCGCGAACGCATCCCCGCTCTGCAAGTGATCGTGCCGGCGGCGTCCCCGGCACGTCGCGAAGAACTCGAGGGCCTGCTGGCCGATCATCCGGTCCGCGATATCGTCGTCCTGTGCGATGGCGAGTCGCGTCAGGCGATGACCGCCGCCGATGCGGTATTGCTAGCGTCCGGGACCGCTGCGCTCGAAGCCATGCTCTGCCATCGTTCCATGGTGGTGGCCTACAAGATGGCGCCGACCACGCACTGGTTGGCCAAGCGCATGGTCAAGACCGACTGGATCTCGCTGCCCAATCTGATCGCTCAGGAGACGTTGGTGCCCGAGCTGGTACAGGACGCCGCCAGTGCTGATGCGATCGGCGCGGCGCTGCTCGAATGGCTTGGTGACGATGCCAAGCGCCAGGCGATGGAGGCGCGTTTTGCCGACTTGCACGCCACGCTCCAGCGTGGCGCCAGCGAGCGCGCCGCCGAGGCCATCGACGGCTTGATTACGCACGGCCGTTTGCCGCTAGGGGAGGAGAACGCATGACGGGGCTACCACCGTTGGTGATCGATTATCAGGGCGCGTGTCTGGCGGGCGTCGATGAAGTGGGGCGCGGCCCTTTGGTGGGCAGCGTAGTGGCGGCCGCGGTGATTCTCGATCCGGCGCGTCCCATCGAGGGGTTGGCCGACTCCAAGACCCTCAGCGAAAAACGCCGCCTAGTATTGGCCGAGGCCATTCGCCAACACGCGACGGCCTTCGCAATAGGCGAAGCGTCGCCCGCCGAGATCGACACTCTCAACATCTACCACGCGACGCATCTGGCCATGCGGCGTGCCATCGACGCCTTGCCGGTGGCCGCGGAATATCTGCTGGTGGACGGCAATCGGATGCCGGGGCATCATGTGCCGGGGCAGTGCGCGGTCAAGGGCGACCAGCGCCATGGAGCCATCGGCGCCGCCTCGATTCTGGCCAAGGTGACGCGCGACGCTCAGATGCTCGCGCTGCACGAGCGCTATCCCGAGTATGGGTTTGCGCGCCACAAGGGCTATCCTACCCGTGAGCACCGCGAGGCGCTCGAGCGCCTGGGGCCGCTCGATGAACATCGCCGCTCGTTTGCGCCGGTCAAGCAGTTGCTGCCGGCGTAGCGCCACATCACGCCGTTACCCAATTCATTCAGGAAGATGTCGCCCGGGCGGCATCGTCCGTTTCGTCTCAAGAGCTCGTCATGACTACGCCTTTCGTTCATCTGCGTGTGCACAGTGAATATTCCCTGGTCGATGGCCTGGTGCGCTTGAAGCCGCTGATCGAGGCGACGGCCGAGGGTGGCATGCCCGCGGTGGCGGTGACCGACGATTCCAATATGTTCGGTCTGGTCAAGGCCTATAAAGGCGCCCAGGGCGCGGGTCTCAAGCCGATCATCGGCGCCGACCTGTGGATGGAGAATCCTCACGACGAGGCGCATCCGTACCGCTTGACGCTGTTGGCGATGGGCAACGACGGTTATCGCCATCTCACCGAATTGATATCTCAAGGCTGGAGCGAAGGGCAGCAGCGCGGCCAAGGGATCCTCAAGAAGGAGTGGATCTTCGCCCGAAGCGCCGGGCTGATCGCTTTGTCCGGTGCCCGCGAAGGGGAAATCGGCCGCCATCTTCTGACCGAACACGGCCAGGCGGCGCGCGAAATGTGCGATGCCTGGAACGCCGCCTTCCCCGGCCGGTTTTATCTGGAAGTCCAGCGCACCGGGCGCGAACACGATGAGGAATGCCTGCACCTGTCGGTGGCGCTGGCGGCCGAAACCCAGACACCGGTGGTGGCGACCAATGACGTCCGTTTCCTGACCCGCGAGGGGTTCTGGGCCCACGAAACGCGAGTGGCGATCGGCGAGGGCAAGGCGCTGGATGACCCGCGTCGCGAACGCCGCTACAGCGAAGAGCAGTACCTGAAGAGCCCGCAGGAAATGGCCGAGCTTTTCTCGGACCTGCCCGAGGCGCTGGAAAATAGCGTGATGATCGCCGCGCGCTGCAACGTCGACGTACCGCTGGGAGAAATCTTCCTGCCCGAGTACCCGGTGCCGGACGGCATGAGCATGGAGAGCTTCTTCCGCAAGATCTCCCACGATGGTCTCACCGAGCGGCTCGAAAAGCTCTTTACCGGCGAGATGCCGATCTATCCCGGGCGCGATCTCAGTGAGCACGAGGGGGCCTATCGCGAGCGGCTCGACTTCGAGCTCAATATCATCCTCGAGATGGGCTTCCCTGGGTACTTCCTGATCGTCATGGACTTTATCCAGTGGGCCAAGGACAACGACATTCCGGTAGGGCCGGGGCGTGGTTCCGGGGCCGGTTCGCTGGTCGCCTACGCGCTCAAGATCACCGACCTGGACCCGCTCGAGTATGATCTGCTTTTCGAGCGCTTCCTCAACCCGGAGCGCGTGTCGATGCCCGACTTCGACGTCGACTTCTGCATGGAGAAGCGCGATCGGGTCATCGAGTACGTGGCCAGCCGTTATGGGCGGGACGCCGTCTCGCAGATCGTGACCTTCGGCACCATGGCCGCCAAGGCCGTGGTCCGCGACGTGGCCCGCGCCCAGGGCAAGCCGTATTCGATGGGCGACAAACTGTCCAAGCTGATCCCCTTCGAAGTTGGCATGACCCTGGCCAAAGCCATCGAGCAGGAGCCGGCGCTCAAGGAATACCTGGACAACGACGAGGAATCCCAGGAAATCTGGGATATGGCGCTCAAGCTCGAGGGCATCACACGCGGCACCGGCAAGCACGCCGGCGGGGTGGTGATTGCGCCCACCAAACTGACCGATTTCTCGCCACTGCTGTGTGAAGAAGACGGTAGCGGGCTGGTGGTGCAGTACGACAAGAACGACATCGAGGAAGCCGGGCTGGTCAAGTTCGACTTCCTGGGGCTGCGCACGCTGACCATCATCGACTGGGCGTTGGAGATGGTCGATACGGTGCGCGCCCGCGAAGGCCAGGGGCCATTGGATATCGCCTCGATCCCGCTCGATGACGTGCCCACCTTCGACATGCTCAAGAAGGCCGAAACCACGGCGGTCTTCCAGCTCGAATCGCGCGGCATGAAGGAGCTGATCAAGCGCCTGCAGCCGGACTCGCTGGAGGACATGATCGCCCTGGTGGCACTGTTCCGCCCGGGGCCGCTGCAATCCGGCATGGTCGATGACTTCATCAACCGCAAGCACGGCCGTGCCGAGGTTGCCTATCCACACCCGGATTATCAGCACGAGCTGCTCAAGCCGGTGCTCGGCCCCACCTATGGCATCATCCTCTATCAGGAGCAGGTGATGCAGATCGCTCAGGTGATCGCGGGGTACAGCCTGGGTCAGGCGGATATGCTGCGGCGTGCCATGGGCAAGAAGAAGCCCGAGGAAATGGCCAAGCAGCGCGCCGGATTCATGGAAGGGTGTGCCGCCAACGGTATCGACAAGGATCTGGCCGGCAACCTCTTCGATCTGGTGGAAAAATTCGCCGGTTACGGGTTCAACAAGTCACACTCGGCCGCCTACGGACTGGTTTCGTATCAGACGGCGTGGCTCAAGGCGCATTATCCCGCGCCCTTCATGGCGGCTGTGCTGTCCACCGAGATGGACAACCTCGACAAGGTCGTGCCGCTGATCGAGGAATGCCGCAAGCAGGGGCTGACGGTCACGCCGCCGGACGTCAACATCGGCAGCTACAAGTTCACCGTCGACGAGCAAAATCGCGTCGTCTATGGCCTGGGCGCGATTCGCGGTGTCGGTGAAGGGCCCATCGGTGCGATCGTCGAGGCGCGCGAGGCCGACGGCGCCTTCGACGACCTGTTCGATTTTTGTCGCCGTGTCGACGCCAAGCGGCTCAACAAACGCACGCTGGAGGCGTTGATCCGCTCCGGCGCGCTGGACAACCTGGGGCCGACCCGCGCGGTGTTGATGGCGTCGCTGGATGCCGCGCTCAAGGCGGCGTCGCAGAGCAATGCCAATGCCAGCGCGGGGATGATCGACATGTTCGGCGATGCCTTCGTCGAACCGGAAAGCGGCGATGTCTATGCCGATTATCACCATGCCCGCGAGTGGACCGACAAAGAGCGTCTGGCCGGCGAGAAAGATACCTTGGGCCTCTACCTGACCGGCCATCCCATCGACGAGTACGAAAGCGAGCTCAAGCGCTTCGTGTCGACGCGCATCGTCGATCTGAAACCCCAGCGCGGCGAATCGCAGCGTGTCGCGGGGCTGGTGGTGGCCATGCGCACCATGAAATCCAAGCGCGGCGACACTATGGCCTTCATTACCCTGGACGACCGTACCGGGCGTATCGAGGCGTCGCTGTTCGGCGAGATGTACGAGCAGATGCGTGGCAAGCTCGGCGCCGATGACGTCCTGATCATCGAAGGCGAAGTGAGCACCGACGATTATTCGGGCGGCCTGCGCCTGCGTGGCAAGGAAGTGACGCCGATGGTCGATGCGCGCACGCGCTATGGCGAGGCCGTCGAGCTTGCGGTGGACGGCGCGCGTCTCAACGGACGTTTCGCGCGCAATTTGCAAGATAGCCTGACGCGTTGGCGCGATCCCCAGGGTTTGCCGGTGCGCGTACGTTATCGCAATCCCCAGGCCAGCGGCGTGCTGGAACTGGGTGAACCCTGGCGGGTGTCGCCCAGCGACGACCTGCTCATCGCCCTGCGTGAAGTAGAGGGGCAGGAGGCGGTCACGTTGCGTTATCGTGGGTGATTCCGCCATCGCTGGCGATGTTGCTGGCGCGCGGTGTCTTGCGTGATGCGTTCAGGGTGCGATAATGCCGGTTTACGGCCGGTTGGCGCCATGCCCTGTCCGTCACAGCGTCGCCTCGTGCGACATCGGACGTGCGGCCCCGGGCTGCCCAAGACCACAAAGTAGACGTTCTATGAATCCCAACTACCTGGACTTTGAACAGCCGATCGCCGAGCTGGAAGCCAAGATCGATGAGCTACGCCTGGTCGGTAACGACAGCCGTATCAGCTTGAGCGACGAAATCGGCAAGCTTGAAGACAAGAATCGCAAGCTCACCGAATCGATTTTTCGCGATCTTAGCGCCTGGCAGGTATCGCAGCTCTCGCGTCATCCTCAGCGTCCTTACACGCTGGATTACCTCGACAGCCTGTTCGAGGATTTTGACGAGCTGCATGGCGATCGTCACTTCGCCGATGACGCCGCCATCGTGGGTGGCGTGGCGCGCCTCGACGACAAACCGGTGATGGTCATCGGTCATCAGAAGGGGCGTGACGTCAAGGAGAAGGTGCGGCGCAACTTCGGTATGCCGCGCCCGGAAGGTTATCGCAAGGCGTGCCGGCTGATGGAAATGGCCGAGCGCTTCAAGATGCCGGTATTGACCTTCATCGATACCCCCGGCGCCTATCCCGGGATCGACGCCGAGGAGCGCGGCCAGAGCGAGGCCATCGCCTACAATCTGGCGGTCATGTCGCGCCTCAAGACGCCGATCATCTCCACCGTCGTGGGCGAGGGTGGCTCCGGCGGGGCACTGGCGATCGGTGTCTGCGATGAGCTGCAGATGCTGCAGTATTCGACCTATGCGGTCATTTCCCCGGAAGGCTGCGCCTCGATCCTGTGGAAGAGCGCCGAAAAGGCCTCCGAGGCGGCGCACGCGATGGGTATTACCGCCGAGCGCCTCAAGGAGCTGGGCTTCGTCGATACCCTGATCAAGGAGCCGCTGGGGGGCGCGCACCGCAACCCGCAGAAGATGGCCGATAGCATCAAGGACGCCCTCGGCGCGAGCCTCGAGCGAATGGAAGCCATGGAGACGGATGACCTTCTGTCGCGTCGCTATGAGCGTCTGATGAGTTATGGCGCGCCCCAATAACGCACGGCCGATCCCCGAAGCCCTTGTCGACGACGCCCTGGCGATGACCTCGCCGGGGCGTTGCGTTTGGGTGGCGCTGTCGGGTGGCCTGGATTCCTCCTTGATGCTGACGCTGGCGGTAGAGGCGTGTCGCCGTCATCCACGGGCGCTCTATGCGTTGCACGTCAATCATGACCTGCAGCCCGCAGCCGAGGATTTCGAGCGGCATTGTCGAGTGCTTTGTTCACGCCTTGGCGTGCCGCTCTTCGTCGAGCGTGTCACGGTGGTATGTGGTGAGCGCGGCCTCGAGGCACATGCCCGTGAGGCGCGGCTCGCGGCGTATGCGCGCCGCGTTGCACCGGGAGACACACTGCTGCTGGCGCAGCATGCCGATGATCAGGCCGAAGGCCTGTTGCTGGCGGGCTTGCGCGGAAGTGGCTTGCGCGGCATGGCCGGCATGCCTGAGAGACGCGAGTGGCAGGGGCGTTGCATGGTCCGGCCGTGGCTGTCCGTGACGCGGGCAGCGCTGGAGCGCGAGGCCGCGGCACGTGGCCTGCGTTGGGTCGATGATCCGAGCAACGCCGACGAACGCTTCGACCGTAACTATCTGCGTCATACGGTCATGCCGGCGCTGGCGGCACGCTGGCCGGGTGCAGCGACATCGTTCGCGCGTACCGTCGAGCAACTGGGCGAGAGCGATGCGCTTCTGGAAGAGCTGGCTGCAGAAACCTTGCAGGCACTGGGTGGCGAAGCGGCCTGCTTGCCGGTGGCGGATCTCCTGGCGCTGTCTCGTCCACGTCAGCGGCTTCTCGTACGGCATGCCTGTCGGCAGCTCTGCCTACCCACGCCGCCGCGCGCGCGCCTCGAAACCTTGCTCGATCAATTGCAGGCCCGCGACGATGCCCAGGTACGCCTGGATTGGCCGGGTGCCCAGGCCAGGCGCTGGCGAGGGCATCTCTATCTGCTGGCGCCGCTCGAGCCTGTCGATGTTGGCTGGCAAGCCGCGTGGGATGGCGTCACCCCACTGGAAACGCCGTCGGGCCCCCTGGACTGGCAGCTGATACCCGAGCCGCCGCGTGATATCCGTCTCACGCTGGGCAGGCGTCGGGGCGGTGAGACGCTGCGCGTGGCGGGACGCGGCCGGCGCGACGTCAAACGGCTCCTGCAGGAAGCCGGGGTGCCCCCCTGGCAACGCGAACGCCTGTGGCTGGCCTGGGAAGGCGATACCCTGGTCGGGGTGCTGGGCGTGGCCGCTGCCGAAGGCTGGCGGCTGGCGCCGATGCCTCACGACCACCGGCTCGGTTAGGTGTCGATAACCAGCGAGAAGCCGGCGCTACGTTGGTACCGCGCTTCTTGCTCGAGGTCGGCCATCAGCAGCGGCTGTTCGGCCTGGCCGAGTGCCAGTCGCAGGGTGTCGCCATCGGCCTCGAGGCGGACGTCGAGGGCGGGCTGCTCGGGGCGCGAATGATTGAGCGCCACCGCCAGGCGCAATAGCCGCGCCAGTCGTGCATAAATCGATCGCGAGGCCGAGGGAAGGGCATCGAGCTCCTTGCCGGGGAACTTGCGTCGATGGGCACGCACCAGAAAGGCCAGGGCTTGTTGCTCGGGGCGCGAAAACCCGGCCAGGTCAGAGTTTTCCAGCAGATAGGCGCCGTGACGATGAAACTGGCTGTGCGAGACCGCCAGGCCGATTTCGTGCAACTCGGCGGCCCAGGCCAGGAACTGGCGCTGCTCCTGACTCAACGGCCAGGCGTCGGCGACGTGCTCGCAGAGTTGCACGGCAGTGGCGCGTACATTGTTTGCCTGACGCGTGTCGACGTCGAAACGCCGGCGCAGCGTGATTAGCGCCGAGGCGCGGGAATCCTCGGCGGTATTGCGGCCGAGAAGGTCGTAGAGCACGCCTTCGCGCAGGGCGCCATCCGAATAGCGCATGCGTTCGAGTTCGAAGGCCTCGAAGATGGCGCACAGAATGGCCACGCCGGCCGGAAATACCCGAGCCCGGTCGCTCTTGAGCCCTTCCATGGTGACCTTGTCGAGTTTCTTGCACTTCAGCAGACGACTGCGCAGGTTCTTGAGCCCCTGGCGCGTGATCATGCCCTCCGGCGCGTCGCCGCTTGCGGCCTGCACGGCGGCGATGGCCTTGATGGTGCCACTGGAGCCTACCGGGTCCTGCCAGCCGAGCTCTTGATAGGGGCGCCGAATGTTGGCGAGCTCCGAAAGCGCGGCGAGTTCGGCATCGCGAAAGCGCCGCTCGGTGATCGCGCCGTCGGTGAAGAAGCGCTGCGTATAGGCCACGCAGCCCATGTGCAAGCTTTCCAACGCCAGGGGTTCGAAGCGCTCGCCGATGATGAGCTCGGTGGAGCCGCCGCCGATGTCGACGATGAGGCGGCGTCCGTGCACCTCGGCCAGCGCATGCGCGGCGCCCAGATAGATCAGACGGGCTTCCTCGCGGCCGGCGATGATCTCGATGGGATGGCCGATCAGCGCCTCGGCTCGATCGATCAGCGTCTGGCGGTTGTGTGCCGCGCGCAAGGCGTTGGTGCCCACGATGCGCACGTCGCCAGCGTCGAGGCCGCTCAAGTAGGGGGCGAAGCGCTCCAGGCAGGCAAGAGCGCGCTCTAAAGCGGCATCATCGAGGCACTCTTCGGCGTCGAGCCCGGCCGCCAGTTGTACCTTCTCGCCGAGCTTGGCGACGACCTGAAGCTGACCGGCGTAATGATTGGCGACCAGCAGGTGGAAGCTGTTCGAGCCCAGGTCGATGGCGGCAAGACGCCGTGGCGCCGGGTGGCGGCTGCTCATGCGAGGATCCTTTTCACAGAAGTAGGGCAAGGTTGCGGGGGCGCCCGAGGCTTGTCAATTGTCGCCATGCGGCGTCCAATGGGGAATGATGAATTGGCCGAATGTTCAGGAGACGGCGTATGTCCGAACAGCTTTTCGAGGTGACGGACGACACCTTCGAGGCCCGCGTGCTGGAAGCAGCCACGCCCACCCTGGTGGCCTTTGTGGCGTCCTGGTGCAGCCCCTGCGTCGAATTGCGCCCGCGGCTATCCGCCTTGGCCAGCGCGCGCCAGACGACGTTGCAGGTCGCGCTGTGCGATGTCGATCTCAATACGGCCATGGCGCACAAGTACGGTGTGCGCGGCATGCCGACCTTGGCGCTGTTTACCGACGCGGGGCTGGATACTACGCGCGTGGGAGCGTTGTCCGCTGCGCAACTCGAGACATGGCTCGACCACCAACTCGTGAATTGAGCTCGCGCCATGGAGAGAGTTCATCCCCGATAAGCCCCGGCGTTGCGCCCCGGGATCACGCATGAGCAAAGTGGGCTTGCGTTTGGCTAGCGCCTTGACTACCATCGAGACGTTCGCCTGTTCCGAATGCTTCCCGACCGTTTACGCGGCATTGCCGTCGCGGTCCTCCAAGTCGTCAGATCGCCCCAAGTATTCTTGTCTCGCCAAGCCTCCCGATCAGGAGCTGGGCATGGCGCCAGGCGACGCGAACCGAATCTCTCAATACCGTTTTTCGCCAATCCCTCGCGCGGCGATGCCTTGAGGCATGAATGTGACGAGTGGAACGGATTTCCTGGGGCCCTCTGAACGCACCGCGCGGCGCACAACCGCCTCCTGTCTTTTGTCCGGCAATCCCATTGCCTCGCCGACACGAGCAATCTCTGACGAAACCGATGAATCTTACCGAACTCAAGCAAAAAACCGTTCCCGAACTGCTGGATATTGCCCGGGAAATGGGCATCGACAATCTGGCACGTTCGCGTAAACAAGACATCATCTTCGCCATTCTCAAGAAGCATGCGAAAAGTGGTGAAGACATTTATGGCGATGGTGTGCTGGAAATCCTGCAGGATGGCTTCGGCTTTCTTCGCAGCGCCGACAGCTCCTATCTGGCCGGCCCCGATGACATCTATGTCTCGCCGTCGCAGATCCGTCGCTTCAACCTGCGCAAGGGCGATAGTATCGCCGGCAAGATTCGGCCGCCGAAGGAAGGGGAGCGTTATTTTGCGCTTCTCAAGGTCAGCCAGATCAACTTTGACCGGCCCGAAAACGCCAAGCACAAGATCCTGTTCGAGAACCTGACGCCGCTGTTCCCGCAGGAACGCATGGTGATGGAGATCGGCAATGGCTCGACGGAGGATCTGACCTCGCGGGTCATCGATCTTACGTCGCCCATCGGCAAAGGCCAGCGTGGTCTGCTCGTGTCGCCGCCCAAGGCGGGCAAGACGCTGATGCTGCAGAACATCGCGACGTCGATCACGCGCAACAATCCCGAGTGTCATCTGATCGTGCTGTTGATCGATGAACGTCCCGAAGAGGTCACCGAGATGTCGCGCACCGTGCGTGGCGAGGTGGTGGCCTCGACCTTCGACGAGCCGCCCGCGCGGCACGTTCAGGTCGCCGAGATGGTCATCGAGAAGGCCAAGCGTCTGGTCGAGCACAAGAAGGATGTGGTCATCCTGCTCGACTCCATCACCCGCTTGGCGCGTGCCTACAATACCGTGGTGCCGTCCTCGGGCAAGGTCTTGACCGGCGGTGTCGATGCCCACGCGTTGGAAAAGCCCAAGCGTTTCTTCGGCGCGGCGCGCAACATCGAGGAAGGTGGCAGTCTCACGATCATTGCCACCGCCCTGGTGGATACCGGCTCCAAGATGGACGAAGTCATCTTCGAAGAGTTCAAGGGTACCGGCAACATGGAGGCGCATCTCGACCGCAAACTGGCCGAGAAACGGGTCTATCCGGCACTCAATATCCGCCGCAGCGGTACGCGCCGCGAGGACCTCATCGCCTCCGAGGAAGAAATGCAGCGCATGTGGATTCTGCGCAAGCTGCTCAATCCGATGGACGACGTGGCGGCGACGGAGTTTCTGATCGATCGTCTGAAGGATACCAAGACTAATCTGGAATTCTTCGAGGCCATGAAAAGGCGTTGATTCTGGCCTGCTGCGCTCGGCAACACGGCGTTGAACTCCGGTTCGCCATGCTCATGTACTAAAGTACACTCCGCTGGCTCGCCGGAGTTCGCCTTGTTTTGTCTTCGCTCGCTGCGGCCAGCTCTCAACGCTTGATAATCTGCTGAGGCGAGTGGCGCCCAGGGATGGGTTCATGGCGCCTCCGGAAGGCCTGCCTCGGCTGAGGCGTGCAAGATATCGCCGGGCTGAAGGCCGATGGGCGGTCAATGAAAGGGCAGCATGTTATGCTGCCCTTTTCGCGTTCTGGCACGGAAAACCACATGAAGTATCGGGACTTGCGCGATTTCATCGCGGCGCTGGAGGAACGTGGTGAGCTCCAGCGAATCACGGCGGAGGTCGATCCCTATCTGGAGATCACCGAGATCTGCGATCGCACGCTGCGTGCGGGTGGGCCGGCGCTGTTGTTCGAGAACGTCAAGGGCCACGCCATGCCGTTGCTGGGCAATCTGTTCGGGACGCCGGAGCGTGTCGCGCTGGGCATGGGCCAGGACTCGATAGCCGCGCTGCGCGAGGTCGGCGAACTGCTGGCGTTTCTCAAAGAGCCGGAGCCGCCCAAGGGCTTCCGCGATGCCTGGGAAAAGCTGCCGATCTTCAAGCAGGTGATGAGCATGGGGCCCAAGACGCTGCGCAAGGCGCCATGCCAGGAAGTGATCCGCGAAGGCGACGAGGTCGATCTCGACCAGTTGCCGATCCAGCATTGCTGGCCGGGCGATGTGGCGCCGCTGGTGACCTGGTCGCTGGTGGTGACCAAGGGCCCGCACAAGGAGCGCCAGAATCTGGGCATCTATCGCCAGCAAAAACTGGGCAAGAACCGCCTGATCATGCGCTGGCTCTCGCATCGCGGCGGGGCGCTGGATTTTCAGGAATGGCAGCAAGCCCACCCGGGCGAGCCGTTCCCGGTGGCGGTGGCGCTGGGCGCCGATCCGGCGACCATTCTCGGTGCGGTGACGCCGGTGCCGGATAGCCTCTCCGAATACGCCTTCGCCGGCTTGCTGCGCGGCTCGCGCACCGAGCTGGTCAAGTGCGGGCATGCCGATCTCGAAGTGCCGGCCTCCAGCGAAATCGTTCTCGAGGGTTACCTCTACCCCGACGATACGGCGCCGGAAGGTCCTTATGGCGACCACACCGGCTACTACAACGAGGTCGAAACCTTCCCGGTCTTCACCGTGGAACGCATCACCCATCGCCGCGATCCGATCTATCATTCCACCTATACGGGGCGGCCACCGGATGAACCTGCCATCCTGGGCCTGGCACTCAACGAAGTGTTCGTGCCGATCCTGCGCAAGCAGTTTCCCGAGATCGTCGATTTCTACCTGCCGCCAGAGGGCTGTTCCTACCGCATGGCGGTGGTGACCATGAAAAAGCAGTACCCGGGCCACGCCAAGCGCGTGATGATGGGCGTCTGGAGCTTCTTGCGCCAGTTCATGTACACCAAGTTCGTGATCGTGCTCGATAACGATGTCGACGCGCGCAACTGGGAAGACGTGATCTGGGCGATCACTACACGCATGGACCCGGCGCGCGATACGGTGATGGTCGAGAACACGCCGATCGACTATCTCGATTTCGCCTCGCCGGTGGCGGGCTTGGGCTCGAAGATGGGGTTCGATGCCACCACCAAATGGGCGGGCGAAACCGACCGCGAGTGGGGTACCCCCATCGTCATGGACGATGCCGTCAAGCGGCGTGTCGACGCGCGCTGGGAGGAATACGGCATCGCTACGCCGCCACCGGCCCCCCGCCATTCGCCCCAGAGCGACGAACGAGGACACGATGACGCCTAAGACGCTGACCTGCCATGTCGAATCGGTCGAGGACCTGACGACCGACGTATTTCGCGTCCATCTGGCGGGGCGCCGCGAGGCCATCGCGCATGCTCCCGGCCAGTATCTGGAACTCAAGCTCGACGAGGAGATCTGGGTACCGTTCTCCATCGCCAACGCCCATGTCGACGACGGCATCATCGAGTTGCACGTTCAGCATTGGCCTGAACGCAGCAATTCGGCACGCCTGCGCGAGATCCTCGTGCAGGCCGCTCAGTTAACGGTGCGCCTGCCCAATGGCGGCTGCGTGCTGGATACCCACAGTCGGCGGCCGCTGACGCTGATCGCGGCGGGCACCGGTTTCGCGCAGATGAAAGCCATCGTCGAGGCGGCCTTGGCCAACGACCACCCGGGCCCGATTCGGCTGTGGTGGGCGGTCAAGCATCCGCGGGATCTGTATCTGGAAAGCCTGGCGCTGCAATGGGTCGCCGAGCATACGCATGTCGAGATGCACACCGTCAGCGAGGAGAGCGATTCCGGACTGAGCACGCCGCCGGGCGTGACGCGTCACGTCGGGCGTATCGACGCGGTCCTCGCCGAGGTGCTGGGGGATGTCTCCGGCGAAGATGTCTATCTTTCCGGTTCGCCGGGCATGGTCTACGCCTGCATCGACACCTTGGCGCCGTTGGGGCTCGATCCGGAACGGGTCTTCTCGGATGTCTTTGCCTATGCGCCGCGCGTGCCGTTGATTCCGCTGCCGGACGACCCGGCCGAGAGCGTACCTTTGGCGCCCGGTGAGCGCCGCGCGGAGGACGACGCATGAGCCAATCGCCGATTCTCGTCACCGGGGGCGCCCAGCGCTTGGGGCGCCATTGCGTCGAGCGCCTGCTCGACGACGGACAGCCGGTGATCATGAGCTACCGTCGCGAGCGCGAGTCCCTGGAGGCGTTGCGGCGGCGCGGGGCGGTGACCCTGGAAGCGGACTTTTCCAGCGAGGCGGGCATTCACGATTTCATCGCGCGCCTCAAGGCGCAGACCTCGTCGCTGCGCGCCATCGTCCATAATGCCAGCGACTGGGCGCCGGACAGCCTCGACGACGATGCTGGCGCCAATTTCGAGCGCCTGTTTCGCGTGCACATGCAGGCCCCGTACCTGATCAATCTGCATGCCCGCGAATTGCTCGAGGCCTGCCAAGAACCGCAGCGCGACATCATCCACATGACCGATTACGTCAGCCAGAAGGGCTCGCGCAAGCACGCCGCCTATGCGGCGACCAAGGCGGGGCTGGACAATCTGACCCTTTCGTTTGCCGCGATGTACGCGCCGAGTATTCAGGTCAACGCCATCGCGCCGGCCTTGATCATGCTGGGCGACGGTGACGATGAGGCCTATGCCGAGAAGGCCAAAGCCAAGTCGTTGATGGCCAAGGTGCCGGGGCCGGGCGTGATCTATCAGACGCTGCGTTATCTGCTCGACAACGATTTCGTGACCGGTGCGATATTGCCCGTCGATGGTGGTCGTCACCTGCGATGAGCGATAGCCCCGCCTTGGGCTTGCCAAATGGCGACAGCCGTGTAGGATGAGAGCATGTTTTGGAGTCAACCCATGTCGATAGCATCAGCCACCGCAAGCATGTATTCCCTGCCGATTCAGGCAGCGGAAGAGAGTGCGCGCGCGTTCTTTGGCTTTAGCTATTGGTATTGGTTTAGCCCCGGCGTGCCCGGCGGTAGGGTCACATGACCTGATACGCCGCGAGGCACGCCCCACCCCGGGTTGCCTCCTGCGTCTTCGAACCCCCGGTCGGCAACCCGACCGGGGGTTTTTGCGTTTAATCCACCCCTTTTTTGACGAATGACACGGGAGCGAAACATGTTCGAGATCGGCGGCGCATGGCAGAGCACGCAGGCACTATATTATTGGCGATTTAGCGACGTCCGGTCGGTCTTAGCTGCCACCTCCGACCGTGAAACGCTGGGTGGCGTCCGCCGAACACGAAGTTCCGCTGTCCGCTCGTGACGGACAGCCCAGACAAGAGACTCGACATGAACGCACCCTTGACGATGCCCCAACGCCCCGAGATCGCCACGGCACCTTCTCATCAGCCCTTGCCCACACCGGGTGAGCTCAAGCAGCGCCTGTCGCTGGGAGACGCCCTGGAGGAGCAGATCGAACGCCAGCGTGGCGAGATTCAGGCCATTCTCGATGGCCGCGACGACCGCCTGCTGGTCGTGGTGGGGCCCTGCTCGATTCACGATCCGTGCGCGGCGCTGGAATACGCTGAAAAGCTCAGTGAGCTCGCCGCGCGCCTCGACGACCGTCTGCTGCTGGTCATGCGTGTATATGTCGAAAAGCCGCGTACCACCGTGGGCTGGAAGGGCCTCGCCTACGACCCGCACCTGGATGGCAGCGACGACATGGCGCATGGCCTGGAGGTCTCGCGGCGCTTGATGCGTGACATCGCCGCCCTGGGCATGCCCGTGGCCACCGAATTACTGCAGCCGATGGCCGCGCCGTACCTGGAAGACCTGCTCAGTTGGGTGGCCATCGGGGCACGCACCACCGAGTCGCAGATCCATCGTGAACTCGCCAGTGGCCTGCGCGCCGCGGTGGGTTTCAAGAATGGCACCGACGGCAGCGTCGATGTCGCCGTTGCCGCGATGCAGTCCGCTGCGCACCCGCATCGTCATTTCGCTCTCGACGATGCTGGTCGCCCGGCGATGCGCGAGACCGACGGCAATCCGCATACCCACGTGGTGCTGCGTGGCGGGCATGGCAAGCCCAACTACGATGTGGACTCGGTGCGTGCCTGTCGCCGCGAGCTACAGAATGCCGGTATCACGCCGCGTTTGATGGTCGACTGCAGCCATGCCAATTCGCGCAAAGACCACCGCCGTCAGACCGAGGTCATGCTCGATGTGCTCGAGCAGCGTCTGGCCGGCGATCGCGATTTGGTCGGCGTGATGCTGGAAAGCCACCTGTACGAAGGCAAGCAGGCGCTGAAGCCGGGTGCCATGCGTTATGGCGTCTCCGTCACCGATGCCTGCCTGGGCTGGGAAGGCACCGAGCACTTGCTGACATTGGCCGCCGAGCGGTTGTGCGACGCATGTGCTTGAGCGGCGCTTCATGGCACTGTCATATCGGCGGTTCAGGATATGACCTCACAGCATGTTCCGACACGCCGGTGTGTCGGTGGAACGCCGTGAGGAGAGACCATGAGCAAGGAAATCGAGACCCAGCACAACTTCAACCGTAGCGATAACGAACCGTTCTCGTCGGTACTGGCACGCCATGTTTCTCGGCGTGACATCATGCGCGGCGGTTTGAGCCTCGCTGCCTTGGGCATGTTGAGCGGCATCGGCGGGCTCAACCTGGCCAACGCGCAGGAAAACGGTGCCCGCAAGACGCCGCTGGCGCTGGCGTTCGAGTCACTGCGTGGCTCGCGTACCGATGCCGTGGTGGTGCCCGAGGGCTATACCGCCCAGGTGTTGATTCCCTGGGGCACGCCGCTGGATGAGCAGGGACCGGCTTGGCATCGTAAGCAGGAGATGACCGCCGAGGCGCAGGCCCACTGCGTGGGCATGCATCACGATGGCATGCATGCCTTCCCGTTGAGCGAGCAACATGCTTCGCGCGACTTCCTGCTCGCCCTTAATAACGAGTATATCGATCAGGACGCGCTCTGGGCGCCGCGCGGCGGGCCGACGAATCCCGACAGCGGTCAACGTCCTCCCGACGAGGTGCGTACCGAGATCAATGCCCATGGCGTCACCATCGTGCGGGTGCGCAAGCAGGAGGATGGCAGTTGGTTGCATGTGGTCGGCGATGCCCACAATCGCCGCTTCACCAGCGCGACGCCGATGGATTTGGCAGGGCCCGTGGCCGGCAGCGATTACGTCAGAACCCGTTACTCCCCGGATGGCACGCGCACGCGAGGCACCAACAACAACTGCGCCAATGGCTTCACTCCCTGGGGCACCTACCTGACCTGCGAAGAGAACTGGCCCGAGGTCTTCGTCAATCGAGGCGAGCTCAATATCGACGATCGTCGCCTGGGGCTCCCCACCGATCGGGGGCGCTACGGTTGGGAAACCGCGGCGGGTGACGCCGACGAGCGCGACGACGAATTCGCGCGCTTCGACGTCACACCTCGTGGCAACGGGCCGCGGGACGATTATCGCAACGAGACGCGCACCTTCGGTTATGTCGTGGAGGTCGACCCCTACGATGGCCAGTCCCGGGCGGTGAAGCGCACCGCGCTGGGGCGCTTTCGTCATGAAGGCTGCTGGCCGGGCAAGGTCGTTCCCGGCGAACCGTTGGTCTTCTATTCCGGGCATGACTCGCGCAATGAATACATCTACAAGTTCGTGTCTGCCAAACACTGGGATCCGGCACATGCCAGTCGCCCCGGCGCCACCGAGGATCGTCTAGCGCTCGGTGATCGTTATCTCGACGAAGGCACCCTCTATGTGGCGCGGTTCAACGCCGATGGCAGTGGCGAGTGGTTGCCACTCGAACCCTCCACGCTTCTGGCAGACGGGCGCACGCTGGCGCAGGCCCTATCGCTGGCGGAGGGCGATCGGGCAGGCATCATCGTGCACACCTGTGACGCCGCCGACCTGCTAGGGGCAACGCCCATGGATCGTCCGGAATGGGGGACCGTCGACCCGGTGTCCGGCGAGGTCTACATGACGCTGACCAACAACTCCCAGCGGACGTCGGCACACAGCGAGCCGACGTATACCAACGGCGGCGACGCTATCGACGCTTCGGGCGTTGGCTATGCCACGGCCCCCACCGATGCCGCCAATCCCCGGGCCGACAATGAGAGCGGGCAGATACTGCGCTGGCGCGAGCGAGGCGATGACGCCACGCGCTTCGACTGGGAGGTATTCGTGTTCGGTGCCGCCGCGGACGATACGACCAACCTTTCAGGACTTACCGAACGCAACCAGTTCGCCAGCCCCGATGGGCTGTGGTACGACGCGCGCGACGACGGCCAGGGCATCCTCTGGATCGAGACCGACAATGGCTACGATGGTGTCGCCGAGCAGACCAACGACCAAGTGCTGGCGGTCGTGCCGGGTGCCTTATCACACGATAGCGGTCAGGCCTCGGTGGTGGGCGCCGGCAACCAGCAGCAACTCAAGCGGTTCGCGGTGGGGCCCAATGGCTGCGAGGTGACCGGCATCTTCGCTACACCCGACAAGACAGCGTTGTTCATCAACATTCAGCACCCCGGTAATTGGCCAGCGGACCCTGATGCGGCGACGCAGGATGCCACGCACGCCACTGCCGACAGCGTACGCCCGCGGGCGGCCACGGTGGTGATCCAGAAAGACGACGGCGGCCAGGTCGGGGTATAGCGGAAAGTTGGAAGAGCGCCGCTACGCGGCTGGAAGCTGAAAAGAAAACCGCCTCCGTCGCTTGAGCTCGCGACGGAGGCGGTGGTGTTTAGGCTGCCTTCGAGCTTCGAGCTTCGAGCTTCGAGCTTCGAGCTTCGAGCTTCGAGCTCAGGGCTTGGCGGCGTAGGCGTAGAGCAAGGTTTCCTGGGCGCTGATCGGTTCGGCGTCGCCGGCATCGAGGAGACGGTAGCGGCCGTCGGTCTGCAGCTCCCAGCTCTGACAGTTGTCCACCAAGTAGGTGGCCAGATCCTTGCGTACGCGCTGGGCGAGCTTCTTGTCGAGCAGCGGGAAGCAGGTCTCCACGCGGCGAAACATGTTGCGTTCCATGAAGTCCGCGCTGGAGCACCAGGTTTCGGGCTTGCCGCCATTGTGGAAATGGAATACGCGGGTATGTTCCAGGAAGCGACCGATGATCGAGCGCACCCGGATATTGTCGGAGATCCCTTCGACGCCGGGGCGCAGGCAGCACATACCGCGAATGATCAGGTCGCATTGCACCCCGGCGCGCGAGGCGCGATACAGCGCGCGGATCAACTGTGGATCGGTCAACGAGTTGCACTTGATGATCAGCTGCGCCTTTTGGCCCTTTTCGGCGTGACGCGCTTCGCGGTCGATCATCGACACCAGGCGGTCGTGCAGCACGAATGGCGCGTGCAGGAGCGTGTCGATCTGGCGCGGCTTGCCCATACCCGAGAGCTGCTGGAAGACCTTGTGAACGTCTTCGCAAAGCGTCTCGTTGGCGGTGAGCAGACTGTAGTCGGTGTACAACTTGGCCGTCTTGGAGTGATAGTTGCCGGTGCCTAGATGCGCGTAGTAGCGCAATGCGCCGCGTTCACGGCGGACCACGTGGAGCATCTTGGCATGCGTCTTGTAGGCCATGACGCCGTAGATGACGATGGCGCCGGCTTCTTGAAGGCGCGATGCCAGCGCGAGGTTGTCGGCCTCGTCGAAGCGTGCCCGCAGCTCGATGACCACGGTGACTTCCTTGCCGTTGCGTGCGGCATCGACCAGGGCGCTGACGATGGGCGAATCGGCGCCGGTTCGGTACAGGGTCTGCTTGATCGCCAGCACGTCCGGATCGCTGGCGGCCTCCTGGAGCCAGTCTTCGATCAGTGCAAACGACTGGAAGGGATGGTGCAGTAGAATATCGTTCTGGGCGATCTGCGTGAACAGGCTGACATCGCTCTTGACCTGACGTGGCAACCCTGGCGTGAAGGTGCGATACAAAAGGTCAGGGCGGTCGACATCACTGAGTACCGACATCAGCCGAGTCAGGTTGACCGGGCCGGATACGCGGTAGAGGTCCGCCGCCTCGAGTTCGAACTGGGTGAGCAGGAAGCGCGACAGCCGGTCGGGACAATTATCGGCCACCTCGAGGCGCACGCCACTACCGTAGCGTCGTGCCAGCAGTTCACCGCGCAAGGCCGAGGCCAAGTCCGAGACGTCCTCGGGGTCGACGGCCAGATCGGCGTTGCGCGTCAGGCGGAACTGGTAGCAACCGCGTACCTGCATGCCGGGAAACACTTCCTGCGCGTGGGCATGGATCATCGACGACAGGAAGACGTATTCGGTATAACGGGCTTCGCTCAGTGCTTCGGGCAGGCGCATCAAGCGTGGCAGGGAGCGTGGCGCAGGCAGGATGGCAAGTCCCCCTTCACGGCCGAAGGCATCGGTGCCTTCGAGCTCGACGATGAAGTTCAAGCTCTTGTTGACCAGACGAGGAAATGGATGCGAAGGGTCCAGGCCGATGGGGCTGATCACCGGCATGATCTCCTCGGCGAAATACTCGCGTACCCAGTCGGCCTGGGCCTCGGTCCACTGCGTGCGGCGACGAAAACGCAGGCGTTGCTCTTCGAGCGCGGGAATCAACGTCTCGTTGAGGATGCGGTATTGCCGCTCGACTTGCTCGTGGGCGATGCGCGATATCTCGGTCAGCACTTGGCGTGGTGGCATGCCGTCGGCGCCGCTTTCCTCGCGGGCTAGAGCAATCTGGTGCTTGAGGCCGGCCACGCGAATCTCGAAGAACTCGTCCAGATTGGAGGAGAAGATCAGCAGGAACATCAGCCGATTGAGCAGTGGATGCGAGGTGTCCAAGGACTGTTCGAGAACGCGGATATTGAACTGCAGGTGCGAGAGTTCGCGATTGAAATACAGTGCCGGATCGTCAAGATCGGCCTCGGGGAACGGCGCGGGCTTGGCGTGAATGCCCGTGCGCGTGCGATTGACGCGTAGCGGCGGCGTTTCACCGGCCTCCTGAGAGGTGGTGTTGTCGCTACCGAGGGGAACATCGGAAGAGCGCGTACCGTCCATCATGAGCTCCCTGTCGTCGCTGGTGATCAACCGCTGCCCCGGAAGCATGACACCCGTCTGTGACAGGAATGTGACAGTGACGACCGGGCATCTTCAGTATACGCACGAAACAGGGCGCGACACGCGCCAACCTACGGAGAGGGCGGGCCAAGCGTGGCCCGCTTGTCGGAAATCAGTCTTCGTAGGGTGCTTCGTCATCGGCGTCATGCCGGTGACGCGGGACCAGGCGACCGAAGAGGATGCCGACCTCGAACAGCAGCCACATGGGGATGGCGAGAAGGCTCTGGGAGACCACGTCCGGGGGCGTCATCAGCATGCCGACCACGAAGCAGCCGACGAGCACGTAGGGGCGTTTCTTGCCGAGACTCTCGACACTGGTCGCGCCGGTCCAGATCAGCAGGAACGTGGCGATGGGAATTTCGAAGGCCGCACCGAAGGCGAAGAACAGCTTGAGCACGAAATTGAGGTACTGATTGATATCGGTCATGACCGTGACGTTCTCCGGCCCGGTATGGACGAAGAAGTCGAACAGCAGGGGAAAGACCGCGAAATAGGCGAAGGCCACGCCGCCGTAGAACAGCAAGATACTCGAGGCGAGCAGAGGAAATGCCAACGTCTTCTCGTGCCGGTAGAGGCCCGGGGCGATGAATGCCCAAGCCTGGTAGAGCACGAAGGGAACGGCGATGAACAAGGCCGTGAACAGCGTCAGCTTGAAGGGCGCCAGGAAAGGCGAGGCCACTTCGGTGGCGATCATCTGCGAGCCTTCGGGCAAGAGCGCCATCAGGGGGTCGGCAACGAAGCTGTAGATGTCGTTGGAGAAGGCGTAAAGCGCAGCAAAGATGACGACGATTACCGCCACTGCCTTGACCAGCCGCGAACGCAGCTCGATCAGGTGTTCGATCAAGGGTGTCTGGGCGTGCTCCTCCGGTTCGCGGGGCGGTGTATCGCTCATGGGGTGTTGGAATCCTTGGCGGACGAGGCGTCGGGTGTTTCCCGGGAGGTGGCGGGACGCGCCGTCGGGGTGTCATCACCCGGTCTAGGCGTCGCCGGGTCCCGGTGTGATCCGGCGTGATGCGTATCGGTGTCGTCGGCGTGGCGTTCGACCCCGTCGCGAACCTTGTGCAGACCGGCGTCGAGCTTGCGTTGTTGCTCGTTGAGCTTCTGGCGCAGGTCCTCGGCTTCCAGCTGTGCATTGATTTCGCGCTGCATGCCGGACACCGTGCGCTTGATCTTGCCGATCCACAGGCCCACGGTGCGCGCCGCCGTGGGCAGGCGCTCTGGTCCCAGCACCAATAGGGCCACGACACCGATGAGCATCAGTTCGAGAAAGCCCATATCGAACATGGCGGTTACTTCCGCTCGGAGGTTTCGTCGGCCTTGGACGATTGCGAGGTTTTCGAGTGCGTGTCGAGCGTCTCGTCGTTCGCCTCATGCTCGACACGCTGCTGCGTCGTGTCCTCGTCGTCGTGCGCTTTTTTCTGTTCCTCTTCGCCGACGGCGCTCTTGAACCCCTTGACGGCGCCCCCGAGATCGCTGCCCAGGTTGCGCAGCTTCTTGGTGCCGAAGATCAGGATGACGATGCCGAGAACGATCAGCAGCTGCCAGATACTGATTCCACCTAACATGGAAGATCTCCTTGATGCCCGCAGACGGCCGGGCCGATTAGCGTGATGGGCGTGACGCTTTCTCTTCCAGGCCGGACGTTCCGAAGCGTCGGGCCAGTTCATCCAGCACCGCCTGATGGTCGATGTCCAGATGCGAGAGCATCACTAGGCTATGAAACCACAGGTCGGCGGTTTCGGCGACCAATGCCTGCCGCGTTTTGTCGTCGCCGTGTTCGGCATCCTTGGCCGCAAGCAGGGCTTCGGTCGCTTCCTCACCGACTTTCTCCAGGATTTTGTTGAGGCCCTGGGCATGGAGCTTGGCAACGTACGAGCTGTCGGGGGCGGCATGGCGGCGTGCGGCCAGGACGTCCGATAGCTGGGAAAGCGTATCACTCATGATGTGACGGTTCCGAGACAAAGAGGATGGTGGGTAGATGATAGCAGCAACATTGCGCGCTGATAGGGGTATTAACGCCAGGCGATGAGTGCCAGTCCCAGTGCGGCGGCGACCAGCACCGGCCAGGGTTGGCTGTTCGCCCACTCCCAGAGGGGCTGCCAGGCCAGCGCTACGGCGATCAGCAAGGCACCGAAACGCAGCCGCCGCGCGCGCGTTCCGGCACTGTGCCAACGCCGTTGCAAGGCATTGAGCACCTCGGTTTGCTGGCGCTGCTGGCGGTGGCTGTCTTCGCTGCGGGCGAGCGCCTGGTGGGCCAGCACGGGCAGCTCGGGCAACTGGCGCGAGAGTTCGGGTGCGTGCTTGGTCAAGGCGTCCCAGAAGCCGCGAGGCCCGGCACGTTCTTTCATCCACTGTTCCAGGTAAGGCTTGGCGGTACTCCACAAGTCCAGGTCCGGGTACAACTGGCGACCAAGCCCTTCGATGTTGAGTAGCGTTTTCTGCAACAGCACCAGCTGCGGCTGGACTTCCATATTGAAGCGCCGCGCGGTCTGGAACAGCCCCAGCAGTACCTGGCCGAAGGAGATGTCCTTGAGCGGTTTCTCGAGAATCGGCTCGCAAACCGCGCGAATGGCCGCGGCGAACTCGTTGGCGCGCGTGTCCTCGCCGACCCAGCCCGATTCGATGTGCAACACGGCGACTTCGTAGTAGTCCTGGCGGAAGAAGGCGAGCAGATTGCGGGCCAGGTAATCCTGGTCCTCGCGGGTCAGGCTGCCGACGATTCCGCAGTCGATGGCGATGTACTGCGGGTCGCGCGGATTGTCGGCGGACACGAAGATATTGCCGGGGTGCATGTCGGCATGGAAGAAATTATCGCGAAACACCTGGGTGAAGAAGATTTCCACACCGCGCTCGGCGAGTCGGCGCAAGTCGATGCCGGCCGCTTGCAGGGCGTCCATGTCGGCCACCGGAATGCCGTGGATACGCTCCTGAACCATCACCTGCTTGCGTGTCAGCGACCAGTGAATCGCCGGCACGTAAAGGAGCGGCGAATCACGAAAGTTACGCTTGAGCTGTGAGGTGTTGGCCGCTTCCTTGTGCAGGTCCAGTTCATCGAACAGCGTCGCCTCGTAGTCGGCAACGACCTCGACGGGGCGTAGCCGCTTGGCTTCGGGAACACGCTTGAGCAGACGCGCGAAGGTATACAGCAGGCCAATGTCCTTGCGCATCACGCCATCGATGTTGGGGCGGATGATCTTGACCACCACGTCTTCGCCGCTGTGCAGGCGTGCGCCGTGGACCTGGGCGATGGAGGCCGAGGCGAGTGGCTCGCGGGTGAATTCGGCGAAGGCGGCATCGATATCCATGCCGAGCTCTTCCTCGACCAGTGCGCGGGCCTGCTCGCCGGGAAACGGCGGTACCTGATCCTGTAGACGCTTGAGTTCGTCGGCGATATCCGGCGGTAGAAGGTCACGTCGGGTGGAGAGCATCTGGCCGAACTTGACGAAGATCGGGCCCAGGGCCTCGAGGGCCAGGCGTAGGCGCTTGCCTCGGGTGTGCGGGCCGGTGGGTAGCAAGCGCAGTGGCGACAGCTTCATCGCCAGGCGCAGTATGCCGGGGAGGCGCTCTGAGGGGATCAGGGTGTCGAGGCGGAAGCGCGCGATCACCCAGCCGATACGAAACAGCCGCAAACTCACGACGCGTGTTCCTCCTGTTGGCGACGTTCGATCTCGCGAACCAACCGGTCCAGGCGTGCCTCGAGTCGGTCGGTGGCCAGGCCCAGTTGCGTCAGGTGCTCGCGGGCGATCTCCCATTGCGTGCGGCTGGGCAGTAGCCGTGCTTCCTCGGTCAGGTATTCATGCACGTCGCGTCGCAACTCGCCGCGCGTACGTAGACCGAAGCGGTTCAGGCGTCGCAAGCCTTGCGACAGGCTATGCGCGGGCATATCGCCTAGCCAGTGTGCGAGCTCGGCTTCCCAGTCGACCTCCAGATCACTGAGCAACTGACTGGCGCGTTCGAGCACGTGTGTGCGTCCGCGCACCGACAGCCTTCCGGCGAACATCAGTGCCTCGACACGTTCGCCACCCAGCAGCGCACCCAGGGTCTCGACATCCAGTTCGACGACCACGTCGCTATCGGCCTCGTCGGGGTCGTGCTGGGCGAGCAGGGTGATGCCGTGGGTGTCGAAATGCACCAACACCGCCAGTGCCGGGCGTTCAAGACGCAGCGATATGCGTTGTCCGGCAAGCTGCGACAATTGCGAGGGCGAAGCGGGATCGTGTGCAAGCAGCCCGTTGATCAGCGTTTCCGCGCTGGCCAGCAGGGTGGTGAACATCACCGGCATGACGGCCTCATAGTTTGATGCCACGGTGCAGGGCGACGACGCCCCCGGTCATGTTGGTGTACTCGACACGCTCGAGCCCGGCGTCTTCCATCATCGCCTTGAGGGTTTCCTGGTCGGGATGCATGCGAATCGATTCGGCCAGGTAACGATAGCTCTCGCCATCCTGGGCGACCCATTCGCCCATGCGCGGCAAGACGCGGAAGGAATATTCGTCGTAGAGGCGCGAGAGTGCAGCGCTCGCCGGCTTGGAAAATTCCAGTACCAGTAGGCGGCCGCCAGGCTTGAGCACGCGCGCCATGGAGCGCAGTGCAGCATCTTTATCGGTGACGTTGCGAAGGCCGAAGGCGATGGTGATGCAGTCGAAGCTGTTGTCGGCGAAGGGCAGCGCTTCGGCATTGGCCTGCACGTATTCGACATTGTCGCCGACACCGTTGTCGAGCAACTTGTCGCGTCCCACACGCAGCATCGAGGCGTTGATGTCGGCAAGCACCACGCGACCGCGAGGACCGACCAGGCGCGAGAACTTGAGCGCCAGGTCGCCGGTGCCGCCGGCGATGTCGAGCACGTGATGGCCGGGACGGACACCGGCGCGCTCGAGGGTCAGACGTTTCCAGAGGCGATGCACGCCGAACGACATGAGATCGTTCATGACGTCATAGCGGGCGGCGACCGAATGGAAGACTTGCGCCACCCGGTCGGCTTTCTCCTCGACCGGAACTTCCTGATAACCGAAGTGGGTCGTGCGCTTGTCCATGACCTTTCCTTGGGCAGGCGTGGAGTGCCCGCGCGGTGCGTGGAAGTGGGGCTGCATTGTAACGTCGCCCCCGGCGTTTGTCGCCACGCCGGGGTGTCTTATAACTCCTTGATGGTGATGGTGGAAGGCTCGCGCGAGGCACCGGCCTCCTCGAGACGGCGCAGGTAATCGGCCCACCATTGCTCTTGATGGCGGGCCATTTCATAGAGGTAGTCCCAGCTATACAGGCCGCTGTCGTGGCCGTCATCGAAGTGCAGCTTGAGGGCATAACGCCCGGCCTGGGTGATGTTCTTGAGGCCGACATCCTTCTTGCCAACCTGTAGTACAGCCGTGTCGGGGCCGTGGCCGCGAACCTCGGCGGAGGGTGAGAACACGCGCAACAGCTCCGCCGGCAAGCGGTAGGACGTGTCATCGGCATAGCCGAGCTCGAGCTCGCGGGCCTTCTGATGGTAATGGATGCGCGTGGGAACGGGTGCGGTCATGGAACCTCCGGTGAGCTTCGAGCTTCGAGCGGTTCGTTGCCCGAAGCTCGTAGCGCGTGGCTTAGAGAATGTACCGCGACAGATCTTCGTCGGTGGCCAGTTCGCCGAGTTGCTCGTCGACATAGGCGGCATCGATGGTCAGCGGGCTTGCCATGTCGCCGCCCTGGAAGGATGGCTCCTCGAGCAGGCGTTCCATCACCGTGTGCAGGCGCCGGGCGCCGATGTTCTCGGTGCCTTCGTTGACCTGCCAGGCGATCTCGGCGATGCGCGTGATGCCTTCATCGGTGAAGTTCACGTCCAGGCCATCGGTCGCCAGCAGCGCTTGGTACTGTTTGGTCAGCGCGGCGGACGGTTCGGTGAGGATGCGCTTGAAGTCAGCCGGCGTCAGTGCTTGCAGCTCGACGCGGATCGGCAGGCGCCCCTGCAACTCGGGGATCAGGTCCGATGGCTTGGAGAGGTGGAATGCCCCCGAGGCGATGAACAGGATGTGGTCAGTGTTGACCATGCCGTGCTTGGTGGACACCGTCGACCCTTCGATCAACGGCAGCAGGTCGCGCTGCACGCCTTCGCGGGAAACATCGCCGCCACTGCCCGAGTCACCGCGCTTGGCGACCTTGTCGATCTCATCGAGGAAGACGATGCCGTTCTGCTCCACTGCCTCGATGGCGCGGTTCTTGATCTGCTCCTCGTTGACCAGCTTGGCGGCTTCCTCGTCGTGCAGCAGGCGCCGGGCTTCCTCGACGGTCACGCGGCGCGATTCCGACTTCTGCTTGCCCATGTTGGAGAACATGCTTTGCAGCTGGCTGGTCATCTCTTCCATGCCCGGCGGCGCGGAGATATCGAAGTTGCCACCCTGGGGCGTGACTTCGATGTCGATCTCCTTGTCGTCGAGCTGGCCTTCGCGCAGCTTCTTGCGGAAGGTCTGGCGCGTTGAGGAGTCGTCGCGGGCATGGTCGTACTCGCTACCGCGCGGCCGCGGCAGAAGCGCGTCGAGAATGCGCTCCTCGGTGGCGTCCTCGGCCTTGTGAGCGACTTCTTCCTTGGCCTGCTCGCGGACCATCTTCATGGCCATCTCGACCAGATCACGAACGATCGACTCGACGTCACGGCCGACATAGCCCACTTCGGTGAACTTGGTCGCCTCGATCTTGATGAATGGCGCCCCGGCCAGCTTGGCCAGGCGACGGGCGATTTCGGTCTTGCCGACCCCCGTGGGGCCAATCATCAGGATGTTCTTGGGCACCACCTCGCCGCGCAGGCTGTCGTCGAGCTGCATGCGACGCCAGCGGTTACGCAGGGCGATGGCCACCGAGCGCTTGGCTTCCTGCTGGCCGATGATGTACTGATCCAGTGCGTGGACGATCTCGCGGGGAGTCATCTGTGTCATGACGGAGCCCTATGCTGCCCGGGAGCGGTGAGCGTGGCTCACAGCTCCTCGAGGGTAATGTTTTGATTGGTGAAGACGCAGATATCGCCGGCGATTTCGAGCGACTTCTCGGTGATGGCGCGCGCGTCGAGCTCGGTGTTCTCGAGCAGGGCGCGTGCGGAGGCCTGGGCGTAGTGGCCGCCGGAGCCGATGGCGATGATCCCGCGCTCGGGTTCGACGACATCGCCGTTACCGGTGAGGATCAGCGAGGCGTTCTTGTCAGCCACGGCGAGCATTGCTTCCAGGCGCCGCAGGGCGCGGTCGGTGCGCCATTCCTTGGAAAGCTCGACGGCGGCCTTGACCAGGTGCCCCTGGTACTTATCCAGCTGGGCCTCGAAGCGCTCGAACAGGGTGAAGGCGTCGGCCGTGCCGCCGGCGAAACCGGCCAGCACCTTGCCATGGTGAATGCGGCGTACCTTGCTGGCGTTGCCCTTCATCACCGTGTTGCCGAGCGAAACCTGACCATCGCCGGCGAGGGCGACATGTTCGCCGCGACGTACGGATACGATCGTGGTCATGGATGGGAACTCCTTGTGGGGTGTCGGGCACCCGATGACTTGATTGCCGAGGCGCCCGTGGCCCCCCAGGCGATAAAACGGTGGCGACGAATGCCATGATGCTCACGGTAATGCGGGCGGCAGACGGGGAAATCAAGCCGCCCGAGCGCCCCTTCAGTTCTGTAGCTTGATCAGCAGTGGCTCGATGCCTTGTGTCACCATCAGGTCCTGGGCGCGCGTCAGCTCATTCGTGTCTTGGTAGGGGCCGACCTGCACACGATGCCAGGTTTCGTCGTTGGAGGTTTGCACTTCGGTAATCTTGGCGATCAGTCCGAGGTCCTGAAGTCGACTTGCGAGGCGCTTGGCATCGGCGACCTTGCGAAACGAGGCCGCCTGCAGCATGTACTTGAGCCCATCGGCGGAGGGGTCGGCCACCACCTCATCAGCACGGTCGTCGCTCGTGTCCGGCGAACTCTCACCGCCGCTGCTGGGCGCCGCAGTGGTGTTATTCACCTTGGGTGCGATGACCTCCGATTCCGGCAATAAGGTATAGAACTCGAAGGTCGGCATGCGCGACTCGGAGGCGTCCTCGTTGGCGGCACCGCTGGGTGAGGCGCCATCGCCTGTATTACCCGTCGAATCGCTGCCGGACGAGGCGCTGTTGGAGGGCTTGGGCATGACCGTGGCGACCGGGTCCGGGGCCGACTGCTGTAAGTATTGGGCGAGCGCGAAGCCGGCGATCAAGCCGGCCACGCCCCATAGCCATCCTGGAAGGCCCGCGCGCGATGACTTGGTCTGGCGCTTGCGGCTGGTGGCGCCGCGTGACGCGGCGCGGGCGTTGCTCTTTCCTTGCTGAGCGGGGCGACGAGCCATGCTTACATCTCCTCGGGTGCGCTGACGCCCATCAGGTCGAGGCCGTTGCGTAGCACCTGGCGCGTGGCCAAGCCCAGTGCCAGCCGTGCATTGCGCAACTCATCGTCGTCGACCATGACTTTGACCGCGTTGTAGCAAGTGTGGAAATCGGAGGCCAGATCCATCAGGTACTGGGCGACCTGCTGTGGCTCGCGGGTCCGGGCGGCCCGTTCGACGACTTCCGGGTAGCGTGCCAGGCGGTTCATCAGCTCTTTCTCCTGCTCGGTGTCGAGCCGATTCAGGTGCTGCATGCCCAGCGCATGATCGAATGCCTTGGCGTCGGATTCGGCGCGGCGCATCATGCTGCACACGCGCGCATGGGCGTACTGGATGTAGTAGACCGGATTGTCGTTGGACTGCGAGCGGGCCAGATCGATATCGAAGGTCAATTGCGAATCGGCACGCCGTGCGGCGAGGAAGAAGCGGGTGGCATCACGGCCCACCTCATCAATGAGATCGCGCAGGGTCACGTAGCTGCCGGCGCGCTTGGAGAGCTTCACCTCGACCCCGGAGCGCGTGACCAGCACCATCTGATGCAGCACGTAGTCCGGCCAGCCTTGCGGGATGCCGGTTTCCAGCGCCTGAAGGCCGGCCCGCACGCGGGTGACCGTGGAGTGGTGATCGGCGCCCTGCTCGTTGATCACGGTGGTAAAGCCGCGCTGCCACTTGTCGAGATGGTAAGCGACGTCCGGCAGGAAATAGGTATAGTCGCCATCTTTCTTGCGCATCACCCGGTCCTTGTCGTCACCGAAGTCGGTGGTGCGCAGCCAGATGGCGCCATCCTCTTCATAGGTATGGCCACCGTCGACGAGTGCTTTCACCGTGGCGTCGACCTTGCCGTCGTTGTACAGCGACGACTCCAGGAAGTAGACATCGAACGCGACACCGAACGCCTTGAGGTCGAGATCCTGCTCGCGGCGCAGGTAGGCGACGGCGAAGTCCTGAATGGCCTTAAGATCCTCGGCATCCCCTTTGCCGGTGACTTCTCGATCATCGGCGGTAATCGTCTCGCCGGCCAGATACGCCTTGGCGACATCGGCGATGTAGGCGCCGCGATAGCCGTTCTCGGGCCACTCGGCGGCCTCTGGCGTGAGACCTTTCACGCGCGCCTGCACCGAGTGGGCGAGATTTTGGATCTGGACGCCCGCATCGTTGTAGTAGAACTCGCGGGTGACATCGAAGCCGGTGGCTTCCAGCAGCCGGCACAGGCAGTCGCCGATGGCGGCACCACGCCCATGGCCGACGTGTAGCGGTCCGGTGGGATTGGCGGAGACGAATTCCACCTGCACCTGCTGGCCCTGGCCGCTCAGGCTGCGCCCGAAGGTATCGCCGGCATCCAGGATGTTAGGAATGACCTGGGCGACGGCGTCGGTGGCGGCGAAGAAGTTGATGAACCCGGGGCCGGCGATGTCGACCTGGCGTATGGCGGCGCTTTCCGGCAGCGCCGCGACCAGTGCCTCGGCCAGCTCGCGTGGCTTGCGTCCGGCCGGCTTGGCCAGGGTCAGCGCGAGGTTGCTCGCGTAGTCGCCGTGGGCCTTGTCCTTGGTGGGCTCGACCTTGATGGCAAGCGGAGTGTCTTGGGGAAGAATGCCTTGCTGCTTGAGCTGCGTACCGGCCGCGTCGAGCAGTTCGATGATGGTGTCTTTCATGAAATTCCGATGTCCTGTGTCTGGCGCGCGACAGGCCGGCGAGCGCCAGGCTGCGCTAAGAGCGTTAGATCGCCTATTATCGGCGATTGGCCGACGCCTTTAAACCCAGCGACGCCATGTGTCTTTCGTTGCCGCTCGCGGCGGCGGGTGCGGGCGGTGGACACCCGTCAACTCAGCGTTTGTGGGTCGACATCCAGCGAGGCGCGTACGCGCCGACTATCGGGGTGATTGTCCAGCCACTGCACGAGCCAGGCACACGCACGGTGCAGGGCGCTACGGCGCGTGTCGGAGAGCATTAGCTGCATGTGATAACGATTCTGACGGCGCTCCATGGGCGCCGGCACCGGTCCCAGGCAGGTGACCGAGGTATCCTGGGTGACGAGCCATTCGCGCAATGCCTCGGCGGCGGCGGTGGCGAATTCGGCGACGTGCTGCTCGCGCGCGGCTTCGAAGCGGACCAAGGCCAGATGACGGTAGGGCGGCAGGCCGGCCAGGCGACGTTCTTCCAGCAGTTGGCCAGCGAGCGCTTCATAGCCGCTGTCGGCGAGCAGGCGCAGGTTGGGATCGTCGGGGTGCAGGGTCTGGACCAGTACGCGACCGGGATGTTCGGCGCGGCCTGCACGGCCGGCGACCTGCACCAGCAGTTGGGCGCTGTGCTCGAGAGCGCGGAAGTCGCTGGCGTAGAGGCCGGCGTCGGCGTTGACCACGACCACCAGCGTGACGTGCGGCAGGTGGTGGCCCTTGGCGAGCATCTGAGTGCCGACCAGCAGGCTAGGTTCGCCGCGCCGAATCTCGCGCAGAATATCCTCGAAGGCTTGCTTGCGTCGGGTGCTGTCTCGGTCGATGCGATGCACCGGCGTCTCGGGAAACAATGCAGCTAGCGTTTCCTCGGTGCGCTCGGTGCCGCTGCCCAGTGGGCGCAGGTCGCCACTGTCGCATTCCGGGCAGGCATCGGGCAGCGGGCGGTGAAAGTCGCAATGATGGCAGACCAGTTCCTGGGGCTGGCGATGCAGTGTCATGCGAGCATCGCAATGCGGGCACTCGGCTAACCAGCCGCACGCGTGACATGCCAGGGAGGGAGCGAAACCGCGCCGGTTGATGAAGACTAACACCTGGTTGCCCGCGTTCAGGGTCTGCCGAATTGCCTCGATGGCGGGGGCGATCAAACCGCCCTGGCGGTGGCGTCCGCGTAGGTCGGTAAGTTCCAGGCGTGCCGGGGCGTGCCGATTGGCGCGTTGGGTCAAGCGCAGATGGCGGTAGCGGCCGCTACGTGCCTGGGCGAGGGTCTCCAGCGCCGGTGTGGCGCTGCCCAGCACGATGGGAATGTTCTCGCGGTGGGCGCGAGCGATGGCCAAGTCGCGGGCGTGGTAGCGCAGACCTTCCTGTTGTTTGAAGGAGCCGTCGTGTTCTTCGTCGATGACGATCACCCCGGCAGCGGCCAGGGGGGTGAAGACCGCCGAGCGCGTACCGATGACGATCGGGGCTCGGCCGGTACGCGCGGCATCCCAGGCATCCAGGCGTTCGAGATCGGTGAGCCCCGAATGCAGGGCGACCACCGGAACTCGAAAGCGTTGCCGGAAACGGGTCAGCGTTTGCGGTGTCAGGCCGATTTCCGGTACTAGCACCAGCGCCTGGCGGCCTCGCGCGAGCACCGCCTCGATGAGCTGCAGGTAGACTTCGGTCTTGCCGCTGCCGGTAACGCCGTGCAGTAGGCACGGATGATAGCGCTCGAGACCTTCATGAATCTCGGCAAGGACGCCCGCCTGTTCGCGGGTCAGTGGCAACGAGGGTTCGGCGAGCCGCGAGCCGGATTCTTCCTCGGTGGCTGTCAGGCGTTCTTCGTGGCACTCGACGAGATGCTTGGCCTGCAGGCCTTCGAGCTGCGCGCGGGTGAAGCCTTGCGCGGTGATCGCGCGCGTCATCAAACCCCGTGGGTGCTGGCGCAGCATCGCCAGCAGTTCGGCCTGGCGAGGCGCACGTTCGAGCGGGCCGGTATCGCCGTCGCGCGCTATCCAGCGCTCCTGGTGGCGCGCCTGCAAGGGCCGTCCCTGGCGCAAGGCGACGGGGAGTGCCTGGGCGATGGTGTCGCCCAGCGGGTGTTGATAGTAGCGTGCGGTAAAGCGACACAGCCACCACCAGTCGTCGGGCAAGGGGGCATCGTCGAGACACGCCAGCACGGCCTTGAGTTGCGCGTCCGGCACGTCGCTGCGTTCGGGGCACTCGACCACCACGCCGATGAGCTGGCGACGTCCGAACGGCACCTTGACGCGAAGCCCTGGGCGCCAGCCACAGGCGGGAGCCTCGCGACAGGGGCGATAGTCGAAGAGGCGTCGCAAGGGCGTGGGCAGGGCGACCCTGAGTAGGCGCGGCGTATGGTCGGTGCTCGACAAGAGTCCTCCGAAAGAGTGGCGGCACATGGCGTTGCAGGTGCCACGCGTCTTTTCAGCGATATCACGGCACTGCTATAATGTTCGGCCCTTCGGCTTTGGGCCAAGGCGAGTATCGTCGGGGTCGCATGCCGAATCAATCGGTTGCATCTTTATCAACCCGTGTGCGGTGCCTGGCATCGACCAGGTGGCGGCGCACCATAGCGTGAGGCAGCAAAATGAAACAAGCGATCCATCCCGAATACAAGAAGGTCTCCGCCACCTGTTCTTGCGGCGCGACCTTCGAGCTGGGCTCCACGTCCAAAGACGACTTCTACCTGGATGTCTGCTCGCAGTGCCACCCGTTCTATACCGGCAAGCAGAAGCAGGCGACCACCGGTGGTCGTGTCGAGCGCTTCAACAAGCGTTTCGGTGCCGCGCTCAAGCGCGACTGAGCCAAGCAAGAGAACCGCTACGCCGACGCCGCGTCGGCGTTCGAGAAAACCCGCCCAATGGCGGGTTTTTTTATTTTTGAAAAGTCGAAAACGACGCTCCGATAAGGTTTGTTTTATGCCTGGTTAGTCAGGCATAAGTTTCAACAAATGGCTGTTAATTGCTTCAAACGGTCGCTTAAAAGTCTTTAATGTCGCGAACTTGGCGTAAGTTGTTTGGCGGAATCTTTTTCTATATTCTGGCGATCATGCCTCCATGCAGACGATTGGAAAAAGCTCATGAGTGACGAAAAAAGACAGGCAGCGCTGGATTATCACGCCAAGCCGATTCCCGGCAAATTATCCGTCGAACTGACCAAGCCCACCGAGACATCGAAACATTTGTCCTTGGCCTATAGTCCTGGCGTAGCCGAGCCGTGCCGAGAGATCGCCAAGGACGTGGAAAACGCCTACCTGTATACCGGCAAGGGCAACCTAGTGGCCGTGGTCTCCGACGGCAGCGCTATCCTAGGCCTGGGTAACCTGGGCCCCCTGGCCAGCAAGCCGGTCATGGAAGGCAAGGGCGTGCTGTTCAAGCGCTTCGCGGGCATCAACTCCGTAGACATCGAGGTCGATGCCGAGAGTCCGCAGGCCTTCATCGATACCGTGGCACGCATCGCTGATACCTGGGGCGGCATCAATCTCGAGGATATCAAGGCGCCGGAGTGCTTCGAGATCGAGCAAGCGTTGATCGAGCAGTGCAATATTCCGGTCTTCCACGATGACCAGCATGGCACGGCCATCGTTACGGCCGCAGGGCTGCTCAATGCTCTGGACATCGCTGGCAAGCGGCTCGAAGACGCCAAGATCGTCTGCCTGGGCGCGGGCGCGGCGGCCATCGCCTGCATGAAACTGCTGGTCTCGTGTGGCGCACGCGCCGAGCATATCTACATGCTCGATCGCAAAGGCGTGGTGCGCAGCGAGCGTGACGATCTCAACCAATACAAGGCGATGTTCGCCACCGAGACGTCGCGGCGTACGCTGGATGATGCCATCGAGGGAGCCGACGTCTTCGTGGGGTTGTCCGGGCCCAACCTGCTCAAGCCCGAACAGCTCGAGCGCATGGCGGCGAGTCCGGTGGTTTTTGCGTGCTCCAATCCGGATCCCGAGATTCATCCGGACGTCGCCAACGAGACCCGCGACGACGTGATCATGGCCACTGGGCGTTCCGATTACCCCAACCAGGTCAATAACGTGCTGGGCTTTCCCTTCATCTTCCGCGGAGCGCTGGATGTTCGCGCCACGCGCATCAATGAAGAAATGAAAGTGGCGGCCGTGCATGCCCTCAAGGACCTGGCGCGTGAGCCGGTGACCCGCGAGGTACTGGACGGCTACGGCATTGAGTCACTGGAGTTCGGGCGCGGTTACATCATTCCCACGCCGCTGGATTCACGGCTGCTCGCTCGTGTCGCCTCGGCGGTGGCGCAAGCTGCGGTAGATAGCGGCGTGGCGCGCAAGCCTTATCCGGCCCATTATCCGTTGACCAGCATCAAGGACGTTTACGGGCCGCTGTAGTCGTTTGCCGAACGGGCATGATATCGAAGGGCCGCTCCGAGAGCGGCCCTTTTGGGTTGTGGGGCGGGAACGGTATCACCAGCTATAGAGCAGTGACATCGAGGTGGTGCGGTCGGTGTTGGCTTCGGCGCCGTCGGGCGGATTCGTGTTGTTCTTGACCTCAAAGGACATCTTGAGCGCCAGGTGCGAATTGAGCTGGGAGGTCAACGACGAAATCGAGCGCGTCGTGGTGTTGGGTGCGGCCGCTTCGACGGAAACTGCCTGCTCGAAGTAGGCGCCTTCCGAGATGTTCCAGCGATAGTCGAGTGCCGCATAGGCCAAGCCGAGGTCGTCTTCCTTGCCATCCTGGTAGGCATCGTGACGATAGCCGGGGCCGAATTCCGTGGACAGTATGTGCGTCGGCCCGTCGAGCCATTGACGGCCATAGCCGCCGATGGTGGTGAACTGGTAGTCGTAACCACTGAAGCGGTCCTTTTCCCAGCGTCCGAAACCGAACAGATAGTGGGGACCTTCAAGCTCATAACGCTCGCGGCCGCCCAGCAGGTACTGCTCGGTACTGGTTTCATCGTTTTCCTGAACGCTGCGCGTCTCGCCGCGCAGCGTGTGTGTATGGCGTCCCGTCAGCCAGGTAAGGCGCCCCTTGGCGAGCAGCGTCCGACTGTTGCTGTTCCCGGAGAGGTGCGTATAGCCGAGTTCGGCCTCGCCGCTCACCTTGGGGGCATCGTCCTGCGGTGCAGGCGGTGCGTAGAACAAGTCGGCGTGCACTGGGAGTGCGCCGCCGAGCAGTATGACGAGCAATAACCATCGCGAGTCTCGCGACACGAGCATGATGGACTCCCTTTCAAAAACGGTTCTCGGTCAGTGGTGTGGGAGCTGGCGCGCTCATGGGGTGGCCGTCGAGGCCACCCATGGGGTGTCGACTAGAAAATGGCATCGTAAGTGCCGGTCCCTTGGGAGCCGCTGCTATCTTCGAGTTCGGGCTGGATCGAACGCGGCTTGTAGTCGGGGAGGTTGTCCTTGCGGAAGATTTCCTGCATGCCGCCCGATTGGTCGTTATGCAGGCGCAGCCCGGTCTCGGGATCAATGCGGACTTTGACGATATCGTCGGGGCGCGAGGGCATGCTTTCGGGCTGGCCTTGAAGCGCCTGCCCCATGAACGACTTCCAGATCGGCAAGGCGGCTTGCGAACCGTATTCACCGGTCGTGGAATTGTCGTCCTTGCCGACCCAGACGGTGGCCACCAGGTCGTCGTTGAAGCCCGAGAACCACGCGTCGCGTTGATCGTTGGTGGTGCCGGTCTTGCCGACGATATCGGGACGGTTGAGATCCAGTGCGCCGCGCCCGGTGCCCTTCTCGATGACGTCACGCATCATGTCGCGGATGATGTACATCTCTTCGGGCGTGGCCACGCGCTCGGCGATACGGCGGGTTTCACCGTTGAGTGCGACGGTCTTCTGATCGGGGTCGCACTCCCGGCATGCCACCACGGGGTTGGCTTCCTCGACCAGTTCGTTCTGGCTGCCATGGGTAACCGACTGGATATACCACGGCGCGACCTTGAAGCCGCCATTGGCCAAGACGGCGTAGGCATTGGCCATTTCCAGCGGGGTCAGTGACGCGCTGCCCAGTGCGAGCGATAGGCCATGCGGCAGCCGGTCCTTGGCGAAGCCGAAGTTCGTCAGGAATTCCAGCGTGTTATCCAGGCCTAGCGACTGCAGCACACGGATCGTGACGAGGTTGCGCGACTGGTAGAGGCCGACGCGCAACCGCGTGGGGCCGCGGAATTCGCCCTCCGCGTTTTCGGGGCGCCAGTCGCCGCCGACATCGGACATGACCACAGGGGCATCGTTGATGACCGTGGCGGCGTTCATCCCGTTGTGCAGTGCGGCGAGATAGATGAAGGGTTTGAAGATCGAGCCCGCTTGGCGTTGCGCCTGGATGGCGCGATTGAACTTGCTCGACGAGAAGCTGAAGCCACCCTGAAGGCCTCGAATGGCGCCGGTTTGAGGGTCCATGATGACGATCGCGGCCTGGGCGCCTGGCACCTGGGAGAGACGCCAATCGCCATCCTCGGTGCGCATGACGCGAATCAGGTCGCCACGCTGGGCAATGGCTTCGGCGTTGGCCGGGGTCTCGCCGCGCCACTCGGCGCTGTGGTACGTACGCGCCCAGTCAAGCCCATCCCAGCCGAGCGTTACGACGCCATCGTCACGCGTCAGGACGCGCATCTGGCGGCCATCGGTGTCCACGACGATGCCCGGCTCGAGGGGGCCATGCCGGGGGGTTCGGTCGAGTACCTTGACCCAGTTGCTGACATCGCCCTCGACCCCTTCGACCGACTCCTCGCTGCTCTTGGCGGCTTGGCGTGCGGTCTCCATGACCTCGGGCGATTCGGACAGCTCTTCCTCGAGCCCTTGGGAATCCGTGCGCTCTTGGGCTTCTACCAGGCTGGAGGGAATATCGGTTTCCTCGGCTCCGCGCCAGCCATGGCGCGTGTCGTAATCGATGAGCCCATTGACCAACGCATCGCGCGCGGAGGCCTGCAGGCGGCTGTCGATGGTCGTCTTGATCTGGTAATTGTCGGTATAAGCGTTGTCGCCGAAGCGTTCCACAGCATATTGGCGCGCCATTTCGGCGACATAGGATGCGTTGACCTCGTACTGCGAACGCGGCCGATGCGCGGTGATCGGCGCCTTGACGGCGGCCTGGTACTGAATCGGATCGATGAAGCCGAGTTCGCGCATGCGCAGCAATACCCAGTTACGGCGAATCAACGAGCGCTCGGGATTGTTAAGGGGGTTGAGCGCCGAGGGAGCCTTGGGCAGGCCGGCGAGCATGGCCAGTTGCGGCAAGTCGAGCTCCGCAAGCGGTTTGTCGTAGTAGCCTTCGGCGGCCGCTCCGATGCCGTAGGCGGCATTGCCGAGATAGATCTTGTTGACGTAGAGCTCGAGAATTTCCTGCTTGTCGAGCACCTGCTCCATTTGCAGCGACAGCAGGATCTCGCGAATCTTGCGAGTGAACGTGCGGTCCAGCGTCAACAGATAGTTGCGCGCTACCTGCATGGTGATGGTGCTGCCGCCTGACTGGATGTTGCCGCTGGTGGCAAGCTCCATTGCTGCGCGTGCGAGCCCCTTGGGATCGATGCCGGGATGCTCGAAGAAACTGGCATCCTCGGCGGCCAGCAGGGCGTCGATGTAGGATTGGGGGATCTCGTCGTAGCTCACCGGCATGCGACGTTGCTCACCGAACTCGCCGATTAGCTTGTCATCACGCGTGTACACGCGTAGCGGTGTCTGCAGTTCGAAGTCCTGCAGTTGACGAACGTCGGGCAGGCCCGGCGCGAAATAGATACCGGCGCCGATGATGGCCAGTACGCAGCCCAGTCCCAAAGACACAATTAGCCATAGGATGGACGTTAACAAGCGTTTGAAAAGCTTCATGAAAAGGCGTTTTCCGTCGTCTTGGGTGGCGGTCTGGCCGCAATGAATGGTGCAATCCGTTGCCATCGGCATTATAAGAACGCAGCCGCATAGGGGCTAGCGTTGATGCAAATCGACTGTCACGGCAGTATGCATAATGTAACCTTACGCAATGTGGCGTGCCTCATACGATAGTGTGGCACGCTGATAATAAAGCGGCTTGCCTCGGCACAGGGGCAGCGGGTTGGCTCGACGAACGATAGTACCGAGCCCCACGCCACGCCGAAGAATATCGCAGGGGTATGACAGTGTGGCGGTTTAAAAAGTCCCAACAAGGCCTGGTAGGGGTGGATATTACCTCGGCCACCGTCAAATTGATCGAGCTCGATCGTGCGGGGGCAGGCCAACGTATCGCCAGTTACGCCGTGCGCCCATTGCGTGAAGGCGCGGTAGTGGAGCGGCGCATCCGCGATCTCGACGAGGTGGCCGCGACGTTGACGCGCGCGGTCGAGCATGCGCGTCCGCATTCACGGCGCGCGGTGGCGGCGGTCCCCGCCAGCGCCACGATCACCAAGACGCTGACCTATCCGGTCTCCCTCAGCGATGATGAGATCGAGGCCCGCATTCAGCTCGAGTCCGAGCGCCATATCCCGTTTCCGCTCAATGAGGTGGCCTTCGATTTCCAGCGTCTGGGGCTCAACGCTCGCTACCCCGATCAGCAAGATGTCTTGCTGGTGGCGTGCCGCCTGCAGGATGTCGACCATCTCGCTGACGTTCTTCGCCGTGCCGGACTCGAGCCTGCCGCGGTCGACGTGGAATCGTTCGCCATGGAGCGTGCGGCCAGTGAGCTGTTGCGCGACGAGACGCCGTCCGAGCAGGCGGGAGAGTGCGCCGCGCTGGTCGATATCGGCGCCAATATGAACGCCTTCCATGTGCTCATCGATGGGCGTATCGCCTATACCCGCGACAACGTGCTGGGCGGTCGCCACTTGACCGAGGAAATCCGTAAGCGCTATGGCCTGAGCCTCGAAGAGGCGGGGTTGGCCAAGAAGCGCGGCGGTTTGCCCGAGGATTACGAGCATGCGGTAGTGACGCCGTTCATCGACATGCTGATTCAGCAAATCGGCCGCTCATTGCAGCTTTATCACACCTCGGGCAAGCCCCGTGATATCCAGCGCCTGATTCTGGCGGGCGGCTCGAGTGTCATTCCGGGGTTGCGTGAACGGCTCGCCGCGCAAAGCGGGTTGGAAGTGGTGATGGCCAATCCGTTCGAGCGCATGCGGGTGGCGTCGCGCGTCGACGTGCAGGCGCTTGCCAGCGATGCGCCGGCGATGCTCACTGCGTGCGGCCTGGCGATGAGAGGGCGGCGATGAGTATCGAAATCAACCTGTTGCCGTGGCGTGAGGCGCACCGGCAGCGACGCACACGACGCTTTTACATGGCGCTGGTGGGCGTGGCGGTGCTGGCACTGTTGTGCGCCTTGGGGGTGTCGCGTTGGTATCAAGCGGGGATCGACGCCGAACGTGGTCGCCTGGCCCTGATCGAGCGCCGTATGGAGGCGCTCGAAAAGGACATCGACACGGTCAAGGACTATCGCGAATTACGGGGTCGGATGCTCGAACAGATCGGCCTGATCCGCGAGCTGCAATTCAGCCGTCCGCAGACGGTGCGTATCTTCGATCAGCTGGCGGCAACGCTGGTCGACGGGGTGCATTACGACCGCTTGGTACGAGAGGGCGATCGACTCGAGCTGAGTGGCCTGGCGCGTTCCAATCGGCGCGTGTCCGAGCTGCTGCGGCAGCTCGATGCCTCGCCCGTGTTTGGCACGCCGGCGCTTTCCGACGTGCAGTCGGATGGCGACGATGCGACGCTGAAGCGCTTCAACCTCAGTGTCGAGGCGCGTACGCCTCGCCGTGATGCCGAGGAGGCGCCATGAGTCTGCGCTCACAGTGGCGGCAGTTGCGCGAGGTCGAGTGGCGCGATCTGGACCTCAAGGAAGCCGGCACCTGGCCGGCGTTGCTGCAGGCGATATGCCTGGTGGCGCTGTTTCTGGCCGTCTTCTGGGTAGCCCAGTGGTACGTCGCCGCTCCGCGCCAGGAAACCCTGGAGAGCTTGCAAGGGCGCGAGGGCGAGCTGCTCCAGGAATACGAAACCCGTGCTTATCAGGCGGCTAATCTCGAGCAGATGCGCATGCAGATGGCGGAACTCGACACGCGCATGCAGGCATTGCTGAAAATGCTGCCCACCGACACAGAGATCCCAGCGCTGCTGGATGACATCAGCGATGCGGCGCAGGACCATCGCCTCGCCATCGAGTCGATCCGGTTGCGTTCGCCGGTGCCGCAAGACTTCTACATCGAGCAGCCCTTCGATATCCAGGTACGCGGCGGCTATCACGACATTGCCGCCTTCCTGTCCAGCGTGGCGGCGCTGCCGCGTATCGTGACCCTGCATGACTTCTCGCTGTCGCCGGTGGGCGATGGCGATGCGCTGCGTCTGTCGCTGCTGGCCCGTACCTACAGCTATCGCGAAGACGCTGATCCCAAGGCCGAGGAGCGTGGCGATGACTGAATGGCTGACGAGCTCTCGGCGTTGGCGTGTCCTGCTTACGGGGTTGGTCGGGATGGTGTTGCTGGGCGGTTGTCGCGATGCCGAGATGACCACCCTGGATGCGCACCTGAATGCCCTGCGCCAGCGGCCGGAGGGTAGCATCGAGTCGCTTCCTCCCGCGCCGGTGTATCGCACGGCACATTATTCGCAGGCCCAGCAGCGTAGCCCGTTCAGTGCCGAGCGCCGCACGCAGGAAGGCGCCGTGACAGCATCACAGGGCGATGGCCCAGACCGTCAGCGTCCGCGTGAGCCCCTGGAGCGCTTTCCGTTGGAACAACTCGAACTGGTGGGAACCTTGACGGTAGGTGGGCAGCCATCGGCCTTGATCCGCGCGCCCGACGGCAACGTCTACCGCCTTTTCGAAGGTCACTATCTGGGGACCGATTTCGGACGTGTCACGGCGATTCAGGACGCGGGTGTCGAGCTGGTCGAGCGGGTGCGCGAGGGCGGCACCTGGCGTCAGCGGCAGCGTACCTTGGAATTCAACGATTCATCGCAAGCCGCCGAGTGATGGCGGTACGTACAGGCAGGAGAACGACATGATGCGAACGCTGCGCGACTGGCTGATGGGCGGGCTCTGCCTCGTGGGGCTGGCCGTCTGTGCCCAAGGACAGGCGGCGACGTTGACATCGCTCGAGTTCGCCCAGCGCGGGGATGGCGGAATCGATGCTCTGCTGGCGTTCGATGGTCCGGCACCCGAGCCGCATAGCTACCGAAGCGATTCGCCGGCGCAGGTCATCGTCGACCTGCCGGCAACGACAAACCAGCTCGATCAGCGCCGCTTCGGTATCGATCGGGACGGACTGCGCGAGGTCAGCGTGGCCGACACCGGGGAGCGCACGCGTTTGGTATTCGGTCTCGATGAGCCCCTGCCTTATTCGACCCAGCGTCAGGGGGAGCGGCTTCGCGTGCGCCTGGGTGGGGATGCCGCTGAGCGTTCCACCGCGCTGACGCGCATCCGCGATCTCGATTTTCGGCGCGGCGATAACGGCGCTGGTCGTTTGGTGGTCACGCTCGACCACGGTGGCGTGACGCCTGAAACGGATACTGAGGGTGATACCTTGACGGTATCGCTGCCTGGTGTCCGGCTGCCCGGAGATATGAACCGGATCCTCGACGTCAGCGATTTCGATACGCCGGTGTCGCGCATCGTGCCGCAGGAGGGCGATGAGGGTGTGACGCTGACGCTCGACAATCGCGAGGCTTTTCAGCACCTGGTCACGCAGCGCGGCGATCAACTGATCGTGGAGGTGCGGCCGCGCGCTGATGATGCGCGCGCGTTAGAAGACGACGCACAGGAATACGACGGCGAGCCGGTGAGTCTCAATTTTCAGAACATCCAAGTGCGCGAAGTATTGTCGGTGCTCTCCGACTTCAGTGGGGTCAATATCGTCGCCAGCGATAGCGTCCAGGGCAGCGTGACGCTCAATCTCACGCAGGTGCCGTGGGATCAAGCGCTCGATCTGATCCTCAAGAGTCATGGCCTTGCGAGTCGTCGCGAGGGGGATGTGATCGTGGTTGCGCCCGCCGATGAGCTAGCGCAGATGGAGCGCCAGACGCTGGAGAACCGCGCTCAGTCTCAACAGTTGGCTTCGCTGAAGACGGAATACGTACAGGTGCGTTACGCCAAGGCCACTGATCTGGCCACGATGCTGCGTGGCAGCGAAGGGTTCGGGCTGCTCTCCGAGCGTGGTCGTGTGACGGTCGATGAGCGGACCAATACCTTGCTGGTACGTGACACGCCCGAGCAACTGGCCGGTATCCGTGACATGCTCGACAGGCTCGATGTGCCGGTGCGCCAGGTGCAGATCGAGGCGCGTATCGTCATCGCCCGTGACACTGCCTCTCAAGAGTTGGGCGTCAATTGGGGCGTCTCGCAAAGCCAGGGGGTTACCTTCGACGAAGATGGCGTGGGGAGCGTGGTCGACCGCAACCCCAGCGGTGCCAATCGCGGCTCTGCCGGTCTCTCCGTCGATCTGGGCGATAGCGATGGCAGCGGCTCGGCATTCAGCTTCGGCTATCTTTCCGGCGATGTACTGCTCGATCTGGAGCTGCGCGCTCTGGAAAGCGAAGGCAAGAGTCAGACCATTTCCCAACCCAAGATCATCACCGCCAACCAGAAGAAGGCGGTGATCAAGCAGGGGCAGGAAATTCCCTACCAAGAGTCGACCTCGTCCGGGGCGACCAACGTGGAATTCAAGGAAGCCGTGCTGTCGCTAGCAGTGACACCGCAGATCACCCCCGACGACAGCATCGTCATGGACTTGCTGATCAACAACGATACTGTCGCCGATAGTAGCTATGATGGGGCGCCGGCGATCGATACCAATTCCATCGAGACCCAGGTGCTGGTGGATGATGGCGAAACGGTGGTGTTGGGCGGCATACTGACCTCCGAGCAATTGCGCAATCTCTACAAGACACCGCTGCTCGGTGATTTACCGTTCATCGGTTCGTTGTTCCGCTATACCCAGGAATCCAACGAAAAGGTAGAATTACTGATCTTCATTACCCCCAAGATCATCGGAGACGAACAGGCGAATCGCTGATGCAGGGTCTGCCCACGATCATTCTCGTCGGCCCTATGGGCGCGGGGAAAAGTACCATCGGACGCCTGCTGGCAGCCGAGTTGAAGCGCGAGTTTTTCGATAGCGATCACGAAATCGAGGCGCGCTGCGGTGCCAATATTGCCTGGATTTTCGATGTCGAGGGCGAGCGTGGCTTTCGTGATCGTGAAACCCTCATGCTGCGGGAGTTGGCCGGCCGCGAGGCCATCGTCCTCGCCACCGGCGGTGGCGCGGTGATGCGCGAGGATAACCGCCAGGCGCTGCGTGAGCGTGGCACGGTGGTGTATTTGGCGACCTCGGTCGAACAGCAGATTCGGCGCACGGCCCGCGACCGTAATCGCCCCTTGTTGCGCCAAGGCAACCCTGAGCAGGTGCTGCGCGATCTATTCGCCAAGCGTGACCCGCTTTATCGCGCCACCGCCGACTTGACGGTACGTACCGACCGGCGCGGCCCCAAGGCGGTGGTCAACGAGATCATTCGCCGCACCAAGCGTTTGTCCGATCCACTCGATCTAAAGGCTTGATCATGACCGCTTCGTCCGCTTCGTCCGCTTCGTCCGCATCGCCGTATCAACGTCTGCATGTCGAGCTCGACGCCCGGCGCTATCCCATCCATGTCGGGCCGGGGTTGCTCGACACACCGGACATGCTGGTGCCGTACCTAGCCGGGCGCCAGGTGATGATCGTCACCAACGAGACGGTGGCACCGCTGTATCTCGAGCGCCTCAAGCGCACACTGAGCGGTGACGATCGTGACGTGCGCGAGGTGATCCTGCCCGACGGCGAGCACACCAAAACGTTGGCCAGTGTCGAACGCATCTGGGATGCACTGCTGGCGGCGGGCTTCAACCGTCGTTGCACGCTAGTGGCGCTCGGCGGGGGCGTGATCGGCGACATGGCAGGGTACGCAGCGGCGTGCTATCAGCGTGGCGTGGCTTTCGTGCAAGTGCCCACCACCTTGTTGTCGCAGGTGGATTCCTCGGTGGGGGGCAAAACCGGCGTCAATCATCCGCGCGGCAAGAACATGATCGGCGCTTTCTGGCAGCCGCGCGCGGTATTGATCGACACCGATACGTTGGCCACGCTGCCGGGCCGAGAGCTAGCCGCGGGGCTCGCCGAGGTCATCAAGTACGGCCTGATACAGGATGCCGACTTCCTCGCCTGGCTAGAGGCGCGTATGTCGGCGCTGCGCGGGCTCGATGTCGAGGCGCTCACCGACGCCATTCTGAGAAGCTGTGCGATCAAGGCCGAGATCGTCGCCCGCGACGAGACCGAGCAAGGGCAGCGAGCGCTGCTCAACCTGGGGCATACCTTCGGGCACGCCATCGAAGCGCATCAAGGCTATGGTAATTGGCTTCATGGTGAGGCCGTGGGCGCGGGAATGCTGATGGCCGCCACGCTGTCGCAGCGTCTGGGCTGGCTTTCCAGCGAGGATATGGCACGTGTCGAGACGCTGGTGGCCAGTGCCGGGCTGCCGGTGACGGTGCCTGCTGCGATGAGTGCCGATGATTTTCTCGCCGCCATGCGCTTGGACAAGAAGAACATCGACGGCCGCTTACGTCTGGTGTTGTTGTCCGGCCTGGGTGAGGCGTGCGTCTACGACGATACTCCGCCGGATATGCTCAAGGCGCTGCTCGACGAGTTCCCTCGCGCCTGACGCGCTCTTCTCCCGCCGATCGACTCGCGACGCCTGCCTCCTCGGCAGGCGTTTTGCGTAGGGCCTTGCTGCGTTTGTGCAGCGGCGCTTTTCACGCGACAATATGCCTGTATCGGCATGCCTCATGCAGGATCGGCATGAGATGAGGCTGGGTTTTAGACTAAAGTCGCGTGCTTCGAGGCTCAGGCGTTCAAGCTTGCTAACGCGTTGACATGTCAGGGGTTTTAGCGAGGGTTTGCGGCTAACTCCGCGATTTTGCGCAGATTTGCGGCAAAGCGGCAGGTAGTGGAATTGCTTGAGAGGGGGCCAAGGGATATGCTGGTCGACCTTTTTCACGCCCGATGCGTCATCGCATGACGTGCTTTTCGACCTTCAAAAAATAAAAGATAACCGTAAAGCATAACACGATTATTTCTGGACACAAGTTTCAAAATTTTGTGAGGCACGCCCATGATGAGAGGCCTTCACCAGCCTGGCGAGTTCCGTGACAACTGCGGTTTTGGCTTGATCGCCCACATGGAAGGGCAGGCGAGTCATGACCTGCTCAAGACCGCGATCGAGTCCCTGACGTGCATGACCCACCGCGGCGGCATCGCCGCCGATGGCAAGACCGGCGATGGCTGCGGTCTACTATTCAAGATGCCCGGCGACTTCATGCGTGCCGTGGCGAGTGAGGACCTGGGTGTCGTGCTAGGCGAGCGTTTCGCCGTGGGGAGTGTGTTTCTGCCCGATGACGATGCGCGCGAGGCGCATGCGCGAGAGGTGCTCGAGGCGCAACTGACGGCGCGCGGGCTGCGTGTCAGTGGTTGGCGCGAAGTCCCCACCGATGCTTCAGTCTGTGGCCCCATGGCATTGGAGTGCCTGCCCCGGATTCGCCAGGTCTTCGTCGAAGCGGAAGACGAGCGTGACACCCAGGCGTTCAATGTCGATCTGTTCATGGCGCGTCGTTATGCCGAACAAGCGCTCAAGGACGAAGACAACTTCTATATCTGTTCGTTGTCCAGCGAGGTGGTGTCCTACAAGGGGCTGATGATGCCCGCGGACCTGCCGACCTTTTATCGTGACCTGGGCGATGAGCGGCTGCATACGGCGATCTGCGTTTTCCATCAACGCTTCTCCACCAATACCGCGCCGCGCTGGCCTTTGGCGCAACCCTTCCGGTTCATGGCCCACAATGGCGAGATCAACACGGTCGAAGCCAACCGTGGCTGGGCCAACGCGCGCAAGGAAAACTTCATCTCGCCGTTGTTGCCCGAGATCACCGAGCTCGACGAGATCGTCAATACCTCGGGTTCCGACTCCTCCAGCATGGACAACATGCTCGAGGTGTTGCTGACCGGGGGCATGGATCTTTACAACGCCGTGCGCATGATGGTGCCGCCGGCGTGGCAGAACGTCGAAACCATGGACGGCGATCTGCGCGCCTTCTATGAATACAACTCCATGCATATGGAGCCGTGGGACGGCCCCGCCGGTCTGGTGATGACCGATGGCCGCCATGCGGTGTGCATGCTCGACCGTAACGGGTTGCGTCCGGCGCGCTGGGTGATCACCGAGAACGGCTACATCACCCTGTCCTCCGAGATCGGTGTCTACGATTACAAGCCCGAGGACGTCATCGCCAAGGGTCGTGTGGGCCCGGGGCAGATCCTCGCCGTGGACACTCACACCGGTGAAGTCCTGCATACGCCGGATGTCGACGAACGCCTGCGCTCGGCGTATCCCTACCGTCGCTGGTTGAAGCAGCATGCGCATTACCTGGAGTCCGCGTTGACCGAGCTGGCGCGCTTCCAGCCCATGGCCGGTAACGAACTCAACGTCTACCAGAAGATGTTCCAGGTGACGTTCGAAGAGCGCGATCAGCTGTTGCGCCCGTTGGCCGAAGGCGGCCAGGAGGCGGTGGGCTCGATGGGTGACGACACGCCGATGGCCGTACTGTCGCGCCATGGACGCTTGCTGACCGATTACTTCCGGCAAAAGTTCGCCCAGGTCACCAATCCGGCTATCGACCCGTTGCGCGAAGCGATCGTGATGTCGCTGGAAACCTGTTGCGGCGCCGAGCTGAATGTCTTCGAGGCGACCCCCGAGCACGCGCATCGCTTGATTCTGACGACGCCGGTGCTCTCGCCGCGCAAGTTCACCGCGTTGGTGACCCAGGAGGATCCGGCATTCGCCAGCCATAAGCTGAGTCTGAGTTACGACCCTGAGCGCGATACGCTCAAGCAGGCGCTGCTTAATCTGTGCCAGCGAGCCGAGGACGCGATTCGCGAGGGCAAGGTGATTCTGGTGCTCTCGGATGCCGATCTGGAGCGCGGCAAATTGCCGATTCATGCCGTGCTGGCGGTGGGGGCGATCCACCATCACCTGGGCCGCAAGGCCTTACGGCCGCGCGTCAACCTGGTGGTCGAGACCGGCTATGCCCGCGACGCTCACCAGATGGCGGTGCTGTTCGGTGTGGGGGCCACGGCGGTGTATCCGTATCTGGCCTACCAGGTCATGGCCGACATGCACAACACCGGCGAGTTGACCGGCAATCCGGCGGATGCCCGCGAAAACTATCGCAAAGGCATGCAAAAGGGGCTCTATAAGATTCTCTCCAAGATGGGAATCTCGACGCTGGCCTCCTATCGTGGTTCTCAGCTATTCGAAGCGGTGGGGCTGTCCTCCGAGGTCATGGACATGTGCTTTGCCGGTATGGCGTCGCGCATCGAGGGCGCCGGCTTCGCCGAGCTGCAACTGCAGCAGGAACTGCTGGCCCGCGATGCCTGGATCCCGCGCAAGAGCATTCGTCAGGGCGGCCTGGTGAAGTACGTTCATGATCATGAATACCACGCCTACAACCCGGACGTGGTCATGCAGTTGCAGAGCGCGGTGCAAAGCGGCGACTACGCCAAGTGGAAGCAGTTCGCACAGACCGTCAACGAGCGCTCGGTGGCCACCATCCGTGACCTGCTCACGCTCAAACCGGCCCCCGAGCCGTTGCCGCTCGACGAGGTCGAGCCGGTCGAGAACCTGCTGCCGCGCTTCGACAGCGCCGGAATGTCGCTCGGCGCACTGTCACCCGAGGCCCATGAGGCGATGGCGCAAGCCATGAATGAGACCGGCGGGCGCTCCAACTCCGGTGAGGGCGGTGAGGATCCGGCGCGCTATGGGACCGTTCGCTCGTCGAAGATCAAGCAGATCGCCTCCGGGCGCTTTGGCGTGACGCCGGCGTATCTGGTCAATGCCGAGGTGCTGCAGATCAAGGTCGCGCAGGGGGCCAAGCCTGGCGAAGGCGGGCAACTGCCCGGCGGCAAGGTCAACGAGCTGATTGCCCGGCTGCGTTATGCGGTGCCCGGGGTGACGCTGATCTCTCCGCCGCCGCATCACGACATCTATTCCATCGAGGATCTGGCGCAGCTGATCTTCGATTTGAAGCAGGTCAACCCCGCGGCCCAGGTCTCGGTCAAGCTGGTCTCCGAGCCGGGCATCGGCACCATCGCCACCGGCGTGGCCAAGGCCTACGCCGATTTGATTACCGTCTCCGGCTACGACGGTGGCACCGCGGCGAGTCCGCTGACCTCGATCAAGCATGCCGGCAGCCCTTGGGAACTGGGCCTGCCCGAGGTGCATCAGGCGCTGCGCATCAACAGCCTGCGTGACAAGATTCGCCTGCAGACCGATGGCGGCCTCAAAACCGGCCTCGACGTGGTCAAGGCGGCGATTCTCGGCGCCGAGAGTTTCGGCTTCGGCACGGCACCAATGGTGGCGCTGGGGTGCAAATACCTGCGTATCTGTCACCTCAACAATTGCGCCACCGGCGTCGCGACTCAGCACCAGCATCTGCGCGACGAGCATTTCCGCGGCACCGTGGACATGGTCAAGCACTACTTCCGCTTCATCGCCGAGGAGGTCCGCGAGCTGATGGCGTTGCTCGGCGTGCGCCAGTTGACCGATCTGATCGGGCGTACTGACCTACTCGAGATCCTCGAGGGCGAGACGGCGTCTCAGCGCAAGCTCGATTTGATGCCGCTGTTACAGAACGATCATGTGCCCGAAGGGGCGCCGCAGTTCTGTCAGGTCGGGCGTAATGAGCCGCACGATCCGGGAGCCAAGAACCAGGAAATGCTGGATGCCTTGTTGCCTGCCATCGAGGCCAAGTCGGGCGGCGAGTTCCATTTGCGGATCACCAACTGCGACCGCAGCGTAGGGGCCCGAGTGTCCGGCGAGATCGCCAAGCGCTATGGCGAGAGCGGTCTTGAAGACGCGCCGATTACCGCGCGTTTCATCGGTGTGGCCGGGCAGAGCTTCGGGGTGTGGAATGCGCGTGGCCTGCAACTCTATCTCGAAGGGGATGCCAACGATTATGTCGGCAAGGGCATGAACGGCGGCAAGGTGGTCATCGTGCCACCGCATGAGAGCCGCTTCGAAAGCCACAAGACGGCGATCATCGGCAACACCTGCCTGTACGGCGCGACGGGCGGCAAGCTGTTCGCGGCGGGTACGGCGGGTGAGCGCTTCGCGGTGCGTAACTCCGGCGTGCATGCGGTCATCGAGGGCGCCGGCGATCACTGCTGCGAGTATATGACCGGTGGCCTGGTCGCCGTGCTCGGCGAGACCGGCATCAACTTCGGGGCGGGCATGACCGGCGGGTTCGCGTATGTGCTCGATGAAGATCGCACCTTCGTCGACAAGTACAACCACGAACTGGTCGAGATCCATCGCATCAATACCGAGGTCATGGAAGCCTATCGGCGCCACCTGCGGGAGATGATCGAGGAATACGTCGCCGAAACCGGCTCCGCGCGGGGTCAAGCGATCCTCGAGGACTTCTCCGACTTCATCCGACATTTCTGGTTGGTGAAGCCCAAGGCAGCAAGTCTCAACGGCCTGCTGGCCCAATCCCGGCGTCAGCCGGAATAAGAGCCGTCGGCGGCCCGAGTAGCGTCTGCTACTCACTGAATACGAGGAGAGACGATCATGGCAAACCGTCTGAATAACGATTTCCAGTTCATCGATGTCGGCCGGCAGGATCCGCAGAAGAAGGAAGCGCGCGCCCGGGCGCGCGAGTTCGCCGAGATCTACGAGCCTTACAAGCCCAGCGAGGCGGCCAGCCAGGCGCATCGCTGTCTGGATTGCGGCAATCCGTATTGCGAGTGGAAGTGCCCGGTCCACAATTACATTCCCAACTGGTTGAAGCTGGTCAGTGAGGGCAACATCCTCGAGGCGGCGGAAATGTCGCACCGCACCAACTCGCTGCCCGAGGTGTGCGGTCGCGTGTGCCCGCAGGATCGCCTCTGCGAGGGTGACTGCACTCTGAATGACGGCTTCGGTGCGGTGACCATCGGCTCGGTGGAGAAGTACATTACCGACACGGCCTTCGCCATGGGCTGGCGGCCGGATATGTCCAAGGTCGAGTGGACCGACAAGCGCGTCGCGGTGATCGGTGCCGGGCCGGCGGGGCTGGGCTGTGCCGACATTCTGGTGCGTAACGGCGTCAAGCCGGTGGTGTTCGACAAGCATCCCGAAATCGGCGGGTTGCTGACCTTCGGCATTCCCGAGTTCAAGCTCGAGAAAAATGTCATGAAGCGTCGCCGCGCGGTGTTCGAGGAGATGGGTATCGAGTTCCGCCTGGGCGTGGAAATTGGCAGCGATGTGTCCCATGAGGCGCTGCTCGACGAATTCGACGCCGTGTTCATGGGCATGGGCACCTACAAGTACATGGAAGGCGGTTTCCCCGGTGAGGATCTGCCGGGTGTCCACAAGGCGCTGGATTTTCTGGTCGCCAACGTCAATCACTGCCTGGGCTTCGAGAAGAATCCCGAGGATTACGTCTCGCTCGAAGGTCAGCGTGTCGTGGTGCTGGGCGGTGGCGACACGGCGATGGACTGCAACCGCACCTCGATTCGTCAGGGGGCGGCCAGCGTGACCTGCGCCTACCGCCGTGACGAGGACAACATGCCGGGGTCGCGTAAGGAAGTCGCCAACGCCCGCGAGGAAGGCGTGGAGTTTCTGTTCAATCGCCAGCCGGTGGCCATCGTCGGCGAGGACAAGGTCGAGGGCGTCAAGTTGGTGCGCACGCGTCTCGGTGAGCCGGATGCCAACGGGCGTCAGCGTCCCGAGGTGGTGCCGGGCTCGGAAGAGGTGTTCGCCGCCGACGCGGTGATCATCGCCTTCGGTTTCCAGCCCAATCCCGCCGATTGGTTCGACACGGTGGGCATCAACCTCGACGAGCGCGGCCGCGTCAAGGCGCCGGCCCAGGGTGGCTTCGCCTTCCAGACAAGCCATGAGAAGGTCTTCGCCGGTGGCGACATGGTGCGTGGCTCCGACCTGGTGGTCACCGCCGTCTATGAAGGCCGTCAGGCGGGTGAGGGCATCCTCGACTACCTCGGCGTGTGAATCTCGGCTGCGGGCCATGGCGGCCTGATCCGGTATCGGGTGGGAGCGAATTTATTCGCGATGGAGTTGGCTCCGTCGGGAACAAGTTCCCTCCCACCGGACTGCGGGCTGCGAGCAGGACGTAGGCACCATCCTGCTCGAAGCCCAAATTGAGCGTTCTGGGCGAATCTGCTATTCTGGCGTCCCATCCAGGCCCGGTTTTCTCCACGGCCTTCAGATCACGTTTCGACAGGTTTTCCATGACGCGATATATCTTCGTGACCGGCGGTGTTGTGTCCTCACTCGGCAAGGGCATCGCCTCCGCTTCCCTTGCGGCGATCCTCGAGGCGCGCGGCCTCAAGGTCACCATCCTCAAGCTGGACCCGTACATCAATGTCGACCCCGGCACGATGAGCCCGTTCCAGCACGGCGAGGTGTTCGTCACCGAAGATGGCGCCGAAACCGATCTCGACCTGGGCCACTACGAGCGTTTCATCCGCACCAAGATGACCCAGAGCAACAATTTCACCACCGGGCGCGTCTACGAGCACGTGTTGCGCAAGGAGCGCCGCGGCGATTACCTGGGTGGGACCGTGCAGGTGATTCCGCATATCACCGACGAGATCAAGCGCCGGGTCTATGAGGGTGGAGATGGCTTCGATGTCGCGCTGGTGGAAATCGGCGGCACGGTGGGCGATATCGAATCGCTGCCATTTCTCGAAGCGACGCGTCAGATCCGTAGTGAGAAGGGTGCCAGCCAGGCACTCTTCATGCACCTTACGCTGGTGCCTTATATCAAGACCGCTGGCGAGACCAAGACCAAGCCGACCCAGCACAGCGTCAAGGAGCTGCGTTCCATCGGTATCCAGCCGGATATTCTCATCTGTCGTAGCGAAGTCGAGCTCGAGGAAAGTGAACGGCGCAAGATTGCGCTGTTCACCAACGTCGAGGAGCGCGCCGTGGTGCCGCTGCAGGATGCCGATACCATCTATCGCATTCCGCTGATGCTGCATGAGCATGGCCTGGACGACATCATCTGCGACAAGCTGCGCCTCGAGGCCGACGAAGCCGATCTCGGTGAATGGGTGCACGTCCTGGATGCCAAGCTGAACCCGCTCAAGTCGGTCAACATCGCCATGGTCGGCAAGTACATGGAGCTTCTCGACGCCTACAAGTCGCTCAACGAGGCGTTGATCCATGCCGGCATTCAGGGGCGGGTCAAGGTCAACATCGACTATATCGACTCCGAAGACATCGAGCGTCACGGTACCGAACGCCTCGCCGGCAAGGACGCGATTCTGGTGCCCGGTGGCTTCGGCGAGCGTGGCGTGGAAGGCAAGATCGCCACCGCCCGTTATGCCCGCGAAAATAAAGTGCCGTACTTGGGGATCTGTTTGGGCATGCAGGTGGCGGTCATCGAATATGCGCGCCATGTCGCGGGGTGGGCGGATGCCAACTCCACCGAATTCACCCACGACACGCAGCATCCGGTCGTGGGGCTGATTACCGAATGGGTCACGCCCGAGGGCAAGATCGAGCTGCGCGATGCGGCGTCCGACCTGGGCGGTACCATGCGACTCGGCGGCCAGGTGTGCCACCTCAAACCGGGCACCCGGGCGCACGCGGCCTATGGCCTGGAAGACATCACCGAACGCCATCGCCATCGCTTCGAGGTCAACAACCAGTTCGTCGAGGCCCTGGAAGACGCCGGACTGGTGATTTCCGGCAAGAGCGCCGATCACTCCCTGGTCGAGATGATCGAGCTACCCGATCATCCGTGGTACGTGGCGTGCCAGTTTCATCCGGAGTTCACCTCCACCCCGCGCGATGGGCATCCGCTGTTCTCCGGCTTCATCAATGCCGCGCTGGAGTACAAGGCGGCGGTCGTGCGGGCGCGTGCACAACAGCAGAACTGAGGAAGCACTATGGCCGAGACATCCAAACAAATTGAATTCGCCGGCCTGAGGGCCGGCAATTCATTGCCGCTGACGCTGTTCGGCGGCATGAACGTGCTCGAGTCCCGCGAGATGGCCCTGGAAGTCGCCGAGGCCTATGTCGAGGTGACGCGGCGCCTGGGCATGCCCTATGTGTTCAAGTCGAGTTTCGACAAGGCCAATCGCAGCTCGATCCACTCGTACCGTGGCCCGGGCCTGGAAAAAGGGCTCGAATGGCTGGACGAGATCAAGTCGCGCTTCAACGTGCCGGTGATCACCGACGTACACGAGCCCTGGCAGGCCAAGCCGGTGGCCGAAGTGGCGGATGTCATTCAGTTACCGGCCTTCCTGGCCCGTCAGACCGATTTGGTGGTGGCATTGGCCGAGACCGGCGCGGCTATCAACATCAAGAAGCCGCAGTTCATCGCCCCGCATGAGATGCGTCATATCATTCGCAAGTGCGAGGAAGCGGGTAATTCGCGGCTGATACTCTGCGAACGCGGCTCAAGCTTCGGCTACAACAACCTGGTGGTCGACATGCTGGGCTTCGGGGAAATGAAAAAGACAGGCTACCCGGTCTTCTTCGATGTCACCCATGCACTGCAGCAACCCGGTGGCCGCGCCGACAGCGCCGACGGACGCCGTGCGCAGGTTGCCGAGCTGGCGCGTGCGGGCGTCGCAGTAGGGCTGGCAGGAGTGTTTCTCGAGGCGCATCCCGACCCTGACAATGCCAAGTGCGACGGTCCCTGCGCCTTGCCCCTGAATCGTCTCGAGGGCTTCTTGAGCCAACTCAAGTCGATCGACGACATGGTCAAGGGTTTCGCGCCTCTGGAAATCGACTGAGACACTGACGAATGCGATAGTCGAGTACACGACGAGCGGAGCCGCCCGTAGCGGTCAACGTGACCGCTACCCTCTCGATATGCTGAAACGACCCATCGTTAACACGAGGATGACTCGCAATGGCTGAGATCAAAGATATCCACGCCCTCGAGGTGCTGGACTCCCGCGGCAATCCAACCGTTCAGGCCGATGTAGTGCTGGCGAGTGGCGTGCGTGGCACGGCTTGCGCGCCGAGCGGCGCCTCCACCGGCTCACGCGAGGCGCTTGAGCTGCGCGACGGAGACAAGTCGCGCTACCTGGGCAAGGGCGTACTCAAGGCGGTCGAGGCCGTCAACGGCAAGATTCGCGAGGCCCTGGTGGGTAAAGACGCGCTCGATCAGCGCGGTCTGGATAACGCCATGCTCGAGCTGGATGGCACCGACAATAAAGAAGGTCTCGGCGCCAACGCCATCCTCGCCGTGTCGCTTGCGGCCGCCAAAGCGGCTGCCACCGAGAAGGGCGTGCCACTCTACGCGCACATCGCCGAGCTGTACGGCCAGCCGAGCCAGTTCCGTATGCCGGTGCCGATGATGAATATCCTCAATGGCGGCGAGCATGCCGACAATAACGTCGATATTCAGGAATTCATGATCCAGCCGGTCGGCGCACCCGACTTCCGTGAAGCGCTGCGCATGGGTGCCGAGATCTTCCATACCCTGAAGAAGGTGCTCGCCGCGCGCGGCCTGTCGACCTCGGTGGGCGACGAGGGTGGTTTCGCCCCCAACCTGGCCTCCAATGCCGAGGCGTTGGCAGTGATCCAGGAGGCCGTGGAAAAGGCCGGCTATGCCTTGGGCAAGGACGTGACCCTGGCGCTGGACTGCGCCTCCTCGGAGTTCTACCAGGACGGTCAGTACAACCTCTCGGGCGAGGGTAAGTCCTACGACGCGGCAGGCTTCGTCGACTATCTCGCAGCGCTGTGCGATCAATACCCGATCGTCTCCATCGAGGATGGCATGGACGAGTCCGATTGGGCGGGCTGGAAAGCGCTGACCGATAAGCTGGGCGATAAGGTTCAACTGGTGGGCGACGATTTGTTCGTCACCAACACGCGGATCCTGAAGCGCGGTATCGACGAGCACATCGGTAACTCCATCCTGATCAAGTTCAACCAGATCGGCTCGCTCTCCGAGACGCTGGATGCCATCAAGATGGCGCAGGACGCCGGCTTCACGGCGGTCATCTCGCACCGCAGCGGCGAGACCGAGGACACCACCATCGCCGATCTGGCCGTGGGCACGTCCGCCGGCCAGATCAAGACCGGCTCGCTGTGCCGCAGCGATCGCGTGGCCAAGTACAACCGCTTGCTGGTCATCGAGCAGGCTTTGGGAGCAAAGGCGACCTACCCCGGTCTGGCCGCGATCAAGGGCCAGGGCTGACGCCGGACGCAAAGCGTACGTCTATGATATTCCGGTTGTAGCATCCACGGCGGCCTTAAGGGCCGCCGTGAGTGTTTTTGGAGTAAGCGTTATCTCCATTTATTGTAAGAGATTTCCTACAAAAAATGCCCTCAATATGTGATAAAGCGCGATGATCGACGCGATAGATACGTTTTCTACTGTCTTATCTTTTTGTTTTTAAAGATAATTTTATGTTTTCCGATGTCTGCCTTCAGAACGGAGGCAGCCAAATGGCCCGCTTGTCGCGACGATAAGGTTTGGTAACAATGCAATGGCACAGGATGAGCAAAGGCATTGCTTACCTGGAGGCAGATTGGGATGCAGCAAGGTGCGCCTGTCGTGGAGGGAGCCCATGGCAGGCATGGAGCGCACCTCGGGAGTCGAGCGGAGGGAGCCGCTCAGGGATGAATGGGATGCAGCGGCCTTCGGGCCGCTTTTTTTTGTCTTGCCGTTGCCTATCGACCCAAAAAAGCCGGCCTCGTCGAAAGGCCGGCGTTGTGTAGCGCGCCGAGGACGTTGGCAATCAGTGTCAGCGTTCGAGGTATTGCCGCTTGTCGGCGCTGCCGTCCCACTGCTCCGCTTCCGGGAGAGGATCCTTCTTCTCGCTGATGTTGGGCCAAACCTCGGAAAGCTCGGCATTCAGCTCGGTAAAGTCCTTCTGATCCTCCGGAAGCTCATCCTCCGAATATATCGCCTCGGCCGGACATTCGGGCTCGCACAGCGCGCAGTCGATACACTCGTCGGGGTGAATCACCAGGAAGTTGGGCCCTTCGTAGAAGCAGTCCACGGGACAGACTTCGACGCAGTCGGTGTATTTGCAGCGAATGCAGTTTTCGGTGACGACGAATGTCATGAGGATCTCCTGAATCTCGGTCGCGGCAGCGCCAAGCGTGACAGTACGGTTATAAACGGGCGGCGATTTATAATGGCATATTCTAATGGCGCCACATTTTAGTCGCGCCCCTGGCGCGTGGGCAAGCGGGCGCCATAAACGTTTTGGAATGGCCTCATAGCCAAACGCACCTTCAGCATTGTTCACGCCACTCATAGAGCAAGGCCATGGCCTGGCGTGGGGAAAGGTCATCAAGGTCGAGCTTTTCCAGGGCCTCGACGACCGGGTGCGGCGCACTGGCGAAAAGGTCTGCTTGTTGCGGTTTAGGCGTCTCGCCCTCGTGCATCCCGCCACGAGTGCTGGCTTGATGGACTTCTTGTTGCTCCAGGGTGGCGAGCTTCTCGCGTGCTCGTGCCACCACGCGAGGCGGCACACCAGCGAGCTGCGCGACTTGCAGGCCGTAGCTCTGGCTTGCGGGCCCTTCCTCGACACGGTGCATGAAGACGATGCCGTCCTGATGCTCGGCGGCCGTCAGATGCACATTGGCCACGCCGTCGTAGGGTTCCGTCAGGGCGGTCATCTCGAAGTAGTGCGTGGCAAAGAGCGTGAACGCGCGCCGCTCGACCAGGTGTTCGGCGCTGGCCCAGGCCAGCGAGAGACCGTCGAAGGTGCTGGTGCCGCGACCGATCTCGTCCATCAGTACCAGGCTGTGCTCGGTGGCGTTATGCAGGATGGTCGCGGTTTCGGTCATCTCCACCATGAAGGTCGAGCGTCCGCCGGCCAGATCGTCACTGGAGCCGATACGTGTGAAGATGCGGTCCACGGGGCCGATTTCGGCATCGTCGGCGGGCACGCAACTGCCCGTATGCGCGAGCAGCGCAATCAAGGCCGCTTGGCGCATGTAGGTCGACTTCCCGCCCATGTTGGGCCCGGTGATGACCAGCAAGCGTCGCGTTTCGTCGAGCATTAGGTCGTTGGGCACGAACGGGTGGTCGCTGACGTGCTCGACCACGGGGTGGCGTCCGCCACGAATGCGCAGGCCGGGTTGATCGCTCAGCCGTGGGCGTACGAAATCCAGCGCCAGGGCGCGTTCGGCGAAACATGCCAGGACGTCGAGTGTCGCCAGGGCGCGTGCCGTGCCCTGGAGTGCTTGCAGATCGACGTTGAGCGTTTCCAGCAATCCATCATACAGCAGCTTTTCGCGCGCCAACGCACGCGACTTGGCCGAGAGCGCCTTGTCTTCGAATTCCTTGAGCTCGGGGATGATGAAGCGTTCGGCATTTTTCAGCGTCTGGCGACGAATATATTCGGCCGGGGCCTCGCGGGCCTGAGCGCGCGGAATCTCGATGAAGTAACCGTGGACGCGGTTATAGCCGACCTTGAGGCTGGCCAGACCGGTGCGTTCGCGCTCGCGAGTCTCGAGCTCGACCAGGTAGTCGCCGGCATGCTCGGCCAGGCCACGGTATTCGTCGAGTTCCTCGTCGAAACCTGTGGCAATTACGCCGCCGTCGCGGATCACCACGGGCGGGTTGTCCATCAGGGCACGGGTCAGCGTCTCGGCCAGTTCGGGATACGGCCGGATATGGCGCTTGAGCTCGTCGATGGCGGTGCCGTCGCCGAGCTCAGCGAGATCGCGCTCCAGCGCAGGTAGAGCATTGAGCGCATCGCGCAGGCGTGCCAGGTCACGCGGCCGAGCGCTGTAGAGGGCCACTCGGGCGAGGATGCGCTCGATGTCACCGATTGCCTTGAGCGGCTCGCGCAGGGCAGCATAACGGTCGTCGTCGATGAGACACTGTACCGCTGCCTGACGCGCCTGGACTTGGGTGGTATCGCGCAGCGGCCGGTTTAGCCAGCGCTTCAACTGACGCGAGCCCATGGCCGTAGCGGTGGTGTCCAACACGCTGGCCAGCGTATTCTCGAAGCCGCCGCCGAGGTTGATGTCGATCTCGAGGTTGCGACGACTGGCGGCATCGATCACCACCGCCTCGTCGCGGGTCTCCACGGCGATCCCGGTGACGTGGGGAAGGCGCGAGCGCTGGGTGTCGCGGGCGTAGTCGATGAGCACGCCAGCGGCGGTCAGTGCAGTGGTGAGATGGGCGCAGCCGAAGCCGCGCAAGTCGGCGACGCCGAATTGATCGCACAGCAAGCGCTGCGCGCTCTCTAGATCGAACAGCCAGTCGCCCTGGCGGCGAAAGCCAGGGCGCTCGGCGAGCGCAGGTGGCAGCGAGAGACTCTCTGCGGCGAGCAGTTCGGCGGGGTCGAGGCGCTGGATCTCGGACAGCAGATCGCTCTCGCCATCGACTTCGAGCACGCTGAAATGGCCGCTTGAAAGCTCTAGCCAGGCTAGGCCCCAGCGCTCGCCGTGAGAATGCACGGCAAGCACGAGATTGTCGCGACGCGCGTCGAGCAAGGCTTCGTCGTGCAGGGTACCGGGCGTGACGATGCGCACGACCTGGCGGTCCACGGGGCCCTTGGCCGTGCTGGGGTCGCTCATCTGCTCGCAGATGGCCACCGATTCTCCGGATTTGACCAGCCGCGCCAGATAGCCTTCGGCACTATGATACGGCACACCGGCCATGGGAATCGGCTTGCCCGCCGATTGGCCACGTTGGGTCAGGGTAATATCGAGCAATTTTGCGGCGCGCTTGGCGTCGTCATAAAACAGCTCGTAGAAATCGCCCATGCGGTAGAAGAGCAGCACCTCGGGATGCTCACGCTTGATCTTCAGGTACTGGACCATCATCGGGGTATGCTGGGCAGAGGCCTGGCTCATGCGAATCCTTGTCGTGCTGGTGGCTGATGTTGCCAAGTGGGATAAGGCGACGCCGTGCTGGATGCGCCTGCAAACGTTCGCCAAAGCCTCTATTCTACGCATTCGGGTGGGCGGCGTCAGTGGCATGCCGCTTGAGATGGCAACCGGGAGACACGACATGGCGGTGACGCTGACAACATGGCAGGCCTATTCGCTCGAGGCATTGGCCGAGCGCCTGGGGCGTGCCTGTCTCGCGGCGAATGCCAGCGTGACGGTGGCGGAGTCCTGCACCGGTGGTGGCGTGGCCAGTGCGATTACCGACATCGCCGGTAGCTCTGCGTATTTCGAGACCGGCTACGTGACCTATGCCAATGGTGCCAAGCAGCGCCTACTGGGGGTGCGTGACGCAACCCTTGCCGAGCACGGAGCGGTCAGTGCCGAAACCGTGGGTGAGATGGTGGCGGGCGCATGTCGCGACAGTGGTGCCACGCTGGGTGTGGCGATCAGCGGGGTCGCGGGCCCCGGTGGTGGCAGCGCCGCCAAGCCCGTGGGCACGGTATGTTTCGCCTGGGGCGACGTGCGAGCGCAAGAGAGCGAGTGCCATCATCTGCCGGGCACGCGTGACGTCGTACGTGGACAAGCGGTACGCGTGGCGCTGATCGGCTTGATCGACAGGCTTGAGAAAAGGGTATCGCCAGCGTGATATCGGGTAAGAAACAGAGGTAGGCGGAGAGGAATTTTTTCGTCATACTACTGTCTAGTCATACAGTGTTTTGCGGTCGGCGACGACATGCGTCAGCGCCACCGTACGAGCTTCGACGTCCTTCGATAGGAGACCTTCATGGCACAGGACGACAACCGTTCCAAGGCGCTCAACGCAGCGCTTTCCCAGATCGAGCGCCAGTTCGGCAAGGGCGCCGTGATGCGTCTTGGCGATACGCCGCGCGTAGCGACGCCGGCCATATCCACCGGGTCGCTGGGGCTGGATATCGCGCTTGGCGTGGGCGGCTTGCCGCTGGGTCGCGTGGTCGAGATCTTCGGCCCCGAGTCCTCGGGCAAGACCACGATGACGCTATCGGTGATTGCCCAGGCACAGAAGCAAGGCAAGACCTGTGCGTTCATCGATGCCGAGCATGCCCTGGACCCGACGTACGCCGAAAAACTGGGCATCAATCTCGACGATCTGCTGGTCTCGCAGCCGGATACCGGCGAGCAGGCGCTGGAAATCTGCGACATGCTGGTACGTTCCGGCGGTGTCGATGTGATCGTCGTCGACTCTGTGGCGGCGCTTACACCGCGTGCCGAGATCGAAGGCGAAATGGGCGATTCTCACGTCGGTCTGCAGGCCAGGCTGATGTCGCAGGCACTGCGCAAGGTGACCGGCAACATCAAGAACGCCAACTGCATGGTGATGTTCGTCAATCAGATCCGCATGAAGATCGGCGTGATGTTCGGGAGTCCCGAGACCACTACCGGCGGCAATGCGCTGAAGTTCTATTCCAGTGTGCGCCTGGATATCCGCCGGACTGGCTCGGTGAAGCAGGGCGACGAGGTGACCGGCAACGAAACCCGCGTCAAGGTCGTCAAGAACAAGGTGGCGCCGCCGTTCCGCCAGGCCGAGTTCCAGATCCTCTATGGCAAGGGTATCTACCATGCCGGCGAGGTCATCGATCTCGGGGTACAGCAAGGCTTGGTCGACAAGGCGGGTGCCTGGTACAGCTATCAGGGCAGCAAGATCGGTCAAGGCAAGGCCAACGCCGCTCAGTTCCTCGAGGACAACCCGGCGATCATGGACGAGATCGAAGGCGAGATTCGCGCACGATTGCTGTCCGCGCCCAAGGCGGAGGACGACAAGCCGGAGGAAGGCGCGAGCGAAGATAAGGCCGCAGCGACCCAGGACGACGATAGCCTTCTGTAACCATGGATAAGCAAGAGACGACACCTCGCGACGATGCCATCCGCCTGCTGGCGCGTCGCGATTACTCGCGGGCTGAGCTGGTGTCGCGGCTGACGACGCGTGGGCATGAGCGCGCCGATATCGCGTTGGCGCTGGATGGCCTGGCCGAAGAGGGCTTGCAGTCCGATGCGCGTTTCGCCGAGCAGTTCGTGCGTTCGCGTTTGTCCCGTGGCCAAGGGGCAATGAAGATTCGCGCCGAATTGAGTTCGCGTGGTGTCACCGACGAGCTGGTGGGCGAGGCGCTCGAAAGTGAGGCCCCCAATTGGCATCGCCTGGCGTGTGAGGCATTGGCCAAGCGCTTCGACTCACCCGGCCGCGAGCCGCGAGAACGCGCCAAGCGCGAGCGGTTTCTGGCTTCACGTGGGTTCGATTTCGACCAGGTGCGTCATGCCATGGCGCATGCTTGGGATATGGATTATTAGCGCGCATATCATCTTGCGTGTGCCTGCCGCCGGCTTGCTGGCACCTCTTTAGTCCCCCGCCGAACGCGTTATACTAGTGCGCCTTGCGATGGTTCGGGGCGACTCGTTTTCCGTCATTCGCCGACTTTCGCGTTTCTCGCCCACCGCTTGTCCGGTCGGGCCGCGCGTGCCCGCAGCGCCTAACGCACACCGCCACGGAATTTCTATGAAAAGCGCAGACATCAGACAAGCCTTTCTGACGTTCTTCGAGGAGCACGGCCATACCATCGTGCCGTCGAGCTCGCTCGTGCCTGGCAACGATCCGACGTTGCTGTTCACCAATGCCGGCATGGTGCCGTTCAAGGACGTCTTCCTGGGACGCGATCCGCGCCCCTACGTACGTGCCACCTCCCCACAGCGTTGCGTGCGTGCCGGGGGCAAGCACAACGATCTGGATAACGTCGGCTATACCGCGCGCCACCATACGTTCTTCGAGATGCTGGGCAACTTCAGCTTCGGCGATTATTTCAAGCGCGATGCCATTCGCTTCGCCTGGACGTTTCTGACCGAACGGCTGGGTTTGCCTGCCGACAAGCTGTGGGTCACCGTTCACGTTAGCGATGACGAAGCCGAACGCATCTGGAAGGATGAAATCGGCATCGACCCGGCGCGCTTCTCCAAGCTCGACGAGGACAACTTCTGGCAGATGGGCGATACCGGCCCCTGTGGCCCATCCTCGGAGATCTTCTACGATCATGGGCCCGAGGTCGCGGGCGGTCCGCCGGGAAGCCCCGACGAGGATGGCGATCGCTACATCGAGATCTGGAACCTGGTGTTCATGCAGTTCGATCGTGACAGCGGCGGGACGTTGAACCCGCTGCCCAAGCCTTCCATCGATACCGGCATGGGCCTGGAGCGCGTCGCGGCGGTCATGCAGGGCGTGCATTCCAATTACGAGATCGATCTGTTCCGAAATCTGCTCGATGCCGCGGCACAAGCGACGGGCTACGCGGACACCAGCGCCCCGTCGCTGCGCGTGATCGCCGATCATATCCGCTCCTGCGCCTTCTTGATTACCGACGACGTGTTGCCGTCCAACGAAGGGCGCGGTTACGTGCTGCGGCGTATCATTCGTCGTGCCATCCGCCACGGCCACAAGCTGGGTACGCGCGAGCCGTTCTTCCACAAGCTGGTGGCGGCGCTGGATGCCGAGATGGGCGATGCCTATCCGGAGCTGCGCAAGACACGCACCCAGATCGAGAAGGTGCTGCTCAAGGAAGAAGAGCAGTTCGCGCGGACGCTGGATCATGGCATGGGGTTGCTGACGGACGCGCTGGATACGCTCGAGGGCGACGTGCTCCCGGGCGAGACCGTTTTCAAGCTCTACGATACCTATGGCTTTCCGTTCGATCTGACGGCGGATGTCTGTCGCGAGCGTGGTGTGACGCCGGACGAGGTCGGCTTTCAGCGTGAGCTCGAGGCACAACGCGAGCGTGCCCGGGCGGCCAGTCAATTCGGTGCCGATTACACGGCGGCCCTGGAACTCGAAGGCGAAACGGTCTTCACCGGCTATGACTGTTTGGAAGACGAGGCCCGTGTCACCGCCCTGGTGGATAGCGAAGGCAATGCGTTGGCGGCACTCGAGGCCGGCCAGCAGGGCGTCGTGGTGCTGGATCGTACGCCGTTCTATGGCGAATCGGGTGGGCAGGCCGGCGACACCGGTTACTTGAACGCCAATGGCACGCGTTTCCAGGTCAACGACACCCAGAAACAGGGCGGGCATCACCTGCATCATGGCGTGCTCGTCGAGGGCCGGCTCGACGTGGGTGACAGTGTTACCCCCCAGGTCGATGCCAGCCTGCGCGCGGCGACCATGCGCAATCATTCGGCGACGCACCTGTTGCACGAAGCGCTCAAGCAAGTGTTGGGCGAGCATGTACAGCAGAAGGGCTCGCTGGTGACGGCGGAGCGTCTGCGCTTCGACTTCAGCCACTTCGAGGCGATGACTCCGGCGCAGCTCGACGAGGTCGAGCGCATCGTCAATGCGCAGATCCTGGCCAACGCCGACACGCGCACCGAGCAAATGACGCTCGACGAGGCCAAGTCTAAAGGTGCCGCAGCGCTCTTTGAGGCCAAGTACGCCGATAATGTGCGTGTGCTGACCATTGGTGCCGATGACTTTTCCATCGAACTGTGTGGCGGCACGCACGTGGCGCGTAGCGGCGATATCGGTTGTTTCCACATTCTTAGCGAGACCGGGGTCGCTGCGGGCGTGCGCCGCGTCGAGGCCGTCACCGGCGAAGGGGCCCTGACGTATTTCCGCGATCAGGAAGCCAAGGTCACGCGTGTCGCCGAGCAGCTCAAGGCCAAACCCGAGCAGGTGGAGTCACGTCTCGAGGCGACGCTCGAGCGCAATCGCAGCCTGGAGAAGGAGCTCGAGCGGCTCAAGGCCAAGTTGGCGAGTGCTGCGAGTGGCGACATGCTCGCCGAGGTGCGCGAGGTGGCGGGTGTTAAATTGCTCGCCAAGCAGGTCGAGGGCGTCGGTGGCAAGGAGCTGCGCGGCCTGCTCGATCAGCTCAAGAACAAGCTGGGCTCGGGCGTTATCGTGCTGGGCGTGGCCGGTGACGAAAAAGTCAGCCTGATCGCCGGGGTGACCGATGACCTAACCGCGCGCCTCAAGGCCGGCGACCTGGTCAAGCATGTCGCCGAGCAGGTCGGCGGCAAAGGCGGCGGCCGGGCCGACATGGCGCAGGCGGGAGGATCGCGGCCGCAGGCATTGCCTGATGCCTTGGCGAGTGTGCCGAGTTGGGTCGAGGCTCGGCTCGGCGAGTGAGATCGTGAAAAGGGTCGTGCGCATGGCGCCGGCCCTTTTCTTCATTCATGCTTGGGAAAACCACCACGGATAGGCAGCTATGGCGCTATACGTACAGAAGTTCGGGGGGACCTCGGTGGGCTCGGTGGAGCGCATCAAGGCCGTCGCCGAAAAAGTGAAGCGATTCCGCGACGAAGGCCATCAGGTGGTCGTCGTGGTGTCGGCAATGAGCGGGGAAACCAATCGGCTGATCGATCTGGCGAGCCAGATCAATGATGAGCCCACGCCGCGCGAGATGGATATGCTGGTGTCCACCGGCGAGCAGGTCACCAGCTCGCTGCTGGCCATGGCCTTGCATAAGCTGGATGTGGCGGCGACGTCCTATACCGGCGGCCAGGTCGGCATCCAGACCGACAGTGCCTATACCAGGGCGCGTATCCAGCGTATCGAGACCGACGACATTCAGGCCGATCTCGACGACGGTCAGGTCGTGGTCGTGGCCGGATTCCAGGGTGTCGACGACGAGGGCAACATCACCACATTGGGACGCGGCGGTTCGGATACCACCGGCGTGGCTCTAGCGGCGGCACTCAAAGCCGATGAATGCCAGATATACACCGATGTGGACGGCGTTTATACCACCGACCCGCGGGTTTGCTCCAAGGCACAGCGCCTGTCCTCCATCACCGTCGAGGAAATGCTCGAGCTGGCCAGCCTGGGCTCCAAGGTATTGCAGATTCGCGCCGTCGAGTTTGCAGGTAAATACAACGTACCGCTGCGTGTGCTGTCCAGTTTCGAAGACGGCCCCGGTACCCTGATCGTCGCTGAAGAAGAAGAGGCCTCCATGGAAGAACCGCTGATCTCCGGTATTGCCTTCACCTCCAGTGAAGCCAAGCTGACGTTGCTCAACACCCCCGATGTGCCGGGCGTGGCGTCCAAGATCCTGGGGCCCATCGCCGATGCCAACATCGAAATCGACATGATCGTGCAGAACGTGGCCCCGGCCGGTGACTACACCGACTTCACGTTTACCGTGGCCAAGAGCGATTTCAAACAGACTCGCAGCATCCTGCAGGATCAGGTGATCCCGGCGCTGGGCGGTGGTGAACTGCGCGGCGACGAGAATATCGCCAAGGTCTCGCTGGTCGGTGTGGGCATGCGTTCGCATGCCGGGGTAGCGTCCAAGATGTTCCGCGTGCTGGCTGACGAAAACATCAACATTCGCATGGTCTCCACCTCGGAAATCAAGATTTCCGTGGTCATCGACGAGAAGCAGATGGAGCTGGCCGTGCGTGCGTTGCACTCCGCCTTCGGTCTCGATAAAGACAGCATACAAGGCGAATAAGCAAAGAAATTTGGCCTTCCTGGCCCATCGGCTTCTACGCTGAGGGTGGCGTCAGGACGACGCCGGAAGGCCAGATGCGGCCTTCCATTCAGTGCATCCGTGGATGCAAAGCACGTGCCATTGGCTCTCGGGGCCTGTATGGCGCATAATTTGCCCTCGTACTGTCGCTTGGCGGTGCCTGCATCCCGTTGGAAGAAAGCCTGAGAAGGAGATCAGACATGCTCATCCTGACCCGTCGCGTCGGTGAAACACTGATGATCGGCGACGACATCACCGTTACGGTACTAGGAGTGAAAGGCAATCAGGTCCGTATCGGTGTCAATGCGCCCAAGGACGTAGCCGTACATCGCGAAGAGATCTACCAGCGTATTCAGCGCGAGAAGACCGATAGCGAAGACGGCGGTTCAAACGTTTGAAGTGACGCATGCGTGGGACCGTCTGAGCTGGTGAAGTCGTCCCCTTTATCGGCTCGGGCTTTTGGATAAGGCATGCTTTCTGGGGTGAGCAGTTCGGCACGCACGCATTACGGCAAGTGGGCCGTTCGCCAAGCAAACAGTGACGGTATTGGTTGATATCAAAAGATTTTCAATCCGCTCTAGACAAGACCCCAGTATAATCGGTAACATACGCGCCGTGTTGATGAGGGAGAGATGGCCGAGTGGCTGAAGGCGCTCCCCTGCTAAGGGAGTATGGGGTTTATAGCCCCATCGAGGGTTCGAATCCCTCTCTCTCCGCCACTCAACCGGATGCATTGCATCGAAGTATTGCGCCCGTAGCTCAGCTGGATAGAGTACCTGACTACGAATCAGGTGGTCGGAGGTTCGAATCCTCCCGGGCGCACCACTTTGGCTACGTGATTAATTCACGTGATGATGCATATGCGAGAGCCGTTGCTCTCGAAACAACGCGAAACACGGCAGAGCTGGTCGTGCGTTGTGTAGAGCGCCCGTAGCTCAGCTGGATAGAGTACCTGACTACGAATCAGGTGGTCGGAGGTTCGAATCCTCCCGGGCGCACCAAATATCAAGCCCGTCCCTCCGGGGGCGGGCTTTTTCGTCTGTGCCAACGATACCCCTTCCTTGACGGCGAACCCTGTGGTTTGCAGGTAAGCAGTCGTTTCTGGCACGCCTTGCGTGCCATTTTTTCGTCTCGTATTCCTTGATCAATCGCCTGACTTGACGCGGTAGTCGCCCTCGAGCACCTGAGACGCGTGCGTGGCGTCTTGCGCCGGGGCATCCTGGGCACCGTTGCCGCCAGCCGGGCGTGCATGGTCGGCGCGAAACACCTCGGCGCGTTTCTTCATACGGTGGCGCAAGAAGGGCAACATCGCCCAGCCGATGATCAAGAAGAACAGGCCGAGCAGGGTGCCGACGATCATCATGGCGCCGAACAATAACCAAGTGGCGAGCAGCTTGAGCCCGCCAGCGCCCTGTGACGGACGCGCCTGACGCGCCCGCTCTCGCCATTGTTGTGCCGCCTGCCAGGCGGCATTTTGCTGTCGATTAGTCATGTTCCACTCCGGTGACCGTTAGGTCATTGCGCTCGAGGCGAATGTCGATCTCACTATTCTGGGCGTCGTAGCCTTCGATATCTACATGCCCTCTTTCATCGACATCCAATTCGGAAAAGCGTTTCATGCCGGCATTCTGAGCGTTGTCCAGCGCCTGCTGCAGTTCGTCGCTGGTCAGGCTCCAGTCGGGAATGGTGCCCTTGTGGCGTTTCTCGTGCACCAGGCTGCCATCCTCGATAAGCATATCGATATCGAGTTGCCAGCCATCGTCACGCCAGCCTTCCACCTCAAGGCGATTACCGTCATCGATGGCGACTTCATCGTAATGGGTGAAGCCATAGGCGTCGGTGTCGTTGAGCAGTGACTCGAGCTTGCCTGGTGATAGGCTGCCATCATCGGCGAGCGCGGCGGTGGATAGCCCTCCTGTGAGGACCATCGGCATCATCAGCATATGCATCGTCTTCATGATTCACTCCTGGCTTGCGCCTCGAGGTTGGTATGACATACCGCGACTGCGGATAGAGGCACGCTAACGTCGTCTACCTTGCAGTCACCTGAAAACGATGTTCATCTTTCATTCATGTGAACGGGATTTGGGCATGCGCGGCGAACATCATGTCTCCGGCGTGGTAGAGGGTATGGAGTATCTAACTCCCGGGCATTCATGCTGCATTCATGTCGGCTGAGGCAGACTCGTGTCCATGAAACGCTTCAATCGCTGTATCAAAGCGCTGATGCTGGTGGCGGTGGGTATCATGGCCTGCCAGTCGCTGGTTGCGGCCGACGATGACGAATGGCGCTCACTGCACCGCGAGGTGGAAGAAGGGCGTGTGGTGGCGCTGCCCCAGGTGCTCGATTGGCTCGAGCGCCACTATATCGGTCAGGTACTGGAGGTGGAACTCGAGCGCGACGATGGCCTACCACGCTACGAAATCGACATGATCGGCCCGCAGGGCCAGGTAGTGGAATTCGAGTTCGATGCCACGAGCGGGGAAATGATTGGCATCGAAGGGGTCAATATCGAGGGGATGGCACGTCAATGAAGGTGTTGCTGGTCGAGGATGATACCGCGCTGGCAGAGGCGCTCGGCGAAGCGCTCGGAGAAGCGGGGCTGTTGTGGGAGCATGCCGCGACCGGCCACGCGGCCGATTATCTCGTGCGCGTCGAATCCTATAACGCCGTGATACTCGATCTGGGACTTCCCGATGGCGATGGCACGCGCTGGCTTGCGGCCTGGCGCGAGGATGGCATCGACTTGCCGGTATTGGTGCTCACGGCCCGCGAGCGCTGGTCGGACAAGGCGGCAGGCTTTTCTGCCGGCGCCGATGACTACGTCACCAAACCCTTCGAAACCGCCGAGGTGCTGTTTCGTCTGCGTGCCCTGGTGCGACGCAGCCACGGCCATGCCCATCCCATACTCAGGCTGGGCGAGTTGGCGTTGGATACGCATACCGGCAGCGTCACCCTGGCGGGGCGCCCGATTACCTTGACGGCCCAGGAATCGCGGTTGCTGGCGTATCTGCTGCATGCCGCGCCACGCATCGTGAGCCGTATCGAACTCTCCGAGCATGTCTATGATCGCGATCATGAGCCCGACTCCAATGTCATCGACGTGCAGGTTAGTCGCCTACGCCGTAAGCTCGGCAACCAGCGCATCGTGACTTTGCGCGGGCAGGGCTATCGTCTGGTAGCCCCCGAGGATGAGCAATGAGACGACGCCCCTGGCGCCAACGTCTCGCTCGTACTTCGATCCGCGCCCGCTTGCTGATCGCCTCGCTCTTGCTGGTCATGGTGGCGCTACCCTTGGCGGGAACGGGGCTTGCTTATAACTTCCGTGATTCCGTCACCACCGCCTTCGACGACCGTCTCGAGTCGCTGCTCAACGTATTGTTGGCCGGTGTGCAGGTCAATGCTCAAAATCAAGAACTGCACATGACGCGTTCGCTGGGCGATCCCCGGTTCGAGCGTGTCTTTTCGGGATGGTACTGGCAGGTCAGCGACGACGACGGACAAACGCTGACGTCGCGTTCGTTGTGGGATCAACGGCTACCGATCGATAACGCCACGGGAGTGGCTGTGAGCGAAGTCGAGGGCCCGCGGGGCGACATTCTGCGCGTCGTCGAACGTGATATCCGCCTTCCAGGGCATGCCGAGACACTGCATGTCAGTGTGGCGGCGTCACGCGAAGAGCTGGACACCGAAGTGGCGCGCTTCGAGTGGCTGCTGGGGTTGTCGCTGCTGGCGCTGGGCGCCTTGCTGCTCGTCGGGCTGGCCGTGCAGATTCGCTGGGGACTGGCGCCGCTGCGCCGCATGCATACCAACCTGCGTGCGGTTGAATCAGGTGATGCCGATAGCCTCGAGACGCATTTCCTGCCCGACGAGCTAGCTCGCCTGGCACGTGCCATGAACGGTGTGCTGGAGCGTGACAGGCGCCTGATCGAGCGTGGCCGCAACGCCGCCGGCAATCTGGCGCATGCGCTCAAGACCCCGGTCAGTGTGCTCACCACCCTTGCCGAACGCTTCCCCCCCGACACGCGCAACCGCCTGCACGGCGAGCTGGGGCGCATCGATGACGCCGTACGCCATCATCTTGCCCGGGCCTCGGCGGCCGGTGGGGTCGTTCTCGCCGGCAAGGTGGATGCTGCGCAAACCCTGGCGCCGGTGCTCGAGGGGTTGACGCGAATGGGCCAGCGGCGCGGTATCCAGTTGACGCAATCGCTGGCCGATGACCTCAAGGTGCGCATGGAAGCCCAGGATCTGCAGGAACTGGTCGGCAACCTGCTGGAAAATGCGCTGCGTTGGGCCGATAGCCAGGTCACCGTGAGCCTTCATCCGCAGGCGGCAGGCGTCGAATTGTTGATCGAGGACGACGGGCCGGGGATGAGCGAAGAGCAGCGTGACGCCGCCCTGGCGCGCGGCTCTCGCCTCGACGAGCGACGCTCCGGTTCCGGACTGGGCCTGGCCATCGTCGAGGATTTGATGACCTTGTACGGTGGTCGACTGTCGCTGTCACGCGCTTCGCTCGGCGGGCTCGCGGCACGTGTCTGGCTACCCACGTCACCGGTGGCGCCGAGCGGTCTCGAGTCCTGATCGTCACTGACGCGGTTTCAGCGTGCTCCGGAGGGCGCGCGTATTGTGCGCGTGGCGTGCGATTGCGATGATGCCGGCATTCTCCCTTCCAGCAGGAGCAGCGGCGATGGATAAGTACGAACTCAAACGCGAGCAGGCGGCGCGTGCGGCCTGGCTGTCCTATGTGGGAGGGCGCACCCAGGATGAAATCGCCGGCCAGTTGGGCGTCTCGCGCCCCGGTGTGCAGCGCCTGCTGGCATTGGCGCGGCAGGAAGGGCTGGTCAAGGTGCACATCGATCATCCCATTTCCGGATGCATGGCGATGGGCGAGGCGATTCTCACGCATTTCGGGCTGGATTACTGCGACGTGGTACCCAGCGACCCCGATGTGCCGGATAGCAGCCCACGCTTTCTCGCTCAGGCGGGCGCCGAACGTCTGGCCGGGCTTCTCGATCGCCAGCAAGCGCTGACACTATCGCTGGGGACGGGGCGTTCGGTGCGCGCCACGGTGGAGGCCCTGAGCCGCCTGGATCGTTCGCAGCATCGCATCGTTTCGCTGGTGGGCAATGTCGCCCGTGATGGCTCCGCCAACCGCTACGACGGGGTGATGGTCCTGGCCGACAAGACCGGGGCGGAGCGTTTCTTGCTACCGGCGCCGGTGGTCGCTGCCTCGGTGGAAGAAAAAGAAGCGCTGCTGGCTCAGCCGCTCGTGCAGGCGGTGTTTCATATTGCCCGCGAAGCAGAAACCGGGGTCATCGGCATCGGGCGCATCGATCCACGCGCAACCCTGTTCCAGGACCATTTCATCAGTGAAGCCGAACTCAACGAGTTGCTCGAGGCCGGCGCCGTGGGAGAGTTGCTCGGCTGGCCCTTGGATACCCAAGGGCGGCTCATCGATTGTCCTATCACGCGCCGAATCACCAGCTTGCCGTTGTCGGCGCTCGGCGGTCAGCCGTTGATGGGCCTGGCGGGCGGACACGACAAGGGTCCGGCGATTCTGAGCGCCTTGCGGGGTGGTTGGCTCAAAGGGCTAGTGACCGACGAGGCGGCCGCACGCTATATCGTGTCCACATTGGGGGCTGCTTAGGCCAAAGTCTAAGCGTGTGAGGTTTGCTTTTTTTGGCATTGCAAATGATCATTTGAATACTCAATGAGTAGATTGATCAAAACAAATTCAATGATCTTCTCCAAGGAGCTCGCCATGCGCCTTACACATGCATTACCCCTGGCCGGGGCCGCGACATTGGCCTCGTTCGCCGCACACGCTGAAACCATCACCGTGGCCACGGTGAACAACAACGACATGATCATCATGCAGGGCCTGACCGATGAATTCGAAAAGGCCCATCCGGATATCGATCTGGAATGGGTGGTGCTCGAGGAAAACGTGCTGCGTCAGCGCCTGACCACCGACATCGCCACCGACGGCGGTCAGTTCGACGTCATGACCGTCGGTACCTATGAAGTGCCGATCTGGGCCAAGCAGGACTGGCTGGTCGAACTCGACGACCTGCCCGAGAGCTATAACGAGCAGGACCTGCTCAAGCCGATCCGCGACGGCCTGAGCCAGGATGGCTCGCTCTATGCCCTGCCGTTCTACGGCGAGAGTTCGATGATGTATTACCGCACCGATCTCTTCGAAAAAGCCGGCATCGAGATGTCCGATCAACCGACCTGGGATCAGGTTCAAGACTGGGCGAGTCAGATCAACGACCCTGCCAACGACGTTTACGGCATCTGCCTGCGTGGCAAGCCGGGCTGGGGCGAGAACATGGCCTTCGTCTCGACATTGGTGAATACCTTCGGTGGCCGTTGGTTCGACGAGGACTGGCATCCGGAAATCAATTCGCCGGAGTGGAAGGAAGCGGTCAGCTTCTACGTCGATCTGATGAATAACTATGGTCCGCCGGGAGCGACCTCCAACGGCTTCAACGAGAACCAGGCGCTGTTCTCCAGCGGCAAGTGCGGCATGTGGGTCGATGCCACCTCGGCTGCCGGCAAGCTTTATGATCCCGATGAGTCACAGGTGGCTGACAAGCTTGGCTTCGCCCCGGCCCCGATCGCCAAGACGCCGAAAGGCGCCAACTGGTTGTGGTCGTGGACGCTGGCGATTCCCGCCTCTTCGGACTCCAAGGACGCCGCCAAGACCTTCATCACCTGGGCGACCTCGCAAGAGTACATCGAACTGGTCGGTGAGAAAGAAGGCTGGACCAGCGTGCCCCCGGGAACCCGTGAGTCCACTTACGAGAATCCCAAGTATCAAGAAGCCGCGCCGTTCGCCGACTTCGTGCTGAACGCCATCCAGACCGCCGACCCGACCGATTCGACGCTCAAGCCGAGCCCGTATGTCGGTGTGCAGACCGTCAACATTCCCGAGTTCCAGTCGGTGGGTACCCAAGTCGGCCAGATGATCGGCGCCGCTCTGTCCGGCCAGCAGTCGGTCGATGCCGCCCTCGACCAGGCCCAGCGCTCGGTCGAACGTACCATGCGTCAGGCTGGCTACTACGACTAACCAGTAGCATCCCACGTCGGCCGGATCGTCATGATCCGGCCGCATTTCCCGACTCGTTTCCTTCAGTGGGGCACTCCCATGCGCGAGAGAACGTCTGGACGAACCGTCGGCGGTTTCCGCAATCTGTTCCTGCAGGGCCCGGCGGTTACCCTGCTGCTGTTATGGATGCTGGTGCCACTGGGCATGACCCTATGGTTCTCCTTCCAGCGCTATAACCTGATCAATCCCATGATCTCCGGCTTCGCCGGCTGGGATAATTACACCTATTTGCTCACCGACCCGGCCTTGTGGACGGCGATGGGCAACACGCTACTGCTGGTCGGCTGGGTGCTGGCGATCAGCGTGATCGGCGGCACGCTACTGGCGGTACTCTTCCAGCAGGAATTCTTCGGCCGTGGCATCGCGCGTCTGCTGGTGATCGCGCCTTTCTTCGTCATGCCCACCGTCGGTGCGTTGGTGTGGAAGAACATGCTGATGCATCCGGTCAACGGGGTGTTCGCCTGGCTGAGCAATCTGCTGGGACTGCCGGTGATCGACTGGTTCTCGTCGATGCCACTGACATCGATCATCATCATCGTTTCCTGGCAGTGGATGCCCTTTGCGCTGCTGATCCTGCTCACTGCCATCCAGTCACTGGACGACGACCAGGTCGAAGCAGCCCGCATGGACGGCGCCGGGCCATTGGCGATCTTCTGGTTCATCACCCTGCCGCACTTAAAGCGCGCGATCAGCGTGGTGATCATGATCGAGATGATCTTCCTGCTGACTATCTTCGCCGAGATATTCGTCACCACCTCGGGCGGTCCGGGGCTAGCCTCGACCAACCTGGCCTATTTCATCTATATCCGCGCGCTGCTGGATTTCGATGTGGGTGGCGCCTCGGCCGGCGGGGTCATCGCCATCATTCTGGCCAACATCGTGGCGATCTTCTTGATCCGCACCGTGGCCAAGAATCTCGAGACCTGAGGCGAGGAGCACTGCATGAACCCTACGATGACCAAAAAACTGCTGCTCACGCTGCTTGCCTGGGGCATCGCGCTGATCGTGTTCTTCCCGATCTTCTGGATGGTACTGACCGGCTTCAAGACCGAGGGTGAGGCGGTAGCGACACCGCCCAGTCTATTCTTCGAGCCGACCCTGGCAGGTTACAACGAGGTCATGGCGCGCGCCGACTACTTGAAATTCGCCCTGAACAGCATCGTCATTTCGTTCGGCTCGACGCTGTTAGCGTTGATCGTGGCGATTCCCTCGGCGTACTCGATGGCCTTTCTACCGACCAAGCGTACCCAGGGCACGCTGTTGTGGATGCTTTCCACCAAGATGCTGCCACCGGTAGGCGTGCTGATGCCGGTCTACCTGCTGTTCCGCGACATGGGGCTGCTCGACTCGCAGCTCGGGCTGACCATCGTTTATATGCTGATGAACCTGCCGATCGTGGTGTGGATGCTTTACACCTTCTTCAAGGATATTCCCAAGGACATCCTCGAGGCGGGGCGCATGGACGGTGCCGGCACCCTGCAAGAAGTGCTCTATCTGTTGTTGCCGCTGACCCTGCCGGGGATCGCTTCCACCGGGCTATTGTCGGTGATACTGAGCTGGAACGAGGCATTCTGGAGCCTCAACCTGACGACTTCGGATGCTGCCCCACTGACCGCTTTCATCGCCTCCTTCTCGAGCCCCGAAGGTCTGTTCTGGGCCAAGTTGTCCGCCGCCTCGACGCTGGCCATCGCGCCGATCCTGATCTTCGGTTGGATGACCCAGAAACAGATGGTGCGTGGTCTCACCTTCGGCGCCGTCAAATAAGGAATTCGCCATGGCAACGCTACAACTCAATAACATCGTCAAGGATTTCGGCGGCACCCAGGTCATCAAGGGCGTCGATCTCGAGGTCAAGGATCGCGAGTTCGTGGTCTTCGTCGGTCCCTCGGGCTGCGGCAAGTCGACCCTGATGCGGATGATCGCCGGGCTCGAGAGCACCACCAGCGGCGATATCTCAATCGACGGTCAGCGCATCAACGATGTCGGTCCGGCCGATCGCGGCCTGGCGATGGTCTTCCAGAGCTACGCGCTCTACCCGCACATGACTGTCGAGGACAACATGGGCTTCAGTCTGCGCCTGGCCAAGGTGAAAAAGGCCGAGCGTCGCGAGAAGGTGCTCGCCGCTGCACGTATTCTGCAGCTCGAACCCTTGCTCGACCGCAAGCCCCGCGCGCTCTCCGGTGGCCAGCGCCAGCGCGTGGCCATCGGCCGGGCGATCGTACGCAATCCCAGCATCTTCCTGTTCGACGAACCGTTGTCGAATCTCGATGCGGCGCTGCGCGTGCAGATGCGCATCGAGCTGGCGCGGCTGCACGAGGAACTCGACGCGACGATGATCTACGTCACTCACGATCAGATCGAGGCCATGACCATGGCCGACAAGATCGTCGTGTTGCAGGACGGCTTGGTCGAGCAGATTGGCTCGCCGATGGAGCTCTATCACCACCCGTGCAACCGCTTCGTGGCCGGCTTCATCGGCTCACCGAAGATGAACTTCCTCGACGTCGAGGTCCGCGAGGCAAGTAGCGAAGGCATCGATGTGGCGCTGCCTGGCGGTGATTGCCGGGTGCCGGTCGATGGTAGTGGCATCAGCGCCGGCGACACGCTGACGCTGGGCATCCGCCCCGAGCACTTGAAGCTCGATGACGAGGGCCCGCTGACCGGCAAGATCGTGGTCATCGAGCGTCTCGGCGGGGTCACTTCGCTGTATCTCGAGCACGGCGACAGCGAGTGGATTCTGGTTGCCGACGGCGATGTTGCTCACCGGGTGCACGACCAAGTGCGCTTTTCCTTCGACCCAACCTGCGGCCATCTCTTCAAGGGCGATGGCGAGGCGCTGAACCATCTGCATCGCCATCCGTTGGTCGACATCGACCGCAAGCAGAATCGCGTGTCCTCCGCCTCGGACGGCCAATGATGGAGTCGCCCATGGAGATGCTGATCTTCGATTGCGATGGCGTGCTGGTCGACAGCGAGGCCATAGCCGAGTCGGTCCTGCATGAGTGTCTGACGGCTTGGTTGCCCGACTTGGCTATCGGCGACGAGCTGCGCCATGCGCTAGGCATGACCACCGAGGCGATTCTCGAGCATCTCGCTGCCCACAGTGCCCACGCGTTACCTGGCGACGCCCTGACACGCATCGACGCAGCGATCGAGGCGCGTCTGGGCGAGGAGCTCGAGGCGATGGCCGGCGTGGCGGCGGCCATCGAGGCGCTCGATTTGCCACTGGCGGTCGTCTCCAACAGCCGTCGCCGCCGGGTCGTCGACTCGCTGGCCAACACTGGCCTCGATGCACTGCTCGGCAAGGCGCCGCTGTTCACCGCCGAGCAGGTGGCCCGACCCAAGCCGGCGCCGGACGTCTATCGGCTGGCGGCGGAGAGCCTCGGTATCAAACCTGAGGCTTGTCTGGTCATCGAGGACAGCGTCTCCGGCACCCGTGCGGCATGTGCCGCCGGCATGACGGTGATCGGCTTTACCGGCGCTAGCCATATCGAACCCGGTCACGAGGCTCGGTTGCGCGATGCCGGTGCCTGGCAGGTGCTCACGCAGATGGCGGAACTTGGCGCACTGGTGCAACGCTGGCGTGGCGAGCGACGGGTCGTGCGCTAGGCGGCCGCGTGTTGTGTCTCCCAACTTCTTCCGGACAAGGAATCACAGTGATGAAACTCGAACAGCGTACGGCCGTGGTGACCGGTGGGGCGCGCGGTATCGGCCTGGCAATCGTCACACGCTATTTGGCAGAGGGGGCTCGGGTGGCGATCGCCGACATCGACATCGAAGCCGCCGAGCGGGCAGTAGCCGACCTCCAGGCTGACTCGCGTGATGCGCCGGTGATGGCGGTGCGTCTCGATGTGGCCGACGCCGCTTCTCGACAGTCGATGATCGAGGCCGTCGAGGCGCGCTTCGGCGGCATCGATATCCTGGTCAACAATGCTGCCGTGTTCGACATGGCGCCGATCCTCGAGGTCAGTGAGGCCAGCTACGACCGGCAGTTCGGCATCAACGTCAAGGGTACCTTCTTCACCCTTCAGGCCGTGGCGGCGCATATGGTCGCGCGCGGGAAGGGTGGCAAGATCATCAACATGGCCTCCCAAGCCGGGCGCCGCGGTGAACCTTTGGTCAGCATGTACTGCGCCTCCAAGGCGGCGGTGATCAGCCTGACCCAGTCCTGTGGGCTCAGCCTGATCAAGCAAGGCATCAACGTCAACGGCATCGCCCCGGGCGTGGTCGACACGCCGATGTGGGACGAAGTCGATGCACTGTTCGCGCGTTTTGAGAACCGTCCGCCCGGCGAGAAGAAGCGTCTGGTCGGCGAGGAAGTGCCTTATGGCCGCATGGGGCTTCCCGAGGACCATACGGGCGCGGCGGTATTCCTGGCCTCGGGTGACAGCGACTACGTGGTGGCGCAGACGCTCAACGTCGATGGCGGCAACTGGATGAGCTGAAAAACGCCTGCAGGCCGTGCGCCTGGCGCTTCATTCGGGGACGCTGAGTCCGCTCTACGATTTTTTGATCTGGCGGGAACCAAAATGACGCCGAGTATTCACGACATGGCGACACGATTGCTCGAAGCGGCCGATGGGCGTCAACGCTTCATCGTGGCGCTGGCCGGGCCGCCGGCGGCGGGCAAATCCTTTCTCTCGGATGGCTTGTGCCGTGAGCTCAACACCCGCCGGGAAGGAGATGCCGTGGTGGTCCCGATGGACGGCTACCACTACGACAATGCCGTGCTCGAGCCGCTGGGGCTGGTCGCTACCAAAGGCGCACCCGAGACCTTCGATTGCGACGGTCTCAAGCACGACCTGATGCGTATACGCCGCGCAGAGCGCAGCGTGGCGGTACCGGTGTTCGACCGACCGCTGGATTTGGCCCGCGCCGGTGGGCGGTTGGTAACGCCACAGCACCGGCTGATCATCGTCGAGGGCAACTACCTGTTGCTCGATTGGGCGCCTTGGTGTGAGTTGCATCCCTTGTTCGATATGACGCTGTTCATCGACGTACCCGATGACGTGCTAGAGGCGCGCCTCATCCAGCGTTGGGGGGAGATGGGGGCGGATCCTGCCGATGCGCTCGACCGGGCGCGTAACAAGGACATGCTCAATGCCCGCTTGATCAAGACCGACTCCGTCGCCGCCGATCTGAACTGGTCCGCAAGCGACCGATCCTTTAAAGACCCTCAGGCGAAGCACTCGCCGTCTAAGGCAGGAGACATTCATGACCCGACTCAATAACGACAACCTGCAACATTTAGCATCCGATATCGCCGTGCCTGCCTATGATCGCGATAGCGTGACGCCGGGCATCGTGCACATCGGTGTCGGCGGGTTCCACCGTGCCCATCAGGCCATGTATCTGGACACGCTGATGAACCGTGGCGAGGCGCTGGACTGGGGGATCATCGGCGTGGGCTTGATGCCGGGCGATGTGCGTATGCGCGATGCTCTGGCAGAGCAGGACCACCTCTACACGTTGATGGTCAAGCACCCCGACGGGCAGTACGACGCCCGTGTCATCGGCTCGATCGTCGATTATCTGTACGCGCCCGAGGCCCCCGATGTGGTCATCGAAACCATGAGCGACCCGGCGATTCGCATCGTCTCGTTGACGGTGACCGAAGGCGGTTACAACGTCGATCACATCACCGGCGAGTATGATCTCACGACACCCGAGGTACGCCAGGACCTGGCGACGCCCGAGGCCCCGCGCACCACCTTCGGGTTGGTCGTTGCGGCGCTCAAGCGGCGGCGTGAACGCGGTATCGCGCCGTTCACGGTGATGTCCTGCGACAACATCGAGGGTAACGGCGATGTCGCCCGCAAGATGTTTACCGCTCATGCGCGTGCATTGGATGGTGAGTTGGGCAGTTGGGTCGACACCCAGGTCTGCTTTCCCAATGCCATGGTCGATCGCATCACGCCGGTGACGACGCCTGATGATAGCGCCGCGCTCGTCGAGCGTTTCGACGTCGAAGATCAGTGGCCAGTGGTCTGCGAGCCCTTCACTCAATGGGTCCTCGAGGATCGCTTCCCCGAAGGGCGCCCGCCCTACGAGCGAGTCGACGTGCAAATGGTCGACGACGTCGTGCCCTATGAACTGATGAAGCTGCGCCTGCTCAACGCCAGCCATCAGGCACTGACTTACTTCGGGTATCTTGCTGGTTACCGCTACGCCCATGAGGTGTGCCAGGATCCGCTGTTCGTCGACTTCCTGCTCGATTACATGAATCGTGAGGCCACGCCGACGTTGGCGCCGGTGCCGGGTGTGGATCTTGACGCTTACAAGCACACGCTGATCGAGCGCTTTGCCAACCCCGAGATCAAGGACACCCTGGCGCGGCTTTGTGCAGAAAGCTCGGATCGCATTCCCAAGTGGCTGCTGCCGGTGATTCGCGAGCAACTCGAGCGAGGCGGAGAGATCCAGCGTAGTGCCGCCGTGGTAGCCAGTTGGGCGCGCTATGTTGAAGGGGTCGATGAACAAGGCCAACCGATCGAGATCGTCGATCGTCTCAAGGAGCGTTTGATGGCGGTTGCCGGTGACAATCGCGACTACCCAACGGCGTTCATCGAGCAGCATGCTTTGTTCGGCGACCTGGCGAAAGAGACACGTTTCCGCGACGCTTACCTCCAGGCGCTTGCCTCCTTGCATGCAGATGGAGCACGCGCGACATTGCATGACTTGGTCGAGGGTCGTATGTCGTAACGTGGCCAAGGGGCGGATACTCGATGCCCCACCGGGGAATGCGATGCAGCCGAAGGAGAGAGCATGTACGTTGGCGTTGATTGTGGAACGCAGAGCACTAAGGTCGTGGTGGTCGATATCGAGCATGCGGCGATTCTGGGAGAGGCGAGTCGTCCGCATCATCTGATCGAAGGCGATAACGGCAAGCGTGAACAGCACGTGGGTGAATGGGTCACGGCCTTGACCGAGGCGTTCCATGAGGCGGTGAGCGAGGCGCGGATCGACGCGCGCGACATCCGTGCCATCGGTGTCTCAGGGCAGCAGCACGGCATGGTCGCGCTGGATGTGGACGGGCAACCGCTGCATCCCGCGAAACTATGGTGCGATACCGAAACGGCACTGCACAACGAGACGCTGATAGAGCGCTTGGGTGGTCGAGAAGGCTGCCTGGACAAGCTGGGGCTGGTGCTTCAAACCGGCTATACGGCCTCGAAAGTCACCTGGTTGCGCGATACGCATCCGGACGCCTACCGGCGTATCGCCACGTTGTTATTGCCCCACGACTATCTGAACTTCTGGCTGACCGGCGAGCGCGTCGCTGAGTGCGGCGACGCCTCCGGTACTGGGTATTTCGATACCCGCACGCGCAGTTGGCGTCATGACGTGTTCCAGACCATGGCGCCTGAACTCTCGCCGGAAGCGGTATTGCCGCGTTTGATCGACTCTCACGCCCCAGTGGGCACGGTGCGGCCCGAAGTCGCGCGCCTGCTGGGCCTCGGCGATGACGTACTGGTGTCCAGCGGCGGCGGCGACAACATGATGGCGGCCATCGGCACCGGCAACATCGCCCCTGGCATGGTGACCCTGAGCCTGGGCACCTCGGGGACCGTATACGCGCATTCGGCCGCGCCGATGGAGGCCGAGGACGCCCAGGTTGCCAATTTCTGCGCCAGTCACGGCGGGTGGCTGCCGCTTATCTGCACCATGAACGTGACCTCGGCGACAACCAAGGTTCGCGAGCTGTTCGGTTTCGATCTGGCGACCTTCGGAGAGCGCGTGGCCCAGGCTCCGCTGGGCGCCGAGGGCGTCATGGCGTTGCCTTTTTTCAATGGCGAGCGCGTCCCGGCGCTGCCGCATGCCACCGCCAGCTTCGAGGGCATGACGAGTCTCAACACGACCGCGGACAATCTGTGTCGCGCGGTAGTCGAAGGGACGACGTTCGGGCTACGCTATGGGTTCGAACGCTTGGGCGAGCTGGCATCGCAGGCCAGCCAAGTCCGTCTGGTCGGCGGTGGCGCCAAGAGTGCCGTCTGGCGCCAAATCGTTGCCGACGTGCTGGATGTCGACGTGATCTGTCCACGCATTACCGAGGCTGCTGCCTTGGGCGGTGCGATTCAGGCTGCCTGGTGCGATACCCAGACGCGTGGGCGGGGCGAGTCATTGGCGGCACTGACCGAACGGCTCGTCGAGGTGGATCTCGATACCTTGACCCGCCCGCGTGGCGAACCGGTGCGCCGTTATCAGGAACTCTACCAGCGTTACCGTCAGGCGCTGGCCGAACGCTACGACGTCGCGCCATGAGACGCGACCCATGACCCTTTTCGTTACAGGATATTTGCCATGACGCAACTCGAGGCTCTCAAGCAACTTTCGATGGTAGTCGCCGATACCGGCGATCTCGAGGCGATCAAGCGCTATCAGCCGCACGATGCCACGACCAATCCTTCGCTGATCCTCAAGGCCTTCGAGCTGCCCGGCTATCAAACGCTGATCGACGAGACGCTAGCGCAGGTCAAGACTGATATCGCCGACCCCCAGGCCCGAGTCGACGAGGCAGTGGATCGTTTATCCGTCGCCATTGGTAGCGAGATCACGCAACTGATTCCGGGGCGCGTGTCCACGGAAGTGGCTGCCAAGCTGTCCTTTGATCGCGAGGCGAGCATCAAGAAGGCGCATCGTCTCATCGAGCTTTACGAGCAGCACGGGATCGGCCGTGAACGCGTGCTGATCAAGCTGGCCTCCACCTGGGAGGGCATTCGTGCCGCCGAGCAGCTCGAAAAAGAAGGTATTCAGTGCAATTTGACGCTGCTGTTCTCCAAGGCGCAGGCCCGTGCCTGCTTCGACGCCGGGGTGTATCTGATCTCGCCCTTCGTGGGCCGCGTCACCGACTGGTACAAGCAGAAAACCGGGCAGGAGTACGCGCCGGAGGAAGATCCGGGCGTGGTGTTCGTGCGTGAGGTCTGCGACATCGCCAGCCGCTACCGCTACGACACGGTGGTCATGGGCGCCAGCTTCCGTACCCAGGGCCAAATCCTGGGACTGGCCGGCTGCAACCGCCTGACCATTTCACCGGCGCTGCTCGAGGAACTCGAGAGCCAGGAAGGCGACATCGAACGCAAGATCAGCGATGTCGGGGACGCCAGCGAGCGCCTCGCGCCAATCGATGAAGCCGAGTTCCGCTGGGGGCTCAATCAGGATGCCATGGCGACCGAGAAGCTCGCCGAGGGCATTCGCCGTTTCGCCGACGATCAGGCGACTCTCGAAGAGAAGCTCGCCGCACGTCTGGGGTGACGCGCAGTCGTTCTGCGTGAACGCAAAAAGGCCGGCGAATGCCGGCCTTTTCGTCTGCACAAATGGCTGGTGGGACTCAGCCTTTCCAGACATCGGCGAGAATCTCGTACGAGCGACGGCGGTCGTCATGGTCGTAGAAATCACCGTTGATCATGAGTTCGTCGGCTTGAGTATGTGCCAGGAAGTTCTCGAGTTCATCGCGGATCGTATCGGGGCCGCCGACGATGGAGGCGCCGAGGTTCTGGCTGACCATGGCGCGTTCCTGCGACGACCAGTCGAGTGCCTCGACGGGCGGCAGGGTCCGCGTGCTTTTGCCGCGAATCAGGTTGAGAAACTTCTGCTGCTGGGTGGTGGCCAGATACTGCGCATGGGCGTCGCTGTCGGCGGCGACCAGCGGGATGCCCAGCATTACATAGGGTGCGTCCAGCACGTCGGAGGGCTGGAACATCTGCCGATAGAGCTGGATGGCCTCGAGCATGTAGCCCGGCGCGAACTGACCGGCGAAGGCGAACGGCAGGCCGAGCTGTGCGGCGAGGCGCGCGCTGAAGTCGCTGGAGCCCAGCAGCCAGAGTGGTACATGCGTGCCCTGACCGGGAATCGCCTTGACGCGCTGGTCGGGCAGAGCCTCGCCCAGATAACCGCGTAGTTCGGCCAGACGGTCGGGGAAGTCATTCACGCCGGCGCGAGGATTGCGACGCATGGCCTGCATGGTCACGCCGTCGGAGCCGGGGGCGCGTCCCAAACCGAGATCGATACGACCGGGGTAGAGCGTTTCCAGCGTGCCGAACTGTTCGGCGACCACCAGCGGCGGATGATTGGGCAGCATGATGCCACCACTGCCCACGCGGATACGTTGCGTCTTGCTTGCGACATGGCCGATGAGCAAGGACGTGGCGGCACTGGCGATGCCGTCGATGTTGTGATGCTCGGCCAGCCAATAGCGGTTGTAGCCCAGAGTGTCGGTGAGTTGAGCGAGATCGACCGTGCGTTCGAAGGTCTCGGCGGGCGTGCCGTCATGCGAGATCGGCGCGAGATCGAGCACGGAGAGTGGGATTTGCGAGAGTCGGCTCATGATGGCCTCTTGGATAGGGTGAACGTTAGCGTCCTCAATATTTCCCTTCTGTTGGGATGGCGAGGGCATAACTCAAGGCAAGGGGGCTTCCGAAACTTGCTTATGGCGCTAACTGAGCCCAAGCCCAGATACCAAAGAGCGCGATGCCCAGCACGCCGATGGGGCGTGCGTGGCGCCGCCACAATGACAGGGCGGCGTCGCCGGCGAGATGCACCAGCAAGGCGAGGCCGAAATAACGCACGCCACGGGCCATCAAGGCGGCCAACAGGAAAAACGGAAATGGGTAGCCGCTGGAACCGGCAGCGAGCATGGCGATCTGGAAGGGGATGGGGATGATGCCCACCGCGAGCACGGCCATAAAGCCGTCGCTGGCCATCCGCGCTTGAAAGGCGGCATAGGCGTCCTGGCCACCGAATAGAGGAATGAGCGTCGTCCCCCAGGTATTCAATGCCCAGGCCCCTAGGGCATAACCGATGCAGGCGGCGGCCAAGTTGCCGGCCAGCGCTACGCTTGCCAGGCGCCATTTGCGACGCGGCTGGGCCAGCATCCAGGGAATCAGGATGGTTTCGATGGGAATCGGCACCAGCAGGGTTTCCAGCATCGAAGCGAAAAACAAAAGCGACAAGGCGTGCCGTGAATGCGAGAGACGCTCAAGCCAGGCGGTGGCGGACGCCAGGCGGTTCGTAGGCGGCATAACAGGCTCTTCAATGAAGTTTAATGGTTGATATGCTTAAATATAAATCGCGGTTATGGTCGTGCAGCGTTGGTTTTGCCATCATTGTCGATTGGTCTCATGCACCGAGCTTGGGTTCCCTGGGTTATTGCAGTCATGCCGAGCTCGGTGATAAGAACCCGGGAGGTGCATGAGGCGCCGTATCGTCGGAGACTAAGAGGATAGCTGCATGGCCAATATTGGAAGGCAATACGTATTTATCGTCTCCGCCCTGATCGTTGCGGTTCTGGTCGCCATTGGTGCGGCCTTTCCCGAGGGCTTCGGTGAGGCGGCATCGACGGCATTATCAACCATTTCACACTATTTTGGGTGGTTCTACCTGTTCTCGGTCTTCGGGTTCGTGGTGTTCCTGCTGACGTTGGCGTTCAGCAAGTATGGCAAGATCCGTCTGGGCCCGCAGGATAGCTCGCCCTCCTACAGCTTTTTCTCGTGGATCAGCATGCTGCTGGCGGCGGGATTTGGTGTCGGGTTGGTATTCTATGGCATGGCCGAGCCGATGACACACTTTCTCGAACCGCCGTACGGTGACATGGAAGGCGGCACCGAGGAAGCGGCACGCTATGCCATTCAATATAGCTTCTTCAATTGGGGCATTCACCAGTGGGCGGCGTTCTCGGTGGTGGGGTTGATCATCGCCTATTACCAGTTCCGCAAGGGGCAGGCGGGACTGGTGTCCAACGTGCTTTCGAGCATGACCGCCAAGCGCCCCAAGTTGCGCAGGGTGGGGCCGGCACTGGATGTGTTCGCCGTGGTCGCGACCGTGATGGGGGTAGCGACCTCCATCGGCCTAGCGGTGTTGCAGATCAACGGTGGTCTCCACGAAGTATTCGGTGTCGAAGAAGGTATCAAGTGGCAATTCATCATCATGGGCGCCATGTTCCTGTGTTATATGGCGTCCACCTGGTCGGGGCTGGATAAGGGGATCAAGCGCCTCTCCAACCTCAACATGGCGCTGTGCTTCGCGCTTATGTTCTACGTGTTGTTCACTGGCCCGACCGTGGCCATTCTCGAAACCATCACTCTAGGCATCGGCGATTACCTGCAAAACATCGTGGGGATGAGCCTGCGTATCGCGCCGTATAGCGATAACACTTGGGCGAGCAATTGGACGATTTTCTACTGGGCGTGGGTCATTGCCTGGTCTCCCTTCGTGGGAACTTTCGTGGCGCGTGTCTCGCGCGGGCGGACCATCAAGGAATATGTGTTCGGCGTCTTGTTCGTGCCGCCGCTGCTAGCCTGCCTGTGGATCGGCGTCTTCGGTGGAGCGGCGCTCAATATGGAGTTGACCGGCGATGTCGGGCTGGCCTCGGCAACCGCTGACAACATCACCGTGGCGTTGTTCCAGATGTTCAACTTGATGCCATTCTCCAACGTTCTGTCAGTCGTGGCGCTGTTTCTGATCTTCATCTTCCTGGTGACGTCCGCAGACTCGGCGACGTATATCGTCTCGCAGATGACCGATGGCGGCTCGCTGAATCCGCCCTTGGTGAAGCGGATTATCTGGGGTGTGTTGATCGCTGCGATCTGTCTCACCTTGTTAGTAGCGGGAGGCTTGAATGGTCTGCAATCCGCCGCGGTGCTGGCGGCCTTGCCATTCACCTTCATTCTCTATGGCATGATTATCGTCTTGATCAAGGAGTTGCGGGCGGATCGCAAGGCGATGCTGACCTCGCTGTACCATCGTCACGGTGAGACCCCGGTCGGCGCTGATGCTTTTGAAGCCGAAACATTGGCCGATGCCGAGCGGTATCGTCGCGCTCCGAATGTGGTCAACCGGCGTATCAATACGCGTGAAGGCGGGTAATACTTCACATGACGACGCGTATAACGCCCGGCTTTGGCCGGGCGTTATACGTTGGCGCTGGTGGAAACGCGCGTCACCTCTTATGGTAAGCAATATTGCATGCACGGAGTGAGGAATGCCCCAAGTGGCCAAAGCAGGTAGACGGCGACGTCAAGGTGCCACTCGTCGTCAGAGACGAGGCCCCGCGCGTTCCCGGGGCAGCGTCGATGATTGGTTGAATCGGCTGGTGAGCATCACCGTGCTCACCGCGTTGATCGTGGGCGTATCGGCGTTGCTGATAACCTTGTTGTGGGGCTGATCATGTTGACCGTGGTGAGACTCTCCAGAGCCCGAAGCAGCGTGCAAAGACCCAGATGCCCATCCCCCAGGCGCCATTGACCAGAAAGCCGATGGGGAACCCGGCGAGGTTGAGGCCGCGCCCCTTGAGCGGAAAGACGATGAACAGCGCCACGAGTGTCAAGGCGATACCGCCGAACAACACGCTTTTCCACCACAGCCCGGTCGTGACGTGGAAGCGTGTGAATACCCACAGCATGACGATGCCCCATACACCGCCCCAGAAACTCGCCGACAGCCACTGAGGAATGCCCAAGGGGGGGACGGCTGTCATGCCATAGGGTGCAAATGGCACGATGGCGTAAGCGTGCAACAGGCCCGCCATGGGCTGATGGAAGCAAAGCACGGCGAAGAAGCCAGCGATGAAGGCGAGTGGAATCCAGCGTGGCATGACGGTTCTCCTTTCAGGTCGAGGGTGCATACAGTATCGATCAAATTCACATGCCTCACAGGATGATCGTCATATGACTGCTGGCGTTCTCTACACTGTAGGCTTTGCACCATGCCGGGAGCGCCATGAAGCCGTCGCTTGCCTTCCTCGTGTTGAGTTTCGCCGTGATTGCCGCCGGTATCGCTCTGGACAAGGGCATCTGGTCAGTCCCTCGGGCGTGGAACCCCTTTCAGCCCTTGCACATCGAAGACCCGTTGACCCCCGTCACGCAGTGGAAGTTGCGCCAACTCAAGGGGGATCGCGAGGCATGCCGCAATGTTCTCGACTCCGCGCCTGCCGGAACGCTGAATTACACGCCGCTGGCGGATTACACCCCCATTGCCGGCTGTCCGCTTAAAAACGTGGTGCGCGTGCGGCATACCGGCGTCGGTTTCAATGCCAGCTTCGTGGCCAGCTGTCCGCTGGCGGTGGCTTGGTCGTTGTTCGAACGTCAACGCCTGCAACCGGCCGCGCGGGAGGTATTCGATGAGCCGGTGGAATCGGTGCGTCATCTAGGAAGCTTTGCGTGCCGTAATATCTATCATCGCGACAATGCTCGCCGCAGCGACCATGCCACTGCTGAAGCGCTCGATGTGGCGGCCTTTCGGATAGCAGACGGACGCCGTGTGTCCGTGCTCGACAACTGGGAAGGCGACGATGACGCGGCGAATTTCCTGCATCGCGTGCGCGACGGCGCTTGCGATGTGTTCGGGACGACCCTAGGGCCGGACTACAATGCTGCGCATGCCAACCATTTCCATTTTGGCATGCGCGGCATCTCGTTGTGTCACTAGTGACATCGCGCATGGGCGCGCCGTTCGTCCTATGCGCACCACCTCATGGATGTGCCAAACTGAGGGTCGTCATCTTCTTCACCACGGACTACCTGGAGGCAGCCGCATGCGCATCGACGTGCAGGACATCATCGACGGTGAACCTATTCCCGAACGCTTCGCGTTCGCCGTTCCCGATCCCGAGCAACACCTTCGTTTCAGCGACAATCGCAATCCGCGTGTTCGCTGGCACGATGTGCCCGCCGGGACGCGTAGCCTCGCGCTGTTGGTGGTCGATGTGGATGCGCCCACGGATCCTAGCGACGTCAACCAGGAAGGTCGCAGCGTGCCGGCCGACCTGCCTCGCGCCGACTTCTACCACTGGGTATTGATCGACATTCCAGCGGAGGTGAGTGGCATCGACGAAGGCGAAGATGCCGACGGCGTCGTGGCCATGGGCAAGGCACCGGGTGAGACCGGCAAGGGCGTACGCGGGATCAACAGCTACACGGACTTCTTCGTCGATGACGAACAGCTCGAAGGTATCTATGGGGGCTATGATGGGCCTTGCCCGCCGTGGAACGACGCGCGGGTGCATCGCTATCACTTCACCGTCTATGCGCTGGATATCGCCTCGCTGGGGCTACAGGGCGAGTTCACCGGTGATGAAGTGCTCGAGGCCATGCAAGGACATGTCATCGAGGAATCCAGCGTGGTGGGGACTTACACGCTCAACCCCGAGCTTGCACGTTAAGCTCGTTCACAAAGGTGGCTCATGGAATGAGACATAGACGCACGGGATGGTGGTTGGCCCTGGTGGGGCTGGCGCTAAGTGGCTGTGAAATGCTGCCGACGGGAGGACCGACACAGCCCGTCGAGATCGAGGAAGCCGGCGAAGGCACGCCGGTGGGTGCCGTCGAACGTCAGGTTGCGTTTCCCGCCGAGGAATACGCCAAGCTGGATAAGCATGGTTCCGCTGTCGTTAAAGGGCGGTTGCGCTATACCTCTTCGCCAGCAGGCACGCTGGTGGGCAAGAACGAAACCGTATCGATTGCCCCGGCCACGCGCTATTCCGCCGAGGCTGCCGAAGCCGCGCTGGCGGGGAAGCGTATCGAGCCCGCGGACCCACGTGCCCGTGAATACACGCATTACGCCAAGACCAACGACAACGGATATTTCGAGGCTACCGGTATCCCCGCGGGGGTCTTCTATGTGGCCGGAAGCGTGCGCCTGCCGGACGGCTCGCGCAGCCCACTGATTCTGAAGCAAATCGAGATCGGCGCCGGTCAGACGCGAGAGGTCGACCTGAGCCGCTGACGCGCGATGTATGAGCCCGATGACAAACGCCCTGCCGGTTGGCAGGGCGTTCATGGTTCGTTCCTTGCCCACGCAAGGGCGAGGCGTGCCCCGATCACTGACGTCAGCTCGAGTGCGTGGGTGTCTTCTTGTAGTGTCCGGGCACCGTCACGCGTTCGCCATTGGGCAGATCGCGGACATAGGTAGGAACGTAGACACGTTTGATGACACTCTTGGCTTCCGCCATGATCCAGTCTCCTATGAATTCGACGCCTTCACGCTACGCCGGTTGCGGATTGGAATCAATCCTATCCCCTGTAGGCGTTCGTATGATGATGGCCTGTTTATCTGACTGTTGACCGAGCTTGCCATGACTCCGTTCAAATCTCGTGCGCTTGAATATCTCGATGCCGTCGTTCGCTATGGCTCGCTACGCCGAGCCGCCTCCCATCTGGAGGTCAACCCATCGGCGCTCAGTAGGCAACTGCGGGCCCTCGAGGAAGAACTGGATGCCGTGCTACTGGTACGTTCCCCACGGCTTGGTTTGACCCCCGCCGGTGAATTGATGCTGCGTCACTATCGCGATAGGCGCGCCGCCGAGCGGGCGACACTTTCCCAGTTGCAGGCAATGCAGAATCTGGAACACGGCGAGGTACACATCGCCGTCGGCGAAGGATTCATAGCGGACTTGGTCTCGGCGCCCTTGCAGAACTTTTTGGCCACCTATCCGGGATTGGAGATCGAAGTGCACATGGCCGGGCTCACCGACGCGATGGCGTTGGTCGAGGAAGGGGGAGTCGATCTGGCATTGCTGTACGCGCCGCCCGACGATCACCGTTTGGTGTCGCATGTCGATCGGTGCCAACCGCTGGATCTGATCGTGCCCGCGGAACACGCATTGGCCCGCGCGACGGCGCCGCTGACGTTAGCCGAGATCGGTGCGCATTCCTTAGCGCTTATCGACGGACAAACCGGCATGGGGCAGTTGGTCGATATGGCATTGCGGACGGCCAAGCTGTCTTATCGACCGCGTATGAAAACCAACTCGGTGTCGGTGCTCAAGAATTTCGTGCGTTCCGGTTTGGGCGTGACGTTCATGCCCGAACTCAGCGTTCTGGAAGAGATTCACGAAGGAAGCATTGTCACACGCGAGGTTGATGCCGATGTACTGTGCCAGGCGCAGGCGCGCATTGTCAGTCAGGTCGAACGGCCCTTGACGGTGGCAGCCCAAGCGTTCATTGAACACTTGCGATATAGCATGCGTTTCTTCAGCGCCGACGCACCGCGCGTCTTGGACGCACGCATGTTGCCTTCAAGGCAACGCTAGAGCGCTTGAAAGGTCAACATCGCAACGATTAGCGTCATAGAGAGCCGCTGTAACCAACGGCCGACCAATACGCGAGTCATGTCGCGTTCCGATAACAACAAGGAGTCTCCTTCATGCATTTCTCAATGCTGCGTCCCGTGTTACTCACAGCTGCTGTTACCGGCTTGCTGACGACGGCGAGTCTGGCCAATGCGGCCACGACCATCAATCTGAGCTATAACGGACCATCCGATGCCGACAAGAATGCGGTCCATCTGTTTGCCTCCAATCTCAAGCGGCTAGTGGAAGAAAAAACCGACGGCGATATTCAGCTCAAGCTATATCCCAACTCCATGCTTGGCGAAGAACAGGAGCGCATGGAGCAAGTCGTCAATACGCCGAGCCTTAACATCGCCTCATTCGCCGGTTTGTCACCGATCGTGCCCGAAATCTATGTCAGTGCCACTCCCTTCCTGTTCGATGATTACAACGCCGCTCATGAGTTTTTCGACGAGGGCGATTATTGGAACAAGGTCGAGGAGGCCCTCAAGGAGCGTACCGGTGCCGAGTTGCTCGGCGTGATCGAGGAGGGTGGCTTTCTCGGGTTCACGAACTCCAAGCGGCCAATAAAGGGCCCCGATGATTTCGAGGGACTGCGCTTTCGTGCCATGGATCCTAGCCAGGTCGCGCTCTATGAGGCCTTCGGTGCGTCTGGCACGCCGATTCCCTGGACCGATACCTACATGGCGCTCAAGACCAACGTCGCCGATGGCCAGATGAACCCGCCGATGTACATCATCATGGGTAGTCTCTACGAAGTGCAGAAATACTTCACTCGGGCCAACGTGCAGTACTCCGATCAGTTCCTCGTGGCCAACGGCAGTTGGTACGAAGGGCTTTCCGAAGACGATCGCCATGCCATCGACTCAGCCGTCGAGGAAGCCAATGCGCTCAACCGTGAAGATGTCGAGAAGCGGGTCGACGAGCGCGTCCAGTTTCTTGCCGATAATGGCATGACGATAATCGAGCCTAGCGATGAAGAGATGGCGGCTTTTCGTGAAAAAGGTCAGCCGGCTTATATCGATTGGCTTGAAGAGCAGGGCATAGGCGACGAGTGGATCAAGATGGCGCTCGAAGATGCCGGCCAAAGCGACCTGCTCAGCGACTGATCTTCACGTTATTCACCCGGATGCCAGGAGTACGACCGGCCGTGCCGGTCGTACCATGTAATCGCTATGTTCCGAAACACCTTATTATCGCTGCTGGGGCGGATCACGACCGGCCTGGGCGGGTTGGCGTTATTGGTCACGCTCATCGATATCTTGTATGGCGTGGTGACGCGCTACGTGGTTGGTCAAGCACCTATCTGGAGTGACGAGCTTGCGCGTTACTGCTTGATCGCATCGGCATTGCTGATCGCCGGCAATGTGTGGGTGCGTGGCGAGCATATGCGAGTGGCGTTATTGGAGCGCAAGCTGAAAGGCGTTGCGCGACATGCATTGTTGGCCTATCAATGGCTGCTCACCTTGGTGCTGTGCACGGCCATGACTTGGTGGAGTTGGCATTACGCTTTATCGGTGAGCTACTTCACCTCCCAAGGGCTGGGCATTAGTCGCACTATTCCCATGCTTGCCATGCCGCTGGGTTTCGGCCTGCTTGCATTGCAGGTACTGCTTTACGGCCCTCGTCCATTGCCTCAGACCGGTGATAGCTCTCCAGACGTTGCGGAGGACGCCTCATGATGGTCGCCGTGATGTTCGCAACCTTGCTGGCCAATACCTTACTGGGTATTCCACTTTTCTTGACGCTGATCGTCACCGCCCTGGTGGGCTTCGTTTTCGTCGATCCGGGCATGATCGCGCGGATGATGCCGCAACAGTTCTTCGGTGGCCTCAATAGTTTTTCGCTGATGGCGATCCCGTTGTTCATTCTCGCTGGTAATCTGATGAATGCCTGTGGGATGACCGAGCGTTTGATGCGCGTCGCTCGACTGCTGGTGGGGCATCTGCGGGGCGGTATCGGGCATGTCAATGTGGTGGGTAGCGTCTTCATGTCCGGGGTCAACGGCTCGGCGGCTGCCGATGCCTCGGCCCTTGGGGCATTGCTGGTGCCGGCGATGAGGCGCGATGGGTATACCACGGCTTTTGCCGCCGGGCTGACCGCTGGAAGCTCGCTGATCGGGCCGATCATTCCGCCGAGCATCTTCATGATCTTGTATAGCGCGCAGACCAATACCTCGGTAGGTCAGTTATTCCTGGGGGGTGTGGTCCCCGGTCTTTTGCTGGCACTGGCGTTCATGGCGATGAATGCCGTGCATGCCAAGAGGGCGGGATTCGAGCGTCGCACCTCGCTGCCGGCAAGACACGAAGTGATCGATGCCGCACGCGGAGCGCTTCCGGCGCTGGTTGCACCGTTCATCATCGTCGCCGGCATCGTGCTGGGTTTTGTTACGCCGACCGAATCCGCCGCCTTGACCGTCCTCTACGTCGCGGTCTGCGGACTGCTGATGGGCGAGCTGCGTCTAACGGCTTTCTGGCGTGCTGCGATCGAGACCACACGGCTGACGGCAGCCATCTTCCTGATCATCGGCATCTCGTCGGTGATCAGTTGGGAGTTGGCCTATGCGCAAGCGCCTGACCGCTTCACCAGCTTGCTCGAGCCCTTCATCGAATCGCCGGTGATCGTCCTCTTGCTGCTTAGCGCCATCACCTTCGTGACCGGCATGTTCATGGAAGAAGTATCGGCGCTGATGCTGCTGTCGCCGGTATTTACTCCGGTGGCGCTGGCGGCCGGCATCGATCCTGTGGCGCTGGGTATCATTATCACGCTGAATATCACCATCGCCTTGATAACCCCTCCGATGGGGGCTTGCCTATTCATCGCTGCGGCGGTCAGTCGCTTGGATATCACCGTGCTCTTCCGCACTATCTGGCCGTTCATCCTAGTAGCGGTCGGGGTGCTGTTATTGCTGATCGTCTTTCCCGGCCTGATCACTTGGCTACCCAACACTCTGGGCTGACTTCAACTTGAAAATGAACCGCTTGAACGTGACTGACTCGACGCCCCAACCCATCGCTGCTATTGCCGATCCACAGTGGGAGGCCATCGCTGCCATCCCCATCGCCGATGATGGCACGGCGCTACATGCGTTTAGCCTCGCGACGCCGACTTTACGCGTGCAGCCTATCTATCATGCGCTTGGTGTCCCTGGGGCGGTGCCCGAGTGCTGGGCACGGGAGGCGGTCTATCGGCGACTCCTCAAGGTGGCTCGGAACCTGCCGGACGGCCTGGGGTTGGTGGTGCTGGATGCTTGGCGGCCCTATGTCGTGCAGCGCCATCTGTATGACACTTTGCTGGGAATGGTGGAAGCGCGCTATGCGGATCTCGACGAGGCGGACCTACGGGCGATGACCCGGGCATTTGTTTCGCCGCCCAGCGATCGACCGGAGTGCCCGAGCCCGCATCTCACCGGCGGGGCAGTGGATGTAGCACTATGCGATGCTGATGGGATACTGCTGGAAATGGGCTCGGCATTCGATGAAGCGCGGCCGGCCTCGCATACCGTCCACTTCGAACATCATGCCCACGACGCCGTGACACGGACCTACCGTGACCGGCGGCGGATTCTCTATCACGCCATGGTCGATGCCGGGTTCGCCAACCTGCCCAGCGAGTGGTGGCATTACAGCTACGGCGACCAGATGTGGGCCTGGTACCGCGGCGAATCCCGCGCGCTATTCGGCCCCAGCGGCCCCGATAGCCTGGAGGCTCGCTGGAGGCTCGCTGGCGGCGTTCGCTCGGGCAGGACGCCTAGCGGACTGGCGGGATGCCCAGAGACGTCAGAGCGGCATCCAGAGAACTCCGCTCGCGTTCGGCATAGAGCGTCAGCTCGTCGGTGACCGGCGCGCCCAGTGCCTCCTCGAAGGCTTCGCGGTTGGCGTGACCGGCATAGGCCTCGCTGCCGTCACCGCCGAGATTCGATTGAAAGATGCCGGCCGCGCTGACGGGCAGGAAATCCTCGTAGGTGATCGGCCGAGCGGCGACCAGCCCTTGCTCGATGAGTTTTTCCAGCTCGGTCTCGGCGCCCGCTCCGGCCTCGCGCCCCGCTTCGGTCAGCCGGTACTCGAAGAAGGCCAGGCCCTGATGGCGTAGCTCGGCTTCGGTGTCCGGGAAGTCGGCGAACACCTCGGCCAGAACGCGCTGGTGTTCGGCATTGGTCAGTCCAGCCGTACGCTGCCGCGATTCGGCGAGCAGCCGATCATAGAGCGCACGCCCCTTGGCGGTCAGCGCCACGCCACGTTGTTCGATCTCGCCGAAGCGCGCGGTGTGAGTGCCCTGGCGTTCGCCGGTGAAGCGAGTCGGCTCCTCCAGGGCTTTGAAGCTGGTCTGACGCAGCAGGATCGGGCAGTCGCGGTGCGGCGGGCCTTCGATGACTTCCTTGGGGTTCATCCCCGCCGCCGGCATCCGCCGCTGGACCTCGTCGATGTCCAGGGTGCGCGGCGTCAGGTGATTGATATGTGGCCCGTGGAAGCAGACCACATCGGCGATCAGCCGATGCTCGGCGTGCAGCGCCTCGTAGGTGTCCAGGTCCACCGTGGCGTCTTGGTGCCAGCGAAAGGTCTCCAGCGACTCGGCCACGAAGCGGTCGGCCTGTTCGTCGGTGAGCCCATCCTGGCGCTCGCTGAGTTCGATCAACTCTCGTGCGCTGGGCGTGAAGATGTCGCGCGCGGCAAGAATGCCGGCGGCACGCTCGCGCAGCTCGGGACTTTCGATCAGTTCCAGGCGCAACAAGGACGTGAAGACACGGAAGGGGTTACGCGCCAGGGCTTCGTCGTCGATGGGGCGGAAGGCGGTGGAGTGTACCGGCACGCCGGCCTCGGAGAGATCGTAGTAGCCCACCGGGTACATTCCCATCACCGCGAACAGCCGGCGCAGCATGCTGAGCTCCTCGGCAGTGCCGACGCGGATGGCGCCATGCCGTTCGACGCTGAGGCGATTCAGTTCGTCGTGGGCCTCGAGCCGCTCGGCCAGTTCGGGATCTCGCCCCAGGGTTTCGCGGTTCACCTCCGCCACCAGGTCGAGCAGGGTTTCGTACTGCGGCACCTCGTCCTGATACATGGCCGACATGGCCTTGGAAAAACGGTCACGAATCTCGTGATGGGAAACGAGGGTTGTCATCGGGTATGCCTCTCGGTGTCGGTCATCATGAATTCGGTTCGGGGCTACAGCCGCCCCAGGGCTCGCTCGAGCCTCGCTAGCCCTTCGTTCAGCACTTCGAACTCGGCGGTCAATGGGGGCAGCAGACGTAATACGTTGCGCCGGCGCCCGCTGGGCATCAACAGCACGCCCTCTTCGCGTCCGGCGACGATCAGCGCTGCCAGATGTTTGGCACCGCTCGCCTCGCGCGTATCTTCAAAGACGATACCGCGCATGGCGCCTACGCCTGTGATCTCTCCGAGCATCGGATAATGGCCCGAAGATCGCCAGTCGCGATACGCCGCCAGGACCGCCGCTTCCTGACGCTCGCTCCAGTCGGCCAGGCATTCCTCGCTCATGACGTTCATCACCGCCAGGGACGCGGCGCAGGCGACGGCATTGCCCGAATAGGTGCCGCCCAGGCCACCTTTAGGCGGGGCATCCATGATGTCTGCCTTGCCCGCTACTGCCGCCAGCGGCAGACCGGCGGCCATACTCTTGCCCATCAGCAGCAGGTCGGGTTCGACATTCAAATGGGAAAAGGCGAAACGCTTGCCGGTGCGTCCGAAGCCGGACTGGATCTCATCGAAGATCAGCACAATGCCGTGTGCTTCACATAGCGAGCGCAGGCGGGCGGCGAAGTCTCCATCAAGCAGCCTGAAGCCGCCTTCGCCCTGGACCGGCTCGACGATGATGCAAGCCACCTCATCGGCGGGTACCTCGACCTCGAACAACCGCTCCAGTGCGGCCATGGCGGTGTCGGCATCGACGCCACTGTCGCGGCTCGGGAAGGGCAAGTGATGCACCGGGCCGGGCAAGGCACCGAGGCGGTTCTTGTAGGGCTTGACCTTGCCGTTGAGATTCAACGCCGCCAGCGTGCGGCCATGGAAGCCGTCATCGAAGGCGATCACGCCCTGGCGCCCGGTGGCGGCGCGAGCGATCTTGAGAGCGTTCTCGGTGGCCTCGGCACCGCTGTTGGTGAGCATGCAGGACAACGGATACGACACCGGCACGAAGGCATCCAGGGCCCGGGCCACCTCGAGATAGCCACGATGCGGCAGGGCATTGAAGGCGGAGTGCATCAGGGTGCCGACCTGCGCCTTGACCGCCTCGATCACGGCGGGATGCCCATGCCCCAGGTTGAGCACGCCGATACCGCCGACGAAGTCGACATAATGCTTGCCCTGTTCGTCCCAGACCTCGGCGTTGCGACCTCGCTCGATGCAGATGGGGTGCACGATGCCGAGCGAGTCACTGATGTGCGGGAGATCCATGTCCTCGTCCTGTGGGAGCGTATGACCATGATGAGAACAGAGCCGCGTTCCGGGCTTCAAACGAAAAAAAGCGTGTTATCCATTCCATTAATTCATGCATTAGGTTGCAACACCGTCTCCAGGTGCCTCCCGATGCTCGAGTATCCAGTCGATGAAGCCTCGCACCTTGGCGACCTCTCCCTTGTGTTCGGGGTAGGCCAGGTAATAGGCATCCCGGCTGGTCAGCCCGAACGTCCAGGGAATCGTCAGCAGGCCGGCCTGTAGTTCCTCCTCGGCCAGGAAACGCGGTACCAGGGCCACGCCGCAGCCGGCCCGGGCCGCACGCAGGGCCATGTAGAAGGTATCGAAACGCGGCCCGTGGTAGCTGTGCTCGGTATAACAGTCCTGTGCCTCGAACCAGTCGTGCCAGGCCTCGGGCCGCGTCGAGCTTTGCAATAGCACCAATTTTGTCAGTTCCAGCGGCTCTCGAATGCCGTCGACTGGTAGCACCGTGGGTGAGCAGACCGGCACCATCTCCTCGTCGAGCAGCTTGATGCACTCGGCCCGCGGCCAGGCGCCGTGGCCGAAGAAGAAAGCGACGTCGACACGCTCCTCCTCCAGATCGAAGGGCTCCGAGCGGTTGGCGATGTTCAAGTAGACCCGTGGATGCCGGAAGCGAAAGCCATTGAGCCGTGGAATCAGCCAGCGCGCTCCGAAAGTCGGCAGGGTAGTGACATTGAGTACTTCGCTCTGGCCGCCGTAGGACTGCATGTAGCGCGTGGACATCTCCACCTGCGCCAGGATCTTGCGCACCTCGGTGAGATACAGCGAGCCCTCGGGGGTGACCTGGAGCCGCTTGCGTACCCGTCGGAACAGCGGATGCTCGAGCACCGACTCGAGCTGCGCCACTTGCTTGCTGACCGCGCTCTGGGTCAGGTTCAGCTCGTCGGCGGCTCGGGTGAAACTCATGTGCCGCACCGAGGCCTCGAAACACTGCATGGCGGTCAGGCTGGGCAGGTGTGGACGGCTCATGCATCTCTCCTCTTCATGTATCGCTCCTTGTCATGAGCGGCGGCGCGTCGTGGGCTTTCTTTTCATCTCTAGGATCATGACCCGAAAAAAAGGAATGATCTCCGTATAAAACGTCGTTTGAAGGGCGTCAAGTGCCGCACCAATACTGGTTTCGTTTTCTGCATCCTGAAACGAAAAGTAGGAGGAAGAATGATCGAATCCCTCATGCAGCGCCTCGGCGTCTCCGAGAACGCTTACCGCCAGGGCGACTTTGCGATCACGTCACCCACCGATGGTGGCGTGCTTGGCCAGATTCGCCTCGAGGGTGCCGATGCCGTCGAGGCCCGCGTGGCACGTGCCCAGAGAGCTTTCGAACAGTGGCGCCGAGTACCCGCCCCGCGTCGCGGCGAGCTCGTTCGGCTTTTCGGCGAACAACTACGTCGGCACAAGGAAGATCTCGGCGCCCTGGTCACGCTGGAGTGCGGCAAGATCTATCAGGAAGGCCTTGGCGAAGTGCAGGAGATGATCGACATCTGCGACTTGGCCGTGGGCCAGTCGCGCCAGCTTTATGGCTTGACCATCGCCTCCGAGCGCCCCGGGCACCACATGCGTGAGAGTTGGCATCCGCTGGGGCCGATCGGTCTGATCACCGCCTTCAACTTCCCGGTGGCTCCCTGGGCTTGGAATGCTGCCTTGGCCTTGGTGTGCGGCAACAGCCTGCTGTGGAAGCCCTCCGAGAAAACGCCGCTTACCGCCCTGGGCTGCCAGGCGTTGCTTGAACGCGCCATGGCCGAATTTGGCGACGATGCACCTGATGGTCTCAGCCAAGTGATTTTGGGGGATCGTGAAGCGGGCGAGCGTCTGGCCGACGATCCCCGCGTGCCACTGATCAGCGCCACCGGCAGTACACGCATGGGGCGCGAGGTCGCACCGCGGGTGGCCGCTCGTTTCGGTCGCAGCATTCTCGAACTTGGCGGCAACAACGGCATGATCCTGGCGCCCAGCGCCGATCTAGATATGGCAGTTCGCGCCATTCTGTTCTCCGCCGTGGGCACGGCCGGTCAGCGTTGTACCAGCTTGCGTCGCCTGATCGTCCATGAGTCGATCCGCGAAGAGGTCATCGAGCGCGTGAAGAAGGCCTATGCCGGCGTGACCATCGGTGACCCCATGGAGGGCAGCCTGGTCGGTCCGTTGATCGATGCCCAGGCCTTCGAACAGATGCAGTCCGTGCTCGATCAGGCGCGTAAGCAGGGCGCTAGCGTCTTCGGTGGCGAACGCCAACTCGCCGATCGGTATCCCGATGCCTATTACGTGACCCCGGCCATCGTCGAGGTCGAGCAGCAGGACGATCTGGTCAAGAACGAGACCTTCGCCCCGATCCTCTACGTCATGAGCTACCGCGACTTCGACGAGGCCATGGCCCTGCACAATGACGTTCCTCAGGGGCTGTCGTCGTGCGTCTTCACTAGCGACGTGCGCGAATCCGAAGCCTTCATCTCGGATCTTGGCAGCGACTGCGGTATTGCCAACGTCAACATCGGGCCGAGCGGTGCGGAGATCGGTGGTGCCTTCGGTGGCGAGAAGGAGACCGGCGGCGGTCGCGAGTCTGGCTCCGACATCTGGAAGAGCTACATGCGTCGCCAGACCAACACTGTGAACTACTCCCGTGAGCTACCGCTGGCGCAAGGGATCAAGTTCGACTGATCACGAGCGTCGTCCCGATGACGGGGCGGCGCCTCGTTGCATGAGCGTGCTCGAAACCTCGGCGCACACGGTCAGGTTTTTGGCACGTTCGACCATCCAGGCAGAACGTGTCATGGAGTCCCAAGATGACAACAACAATTTCTCGAGAACAATGGGGTAGCCGCTTTGGCTACCTGATGGCCGTCGTCGGCGCCATGGTCGGCGCCGGCAATATCTGGCGCATGCCCTACGTGACGGGCGAGAACGGTGGGGGCGCCTTCCTGATTGCTTATTTCCTGCTGCTTTATCTGATCGCGGTACCCGGCCTAATGGGCGAGACGAGTCTTGGGCGCTATACCCGGCAGGGATTGATTGGCACCTTCCGCAAGGTCTATGGCGACAATCGACTCGTCGGCCTGGGGCTGGTGATCCTGATCTTCAACATCGTGCTGATGTCCTACTACTCGTCGATCGTCGGCTGGTCGATCTACTATGCCTTTCATGCCGTGCTCGGCACCTTCACCCAGACCGGTTTTGACACTGCTGCCCTGTGGCGAAACTTTAGCGGCAACACGGCCCTGAACGTCGGTATGCATACTGTCGCTATGCTGATGGTCACCGGCATTCTACTGTTCGGTATCAAGGGGGGTATCGAACGTCTGGCCAAGTGGATGATGCCGATTCTGACCATTGCCTTGATCGCTATCGCCATTCGAGGGGTGACGCTGCCGGGGGCCATGGCTGGCCTGGAGTTCGCCTTCTCGCCCAACTGGGAGTACCTGGCACGGGGCGAAACCTGGCTGGCGGCGCTGGGGCAGGCGTTGTTCTCCACTGGCCTCGGTTGGGGGATCGCCCTGACCTACGGCAGCTACCTCGGCCGTAATGACGATATCCCGCTGGGTGGCGGCATCTTTACGGCGATCGGCAATACTAGTTTTGGCCTGCTTGCCATCTTTGCCGTCTTTCCCATCGTCTTCGCCTTCGGCATTTCGCCCAGCTCCGGCGCCGAACTGGCCTTCGTGGCACTGGCTAACGCCTTTGGGAGTATGGCGGGCGGTTACTTCTGGGCCCTGTTGTTCTTTATGGGCTTTTTCTTCGCCAACTTGACCACTGCTATTGCCATTACCGAGGTTGGCGTCACCACTTATCGAGAGGAGCGCAATACCAGCCGTACCAAGTCCGTGCTGACTATCTGCGGGGTTATCTGGCTACTTGGCATCCCGAGCGCCATGAACGCCAATATCTTGGGCTATCTGGATTTCGTGGTCGGCAACTGGGGCCTACCGCTAGCAACGTTCATCGTCATGATCGCCATCGGCTGGAAGTTCGATGCTCACCGACTGAGGGTCGTAAGCCTTAATCGGGGCGCCGATCTTTACGTGCCGCGTGTCTGGGAACTCGTCATTCGCTACCAAATCCCTGCCATCATGCTTGGCATCATGGCCTACTTCCTCTATAGCAACCTCGGGCAGACACCCTGGAAGACGATCAGCGGTCTGGTAATACTCACTCTGATGATTCCGCTATGCATGTGGATCATGAGTCGTCGCCATGACACGCCTTATGTCGCCAAGCCCAAAGGAGGTCAGTCATCATGAGCATGTCCGCCATTATTGTCATGATCGCTTCTATTATCGCCTTGTGGGGTGTGGCCAGCTACGCCCTGATCGTTTCGATTCGACACGAGGAGCACAAGCTGGCTCTGATTCGCTCACAGGGCGATTTTGAACCCTACTCGCCGCGTGCCTTTCGGGATCTTGAGCGCTGGCTGACGCAGCATCCCGAGAGCGAACACGCTCCAGAAATCCGGGAGTGGCAACAGTCGCAGCGACAGTCCATGAAGCGTAACCCGCAACGCTTCTACGATTGGTCGCACGCCGACGACATTAGGGAGGCGCCATGAAATCGGCTTGTATCTGGACCACCATCTCCCCCGAACGACAACGAGACTACCCACGTTTGGAAGGCAATGTCGCTGCCGATGTCGCTGTCATTGGCGGCGGCATCACCGGGCTCAGTACCGCTCTGCATCTTGCCGAAACCGGCGTTTCGGTGACGCTTCTGGAGGCGGGAGATATTCCTAGCGGTGGTTCCGGGCGCAGTGTCGGCTTGGTCAATGCAGGGATGTGGATACCACCGGACGATATTCTTGAGGCCTTGGGCCCGGAAAACGGCGAACGTGCCAACGAAGTTCTCGGTCGTGCTCCCGCTGACGTCTTCACACTCATCGACCGGCACGGTATCGACTGCCAGGATACTCGGACCGGCACCTTGCATCTCGCACACAATAGTAAGGGAGCCGAGGACCTGGCTCGCCGCTACGAACAGTTCTCGCGTTGCGGTGCTCCGGTCGAGCTACTCGAGGGAGAGGCGTGTCAACGGCGCACCGGCACCCCCCGAATCCGCCGTGCCCTGCTCGACCGGCGGGCCGGCACGCTGAATCCGGCCGCCTATACTCGGGGGCTCGCTCGAGCGGCTCATGATGCAGGCGCCAACCTGCACACTCACAGCTCCGCCGAGGGCATTGAGCGCGAAGGCGACAACTGGCGCGTCGACACCCCGCAAGGCAGCGTTCGGGCACCGCGTCTGGTGATCGCAACCAATGCCTACACTGAAGATCATTGGAACCAAGTGCGCGAGCACTTCTTCCGTGGACATTTTTACCAGGTTGCTTCCCCGCCGCTCTCCGACGAGCTCGCCGGTGACATCCTGCCTGAACGCCAGGGAGCCTGGGATACCCGCACGGTGCTCAGCAGCCTGAGACGCGATGCCGAGGGACGCTTGATTCTTGGCAGTCTGGGCTGCGGTGACAGCAAGCCGGCGTCTTTCTTGCGCTGCTGGGCCGATCGGGTGCAGCGCCATTACTTTCCGCAACTGGGACGGGTGGACTGGGAGTGCACCTGGACGGGCCAGGTCGGTTTCACTCCGGATCACACTCTGCGCCTCTTCGAGCCGGCGCCGGGCATTTTGGGCGTGGCGGGTTATAACGGCCGTGGTATCACGACTGGCACGGTGGTAGGAAAGGGCTTTGCTCATTACTTGAACACTGGTGATGATAGCTTACTGCCATTACCGATCTGTTCCCATCAACCGATACGCGCCAAGCCATTGTGGAGCACCGGTTACGAAGGAGGCTTCACGCTATACCATGCAGGGCAGTGTTTACGCGTATTGATATGAAAAGCATCTATCACAGCAGTTTTTACGTCAGCTATCCCTCCCTTTAATGGGAGTGTGAGGGGATTGGTCTCATTGGGCATAGGGACTGTTGACGTTTTATATGGTAGCTGTCGGGCCTGAGTTATTGACTCCCCGCTTGGTAAATAGCGCTGGCCGTTTGGCCCTTCATTCTTTCGCCGCTGCAATCGTGCAGTGTCTTCTGTGCGATATGGCGATTGCAGCAACCGCAGGAGAGTAAGATGCGTACAGTCTCCGCGCAGGAGGTCAGCGACGCCTTGGCATGGCCGGCGTTGATCGAGCGCCTGGAAGCGTGTTTCGACGGCAGTATCGAAACGCCGTTGCGCCACCATCACGCTATCCCGCGCGACGCGGGGGAGGCGACCTTGCTGTTGATGCCGGCGTGGCAACAGGCGGGCTATATCGGCACGAAAATGGTGAATGTCTTTCCTCACAATGCCGAGCGAGGCTTGCCGGCGATCTCGGGTGTCTACCTGCTGTGCGATGGGGAGACCGGCCATCCCTTGGCCTGTATCGAAGGCAGCGAGTTGACCCGCCGCCGTACCGCCGCCGCCTCGGCGGTCGCCAGTCGTTATCTGTCTCGCGAGGATGCCGAGACGCTGGTGATGGTCGGCACCGGCAAGCTGGCGCCCATGCTGATCGAAGCGCATGCCGCCGTGCGTCCTATCTCACGCGTCAAGATCTGGGGGCGCCACCCGGAGAAGGCGCAACATCTCGCCGAGGCCTACGCGGAGCGCTTCGACTGTGAGGCGGTCTCCTCGCTCAGCGAGGCGGTTGCCTCGGCCGACATCGTCAGTTGCGCGACGCTGAGCAACGAACCGCTGATTCGCGGCGAGTGGCTACGCCCGGGGACGCACCTTGACCTGGTGGGGGCGTTTCGCCCGACCATGCGTGAAAGCGACGGCGCATGCCTGAGCCGCGCGGAGGTGTTCGTCGATACGTATGAGGGCGCCAAAGGTGAAGCCGGTGATATTCACCAAGCCATTGAAGAAGGCGATTTCCAATTCGACGCTATTCGTGGCGAGTTGCGTGAATTGATCAGTGGTGCCTCGCCGGGGCGCAGTAGCCCTCAAGCGGTGACGTTGTTCAAGTCGGTCGGTGCGTCGCTCGAGGATCTCGCGGCGGCCATCGAAGTGTGGGAGAAGCTGGAATCATGACGTCGGCATCACGCACGGGTTTTTACTGGCATGAGCGTTGTTTCTGGTATGCCCGCAGGCTGTCGAGGGCTTTCCTCAGTATCGGGGGCAGGGACGGTATTCGGCCCCAGCGGTCCCGATACGCTTGAAAAGCGCTGGCAGCGGTCGCTGGGGGTAGGTGATTGATGTCCCTCGCGATACCGCGGCCAGCGCGTGCCGAGGCTACTGCGAGGGCGGTTCGACGTGGCCGCCAAAGCCGAAGCGCATCGCCGAGAGCAGCCGGTTGGCGTAGGTGCTGTCCTTGCGCGAGTTGAAACGCGCGAACAGCGCGTTGGCAAGCACCGGGGCGGAGACGCCTTGCTCGACGGCGGCGTCGATGGTCCAGCGGCCTTCGCCGCTGTCGGCGACGGCGCCGGAGTAATGATCGAGCTTGGGGTCGCCGGTCAGCGCCTGGGCGGTGAGGTCGAGCAGCCAGGATGAGACCACGCTGCCGCGGCGCCAGACTTCGGCCACGTCGGCGAGGTTAAGGTCGAAACGTTCGTCTTCCGGCAGTTCCGGCGATGACTTGCTCTGCATCAGCTCGAAACCTTCGGCGTAGGCTTGCATGAGGCCGTACTCGATTCCGTTGTGGACCATCTTCACGTAGTGGCCGGCACCGACCGGACCGGCATGGATATAGCCACGCTCGGCGCTGTCATGGGGCGCGTTGCGGCCATGCGTGCGCTCCAAGTTGCCGTGACCGGGCGCCAGGGTATCGAACAGTGGATCGAGATGAGCGAAGATCTCGTGTTCGGCACCGACCATCATGCAATAGCCACGCTCCAATCCCCAGACGCCGCCCGAGGTGCCCACGTCCACGTAATGGATGCCCGTGAGCGCCAGCGCCTTGGCGCGGCGGATGTCGTCCTTGTAGAAGGTGTTACCGCCGTCGATGATGATGTCGCCGGCGTCCATCCGCTCGGCCAAGGCATTGACCGTCTCCTCGGTGGGGTCGCCGGCAGGCAGCATGACCCATACCACGCGCGGTGTCTCCAGTTGATCCACCAGCGTCGCCAGGGAGTCCGCCGGGGTGGCACCGTCCTCGATCAACGCCGAGGCGATGGATTGATCGCGGTCATGGGCGACGACGTCGTGGCCGCCGCGCATCAAGCGTCGGGCGATATTGCCGCCCATGCGGCCGAGTCCGATGATACCGAGTTGCATGTTCGTACCTTTCGCGATGTCGGGTAGGGAGTGGGAACGGCGGCAAGCCTACCGATACCGAGTGCATGACGCAAAGCGGGCCATGTCGCATGACACGGCCCACTCGAAACCTTGCATGTGACGTGTCAATCCCAGCTCAGCGCGCCGCCGACCTGGTATTCCGTGACGCGCGTCTCGAAGAAGTTCTTCTCCTTGCGCAGGTCGATGATCTCGCTCATCCACGGGAAGGGATTGTCGGCGCCGGGATACTGCTCCTTCAGACCGATCTGCGCCAGGCGGCGGTTACAGATGAAGTGCAGGTACTCCTCCATGATCGCGGCGTTCATGCCCAGCACGCCGCGCGGCATGGAATCGCGCGCATAGGCGATTTCCAGCTCGGTGCCCTCGATGATCATCTGAGTGACTTCGTCCTGGAATTCTGCCGTCCACAGGTGCGGATTCTCGATCTTGATCTGGTTGATCATGTCGACGCCGAAGTTCAGGTGCATCGACTCATCGCGGAGGATGTACTGGAACTGCTCGGCGACGCCGGTCATCTTGTTGCGCCGGCCCATGGAGAGGATCTGGCTGAAGCCGCAATAGAAGAAGATGCCTTCCGTCACGCAGTAGAAGGCGATCAGATTGCGCAACAGCTCCTGATCGGTTTCCGGCGTGCCGGTGTGGAAGTCCGGGCGCGCCAGCGACTGGGTGTGCTTGAGGCTCCACGCCGACTTGGCGGCGACCGAGGGCACCTCGCGATACATGTTGAAGACCTCGCCTTCGTCCATGCCCAGCGATTCCACGCAGTACTGGTAAGCGTGGGTGTGAATCGCTTCTTCGAAAGCCTGGCGCAGCAGGTACTGGCGGCATTCGGGATTGGTGATCAGGCGATACAGCGCCAGCACCAGATTGTTGGCGACCAGCGAGTCGGCGGTCGAGAAATAGCCCAGGCTGCGCTCGACGATGCGACGCTCGTCCTCGGTCAGGCCGTCATTGCTTTTCCACAGCGCAATGTCGGCGTTCATGTTCACTTCCTGGGGCATCCAATGATTGGCACTGCCGTCCAGGTACTTCTGCCACGCCCACTCATACTTGAAGGGCACCAACTGGTTGAGGTCGGCGCGGGCGTTGATCATCTTCTTGTCGTCGACCTCGATACGCGCCGCACCCATTTCCAGCTCTTCCAGGCCGGCGGCGACATCGAGCTCGTCTAGAGACTTGCGGGCGCGCGCTAGCCGGTCTTCATCGGCCACCTGGTAGCGTGACGCGCTTTCGCGCACCTGCTCGGGTTCCGGGGCCGCAGGTTGCGCTGTCGGCTTAGCGGCCGGCGCGGGCTTTTGAGGCTCGGCGGCGGCACTCTCGTCATCAACCGTGTCTTCGTGAAAATCGTCCCAGTTCAACATGTTCTTCTCTCTTGTCCGTTGACGAATGGCGTCGGCTTGGGATGTGGGAGCGAATTCATTCGCGAACAAGTTCGCTCCCACAGGCGGCTGAGGCCACGTCGAATAAAAGTGGTCAGCGTCTACTGGCAAGCCTCGCAGCCGAGCTCGTCGATATCGCCCGCCGAGGGCGCGCGCGAGCCGCTGCCGCTCTTGCCGCTCAGGAAGTCGTCGATGCCGCGTGCTTCGCCGGAGGCGCCACTGGCCGCTGGGCTGGGTGCGCCGCTGGCGGCGGGTTGAGTCGACGCCGCCGCACTGCTATCGGCGTTGCCCACGGCATTGAGATTGCCACGATCGACGGTGGATTTTTCCACCGAGGTGGCGCCTAGCGCGCGCAGGTAATAGGTGGTCTTGAGGCCACGGAACCAGGCCATGCGATAGGTGACATCGAGCTTCTTGCCCGAGACGCCGGCGATGTAGAGGTTCAGCGACTGCGCCTGATCGATCCACTTCTGGCGCCGTGCGGCGGCTTCGACCAACCACTTGGGCTCGACCTCGAAGGCACTGGCATAGCGGGCCTTGAGGTCGTCCGGCACGCGGTCGATGGGCTGCACGCTACCGTCGTAGTACTTGAGATCGTTGATCATGACCTCGTCCCACAGGCCGCGTTCCTTGAGATCGTTGACCATGTAGGCGTTGACCACGGTGAACTCGCCGGAGAGGTTCGATTTGACGAACAGGTTCTGGTAGGTCGGCTCGATGGACTGCGTCACGCCACAGATGTTGGAGATCGTCGCGGTCGGCGCGATCGCCATGACGTTGGAGTTGCGCATTCCTTGGCTGGTGACCTTGTCGCGCAGACGCGTCCAATCTTGCGTGGTGGAGGTGTCCACCTCGATATAGTCGGCGCCGCGTTCCTCGGCCAGGTTCGCGATGGAGTCGATGGGCAGCACGCCCTTGCTCCATAGCGAGCCTTCGAAGCTTTGGTAGCGTCCGCGCTCGGCGGCCAGGTCACTGGAGGCTTCGATGGCGTGATAGCTGATCAGCTCCATCGAGGTGTCGGAGAATGCAACGGCTTCCTGGGAGGCGTAGGCGATCCCACGCTTGTAGAGCGCGTCTTGAAAGCCCATCAAGCCGAGCCCCACCGGGCGGTGCTTGAAGTTGGAATTCTTGGCCTGCGGCACGGCGTAGTAGTTGATGTCGATGACGTTATCGAGCATGCGCACGGCCGTCTTGACGGTCTTCTTCAGCTTGTCGCCATCGAGCTCGCCGTCGACGATGTGCTGCGCCAGGTTGATCGAGCCCAGGTTGCACACGGCGATTTCGTCCGCCGAGGTATTGAGGGTGATCTCCGTGCACAGGTTGGAGCTATGCACCACGCCGGCATGGTTCTGCGGGCTGCGCAGGTTGCACGGGTCCTTGAAGGTGATCCACGGATGGCCGGTTTCGAACAGCATGGACAGCATCTTGCGCCACAAGTCCTTGGCCTTGACGCGCTTGAACAGTTTGAGCTGTCCGTTGCGGGTCATTTCCTCGTACTCGGCGTAGCGCTTTTCGAAGGCGGCGCCGTACAGGTCGTGCAGATCGGGGCAGGTGGACGGCGAGAACAGCGTCCATTCTTCGTCGTCGAAGACCCGCTTCATGAACAGGTCCGGCACCCAGTTGGCGGTGTTCATGTCATGGGTACGGCGGCGGTCGTCACCGGTATTCTTGCGCAGTTCGAGAAATTCCTCGACGTCGAGATGCCAGGTCTCGAGATAGGCGCAGACCGCGCCCTTGCGCTTGCCACCCTGATTGACGGCCACGGCAGTGTCGTTGACCACCTTGAGGAACGGCACCACGCCTTGCGACTTGCCGTTGGTGCCCTTGATGTAGGAGCCCAGTGCACGCACCGGGGTCCAATCGTTGCCTAATCCGCCGGCCCACTTTGAGAGCATGGCGTTGTCGCGTATCGCCCCGTAGATGCCATCGAGCTGATCGGGCACGGTAGTGAGATAACACGAAGAAAGCTGGCTCTTGACGGTGCCAGCGTTGAATAGCGTCGGCGTGGAGCCCATGTAGTCGAAGCTCGAGAGTAACTCGTAGAATTCGATGGCGCGCGCTTCGCGATCGTCTTCGTTGAGCGCCAGGCCCATGGCGACACGCATGAACATGACCTGCGGGAGTTCGTAGCGGATGTCGTCGTGGTGCAGAAAGTAGCGGTCGTAAAGCGTCTGCAGGCCGAGGTAGGTGAACTGGGCGTCGCGGGTGTGATCCAACGCCGCACCGAGGCGCTCGAGATCGAACTCGGCAAGCTGCGGGTCGAGTTGGTCGAACGCGATGCCCTTGGCGATGTAGGCCTTGAAGGCCGGCGCATAGAGGTCGGCCATCTCCTGGTAAGTCGCTTCGTCGGCGATATCCAGGAAGGAGAGTGCCTCGCGACGCAGGTTGTCCTGCAAGAGTCGCGCGGTGGCGTAGGTATAGTTGGGCTCTTTTTCGACCAAGGTGCGCGCGGTCATCGTCAGCGCTTGCGACACGCCATCGATGGAAACGCCGTCATAGAGATTCTTCAGCGACGCGTCGACGATCTTCTGTGGCTCGACGTTGGTGAGCCCTTCGCAGGCGTCAAACACCAGCGTCTCGACCCGGCCCAGGTCCAGCGGACGCACGGTGCCGTCGGCCTGCGTGACGTTGAGGCTGGGGTGGGGCTTGGCGATATCGCCGTTCTGGGGCTGACGGGCGCGAGCATGTTCCTCGCGGTACAGCACATAGGCGCGGGCGACTTTCTGCTCGCCGGCGCGCATCAGAGCCAGCTCGACTTGGTCCTGAATGTCTTCGATGTGCAGGGTGCCGCCATCGGGCATGCGACGCAGGAAGGTATCGACGATGTTCTGGGTCGCCTCGTGAACGAAGTCACGGATGCGTGACGATGCTGCGGCATTATCGCCTTCGGTGGCGATGAATGCCTTGGTGATCGCCACCGAGATCTTGCTGCCATCAAAGGCTGCAACATCACCGCCTCGCTTGATGACACGCAGTCGCTGCGGCGCGGTGATGTCTACTGACGCCTTGTCAGGGGAAGAAAGAGTGGTATCCATGACGCCTTCCTGTCGTTACGGGTCCAAGGGAAAAGGTGCCGCCGGTCATGTCGCATCGCGAGAAGTCGAGCTTTATGGCGACGATGGCCGAATTAGCCGTCTTGTCTCGGCATTTTCGTGCCGGAAGAGGCCCATTCGGGACGAGCACGCTAAATACTGTGATCCCTATATATGGGGTGGGTCTTGATGATGAGCACAAGATAGAGCTGTTTCTCAGGGGTCGCAAGTGGATAAGCTGTGGATAGTCTGTGTCTCTCTTGGGGGTTGTTCTTGCGCTCCGTCAAGATATCTATAACTCGCTGCTACGCGACGATTTTTCAATCAGCGTGGCGATCTCTATGATGCTCGACAGCTACTCGAGAGTGAATTCGGGTATCATCGCTTGCTTTCCGCTATGGTAGGGAGTGGCGGCATGCACCCCTTTGTCGCACCGCTTATTCAGGCGGAGTCTCTTTGGATAGCGCGAAGAATACAAAATAAAGACGAACGGAACTCGCACGACAAGGCCGAAGGTAGGCAGGGCTTCATGGCACTAATGTAAAGGGATGGATGACAGCTTGGACAGCAGCAGACATCACGATCACGTCCTGATCATAGAGGACGACGAGCGGCTGGCGCATCTGACGCGGGAGTACCTCGAGGCGAATGAGTTCCAGGTCGATCTGGAATACGACGGCGCACGTGCCGTGGAGCGTATTCTCGACGAGCAGCCGGATATGGTCATTCTCGACCTCATGTTGCCCGGCGAGGATGGTCTTTCCATTTGCCGTCGTGTGCGTGCTCAGTATGCCGGCCCCATTCTCATGCTGACCGCGCGTACCGACGACATGGACCAGGTGCTGGGGCTCGAAATGGGCGCCGACGACTATGTGCCCAAGCCGGTGCAGCCGCGCGTGCTGCTGGCGCGCATGCGCGCCCTGCTGCGCCGTGCCGATGCTCTGGACGCCGCTAGCGGTGCCACCCGGCTGAACTTCGGCGATCTGCTCATCGATAGCGCCACCCGCGAGGCCTGGCTCAACGACGAGCGCATCGACTTGACCAGCGCCGAGTTCGACCTATTGTGGCTGTTGGCTGGCAATGCCGGCCGCGTACTGACCCGCGAGGAAATCTTTTCGCAGCTGCGGGGCATCAAGTATGACGGACAGGATCGCTCGATCGATGTACGGGTCTCGCGTATTCGGCCCAAGATCGGCGACGACCCCAACCAACCGCACCGAATCAAGACCGTGCGCAGTAAAGGGTATCTGTTCGTCAAGGATAGCTAACGTTGATGCGGCGAACCCTGTCGGACAGCACCTTCCTGCGCGTTTACGCCTTGTTGTTGCTGGCGTTGGTGCTGACATTCGGACTCGCATTACTGGGGTACCTGGTGGTCGATCAGGTGCGTCAGGAGAATTACCGCGAGCGTTTGGCCAGCGGCCCGATGCAGGTGCTCGCGCATCTGGCCGCCGAGCAGCCGGTCGACGAGCGCGATGAATGGCTGGCGTCGATGTCGTCGACGCTGGGTGTTCCCATGACGTTGCACCCCATCGATGACGTAGCGCTGAGTTACTTCGACCGCTCGCGGCTCAATGAAGGGCGGCCGCTGGTCGAGCGTCATGACGCGGCATGGTCGGTGCTAAGGCGTCTGCCGGATGCGCCTTGGCTGCTGGAAGTGCGTGTTGGTGGGCTCAAGGAGATGCAGTTACGCGGCGCGACCGAGGCTCTGCGAACCTGGCTCAGCGGCGTTTCGGAAGATGAGCGCGCCGAGCGTCTGGCGCGCCTTCAGCGTGTCTTCAAGATCCCGCTGGAGGTCTCACCGACGCCACCCTCGGGGGTCGATCCTATCCAGCAATCGCGTCTCGAGGGCGGTGAAGTCGTCGTGCGCCTCGAGCCGGGGCTCGGCGTGTTGTATGTGCACGCACGGTTGGGAGCGGATCGCTGGCTCGATATCGGCCCCATCCCGTCCTTCGAACCGATGCCTATCTCGTTGGCGCTGGTCCTGCTGGGCATCATGTTGCTGGTATTGGCGGGCACCATCTACTTCGTGGTGCGCGGTGTGGAAGGGCGCGTGGAGCGCTTGGAGCGTGCCGCCACGCGCATCGCCGGGGGCCATCTGGATACCCGCGTCAAGGTCGAAAGCAACGACTTTCTCGGGCGGCTGGGGATGGCCTTCAACGGCATGGCGGCCCAGGTGCAATCGTTGTTGCGTACGCAGCAGGAAATGATCCGCGCCGTCTCCCATGAATTGCGCACTCCGGTGGCACGTATTCGTTTCGCGGTGCAGATGGTCGAAGACATGACCGAAGAACCCGTGGTGCGGCGTCAGTTGCAGGACATCGACGGGGATATCGAGGAACTCGATCAACTCGTCGATGAGATCCTGACCTACGCCCGCCTGGGCAGTGACAGCGCCCAGGGCATCCAGCTCGCCACCGAGACCACCGATTGTCGCGCCATGGCCCATCGCGTGGTCGATACCCTGGCGCCGCTGCACGCGCATTTGCGCTTGGAAGTCTTGGCAGGCGAGGACGTCGATGTCGAGGCTGATCCGCGTTATCTGCAGCGCGCGCTTGCCAATCTCGTGGCCAATGCCTGCCGCCATGCGGAAGGGCATATCCATGTGAGCGTGACGCGGGAAGCGCGGGCCGTGCGGCTGGATGTCGAAGACGACGGCGCGGGGGTGCCCGAAGCCGACCGCCTGTTGATCTTCAAACCCTTCGCGCGTCTCGACGACAGTCGCACGCGGCGCTCCGGCGGTTATGGCCTGGGGCTCTCCATCGTACAGAAAATCATGGCCTGGCATGGCGGCAGCGTCGTGGTCGAACGCAGCCAACGCCTCGGCGGGGCGCGCTTCAGCCTGTTGCTGCCGACGTCGGATATGCTTCAGGGCGAGCCGCGCCATCCGTGGGGGCGCCGCCTAGGCGATGTTTGAGCGCTATCGCACTCGGTAGACGTGTGCATGCCGCCAGCGATGGCGTGCAAGCGTGGCGACGAGACGTGGCTACGCCGGCTTGATCCCCTCGAGTACCGAGAAGGAGGTCTCGCGCGCGGTGCGCAGGAAGTCCTCCATCCACGGCTCGTCACGGCTCTCCTCGCGAATCGCCGCGAACAGCGTGCTCCATACTCCCTGCTCGCCGAGATGCAGGGCGCGCACATAACCGCGCTCCAGATACTCCGTGAGCGCCCAATTGGGCAGCGCGCAGACCCCCCGACCGCTGGCCACCAACTGCATCATCATGATCGTCAGCTCGGCGGTGCGCACCTCGGCCGGTGTGAAGCCCGCGGGCGTCAGGAACTGGGTGAAGACGTCGAGGCGCGTGTGCTCCACCGGGTAGGTGATCAGTGTCTCGTCGGCCAGTTGTTCCGGCGTGACCCAGTCGCGGCGTGCCAGGGCATGCTGCTTGCCCACCGCGAGTAGCCCTTCGTAGCGGAACAAGGGTTCGTAATGAATCCCGGCTAGCGGCTGGGGGTCGGCAGTGATCACCAAATCCAGCGATTCCCGCGCCAGTGACGGCAAGGCATCGAAACTGTAGCCGCTGGGGATATCGACCTCGACCTCCGGCCAGTGATCGCGGAAATGATCGATGGTCGGCATCAACCATTGAAAGCAGCTATGGCACTCGATGGCCATGTGCAAACGCCCTTGTTCATGGCCGGCCAGGCGTGCCAGGTCGCGTTCCGCCATGCGGATCTGCGGCAGGATCTGTTCGGCCAGCGCGAGCAGACGCTCGCCCGCCCGCGTGAAGGTGACCGGACGTGTCTTGCGCTGGAACAGGGGCGTGTCCAGGCGCTCCTCGAGATCTTTGATCTGATGCGAGAGCGCCGATTGGGTGAGATGCACGCGTTCGGCGGCCTCGACGAGCGAGCCGGCGTCACGTAATGCGATCAAGGTGCGGAGATGGCGAAGCTCGAGCATGGTGTATGAGAGCCGTTCATTTTGATGATTAATTAATTTAGTTTGATTCACGCGCTGCCGCCAGCGAGACTGCCCGCCAGCACATCACGGCGCTGCCGTGACCACGAAGTCACTTATTCTAGCCGCATACCGCAAGGGGAAACACGATGGCGCTGGCACACGTTCTGGGTTATCCACGCATTGGCGCGAACCGTGAGTTGAAAAAGGCCGTCGAGGCTTACTGGAAAGGCGATATCGATCAGGCCGCGCTCGAAGAGAGCGGCAAGGCGCTGCGAGCCGCGCATTGGAAAGCCAGCCGCGATGCGGGGCTCGATCTCGTCACCGTGGGCGACTTCGCCTTCTACGATCAGGTGCTCAACGTCAGTGCGCTGCTGGGTGCGGTGCCGCCGCGTTTCGGTGCCGTCGAAGGCGAGGTCGATCTGGATACCACGTTCCGCATGGCGCGTGGCCGAGCGCCCACCGGCGAGCCAGCGGCGGCTTGTGAGATGACCAAGTATTTCGACACCAACTACCACTACCTGGTCCCCGAGCTGCATACCGATCAACGCTTCCGGGTGGCCTCCACGCGGTTGTTCGACGAGGTTGCCGAGGCCCAGGCCGAAGGGCACCCGGTCAAGGTAGCGTTGCTGGGCCCCATCAGTTGGTTGTGGCTGGCCAAGGAAAAAAGCGCAGGGCTCGACCGTCTGACCCTGCTCGATGCGCTGTTGCCGGTGTATGGCGAGATCCTCGAGCGTTTGGCGGCGCAGGGCGTCGAATGGGTACAGCTCGACGAGCCGGCCCTGGTGCAGGACTTGCCGCGCGACTGGCGCCAGGCCTTCGAGGCCGCCTACAACAAGTTGCAGTCCGCGCGGGTCAAGCTTCTGGTGGCGACCTATTTCGGCGCCCTGGGCGACAACCTGGGCCTGGCCGCCGGATTGCCGGTCGCCGGGCTGCATATCGATACGGTCCGCGCGCCCGAACAGCTCGATGCGGTGCTCGACCGTCTTCCCACCTATAAAGTGCTGTCCATCGGCGCCATCGACGGGCGCAACATCTGGCGCGCTGATCTGGCGGCGCTGCGCGAGCGCCTGCAAGTGGCCCGCGCGCGCCTCGGCGAGCGTCTGTGGATCTCGGCCTCCTGCTCGCTGCTGCACGTGCCGGTGGACCTCGACGCGGAAACCGATCTCGACGCCGAGCTCAAGAATTGGCTGGCCTTCGCCCGCCAGAAGCTCGATGAAATCGTCACCGTGACGCACTTGCTCGATGGCCGTGCGACCCCGGACGACACTGCTCGTCTGGAGGCCGCCACGCAAGCGCTGGAGGCACGCCGCAACTCCCCACGCATTCACAAACCCGCCGTGGGCGAGCGCCTGGCGGGTACTTCCGCCGCCGACGCCGAACGCCCGAGCCCTTACGGTGCACGTGCCAAGGCTCAGCTTCGTCACCTCGACCTGCCGCTGTTTCCGACCACCACGATCGGTTCGTTCCCGCAGACGCAGGACATCCGCGCTGCGCGCCGCGCCTTCAAGAATGGTGAATTAGGTCGGGATGCCTATGAGGCCCGCATGCGCGAGGAGATCGTTCACGCCGTCGAGCGCCAGGACGCCTTGGATATCGACGTGCCGGTCCACGGCGAGCCCGAGCGTAACGACATGGTCGAATACTTCGGCGAACTGCTGGATGGCTTTGCCTTCACGCGCTTCGGCTGGGTGCAGAGTTACGGTTCACGTTGCGTGAAGCCGCCGGTGATCTTCGGTGATGTGAGCCGCCCCGGCCCGATGACGGTGCGCTGGAGCGAGTACGCGCAATCGCTCACCGACAAGCCCATGAAGGGCATGCTCACCGGGCCGGTGACGATTCTGCAGTGGTCCTTCGTGCGCGACGACCAGCCACGCGATGCCACCTGCCGTCAGATTGCCTTGTCCCTGCGTGACGAAGTCGCCGATCTCGAAGCGGCGGGTATCAAGATCATCCAGATCGACGAGCCGGCACTGCGCGAAGGTCTGCCGCTGCGGCAGGGCGAATGGCAGCGCTACCTCGACTGGGCGGTAGAAAGCTTCAAGTTGAGCGCGGCCGTCGCCCGTGACGAGACGCAGATCCACACGCATATGTGCTATTCGGAGTTCAACGACATCATCGCCGCCATCGCTGCGCTGGATGCCGACGTGATCACCATCGAGACGTCGCGTTCGGACATGGAGCTGCTCGACGCCTTCCAGGACTTCGCCTATCCCAACGAGATCGGCCCGGGCGTGTACGACATCCACTCGCCCAACATTCCCGAGGTGGAGTGGATGGTGCAGTTGATGGAAAAAGCCGCCGAGAAGATTCCCGCCGAGCGGCTTTGGGTCAATCCGGATTGCGGGCTGAAAACGCGCGGTTGGGCGGAAGTCGAGCCGGCATTGGCCAACATGGTCGATGCGGCCAAGACGTTGCGTCGCCGTCACGGTTAAGCTTGCCGCGTTGACGCCATGAACGCGCCGCCGAGCCATCGCTCGGCGGCGCGTTTCTCATGCCCCCAGCGTTTCTCATGGCATCAGGACTGGTATGCTATCGGCCTTCTTTGATTGATCGATATTGCATGCAATATGCCCCGCTGATGTGGGGCGGGTCCTGACCAGCAAGGAGAAGCTGAATGTTCCCTAGAATGTCTCGGCGTGTGCGGCACGTCTTGTCGGGTGTGGTATGCGCTGTCGTGTTGGGCGGTTGCGCGAGTGCCGAGAAGCCGCCACAGGTGAGCGACGCCTCGGGAGGCGATTTCAACCCGCCGCCGCGTCTCGATAAGCCGGACGAGAACGACGACGCCCCCAAGTCGCCGCTGTTGCCGAGCGCCTTCTTTGCCGATGGTGCGCAGGCATTCGTGTCCTGGCGTTGCACACCGGCACAGGACCTCATTTCGGCCTCGCCCGGGGATAACCTGCGGTTGTGGTCGGCGCAGGGGTACTACGGGCTCGAGCGTAGCGTGGTTGCAGATGGCAAGCGTTACCGGAAAGGCACCCTGACGTTCGCCCAGCAGGGTGACGAGGCGCACGTCGAAAGCGATAACGGCCAGCTCGCCTGTCAGCAAGATGCTCGACGCGATGCGATCACGCGCGCCGACGCCCCGGATGCGATCTTCAAGGGGCAGGGCAATGAGCCTGGATGGACGCTCGAACTCGATCGCGAGGCGCCGCAGCTCACGCTGGTCACGCAATACGGTGAGCAAAAGCGTACGTTGAATTATCGGGTCACGCGGCTCGACAACGGCCACCAGGCTGGAATGACGCTCGAGGCTGGCGACGCTGACGCACCGGTGACCGTCGAGCTCAAGGCGCGGGCTTGTTTCGACAGCATGAGCGGCAAGCCGTATCCCGTCCGGGTACGTGTCGAGGAGGCGGGGCGCACCTGGGTTGGCTGCGGGCAGGGCATCGAGCGAACACGTTGATTGCATGCAATTCCGTGAGCCATGGGCGACGAATAAGCCGCTAGAACGTCGGCGTCAGGTGAATTTGCGAAAGAAGTGGGTCGTATCGAACAATTCATCTAGCCGTTCATAGCGGTCTCTGGCATCGGGCCAGCGTTGCTCCTGGACCGAGGCGATCATGGTTTCCAGCAGCATCATGGTCGCGACGTTGGAATCCCATCCCGAAGGAATCTCCACCCAGCAATGAAAGGTCAAATCGGCGAGCGATGAGATGGGGGAGCCCCACTGGTCGGTGAATAGCACGATTCGCGCACCGCGCTGTTGCACGATCTCCGTCAGGCGCAGCAGGTTGGTCTCATAGCGCCGGATGTCGAAGATCAGCAGGGTGTCCCCCGGCTCCATGTCCAGCACGTAATGCGGCCAGGTCCCCGAGGACGAGGTCATATGGGTGACCCCAGGGCGCACCGCCTGGAAATGCGTGAAGGCATAATCGGCCAGGGCCTGGGTGATGCGCCCGCCGACAATGTAAAGGCGCTTCTCGGCATCGGCCAGTTGGCGGGTCGCTTGATCGAAGCGTTCGGTGTCGATATGGGCGAAGGTCTGCTGCAGGTTATTGGTGACCGCCTGGGAGAACCGGTTGAGCAGATGCCTCTTGGGGGCCTCGGATGACCAGTTGTCACGCCTCTTGGTGGGCCCTATCCCCTTTGCTTCAAGCTCGCGCAACAGCGCCTTGTGGAATTCCGGGTAGCCCTTGAATCCCAACTTCTTGACCATCCGCGCCACGGTGGGAGACGACACGCCCACGTTGCTCGCTACGATAGTGATTGAGGCGAGGCCAGCCGCGGGATAATTATCGAGCAGTGCATTGGCAAACTTGCGTTCCGCTTGCGTCAACGCCGAGTAGTGCTCTCGGATCAGTTCACGCACGGTTGAGGCGGCATTGGTGGTCGCCATCGCCCTGTCCTCCTGAATAGGCTTTGCGCGGATGTTGACCGTGATATTTCAGTGTTTTCGCGGCCTTTGAAAAAATATTGACACGTGGTCTTGGCGACGTCTATATCTTTACAGAGTCGCGGAGAAATCATGATGTCCAGCGAATTAGAACAATTATCCCCGAACGTCGAGACTCTCTATGGGTATGCCAAGGGCCCGGTTCTCCTGCTGTGCGAGCATGCGTCGTACCATATTCCCGAGCACTATCATGGGCTGGGGTTGGAGCCCTCCCATCGGCACAGTCATGCGGCATGGGATCCTGGCGCACGCGATGTGGCCGTTGCGCTGTCGGGATTGCTCAATGCCCCGCTGGTGGCGAGCCGTGTCTCGCGGCTGGTCTATGACTGCAATCGCCCTCCCGAGGCGGCAAGCGCAATGCCGGAGCGTTCCGAGGTCGTCGAGGTACCGGGCAATCGTGAGCTGACGTCAGCGCAGCGAGCCGCTCGAGTCGAGGCCGTCTACTACCCGTTTTGCCACGCGGTGACACAGGTGCTGGCACAGCGTACGGCTCACGATATCCCCACCGTGCTGATCACGGTTCATAGCTTCACGCCGACCTTTCATGGCCGGGTGCGCGCGGTCGAGGTCGGTATCCTGCATGATGTCGACCGCCGTCTGGCCGATGCGATGCTGGCGCACGCCGATCGCCTGCCTCATCGATGCATACAGCGCAACGCGCCCTACGGGCCGCAGGACGGCGTCACCCATTCGCTGGTGCGCCACGGTATCGACAATGGCCTGGCGAACGTGATGATCGAGATTCGTAACGATTTGCTGGCCACTCTGGAAGACGCCCACGCCATGGCGCGGGAGCTGATGCAGCTCATCCAGCCGGCGCTGGCAACGCTCGGTGTCGAGCTTACTCATAGGGAGGGTAAGCACGATGCCTAGCGCCATCCTCTGCTACATCAGCGCGATCGATGCGATGAACCGCTTCATTGGGCGGATCGCGATGTATCTGATCTTCGTGCTGATCGCAGTGCTGCTGTGGTCCTCGGTCTCCAAGATGTTCTGGAACCCCACGATGTGGACGCTGGAGACCGCACAATTCGTCATGGTGGCATATTTCGTGCTGGGTGGGCCCTACTCGATCCAAATGGGTTCGAACGTACGCATGGATCTCTTCTACGGCGACTGGAGCCCGAAAACCAAGGCGTGGGTCGATGCCTTCACGATCTTCTTCCTGCTCTTTTATCTCGGTGTTCTTCTCTATGGGGGGCTGGTGTCGATGGCCTACTCCCTCGGCTACTTCGGCGATGAGCCCTTCCACTTCTTCCTCAACCTCGTCGTCACCTTCTTCACGGAAGGGCCCGAAGCGGCCGCTGACAAGCTCGGTTTCCTGGAGCGTAGTCCAACGGCCTGGCGACCCTGGCTGTGGCCCATCAAGGCCGTGCTCTGTCTCGGTGTGTTGCTGATGATCCTTCAATCTCTCGCCGAATTTTTCCGGGATATCGGCCGTCTGCGCGGGGTGCTCGACTGATGTCGTACGAGATGATCGCCATCGTGATGTTCAGTTCGATGATGCTGATGCTGCTCACCGGGCAGCGTGTTTTTGGCGCCATCGGCTTCGTCGGCGCCTTGGCAGGCGTCCTGCTGTGGGGGACCGGCGGGGTGGATATCCCGTTCTCATCGGCGATGAAGCTGATGAAATGGTATCCGCTGCTGACCCTGCCGATGTTCATCTTCATGGGGTACGTGCTTTCGGAGAGCCGTATCGCGGATGACCTCTACCGGATGTTTCATGTCTGGATGGGCCCGGTCAAAGGCGGCCTGGCCATCGGCACGATCGGCCTGATGGTGCTGATCTCGGCCATGAACGGGCTGTCGGTGGCCGGGATGGCGATCGGCGCCACCATCGCCTTGCCCGAACTGCTGCGGCGCGGGTACGACAAGATCATGGTCACCGGCGTCATTCAGGCGGGGTCGAGTCTCGGCATTCTGGTGCCGCCCTCGGTGGTGCTGGTGCTGTACGCCATGATTGCGCGCCAGCCGGTAGGGCAGTTGTGGCTAGCCGGCGTGCTGCCGGGGCTGATGATGGCGTTGCTGTTCATCCTCTATATCTATGTGCGCTGCCGCCTTCAGCCCAGCTTGGGGCCCGTTCTTCCCGCCGAGGAGCGGAACGTGTCGCTGGCCGAGAAGCTGCGTCTGCTAAGGGCGGGGCTGCTGCCCCTGGTGATCTTTGCGGTGATGATGGTGCCTTTCGCCAAGGGTTGGACATCTTTGGTCGAAAGCTCCGCGGTCGGCGCGATGGCTGCGCTGCTGGCGGCTATCCTCAAGGGACGAATGACGCGCCAAGTCTTCGAGGTATCGGTGCGAAAGACGCTGGCCATCTCCTGCATGTTCATGTGGATCATCCTGGCGGCGCTGGCCTTCGGAGCCATATTCGACGGGCTGGGCGCGGTGAAGGCCATCGAGGGCTTGTTTACCGAGCGCCTGGGACTCTCGCCCTGGACGATTCTGATCCTCATGCAGCTCAGCTTCATCGTCATGGGAACCTTCCTCGATGATACCGCCATGCTGGTGATCGTGGCGCCGCTTTACGTGCCGTTGGTCGATGCGCTGGGGTTCGACCTGATCTGGTATGGCGTGCTCTACACGATCACGACGCAGATCGCCTACATGACGCCGCCGTTTGGATACAACCTTTTCCTGATGCGTGCCATGGCGCCTCCGGAGATCGGGCTGCGTGACATCTATTTATCCATCCTCCCCTTCGTGGTGGTGATGATGGCAGCCCTGAGCCTGGTGATGGTCTTTCCACAGATTGCCCTCTGGCTTCCAGGCTACGTTTATGGAAATTGATAGCAGTGTGACCGAGCAACAATAGCCCTACCCAGGGCTATGTCCATTCGATAGTGACACCAGGAGAACTAGAACAATGACAACAAGACGCAAATTTCTGATCAATGCCGCAGCCGGCGCTGCCATCGTGCCGCTGGCCTCGAGAGTCATGGCCCAGTCATCCTCCGAGCCGACCATCAAGTGGCGCATGCAGACCTATGCCGGGGCCGCCTTGGCCGAGCATGTTGCCAAGCCCGCCATCGACCTGTTCAACCAGATCGCCGGGGATCGCATGCAGATCGAGCTGTACAGTGCCGATCAGTTGGTGCCGACCGGGGAGTTGTTCCGGGCGATGCAGCGCGGCACCATCGACGCCGTGCAATCGGATGACGATTCGATGGCGTCGCCCACCGAGGTGACCGTCTTCGGCGGGTACTTCCCCTTCGGGTGCCGTTATAGCCTCGATGTGCCGGTGCTGTTCAATCAGTACGGACTCAAGGAAATCTGGGAAGAGGAATACGCCAAGGTCGGCGTCAAGCATGTCAGTGCCGGGGCCTGGGATCCGTGCCATTTCGCCACCAAGGAGCCGATTCGCAGCCTCAAGGACCTGGAGGGCAAGCGCATCTTTACCTTCCCTACCGCAGGGCGCTTTCTCTCCCGGTTCGGCGTCGTGCCGGTCACTTTGCCTTGGGAGGATATCGAGGTGGCCTTGCAGACCGGCGAGCTGGACGGGATCGCCTGGTCCGGCATCACCGAGGACTACACGGTCGGGTGGGCCAACGTCACCAACTACTTCCTGACCAACAACATCTCGGGTGCCTGGATTGGCCATTTCTTCGTCAATATGGAGCGCTGGGAGGAACTGCCGGAGGATCTCAGGGTACTGTTCGAGGTGTGCTGTGAACAGTCTCACTATCACCGCCAGTACTGGTACTGGGGCGGCGAGGCCAGACTGCGCGTCCACGGCGACAAGCTGGAGCTGACGTCCATTCCCGATGCCGAGTGGGATCAGGTAGAAACGGCGGCCCAGAAGTTCTGGGATGAAATCGCGGCGCAATCCGAGACCAAGGCCAAGGTGGTCGAAATCTTCAAGCAGTACAACGCCGATATGCGCAAGGCCGGCAGGCCCTATCGTTACGTCGATGCATGAGCCGGCCCCGTGCCCTGGCGCCTGCCGGGGCACGCCGCTTGAAAAGGGGAGGGGCGACCGAGCGTCGGGCCTCGTCATGGTGATGGCTATTGGGAGCCTCGGAAATGACCAACGCGCTGGCGTGGGATGCTCTGAAGACCAAGGTCGAGAGCGGTGAGATCGACACGGTGCTCGTGTGCATTGTCGACATGCAGGGGCGCCTGATGGGCAAGCGGCTCCATGCGCGTCACTTCGTGGATGATGGCTGGGACGAGACTCACTGCTGCAATTATCTGCTGGCCACGGATCTCGAGATGGCAACGCCCGATGGCTATGCCAGCACCTCCTGGCAGGCGGGGTATGGCGACTACATCATGAAACCGGACCTGGCCACGCTGCGATCCATGCCGTGGCTGGAAGGTACGGTCATGGTGTTGTGCGATCTGCTGGATCATCACACCCACGCTGAAGTGCCGCATGCGCCGCGGGCCATCCTCAAGCGCCAACTGGCGCGACTGGAGGAGATGGGGCTGGAGGCGATAATGGCCACCGAACTGGAGTTCTTCCTGTTCGAGAAAAGCCTCGACGACATTCGCAAGGGAGGGTTTCGCGACCTACAGCCGATCAGCGGCTACAACGAGGACTATCATATCTTCCAGACCACCAAGGAGGAGCATGTGTTGCGTCCGCTACGTAACCACCTCCAGGTGGCGGGCATCCCCGTGGAAGGCACCAAGGGCGAGGCCGGGGCCGGTCAGGAAGAACTCAACATCCGTTATGCGAAAGCACTCGATACGGCGGATTATCACACCATCGCCAAGCATGCGACCAAGGAGATCGCCTGGCAGCAGGGGCGGGCGGTGACGTTCCTGCCGAAATGGCACCACGCGCATTCGGGCAGTTCCAGTCACATCCACCAGTCGCTGTGGAAGCAGGGGCAGCCAGTCTTCCATGATGAGAGCGATGCGCTGGGCATGTCCGCTGTGATGAAGCATTACCTGGCGGGATTGCTGAAATACGCGCCTGACTACACCTACTTCCTGGCGCCCTACCTCAATAGCTACAAGCGCTTCCAGAAGGGCTCCTTCGCCCCCACGCGTACGGTCTGGTCGGTGGATAATCGTACCGCAGGGTTTCGTCTCTGCGCCGAGGGCACACAGGCGGTGCGCATCGAGTGTCGCATCGGCGGCTCGGACTTGAATCCCTATCTGGCCATGGCCGGCCAGTTGGCCGCCGGCATCAAGGGAATCGAGGAAGGTCTGGAATTGCCTCCTCCCGCCGAGGGCGATACCTACGAGGGCGGAACCGGCCTGATACCACAGGACCTGCGCGATGCCATGCAGGCCCTGAAGGATTCCACCATGCTGCGCGAAGCCTTGGGTGATGAGGTGGTCGATCACTATGCGCGTGCCGCCGAAGTGGAGCTGGAGGACTTTCAGCGGGTGGTGACCGATTATGAGGTTGTGCGAGGTTTCGAGCGGTGTTGAGGCTTTGTCTGAACACTGGCTGCGCTCGGCCATACAGGAAATAAGAAACGGGAGGGGATGATGGGGCATATTTTGAGGTGTATCTCGCCGATCAACGGGACGGTCTTCGCCGAGCGTGAGGCGCTATCGCCTGAGGCCGCGCGGCAGGCCGCGGATCGGGCGCGGGCGGCGCAGGCCGACTGGGCGGCACGTCCCCTTCGGGAGCGTATCGATCTGGTGCGGGCCGGCATCGCCGCCGTGGGAGCGATGAATGATGAGATAGTACCGGAGCTTGCGCAGATGATGGGGCGTCCGGTTGGTTATGGTGGCGAGTTCGGTGGCTTCGAGGAGCGGGGTAGCCATATGGCGACCATCGCCGAAGAGGCGCTGGCCGATATCGCGGTGGGCGAGGACGCCGCCGTCAAACGCTACATCAAGCGCATTCCGCACGGGGTGGTGCTGGTCGTGGCCCCCTGGAACTATCCCTACATGACGGCGATCAACACGGTGGCACCGGCGCTGATAGCAGGCAACAGCGTGCTGTTGAAGCATGCCACCCAGACCCTATTGGCAGGCGAGCGCATGGCGCGCGCCTTCCATTCGGCTGGGGTGCCCGAGGCGGTATTCCAGAATGTCTTCCTGGATCACGACACCACCTCGGCGCTGCTTGCCGATCGAGCGTTCGATTTCGTCAACTTCACCGGTTCCGTGGGCGGTGGCCGTGCCATGGAACAGGCGGCGGCCGGTACCTTTACCGGGTTAGGGCTCGAGTTGGGCGGAAAGGATCCGGGTTATGTCATGGAGGATGCCGACCTCGAGGCCGCGGTTGCCACCTTGATCGATGGGGCGATGTTCAACTCGGGGCAATGCTGCTGCGGGATCGAGCGCATCTATGTGCACGAGAATCTTTATGAGGCCTTTGTCGACAAGGCGGTGGCAATCGTCGAGGGCTACAAGCTGGGCAATCCACTGGCCGCCGATACGGATATCGGCCCCATGGCGAATATCCGCTTCGCTAGAGAGGTCCGTGACCAGGTCGATGAGGCCCTGACCGCCGGCGCGAGGGCCAGAGTCACGCCGAAGCCTGAAGATGATGGCGGCGCCTATCTGAGTCCGCAGATCCTCACGGAAGTGACGCACGATATGCGTGTGATGCGCGATGAAAGCTTCGGCCCGGTGGTCGGCATCATGAAGGTGAGTGGTGATGAAGAGGCCATCCAGTTGATGAACGACAGCCGCTTCGGCCTGACCGCTAGCCTGTGGACGGCCGATATCGCGCGTGCCCAGCGTGTGGGCGACCGGGTCGAGACCGGTACTGTGTTCATGAATCGTGCGGATTATCTCGACCCGGGTCTGTGCTGGACCGGCTGCAAGGAGTCGGGGCGCGGCGGCGGCTTGTCGGTGATCGGCTATCACAACCTGACACGCCCCAAGTCCTACTATTTAAAGAAAAAAACGACCTAAAGAAAACAACAATCTAAAGAAAACAAAACAACAGGCTGAAGAAGGTGACGATATGACATTGACCGGAAACTGGACGTATCCCACCGCCATCCGCTTCGGGGCTGGCCGGATCAAGGAGCTGCCCGAGGCCTGTGCCGAGGCGGGCATCACCCGGCCGCTGCTGGTGACGGATCGCGGCTTGGCCGAGCTGCCGATCACCGTCGCCGCGTTGGACATCCTGGAGACTTCGGGCCTGGGACGGGGACTCTTCGCCGAGGTCGATCCCAACCCCAACGAACGCAACCTGACGGCAGGGGTCGAGGCCTTTCGGGCAGGCGCTCATGACGGGGTGATCGCGTTCGGCGGTGGCTCGGGGCTGGATCTAGGCAAGATGGTGGCCTTCATGTCCGGTCAGACGCGTCCGGTGTGGGACTTCGAGGATATCGGCGACTGGTGGACGCGGGCCGATGCCGAGGCGATCGCTCCCATCGTGGCGGTGCCTACCACGGCCGGGACCGGCTCGGAGGTGGGGCGGGCCAGCGTCATTACCAACGCCGAGACCCACGAAAAGAAGATCATCTTCCATCCCAGAGTCCTACCCAGAGTGGTGCTCTGCGATCCCGAGCTGACGGTGGGTATGCCTAGGGCGATCACCGCCGGTACCGGGCTCGACGCCTTCGCCCACTGCGTGGAGGCGTTCTCGAGCCCGCACTATCATCCGATGAGCCAAGGCATCGCGCTGGAAGGCATGCGGCTGGTCAAGGAATACCTGCCGCGCGCCTATGCCGATGGCACCGACCTCGAGGCGCGTGCACACATGATGAGTGCGGCGATGATGGGCTCCACCGCTTTTCAGAAGGGGCTGGGGGCCATTCATGCGATGAGCCATCCGATTGGCGCGGTGTTCAACACCCATCACGGCACCACCAATGCGGTCTGCATGCCGGCGGTGCTTGAGTTCAACGCCGATTGCATCCGCGAACGATTCGACATGGCGGCTGCCTATTTGGGGATCGACGGCGGCTTCGACGGTTTCAGAGCCTTCGTGCAAGCGCTCAACGATCAGCTGGGTATCCCGCGTACGCTCTCCAAGATCGGCGCCGACCCGGAACGCATCGACGACTTGGCCGCAATGGCTATTCAAGATCCTAGCTGTGGAGGAAATCCGGTGGCCTTGACCGTCGAGGATCTCAAGGCGCTGTTCCGTCAGTGCATGTGAGCAGCGCGTGACAACCCGCACGCGGCTTTCACCCCTCGTGACCGGGGGCTATGACGATCATGCCAAGGGTGCCGAGAGCAGCCGCTGAGCCACCTGCGGTTAACGTTTCATTATATCGAATGGTTTGTGGGCTTTTTTGCGTTTTTCTTTTCAAAAAGGGCAACGAATAATGGCGCTATCCGCACCATATGCCCTGAATTCAATGAGAGGAATTTCGCATGGCCTTTCGCAATGTTTTGTTGGTGACCGCTTCCATTCTCGGTGAACACGGTCAGTCACGCGCGCTAGCGACGCATTTCAAGGCGCAGCTCGGCGCGCGCGATGATATCCAGCTCACCGAGCGCGATGTCGTGGCGCTCGACCTTCCGCATCTCGATGGCGCCGAAATGGCCAGTTGGATGACCGCTCCCGACGAGCGTGATGCGGCCCAGCATGAGCTGGCGGCGCGTTCCGATACGTTGATCGAGGAGGTGCTGGCGCATGATCTGATCGTACTGGCGGTGCCGCTTTACAACCTCGGCATTCCGAGCCAGCTCAAAGCGTGGTTTGACCGTGTTCTGCGGGCCGGCAAGACGTTCAAGTATACCGAAAGCGGCCCGGTAGGCCTGATCGAGGGGAAACGTGCACTGGTGCTCGCGGCACGCGGCGGTCAGTACGCCGGTACCGAGATGGATACTCAGACCGGCCACGTCAGCAGCTTGCTGGGTTTGATCGGCATTCGCGACATCGACTGGATCTATGCGGAAGGCCTCAACATGGGCGAGGCGGTACGTGAGCAGGCCATGGGTGAAGCGCGTCAGGCGGTGGCGAATTACACGGTGGAACGTCTCTGACCCTGATGCATGAGAGTAGCGAAACAACGCAGGAGGCGGCTCATGGTGAGCCGCCTTCTTCGTGTCAGGGCGAGACGCCTGGCATGAGGCACTGCGCCTGACGCTCGTCCAGTGACAAGCAGGTGCCGGCCTGCGGCACGAACACACGGCTAAACAGCGAGGCGAAGGCTTTCCTATCGGGACGCGCGCCGGCAACACGTTCACTGTCGATGGGGTGCCAGCCATCGGCGCCGTGTTCGGCAAGCGTGAAGTTGAACATGTGATAACCGGGCGTGCCCAGCCGCAGATCGGTGGCAATCAACTGGGTGGTGCCCTGGCGTTCCTCGGTGCGATAGCGCAGGAAAGGCCCGGCGAACCATGCAAGACGCCGCCCGGCCGCCGTCGCCAACGCGGCATCCTGCCATTCGCCGCCACGCGGCAGGCGGGTCAGCGCCATCGGTGTGTGGCCATCGAAGAGGCTCACGACGCCTTCGTAGTAGGCGTCGTCCTCGACCACCGTAACGCGCCAGAGCAGGGTGTTGAAGGGCGTCGGCTGGACCAGACGCGGGGCGTCCTCGAGCCCTTGGCTGGCCAGGCTCGGGCCGATGCGTGCGTCCACTGTGTTCTGTGCTGCGACGGCGAACGTTAGATAAAAACACGCCAACGTCAGTCCCCAGCCCAGCAGGCGAGGCGAATAGCCCTTGATCAGGGTGGCGACGACGCCCACCAGCAACGGCAGCGTAAAAAGCGGGTCGATGATGAAAATGCTGTGCCAACTCACGGGTGGCGTCGTCATCGGCCACCAGAGTTGGGTGCCATAGGTGGTGAAGGCATCCAGCATTGGATGTGTCAGCAGGCAGCTGCCAAACAGCAAGCCCCAGCGCCATGTGCCGATGGGCGGCGAGATTTGACGCCAACGCTCGCCTGCTCGGGCCAGCCCGGTCAGCAGCACGGCAAGGGCGCCGAGTACCCACAGGGAATGGCTGAATCCCCGATGATAGGTGTAATCGGCCACGGCGTCGCCATAGTCGATGACCACGTCGAGATCGGGCAACGTGCCGAGCACGGCGCCGGCGATGACGGCCTTGCGTCCTAGACGGCGGCCCAGCACGGTGCCGCCAATGGCGGCACCGAGGCAGGCCTGCGTCAGTGAATCCATGCGCTGTGATCTCCCCTTGAGGCGGCGTTTTGCCGGTAGGCGTTCATGCGGTGTTTAGCCACGGCGGCCGTTGTGCGCGTACCTGATGCTGGATCGGGCAGTCTTCGCGATGGGCGCCCGGCAGATAGCCGGTACTCATCAAAAACTCGTTGACGATCTCCGGACCGGTGAAGCGGAAGGTGCGTTTGAATAGCGTCACCCATTCCGACAACGCGAGCGGATGATGCGCGTCGAGCCAGTCGGCGAAACTGCCGTGAGACGTCTGCAAGGCGAGCACGACGTTGGCATTGTGAATCGCGGCGTCGACCTTGCGCCGATTGCGGATGATACCTGCATCCGCAAGCAGACGCGCCCTTTGCGTATCGTCGTAGGCGGCGACGCGTGCCACGGCAAAGTCATCGAAGGCCGCCGAAAACGCTTCGCGTTTCTTGAGCACCGTCAGCCAGGAAAGGCCGGCTTGATTGATTTCCAGAATCAGGCGCTCGAAGAGCCGGTCGTCGTCGCGCACGGGAAATCCATATTCGTGGTCGTGATAAGGCCCATGAAAGGGATGGCCAGGGGCATGGTCGCAATACGTACTCATGGGAAGTGTGCCTCGCGGGTGTTGACGAATCGCCCTGCCGGTGATGAATTCGCCGTGACCGGCGGGCTGGTTTACCATAGACGTTTAGCCTGCATAACATCATGAGGAGCTTACCATGCAGTACCTGCACACGATGGTCCGTGTTGCCGATCTCGACGCCTCGCTGCGTTTCTACTGTGACCTGCTGGGCCTCAAGGAAGTGCGACGCAAGGAGAACGAAAAGGGCCGCTTCACACTGGTGTTCCTCGCCGCGCCGGAGGACGAAGAACGTTCGCGCGAGCAAAAGGCTCCAGAAGTCGAGCTGACCTACAACTGGGCCCCGGAGACTTATACCGGCGGCCGCAACTTCGGCCACCTGGCGTATCGTGTCGACGATCTCTACGCCTTGTGCCAGCACCTGATGGATAACGGCGTGACCATCAATCGCCCACCGCGCGACGGCCACATGGCTTTCGTCCGTTCGCCGGACGGCATTTCCGTGGAGTTGTTGCAAAAGGGCGATGCGTTGCCCGCTCAGGAACCGTGGGCGTCGATGGAAAATACCGGTAGCTGGTAAGCCGCCACGTGCCGCGCCCCTTCCCGCGATGGATGGGGCGCGACTATCGCTGGAGGCTGAACGACCTTCTTGAGCTGGAAAGGATGCCAAGCATGTCACAAGACGTGACCCTCCCCGCGGCGTTGCGCGATGCATTTCGCCGTGAAGCCGACACGCTCGACGGCATCGACCGCGATGTCTACCTCACCAATCGGCGTGACCCGCTGGAGCCGATCATCGGCTTGGGCCCACGCGACGCGCCGGTGGGCATTTTCGGACGTGACCCCGGCCGTCAGGAGGTCGTGCATGGCGCACCCTTCGTGGGCAGCGGGGGCCAGAAGGTGCGCGCCGGGTTGTACAAGCATCTGCACGGGGAGGCACTGCCCGATTTCGAGGCCTCGCTCGCCGTGGGGCAGCGTTATTTCTGGGCCAACACCGTGCCCTACAAGCCGGTCGGCAACAAGGCGTGGTCGATGGCGGTCAAGAAGCGCTTTCAGCCCTTGATGGCGGAGCTTTTGATCGCTCACTGGCAAGGTCGCACTTTGATTACTCTGGGGCGCGAGGCGTTCTTGTGGTTCGCCATCGGCCAGTCGCGCGAGATCAAGCGTGAACTGGAGGCGTTCTGGGCTCGCGAGGACCGCTTCGAGGCGCTGCATACCACCATGCTGTCACTCCCTGACGGGCGTAGTGCCGAGTTCCAGCTGGCGCCGCTGCCGCATCCCTCACCTCTCAATCAAACCTGGTTCAAGCGCTTTCCGGCATTGCTGGAGGCACGCCTCGCTGCTCTGGAGTGCGCCCACTGAGTAGTGGGAGGAGTGGTATAAGGCGCCGGATTAGTCAGGGTGCATCGCCAAGCGCCCGCTGCCCATGAACATGATCGCCAGGGCACCGCACAGGAACATGCCCTGCAACTCTAGCGTCCAGCCGCCTTGCGCATTGAGCGTCAGCAACTCGTCGTGGTGGACGAGGATAAACGCCACCAGCATGTCGCCGGCCATCAACAGGCCGCCGATGCGTGCCTGCCAGCCCAAGATGGCCATCAACGGCGCGATGATCTCCCCGATGAGTACCCCATACGCGAGAAAGACCGGGACGCCCATGGCGTCGAGCATATTGCCGATGTCGGTGATGCTGGCAGGCGACAAGAGCTTGTCGATGCCGTGCAACAGAATCAGCCCACCCACGGCCAGGCGCAGAATCAGTTTTCCCAGGTCATCATGATGCAGCAGTCGTTGCATAGGCTCGGCATCCTTTAGTCGTGTGAAACCGGCAGTCGTATGAAACCGGCATCTAGCCGGGCAAGGCGTGTGAACTTTCGCATGTTCGCGCGCCGCTCACCAGTCACGATACTTAGTAACATTTATTTACGTTTTACTAGCACTTTGGTGCGCATTAACTAAGCTTTCTTAGCAAATGCCGCTGGAAGCGGATCCTTGCAGATATTGGCACCGATACTGGCGGATAAGGCCGTCATCCGGTGGCGTCAAATAACGATCCTTGCCCTGAGGTCCACCGAAAAGGGGGCGGAGGCGAGGACGCTACGTTGCGAATCACGCAACGGTACGCGGGTACAAAGGGATATCCAAGATGACTTCAAGGGCCTTGCAGCGGCTCTGGGGATGGTCGTGTAGTGCGCCGGGGGTATTACCGCTGGAGCACCGACGCAGCTACGAGGTGGTAGCGCAAACCTTCGTGCTCGCAAGCCTGGGGCATTTGCTGTTTGCATGCGTGCTGATCGGCTTGCAGATTCCGCTGCTGATTGTTTTGAACCTCGCCTGCGTGGCGACCAATACCGCGGCGTTGATGCTGCACCGACGCTTGCGACTGACCTGGGCGATGACCGTCAAGCTGACCGCTACGCTGGTGTTGATCACGCTGAGCGTGTGGCTGATCGGCCCCGATGCTGGCTTCGAATATTACTTTTTCTTGCTGCTTTGCGAGATGTTGATCAGCGATATGGCGGCCCGTTACAAGATCGTGATGAGTACCACGATCGGTAGCGTGGCGCTGGCCACGCTGTTGATGGCACCGCATTCCACTCCCTGGATGCTTGAAACCGCAAGTTTTCGCGAAGACATCCGCTTGACCAATCTGGTCATGGTCTTTTTGATTCTGGGGCTGATCCTGTGGCGGCTGCATGCGATCACCGAGCGCTGCGAGCACCATTTTCGACGCGACGCTACCCACGATTATCTCACCACGGTGCTCAACCGGCGCGCCATCTTTCATGAAGCCGACATGCTGTGGCAACGGGGGCAGGATTTCACGCTCCTGCTGCTCGATGCCGACCACTTCAAGCAGGTCAACGATACCCATGGCCACACCGCGGGCGATGAAGTCTTGCGTCACCTGGCGTATATAGTGCGTGGCGCCTTGCGCGAAGACGACCGGCTCGGGCGCGTAGGCGGTGAGGAATTCCTGATCGTATTCCCCGACAGCACGCGAGACGAGGTGCTCACGGTCGCATCGCGCATTCGTCGATGCCTGTCGGACCAGCCGTGTCGGATGGAAGCGTTGACCCTTCCGGTGACGTTCTCCATGGGCATGGCCGCGGCTCAGGAAGTCACGTCATTGCAAGCGCTCATCGACATGGCCGACCGCCGCTTGTATCGCGCCAAGTCTGCCGGGCGCGATCAGCTGGTCATGTGTGACCTGGAAATCATCGGGCCGGCGGCGGCGTTGTGACATGTCCGGACATACTATGTAGACATCGTTTCATCTAATACGGATACCCTAGCGCAACGAAGCGACAACATGGCATTTTGCTTATTTGGCGTTTGACGAATTTCATGCTGCAAAGCGGCTAAATTCATACACGAATCGTCCTTTTGATGCGCCGAATATGGCTAACCTTGCTAGGGAATCGATGCAGGGGAAGGCCCGTCGCATGACGTGGTCTAACGCAATAAAAAGGGATTCGCTCATCATGCCGCTACGTACCTATCGTCTCTGGGGAGGCCGAGGCGCATCGCTGCCTCCGTATTGCCCCCTGCCGCCGGAATACCGGCGTTATTTCGATACCTTTGCCCACCTGTACGCCATGGCGTTGGTAGCCTATGCCGGCTTGATGCTACCGCTGTTCGTCTGGCTAGGAAGCCCTGGTCCGGTATTGATCGTCCTATTCAGCGTCTTGATGACGTTGGGTGCACGCGGGCTGCATCATCGGGGCTACATGGCCTGGGGCGCGGCCTTGCTGTGGGGCATGATGTTGCTGCTGATTGGCGAGTCGATTCGTCTCTACGGCGCCGGCGTCGGCTTTGAATTCTACGTGGGCCTGGCATTGCTGGTGCTGCACATCAGCGCGATCCCGCGCAGCTACAAGATCGTGTTGTCGTTGTTGCTGCTGGGCGTGATCGGCGTGTTGTTGATGAGCATGCACCAGGGTGCGCCCTCGGTTGCGCTATCACCGACGGTGGCGACGTGGCTGTTGTGGGTCAATCTAGTGCTGACGGGGGCGCTATTCGCCGGCGTGCTGATGGGACTGGAAGGCGTCACCGAACGGCTCGAGCGTGCGTATCGCCGTGAAGCGCTGCACGACATGCTGACCGGCGCTCTCAATCGTCGCGCGATCGTCGCCATTGCCGAGCGCTGGCAGCGCGCCAAGCGGCCTTTCGCCGTGGTGCTGCTGGATGTCGATCATTTCAAGCGGTTCAACGATCTGCATGGGCACGCCACGGGCGATGCGGCGCTCTGCCATCTCGTGAATTGCCTGCGCCAGGGTTTGCGCGACGGTGACATGTTGGGGCGTTACGGCGGTGAGGAATTCATGCTGCTGCTACCGGGAACGTCGCGTGCCGACGCCATGGCGGTCGCCGAGCGCGTCGCGACCTTCGTGCGCGACCAGCCCTTGGTGCTGCCGGATAAGTCGCTCGGAATGACCGTCAGTCAAGGCCTCGCCACTCAGGACGAGGCGGCGACGCTAAGCGCCATGATCGCCTTGGCCGATCGGCGGTTGTATGCCGCTAAAGGCGCAGGGCGCGATCGTGTCATGTCCTGGGAGTCATTCGGCACGTTGTCCCCCATGCCGACCCGGTGTGTCGTCGAAGGCGCCGAGGCGTGCCCGTTCGAACCGCCTCGCCGCCATGACGACTCAGTGATCAAGGCGTGAAGCGAAGCGCTCGAGAACGCGCTGCAGCCAGGCGGCCATGCGGTTGGCTAGCGAGGTACATAACACCCAGGGCAGCAACAGCAAGGCGATGGCGAGTGCCCCCATGTAGACGTCGCTGAACCAATGGCCGCCGCCGATGATGCGTGGCGCGCTCAAGGCGACGGCCAATACGGCACTGACGAGGCCGACGCGACGTCCCGCGAAATGCCACATGAACGCAGTAAAAATCATCAGCATCAGGCCGTGATCGCCGGGAAAGCTGTTGCCCGAGCGATCCTTGGTGGCGAAGCTCACTTCTTGCGACAACAGATGAACCCCATTGTGCGTCAGGGTTGGGCTGGGGTGACCGTAGGTCACCAGTTTATTGACCAGTAAGCTCACTAGTCCTGCAGTGACTAGCATGCTCACGCCGATGGCACCCCAGCGTTTCAGGCGTTCGGGGCGTGTGTCCTGGCGCATGGCCCATGCGAAGACAGCGGCCAGGGCCAGGAAGCTGACAATATCGAAATCACGGTTGTTGAGCACGGCGACCAGTGTCGTCCACAGCGGATGGTCGGCGATCGACAGCGTTTGATTGAAGAACCAGAAGATGTCGTCGTCGAGGGTCGACCAGAGGGGAAAATGCGGCAGCCACCAACTGAGGAGCAAGGCCAGCCCCAGCATGTTGTAGCAAGCGATTCGGGTGATTTTCATGAGCCTGAAAACGAGGTGGATGAAACTCGTATTCTAACGCTTCATTATCATTGTGAACAGCGTTTGATAACTCGATGTTCAGCCGTGTATCCCGGTGGCGACCCCCTGGCGGGGAGAGATGTCGTCCTGCATGACGGGTGTTAGACCGTCAAGAAATGCCTGCAACTCGGTACGGCGACGCAGGGCGGTGAAGCGCCTGGCGGCTTCGTCGTCACGCCCACGCATCTGATTGAGCCACTGCTTGAGCAGCGAGACCACGATCTTTTCCGGTAGGTGCATACGCATACGTTGGGCATAGGCCGCCAACACTTCGGCACGTACCGCCCAGGGCGTCTCCGGCAAGTGCTCGCCAGTACGCTGCCAATGCTTGATGCGCCGCGCCAGCCAGGGATCCGCGAGCATGCCGCGTCCCAGCATCACATCCGTGCAGCCCGATAGCGTACGGGCCTTCCAATAGTCTTCCAGTGTCCATATATCGCCGTTGGCGATCACCGGAATCGTCAGCCGGGCGCGAATCCGACCGATCCACTCCCAATGCGCGGGGGGGCGATATCCTTCGCGACGGGTGCGGGCGTGCACCACCAGGTGCGCTGCGCCTCCGGCTTCGGCAGCCTCGGCACAGGCGAGTGCCACTCGTTTGTCGTCAAACCCCAGGCGGATCTTGGCGGTGACATCGATCCCCAGGGGCGTCAGCGCCTCATGTACGGCACGCACGACGCGGTAGACGCGCTCGGGGTCGCGCAGCAGCGAGGCGCCGCCGTCATGGCGATTGACGGTCTTGGCCGGGCAGCCGAAGTTGAGATCGACCTGGCGGGCGCCGAGTGCTTGGGCGTGCACCGCGTTGGCGGCCAGGGCATCGGGGTCGGAACCGAGTAGCTGCAGGTGAACCGGCGTACCGTTCGAGGTCGCGCAAGTGGCGTGTTCGAGCTCGGGGCAGTGACGCAAGAACACGCGCGCCGGCAGACGTGCGTCGACCACGCGCACGAATTCGGTCACCGTCCAGTCGAGCGCCCCGTCGGCGCTCAACAAATCCCGCGTGATCACATCGATCACACCTTCCATCGGGGCTAAGCCGATGCGCCCGCTGGCCACTTGCGTCATGTCTTCGCCATCACCCTTGGTGTCATTGCAAAATCCCCTGAATCGGGCAGGGTATTATGTCATTACCCCCGGACGATAAGGAAAACGCCAATGTCCGCATCGCCACTGCTTCAGGAAGGGTTGAGCCTGATGGCCTTCGGCATGGGCTTCGTCTTCGTGTTCTTGACGCTGCTGGTGGCGGTCACCAGCGGCATGTCGCGGCTGGTGACGCGCTTCTCGCCGCCCGCGCCGGGACCGGCCACACCACCGCCAGCCTCGACGACGCCCGATGATCCCGAGTTGATGGCGGTGATTGGCGCGGCGGTGCGGCGTTATCGCCGCCATCACGACAATTGAACGACGCCCGCGTTGCCGAGGCGCGCCGAGATTCCGGATTAGCCATCATCAGGAAGGGTTCATGAGCGATATTCAACGTCCGCTGGGCATTACCGACGTGGTGCTGCGCGATGCGCACCAATCCCTATTCGCCACGCGCATGCGTCTCGACGACATGCTTCCCATCGCTGACAAGCTCGATCGCGTGGGGTTCCGGTCGGTGGAGTCGTGGGGCGGCGCGACCTTCGATGCTTGTATCCGTTACCTGGGGGAAGACCCCTGGGCGCGTATCCGTGCCCTGAAGGACGCCATGCCCAATACCCCGCAGCAGATGCTGTTGCGCGGCCAGAACCTGCTCGGTTATCGGCATTACGCCGACGACGTGGTCGACACCTTCGTCGAGCGCGCCAAGGTCAACGGCGTGGATGTGTTCCGCGTCTTCGACGCGATGAACGACACGCGCAATCTCGAGCGTGCGCTCAAGGCGGTGGTGGCTTGCGAGGGGCATGCCCAGGGCACCCTGGCGTACACCGTGAGCCCCGTGCACACGCTGGAAAGCTGGCTGGACATGGCCAAGCGCATCGAGGACATGGGCGCGCACTCGCTGGCGATCAAGGACATGGCGGGGCTACTGACGCCCTACAGCGCGTATGAATTGGTTTCGCGGCTCAAGCAAACGGTGGCGCTGCCCATTCAGTTGCATTGCCACGCCACCACGGGGCTTTCCACAGCGACGTTGCTCAAGGCCATCGAAGCCGGTGCCGACGCCGTCGACACGGCGATCTCCTCCATGGCGATGACCTATGGCCACTCGCCTACCGAATCGTTGGTGGCGATGTTGCGCGAGACGCCGCACGACACCGGACTCGACTTAGAGCTGCTCGAGGACATCGCTGCTTACTTCCGCGAGGTGCGCAAGAAATACGCCGCCTTCGAGGGCTCATTGAGGGGTATCGATTCGCGCATCCTGGTGGCGCAAGTGCCCGGCGGCATGCTCACTAACATGGAAGGCCAGCTCAAGGAACAAGGCGCCAGTGACAAGCTCGATGAGGTGCTGACCGAGATCCCGCGTGTCCGCGAGGACCTGGGCTACATCCCGTTGGTCACGCCCACCTCGCAGATCGTGGGCACGCAGGCAGTAATGAACGTGATGATGGGCCGTCGTTATCAGTCGATTTCCAAAGAGGTGCAGGCACTACTCAAGGGCGAATACGGTGCCGCGCCGGCGCCTTTCGACGAGGCCTTGCAAACGCGTGCGCTGGCGGGCGGTGAGCCGATTACGTGTCGACCCGCCGACCGTCTTGCCCCCGAGATGGAGCGCCTTGCGGGCGAACTCAAGGACAAAGCCGAGACCGAGAAAGTGCGCCTGGCCGAGGGCGAGCGCGAGATCGACGACGTGCTGACCTATGCGTTGTTCCCGCAGATCGGCTTCAAGTTCCTCGCTCATCGTGACGACCCTGAGGCTTTCGAGCCTGCCCCTCAGGCGCTGACCGAGGCCGCCGACGAGCCGCGTGAGGCGTCTCCGGTCACGCCCTCGTCGCCAAGCGCTCCTCGCGAACCCGAAACCTATACCGTTACCGTCAACGGCAAGGCCTATGTGGTGGAAGTCGCCGAAGGCGGCGAGGTGGCGTCCGTCGACTCGCGCGACGTCGCCCCCGCCACCGCCCCGCAGGAAGCGCCGACAACGCCGGCGAGCGGTGGCGATCCGGTGACCGCGCCACTGGCGGGCAACATCTTCAAGGTCAACGTCTCGCCCGGCGATAGCGTCGCCGAGGGTGACGTGGTGATCATTCTCGAAGCGATGAAGATGGAGACAGAAGTCCGTGCCGCATCGGCCGGCAGCGTCTCCCACGTCGCGGTCAAGGAGGGCGACAGCGTCGCCGTCGGTGATGAATTGATCCGTTTGTGAGGCGCGTCGCATGGATAAACTGCTAGGCCTTTGGCAAGGCTCGGGCCTCTACAACATGACCCTCGGCCAGGCGGCGATGATCGTCGTCGGTCTGGTGTTGCTGTTCCTGGCCATCCGCAAGGGTTTCGAACCGCTGCTACTGGTGCCCATCGGCTTCGGGGGCATTCTTGCCAACATCCCCGAGGCGGGGCTGGCGCTGTCGGCGGCGGAACAGGCCGTGCACCTGGGTAATGCCGAGGTACTCCATGCCCTGGGCGGGGCGCTCAATGTGAGTGTGGACCCCGGGGCGGGGCCGGCCGTATGGCGCGCGAGCTTGAATCAGGCGTTGCAGGGCGATACCGCACCGGCGATGCTGCGCGCGGCCGGTGACGTGGCGGAAGGCGCCGGCTACGCCAACGGTATGTTGTACAACTTCTACAACGTGGCGATCGCCTCCGGCGTGGCGCCGTTGGTGATCTTCATGGGGGTCGGGGCGATGACCGACTTTGGTCCGCTTTTGGCCAACCCCAAGACGCTGTTCCTGGGCGCCGCCGCGCAGTTCGGTATCTTTGCCACGTTGCTCGGCGCGGTGGGCATGACGACGCTGGGCTGGATGGATTTCTCGCTCAAGCAAGCCGCCGCCATCGGCATCATCGGCGGCGCCGACGGCCCCACCTCGATCTACGTGTCGAGTCTACTGGCGCCGGAGTTGCTGGGTGCGATCGCCGTGGCATCCTATTCGTACATGGCCTTGGTGCCGTTGATCCAGCCGCCGATCATGCGTGCTCTGACCACCGCCAAGGAGCGTCGCATCGCCATGACGCAGCTGCGGCCGGTGTCGAAGACCGAGAAGATTTTCTTTCCCCTGGTACTGCTGATCCTGGTCGCGTTGTGCCTGCCGGATGCCGCGCCGCTGCTGGGCATGTTCTGTTTCGGCAACCTGATGCGCGAGTGCGGTGTGGTCGAGCGACTGTCGGATACCACCCAGAACGCCCTGATCAATATCACCACCATCTTCCTGGGGCTCTCGGTGGGCTCCAAGCTGGTGGCCGACAAGTTCCTCGCCATGGAGACGCTGGGCATCCTGGGCCTGGGCGTGGTGGCCTTCGGCATCGGCACTGCTTGCGGCGTGCTGATGGCCAAGCTGATGAACCGACTGACGCGCGAGCCGATCAATCCGCTGATTGGCTCGGCCGGCGTTTCGGCGGTCCCCATGGCTGCGCGTGTCTCCAACAAGGAGGGACTGCGCTACAACACACAGAACTTCCTGCTGATGCACGCCATGGGGCCCAACGTGGCGGGCGTCATCGGCTCGGCGGTGGCGGCGGGGGTGATGATCAAGTATCTAGGTTAAAGCGTCGAGCGGAGTGAGGCGCCCCTTGAGGCGTGAGGTCAGCTCGCTCAGGTCGCTGTCGCGTTCGCGGGGCCAGGCGATGTCGAGCGTCACGCCGTCGGCGTCGTAATCGGCGCTCTCGATGAGCGCATCCTGCGTGGCGAGCCACTCGCGGGCGATGGCCTCGCCGGCGAAATCGATGCGTATCCGCAGCGTTCGACGCTCGATGAAGGAGCGCCGTGGCAGGCCCTCGAGTGCCTGGACGACCGCCTGCGTATAGGCGCGGACCAGGCCGCCGGTGCCCAGCTTGGTGCCGCCGAAGTACCGAATCACCACACAGCCGACCTGCCCCAGCCCCGAGCCTTCCAGCGCCTGATACATGGGCCGCCCCGCGGTACTGCCGGGCTCGCCATCGTCGGAAAAGCCAATGGCGTTCTGCTCACCGGGCGCACCGGCGATATAGGCCGTGCAGTGATGGCTAGCGTGGGGATGAGCGGCCCGCGCTTGCGCCAGCAACGCGTCGAAACTGGCGATATCGGGGATAAAAGCCGTCCAGGTAATGAAGCGGCTCTTCTCGATTTCGATCTCATGGTAGCGATGCTCACCGGATGCGAGGTCGGGAATCGCGTAGCGCATCAGTGACTCGTGGGCGCGTGACGCATCACGCCCATCACCAGACCCAGTACTTGTACATCGTCGTTCTTGAGATAGATGGGCGGCATGTCATCGTTGGCGGGTTGCAGGCGCACACCGGATTTTTCGATATAAAGCCGCTTGAGTGTGACTTCCTGATTGTTGATCTGTACCACGGCGGTTTCGCCGTTTTCGGCCGACTCGAAGCGCTCGATGATGATGATATCGCCATCGAAGATGTTGCTGTCGATCATCGAATCGCCGCGCACGCGCAAGGCATAGGTATTGCGTCGAACCATGCGCGACGGCACGTGAATGGCCGCGTCGTCGAGGCAGGCCTCCATGGGCAGCCCGGCCGCGACCACGCCCAACAGGGGAATCTCGACGAAATCGGTGGCGTCGATCTCTTCCCAGGCGGCGTCCGATAGTGGCAGGTTCGGCAGGCGTTGCAGGTAGTGCGGCGTAACGTGCGACATGACCCTCTCCCTCGGATGATCCTGCGGCATCATAGCAAGGCGGGGCGAGGCGGCAAATCCCGCTGGCGATATGGAGTTGGTAAAGGGGCTTGGGCCGCGCCCGCGCCTCGGATAGACTGCGGGCTCTCATGCATGGCTCGAGCATCGGGCCGCGACTCATCCTGGGGAATTCCGGCAGCGCATGCGCCTCACGTCCATCAAATTGGTCGGCTTCAAGTCGTTCGTCGATGCGGTCAATGTGCCGTTCGCCGGCAACATGACCGCCATCGTCGGCCCCAATGGCTGCGGCAAGTCGAACATCATCGACGCCGTGCGCTGGGTGATGGGCGAATCCTCCGCCAAGACGCTGCGCGGCGAGTCGATGACCGATGTCATCTTCAACGGCTCCACCGGGCGCTCGCCGGTGGGGCAGGCGTCCATCGAACTGGTCTTCGACAACAGTGACGGGACCATGGGCGGCGCTTACGCCCAGTACGCCGAAATCTCCGTCAAGCGCCAGGTCACCCGCGACAGCCAATCCAACTATTTCTTCAACGGCCAGAAGTGCCGACGTCGCGATATTTCCGATCTCTTCCTGGGCACGGGGCTGGGGCCGCGTTCTTACGCCATCATCGGCCAGGGCATGATTTCGCGGTTGGTCGAGGCGCGCCCCGAGGAGCTGCGCTCGACACTGGAGGAAGCGGCGGGTGTTTCCAAGTACAAGGAACGCCGCCGCGAAACCGAGAATCGCTTGCGCCGCACTCAGGAGAACCTCGACCGCCTCGACGACATTCGCGAAGAGCTCGATAAGCAGCTCGAGCGTTTGAAGCGCCAGGCCGATGCCGCGCGGCGCTACCAGACTCTGAAAGACGAGGAATATCGCCTCAAGGGCGAGCTGGCGCTGCTGCGTACGCGGGCGTTTCGGACCCAGCAGCATACTCAGGAACAGCACGTCCGCGAGCTGGAAAATCAGGTCGAGCACGAGATCCTCGGCCAGCGCCAATGCGAAAGTCGTTTGGAAGAATCGCGTCTGGCGCACGATGAGGTCGCCGCCGAGCTGGAGACCCATCAAGCCCGCTTCTATGAGACTGGCGCCGAGATCGCGCGGATCGAGCAGTCCATCGAGCATGCGCGTTCGCGCGATCAGCAACTCGCCCAGGATATCGAGGACGCGCGCCGCGAGCTGAGCGAACTCGAACAGTTGGGGTCCCAGGACGACGAGCGCCGTGCGGCCTTGGACGAGCGTCTGGAAAGCATCGCCCCCGAGCTTGAAGAGGCCCAGGAAACGCTGGAGATGCTGCAGGAATCGCTGGACGCCGCCGACGAAGAAGCCACCACCGCGCAACAAGAGTGGGAGCGTTTCAACGAAAGCGATCGTGATGTGGCGCACGGGGCCGAGCGTGCCCAGGACGACGTTCGTCGCCTCGAAAACGCCATCGCCGAATTGGACGATCAGATCGGCAAGCGTCGCCAGCAACGCCAGGAACTGCCCGATGTCGAGGCGTTGCGCGGCGAGCGCGGTGAACTGCGTGAGCAACTCGAGGCACTGGATCTCGATCAGGAAGCACTGGAAAGCCAGCGCGAACGCTTGCAGCAACAGCGCGAGGACGCCCAGACACGCCTCGACGAAGCAGCAGCCCAGCGCGACACTCAGCGTTCGCAGCTGAGCCGCCTGCAGGGCGAGCTGGCCTCGGTGGAGGCATTGCTCGATGCCGCCTTGACCGATGACGACGCCGCCCTGGAGTCGCATCTCGCACATCACGACCTGGCCGAGGCCCCGCGCCTGGCCGAACGGCTGGAGGTCGCCGCACCCTGGGAGACGGTCGTGGCCTGGGCCCTGGCGCCATGGCTCAAGGCGCGTCTCGCGTCGTCGTCCGCCATGGCCGAGATCGTCGCCGACGCTCCGCCTGCTGAATTGGCCTTGCTGGGTGGCGATGACGTGGCGCCGGTGGCCGGCACATTGAGGGCACAGGTCGACGGCGCCGGGGCGCTGGGCACTTGGCTCAATGGCATTCACTGCGCCGCCGATGAGGAGGCCGCCTGGGCAATGTGCACGCGCTTGGCGGAGGGCGAGAGCGTGATCACCCCTGGCGGGCTATGGTTGGGCCCGGATTGGGTACGCCGGCGTGGCGAGTCGGCATCCGATGATGGGGTGCTGGTTCAGCGCCGTCGACGTGAGGCACTGCAGGCCGATATCGCGGCGCTCGAAGCCTCGCTCGAGACGCTTGAGGAGACCTTGCAGGTCGCGCGTGAAGCGGTGGAACACGCGGCGGCGGAACTCGAATCGCTGCGTCTTCAGGAGCGCGATCTTGGGCAGCGTCGCCAGCAGGTGGCCTCGCGCGAGGCCGGGCTGGCGAGCCGTCTGGAACAGCTCGACGCACGCTCCCGTGAGCTCGATGACGATGTGGCGCAGCTCGTCGAGCGCCATGCCGAGCGACGCCTGGAACTCGAGGAAACGCGTGAGCGCTGGCAGGCGGCGATGAGCGACGTGGACGCCAACAGTCAGACCCGCGAGAGACTGGAAAATCAGCGTCGCGACTCGCGAGAAAAAGCGCAATCCCTACGCCAGCAGGTAGCGCCTGCGCGCGAGCGCCAGCAACACCTGGCGATGGAGCGTCAGCGTTTGGAGACGGAGCGCTCGGGGCTCGATCAGCAGCATGCGCGCTCGCGCGATCAGCGTGAGCGTCTGGCCGAAAAACTCGCCATGCTCGAAGAGCAGCGCGCCACCTTGCGTGAACCGGAAGAGGAAACGCGGGAACGGCTCGACGAATTGCTCGACCGGCGCAGTCGCGAGGAAGCGACGCTCAACGCCTCGCGCGATCGCGCCCATCAGTTGGCCGAGACATTGCGCGACACCGAGGCCACGCGTCAGCAACACGAACGCAACCTCGACGGTCTACGCGGCAAGCTCGAAGAAGCGCGTATGCAGGTGCAAGCCCTGACGCTGAAAGCCGATACGCAGGATGAACACCTCGAAGAACTCGGGCACGATGTCGACGCGTTGCGTGAAGGGCTCGATCCCAACGCCACCGAATCGGCTTGGCAGACCCGGCTCGACGAGCTCGGCGATAAGATCCGCCGTCTCGGCGCCATCAACCTGGCGGCCATCGAGGAGTACGACCAGCAGGCCGAGCGTCGTGACTATCTCGAGGCCCAGCATGCCGAATTGAGCGAGGCCATCGAGACTCTGGAAAAGGCGATTCGACGTATCGATCAGGAAACGCGGACGCGTTTCAAGCAGACTTTCGATCAGGTCAATGACGGCTTCGGCGAACTTTTTCCCAAGGTCTTCGGCGGTGGGGCCGCATGGTTGACGCTAACCGGCGACGATTTGTTAGAGACGGGGGTGGCCATCATGGCGCGCCCACCGGGCAAGAAAAACACCACCATTCATCTGCTGTCGGGGGGTGAAAAAGCACTTACGGCATTGTCGCTGGTATTTGCTATCTTTCAGCTTAACCCGGCACCATTCTGTATGCTCGACGAAGTCGATGCACCGTTGGATGATGCCAACGTGGGACGTTACGCCAAGCTGGTGAAAGAAATGTCCGAGAGTGTTCAGTTCATTTACATCACACACAATAAGATTGCCATGGAAGCGGCCGAACGATTGATGGGCGTGACCATGCAGGAAGCCGGGGTATCCCGGCTGGTATCGGTAGGAATCGACGAGGCGGCGACCCTGGCAGACGCATGAACGACTTGCAGAAAATCGCCAAAAGGGTTACCAACACTATTGTGTGAGCCTCGACAGGGATATTGAAGGGTGATTGCTCTGAGCTAAGGGACCTACTTGACATTCAAAAAAAGTGGCCCTTTTTTTGTTAATCGCGCTATGCTTCTTCACGAACGAGTTTTAATCATGGCGCCAATAGCGAACAGGCAAGACGACCCATGGAACTAAGAGAGTGGCTAATCATCCTGGGGCTGGTACTGGTGACGACCATCGTGATCGACGGTGTGCGTCGGCTCCAGCGCCAGCGCCGCGTCCCGCGCCTCGACCAGGCAACGAATAGTCGGGGATCCGAGGGCTGGGACGCCGAGGAAGAGGATCCGGAAAAAGCGGCCCGTGAGGCTGAGGTCCGGCGGGAATTGCCCAATGGAGGTGCGCGTGTCGTGCGTAATGCCACCTTCGATCGTAGCGAGGAGCGTGAACCGGTACGACCGGAATCGCCCTTGCGCCAGGAGCGAATTCCTGAAGAAAAGCTCAAGCCCAGCGTGTTCAAGCGTGGCCGAGACCATGCTTATAAGGACAATGCTCATGAGGGCAATGCGCAACGGGACCGGGATGATGCTCCGGAAGGTAAGCGTTCCGGCATGCAGGGCATGAAGGATGCCGTACGCGCGGGGGCTCAGCGTATGAGTGCCTCGGCCCAGCGCTTCACGGCGCCTCGTGACTACGATGACGAGCATCTGACTGATGACGAGCATCCACATCACGAGCCGACGCTTGGGTCCTCATCGGCGCGAGAGCCTGCGCCCGACTCGGCCCGCGCCGATGCGGGGCGTCCGGCAATGGACGAGGCGCCGCGTCGGCGCGAGGAAGCGTCCACGCGACGGGCAATGCCTGACGAGCCACCGGCGGTCAGTGCCTCGGACGAAGAGGCCGAGGTATCCTCGCAGTCAGCGTCTGTCGAGGAGCCAGCGCGTGCTGAGGAGTCTGTGCGTGCCGAGGAACATACGGCGCATCGCGAGGTGGTCACCGATCATCCGGCGATAGAGCGTGCCAAGCGTAATCCGGTACATGCCGATCGCGCACGCGAGGCCTTGTCCGACGCCGAAGAAGTCATCGTCATCAGCGTGCTGTCACGCGATGAGGCAGGTTTCCAAGGCCCGGACCTGCTCAATCTGATGCTGGCCTGCGGGTTGCGGTACTGTCATGAGATGGGGGTTTTCCACCGTTTCGAGACCGAGTCGGACGCCAGCGCCTTGCAGTTCACGATGGTCAATGTGCTCAAACCGGGCGTGTTCGATCTCGATGACATGGACGAGTTCGCGACGCCGGGTGTGACGTTCTTGATGCCGTTGCCTAGCGCGCATGACAGCGCGGCGGCGTTCGAGGCCATGTTCGAAACTGCCATGGTGCTGGTACGCAATCTCAGCGGCGAGCTGAAGGACGAAAACCGTAGCGTGATGACTGCGCAGACGGTGGAATTCGCTCGTCAGCGCGTGCAGGAATTCGAGCGCCGCCATCGCCTGCATCGCTATCAGGCGAATTGAGAGCGTTAGCATCGCGATTCTTGCCTGTTCTCGCTGATGCTTGTTCTTTAGGACGGCCGCTCTTGAAAACTAGCGGGGCCCTTCGGGGCCTCGTTTTTTTATGCATGTCGATGGCCGTTGTCATGGTGTCGTGCGATTAGCCGTGAGGAGCCCTTGCAGGGCGTTGGTATCCAGGCAGCGGTAGGTGAACGAGGGGCGTCCTACCTGCCCGTAGTGGAAAGACTCGCCGAGGTAGCCGTGCTCGGTCAGGTATTTCAAATATTTGCGCACCGAGACGCGGGACATGCCGGTGGCCGGGATCAGGCTTTCGGTAGTGAAGGTTTCCTCGTCGAGGCTCAGGATGGCCTGAGCGATTTGCGCCAATGAGGGTGTCGTCAGCCCCTTGGGCAACCCATCGCTACGCGTCTGGTGTGGCCTGGCGGGCTGGAAGAGCCGGTCGAGGTCGCGTTGATCGGCTTGTTCGGGGAGGCGCTCGAGGGTGGCACGCACGCGACGGCAGGCATCGACAGCGACCTTGAAGCGCTCGAAGTCGAAGGGTTTGACCAGATAATCGCGCACGCCGAGGCGTCTCGCGGCGCGCACGGTCTCGGTCTCGTTGGCGGCGGTGATCAGGATGACATCGATGTCGCGGCCCAGCCGCTGCAGGTAACGGACGATTTCCAGCCCGTTGCGGCCGTGAAGATAGACGTCGAGCAGGATGACGTCGACGGCGTCGCGCTCCAGCACGTCCAGGGCACCGGGGACATCGCCGCATTGCGCGACCAGCGCGACGTCCTCGAGTCGGTTGAGGTATTCGACGTTGAGGCGCATGACCATGGGATCATCCTCGACGATGAGTACTTGCAGTGGCGTATCGCTCATGCCGGCGTTCTCATTGCTCGCTCAATTCTCGGTGGTGGACGAAACGGGATAAGGCAGGGCGACCTCGATCAAGGTGCCTCGCCCGGGCTCGGAATACAGCGCCAGGGTACCGTCATGCGCTTCGACATGCTCGCGCACCATCGCGAGCCCGAGGCCGCGTTGACGTCCCTTGGACGAAGTGCCGCTGGCGAAGACGTGTGCCTGCATGGCCTCGGGGATGCCGGGGCCGGTGTCCTGTACATGCAAAGACAACAAATCGGTGTCGACGCCCATGGTCAGCGTGACCTGGCGCTCGTGTTGCTCGTCGACGGCGTCGAAGGCGTTCTCCAGCAGATTGCCCAGCACGATGACCAGGGTGTGGATCATGTCGGGGGCTCGCGGCGCGGGGATGGTGTCCTCGACATCTACCGTCAAGGTAATGTCGCGCTCGCGGGCCTCGCTCTGCTTGCCGAGCAGAAAGCCTGCCAGCACCGGCTCGCCGATGCCTTCGACCAGCGCCGCGCCTGGCGCTACTTGGTGGTTCGCTACGTCGCGCAGGTAGCGCGCCAGGTCGGGGTAGGCCTCGAGCTGCACTAGGCCGAGCATGACGTGCAGCTTGTTCTTGAACTCGTGCGTCGCCGCACGTAGGGCTTCGGCGTAACGTCGGACACCAGTCAATTCCTCGGCGAGTAGGCGCACTTCGCTCTTGTCACGGAAGGTGGCCACCGCCCCGATTACTTGGCCCTGATGGCGAATCGGCATGCGATTGGCGAGCAGCGCCTGGCCGTTGATGAAGACTTCCTGGTCGAGCGAAGCCTCGCCGCTTTGCAGTACATCCGGCAGCCCGCTCTGTGGCAGGTAATCGGTGATTGGCGTACCCAGCGCCGGCACTTCAAGGCCCGCTTGGTCTAGCAGTGAGCAGGCGGCGGCGTTGGTCAGGGTAATACGCCCGGCGACATCCACCGCGAGAATACCTTCGTGCACCGAGCCGAGAATCGCCTGGCGTTCTTCCACCAAGCGCGTGATCTGGTGCGGCTCTAGGCCCATCAGCACACGCTTGATGTAACGTGCCAGCCAACTGGCACCGAGGGTGCCAAGAATCATCAAGAGCGCGATGCCCAGCACCATGTGCAGGCGGTTATCGGCCAGGCGGGCGCCCAGCGTATCCAGTGTCACCCCCACCGAGACGGCGCCGATCACTTCGCCGGTCGCGTTGCGTACCGGGGCAAAGCCGCGAATGCTGACGCCCAGGGTACCCTCGGCCCGCGAGGCATAATGCTCGCCCTGCAGTGCCGGGCCTTCGTCGCCACCCTGGAAATGCTCGCCGATACGCGTTGGATCGGGGTGCGTGAGACGAATGGCATGGGGATTCATGACCACGATGAAATCCACGTCCAGACGCTGGCGCAAGGCGTCTATCTCCCGTTGTACGTCGCTATCGGTGGCAAAGTCGCGCTTTTCTCCTGACTCCTGCAGCACATTGACGACACGCCGTCGCGACGCCACGACCTGGGCGATATCGGTGACGCGAGCCGCCTGGGCGTCTTCCTGTGTGTCGCGCAGGGTGGCATCGAACATCCACAACGCCACGCCCAGCGTAACGATCACCGTCGAGGCAACGAGTAGCGAGATCAGCACATTGAGACGAACAGTCGGCAAGCGGGGCATGCGCATCGGGCCATATAAGGTGATTTTCGACCTTGGTGTAATACCCAAGCGTGACGTGCTATGCCGGATACAAGGTCGTCGTTTTCAATAATTTCAAAACGCTTTAATAAGTTGGCAAAGCTTGGTTCACGGCACGTGCGGCTTATCCTCGGCGGCGTTCACGTTCTCCGCCCGCGCGGGCGGATTCCAACACATGGGAGCACGCCAATGAATACCAGTGCCGCTACACAAAGCCTGGACGATACCCAGCACGCTTCGAGCGCGCTGGGTACGTTGCGCATCTTCGGCATGCCACTGCCGGTCTTTTTCATCGCTTTCGCCGTCATGGTCGTGGCCATGCTCACCGACACGCTGCCTAGCGGCATGATTGGTGCCTTGCTGGTCATGATGATACTCGGTGAACTCTTAGGCTTCATCGGTGATCGCCTGCCGATCATCAAGTCCTACCTGGGCGGTGGTGCGATCTTGGCCATTTTCGGCGCGGCCGCATTGGTCTATGTGGGCTGGCTGCCTGCCGGTATCACCGATAATGTCACCACCTTCATGAAAAGCGGTGGCTTCCTCAACTTCTACATTGCCGCTTTGATCACCGGCAGTATCCTGGGTATGGATTCCAAGGTGCTGGTCAAGGTCGGATCGCGCTATGCGCTGCCCTTGCTCTGCGCGGTGTTCTTCGCGGGCTTGTTCGCAGTGATCGTCGGCGCCGTGATGGGTTTCTCGATGCAGGATGCCTTGGTGGTGATTACCCTGCCGATTCTCGGTGGTGGCATGGGCGCGGGCGCGGTGCCCATGAGCCAGATCTATGAGCAGCTTCTCGGTCAGCCGGCGAGCTACTACATCTCGATTCTGGTGCCGGCGCTGGCGTTGGGTAACGTCTTCGCGATCATCATCGCGGGTCTGCTCAATGGCCTAGCCAAGCGCTTCCCGAAACTGACGGGCAACGGACAGATGATGCCGGGCGTGGAAATCGAGGAGCGCAAGAGCACCTTCGACCTTTCCAAGCTGGGTATCGGTGTCGTCGCCGCGCTGACGTTCTTCACCGCCGGGCAGATTCTGGGTAGCTTCATCCCGCTGCATCCCTATGCGCTGATGATCATCCTGGTGGCGGTGCTCAAGATCGCCAACGTGGTACCGGAGAGCATCAATGAGTCCGCCTCGCAGTGGTTCCAGTTCGTCGCCAAGAACTGGACCTTCGCACTGCTGTTCGGGATCGGCATCGCCTATACCGATCTCGGCCAGGTGATCGATGCCATTACGCCGACCTATGTGATGATCGTACTCGCCGTAGTGGCCGGGGCTGCCTTCGGCGCCGGGCTGGTCGGCAAGCTGGTGGGCTTCTATCCCGTCGAGTCGGCGATCACCGCGGGGCTGTGCATGGCCAATATGGGCGGTACCGGCGACGTCGCGGTGCTCTCCGCCGCCAAGCGCATGCAACTGATGCCTTTCGCGCAGATCTCCTCGCGTCTGGGGGGCGCCTTGATCCTGCTGATCTCCAGCATCCTCGTGCCGATGTTCTTTACTTGACGCGTTCTTCACCGGATTCGGCATCCGACGAAACGATCAACGGCGCCCCGGGGAGGGCGCCGTTGTCGTTTTACGCTAGGCACACGGGAGGCGACTCAGCCTTCTTCCTCGTCGTCGGCTAGCTGGCGTCCGAACGCATGCCATTGAGCCAGCGTCATGACCTCGGTGGTCTCCGTTTGCAGGTCATGGGCGATCAGTAACTCACCGCGCTCGAGCTGGCCTTTGAGCTCACGTACCCAGGCCGTCATGCCTTCGCCTTCATCGGTGGTGTCGTAGCCTTCGCGGGTGACGAAACCCTCCAGCAACGCATCCAGTGTGTCGGCCGGCAGCATGCGGTAGGGCACTTCGATGAAACGTCCGCTCATTGGTTTTCCTCCGCGTTTTCCCACTCGGCGAGTCGTTGCAGGAACTCACGCTCGTCGATGACCTCCACGCCCAGGTTCTGGGCCTTCTCCAGCTTGCTGCCCGCTGCCTCGCCAGCGACCACGCCGGCGGTCTTCTTGGAGACGCTGCCTGAGACCTTGGCGCCGAGCGCCTGTAGGCGCGCCTTGCCGTCATCGCGGGTCATGCTTTCCAGGGTACCGGTCAGCACCCAGGTCTGGCCGGCGAGCGGCTGGGGACGGCCGGCGATCTCGACCTCCTCCCACGTGACGCCGACCCCCTGAAGGTCTTCGAGCGTTTCCTGGTTGTGGGGCTGACGGAAGAAGGTGTGAATATGCCGGGCGACGACCGGCCCCACGTCCTCGACCGCTTCCAGCGCCTCCAGGGACGCCTCCGACAAGGCCTGCAGCGAGCCGAAGTGGCGTGCCAGGCTCGCGGCGGTGGCCTCGCCCACTTCACGGATGCCGACGGCGTAGATGAAACGCGCCAGCGTGGTGCGCTTGGCGGCTTCCAGCGCGTTGACCAGGTTGTTGGCGGACTTTTCCGCCAGCCGGGGCAGTTCGGCAAGCCGCTCGGCCTCGAGCCGGAACAGGTCCGCCGGTGTCTTGACCCATTCGCGCTCGACCAGCAGGTCGATCAGCTTCTCGCCCAGGCCGTCGATATCCAGCGCACGGCGGCTGGCGAAGTGCTTCAGCGCCTCCTTGCGCTGGGCCGGGCAGAACAGCCCGCCGGAGCAGCGCGCCGCGACCTCGCCTTCGAGGCGCTCGGTCTGCGAGCCGCATACCGGGCAGTGCTCGGGCATCTCGATGGCGCGTGTCGTGGCCGGTCGCTGCGACTCGACGACCCCTACGATCTGGGGGATGACGTCGCCGGCGCGCCGTACGATGACGGTGTCTCCGATGCGCACGCCCAGGCGTTCGATCTCGTCCATGTTGTGCAAGGTGGCATTGGCGACGGTGACACCGGCCACCTGGACCGGCTCGAGCTTGGCCACCGGCGTCAGTGTGCCGACACGGCCCACCTGGAAGACCACGTCGTTGAGCGTGGTGGTCTGCTCCTGAGCGGGGTACTTGTAGGCGATGGCCCAGCGCGGCGCTCGCGAGACGAAGCCCAACTCGCGCTGATCGCGCAGGCTATCGACCTTGAGCACGGCGCCGTCGATGTCGTAGTCGAGGCCTTCGCGCTGCTCGCCCAACCGATGGCAAAAGTCGATCACGCCGCGCTCGCCCTTGACCACGTCGAGCAATGGGCTGGTGCGAAAGCCCAGCGTTCGCAGGCGCTTGAGATAATCGGAATGCGAGTGCGCGTCATCCTCGCCCTCGAGCCGGGCGACCTGATAGGCGCAGAACTCCAGCGGCCGCGCGGCGGCAATCGAGGAATCCAACTGGCGCAGGCTGCCGGCGGCGGCGTTGCGCGGGTTGGCGAATACCTTGTCGCCGTTTTCGCGGGCGCGAGCGTTGAGCGCCTCGAACCCCGAGTGGCGCATATAGACCTCGCCGCGCACCTCGATCAGCGGTGGAATCGAGTCGCCGCGCAACTTGAGCGGGATCGAGCGGATGGTGCGCAGATTGAGCGTGACGTCTTCTCCGGTACGCCCGTCACCGCGCGTGGCGCCCTGGACCAGTCGTCCGTTCTCATAGACCAGCGCCACCGCCAGGCCGTCGAGCTTGGGTTCGCAGCAAAACGTGAGCGTGTCGCCGTCGCACTCGAGCTTGTCCGCGACGCGCTTGACGAAGGCCGCCAGCTCCGCGTCGTCGAAGGCGTTGTCCAGCGATAGCATGGGGACGGCATGAGTCACTTCCTCGAAACGCTCGGCGGGGGCCGCCCCGACGCGCTGCGTGGGGGAATTCGGCGTCTTCAGCTCGGGGTGCTCGGCCTCGAGTGACTGCAGTTCGCGCAGCAGGGCATCGTACTCCGCGTCGGTGATCTGTGGATCGTCCTCGACATAGTACTGATGGTTGGCGTCTTCCAACTGCTGGCGCAGGGCATCGGCCCGTTCACGGGTCGCTGGGGAAATCTGGCTCATGGTGTCTCGGTGGTGTTCGGTGACGTCGGGGGTTCGTCGCGCACGGGTGATGCCGACAGTGTAGCGTTTCCCCGGATGATATCGGCAATCAGACGTCTACCGGGGTGTAGATGATCGGCGAGCTCGCGCTCCAGCGGCAGGGGTTCGTCGCACAATCGCGAGGCGATGACCTCGGCACAAAGCGGCGCGCTGGCCAGTCCTCGCGAGCCATGCGCGGCACTGATCCATAAGCCGGGGTGATGCTGTCCTGGCGTATCGGGTATGCGGCGTGCATCGCTGCCGAGCACGGCGTAGTCGTCGACCCAGGCCTCGCGCACGGGTACCGGACCGGCATAGGGCGACTTGTCCGGACTGGCGGCGCGTAGGCTGACGCGCGCCTCGCAGGCCGCGGGGTCGAGCGTGGCACCAGCGGCGCGTAGCGCCTCGGCGAAGGCGGGCAGGGTGGCCTCGAATTCGGCCAGATTGCGGGCGTGGTCGGCCGCACGCGGCGTGGTATCGGTATCACCGGGGGCAAACGTCGCTCCCAGGCTCAGAACACCGTCCAGGGCCGGGGAGACATAGCCTCCCGCGCAGACCACGCGGGCCAGCGTTGGAGCGTCGGGCGGCACCGGCAGATGGGTGAGCTGGCCACGAATGGGCTGGAGTGGAAGCCCCGCCAGTGGCCCCAGCGTGGGGGCCTCATGGGCGGTGGCGACGACCACTTGATCGGCCTCGAGCGCCGTGCCGTCGGCTAGGGCGATGCGCCACCCGGCGTCGTCTGCGTCGCGCTCGAGCGTGCGTGCTTCGCCTTGATGGAAGGTGATCCCCGAGTGGGCGGCCAGGTGGCGGCAGAGCGCATCGGGACGCACCCAGCCGGCCTGGGGATAAGCCAGTCCCGAGGTGTTAAGAGGCGTCTCGGCGGCGCGACTCGCGGCGGCTTGATCGACGCCCCGGACCACGCTCTCGGGCAGCCTGTGATGCTCGAGAAAGCGCTGCTGGCGTTTGGCTTCCTTGGCGTCGGGGGCGAGTTGCAGCACGCCGCAGTCGCTCCACAGTTGGCGACGCTCGGGGTCGAGCGTCGCCAGCCAGCGCCGAGTATGCAGCAAGCCGGCGAGGTAGACGCGGCTTTGCGAATTGGTTTCGGCGGCCAATTTGACGTAAAGCGCCCCCTGACGATTGCCGGAAGCGCCCGCACCGGTGTGGTCACGTTCGAGTAGCGTGACGCGAACACCGCGCCGCGCCAGGGCGGCGGCCACGCTGGTGCCGGCGAGCCCCGCGCCGATGACCACCACATGCCGCGCGGGGGCGACTTCGGGCGGTGTGTACCAAGGCGTTGTCGCGCGCCGTGTGTCATGCGGCGGCTCGGCGATTTCGCCGCACAGCATCTCGCGCTTGCGTCCGTAGCCCGGTGCCTTGCGCCAGGCGAAACCGGCGGCGCGCAGGCCGCGCTTGACCACGCCGGCGCAGGTGAAGGTGGCGAAGCTCGCCCCCGGGCGACTGACGGTGGCCATGGCCTCGTAAAGCGCCGCTTGCCACATGTCTGGGTTGTTGGCCGGCGAGAAGCCATCCAGAAACCAGGCGTCCACACGGCCATCGAGGCGCGTCAGCCGCTCGGCGGCGTCGCCGAAGTGCAGGTCCAGGGTGACGCGCTCGGAAAGCCATAGTCGGTGTACACCGCTGAGCGGTTCAGGCCATTGATCGATCAGCGGGCGAGCATGCGCGGCCAGCTCGGGCCAGATCGCCAGTGCTCGCGCCAGCGCGTCGCGCGGCAGAGGATACTTCTCGGTGGAGACAAGGTGCAGCCGCGCCTCGGCGGAGGCGTATTGCTCGAAACACATCCAGGCGCAGAGCATATTGAGGCCGGTGCCGAAGCCGGTTTCGCCGATCACGAAGGGACGCGCTTCCCGCCACGCGGCGAAGCGTTCGGGCAGGCGATTGCCCTCGATGAAGACATGCGTCGTCTCGGCGCGGCCGTCGTGACGCGAGAAATACACATCGTCGTAGACGCTGGAATAGGGCGCGTCGCTGACATCGTCGGCGCGCCATTCCAGATCGGGGGCGCTTAGTGCGGTCAGTGGCGGCAAGGGAGACGGAGGCGGCGACATGGCTCTCGGCAAGGACGTGGAAGCTGGTTAAAAATTGATCGAAATTGGCAAGGCGGCGTGACGACCGCTATCGAAGAAGGCGTCCGCCGCCTTTTAACAGTGTTATCCACACCTGGTGTGCATAAAGACTCGGGCGTCCGGGTGTGGATAAACGCGTTACGGTAATACCTTCTTGAACGGCTTGACCGTGACCTTGGAGTAAACGCCGGCGATCACGAAGGGATCGGCGTCGGCCCAGGCCTGGGCCTCTTGCTGGCTGTCGAACTCGGCGATCACCACGCTGCCGGTGAAGCCGGCCTCGCCCGGGTCGTTGGCATCCACGGCGGGGCTGGGCCCGGCGAGCACCAGGCGCCCTTCGTCACGGAGTTTCTCGAGACGCGCCAGATGATCGGGACGTGCCGCCTTGCGGCGTTCGAGGCTGTCTTGCACATCGTCACTAACGATCGAGTAAAGCATTAGACGTCATCCTTCTGATGGTCGTTTTGCGAAAGCGTATCGCGGGGCATGTGACGGGCCAGATAAATGCCCTGGCCGATCACGAACAACAGGGTCAGCCCCAGCATGCCGAACAGCTTGAAGTTGACCCAAGTGGCCTCGTCGTAGGTCTTGAAGACATACACATTGATCGCGCCCAGTGCAATGAAGAAGAGCGCCCAGGCGAGGTTGAGGCGTCGCCAGGTGGCGGCGGGGAGCGTGATGGCCTTGCCCATCATGCGCTCCACGAGGGTCTTGCCACCGAACAGCGGTGCGACCAGAAACGCGAAGGCGAACAGCCAGTTGACCACGGTCGGCTTCCATTGGATGAACGCCGCGTTGTGAAACAGCACGGTCGCCCCGCCCATGACGACGACCAGTACCAGGGTCACCAACTGCATCTTTTCCACACGGCGGTAGCGCCACCACATGAAGGCGACCTGCAGCAGCGTGGCGGGAATCAGCACCAGCGTGGCGAGCAGAATATCGCCGCTGAAGTGATACACCGCGAAAAACAATACGATGGGCAGGAAATCCAAGAACATTTTCATCGGCGAGCATCCTGTGAGGTGCCGGCGCGGCACGGGAATTGACCCACTGCAGCGCAAGCGAGCACTATAGCGAGCCTATTCTGACAAAGACGCCGCACCGCGTCATGCCCATGAGCCAACCCTTAGCACCCCTGCCCGATACCTTCGATGCCGATCTTGGCCTCGATCTGCACATGCATTCGACCGCCTCCGATGGCGCGCTATCGCCACAAGCGTTGACCGACGCCTGCCACGCCAAGGGCGTCACGCGTTTTTCCCTGACCGATCATGACACCGTGGCCGGTGTTGCCGAGGCTCAGCGCCATGCTGAAAGTTTGGGTATGCGTTGCCTGGCGGGAAGCGAGTTATCCACATTGTGGCGCGGTATCGGCATTCACGTGGTGGCGTTGTTGCCCGAGGGTGCCAGTGGCGCCTTGGTGCCCGGGCTCGAGGCGCAAGCGCAGGCCCGTGTGGCACGCGCCGAGGAAATCGCCCGACGCCTTGAGAAAATCGGCCTCGATGACGCCTTGGCACGCGCCCGCGAACAGGCCGGCAGCGAGCGGCCCCTGGGGCGGCCGGATTTCGCCAAGGCCTTGGTGGCGGCGGACGTGGTGCCGGACATGCCGACGGCCTTCAAGAAGTATCTGGGCGCCGGCAAGCCCGGTGACGTTAAAACCCATTGGCCGTATCTCAGTGAGGTGGTCGACTGGATTCGCGACAGTCAGGGCATCGCGGTGCTGGCGCATCCGCTGCGCTATCGCCTCACGCATCGCAAGCGCAGCCAACTACTGGACAGCTTCCGCGAAGCCGGTGGGGAAGCCGCTGAATTGATCAGCGGCCATCAGAACGCCGACGTGGGGCGCGACCTGGCCCGCCAGCTCGAAGCGCGCGATCTCATGGGATCGCAGGGCAGCGATTTTCACTATCCGGGCGGGCCGCTGGCACCGGGCGTGATGAGTGCGCCGCCACGTTGTTCGGTGACGCCGGTGTGGCGTCATCCCAGGCTTGCGAGATTCGCCGCGTAAGGTTAGGGCCTGTTGTCGTTTCAGGCACGGCCGCGCCGGAGCCAGTTTTTGTGCGGGGCAAGGCATGAGGAGAGATATTTGGTAGTTCCAAATGAACGACGAATAACGCAGCACCGTGCAAAAACTGGACCGGCCCTTCGGGTTGCGCGGCAAATGGCGCCATGCGGCGTTGCGGGATTGGAAAAGGGAACCACCCTTTCCTGCATCCCGCGCCTTGCCTGGCGCCATTTGGCGCAGCAACGCGGTTCGCGCCGAAACGGCAACAGGCCCTATGCTGGGCACGAGGCACGCCGGGCGGCCCAGCGCATTCGCTACTCAGCACGTTCGGCCCTCGGTTCATCCGGTTCGTTCTTCCGGTCCAAGGAGGCAGGTATGACCCAGTTCTTTCAGATTCATCCCGACAACCCGCAGAAACGTCTCATCGATCAGACGATCTCGTTGTTGCGCGGTGGCGGTGTGATCGCTTATCCGACCGATTCCGGCTATGCGCTCGGTTGCTGCCTGGGCGAGAAAAAAGCCATCGAGAAGATCAAGTGGCTGCGCTCGCTGGATGACAAGCACAACTTCACGCTGGTGTGTTCCGACCTGTCCGAGATTGGCACTTACGCCAAGGTCGATAACGACGTGTTCCGCCTGCTCAAGGCGCATACGCCGGGGCCGTATACCTTCATTCTCAATGCCACCAACGAGGTGCCGCGTCTGCTGTTGCATCCCAAGCGGCGCTCCATCGGTGTTCGCGTGCCGGATCATCGCATCAGCCATGCGTTGCTCGCGGCGCTGGGCGAGCCGTTGATGAGCGTGACGCTGATTCCCGTCGACGACGATCTACCCATGACTGATCCCGAGGCGATCCGCGAACGTTTCGGCGCGCATCTCGATGCGGTCATCGATGGCGGCGCCTGCCACCTGGACCCGACCACGGTGGTCGATATGCGCGAGATGCCGCCTACTGTCGTCCGTGAAGGGCGCGGCGACACGGCGCCGTTCCAGTAAGCACGGGGACAAGGTGGAAAGCTGCGGTGACAAGCCTTCGCGAGGGCGCTATGAACCCTTCCTTGGGCGCTACATTCGTCATCCATGACGAATGACCCTCGCGCCGGCTTGTCACCGGCATGGCTCTCACGAAACGACACCGGTTTCAGCGCCCCGCCTGTGAGGCGCCATCTGCGTCGTCTTTCAGGCGGGGATCCTGGGTGTCTTCGTCGAGCCAAGTGCCGCATTTGCGACAATATTTGGCGTCGCGCTCATGTCCTTCGTGCCCGCAGCCGGGGCAGGCTTCTTCGGAGTAGCGTTCTGCATGGATCGAGCGGATCACTTCCGCCGAGAAGACGCCGGTGGGCACGGCGATGATCGAGTACCCCAGGATCATCATGCACGCCGAGATGAACTGGCCGAGCGGGGTGATCGGTGCGATGTCGCCGTAGCCCACCGTGGTCAGCGTGACGACGCCCCAGTACATGGCCCGTGGCATGCTGGTGAACCCGGCTTCGGGGGGCTCGATCATGTAGATCAGGGTGCCGAAGACGGTGACGACCAGCAGCACCGTGAATAGAAACAGCATGATCTTGCGGTAACTGCGCGAAAGCGCCTGCGTCAGCATGCGGCCTTCACCGACGAATTCCATCAGCCGCAACACGCGAAAGACGCGTAACGCACGTAGCACGCGCACCACGAGAAGCGACTGGGCGCCGGGTATCAGCAGGCTGAGCCAGGTGGGCAGGATGGAGAGTAGATCGACGATGCCATAGAAGCTCTTCAAGTAGCGCAGTGGGCGTTCCAGGCAATAAAGCCGTACCGCCAGCTCCAATGTGAAAAGCAGCGTGAAGCCCCATTCGAGAAGATAGAGCGCCCTGCCGAAGCGAGCGTGAAGGCTCGGCACGCTGTCCACGAATACCACCGCCACGCTGAGTAGAATCAGCGTGATGAGAACGATGTCGAAGATCTTCGCGGCCCTTGTATCGGACTCGAAGATGATGTGGAACAGCGTCTTGCGTAGGCCGCTGTTGGCGGGTTCGAAAGGCAGCGTCAAAGGTCGATCTCCTGCGTTGCGTCAGGCGGTGGCGTGGTGCCAGGCGGCGAGCCAGTCGCGGCTCATTTCGGGAGTGAGCCACGTGTCGGGATGCGCGTCGTCGGCGTCGCGCAAGGCGCTCGCCAGGCGTTGGGCGGCGTTGCCGCCAAGTGCGTCAAAATGGCGGCCGGCTCGATGACGGTAGTCCGCGTGCCCCGTGTCCTGCCAGGCATCCAGCGCCTCGAGCGCTGCGTTCCAGTGACTCTGGGCGTCTGCGGCGTTGTCGGGGAGCGTCCAGCCGTCATGCAGGGCGGCGCCGCGCTGGGCCTTGCTGGCATTGGCGGGGCGGAGTGCTACGCCATCCGCGAGGGAGGCAGCCAGTTGCCACAGGGCCTCGGCGCTACCTGCCTTGAGCTCGAGCTCCAACTCGCGGATCGGGACCTGCCGGCCGCCGGCATGAATGGTGCCGATATCCAGCGCCACCTCGATGGTGGCGTCTGCCTCGATGACGTCCCAGCGCTCGCGGGTGAAGTCGGTGGTGAAGCGCGGAACGAGTTGGGCGAGATCCGCTTCGTCGATGGTGTCCGGTGCGTGCTGGCGGATGCCCTCGATGTCCAGTTCGTCGCCATCGATCGGCCATTCCCATTCACCGCGTGCGTGCAGGCCGCCCTGGCCGCTGCCTGCCGTCTTGAGCGTCTGCAGGTAACCGTCGGGTGTGCGGCGAATGCGCAAAGCGATACGCGCGCGCTCCAGGGCGCGCCCCGGCGTGTCGTAATACGTGTTGGCGAGCCACGCACGCACCATGCTGTGGTTCGCGAGTCGCGGATGCTGGCGCAGCGCATGGGGGCCGCTGGCGCCGAGGGCGAGCTTGAGTTCGATTTCCTGAGCCATGCCTGTCCTTGTGCGTTGATGACAAGAGGGTGAATTTTCCATGACGAGAAGGGGTGCAGTCACTATACTGACGCCGCCATTCCCAACGCATCGAATCTGACATTATGGTGACTTCCAATCCGTTCTCGGCATTGTTCGGGCGCTCGCCTTTCGAGCCCTTGCTCGCGCATATCGTCAAGACAAGCGAATGCGCCGAGCGACTCCTGCCATTTTTCGATGCCACGCAGGCGGGCAACTGGGACGACGCCGCCACGCATCGAGAAGTGATCACCGAGCTCGAGCACGAGGCCGATACGCTCAAGACCGAATTGCGTCTCAACCTTCCTAACAGCATGTTCCTGCCGGTCTCGCGTTCCGACCTGCTGGAGCTGATCAGCGTACAGGATAAGATCGCCAACAAGGCGCGCGATATCACTGGCATCATGCTGGGCCGCCAGATGCAGGTGCCAGAATCGCTGGCGCCTTCGATGCGCGCTTATCTCGAAACCGCGATCGCGACCGTTGGCCAGGCGCGCAAGGCGCTCGAAGAGCTCCAGGAGCTGCTCGATTCCGGCTTTGGGCGTAACGTCGGCGATCTCATGCAGGATTTTATCCGCGAGCTTCATGACCTCGAGCATCAGGCCGACGACCAGCAAGTGCTTATTCGTCGCCAGCTCTTCCAGCTGGAGGCCGAGTTGCCGCCGGTCGATGTGATCTTTCTTTATAAGATCATCGAATGGATCGGTGAGCTGTCCGATCGCGCCGAGCGCGTCGGCAGCCGTCTCCAAATTCTCACGGCCCGCTGAACGCGGGCCGTGTGATTTTCCGTCTCACGCCAGCCAGATAGAACTTGCCTATGTCCATCATTGCGCAGTACGGCGATGTCTTCATTATTCTCGCCTGCATTTTCGGTTTCTTCATGGCCTGGGGGGTAGGGGCCAACGATGTGGCCAATGCCATGGGAACCTCCGTGGGGTCCAAGGCCATTACCATCCGTCAGGCGATTCTCATCGCCGTGGTGTTCGAATTTCTCGGGGCATGGCTGGCGGGGGGCCAGGTCACCGACACTATACGCAAAGGGATCATCGACCCCAGTTTGCTCTCCGATGACCCGCAGTTGCTGGTCTACGGCATGCTGGCCTCGTTGCTGGCCGCGGGCGTGTGGCTATTCATCGCCTCCATGCGCGGCTGGCCGGTGTCTACCACGCACTCCATCGTCGGGGCCATTGTCGGTTTCGCCGTCGCCGGGCTGGGCGTCGACTCCGTCGGTTGGCCCAAGGTCGGTCAGATCGCGGCAAGCTGGGTGGTGTCGCCGCTGTTGGCGGGGTCCATCGCCTTCGCGTTGTTCAAGTCGGTACAGTTTCTCATCTTCGAGAACAGTGATCCCTTCGCGGCGGCCAAACGCTATGTGCCCGGTTATATCTTCATGGTCGGCTTCATCGTGGCGATGGTCACCCTGGTCAAGGGGCTCTCCCATATCGGGCTGGATATGAGCTTTGGTGACAGCCTGTTGGTGGCGATCGGGATCGGCTTGGTAGTGATGGTCGTCGGCATCCTGATGGAAAATCGCGTCGACCGCGCCAAACGCAAGCGCGGCAGCTCGGCGTTCGATTTCAACAGCGTCGAGCGCGTGTTCGGCGTGCTGATGATGTTTACCGCCTGTGCCATGGCGTTCGCGCATGGCTCCAACGATGTCGCCAATGCCGTGGGGCCGCTGGCGGCGGTCATCAGCGTCGTCGAGTCGAACGGCGACGTCGGTGGGGCCGCCGCATTGCCGTGGTGGGTGCTGGTGCTGGGCGGCGGCGGTATCGTCGTCGGCTTGATCACCTATGGCCACAAAGTCATCGCCACGGTGGGCACGGGAATCACCGAGCTGACGCCGAGTCGCGGGTTCGCGGCGACCCTGGCGGCGGCGACGACCGTGGTACTGGCCTCGGGAACCGGTTTGCCGGTTTCCACGACGCAGACGCTGGTCGGTGCGGTGCTCGGGGTCGGCCTGGCTCGCGGCATCACGGCGCTCAACATGCGCGTGCTGGGCACTATCGTATTGTCCTGGGTGATTACCCTGCCGGCCGGGGCGTTGCTGTCGATCATGTTCTTCTTCATGTTCAAGGGCTTTTTCGGCTGACGAGCCACGAGCGCGGGCCACGAGCTGCGAGCTAAAATACGCCTGAAGCCTGAAGCGGCGGTGCCACGAGAGTGGTGCCGCCGTTTTCGTCGCTCTGTTATAGTCAGGATTTCCCGTTCACCTGCTGCCGGAGTGCGGCCTTGGATACTCGTTTCCCCTTCGCCGATTGGTTTCGTAATTCGTCTCCGTATATCAATGCGCATCGGGGGCGTACGTTCGTGGTGCTCATCGAAGGCGAGGCATTGGCCTCCGAGCGATGGGAGCCTCTGCTTCAGGACCTGGCATTGCTGCATACCCTGGGCGTGCGCCTGGTGATGGTCTTCGGCATTCGTCCGCAGGTGGGCGAGGCGCTGGGCGAGGCGGGGATCGAGCCGCGCCGGATCGAAGGGCGTTGGGTGGCCGATGAGTCGATCATGCGCCATGTCGAACGCATCGCCGCCGAGCTGCGCCTCAAGATCGAGGCACGCCTCTCGTTGGGGTTACCCAACACGCCGCTGCATGGCGTCGAGCTGACGGTGGTCTCCGGCAATCTAGTGACCGCCAAGCCGTTGGGCGTACGCGATGGTGTCGACTTCCACCACAGCGGCGAGGTACGCCGCGTGCGCAGCCAAGCCATCGCTGAACTGCTGGCGAAGGAAACCTTGGTACTGGTGCCGCCGCTGGGATATTCGAGTACCGGCGAGGTGTTCGACCTCGACGCGGCCGATGTCGCCCAACACGTCGCCATGGGGCTGGGCGCCGACAAGCTGATTCTGCTTGGCGACGCGGCGGGGCTGCACGATGCCAGCGGCATGTTGCAGCGCCAACTTACTCCGTTGGAGGCGGACCCGTTACGGCGTCAGGCCGCGCCCGGTAGCGAGCTGGCGCGTCACCTGGGCGCGGCGTGCGAAGCGGCGCGCCATGGCGTGGCCCGCACTCACCTGCTGACGTGGCACGATCGCGACGCCTTGCTCGGCGAGCTGTTCACCCGCGACGGGGTGGGGACCATGATCACCCAGCATCGCTACGAGCAGTTGCGCCGCGCGACACTGGAAGACGTGGGCGGCTTGCTTGAATTGCTGCGCCCGCTGGAGGAGCGCGGCATGCTCGTGGCGCGCTCGCGGGAGCGGCTCGAGCATCAGATCGATGACTACTGGGTGATCGAACGCGACGGCATGATCATCGGTTGCAGTGCCATGCATGCCTACCCCGAAGCGGGTATGGGGGAACTGGCCTGTGTCGCCGTGCATGGCGATTATCGCGGTGGTGCGCGCGGCGATCTGCTCTTGGCCGAGGTCGAGCGTGAATCCCGTCGGCGTGGCTACAGCGCCTTGTTTGCCCTCACCACCCACACCACGCATTGGTTCCTCGAGCACGGTTTTCGACTCGACGGCCTGGAGGTGTTGCCGCACCTGCGGCGCGATTCCTATAACCATGCGCGCCAATCCAAGGTGTTGCTCAAACCCCTCGGTTGAACGCCAGCCCTGTGCCGCCGCTCAACGGCAAGGCTGCACCGATACTCGCCCGTCCGGCGGCTTGCAGTGTCGCTTCCATCTAATGGGTGTCTCCAAAGAGAGACGTAATAAGTATCTGTTTTTATTGATATTTCTATATATAGACGAAAGAGCGTTGGCAAGTGGCGACATTATGAGTGCCGAAATGCCCCCGATTCTCGATGTAATAGCCCGTCGTGCGGTTTTGGCCTTTAGGCTATGTTTTTAAGTTATTGTTTTTTAATGACTTTTAAAAAATTGGCACGACTATCGCAATATATGGGATGAGCAACGGGAAACGGTTCAATACGGCTCGAACCGTTTCTCGATCGATCAAGCCAGGGCGTTTCGACCACAACCCTGTGCGCAATGTCCCGGCTAGATTGATCAGCGTCTGCTCCACGCGATGTGTGACTTAGGTTGCGATGAGACGGGTACCGCCTACGGGCATGGAAAGGTACCAAAAGGGCAAGGATGCCCAGGCATGGATGCCACCCCTTCGGGGGCTAACTTCGCCGCGCCGCTTCTGGCGACGCGGCACACGAAACGAAGTGGCGGCTGCGCCGTCAACATGAGGGCCTTTTCCTGGCAATGTATGGACCTCATGGCTTCGTGGGCTTTCGAGCCCCTCGATCATTCTCGAGAATTCAGCCAGGTGGATGTTCGAGAGTGTTCACTTGACCCTTCAGTTCCCTGCGTACCTTGGGCCGGTCTTCCGGCCCATTTTTTTGCGCGTCTTGTGGGCCGCCGCGGTGTGTCGAGCGGATGCGTCGGGTATTCATGGCTGAACGGGACTTATTCCTCGCTTTCGATCGGTGCGGCGATGCGAAAACCGGTATACGAACGCGACTCTGTTATCCTATGCGGATAAGATGACATGGCATCCACACTCTTTCTGCATAGAATCGCGCTCATGACCACTCAGGTCTCTCGCCGCTGGCGTCCTCGTTCGTTATTGCAGTTGGTAATGCTCGCCTTTGTGATGGTGATGCTGCCAATCGCTGTGCTCATGTTTCAGGCCGGCCAGGCACTCTCCGAGCTCTCGTCGCTGGCCGATGTCAGCGCGCGCCAAGCGGTGGAGCAGACCCGCCGCGCCCGCACCTTGAGTAACCTGGCATTGGAAATGGAGCGCAGTGCGCGTCAGTACGCGGTGCTGGAGCAGGAAGGATTGCTCAGCATCTATACCGAGAAAGCCCAACGCTACGCGGAACTGCTCGACGAGCATGCTCCCTTGCTGCCCGACGATCCCGATATCCCGCGCCTGCGTGAGCAACTAAGCCAGCTCGAGGCGTTGCCGGACAAGCCAATCGACGAGTTCCGCGAGCAGTTGGCGGCGTTCGGCGACTTCTCCCAGCGCACCGACAACGTTCGCCAGGCTACCAACCAACTGATCGATGAGCGTATCGAAAACATTCGCGAGCGTGCCAGCACCGTGCGTGGGCAGTTGTGGATGCAGACTGCCGCGCTGGTCTCGGTCAGCCTGGGGCTGATGCTGATCTTCACCTGGCTGATCATCCGCCCCATCCGCCAGCTCGAGCGGCGGATCTTCAGCCTGGGCAGCGGCATGGAGCCGGCCTCGTCGCAGCATATCCAGGGGCCGGCGGAGCTGGTTAGTCTTGGCGAGCGGCTGACTTGGTTGTCCGGACGCCTCACCGAACTCGAGGCGCAGAAACAGCAGTTTCTGCGCCACATGTCCCACGAGCTGAAAACCCCGTTGGCCAGCGTGCGCGAGGGCACGGCGCTGCTATCCGATGGTGTGGTCGGCGAACTCAGCGAGCGTCAGCGGGAAATCGTGGGCTTGATCGATGTCAGTGGTCAGGAACTTCAGGCCCTGATCGAGCAATTGCTCGACTATAATCTGTTACAGCACAGCCGAGGACTCAAGGTGACGCGTTTCGACTTGGTCACGGTGATCCAGGAAGTGCTCGCCAAGCATCGTTTGGCGCTCGACAAGAAGGGCATGCATGTCGACTGGCCTCGGCACACGCCCTTGCCCTGGCAGGCCGACCGCGAGCGTACCGCCAGCGTTCTCGACAATCTGATTTCCAATGCCATCGCCTACGGTGAGAATGGCGGCCAACTGGCGCTGCGTGTTCGGCAACATGCGTCATGGCTGGTGGTCGAAGTCGCCAACACCGGTGAGCCTATCGACGACAGCGACCGCGCGCGTCTCTTCGAAGCCTTCTATCAGGGTCGCATGCGCCGCCAGGGTGCCCTCAAGGGATCGGGCATCGGCTTGTCGGTGGCCGCCGATTGCGCCAAGGTTCAAAATGGACGCTTGGAGTTGGTCGAGGATGACACCTTCCCGGTCTGCTTCCGACTGACATTGCCCGAGGTGACGTCGCCGGAGGAAGGAGCCGATGGCGACGACGCTTCCATAACGACGCCGGCCACGACGACGCCGGCGCTAAACGCAAGGAATTCGAACGCATGAACATCCGGATGCTGCTAGTGACGCTGTGCGCTGGCTCACTGCTGACCGGGTGCCAGTGGATGACGCAAGAGACGTCCGCTCCGGCAGCCCCGGTCACTTCCTGTAATGACGACATCCCCAAGCTGGCCGACAATGTCTGCCTGGTGGATGATTGGATCGCCTTCGGTCTCGCCTCGCAACGCGGTGATAGCGAGTGGCGCGACACTATGCTCACGCGCCTCCGGGGCGACATGCCCCATCTCAAGCTGGCGCGCGCCGCGGTACTGTCATGGGGCGAACGCGATGGCTGGGAACAGGCATCCGAGCTTTACAAGGCCGATATCTCGGCGGCGCCGAGCCGTTTGCAGCCTCTGCTGCGGCAATGGCTCAACGAGCTCGAAGCGCGCCGCGATTTGGCCAGCGATCTCGCCCAGAGCGAATCGCGCCGCCAAGCGTTGGGACGCGAGCGCGATGACCTCGCCGAGAAACTCGACGCCCTGACGGCCATCGAACAGAGTATCAACTCGCGCCATGAGCAATCGCCATGATGTCGCGACGGTTACCAAGGAGAGATTCGTGAAGCACGCCGCCGCCCATATTCTGCTGGTCGATGACGACCCCAGCCTCCTCAAGCTTTTGGGCATGCGCCTGGAAAGCCGAGGTTACCGTGTGACCACTGCCGAAAGTGGGCGGCAGGCGTTGGAGTGTCTCAACGAGGATCGCCCCGATCTGGTGCTTTCCGACTTGCGCATGGATGAAATGGACGGCATGGCGCTGTTTCGCGAATTGCAGCGCCGCGCACCCGGCATGCCGGTGATCATTCTGACCGCGCATGGCTCGATTCCCGATGCGGTGAGCGCCACGCGGCAGGGCGTGTTCAGCTTCCTTACCAAGCCGGTGGACCGCGATGAGCTGTTCGCCGCCATCGAAGAAGCCCTATCGCAGACGCCGGGAACGCATGGCGCCGGCGACGATGCTTGGCGCGCCGAGATCATCACCCGCAGCCCCCAGATGGAACGCATCCTCGAGCAGGCGCGGATGGTGGCGGCGTCCGATGTCAGCGTGCTGATCACCGGGGCTTCCGGCTCGGGCAAGGAATTGCTCGCCAACGCCATCCATCAGGCCAGTGGGCGTGCCGACAAGCCGTTCGTGGCGATCAACTGCGGCGCACTGCCCGAACAACTGCTGGAAAGCGAATTGTTCGGCCACGCCAAGGGGGCCTTCACCGGCGCGGTCAGCCAGCACGAGGGGCTTTTTCTCGCCGCCAATGGGGGCAGCCTGTTCCTCGACGAAATCGGCGACATGCCGCTGACCTTGCAGGTTAAGCTACTGCGCGCGCTGCAGGAGCGCCAGATCCGCCCGCTGGGCTCGACCACCTCGGTGCCCATCGATGTGCGCATCATTTCCGCTACGCACCGCGATCTCGACCGCGCCATGCACGAGGGCGACTTCCGCGAGGATCTCTACTACCGCCTCAACGTTGTCAACCTCAAGCTGCCGGCACTCAAGGAACGCGCCGAGGACGTGCCGTTGCTCGCCAAGTACCTGGTGGGACAGGCTGCAGAGCGCCATAAGCCCTTCGTCAAAGGCTTCTCGTCGGAAGCGCTCAACCTGCTGGCCTCCAGCGCCTGGCCGGGTAATGTGCGTCAACTGGTTAACGTCGTCGAGCAGTGCGTCGCGTTGACCAGCTCGCCGATCATTCCCGAAGCGCTGGTGGCGCAGGCGCTAGCGGCCGAGGAGAACGCCCTGCCGTCGTTCAACGAGGCGCGCGCGGGGTTTGAGCGCAGCTATCTCGTCAAGGTGCTCAAGATCACCGAGGGCAACGTCACCCAGGCCGCGCGCATCGCCGGGCGCAATCGCACCGACTTCTACAAGCTGCTGGCCCGGCACGACCTGGAACCGAGCAGCTTCAAGCCCAGCACCCAACCGCAGTCGGCGCAGAACGACGACACCCAGCCGCGTCGGGTGCAGCGCTAAGGCGCGTGTTCAACGTTTGAAACGGCGCTTCACTTCCACTTTGAGCCGCCCCTCACCGAGCCGCGCCGTGAGGGCCTGGCCGGGCTGAGTGTCGTGTGCGTTGCGCACGACGCGGTGCTCGTCGTCTTCGAGAATCGCATAACCGCGTCCCAATACCGCCAGCGGGCTGACCGCATTGAGCTCGCGCGCCAGCGCTTCGAGCCGTTCCCGGGATTGATCGAGCCGGCGCGGCAGGGCGGTATGTAGCTGACGTTCTAGCGTCGTCAGGCGTTGCCGATACGCCTCGATGGCAAGGCGTGGGTCCTGACGTTCCACGCGGCGTGTCAGTGTCTCGTGATGCTGATGCTCACGGTCGAGTCGCCGCCGCATGGCCAGGCGCAGACGCGTTTCCCAGTTCTCCAGGCGCCGACGTTGCTCGGCCAGACGCTCACCGGGATGGCGCAGCCGCACCCGGGCATGATCGAGACGTTGGCCGTCGCGCTCCAGCCGCGCCTGCATGGCGCGTGTCAGGCCACGTTCGGCGGCTTGTAGCTGGGCCTGGCGCTCACGCCAGTCGGGGGCCAGGCGCTCGGCGGCGGCGGAAGGCGTAGGCGCGCGCTCGTCGGCGGCGAAATCCGCCAGCGTGACATCGACTTCGTGCCCGACTGCCGACATCACCGGCAGCCGGGAGTGATGAATCGCCCGCGCCAGATGCTCGTCATTGAACGCCCATAGATCCTCCAGACTACCGCCACCGCGCGTGATCAGCAGGGCGTCGACGGTGTCTTCCGGCCTCTGAGTGCGCTGATTGGCCTGGGCGATGGCGCGAATGATCGCCGGCGGCGCCTCGCGGCCCTGGACTGGCACCGGCAGGATCGTCACCTCCAGTGCCGGCCAACGGCGGCGCAACACCGCCAGAACGTCACGAATCGCCGCCCCGGTGGGCGAGGTGATGATGGCCAGATGGCGCGGCGGATTCGGCAGCGGCCGCGCGTTGACGAAGACACCCTCGGCGGAAAGCTTCGCCTTGAGCCGCTCGAACGCCGCCAGCAGCTCGCCTTCCCCCGACGCCTGCACCGCCTCGACGATCAGTTGATAATCGCCACGCGGCTCGAACACCGACACGCGCCCGCGTACTCGGAGCCGGTCGCCGTCCTTGAGCGGCGCGCGCATCAAGCGCGCCCGGTTGCGGAAGAACGCGCAGCGTAACTGTGCGCGATCGTCTTTGAGCGTGAAGTAGATATGCCCCGACGCCGGCCGCGCCACGCCCGAAATCTCGCCCTCCACCCAACACTCGCCGAAGCCGCGTTCCAGCATCAGACGGGCCTGGCGATTGAGTTCACTAACGCTGAGGGCGGTGGGGTTGCCAGTGTCGTCCATCGCAGGCCTCGCAAGATCGGGTAAGTTTGGAAGAGGGAGTCTAGCATTGTGACCACGCACCATCGCTAGCGAGAAATCCACGTCCACGCTTATGCGACCAGCGTGTGGTTAGATGTATTTGAGAGCCGTGCTCCTTAGAGGGTGAATTCCGGACTGGGCGACCCCGGCGTCGGGCCCTCGAGCGTGATGACTACCTGCTCCAGCATGGCGGTGATCTCGCGGGTGAGAAAGTCGGCAAAGCGGGGATTCCTTATCGTCCGGTCGACTGTCTCTGTGGGCAGAAAGCGGGCCATTTCACCCTGAAAAGCCGTACCTGACACAATGCCGGCTAGACGTGATTGCATATCCCTGGCTCGGTCAGGGTAGTGTTCTATGGTGTAGTCCTGAATCTTGCGCTTGACGAGCTCGACGTCGGGAGATGCGCCTTGCTGCTTGAGCCAGGCCAGGTCCCAGATGTCACGATGCCGCACGTATTTCTTTGTGTTGACCAGTGAGATCAGCTTATCCGCCATGACCTCCTCTAGGCTTTCCGTCACGATCAGCAAATCATCGTAGCCATCCGGTAGAAAAGGGTAGTGGATCTGGAGCGCATGCGCTTCCCGCGTGCACGCCGGAAGGCTGGCCACTTCCAGTTTGATGCGCTGCTTGGGGATGTCCTTTCGAGCTGGTGCCGTCAAGACGGAAACCTGCCATTTGTCGATACGAATGTCCCGGTAGCCAGGCTCTTCGCGCAGCTCTTTCGGTTCCTTGACACTAACCTTGAGCTGGTAGCGATTGCTGACATAGTCCTCGATGCACTCGCGGATGCGGGACAGATGTTGGCTGCTGAAATCCCAACCGCCGGCAAAATCCAAGTCTTCGCTGAAGCGCGGCGAGCCCTGACACAAGCGCAGCGACGTTCCTCCCTGAAAGGTAAGCCGATCCAGGAGCCGTTCCCGTTCGAGTGCGAACAGGATGTCGAGATGCAGCAGCTCTTTCTCGATGACCGGGCGCATAGCGGTTCGGCCGGGTTGTGCCATCGCGCGAGCGACCAGTTCATCGAAGTTGGCGCGTTCAGTGTGCATGCGGCAGGCTCGCTTCATCGACAAGATGGGTATTGCGCCCGACACGCTTGAGGTCGGCCCAGGCGGCTTGGGGCGTTGCCAGCCGCAAGGGACGTCCAACGTCGCGCATCCGATCAAGCAATTGGGGTACAGATCGCTTGGTATGGGTGAATTCAATGGTGCCATAGGGGGTTCGATATTCCCCTTTGCGGCCTGTGGTCATGATCGTCAGTCGATCGACAGGAATCTGTGAGATTGCGCCGTATTCCGAGAGTGCGGATTCGAGGCTGACATAGCTGTACTCGCCACGGCGCATGGTCTTGGCGATTCGTTCGAGAAGGTCGGGGTCATGGTTCCGTGACAGCTTGTAGACATACACGCCGCGACTGACTGCCTCGAGCATGCCATGTCGACGTAGTCGATTGATTCCCTCCTGAAGCGTCTTTGGGCTGTCTTCGGGAAAGATCTTGGCCAGGTCCGAGAGAGTAAATACAGACCGGTGTTGGCGGTCCCAGTAGTCGAGACGCTCACGGGCGGTGATCTGATTCATCAAGTATACACAAATGCTATTTATAAATAGTTTATGTGTAGACTTGGTGCGTGGCAAGTAGAGCCTGGTGCACAGAATATCGTGCCCCGTGCGCCCGAGGGGCGGCACGGGGCCGGTCGGTTCAGGTCTTGTTGTTTCAGACCTGGCGGTGTCAGGCCTTGCTGGTTTTGGCTTGCCACAGCTTGGGAAGTAGCCAGGGTAGTACCAGCAAAGCAAGTGCCGCGATCCAGAGGCCGAGCGAAATGCCGGATTGCCACAGAATACCGAGATCGCCGCCGCTGATGGATAGCGCGCGCCGCAGGTTTTGCTCCATCAATCCCCCAAGGACATAGCCCAGAATGACGGGAGCCAGCGAGAAGCCCAGCTTGCGCAGTAAGTAGCCGAATATACCAATAATGAGCATTAGGTAGATGGCGGCGAGATTGGAATGGAGCTGGAAAACGCCGACGAAGGCCAGAATCGCGATGCCTGGCACCAGCACCCAGCGTGGAATCGTCAGCACGCGGGCGAAGACGCCGGCCAATGGCAGGTTGAGCGCCAGCAGTACGATATTGCCGATATACAGCGAGGCGATCAGGCCGCCGGCGACTTCAGGACGTTCACTGAACATCATGGGGCCGGGGGTGATGTTGTAGAGCATCAACGCGCCGAGTAGCACCGCCGTCGTGCCGGAGCCGGGGATTCCCAGTGTCAGCATGGGAACGAACGAGCCCACCGCCGAGGCGTTATTGGCCGCCTCCGGCGCCGCCAGGCCGCGCATGTTGCCCGTACCGAACGAATTGTCCTTGTCGCTCAGGCGCTTCTCCGTGGTATAGGCGACCGCGCCGCCCACCGAGGCACCGGTGCCGGGCAGGATGCCGATGATGAAGCCGATCAAGCCCGAGCGTCCCATCGTCCACTTGCAGGTCACCACTTCCTTGAGGCTGATGAAGACGCGTCCCAGCGGTGGGAGGCCGTCGTTGCCGTCCTTGCGGTTGGCGTGTTCCAGCATCAGGAGGATCTCGCTGATCGCGAACAAGCCGATGATCATGACCACGAAGTCGATGCCGTCGTACAACTCGGGCAGGCCGAAGGTATAACGAAGCACGCCGGTGCTCGAATCGACGCCCACGGTGCCGATCAAGACCCCCAGCACGGCGCCAATGGCGGTCTTGACGGGATCCTTGCCCATCATCACGGACATGGAGGCGAAGGCGAACACCATCAGTGCGAAGAATTCGGCGGGACCGAACATCACCGCCACTTCCGCCAGCAGCGGCGCGAACAGCGTCAGGCCGATGATGGCGATGGTCGCGCCGACGAATGAGCTGACCGCCGACAGGCCGAGCGCCGGTCCGGCCAGCCCCTTCTTGGCCAGCGGGTGGCCGTCGAGCGTGGTCATCACGGCCCCGGCATCGCCGGGCACGTTGAGCAGAATGCTCGACATGCGCCCGCCATACTCAGCGCCCGTGTAGATGGCGGCGAGCAGGATCAATGCCGACTCGGCGGGCAGGCCGAGCGTATAGGCCAATGGCATCAGGATCGCAATACCATTGATGGGACCAATGCCAGGCAATGCCCCAAAAAGAGTGCCGAGAAGCGCACCGAGCAAAGCCAAGCCGAGGTTCAGCGGGCTAAGAGCAACGTCGAAGCCATGGATCAGGAAATCGAACATGAGAAGGCTCCGTTATAGCAAGGGCTCGACCCAGTAACCACTAGGCAGCGAGATCCCCAAGGCATGCGCAAAAAGGAAATAGCTGATGACGGCCATGAGCACACCGGTCAGCAGTGCCTTACCCCATGACGCACCAAAGATGCGAGATAGGCTTGTGACTGCCAGCAGTGAGGTGATGATGAAGCCGAGCTTGGTGAAGAGCAGGGCATAGACCAGGAGCGTGACGAGCACCAGCAGCAACTTCACGCCGAGCTGGCGACCGGGCCACGCCTCGTTGGTGCCGGGTTTCACGATCAACACGCTGGCGAGCGCAGCCAGCAGGATAGCGAGACCGAGCGGAAAGGCACGGGGGCCTACGGGGTCGTAACTGAAGGGCACTTCCAGTTTGATGGCCTGAACGGCGACGAACGCCGCCAGACCGATCAGGACGATGCCCAACAACCGGTCGGCGGCGAGTTTCATTGCTTCAGACCTACTTCTTTGGCCAAGGATTCGAACTGATCGACCTGCTCCAGCACGTAGTCATTGAACTCGTAGCCGAAGCGCGACATTGGGAAGAGGCCCCGCTCCTTGCGCAGTTGGGCGAACTTTTGGGACTGGGCGAGCTGGGACATGCGTTCCACCCACTTCTGGTAGGCCTCGTCGCTGACGTTGGGCCCCATGTAATAACCGCGCCAGATGGGCCATTGCACGTCATAGCCCTGCTCCGCTGCAGTGGGGATGTCGGCGTAAGGGCCACCCATGCGCTCTTCGGACAGCGCGGCGAGCACGCGGATCTTGCCGCTTTCTAGTTGTGATTTGAGCTCGGAGAGGTCACCCGTAAAAACCTGGATGTGGTTGCCCAGCAGTGCTGCCAAGGCTTCGCCACCGCCCTCGAAGGACACGTACTTGAGCTTGCGCGGCGAGAGATCGGCGGCCTTGGCGGTGAGCGCGGCCTTCATCCAGTCTTGGCTGCCCACGGTTCCACCCGCCCCGAAGGCGATATCGCCCGGTGATTCACTCAGGTCCTGCATGAGATCATCGAGGTCTTGCCAGGGCGCATCGGCGTTGACGACGATGGCGCCATAGTCGACCCCCAGGGCACCCAACCAGCGGACGTCATCAGCGTCGTATTTGCCGAACTTGCCCAGCGCCAGGTTTACGGCCGCGCCAGTGCTGGCGGCGACGATGAGGTTGGGATCGTCGTCGCGCACGCCATTGACGTGATTGTAGGCCACCGCCCCGATGCCGCCCGGCATGTAACTGACGGCCATGGGCTTGTCGATCATGCCGGTCTTTTCCAGGCCATTGGCGGCCAGGCGACAGGTGAGGTCGTAGCCACCGCCCGGTTTTGCGGGCGCGATGCATTCTGTTGCGTCGGATTGCGCTTGCGCGCTGCTAGCGGCCAAGATACCGCCCATCAGCGCTATTATGCTTGTGTACGTGGCAAGCCCTTTGTTGATCTTCATGGCGAACTCCTGTTCTCTTGTTTTGCGCTGCATTAGGAATAACGAGAATGGTGCTGATGTCATCGCCACGGATGACGAATACCGATGCTAGGCAGCCAACCTTTCATCAACCTGTCACCTAACGTTTATCTACATGAGACATTGGTCGTATGCGCCTGCTCGTCATCGAAGATGATCCCCTGATCGCGCGCTCGCTGGAGCAAGCGCTCACCCCGCTGGGCAACACCGTCGATGTGTTCACGCACCATGCGCAGGCACGCGAGGCCCTGCAGAGCGGGCAGTTCGATCTGGTACTGCTCGACCTGGGGCTGCCCGACGGCAACGGCCTGACGCTGCTGGCGGAACTGCGCCAGCGCGGCGATACCACGCCTGTATTGATCCTGACGGCCCGCGACGGCATCGATGATCGAGTGGAGGGGTTGGATCTCGGCGCCGACGATTACCTCGCTAAGCCGTTCTCGCTCGCCGAGCTGGAAGCCCGCGTGCGTGCCTTGCTGCGCCGCAGCCAGCAGCGCGTCGACAATCGTCTGACGTTCGGCCCGCTGGCCTTCGACGCCGCCTCGGGCGTCGCCACGCTAGATGAGCAGGTGCTCGATTTGCCACGTCGTGAACTGCGCTTGCTGGAAGGACTATTGCTGCATGCCGGCAGCATTACGCCGCGCGAGACCCTGGAGAACCGCCTTTTTGGATTTGGTGATGTCGGGTCCAACGCGCTGGAAGTGTACATAAGCCGCTTGCGCAAAAGGCTCGATGGCAGCGGGCTGCGCATTCGCACGTTTCGAGGCCTGGGCTACCGGCTCGAGGAAGCCTCCCCGTGATCGAGGTGGATGGCACACTGAAATCCCGCTTGGCCTTCTGGTTGTTGGCGACCGTCAGCGTGCTTGGCGTGTTGTTGCTAGTCGAAGCCTATTTCAGCTCGCAACGCGCGGCCGAGCGCGCCTATGACAGCCAGCTCGAGGCCGCTGCCTTGACGATCGCTGAAGCCATACGGTGGGAAGGTGGTCAGCCAGTAGTTGAAATCCCCTCGGCGGCGTTGCAGATCCTGGCGACGCGCCACCAGGAGCGCGTGTTCTATGCCGTACTGGATGCCAAGGGCCAAACGGTGTCGGGTAACCTGGATATCGGCATTCCTCCCGAGTGGCGCCGACGAGTGTCCTCACAGCCGACATGGTTGAATGACACGTATCATGGCACCCAGTGGCGTCTTTATGGACGGGAGCTCGATTCCGCTGGCTGGGAGACGCAAGATCCGGTGCAGATCTGGGTCGGCCACACGATGTCGGGGCGCGACGCCCTGACCGAGATGCTCTTCGAGCAGGCGGTCACGCGCTTCGTGATCATGGTGCTGCTGGCGGGCATCCTGATGCTCCTGGCGATGCGCGTGGCGCTCGCGCCGATTCGACGACTACGTCAGCAACTGCGGCGTCGCGATGCCGATGACATGCGCCCGTTGGATGCTCGAGTGCCAGAAGAAATGCGTGAAATGGCGGAAACCTTGGACTCCCTTTTTATGCGCCAGCGCGACGGCCGAGAAGCGCTATTACGTTTCACTGCAGATGCCAGCCATCAACTCAAAACGCCCCTCGCGGGATTACAGACCACGAGCGAGTTGGCCTTGCAAAGCGATAGCCCCGATGCCTGGCGTCAGGCGCTCACCGAGGTCCATGGCAGTGCCGGACGTACGAGTCGTCTAGCCAGTCAGCTATTGAGCCTGGCACGCCTACGCCATGCCGTGGAAGCAAGCGCAACAGCGCGTATCGATGCGATGGCGTTGCTGCATGAAACGACTTTCGACTGGGCGCAACGTGATGTGTCGCAAGCCCATGACATCGGCTTGGCGTCTCTTCCCGCATCACCGCAATACATCCAAGGCGAGGCGTGGGCTTTGCGCGAGTTGTTAGGCAATTTGATCGACAATGCCCTGCGTTATACGCCTCCCGGCAGCGTTATTACCCTAGGCGCTGTGTGTCATGCGCAGACGTTAGAGTTATATATCGAGGATGACGGGCCGGGTGTGCCGCCCGAGACGCTGGCGCACTTGCATCGCCCCTTCGAACGCGGCGGTCGTCAGGACACCGAAGGCTCCGGCCTGGGATTGGCTATTGTGGACTCGATCGTGCGTCGTCATGAGGCGCGGATGCAGGTCGAGTCGGCGCAGAAGAACGGGCTGAAAATCCGCCTGTTTTTTCCTTATCTCACTCAACATGAGGAGAAATGATGCCGATTCGCCGTGTGGCGCTCGTATGGCTTTTGGGGCTTCTGGCACCGAGCTTCGCCTGGGCCGACAACCCGCTCGTTGTCGAGGCGGCGCTCGACAGGGAGGTCGCGGCGCCCTTGCTGGACGCCTTCGAGGCGGCCCATCCGCACATCCAGTTGACCTTCCGCGATCGCTCAACGCTTGAAGTCGACGCCCGCGTTGCCAATGAAGACAATCCGCCCGATGTCGTCATCAGTTCCGCCATGCCCTGGCAGATGGCGCGGGTGAATGAAGGCTACGCTCAGCGTCTCGACTCACCGGCGGCACAGGCGTGGCCGGAGTGGGCCAAGTGGCGCGACGAAGTGTTCGGTTTCACCTTCGAGCCCATCGTCATGGCCTATCGGCTGGACCTATCGCGCCATATGCTGCCGCCGAAGACCCATGCCGACCTGCATACGCTGCTCACACAGCACCGCGAGACCTTACGTGGCAAAGTCACCACTTATTCGCCTTTACGCAGTGGCGTTGGTTACTCGCTCTTTCAGCAGGATGCGCGCTACACCACCCGGTTCTGGGATCTCGTGACTGCCATGGGCGCGACCGATACGCATCTCGAGGCCAACACGCGGGCCATGCTCGAGGGGCTCAGCGAGGGGCGCTACTGGCTGGGCTACAACCTGCTCGGTTCTTACGCCATGGTGTGGGCGCAATCGCATCCCGAGGTCTTTGTGCAGGTCCCCCAAGACTACTCGCTGGTCATGATGCGCATGGCGTTCATTCACCGCGACGCCCCGCACCCCGCGGCGGCCCGGGCGTTTCTCGACTTCCTGCTGGGCCGCGAAGGGCAGCGTGTCATCGCCGGCGAGACGCCGCTGTTCAGCGTGCGCCCGGATGTCGTGGGCCCCTACACCGCCCAGCGGCTGCGCGACCAGGTCGGGGAGCGCTTGTACCCGATTCCGCTGAATGCCTCGCTGCTCGCCTTCGTCGATCCTTCCCGGCGCACGGCGTTCATGGATCGCTGGCAGCGGGAGTTCCACCGCTTGGCGCACCCCGAGCCGGCTCAGGGCGCGGCTGCCATCGAATCGCGCATTGACAAACGCTCTCAACGTTGAGAGGACGGGGATAGGGGTTTATAATGGCGGATTAATCTTCCCCGCACCCGCTTTCCCCACAGGTGTCGCAACATGCTACGTATAGCGCAAGAAGCTCTTACGTTCGATGATGTCTTACTCGTCCCCGGCTATTCCGACGTCCTGCCCAAGGATGTCAGCCTCAGATCCCGCCTGACTCGCGACCTTTACCTCAATATCCCGCTGCTTTCTTCCGCGATGGATACCGTGACCGAAGCCCGCCTGGCGATTGCCATGGCGCAGGAAGGTGGCATCGGTATCATTCACAAGAGCATGACCATCGCCGCGCAGGCGACGGAAGTGCGCAAGGTGAAGAAGCACGAGAGCGTGATCGTCAAGGACCCGGTGACCGTCAGCCCCAAGGCGAAGCTGGCCGATCTGCTCGAGATGGCCGACGAGTACGGCTACTCCGGGTTTCCGGTGGTCGAGGGCGACACCCTGATGGGCATCGTCACCGGGCGTGACATGCGTTTCCGCCCCGACAAGGGCGATAGCGTGGCGGAAATCATGACCCCGCGCGAGAAGCTGGTCACCGTGCCCGAAGGCACCTCGCTGGACATCATCAAGTCCAAGCTACAGGAACACCGCATCGAGAAGATCCTCGTGGTCGACGATCAGTTCCGCCTGCGTGGCTTGGTCACCGTTCGCGATATCGAGAAGGCGCGCACCTACCCGCACGCCGCCAAGGACAGCGACGGTCGCCTGCTTGCCGGCGCTGCCGTGGGCACCGGGCCGGAAACGCCGGATCGCATCGCCGCGCTTGCCGAGGCGGGCGTCGATGTGGTGGTGGTGGATACCGCACATGGCCATTCCCAGGGCGTCATCGAGCGCGTGCGTTGGGTCAAGGAGCATTATCCGCAGGTGCAGGTGATCGGCGGTAACATCGCCACCGCCGCCGCCGCCAAGGCACTCGCCGAAGCCGGTGCGGACGGCGTCAAGGTCGGCATCGGCCCCGGCTCCATCTGCACCACGCGTATCGTCGCCGGTGTCGGCGTGCCGCAGATCTCCGCTGTTTCTGATGTGGCCGACGCGCTCAAGCCATTCGACATCCCGCTCGTTGCCGATGGCGGCATCCGCTTCTCCGGCGACCTTTCCAAGGCCATCGCCGCAGGCGCCAGCACGGTGATGATCGGTGGTCTGCTGGCCGGCACCGAGGAAGCCCCGGGCGAAATCGAGCTCTATCAGGGCCGTACCTATAAGGCCTATCGCGGCATGGGCTCCATGAGCGCCATGTCCCAGACCCAGGGCTCGTCCGATCGTTACTTCCAGGACAAGAACGCTGGGGTCGAGAAGCTGGTGCCGGAAGGCGTCGAAGGCCGAGTGCCCTACAAGGGCGCGATGAGTGCCATCGTCCATCAGCTGATGGGCGGCTTGCGTGCCTCCATGGGCTACACCGGCTGCCACGATATCGACGAGATGCGTACCAAGCCGGAGTTCGTGAAGATCACCGGCGCGGGCTTTGCCGAATCGCACGTGCACGATGTGCAGATTACGAAAGAGGCCCCCAACTACCGGGCGGGCTAACTCAAGCTTGATGCCGGAAGCTTGAAGCTGGAAGTGGCCGCGCGCCGCTTCCAGCTTTCGCATTTTCGGCCCTTGTTGCTTCTCAAAGGAAAGGCCAGATGACCGACATTCACGCCCATAAGATCCTGATTCTCGACTTCGGCTCCCAGTACACCCAGCTCATCGCGCGCCGCGTGCGCGAGATCGGCGTCTACTCCGAAGTGCGCGCCTTCGACATCAGCGAAGAAGAGATCCGCGAGTACAATCCCAACGGCATCATCCTCGCCGGGGGGCCGGAATCCGTTACCGAACTCGCCTCGCCGCGCGCGCCGCAATGCGTGTTCGAGATGGGCTTGCCGGTACTGGGGATCTGCTACGGCATGCAGACCATGGCCGAGCAATTGGGCGGCAAGGTCGAGGGCTCGCATAAGCATGAGTTCGGCTATGCGCAGGTGCGTATCGACGCCGATAACGCGCTGCTCTCGGGCATCAAGGATCATGTCGATCACGAAAGCGGGCGTGCGCTGCTCGACGTGTGGATGAGCCACGGCGACAAGGTCGGCCAGGTGCCGGATGCCTTCACCGTGACTGCCTCCACGCCGAGTTGCCCCATCGCCGCCATGGCGTGGGAAGAAAAGCACTTCTACGGCGTGCAGTTCCACCCTGAGGTGACCCACACCCTGCAAGGCCAGCGCATTCTCGAGCACTTCGTGCTGAATATCTGCCAGGCCGAGCGGTTGTGGACTCCGGCGCAGATCATCGAAGATCTCTGCGAGCGCGTACGCGAGCAAGTCGCCGACCGCCACGTGCTGCTCGGCCTCTCCGGCGGCGTGGACTCCTCCGTAGTCGCCGCGCTGCTGCACAAGGCCATCGGTGATCAGCTGACCTGCGTGTTCGTCGACAACGGCCTGCTGCGCAAGAAAGAAGGTGACCAGGTGATGGAGACCTTCGGCCAGCACATGGGCGTGCGGGTGATCCGCGTCGACGCCGAGGATGAATTCCTCACCAAGCTGGAAGGTGAGGCCGACCCCGAGGCCAAGCGCAAGGTCATCGGCAACACCTTCATCGACGTGTTCGACCGTGAAGCCGCCAAGATCGACGGCGTCGACTTCCTCGCCCAGGGCACCATCTACCCGGACGTGATCGAATCCGCCGCCAGCAAGACCGGCAAGGCACATGTCATCAAGTCGCACCACAACGTCGGCGGCCTGCCCGAGACCATGAAGCTCAAGCTGGTCGAACCGCTGCGAGAACTGTTCAAGGACGAAGTGCGCAAACTCGGCCTCGAACTCGGCCTGCCGTACGACATGGTCTACCGTCACCCCTTCCCGGGACCGGGCCTCGGCGTGCGCATCCTCGGCGAAGTCAAGAAAGAGTACGCCGACATCCTGCGTGAAGCCGACGCCATCTTCATCGAAGAACTGCACAACTTCGACTGGTACCACAAGACCAGCCAAGCCTTCGCCGTCTTCCTCCCGGTGAAATCCGTCGGCGTCGTCGGCGACGGCCGCCGCTACGAATGGGTCATCGCCCTGCGCGCCGTCGAAACCATCGACTTCATGACCGCCCGCTGGGCCCACCTGCCGTATGAGCTGCTGGAGAAGGTCTCCAACCGCATCATCAACGAGATCAGTGGCGTCTCCCGCGTGACGTACGACGTCAGCAGCAAGCCGCCCGCGACGATTGAGTGGGAGTGATCAGCCTGGTAGGGCAGGCCCGCGCCGCCTAGCCCTGCTGCATCATACGACTCATACGAAAGCCTGCCTTTACCGGCAGGCTTTTTTTGCTCATCAGGCGCTATACGATTGAAATCGATCACGCCGCCAACAATCAACAGAATTTCTTGGCGAATATCGAAGGCCGTCTCGGTGACTTCGGCGACCAATTCGAGGAGATCCGTCGGCCGTTTCGAGTTCCTCGGTCACCGGAGACTTGTTGAAAAAATAAGAGTCGGCTTCGTTACACACCATCGCGAAGCCGTTTCGCGAGAAAGTCAACAAAGGCTCGCACTCGGGCCGGCATGTTTGCTCCACCGACAAAGACAGCATGCACCTCTTCGGCGTCGCCGGGATTAAAGTCCTGCAAAATCGGAACGAGTCTACCGGCTTGAATGTGAGGGTCGACCAGGAATTCACCAAGCCGCGCTATGCCCATTCCAAGCATGGCAAGTTGGCCAAGCGTTTCTCCGCTGTTTGCTTCGATACCGCCCTTTATTGGGAGCCATTCGACTGCCCCATCTACAAGAAATGGCCATGCAGTTTCAGTTCGCAGAAAATTGAAATTCAGGCAGTTGTGAGAAAGCAGGTCCTCTGGCCGTGTCGGCGTACCAAATCGTGCGAGGTAATCGGGTGAAGCAGTGACTATGCGTTTCACTGTACCCAGTTTGAGAGCCGTCAGGCTGCTATCAGGCAGTTTACCGAACCGCACAGCGACGTCCGCCTGGCCACCCGCAATGTCGGTAATGGTGTCGGTCAGAGAGAGATCGACCAGAATATGGGGATAGAGCGCCGCGAATTCCGGAAGCAGTGGGACGACATGCAATCGGCCATGCGAAAGCGAGGCGCTGACTCTCAACCGTCCTCGTGGGGAGCCTTGATCCGCGATCTGTTGTTCAGAATCATCCAGATCTTTCAGAATCCTTCTTGCGGCTTGCAGATAGGCTTGCCCTTCCGCGGTGAGCGACAGGGATCGAGTGGTTCTCAAGAGCAGACGTACTCCCAGTCTGGCCTCGGTCCGATCGACCGTTCTACTGACAGCAGACGGACTTAGGTTCAGCACGCGGCCCGCGTTGGAAAAACTGCCGTGATCCACAACCGCCGCGAAGATGGTCAACTCGCGAGCGCGGTCTGTACCAACATTGTCTCCTGCGTTCAACGCAATGATCCTTCAGTACTGTGTCCGTAAATGGCCATGAATCGGCACTTTGGTCTCTCTTTTAATTTATCAACGCAAAAAACCTTTGTCGACGACAACTCGTTCGTGCCGCTGCGTGGCGCAACGATGAGCGCTACCTTCTGCCGGTCATACAGACTGGGAAGTTGGCCATCCGTAGTGCGGCGACCGCTGCATCCGAAGCAGGCGTTTGAAGCGTCAAGTTTATTCTCAACGATAGAACAACATGGCAGATCAGGGCGTGCGATTGGCGCCCAAAACTTTCTTTGTTCTAAGTAGCTGACTTTGGATCTCATGGCCCAATAGACGCATCTTGGCAAGCCAGCGCGGTCTTGCGTCAGGCGATCGACCAACAGAGTTACCTGCGTTCAGGATCGATGGGGAGCTACGGGGACTTGCTACGCCCCGAATAGCTCAGCTTACAGGCAGCCTCGATATGCCCTCCAAACCGGTGAGAGACGGTCGTCCGACAGTCGCGTTAGATGGGTCGGCCAGGGGACGATCCTCGAAGAGCTTAGGCCACATAGTCTGCCTGAACTGAGCTAGTGAGCGGACATCTGGGATCGTGTGCTTCCGATCAGGAAATTTCAAGACTCTTTTGCTAGCTACGCAAAGGTCCTTGGATCTTACACAGGGTTATCAGGCTTATATCCGTACTCTATTATGCTTTCCAGATATCAACGCAAATATAGAGTCAGCTGAGCACTGCTCGGCCAGGCAGCATTTCTCTTTATAGTCGGAGTGGTTAGATGAAACCTATTTTTGGGCTTTTGGCGCTTGCAATAGGCGCTTTTGCGGCCGGCGTTACAGAATTTGGGCCTATAGGATTGCTGCCCACTATCGCTGGAGATCTGGATGTATCAATCCCCGCTGCAGGTGTTGTTGTCAGCGCCTATGCGTTTGGCGTCATGGTTGCGGTGCCGCTCGTAACGCTAAGTACAGGTCGAGTACCACGCAGGACGTTGCTGATGGCGTTGTCTGCGATCTTTATCCTCGGCAACGTCTTGACCGCAGTGTCAATCAACTACGAGATGCTTATTCTGTCGCGCGTCGTCGCGTCCATTAATCATGGCGCGTTTCTTGGAGTCGGCTCCATTGTCGCGGCTGGCCTGGTTGCTCCAGAGCGTCGAGCGGCCGCCGTCGGGACGATGTTCATGGGGCTGACGTTTGCAAACATCATTGGCGTGCCAGCCGCTACCTGGGCAGGCGACTATCTGGGGTGGCGCGCTGTCTTCTGGGGAATCGCTGCAATTGGCTTCGTGCAGCTGATAGGAGTTCGCGTAACTCTGCCCGATCTTCCTGGTAACAAGACGTCCAACGTCCGGTCTGAACTCCAGGTATTTATGCAAAAAAACGTCCTGACGGTGCTATTAATGACCGTCATGAGCGCCACTGCCTTGTTCACGGTCTACACCTACATCGCACCGATCCTTCAGACCGAAGCAAATGCATCGGTCAACTTCGTCACGGCCATCTTGGTGGCGGGCGGGGTTGGTATGACACTTGGAAGCTGGCTTGGAGGAAAGTTCGCAGATTTCTCGGTTGATCTAACAATCATCGGCTCGGTGATTATTGTGGCGATCATGCTGAGCGCCTTTGCCCTGTTCATGTCGAACATTTACGTGAGTGCCGTAATTATCTTTGTTTGGGGCGCCGTGAGCTTTGCGCTTGTACCGCCCATTCAGGTGCGGATCATGTCGGCCGCAAGTGGAGCACCAACCCTGGCTTCAGCTGCCAATATCGGCGCGTTTAATCTCGGCAATGCGATCGGTGCAGTGCTTGGCGGATGGGTGATCGACGCCGACTTGGGTTACCCGGCTGTAGCCCTTGTCGGCGCTGCGATGGCGGTGATCACCTTGATCATAGCAGTGTTTTCGCGCGGTCTCACACCGTCGGCTGACGCGCGCCCAATTACAGGTCACTAAGAGACGCTTCGACCAGTTCTGCGAAAAAGGGCTAACACTAAGGAAACGCTCATGTACAAGCACATTCTTATCCCGACCGACGGTTCAGACGTTGCAAAGAAGGGCGTCGACGAGGGCCTTTCACTGGCACAAGGGCTCGGCGCCATGGTGACGATCATGACCGTCACCGAGCAGCTTCATACCTATGCAGGTCCGGCCGGAGGTGCCGGCTGGACTCCCGCACCCAATGAGATGGTGGAATATGAGGCCGGCCGGAAGGAGACTGCCGACAAGATTCTTGCCGAAGCAAAAGCCGCAGCCGGCCGGCTGGGTGTCGAGGCTGAGACAGTTCATGTACCGGATGCGCTACCAGCGGAAGCTATCCTTGCGGTTGCAAAGGACAGCGGCTGCAGCCTGATCGCCATGTCCTCACACGGTTACCGTGGCCTTGATCGTTTGCTTCTGGGAAGCCAGACGTCAGAAGTCCTCGCCCACAGCCCCATACCAGTCCTGGTTATTCGCTAGGTCCACTATGCACATCCAGAAAGCAGGCACTCATTAGGGGAGGGCCCCTAACAATACTTCCTTTCTCTGCAAGGACACGATAAGGAACCGACCATTGAACAGCACGATTGTGGAGTATTCGGCTTTCTTTGATGAAACTTCTTCATCCCAGCGTTTTGTCGCCGATCTTCTGGAAAAAGCTGATATTCGCATCAACGGAGACCGCCCTTGGGATATTCGCTTCAATGCCCATGGTGTCATCGACGAGGCACTCGCGCGTGGCAACCTGGGCCTTGGCGAGAGCTACATGAGCGGTGCTTGGGACGCCGAGCGACTCGATGAGTTCTTTCATCATTTGCTTCGAGCACGCTTGCCCGATCAGATCAATCCCCGCAAGCTGATCTTCCACCACCTACGCACGCGGATGCGCAATCTGCAGACTGCCAAGCGTGCTTTCGAGGTTGGCGAAGCCCACTATGACCTGGGCAACGACTTCTTTTCCGCCATGCTCGACAAGCGCATGACCTATACCTGTGGTTACTGGAAGAATGCCGACAACCTGGACGAAGCCCAGGAGGCCAAGCTGGACCTTGTCTGCCGCAAACTCGAGTTGAAACCCGGCATGCGGGTGCTCGACATCGGCTGCGGCTGGGGCAGCTTCATGGCTTATGCAGCCGAACACTATGGCGTGGAATGCGTCGGCCTGACCATCTCCCGAGAACAGACCGAGTACGGCAAGCGACTGATGAAGCAAGGCCTGCCGGTAGAGTTTCGTCTCAAGGACTACCGTGACGAGACCGAGCAGTTCGATCGCATCGTCAGCATCGGTATGTTCGAGCACGTGGGGCGAAAAAACTACCGCGAGTATATGGAAGTCGTGGAGCGTTGTCTCAAGGACGACGGCCTCTTCTTGTTGCACACCATTGGCAAGAACGTACGCGAAACCTCGCCGGACCCCTGGATCGACAAGTACATCTTTCCCAACGGCGAACTGCCGGCCCTGGGGCACATCACTGATGCTGCCGAGGAGCTTTTCGTGGTCGAAGACCTGCACAACTTCGGCGCCGACTACGACAAAACCCTCATGGCCTGGCATGCCAACTTCGAGGCCAACTGGCACCGTTTCGCCGACACCTACGGCGAGCGCTTCTATCGCATGTGGCGTTATTACCTGCAAAGCTGCGCCGGTGCCTTTCGTGCCCGGAATATCCAATTGTGGCAGTTCGTGCTCAGCAAGAAAGGGGTCCTGGGTGGTTACCATCGGGTCAGTTGACGGCGGCCTTCGTGCCCCGAAGGCCACTAAACCAAGATAGGTGTAATGGTCTCGGCAACCCGCTTCTTTTTACGCAGCCGCGTAACGCGATTGCGTCAACGCAACTTTCTCTGTCGCATTATGAGGTTACTTATGATCAAGCTTTCTTTTCACGATCTTGTTCACGTCTCGAAAGGCGGCACCGTCGCCGACACCCTCGAGAAAACCGCGGACTTGGTAGCGCACGCCGAGGCGCTGGGGTTCAAGCGTTACTGGATAGCCGAACATCACGGCCTGGCCGGTGTCGCTTCATCCGCCACTTCGGTCTTGATCGGCCATGTCGCTGCGGCGACCAGGACCATCCGTGTTGGTGCAGGCGGCATTATGCTTCCAAATCACGCACCGCTCGTTGTAGCTGAACAATTCGGAACGCTGGACGCACTTTATCCGGGTCGAATCGATCTCGGCCTCGGGCGTGCGCCGGGAGGTGACGGACGCGTTATCCGCGCGCTACGTCGGACACTTGAGGGCGGCCTGAATACCTTCCCGTCGGACGTGGAGGAGTTGCGTAGCTACTTCGCGGACGACAGCAAAACCGGTATCGTGGCGACGCCCGGGGCGGGTGCGACCCCTCAGATTTGGATACTGGGTGCCGGCCTTAACGGAGCACGGCTCGCGGCTGCTCTCGGACTACCCTTTGCCTTCGCCTCCCATTTCGCACCGGACGCACTGGATCAGGCACTGGAGACTTATCGCGGCGAGTTTCGTCCCTCTGCGCAGCTTACCGAGCCCTATGTCGCAGCTGGTTTGAACGTCTATGCCGCCGACAGCGACGAAGAGGCTGAGCTAATCGCGTCATCGCAGCAGCAGTTTTCGGTCGAGCTGTTCGCTGGTAAGCCGGGCAAATTACAGACGCCGATCGCTGGTTACCGCGATCGTGCCGGATCGCGGGGTGCCACGACCATCGACCGTGTGCTGCGGTGCTCTGTCGCCGGTGGTCCCGCGCAGATCGTCGCTGGCCTCACCGCCTTCGCCGAACGCACCATGGTCGACGAAATCATGGTGAGTAGCGCGATATACGACCATGGCGCACGCAGGCACTCGCTGGAGTTGACTGCAAAGGCTGCCTCCCAAATCAACGGCAAGCGCACTGATGGCTTTAATGATTGAGGTCACTTGGAGCATTTCCAAGTCACGTGGCCTTAAACACCAAGGCGGCATGTATACGTTGTCGCTGAATGAGGTCAATGCTGATCTCTGCGACAGGGTGGTTATGAGGATAGCCAGGAGTCGCTCAACTTGGTCATGAACGAAGATGTTTCGGCCAGCAGGAAGGAGACGTGCTGGCCTGGAACGACGCGGCGGCGCGGGTATTCGGCTTCGACCGTCAACCAGCCGAGTATCGCAATCTGCTGTGGATGCTGTTTACCGATCCCGAGCTGCGTCGGGTCATTGCCGACTGGCAGACCCAGGCACCGCGCATTCTCTCCAGCTTCCGACGCGACTACGCGCGTGCGGATGGCGACCCTGCCATTGGTAACCTAGTGAAGGAACTCTCCGCGCACTCTCCCGAGTTTCGCCAATGGTGGCACCGTCACGAAGTGGACGCTCCTTGCCAAGGGGTACGCGCGCTCGAGCTCAATGGACTGGGCAATGTCGGTTTCGAGCACGCTAGCCTGATCGTCGACGAAGGCCGGCATCTGCGCCTGGTGGTCTACGCCGTGCAGGAGACGGACCCCCAGGCCGAGGCTTTTGCGCGCTGGGTGGCTGGCGAAAGCGAAGGATAGCCAAGTAGCCGCCGCTTCGGTTCGGCCTCCGCCCTGCGCGACGAGCTACTAGGAGTGAGCGACGGAGCAAGGCTGGTGAGGATGCTAATTGCCACCTCCTAAGCCTGCCGGGCTTTAAGTTAATCATGTTAATCCCAGCTAAAGTTTGAGCCGGTGTTAGCTCTGCAATGGTTACGCTTAATTAATTGTCACTTTTTGGCTGCTGAAGAAAAAATTATTTGGATTGAGACAGCTTGCACATAGTAAGCTTGGGTTAATATAAACGCAAAGGTTTGGTGTATGTATATTAAGCGATGGCTGGTTGTGATGCTAATGCTTTCGTGTGTTTCGGCCTGTGTAGAGAATCCACGAGTGCCACTATCACCGCTAGACCGAACGCAGCTAAATAATATATTTAGCATTAAGATTCCATGGACACCAAGGCTGACCCAGACAGTTGAAGGACGTCCTATGATGTTGGGGGTTGTGTTGTTCGACGGCACTCTCAATAATCGTCTAAATGTACCTGAGGGTGGGCGCCAAACAATAGTTGCTCATCTTTACGAGCGACTGCAGGGTAATCCTTCAATCGAGTTCATAAAATACTACCCTGGAGTAGGTACACAGTCACTGCCTATCAGGGCTGCGATTGATGCTGCTACAGGATATACGCTAAAAGAAACTGCCGAAAGAGCGGCCGACAAGGTCATCGTATCCATTGAAAAGATGCGGAAGGCTACACCGGAAATAGACGTTCGGCTTTTGGTCTCTGGATTTTCGCGTGGTGGAGCGGCAGCTCGGCACTTTATGAACGTGCTGGAGCAACGCTGGGAAGATGAGGTGATAAGAGGTACACCACCACATTTTTACGCGGTAATTTTTGATACGGTCGCTACTGGACAGAGAGAAGCATTGTCACTTCAGGTTCCAGCTTTAGCAGATATGTTCTATCATTTCACATCAATTAACGAACGTCGTGTGTTCTTTAAGCCAATTTTCGATATACCTCAGAGCACAGAGTACAGCCGCATTACCACTTTCCGTATGCCAGGAGCCCACTCAGATGTTGGTGCTTCTTACAGCGCAGGTGTAGGCTTGGAGTACCTAGCTAATGTCGATGCGTTGCTATCGGGTATGGGACTGCTACCGCAACAGTGCTTCACTGTGGAGGGAGATGCTCGCTCACAAGGTAAAAACGATTCACGTTGGCTGCTTGAACAAGGGCTAGGTATCGGGGCGCCTGATACGAAGGATGAACCTAGTTATCGAACTTCTTTTCACCTTCATGCTGAACCTCTACCGATTAACTTCTGGCCCGAATGGAATCGGCGAATGCTATCGCTTGAGTCCTGGGTTCATAGAATAACCGCAGCACTTTGGACCGCCAGGTAGAGGAAGGAGGGCCAGCGCCAGTACCCTCTCGACTTTACCGACCAAAGTGAAGCAGAGCATGGGATA
>NZ_JARANZ010000006.1 GCF_029889905.1 Chromohalobacter sp. 11-W | reverse complement strand
GAAACCGCTTAGCGCCGATGGTAGTGTGGGGCTTCCCCATGCGAGAGTAGGTCATCGTCAGGCATTTATTTCGACACCCCCGGCCAATGGTCGGGGGTGTTGTCGTTGGGGCCTCCCTCTCCAGGCCTTGTGTCGAACCCCCGCTTCAGGCGAAGCGGGGGTTTTTTATGTCTACGCATTTGCCGTCGCTTCCGTGCTATTTGCCTGTTGTTGTCCTCTGTGCTTAAGTGTGTGCCGTACATGGAGTACGTAACCATTAAGGAGAATAGTATGCTGCGTAGTGAATGGCTCAGGAAAATGGCCTTGGCATTGATCATTGGCATGACGGCAGTTGGTGTCGTGGCGTGCGACGATGAAGGCCCGGCGGAAGAGGCTGGAGAGTCCGTGGATAACGCTATGGACGATGCTGGCGATAGCATGGAAGAAGCGGGCGAAGAAGTTCAAGATGCCGCCGAGGATGCGCAGGACTGAGACTTAGCGCTGATCGCTTGGAATTCTTAAAAGGCCGGGCATTTGCCCGGCCTTTTGCATGTTTCTTATAGGGTAAGGTGCCACCAGCGTGGCGCATGTTCGCCGGTATCAGACGCCGGGGTTCTGCTCGATACCCTGCACATACCAAGGCGCTCCATCACGTAAGTCGCGGATTAGATGCCAGGTCTCGTTGAACTCGGTTTGCTCGCCGTTTTCATCGAGGATGCCGTGGAAAAGAACGCTAGCTTCGGCTTGCTGTCCGATCTCCCGTATGTCTCCCAACTCGGCGAAAAGACGCACAACCTCTGTGCGATTGTTTGCGGGCTGCTGGGCGCGCTCTTCGCGTAGTAAGTTGTAAAGCGCTGGAGTGACGTATTCCTGAATGTGCGCCAGATCGTTATTGTCCCAGGCGCGCTGCAAGGTCATGAAGTGCTCCTTGGCGCCGCCCAGGAAACGCTCCTTGTCGAACCACTCAGGCGTCGAGCCGACGCTACCTGTGACTGTGCTGCCGTCATTGGGAAAGGGCGTCGTGTCCTGAGTGTGGGATTGACGCGCGTGGTGCTGTGGGCCACTGGCGGTTGAGGCGCGGCGCGCCCTCAAGAAGCGGAAGGCCAGCCAGGCGACGAGGGCGACTAGCAGGATGTCAAAGAAGCGGAGACCATCGAAGGCACCGCCGAAGAATAAGGATGCCAGCAAACCGCCGGCCAGCAAGCCGGCGAATGGCCCTGCCCAACGCGAAAGCCCGGCACCGGGTTGACGCTGGGGCGTCGTCGCATTGTTACGGCCGATCGCCGAGGCGGAGCTATCTGCGGAGCGCGAATAACTGCCAAAACTCTTGCCACCACCGAACCGTTTCGCCTCGGCGTGATCGGTGCCAAGGCCAAAGCCGAGCAAGCCGACCAGAAGCATCACGAAGATGTTGCGCATGCACGTTCTCCCGCAGAATGAGAAGGGTCCGAAAATGGATGCTCGATTCTAGCCGGGATTCAACGTTGAAGATATCTAGCTGGGCCGGCTCAACGCCGGCCACGCAAACTCTCAGGAGGCGACCGTCTCACTTTCTCGGCGTGTAAAGACCCAGGTATCGCCGTCAGACAGACTGTTGTTGAAGCGATAGCCGTCGACGTCGAAGCGTTTCAGGTCCTCGGGATCGTCGACACGCTGGCGAATCATCCAGGCGGCCATCAAGCCCCGGGCTTTCTTGGCATAAAAGCTGATGATCTTGAATTGACCGTTCTTCTCATCCTTGAAGACCGGCGTGATCACGCGACACGTCAAGCGTTTGGCATCAATGACTTTGAAGTACTCGTTGGAGGCGAGGTTGACCAGCACCGGCGAACCGCTTTCTTCCACGGCTCGGGAAAGATCTTGGGTGAGCCGCTCTCGCCAGAAGGCGTAGAGATCCTTACCTGCCGAGTTGGCCAGCTTGGTCCCCATCTCCAGACGATAAGGCTGAATCAGGTCGAGAGGACGCAGTAGTCCATACAGCCCCGAGAGAATGCGCAGACGTTGCTGTGCCTCTTGGTTGTCCTGCTCACTGAACGAGGGCGCGTCCAACCCCTGATAGACGTCTCCCTGGAAAGCCTGTGCTGCGGGCTTGGCATTCTCCGGTGAGAACTGTGGTGCCCATTCGGCAAACCGTGCGGCATTGAGTCCTGCCAGCTTGTCACTGATGCCCATCAACTCGGAAAGCCGTTGTGGGGAATAATCGCGCAGGATCTCGATCAACTCGGCGCTTTGCTCAAGATATGCCGGTTGAGTGTATGTCGCGGTCGTGGGCGGTGTCTCGAAATCCAACGTCTTGGCCGGTGAAATGACGCTTAGCATGCGCAGTCCTCGCGTTCGGGATCGGAAGGTTTATTGCCGTCAGTATAACAAGCGCACCAAGGTGCTCCGATGATGACGTGCCTATCGCGGTGATAGGCACGTCATCAGCGTCAGGGGCAGGGATTGGGGTGCTGACGGTGCACCGCCTCGATGGCCTCGAGTACGCTATCGTCCAGCGTCAGGTCCTCGCTGGCCAAGTTGGCGTCGAGCTGCTCGAGCGTGGTTGCGCCGATGATGTTGCTGGTCAAGAACGAGCGTGAGTTGACGTAGGCCAAGGCCATCTGGGCAGGATCCAGGCCATGTTCGCGTGCGATCCCGACGTAGGCGCGAACCGCTTCCTCGGCAAGGTCGGACGTATAGCGCTTGAAGCGCTCGAATAGGGTCAAGCGGCCCTGAGGTGGGCGGGCGCCATCGAGATATTTGCCGGTGAGCGCGCCGAAGGCCAAGGGCGAGTAGGCCAGAAGGCCGACGTCTTCACGATGGGCGATCTCGGCGAGCCCGACCTCGAAGCTACGATTGAGCAGGTTATAGGGGTTCTGCACGCTGGCCACGCGCGGCACACCCAGCGAGTCTGCGAGGTGCAGGCTTTGCATCACGCCCCACGGCGTCTCATTGGATAACCCGATGGCGCGAATCTTGCCCGCATCGACGAGCTCCTTGAGGGCCGTGAGTGTTTCCGCCAACGGCGTGGCATCCTCATCCTCGTCATGCTGGTAGCCCAGCTTGCCGAAGAAGTTGGCGCTACGGTCGGGCCAGTGGAGCTGGTAAAGATCGATGTAGTCGGTGTTGAGACGGGCCAGACTATCGTCGACGGCACGCTGCAAATGCTCACGGGTCAAACGCGGGCCGCCGCGGACATGATCGAGGCCAGGGCCGGCGGCCTTGGTGGCGATGACCAGGTCGTCGCGTTTGCCGCGTGCCTTGAGCCAACTGCCGATATAGACTTCGGTTCGCCCCTGGGTCTCGCCCTTGGGCGGGACGGGATACATCTCGGCAGTATCGATGAAGTTGATGCCTGCAGCAGTGGCGCGATCGAGTTGTGCATGGGCATCGGCTTCGGTGTTCTGTTCGCCGAAGGTCATAGTACCTAGGCACAAGCGGCTGACATGAATGCCGGTTTGACCAAGGGGACGTGTCTGCATCTGGGGCTCCACGCGGGTATCGAAAAAGGAATGGAAACGGCATGGTAGCGGTGCCGCGAGCGGGCGGCAAACGGGGGTTGAGTCCGTCTGAGGGTAGGCGTATGCTTGGCGCCCCGTTGCCGGGGATAAGGGCACCAAGCGGTATGTCAGGCAACGGTGACAGTGAGTTTATCCGGGGTGTTGGCGCGTGCAGGGAGAGCCCGAGCCGACGCAATCGTTTACGTACCTTTCTTGGTCACGACGACTTCAGGGTCGATGGTTATGCAACAGGTATCCTCTCTGCGGATTCGGCTCGAATACCGTCTCGCAGCCCAACTGTTACATGCCCGCTGGATGACACGCTCTCCCGGCAAGCATCGTTTGACGATGCGACTTTTTCAGCGCTGTGCCGAAGCCGGCCATACCGCCGCGCTTTCGTTCTATGGCCATATGCTGTTTCATCGTGGTAACTCTCCGCAGGATAAGGCCAAGGGCGCACGCTATGTCTTTCAGGCTGCCTACGCGGGTGATGTGCATGCGCAGTACCAGGCGGGTCGCATTTACGAGTTCGGTTGTGCGCAGTACGCCCGCCGCGAAGAAAAAGCGGTGACATGGTATGCGCGTGCCGCCGAAGCCGGCCATGGCCTGGCCGCCGAGCGTATGGCCGAGGCCTATCGTCACGCCCACCTGGGGCTTCCCGTCGATTCCCGGCGTGCCGCGCAATGGGCGGCACTTGCCGAACGCGCGCAACGCAGCGAAGCTGGCGAGCCGATCGCGTCACTGACCCACTGAGACGCGCTGCTTGAGAGTAGTGCCGTGGGGCTCGCATCGTGTTCCCCGTTCACGTAGTCTGATTGGCGTGGCCCCGGTGGACATCGTGGGCCATGCCACGTTCGTGATATCGCTTTGAAGAGGAATACTGCCACGTGTTGCCGATACTGCTCGATATCGAAGCGTCCGGTTTCGGGCGTGGCAGCTATCCGATAGAGGTGGGCATCGCGCGGGCCGATGGCAGTACCTGTGCCTTCCTTATCCAACCGTTGGAAGAGTGGACCCACTGGGACCCCAAGGCCGAATTGCTGCATGGCATTTCGCGTGGCCGACTGCACCGCGAGGGCTACCCCGTCATCGAAGTCGCGCGATGGCTCAACGATGAGCTAGCGGCCGACGGCATCGCCTATAGCGATAGCTGGGGATACGACAATACCTGGCTGTCGCTATTGTTCCACCACGCGGGCATGCTGCCGCGCTTTCGCCTCGAGGCATTGCGTCGTCTGCTGGATGAATCGCAACTCGAACGGTGGGGGGCGATGAAAGAGGTCATCATCCGCGAGCGGGGCATTCAACGCCACCGAGCCGGTGACGATGCACGCCTGTTGCAGCTGACCTATCAGCGTACGCGTGATGCCGCAGGGCTCGCCTAGGAAGCCCTTGTAGAGCCCTCTAGACCGGTTTCCAGTCACCCGCCCCGCGGTCGTTGGCTTTCGTTCTGCGTTACCCTTCTCCGCTGACGCTCAACAGCACCTTGCCTGTGTTGGCATTGTCGATCATATGCTGCATCGCGGTATCGGCATCTTGAATTGGCCAGGCCTTGTCAATCAGCGGCTTGATGTCGCCATTGGCTATTCGGGGCCAAACATGGGCATGCAACGCGTCGAGAATGGCGCCTTTGGCGCGGGGAGAGCGTGAACGCAGCGTCGAACCGATGACACGCTGACGCTTCATCAGCATATGACCGAGGTCGATCTGGGCGTCACGCCCTCCCATCAAGCCGATCAATACCACTCGCCCGTCAGGGTTGAGCACCTGTAGGTCTTGGGCGATGTAGTCGCCGCCCACCGGGTCGAGAATCATGTCCGCGCCGCCCCAGTCCTTGATCGGCGTGACAAAGCTACCTTCGTGCCGATTCCATCCGGCATCGGCACCAAGCCGCTTACAGGCATCCAGCTTTGCCTGGCTACCGACGGTGACGAAGCACGGGTTGCCGAAGGCACGGCACAATTGGATGGCGGCCGTTCCCACCCCACTGGCACCGGCATGCAGGACGATGTGTTCGCCATGCTTGGCGGCGCCTTCCATGTACAGGTTGAGCCACGCGGTGGCGAAGACTTCCGGTAGCGCGGCGGCGTCACGCAGGCCGAGTCCTTGGGGAATGGGCAGCACCTGGGCCTCGGCGACCACTACTTGTTCAGCGTAACCGCCGCCGGCCAGCAGGGCGCAGACCTTGTCGCCGGGCTTGAAACGTTCCACGTTGCGGCCCACTTCGGCGATCGTGCCGCTTATTTCTAGTCCTGGGATCTCACTTTCGCCGGGGGGCGGTGGATATTGCCCCGCACGTTGCATCACGTCGGCGCGGTTCATCCCTGCCCAGGCGACATCGATACGTACTTCATCAGCGGCAATACCGCGCGGCGCGTCATGGGATTGCCAAACCAGCGTCTGATCGTTGATGGCGATAGCGTACATCGACCTTTCCTCCTTGAAGAAGCTGGGATCAACTGTCCGCCGCCCGTGAGGCGTGACGGTACGCGCTCATGAGGTCGTCGGTGGTGCGTGTTGCGCCGCCATCAAGCGGTCGAGCAAGTGATCGGGGTCAGCGGCGGCGACGAGTCTCGCGCGTGTCTCGGGATTGAGAAAGCCGTGCGCGACGGTGTGATCCAGAAACTCCAATAATGGGCGATAGAAGCCGCTGACGTCGAGTACGCCGATGGGCTTGTCGTGAAGTCCCAGGTACTGCCAGGTCCATGTCTCGAATAACTCTTCCAGGGTGCCGATGCCGCCAGGCAGGGCGATGAAGGCATCGGCGTGCTCGGCCATGGCCGCCTTGCGCGCATGCATATCGTCGACACGCAGCAAGTGCGTCAGTCCCTCGTGCGCCATTTCGCGCTCGACCAGGTGGTGGGGAATGACGCCGATGACCTCGCCGCCTTCGTGGAGTGCGGCATCGGCCACGGCCCCCATCAGGCCGACGCGGGCGCCACCGTAGACCAGTCCCCAGCCGCGTTGCGCAATGCACCGACCCAGCGTCTCGGCAGCGTGACGAAAGCTGGCATCGCGTCCCTCACGCGATCCCATATAAATACAGATGCGCACGATTCCCCCCTTATCAGATCGATAGACTTTGTCTCGACATCCGTGTCTTGCGCGATGACCGGCCAAGTGCCACAGAATGCTAGCGCAGACAGGCGAGCACATCGTACTCGGTATCCATCCAGCGGCCGATGGCATTGTCGCCGCATAGATGATGAGCGTATTGCATATGCAGGCAGCGCACTTGATCCCAGTTGGCGATGCCGCCGATGCCGCGTCGCGTGAAGAGGTCGCGATAACCTTGGCGGTCGACGATGTCGCGTTCTGCGTCGCTCATGGTCTGCCAGCGCTGGGCCACGTAATCCTCGTGACTACGCCGGTACGCAGCCATGAAGTCGGCCTCCTCCTGGAGGCGCGACTCGAGGGCCTTGATAACGCCTTGGGCCTCGATGCGCGAGATGGCGATTTTCAAGTGATCGGAGCACAACCAGAAATGCGTCGGGAAGGGTTTATCGTCGACGATGGCATGCATGCGCAGCACCAGCGGTGTGCCGTCTTGCGTGGCCGCAGCCACGGTTTGGATACCACGCGGCGCGCGGCCCAGTTGTTGGGTAATGAGGGCCAGTTGGCGCTCATCGGGCGCCTTTTCAGGACGAATCACCATCGCGGGGGTCCAGTACGAATTTCGGCGAGTGGGCCACGGCCCGGAAGAATGCCGTATTGAGCTGCGCGGGCGTCGGCACGTAGTGCCATTCACGCTCGCAGTAGTCGCGTGCTCGTGCGAGTAAGGCGTCATACAGGCGGTTGAAAGGAGCATCATAATCGTAGGGATCAGCGCCGGGCAACCGCAGGTGAGGATAGTCGGCGAAGCGTGCCACGAAGAAGCGCTCCAGCCCTTTCTCGACCATACGGTGGCGGGGCTTGTCGTCGGGCGTGAGCCATAGGTCGTAGCGAATCGCCATGCGAGTCTCCTCGCCTATCGAAGATGTTTCATGCCCGCGCCAGCGGGGCCGTGGTCGCCTCGAGCAGGGCGATCAAGGCCATGGGCGCGAGGCATATTTCCAGGCCGCGCCGACCGCCACTGACGTGGAGTGATGACAAGGTGAGGGCGCTGTCGTCCACGAAGGTGGGCAGGCGCTTGCGCTGTCCTAGTGGGCTGATGCCGCCCACGACATAGCCCGTGGTGCGCTCGGCCAGGGCGGGGTCGGCCATCCTGGCCTTGCGCGCGCCGGCGGTCTTGGCGAGTCCTTTAAGGTCGAGTGTGGCCATGACGGGCACCAGGGCGACGACGAGACGCCCATCATCGAGTTGCGCGAGCAAGGTCTTGAACACGCTATCCGGCGCCAGCCCCAACGCGGCCACGGCTTCCTCGCCATAGGCGGCGACCTTGGAATCGTGCGTGTATTGCAGCACCTCGTGCGGGATGGCGTCGCGCTCCAGAAGGCGAATGGCGGGCGTCATGCGGGAGCGGCCTCCTCGTCGACGAGATGGGCGGCCAGCGCCTCGCGAAGAGCACCGGTCAGTGCCACCGCCGAGCCTTCGCTGTGATCGTAATGCACCAGCACCACATGGCCTCGGGCGCCCAGACGGCCTGCCTGCCAGGCTTCCTGGGCGACGGTGAAGGAGCTGTTGCCGAGCCGCGAAAGCCAGGTGCGAATCTCGACATCCTGTCCATAAAACAGCTCGGCGCGGAACTCGACATCCAGCTTGGCCATGATCAACGGCCACTTACGGGGATCGAGGTCGGGCACGAAGAGACGAAAAAGATCGTTGCGTGCCAGCTCGAACCAGGCCGGCAAGCGGGTGTTGTTGATGTGCCCGAGGGCATCGGTGTCGTAGAAAGCCGGCTCCACGCGGCGTGTGAACATGTCATTTCCCCGGGGCGTCGCCATCGAAAAAGGTGCTTTGCAAGCTAATTAGCATCGGCTTCTGGTGGTATGTGGTCAAGTCCACTCTTCGTCCTCAGATAAGACGCAAGGCGTCCTGGTCGACCCAGGCGGCGTCCAGAGCCTGGGCAAGCGGTTCGCGTAAGTGACTCGGCAGGGCCTCGTGGGCGGCATCCAGGGACGGAAAATCGCGGTTGCGCAGCCAGCAGTAGGCCCAGGCACAGGCTTCCTCGTCGTCGTCGGGCGTCGGGCGTGCCGGCATCTGGTTCAGCAGAAAGACGGCGGTACGTGCCGCCCACAGAGGCGGTTGGCAGTCGCTGCTCCATTCACGCAGACAGCGCCCATCGGGTTCGGCTTGCGGTTCGCCGAGCCCGGCCAGGCGCGAGGTGTCGGCGAGAATCATCGCCAGGCGATCGGGAGCGGCCTGACCCAGCATCAGCCAGCGTCTCACCAGACGTGGTGTGCCTCGCATGGCCTTGGCATAGAACGAGGTTTCAGGCATGTTCGAGAGTCTTCCGTTCGAGTCGATGAGTCTTAGCATGCCATACGATTTTGCCACGCCGTTGGATCGGCGACAGTATCCTTCACAGAAATGGCAGCGTTATGCTGACGATGTCCTGCCGCTATGGGTCGCGGACATGGATTTCGTGTCGCCCCCGGCGGTCGTCTCGGCGCTCGAGGAGCGCGTGTCCCATGGTGTCTTCGGTTATGGCAGATTGACCGATACGCTTCGCGAGACGCTCTGCGCGTGGAGCGCCGATCATTACGGCTGGTCGATCGAGCCTGACTGGCAGGTATGGATCCCCGGCGTGGTGCCGGCGCTACATCTGGCCGCCCAGACCTTCTGCAGTCCTGGCCAGGCGGTGCTGACCGCGACGCCGATCTATCCGCCTTTTCTACGTGTGGCCGAACGCAGCGGTCGCATCGCCGAGCGCGTGATGCTGGCCGAGCCCGAGGCGCCGGGCGCGCCTTGGCGTCTCGATCTCAAGGCGCTGGAAGCATCGATCACGCCGCAGACACGCCTGCTGCTGTGGTGCCATCCACACAATCCCACGGGACGCGTCTGGGGCGAGCACGAACTACACGCCCTAGGCGAGCTCGCCGAGCGCCACGACCTGTTGATCGTCTCCGACGAGTTGCATTGCGATCTGATACTCGACGCGACGCGCGGGCATCGTCCGTTGGCGTCTTTATCGCCGGCCCTGGCCCAACGCACGATTACCCTCTGGGCGCCTTCCAAGACCTTCAATATTGCTGGGCTGTCGAGCGCCTGCGCGGTGATTCCCGACCCCGAGCTGCGGCGGCGTTTTCGTGAGGCGGCAGCGGGGTTGCTTCCCGAGGTCAATGTCCTGGGGTTGACCGCCTCTCAGGCGGCGTATGCGCACGGCGAAGCTTGGCGCCGTGAGTTGCTGGCCACGCTTAACACCAATCTGCAGAGATTGCGCGATCATGTAACCCGGTGGCCTGGCGTCACGATGGCATCGCCCGAGGCGACCTATTTGGCTTGGCTCGACATGCGCGAGGCAGGGCTTGGCGCCTCGCCGCAGCAAACCTTGTTGGACTCGACGCGCGTCGCCTTATCCGATGGCGCCGATTTCGGGTGCCCGGGCTTCGTGCGGCTTAATTTCGGCACGCCCACCCATCTGCTCGAAGAGGCGCTGGAACGACTCGATGCACGGCTTTGTGCTACCGAATAGCCATGTAAAGGGTGGCGCGAGGCGCAGGGGGAGCCTGACGTGCGGCACCCCCCCCTGTGGCAGGGCTTAGTAGAGCAGCGCGAACATCTTGCGGCGGTAGGCAACCGTCAGGGGATGGTCGGCGCCGAGGGCATCGAAGACGCGCAGCAAGGTCTTGCGGGCTACGTCGTCACCGTAGGCGCGATCGGTTTTCATCAGCGCCATCAAGCCATCTAGCCCGGCCTCGTATTGGCCATCGGCGACCTGGCGCAGGGCGCGCTTGAATTGCGCCTCGCTATCGTCGCGCTCGCCCAACTCGGCCACTTCCTCGGCACTCGGGGCTTCCTCGTCAAAGTCTAGGCGTGCGCGGACGCCGCGTGCCTTGGGCGTATCGCGATGTTCCGGTGGCAGGTTGTCGAGCAGCGCCCGGGCATCTGCCGCATTGCCTTCTGCGACGAGTGCGCCCGCGAGCTCGATCTGATAGTCGTAGTGCTCGGGCCACTCCTTGACCAGCGTTTCGTAGATACCGCGTGCCGTCGCGGGATCGCCCGCTTCGAGGGCCTGCTGGGCTTTCTCTTCGGGGGTGGCCTCGGCCGCCTCGGGCGCCTTGAGATACTGCGACAGCCATTCGCGGATCTGCGACTCGGGCAACGCACCCTGGAACTGATCGTAGAGCTGCCCCTGCACGATTAGCTTGACGTCGGGTACCGAGCGGATGCCGAGTTGCGTGGCGATTTCCTGATTGTCCTCGATGTTCAGCTTGGCCAGGGTGAAGGCACCACCGTATTCGTGTGCCAGCTTCTCGAGCACCGGCATGAGGTTCTTGCATGGCTCGCACCAGGACGCCCAGCTGTCGAGCAACACGGGCCCCTGCATCGAGCCTTCGAGCACGACTTGCTGGAAGTTGGATATGTCGACATCGACGATGTACTGAGAAGCATCCTGAGTGCCGGCATTGGTTTGCGAGGCGCCTGTGTCCCCGTTTTGAGGAGACGTAAGAGGTTCGCCGGTACGCGGGTCGATGATCGGCATGGCAATGGCCTTTCGATAGTATCGTGTGAACGTAAAGCGTAAAGACGCTGTTGAACTGCTTCTCGTTATGCGGGTCACGAAGCGCGGATTCAAGCCCCCGGCGCTGGCGCGTGATGGTATGTAATGAGTGCATCACGATCTCTGGAGACATCCGCATGCACCGAGCGATCAAGAAAATCCTATGGCTGACGGTGAGTCTGGCCATCGTGCTGGCCCTGTTACTGGCTGGCCCGGCCTACATGCTGGCAAGTCAGCGTGTTGCGCTAGGCGGCGTCTGGTCCCAGGCGGATCGCTCTTCGGTGGGCCTGGCGCCGGCGCCTAGCACGCATCCCGAGGCCTTGGTGCAAGTATACGCGGCGCGTGCCTTCGATTGGCGTGGGGCGTTCGGCGTGCATACCTGGATCGCCACCAAGCCGGCCGGCGCGACGCATTACCAAGTCCATCAGGTTCTCGGCTGGCGGCGGCCCACGGTTTCCTCGCGTCCCGACGTGCCCGACCGGGCGTGGTATGGAAGCGCACCGACCTTACTGACCGAGCTACGCGGCAAGTCGGCCAAGCGCGCGATTCCCGAGATTCGCGAGGCCGTGGCAGCGTATCCAGTGACCGACCGCTATCGCGTGTGGCCGGGCCCCAATAGCAACACCTTCGTGGCCTGGGTGGTACGCCGGGTGCCGGGGTTGCGTGTCGATTTTCCGCCGACCGCCGTGGGCAAGGATTACCTGCTGGACACTATCGTGGCCGAGGCGCCCAGCGGGACTGGCTACCAGGTATCTCTGGGCGGGTTGCTGGGACTGACCGTGGCCTATGACGAGGGCATCGAGTGGCAGCTGCTGGGCCTGACGTTGGGCGTCGATATCACCCGGCCAGCGCTCAAGTTGCCAGGGATCGGGCGCCTGGGAATGGCGTCATCTGAATATACACGAGGGCCTGGCGAGGCTGAATGAGGGGGGGACGCCTTGGTTCGGACGACATAAAAAAAGCGGTGCCCGTATGGACACCGCTTTTTTATCTGTTTGGTAGCGGGGATCGGATTTGAACCGATGACCTTCGGGTTATGAGCCCGACGAGCTACCAAGCTGCTCCACCCCGCATCAACTGTGGCGTATTCTACATTTTTTACGGCCTGAGTCAAGAACTGATCCATCAGACGTGCAGCGTGCCCAAACTCGATCATACTGAAGAAAGGCTGGAAGCCAAGGAAGCGAGTCAACGTGGCGTCTTCCCACTGAAGAGCGCCGCATAACGACATCACGGGGGGTATGGACATGACGACGCAAACAGCACCCGTCGCTTGGGTCACCGGCGGTACCGGGGGCATAGGAACCGCCATCTGTCTGGCGCTCGCCAAGGCAGGCTATTTCGTCGTGGCGAGTTACCACAACCGCGAGAAAGCTCAGGCCTGGCTAGCGGATCGTCGCGCCGAGGGCATCGACAATGTGGCGCTGGCAGGCATCAATCTTACTGACTTCGATGCCTGTCACGCTGGTGTAGATGACATTCGCCGCGAATACGGTCCGGTTGAACTGCTGGTCAACTGTGCTGGTATTACACGTGACAGCACGCTCAAGAAGATGTCACCCCAGCAATGGCGTGAGGTCATCGATTGCAACCTCAACAGTGTGTTCAACACCTGCCGTTGTGTGGTCGAGGATATGCTCGAGGCTGGCTACGGACGCATCGTCAACATCGCTTCGATCAACGGACGTAAAGGGCAGTTCGGTCAGGCCAACTATGCGGCGGCCAAGGCGGGGATGCATGGCCTGACCATGTCATTGGCGCAAGAAACCGCGACCAAGGGTATTACCGTCAATACCGTCTCGCCAGGCTATATCGCCACCGACATGATCATGCTGATTCCCGAGAAAATTCGAGAATCGATCCGCGAGGGCATCCCGGTCAAACGTTTTGGCGAGCCGGAAGAGGTGGCGCGAGCGGTGGTGTTCTTGGCCGACCGCGAATCGGGCTTCATCACCGGTGCTAACCTGGATATCAACGGCGGGCAGTTCATGGGCTGAATCGGCGATGGGGGTGCCCCGCCAGAAAATCTCGGCGGGGCGGTCATCGTGAGTCTCCTCAGGCCGCGCGTTGGGCTATAACGTCGAACAGGGCATCGAAGCGCGTGACGCGGGAAGCCCAGACATCGGACGCGACGGGCCCGGTTTCCAGCAATTGGCGCAAGACATCGGCCAGTTCCTGGTCGGGTTGCGGTGCCTGGCCCAGGCCATTGTTGAGCCGTGCGACCTGCACCTCCAGGCGCAGCGGCTCTTCTTGTGCGGCTACTGGCTCGTCGGCGAGCAGCGCCACTTGAACCACCAGTCGACTCAACTCGTGATGCGCCGTTTCACTGTCGCCCTCTCGGCGAGCGGCGTTACGTGCCGCATGGGCATCCTGTAGGTCTTGAGGCATGCCCTCGGGCAGCGCGACATCCGCCGTTTGGCCGTCTCTCAAGGATGCGTCATCTGCGTTGACGTGGGCATCGAGCAAGGGGCGCAGGCGCGTCCAGCGCTCGGCTTGCTCGGCGAGGATCAGTTGCGCGAGGCGCTCGCGACGGGCACGGACGATCCCTTGCCAACGACGGCGCATGCCTTCGCTACGACGGCCGCCGGGCAAGGGTTCCAGAGCCTCGGCGTCACGCACGGCACGCTCCAGCGTCTCGCTGTCGTCGGCGCGTTGGGGTTGCCAGGCATCGAAACGGTCGATCAGGGCTTGCATGCTGTCCAGGCGAGCCTGGGCTTTTTGGGCACGATTTTCCCGCTCGGCTTCGCGGGCGGCGAAGATGCGATCGCAAAGCCCGCGGAAATGGCGCCAGAGCATCTGTTCTTCGCCCTTGGCGGCACGCCCCAGTTCTCGCCAGCGGGACTGGAGCGCCTTGGCGGCTTCAGTGCGTTGCGAGGAGGGCATGTCGGCTTCCATCAGGCTTTCGGCCTCGGCGATCAGGCCGCGCTTGGCCTCGCCGATTTCATTGGCCCGACGGTCGATTAGCGTCTGCAATTCATGGCGAATGTGGCCGAAGCGTTGGCCGAGCGGTTTGGCGTGCTCGCGCGGGACGGGCGAGAATTGCTGCCATTGCTCACGGGCGCGATCACGAATTTGACGCAGCACGTCCGGGTCGGCCTGGGCGTCCGGATGCGTGATGAGTTCCTCAAGTTGTTCGCACAGTGCCTCGCGTGCCTCGAGGTTACGGGTGCGTGCGGCATCGCGCTGCTGGTACCAGTCGTTGAGGGCCGCGTGGATGCGCTGCGACGCGTTGCGAAAACGCTGCGAGAGCTCGGCCGTGGCGGCGGCATCGCCCAACGCTGCCCATTCCTTGACCAATTGGCGATGACGACGGTCACGCTCGGCATCAGGGGACTCGTTGTCCTCGGCCAAGGCTTCGATGCTTTCGATGAGTTGCGTGCGTTTGGGACCGGCGACGAAGCCCCGCCAATCGCGTAACTCGGCCAGCCGAGCACCGAGACGCTTGAGGTGGGATTCCAAGTCGCCGCGCGAGGCGCGGGGCAAGGCATCGATACGCTGGCGCAGCTGCCGATGTAGACGGCTGGCGGTCTTGAGAGTGCCACGATCGAGCTGGCTTTCGAGTTTGTCGAGGTCCGTACGCAGCGCCGAGAGGTCGACGGGCGTGCTTGCATTGGCCGCCTCGGCGTTACGCAGTTGTCGGGCTTCGTGAATCAGCGGCGTGGGTGGCAAGTCGTGCGGCCAATCGATCCTCGCCAGACAGTCGTCGATGGCGGCATGGTCATCGCGCAAGGCGGTTTCGAGTGCCTGAGCCTGCGTCGAGGCACGATCCCAAGCATCGCCGATGTGCTGGCAAGCGGCTTGCGCCTCGGCATAGCGTGTCTGGATGTCCTCTTCCGGCGGGTAGTGATCGGAAAGGGCCAGCCAGCGTTCGCCATGCAGGCGCTGTTGGGCGCGCAGGCTGTCGATGTCCTGATGGGTCAGTTGTGAGGCCTGTTTGAGGCTCGCGACGGCATCCTCGAGCGCTTCGACGAGTGCCTCGCGGGTGCGTGCCGCCTCGTCCTGGCGTTGTATCGCCTGATGCTGGGCGTGCCCTTCGGTATCATGATCGGAGAGCGTCTTGTGGCAGCGCTGGCTGGCTTCCTGAAAACGCCGCTCCTGGTCGTCGCTGGGAGTGTCGGTCAGCGCTTCCCACTCGCGGACAAGATGGCGATAACGCGCACCATAGAGTGGTTCCCAGGCATGCAGGGCATGCGCCTCGAGGGCTTCTAGAAGGCGTTGTCGAGTGGCCTGTTGGGCTTGGGTTTCGGCGGCATCGGCGCGCTGGCGTTGCAGGCGCTCGCGGGCCTTGCGCGTGACGATTTTGTCGCGCCTCGCCTCACGCGCCAAGCGTTGCAGGCCTTCGGTGCTCGAGACGCGCTCAGCGGCGGCGTGGCGGACCACGGCAATGCCATTGTCGCGTGCCTGCTGGATCAGCGTTGCCTCGTCATCGAGCTTGGCCAGCGCGGCCAGGCGTAGCGCCTGATTGTCCCCCGTCTCGACGAGTTGCACGAGCAGGTCGCGATCGTCCAGTGTATCGAGCAAATCGAGGCGTTGCTTCAAGGGTGGTGCCCCAGGCACGCTGCCGGACAACAATTGCATGAGACGGGCTCGCAACTCGGGGCTGTCATGCGTACCGAGCCATTCGAGCAGCGTCGAGGGATCCTCGAACTGGGCGAGGGCTTCGCGCCTTACGCTGGCATCCGCATCGTGCGTTAGGCGCTCGAGGGCGTGGCGGTCGGCCGATTTGTGAATATCGAGTTGCGCAATGGCAGCATGACGGACGCGAGGGTCGCGATGTTGCCAGCGTGGTGCAAAAAAACGGCGGAAGAATCCAGACATGACCGAGCATGCATCCCTGTTCTTGGCGTATTAAATGCGTGGCGATAACGCTGAGACAGCGTTCCTGTCGTCTCACGTCGGCCACGATATTAGCAAAAAGCGTCACATGATTGAGTGTTGTGTGCGCCATAGCGTATCAAAGCATGCGAGCCGGCACCGGGAAAAGGCGACGATGGCAAGGGCGTCGGTTCGCGGAGACACCTGACAAAGTCGGGACGCTGGTCTTATCATCAGTTGCAGCCATCACGACCCTCGCTTAGCTTTACCTTTATACATCAGTCATCAGCTGTGGAGTGCGGCCATGAGCCTCAACATGGATCGGGTAGCATCGGCGTTCACCTTCAAGGGTGGCATGTTGCCCATGACGGTCATGGAGCTGACGAGCGCCGACCCTGAGCAGATACGAGCTCAGTTGGCCGGTAAGGTGAGCCAGTCGCCGGCGTTTTTTCAACATACGCCGGTAGTGCTCAGCGTCGAGCAGCTCGATGAACCTCACTTGGCGCTGGAGCGTATTTGTGCCGTGTGCCGCGCCCACAAGCTGCTGCCGGTGGCCGTGCGTGGCGGCACCGACCCCGTGAAGCAATCCGCTTGGGCGCTGGGGCTGGGATGGTTCCCACCGCAAGAAGCGCGTCCGCGTGCCGTGGAGGAGGCGCCGCTCGCCACTGCCGAGCCGCAACCCGAGGTCGAGGCGTCATCCGCACCGGCCGTGGGGCGTATCTACCGTGGTACAGTGCGCTCGGGCCAGCAGGTCACCGCGCCCGAGGGCGATCTGGTCGTAGTCGGCGCGGTCAACCCGGGTGCCGAGGTTCTGGCGGCGGGCAGCGTGCACGTTTATGGCCCGCTGCGCGGCCGTGCGTTGGGCGGCATTCACGGGGATCGCCAGGCGGGCATCTTCTGTAAAGAATTGCATGCCGAGTTGTTGTCGCTGGCCGGCAATTACAAACGGTTGGAAGATATCGACCCGCGCTTGCTGAACCAGCCTGTACAGGTTCAACTGCGCGATGACCAATTGAACATTTCATCGCTCGGCTAGTCGGGATGTCAGGGCGCCATGTCGCGCCAATGTGGATGGCTAGTACGAACGACTCAATAGCAACAGGAAGCTCATCTTGGCCAAGATCATTGTAGTGACCTCCGGCAAGGGCGGAGTTGGCAAGACGACCAGCGCCGCGGCTATCGCCACGGGCTTGGCGTTGCGTGGCAACAAGACCGTGGTGATCGATTTCGACGTGGGCTTGCGTAACCTCGATTTGATCATGGGGTGTGAGCGTCGCGTGGTGTACGACCTGATCAACGTCATCCAGGGAGAGGCTGGCCTCAACCAGGCGCTGATTCGTGACAAGCGGACCGAAAACCTGCATATCCTGCCGGCCTCTCAGACACGCGATAAGGAGGCATTGACTCCCGAAGGCGTGGAAAAAGTGCTCGAGACGCTGTCCCAGGAATACGACTTCATCGTCTGCGATTCGCCGGCGGGCATCGAACATGGTGCGCAGCTGGCGATGTATTTCGCCGACGAGGCCATCGTGGTGACCAACCCCGAAGTATCGTCGGTCCGCGATTCCGACCGTATCCTTGGGCTCTTGGCCTCCAAGACACGTCGCGCCGAGCGCAGCGAACCGCCGGTCAGGGAGCATCTGCTGATTACGCGCTATGACCCCAACCGGGTGACTTCTGGCGATATGCTGACGCTCGAGGACGTGCGCGAGATTCTGGCCATCAATCTGGTGGGACTGATTCCCGAGTCGGAAGCGGTGCTGCGCGCCTCGAACCAGGGCGTGCCGGTCGTGCACGACATGGATAGCGACGCCGGCCAGGCTTATGCCGATACCGTTTCGCGCCTGCTCGGCGAGGAAGTACCGCTACGTTTTCATGAGTACCAGAAGAAAGGGCTGCTCTCCCGTATGTTCGGAGGAGGTCGCCGGTGAAACTACTCGAATTTCTCAAGCGCGAACGCAAGAAGTCGGCGTCGGTGGCCAAGGAGCGCCTACAGATCATCGTGGCGCACCAGCGTGGTCAGCGTGACCAGCCTGACTACATGCCGATGCTGGAAAAAGAGTTGCTCGAGGTGATCAGGCGTTACGTGCAAGTGGATCAGGATGCGATCAACATCAGTCTCGATCGCGATAATGACTGTTCGGTGCTCGAGCTTAACGTCACGCTGCCGCGTGATGAGTAGCTGCATTCCGGCTGAGTCGGTTGGCCGGGTATGCTAGGCTGAGCGCTTTTGGCAGTGGGGAGACTGCGGCCATGGCGCAGGGCAAGAGCGAGCCGACCTTTCTTTGGCATGACTATGAAACTTTCGGTGCCGATCCTCGGCGCGACCGCCCCGCGCAGTTCGCCGCGATCCGCACCGATCTCGATTTCAACCCGATCGGCGAGCCGCTGACGTTCTATTGCAAGCCGGCAGATGATTTCCTGCCGCATCCCCAGGCCTGTTTGATCACGGGCATCACGCCCCAAGCCGCGCGTCGTCGAGGTCTCGCCGAGATCGAGTTCGCCGCGCGCATTCATGCCGAAATGAGCGTGCCCGGTACCTGTTCGCTGGGCTACAACACGCTGCGCTTCGACGATGAAGTCAGCCGCCATCTCTTTTACCGTAACTTCATCGACCCGTATTCCCGCGAGTGGCAAAACGGCAATTCGCGCTGGGACTTGATCGATGTGGTGCGTACGTACCATGCCCTGCGTCCGGAAGGCATCGAGTGGCCGACGCGCGAGGACGGTGCGCCGAGTTTTCGTCTCGAGGATTTGACCGCCGCCAATGGCATCGAGCACGCCGGTGCCCACGACGCCTTGTCCGACGTGCGGGCGACCATCGATTTGGCGCGCCTGCTCAAGTCGCGCAATCCTCAACTGTTCGAGTATCTGCTCAAGCTGCGCGATAAGCGCACGGTTGCCAAGATGCTGGACATTCAGGCACGCAAGCCGATGCTCCACGTCTCGCGGCGCTATCCGGCAAGTCGCGGGTGTAGCGCTCTGGTGGTGCCGCTGGCCGAGCACCCGAGCAACCCCAATGGGGTGATCGTCTATGACTTGTCGGTGGACCCGACGCCGCTGCTGTCATTGAGCGCCGCGCAGATTCGCGAGCGGGTATTCGCCAGTGCCGATGAGTTGGCCGAGGGCGAGGCGCGCATTCCGCTCAAGGTGATTCAAATCAACAAGAGCCCGGTGATCATGCCGGCCACCTCGCTCAAGGATACCAGTGGCCCCCGTCAGGGCGAATATGGCGATATCGTGGCCCGGCTGGGGCTGGACATGGACGCTTGCCGGGGGCACTGGAAGCAGCTTCAGGCCGCGCCGGACGTGGCGGCCAAGGCCGCCGAGGTGTTCGCCGATGGCCCCGGAGCGCCACCCAGCGACCCGGACGTGATGCTGTATTCGGGAGGCTTCTTCTCGCCGGCGGATCGTCGCGAAATGCAGCGTGCCCGCGAAATGGCGCCCTGGGATCTGGCTGATGCGCGTTTCGCCTTTCAGGACCCGCGCCTGGAGGAAATGCTGTTCCGTCTGCGGGCGCGCAACTATCCCGATACCTTGAGTGGCGACGAACAGGCGCAGTGGGAAGCCTACCGTTGGGCGCGCATGAACGATGCCGAGGTATCGGGTCTGACGTTGACAGGGTTTGCGCGCGAGATCGAGCGGCTCAACCAGGTCTCGCTGGATGACGAACAGCGCCAGGTACTCGAGGAACTGGTCATGCACGTCGAAGCGATGATGCCGCCGCAGGCGTTTGATTGACGCGACATGTGCTGATCAGACACGCAACGCCCGGGCCATGAACCCGGGCGTTTTGCATGGTGGGGCCGCTGACGATATGTTCAGTCGCTGGCGGGGAGCGGCCGGAAGTCGCGCGTCAGCCCCATGACATCGCTGGGTTGGGTATGCGCATCGTAGTTCACCGTGAGCGGCTGTGTGTGGCGTAGCGCGCGCCACGCCTGGCGAATGGCAGAGGCATCCATGGCGTCGACGCGATCCGCCAGTTTCTCGCGCCGTGAGAAGTCCGGCTCGGCGTAGGCCAGCGTCTGCCAGAGGCGGTTGGTCAGCTCACCCAGGCTGTTGTCGCGCTCCCTCAGGCGACTGCTGACCGCGTCGCGATAAGGTGCCAGCTCGCTATTGTCGAGTGCTTGAAGGCGTGCGTCGAAGTCCTTCAGGAAGGCATCCATGCGTGCGGCGATGCGCTTGCTGGGAGTGTCCGGGGATTGCACCAGCATCGCCAGACCCGGCGCATCGAGCACGGGCGAATAGCCGGCCGTGACGATATAGCCGAGTTGCTCCTCGGTGCGTAACTGGTTGTAGAACGGCGATTCGAGCATCTTGCCGAGTACCGCCAGACGGGCTTGACTGTCGAGGCTGCGGTCCGGGCCTTGCAGATAGCGCAATACGGCGGCGTCGTTGCGGGTACTGCGCGGATGCAGGGTCGGCGGCGTCTCGGGAATCGCCAGCGGTGACAGGTCAGGGATGTCCGAGGCCTCGAGCCGGGGTGTGAGTGCATTGGCTACTTGCAGCCCCTCACGACGTGCCAGGTCAGAATCCAGATTGCCCACCGCCATGGCTTGCAGATAGAGATCTCCGAGGAAGGCGTCGCGATAGTCGCGCAGGTCGCCGACGCTCAGCGTATCCAGCGCCTCGAGCATCGAGGACGTCGTCCACTGAGGGCGCAACAGCGACTCACTGAGCGTGCGATACATTTGCTGATGCAGTGGCGCCTGGGGCGCGTTTTGCCATTGCTGCGAGAGCCGATACTTGACGCGCGAGAAGCTTTCTTCGCTGATGTCACCTTCCTTTAGACGTTCGAGGACGTCGCCCATCAGACGTGCCTGACGATCGCGCCAACCTGAGAAGGTGAGCGTGATGCCGCGGGCGTGGGCATAGGCATCGAAGGATTGTCCGGCCAGTCGGGCTGGGTAGAAGCGTTCGTTGAGACTGTCGGTGACCCAGCCGGCGAGCAGGCGCGTCAAGGCGGCATTGCGGGCGCTGTCGGAGGCGTCGGGATTCTGTAGGCTGAATCGCCACTCCACGCGCGGTGTACCGAAGCGATCGTTGGCGAGGTGCCAGAGCTCGACGCTGGGCGCCTCGACGATGGCATGCGGTTTATCGCCACTGGCGTCGTGAACCTCCAGATCGCTGGCGATAAAAGGGTTATGCGGAGGCAGACCGAGGTTGTCGAGCGGCGCGGCGTCCGGCCAAGTCGAGAGTCGCGTCAGTGTGTAGGGCGCCTCGAAGTAGGGTGAGGTGTCGTCGCCGTCGACATTGGGGCCGCTATAGACGCGCAATAAGTGCGACGGGGTCATGTCGGCGAGATACTCCCGAATACGTGCGGCATCGAAACCGTCCATGCGATACGGCGCGTATTGCACATCCTCGAGCGGATAATCGGCCAGATTCATGGCCAATTGGCTGACCTGGTCGATAGGCTCGCCCGGTTGCTGAAAACGAAACGCTTGTTCGTTGAGGCGAGCTTGCTCAGCGTAGCGCCACGCCTGCAGCCCGTCCTCGCGAATCCGTGTGATCTGATCGAAAAGGCTGGCCTGAATGCGATCGATATGCCGTGCGCCTTCTGGCGTGAGGCTGACCGAGACAGCGAAGAACGCGTGCTGGCCATCGCCGTTCATGGTGCCTGCCGAGAGGCCATCGGCCCATCCCTTGTGACGCAATGCCGCGAGCAGGCTTCCCTCGCCTTCATGGCCCAGCAGATTGGCGAGATAGTCGGCCGGCTTGATGCGATAGTCGCCCTGCGGGTCGGGGATCGGGAACAGGAAGCGCACCTGCTTGTCCTGCGATAGGCTCTTGACCTCCAAACGTGCGGGCAGCTCGTCGTCGGTGACCAAGGGCGTGTCGATTTCGCTGCGCGATAAATGACGATCGGGCACCTGGGCGAAGCGGTCGCGCAGCATGGCTTCCAGTTCATCCAGCGATTGTGGACCGATGACCGTCAGGTGCATGACATTGGCGCCGTAGTGCGCCTTGTAGAAATCGACCAGACGTTCGCGCAGCGATGACGTATCTCCGTCCTTGAGTGTCTCCAGGCTACCGACTGAGAAGCGGGTCATGGGGTGTTCGGGATTGAGTGCCTGATTGATGGCCTCTTGGAGGCGCCGGCTATCGTCGCGCAGACGCGCCTGATACTCCGAGTTGACGGCATTGCGCTCGCGGTCGACGTACTCGGCATTGAAGCGCGGTGCAATGAAGAAGCGGCTGAAGCGATCCAGAGCCTCGGGCAGCGCTTGCGGCTCGATGTCGAAGAAGTAGTTGGTGTCGCGCGATGCGGTGAAAGCGTTGTGATCGCCGCCGTGGGCGGAAATGAAATTCTGGTAGGCGTCGGCTTCCGGATAACGGTCGGTGCCCAGGAACAGCATGTGTTCGAGGAAGTGCGCCAAGCCCGGGGTGGCGTCAGGGTCGTCGGCGCTACCGACGTCCACGTTCATGGCGGCGGCAGCCTTGTCGGCCTGAGGATCGCTGACCATCAAGACCTCGAGGCCATTGTCGAGCGTCAGGGCACGATAATCGCGAGTATCGTTGGGGCTGACGGTCGGCTCGACGACCTCGGCCACTGGGTCGCTGGCGCGCGCCGTTTGGTAACCGGCGACGAGAACGAGGAGCGCGCCGAGCAGCCAGCGGCATGCAAGGGGAGAGGACGAAAACACGGTGAAGACTCCTTGTTCAGTGATGCCAGTAGGTCATCGGGCCGGTGGGATGTCCGCAGGCCCAGTCTTGATGCTTTGGATCGTTGACACGTCTTGATACAGGAAAAGCGCCCAACAGTTCCAAGGAGGCGGGAGTCAGCATCTCATGAGCACGCTCGTCCGGGGTGGTTGGCGCCAGCCACTCGTGGGCATCGCCCGCCTCGATGACGGCCGGGAAGCGATCGCTGAGCGGTGTCAGCAGCGCATTGCTGGGCACCGTGATCAAGGCCGTGGAGTCGTTGAACTCTGTCAGCGTGGTGTGATAACGGCACCAGACCCCGGCCAGCAGCAGCGGCGCCCGGTCGACGCGCGTGACCAGAAACGGCTGCTTCATGCGTGGCTGCGGTTTCCATACGTAAACCCCGGCGACCGGAATCAGGCAGCGCCGTGCTTGGAAGGCCTCGCGAAACATCGGGCGCTGCTCGAGCGATTCGGCGCGGGCGCAATGCGGGGCATGATCCAGTACCTTGAGCCAAGGCGGGGTCAATCCCCAGAATACCGTGGCCCAATGCGCTTCGCCCGCGTCCTGACGAATGATCGAAATAGGGCGGCGCGGTGCCAGGTTGGGGCCGACGATCGGCTGGTCGTCCTGGCGCAGCGCGTCGAGCGGCGGCGTTGTCCAGGGCTTGATGTAAAGACGGCCGGCCATGCTCTCTCCTCGCGGTTCGACGCGACAGGGTAAGCCACGCTGGTGGGCGCTTACCAGCGTGGCTTTTGATTTATCGCAGGGCTTGCCACTTGCGTTTGCGTGCGTTCCCGATATGCTGGGGGAAACGCTGTTCGATCACGCGCGGTTCGGACTCTTGCGCTCGCTAAGAGCAAAACTAGTAAGAGCGGCAGTAGAGTGGCAAGAGTTAAGTGCCGCGCATGCTCATCACGAGGAATCCGATGGCTCGTCCCAGACAGCATGCACCCGAGGTGCTGCATGGTCAGGTAATGGCGGCGTGTGACGCCTGGCTACGCGATAATCCTGTGCATACGCTGTCGCTGCGCTCGTTGGCGCGCGAGGTGGGATGTGCGCCCAGCACGCTGCTGAAACTCTACGGGAGTTTTGGCAACCTGCTGCAATACGTCAATGTCGAGACGCTGGGACGCTTGCGAGTAGCCGTAGAGGGACTCGAAGGTGCCGACCCCGAGCCGCGTCTCAAGGCATTGGCGACGGCTTATTGGATGTTCGCGCAGCACGAGCCTTATCGCTGGCAGATGCTGTTCGATTATCCGCTGGCCCAGGAGGGCGAGCTGGACCAGCGTCAGAACGACATGATCGAGGGCCTGTTCGTGCGTGTCGAGGCGGCGCTTGCCGAGTATCAACCGTTGATGGGCGAGCTCGAAGCAAGGCGCATGGCCCGTACCCTGTGGGGTAGCGTGCACGGCCTGGTCCAGTTGGGCCTCAACGAACGTCTGGGCGTCTGGCAGGGCCAGTCGCTGGAAGTCACCGAGTTGCTCGATCAATTGCTCACCACCACGCTGATGGGGCTCAAGTACGGTCCGAGAGAACCGTGATCCCCCGATTGCTTACCCAGCGTCGGTTCGCTCCCTTCTTCTGGACACAAGCCTTGGGCGCGTTCAATGACAACGTGTTCAAGAATGTCCTGTTGTTGCTACTGACCTTCGTCGCCGTGCCGCGCTATGGCTGGGACACGGGATTGCTCAACAATCTCGCGGCGGGGCTATTCATCCTGCCTTTCTTGTTGTTTTCGGCGTGGGGCGGCTTACTGGCCGACCGTCTCGACAAGCGACGCTTGGTCAGACGCCTCAAGGTGCTGGAACTCGTGACCATGAGCATGGCGGCGGCCGCCGTCTGGTATGAGGCCTATGCCGTGCTGCTGGCATTGTTGTTCATGATGGGTACCCAGTCGGCGCTTTTCGGGCCGGTGAAGTACGCCATTTTGCCGCAACACCTGTCGCCGACCGAGCTCGTCAAGGGCAATGCCTGGATCAGTCTGGGCACTTTTCTGTCGATCCTGCTGGGGACGCTGCTGGCAGGGGTGCTGGCATCGTTCGATGGTGATTGGGCGCGGGGGAGTATCGCCGCCACCTTGGTCGTGCTGGCGCTCTTGGGGCTCGTCGCCAGCCTATGGGTGCCGAGCGCGCCGCCCAGCCAGGCGGGCACCACACAGTGGCGGCCTTGGCATGGCGGCCGTGAAGTGATGCGCGACGCCTGGCGTCAACCACGGGTATTTCGTGCCTTGCTGGGCATCAGTTTGTTCTGGTTTCTAGGTGCCTGCTACCTGACCCAACTGCCTGCCTGGACACGCGATGTCGTGCATGGCAACGAAGCTGTGGTCAGTGCCTTGCTGGGCGCGTTCGCGCTGGGCGTTGGCGCGGGCGCGCTATTGTGCGCGCGGCTGTCGGCGGGACGTCTGGAAGTCGGGCTGATACCGGCCGGCGCCATGCTCTTCGGTCTGGCCGGTCTCGACCTGGGGCTGAGTCAGCCGCTGGCGGGCAGCGATACCGGGTTGGCGGCATTGAGCCTGTCACCGGGTTTCTGGCGCCAGATGCTCGATTTTGCGGTAATCGGTTTGGGCGGCGGTTTGTACATCGTGCCGTTATATACGCTGATTCAGCTCGAAAGCGGCGATGACAATCGGGCCCGCATGATCGCCGCTAACAATATTCTCAATGCACTGTTCATGGTGCTGGCGGCGGGCTTCGGTGTGGTCGTGCTGAGTGTGATCGGCGCCTCGCTCAATACCTTCATGCTGGCCTTGTCGGCGGTGTCCCTGACGCTGGCGGCAGTCATCCTGTGCATGGTGCCGCGTCCGGCACTGCGTCTGTCGATTTTCGTGCTGATTCGCGTGTTGTATCGGCTGCGTTTTCGCGGTCGCCAATCGGTGCCCGCACGTGGCGCGGCGCTGGTGGTGTGCAACCACGTCAGCTTCATGGACGCCTTGATCCTGGGCGGTGGATGCCCGCGTCCGCTGCGCTTCTTGATGGATCGCCCGATCTACGAATCTCCGTGGCTCAATTGGTTCTTTCGCATTGCCGGCGCTATTCCGGTGGATTCCGAGCGCTGCGATCCTGGCGGCGTGCGGCGTGCCTTGGATGAAGTGAGTCACGCCCTGCGTCAGGGCGAGGTGGTGATGTTGTTCCCCGAGGGGCGCTTGACGTCCGACGGCGAAATGCAGCGTTTTCGGCGGGGCGTGGAGATCATTCTGGCGCGAGACCCGGTGCCGGTGGTGCCTGCCGGATTAGCCGGGCTGTGGGGATCTTGGACATCGAATTGCGGCGGCAAGGCGTTGACCAAATGGCCACGGCGTTTCCGGGCCCGGGTGGCGCTCCACTTCGGTGACCCTATTCCGGTGGGCGAGGCCAAACGCGGCGATATGGAGCGCCGCGTGATCGAACTCAAACGTAAGGCCGAAGCCGAAATCGGCGTTTCTTCGCGTTAACCCAACACCCGGGCGCGGCGTGCCGATTGCCAGCAGCGCGCCGAGGTGATCAGGTTGTCCTTGATCTGCAGGATTTCCATGCGGATCGCTCCCAACTGCAGGCAGGCGGGCGCGTCGGGAAAGGCTTCCAGATGCTCGAGAATCAACCCGTTGAGCGTCTTGGGGCCGTCGGTAGGCAATTGCCAGGCGAGTACTTTGTTGATGTCGCGAATATTGGTAGTGCCCTCGATGATGTAGCTGCCGTCTTCCTGAGGATGAATCTCGCGGTGCGTGGCCGCTTCGTCGGTGGTGAACTCGCCGACGATCTCCTCGAGGATGTCTTCCAGTGTCGCCAACCCCTCCACGTCGCCATATTCGTCGACCACGATGCCGATACGACGCTTTTGTTGCTGGAAATTGAGCAACTGAGTGTGAAGCGGCGTCGACTCAGGAATGAAATAGGGCTCACGGGCTTCCTGGACGATGGCGGCCTTGGTCACCTCGGGCTTCGAAAGGAAGCGTGCGGCGTTGCGTAGGTGCAGGATGCCGATGATGTTGTTGATGTCGCCCTTGTAGACCGGTACTCGCGTGTGCTGACTGGAGCGGATCTGGGTGAGGATGGCCTCGATGTCGTCGTCGAGATCGATGCCGGCGATCTCCTGACGCGGCACCATGATGTCGTTGACGGTCACGTTTTCCAGATCGAGGATCGACAGCAACATGGACTGGTGACGCCGGGGAATCATGGTGCCGGCCTCGTGAACGACCGTGCGCAACTCATCACGCGTCAGGTTGTCGGCACTGCCGTCGATATCCTTGACACCCAAGAGCCGTAGCAGGCCATTGGAAATCGCATTGACGAGCCACACCAGCGGATAGAAGAGCTTGAGTAGCGGCTCTAGTGCCAAAGACGCGGGATAGGCGATGCGTTCGGGCTTGACCGCGGCGAACGTCTTGGGCGTGACCTCGGCGAAGATCAGAATCACGATGGTCAGCACAGCGGTCGAGATGGCCGGTCCAGAGACGTCGCCGAAGAAATGGATGGCGATGATCGTGGCGATGGAGGCGGCGAGGTTGTTGACGAAGTTGTTGCCGATGAGGATGACGCCGATCAGCCGGTCGGGTCGGCTCAGCAGCCGTAAGACCCGCTTGGCGGTGCGCTCGCCGCTATTGGCCTGGTGCGACAGGCGATAGCGGTTGATCGACATCATCCCGGTTTCCGAGCTGGAGAAGAAGGCGGATAGGCAAATGAGCACGAGCAGCAGCGTTAACAGCAGCCCTAAGGGTAGGTCATCGCTCAAGGTGGAGAGGTCCTCGCTGAAAAGCCAACATCGTTTGTAGGGTTTCCCTTTGGAAGTGTCAAGTTGCTGCGTTTTCGCCTAGATATCGTGAAAGATCAATTGCAGCGCGACCTTGGTACCGAAGTAGCCGAGTACCAGTAACAGGCAGCCGCCCAGGGTCCAGCGCATCGCACGTGCGCCGCGCCAGCCCAACCAATGTCGGCCGATGAGCAGCCCCGTGAAGACCAACCAGGCGGCGAGAGAGAATACCGTCTTGTGGACGAGATGCTGGGCGAAAAGGTTGTCGATGAAGATGAAGCCGCTGACGATGGCCGCCGTCAGTAATAGCAAGCCGGCGCCGATGAGCTCGAACAGCAAGCGCTCCATACTCGTCAGCGCGGGCAACACCTGGATGATCCCACGTGTATGACGGCGTTTGAGGGCGTGGTTCTGAAACGCCACCAGCACGGCTTGCACCGCCGCAATGCTGAGCAGTGCCGAGGCCACGCTGGAGGTCACGATATGAAAGACGATGCCGGGCGAGACGTTGGATTCGACCATGTGGCTGGGGTAAAGCATCAATGCAACCAGCGTCAGTGCGGCCAGCGGGAAGAGGCCGACGCCGGCATTCAACAATGGCTTGAACAGACTGACCGCGATCAGCAGGGCGGCGATCAACCAGGTGAAGAGTGAGGCGCTTTCGAAAAGCCCCAGATGCAGGCCACGACCGAGAAACACGCTGTGCGCCACGACCACGGTGTGGGCGCTGACCGCGAGCAAGCCCAGGGAGCGCACCAAGATCGTCCTGGGCGGGACACGCCTGGCAAGCGCGAGCGCTTGCCAGGCGCCCGCGGCGAGGTAACAGACAATGGCGAGAATCGCAAAAGGCAGCGCCTGCATCGGTGGCCAATCCCTGCGCCGGTCGGCGTCGAAGAAAATGAAGCGTTAATATCACGTGAGCCTGTCACGCGGACTCGGGAGCGTTACTATAGCGAATCCCTGCGCCGTAGCGAATCCCCCTGCTGCTTGCGCATTGCGACGGGTGCATGGAGAGAGTCGCCACGAACGCGTATAATCGCCTTTTCATGCCTAGGCAATTCCTGCCGGAGAGCGCCATGTTTGAAAGTTTGACCGATCGCCTGTCGGGCACGCTGAAGTCGATCACCGGTCAGGCCAAGCTGACCGAGGACAACATCAAAGACACGCTGCGCGAGGTGCGTCGTGCGCTGCTGGAGGCCGACGTGGCCCTGCCGGTGGTCAAGGCGTTCGTCGAGCGGGTGCGCGAGCGCGCCGTGGGCCAAGAGGTTTCGCGCAGCCTGTCCCCGGGCCAGCAATTCGTCAAGATCGTCCAGCAGGAACTGGAAGCGATCATGGGCGAGGCCAACGAGGCGCTGTCGCTCAAGAGCGCGCCCTCGGTGGTCTTGATGGCCGGCCTGCAGGGTGCGGGTAAAACGACCTCGGTCGCCAAGTTGGCGCGCTTCCTGCGCGAGCGGGAAAAGAAAAAAGTGCTGGTGGTCTCCGCCGACGTCTATCGACCGGCTGCCATTGATCAGCTCGAGACGCTGGCCAAAGAAGTAGAAGTCGACTTCTTTCCCTCGACTAGCGCCCAACAGCCGGTCGACATCGCCCAGGCGGCGATCAAGCATGCCAAGATCCAGTTCCACGATGTGGTGCTCGTGGATACCGCCGGGCGACTGTCAGTCGATCAGGCGATGATGGAAGAAATCCAGGCCTTGCATGGAGCGGTCTCGCCTGACGAGACGCTGTTCGTGGTCGATGCCATGACCGGCCAGGATGCCGCCAATACCGCGCAGGCTTTCCACGAGGCGTTGCCGCTTACCGGGGTGATCCTCACCAAGGCGGACGGTGACGCCCGTGGTGGCGCGGCGCTCTCGGTGCGCCACGTTACCGGCAAGCCGATCAAGTTCATGGGCATGGGCGAGAAAGTCGATGCCCTCGAGCCGTTTCACCCGGATCGCGTTGCATCGCGGATTCTAGGCATGGGCGACATGCTGTCGCTCATCGAGGAAGCCGAGCGTAACGTCGACCAGGGCAAGGCAGAGAAACTGGCCAAGAAGGTCAAGAAAGGCAACGGTTTCGATCTCGAGGACTTCCGCGAACAGCTCCAGCAGCTCAAGAAGATGGGCGGCATGGGCGGTTTGATGGGCAAGCTGCCCGGTATGGGGCAGATGGCCGAAGCTGCGCAGGGGCCGGGCGCCGAGAAGGAACTGGGCAAGCTCGAGTCGTTGATCAACTCGATGACCCCGAAGGAGCGCCGCAAGCCGGAAATCATCAGTGGCTCGCGCAAGCGTCGTATCGCGGCGGGTGCTGGCTTGCAAGTGCCCGATCTCAACCGTCTGCTCAAGCAGCACAAGCAGATGCAGAAGATGATGAAAAAGGCCGGCAAGAAAGGCGGCATGCAGAAAATGATGCGGGACATGGGCGGTGGCATGGGCGGCCCTGGTGGCATGGGTGGCCCTGGCATGGGCGGTGGCCCTGGCGGCGGCTTTCCGCGCCGTTGATAACGCCTTTCCTTGTCAAGGAAAAAGGTTTCCAATACGAGCCTTTTTCCGTAGAATGCTGCGTCTTCGCAGGTGGGTCTTGCCCGCCGCGACAGTCCGTGGCGTAACGTAAAACTTCAACCGTAGGATTATAGCGCATGGTTACCATCCGTTTGGCCCGTGGTGGCGCCAAGAAGCGTCCCTTTTATCACCTCACCGTCAGCGACTCGCGTAAGTCTCGCGACGGCCGCTTCATCGAGCGTATCGGCTTCTTCAACCCGGTAGCCCGTGGTCAGGAAGAGCGTCTGCGCGTCGATCTCGAGCGTGCCGAGCATTGGCAGGGTCTGGGTGCCCAGCTCTCCGATCGTGTCGCCGAGTTGCTGAAAGAAGCACGCAAGCAGCAAGCGTGAGTGCACTGCCCGCTATGTCGCATGAGACCGGTCGCGCCGATGCGGCGCAAGACGACGAGCACGTGGTGCTTGGCCGCCTGACCAGTCCCTACGGCGTGAAAGGGTGGCTGAAGGTGTATTCGTACACCAGCCCCATCGAGGGCATCTTCGAGCATGCCGAATGGGTGCTGTCACTGCGCGGCGAGCACTTTGAGTGCAAGCTGGGCCAAGGGCGCACTCATGGCAAAGGGCTGGTCGCCAGCCTGGAAGGCATCTCGAGCCGCGAACTGGCCGAACGTTGGGCTGGCGCGGATATTCTCCTGCCCAAGCAGGCGTTGCCGGCGCTCGCGCCGGGCGACTATTACTGGTATCAGCTCGAAGGCCTGCGGGTCGAGACGCTGTCCGGTGAATGTCTGGGGCAAGTGAATTATCTCTTCGAGACGGGTGCCAACGACGTGTTGGTGATCCAGCCCAGCGAGGCGAGTCTCGATGATCGGGAGCGGTTAATACCGTTTCTGCCCGATGGCGTGATCCGCGAGGTGGATCTTGGTACCGGGCGTATGACAGTGGATTGGGATCCTGAATTCTGACGCCGTATCTTCGGTGTCACTGGCCGAGTGATGAAGCCGTGTGGATTGGTGTTGTCTCCCTGTTCCCGGAGATGTTCGAGGCGATCACTCGTTACGGCGTAACGGGGCGCGCCGTCGACCAGGGATTGCTAGTGGTGGATTTCTGGAATCCCCGGGATTACGCCACGGATAAGCACCGCACGGTGGACGACCGGCCTTATGGCGGTGGCCCCGGCATGCTGATGAAGGTCGACACGCTGCGACCCGCTATCGCCGAGGCACGCCGTGACGCCGAACGCCGTGGTTGTGCGCCAGAGCGTACACGCGTGGTTTATCTGTCGCCCCAGGGGCGGCGGCTCGATCAACGCGGCGTGCGGGAGCTGGCTGACCTGGAGGCACTGATCGTCGTCGCCGGTCGTTACGAGGGCATCGACGAGCGAGTGGTCGAGTCCGACATCGACGAGGAATGGTCGATCGGCGATTATGTGCTTAGCGGCGGTGAATTGCCGGCCATGGTGATGGTCGATGCCGTCTCTCGGCTGGTGCCGGGCGTGCTCGGCCATGGCGATTCGGCACTTGAGGATTCCTTTAGCGAGGGGCTTCTGGATTGCCCGCACTACACGCGCCCCGAGACGATCGACGGGCGTGGCGTGCCGGACATCCTGCTTAGCGGCAACCACGCGGCGATTCGCCGCTGGCGGCTGAAGCAGTCCCTCGGGCGCACCTGGCTCAGGCGACCCGACCTTCTCGAAGGTCGCGCTCTGGATCGCGAGCAGCAACGCCTGCTTGACGAGTTCATCGCGGAAAATGCCACGAGTCAGCACGTCGGTAGGACGGAGGAGCGACGGATGCTCGATGAATGAGCGCCGCGCGTCACCCACAACGTCGATTCCCGCGTTTCGCGACGCCGGGATCACGACCGACTCTCGACACATGAAGAGCCGGTCATCCAAATATCAAGGAGTTTAGTCATGAGTAGCAAGAACAAGGTGATCCAGGCGCTCGAAACCGAGCAGATGAGCAAGCAGATTCCGGAATTCTCGCCGGGCGACACCGTGACCGTTCAGGTCAAGGTTGTGGAAGGTAGCCGCGAGCGTCTGCAGGCTTTCGAAGGCGTTGTGATCGGCAAGCGCAACCGCGGGCTCAACTCCGCTTTCACCGTGCGTAAAATTTCTCACGGTGTCGGCGTCGAGCGTACTTTCCAGACGTACAGCCCGCTGGTCGCTTCCATCGAGGTCAAGCGTCGCGGTGACGTGCGCCAGGCCAAGCTGTACTACCTCCGCGAGCGCAGTGGCAAGTCCGCTCGCATCAAGGAAAAGCTGACTCGTTAAGCGGCTTGCGGCGTCGTCTAGACGTCATGAGCGCTCCCTTTGGGGAGCGCTCGACGAGAACCCCGTGGGCCCTTGGCTCGCGGGGTTTTTGCATATGGGGTAGGCGAAGGCGGCGCGGGGAGGGCAGAATCGGTGGATGATCTCGAGTGGCGCGATGCTTTTATCGATGGGCTCTGGTTGGAGCGCGGGCTGAGTCGACATACGCTGGATGCCTATCGGCGCGATCTGGATGCCTGGCTCGCGCACCTCGCGTCGCGCAGCGAGCGTCTTCTTGCCCCCGGGGACAACGCGCTGGAGGCATTTCTGGCGGCGCGTCGCGAGCACTATCATCCTCGCTCGGTGGCACGCTTGTTGTCCTGTCTGCGGCGCTTCTATCGCTGGGCGCTGGCCGAAGGGCATATCGCCCATGACCCCCTGGCTGAGGCGCGTGCTCCCAAGGCCGTCGCCAAATTGCCCAATACCCTGGATGAAGCCGAGGTCGAGCGTCTGCTCGAGGCGCCGGATCCAGATGCGCCGCTGGGACTGCGCGACCGTACCATGCTTGAGGTGTTGTATGGCTGTGGCCTGCGTGTCTCCGAGCTGGTCGGTTTGACGGTGGACGCGGTCAACTTGCGCCAGGGCGTACTGCGCATACTCGGCAAAGGCGATAAGGAGCGCTTGGTCCCGCTGGGCGAGGAGGCGACCGCATGGCTCGAGCGCTACCTGCGTCAAGGGCGTGGGGGCCTGATGAACGATCCGACCCGACCGCCCCTGTTTCCCGGACGCCATGATGGGTTCATGACCCGCCAGACATTCTGGCATCGTATCAAACGGCATGCCGTGGCGGCTGGCATCGACAAACCGCTCTCGCCACACACGCTGCGCCATGCATTCGCGACGCACCTGTTGAATCATGGGGCCAATTTACGTGTCGTACAGTTGTTGCTGGGACACAGTGACCTGTCGACCACGCAAATCTATACCCAAGTGGCCCAAGCGCGCTTGGAAGCGCTGCACGCCCAACATCATCCTAGAGGTTGATCATGTCTAGAGCCGTACTGCCCATCATCGGGGGCGTCTTGGCCCTTATGGCCGCTCCATTAAGCTTTGCCGCGCCCCCCGAGGGGCTGGCTGACAAGTTGACCCACAACGGGCAGCCGATGCCGGTGGCGTCGGTCGAGGAGTCGCCGTTACCGGGGCTCTATGAGGTGCGACTCGAGAGCGGTGAAACCCTGTATACAGACGCCGACGGGGAATACATGGTGGTCGGTGACCTGTATCGAAACCGCGACGGGCAAATGGTCAACCTGACCGAGCGTGCCGCCAACGAACGCCGTCAGGCGCGTCTCGATGACGTCCCCGAGAAGGCGCGCGTCATCTACAAGCCTGCCAGCGAGGTCAAGGCGCGCATTACCGTCTTTACCGATACCTCGTGCCCTTATTGCCAAAAGCTGCATAAAGAAGTCCCCCGTCTCAATCGGATGGGAATCGAGGTAGACTATCTGGCCTTCCCGCGTGCCGGCGTCGACTCCGAGGCGGCACGCGTGCTGAGCCGGGCCTGGTGCGCCGACAATGCCACCGAGGCGCTCAGCGCCGCGATGCGCGGGGAAACCCTGGAGGCCACGGCGGAGTGTGAGGCGCCGGTGGCCGAGCAGTATGAGCTTGGACGTGAACTGGGAATTCAGGGAACGCCCGCCATCGTGTTGCCGAATGGCCGCATGGTGCCGGGGTACGTGCCGGCCGAGCGGCTGGCGTCAATGCTCGGCATCAAGGAATGACCGAGCGACGATAAATATGATGACCTCCGACGCTAGGCGCAGGAGGTCCGCTGGACACATACACTGAGCAAGGGGAGCGTGACGTTGAAACCGGTGAGAGTAGGTATCTGTGGGCTAGGGACCGTGGGTGGCGGTACCTTCAATGTGTTGACGCGCAACGCGGACGATATCGCCCGTCGCGCCAGTCGACCGATTATCGTCGAGCAAGTCGGTACGCGTCGCGATAACCCGCAATGCGAAACCGCCGGGGTCAAGGTCACCCGCGATGTCTTCGAGGTGGCACGCAATCCCGATGTCGATGTGTTGGTCGAGTTGATCGGGGGCTACGACGTGGCCCGTGAGCTGGTGATGACCGCCATCGAGAATGGCAAGCACGTAGTCACTGCCAACAAGGCGTTGATCGCCGTGCACGGCAACGAGATCTTCCAGGCCGCGCACGAAAAGGGCGTGATCGTGGCCTTCGAGGCGGCCGTGGCCGGCGGCATCCCGGTGATCAAATCGCTGCGTGAAGGCCTGGGGGCCAACCGCATTCAATGGCTTGCCGGCATCATCAACGGCACCGGCAACTACATTCTGACTCACATGCGCGACGAAGGCCGTGCCTTCGACGACGTGCTCGCCGAGGCGCAGGCACTGGGTTATGCCGAAGCCGACCCGACCTTCGATGTCGAAGGGATCGACGCCGCTCATAAGCTGACCATCCTGGCGTCGATCGCCTTCGGTGTGCCGCTGCAGTTCGATAAGGCCTACACGGAGGGTATCTCGCGGGTCACGGCCGATGATGTCGAACAGGCCGATCAACTGGGCTACATCATCAAGCACTTGGGGATTTCCAAGCGCACCGAAAAGGGCCTCGAGCTTCGCGTGCATCCGACCTTGATTCCCAAGGAACGTCTGCTGGCCAGCGTGCATGGCGTGAAGAACGCCATCGCCGTGATGGGCGATGCCGTGGGCCCGACGCTCTATTATGGCGCCGGCGCAGGGGCCGAGCCCACAGCCTCGGCAGTGGTCGCCGACCTGCTCGACGTGGCGCGCGACATCACCACCGAGCATCATTATCGTGTGCCGTATCTCGCCTTTAGCGGCATTGACGAAGCCGACGGCTCGCTGCCGATCCTGCCCATGGAGGATATCGTCACGGCCTACTATCTGCGTCTGTTGGCGGTGGACCGCCCGGGCGTGTTGGCGCGCGTGGCGACGATCCTCTCCGAGCAGGGGATTTCCATCGAGGCGATCATCCAGAAGGAAGCCACCGAAGGCGAGCTGGTGCCCATCATCCTGATGACGCATCGCACCCGCGAGCAGCACATGAACGAAGTCATCCGTCAGCTCGAATCGCTGGCCGATATCGCCGGTCCGGTGACCCGGATTCGTGTCGAAGCCCTCGACGAGCAGGAATAAACCAGGACGGAAGAGGGAAGGGACAAGAAGTAAGACGTAAGAGAGAAGCGGCCTTTCAGGTTCTAGCCATTGAGTCTCTCTTCGTTCTTCTAGCTTCCAGCGGCGAAGCCGCGCTCTTCCTTCTAGCGAGGAAACCGAGCAATGCGTTATATCAGTACGCGCGGCCAGGCGCCGGCGCTGAGTTTCGAAGAAGTGGTGCTGACCGGGATGGCCAGCGATGGCGGTCTCTACGTGCCGGAGACGATTCCCACGCTCTCGACGGCGGATCTCGAGGCGATGGCGGGGCTTTCCTATGCCGAGATCGCGTTTCGCGTGATGAAGCCCTTCGTCGGCGGCGAGATCGACGACGAGACCTTCCGGGGGCTCGTCACCGATGCCTATGCCTCCTTTAGCCACGAGGCGGTGGTGCCGCTCAACCAGCTCGCCAGCAACCACTTCCTGCTCGAGTTGTTCCACGGCCCGACGCTAGCGTTCAAGGATGTCGCCCTGCAGTTGCTCGGGCGCATCCTCGATCACTTCCTGGCCAAGCGTGGCGAGCGTGCGGTGATCATGGGGGCGACCTCCGGCGATACCGGGTCGGCGGCGATCGAAGGCTGTCGGCATTGCGACAACCTCGACATCTTCATCCTGCATCCGCATAACCGTGTATCCGAGGTACAGCGTCGGCAGATGACCTCGGTGCTGGCTGACAATGTCTTCAACATCGCCATCGAGGGCGATTTCGACGATGCCCAGGCGATGGTCAAGGCAAGCTTCGCCGATCAAGCGTTCCTGAATGGCACGCGCCTGGTGGCGGTCAACTCCATCAACTGGGCGCGCATCATGGCGCAGGTGGTCTATTACGTGGCCTCAGCGGTGGCCTTGGGCGCACCGCATCGCGAGGTGAGCTTCTGCGTGCCGTCGGCCAACTTCGGCAATGTCTTCGCCGGCTACGTGGCCTATCGCATGGGGTTGCCGGTCAAGCAGTTCATCGTCGCGACCAATGCCAACGATATCCTGCATCGTACCCTGGCCGACAACGACTTCTCCAAGCAGGCGCTCAAGGCGACCCTGGCACCGTCGATGGATATCGTGGTGTCGTCGAACTTCGAACGCCTGCTGTTCGAGGCTTACGACCGCGATGGCGACGCCGTGCGCGATCTGCTCGAGCGTTTCCAGCATGAGCCAGCGGTGCTCGCCGAGGCGCCGTTGGCACGGCTGCGCGAGAAGTTCGTCAGCCACAGCGTGGATGACGACACCATCCTCGAGGTGATTCGCGACGCGCATGGGCGTACCAAGGAATTGCTCGATCCGCATACCGCGACGGGCTATCGTGCCGCTGAACGTGTTCGTGCGGATGCCTCGACACCGATGATCACCCTGGCGACCGCGCATCCGGCCAAGTTCGCCGATGCGGTGCTCCAGGCGGGTTTCGAGGGTGCACCGCTGCCCGCGCACATGGCCGATTTACTCGAGCGTGAAGAGCGCTACACCGTGCTGCCGGCCGAGCTCGAAGCCGTGCAGGCCTTCGTCGCCGAACAGCGCCGCTGACCTTCCAAGGCGTCGTGGTGATATGCGACGCCCCGGTTTGCCATCCCGCCGTCTCCCGAGGAGTCATTCGTGTCAGTAGCCGAGCATGATCCGCAACGCCTGCTGAACCGTCGCATCTTGTCACGTCCGCGTGATGAGAGCGTCTACCGCCGCGCGCAGTCGGCCGGGCTCAGCGAGCTGCAGGCGCGGATACTGGCCGGGCGTCTGCACGACTACACAGACGATATCGCGTCGCTGATCGACCCCAGCCTGCGTTATCTGGCGCACCCCGAACGTCTGCAGGACGCGCGTCGTGCCGCCGAGCGAATCGCCCTGGCGGTGGCCGAGGGCGAGCATATCGGCATCTTGACCGATTACGACGTCGACGGCATCACCTCACACGTCGTCATTCTGCGGACCCTGAATGAGCTGTTCGGTGTGCCGATGCATAAGCTGCACAGTTTGATCGGCCATCGTATCTTCGATGGCTATGGGATCAGTTTGCCGCTGGTGGAGCGCACACTGGCGTTGTCGCCACGCCCTAGCCTGGTGATCACGGCCGACTGCGGTAGTTCCGACGAGCCGCGTATCGCGCGTCTGCGTGAGGCCGGGCTCGATGTCGTGGTCACCGACCATCACGCCTTGCCGACAGCGGGGCCGCCGGCGTCAGCGTATGCCACCGTCAATCCCACACGCAGCGATTGCGATTACCCGGACCCCACCATCGCCGGATGCATGGTGGCGTGGCTGACCATGTCACTGACGCGCTCGGTGCTCATCGAGCAGGGCGTGGCCTCGCCCTCGACCCCGAAATTGTCGCCGTGGCTGTCCTACGTCGCCTTGGGCACCGTGGCGGATTGCGTCTCGCTGGGGGCGAGCCCCGCCAACCGCGCCGTGGTCAGCCACGGGCTGACATTGATCAACCGCATGGGCGCCGCCTGCTGGCGGGTCATGGCCGAGCGACTGGGGGACGACAGCGTGCCCTTCGATGCCGAGACCCTGGCCTTTCAGATGGGGCCGCGCATCAATGCGCGCTCGCGCCTTGATGATCCCTATGCGGCGCTGCATTTCATGCTCGCCGCCGACGACGCCTCGGCGCGGCGTCATCTAGAGGTGCTGGATACCGACAATCAGTCGCGCAAGGCGATCGAGGCGGACATGGTCGAGAGCGCTCGAACATTGGCGCTCGACGCGCTGGCCGAGGGAGCATCGGCTATCGTGGTCTTCCTCGAGGACGGCCACGCTGGCGTGCAGGGCATCGTCGCCTCGCGCCTGGTGCAGTCCTTCGGGCGTCCCACGTTGGTGCTTACACCGGCCGCTGCGCCGGGCATGCTGACCGGCTCGGGACGTTCCATCGAAGGGCTGCACCTGCGCGATGCATTGCAGCGTGCGCATGAACTGGCCCCCGAGGCATTGCCACGTTTCGGTGGCCACCGGGGGGCGGCGGGCATTGGCGTACCCCGCGAGCGTCTGGCGGAATTTCGCGATGCCTTACTCACGGCGGTCGAGGAGCAACTCGGTGGCCGCGAGCTTTTTCCGTATGTGCTGACCGACGGTGCCTTGACGCCCGAGCAGCTGTCGCTGGCGGCGGTGGATGAACTGGCACGCTTGGCGCCCTACGGTCGCGAGTTCGACGCCCCGCTTTTCGACGGTGAGTTTCGCATCGAGCAACTACGCCCCGTGGGTGCGGATGGCAATCATCTGATGCTCGAACTCTCGTGTGGCGCGGTGAGCCTCAAGGCGATCTGGTTTCGTGCCCTGACGCCTGGCGAGCTGCCGCCGTTCGGCCTGGGCGATCGTCTGCGCTGTGCCTATAAGCTATCGCGCAATCGCTGGCGGGGGCGTGAGTCGTTGCAGTTGATGATCGAGCATGCCGAGCCTGTTTAAGAGGGAAGAGGGAAGAGGGAAGAGGGAAGAAGCTAGAAGCTAGAAGCTAGAAGCTAGAAGCTAGAAGCTAGAAGCTAGAAGCTAGAAGCTAGAAGCTAGAAGCTAGAAGCTAGAAGCTAGAAGCTAGAAGCTAGAAGCCGAGAATGATTCTCCTTCCTGGGGTTCTTCCAGGCGCAAAGCGCCGATCTTCCCGCTTCCAGCCGCGCAGCGGCGCTCTTCCAGCTTGATTAGTAATTCGGCCAGACGCCGGGCGTGGCCAATTCCAGCAGGTGGCCGTCGGGGTCGCGGAAGTAGAGGCTTTCACCGCCTTTCGGCCAGTGCGTACGGCCTTCGATGGGAATGTCGTGGGCGACGAGTTGGGTTTCCCAGTCTTCCAATTCATCGCGATCGATGGCCAGCGCCAGATGCACGCGTCCGGCACCGTCATGGGGCGGTATGGTGCCCATGCCGTGCGGCAGGTTCACGGTTTCTTCGGTGCTGCCTTGTTGAAACAGCAGCAACACGCTGCCTGGCCCGGCCTCGTACGCGGTGAAGCGATGGTCGGCGGTAAAGGCCGACAGTGTCATCACGTTCTCGAAGAAGGCCCGGGTGCGGGCCATGTCGGTGACGTAGAGGGCGGTTTCGAGAACGCCTTGAATGCGTGGCATATCACTCCCCATTTACCGCGACGCGATGTCTCTCAGCATAGCCATCATGCTGCCATGATCTCAACGTGGCGATAGCCAGAACCACCAGGCGATGCCGACGATCAATGCCAGCCCGATCAGATTGATGAGAAGCGTCATGCAGCCTCCTCGGACGTTTTGGCACGGCGTGCCGTGGATTTGAACAGCCTCAACCGGTTGGCGTTGCTGACTACGGTGACCGAGGACAGCGACATGGCGACGGCAGCGACGATGGGCGAGAGCAGCATCCCCGTCAGCGGATAGAAGACCCCGGCGGCGATGGGAATCCCCAAGCCGTTGTAGCCGAAGGCGCCCCACAGGTTCTGCTTGATGTTACGCAGAGTGGCGCGGCTGATCTCGATGGCATCGGCCACGCCGTGGAGCGAGTTGCGCATCAGCGTGATACCCGCCGATTCGATTGCCACGTCGGTGCCCTGGCCGATGGCGAAGCCCACGTTGGCTTGCGCCAGGGCCGGGGCGTCGTTGATGCCGTCGCCGGTCATGCCGACGAGATGGCCGTCGCGTTGCAACTGCGCGACGATTTCGCGTTTGTCCTCGGGCAATAGCTCGGCCTCGACTCGCGCGATTCCCAGCGCCTGAGCCACGGCACGGGCGGTATGGGCGTTATCGCCGGTCAGCATGACCACCTCGATGCCGTCCGCCTGTAAGCGCGCCACGGCGTCGCGGCTATCCTCGCGCAACGGATCGCTGATACCGAAGACGCCCATCACCTGCCCGTCGGCGGCCAGGTAGAGCGGTGTCTGCGCCTTGTCTTCAAGCTCGGCGCCCCACCTCTGGGCCTGACCCAGTTCGACATCGCCTTCGCGCATCAGCGCGGCATTGCCGAGTCGCAGCGACTGCCCCGTGTCGGTGACGGCGATGACGCCACGCCCGCTGAGCGCTTGAAACTCGCGCAGCTCGGGAAGCGCGGTCTGCGTGACGCCCTGCTGGTCGGCATAGTCGCCGAGCGCCTCGGCGAGGGGATGCTCGGAGCCGCGTTCGAGGGCCGCCACCCAGCTCAAGGCGGTGTGGGTATCCTCGGTGGCCCACTGGGCAGAGGTCACGCGCGGACGACCTTCGGTCAGGGTGCCGGTCTTGTCGACGACCAGCGTGGTCAGCTTGCTGGCGGTCTGCAGCGCATCGCCGTCGCGCACCAGGATGCCGTGCTCGGCGGCCTTGCCGACGCCGATCATGGTCGACATCGGTGTTGCCAGCCCCAGGGCGCATGGGCAGGCGATGATCAGTACGGTGGTGGCGGTGACCAGCATGTGGACCAACTGCGGCGCGGGGCCGAAATTGAACCAGACCAGCGCCGTGAGTACGGCGATGATCAGCACGCTAGGCACGAAGATAGCGGAAATCCGGTCGGCTAGCGTACCGATGGGAGGACGCGAGTTCTGGGCGCTGGCCACTTGCTCGACGATACGCCCCAGGCGACTGTCGGCGCCGATACGGGTAGCGATATAGACCAGCGTGCCACGGCCGTTGACCGTTCCCGCGCTGACCTCGTCGCCGGGATGCTTGGCGACGGGTTGAGGCTCGCCGGTCAGCATTGATTCATCGACATGGCTGTCACCTTCCTCGACGCGGCCGTCCACGGCCAGGCGCTCGCCGGGACGCACGCGAATCCAGTCATCGACGGCAACCTCCTCAAGTGGTACGTCGTGTTCGTTACCGTCGCGAATCACGCGGGCGGTGGGCGCCTGCAGGTCGAGTAGGCGATTGAGCGCCCGGGACGTGCGCCCCCGGGCACGCAACTCCATGGCATTGCCGAGGCTGATCAGGCCGATGATCATGACTGAGGCTTCGAAATAGAGCCCGCGCGCGGCGACTGGAATCGCCTCGGGGATCAGCACTACCGTCATCGAATAGAGCCAGGCGGTGCCGGTGCCGACGGCGATCAGGGTATCCATGTTGGCCTGGTGATGACGGAAGGTTTTCCAGGCATTGATGAAGAAGCGCCTGCCCGCCGTGGCCATGATGCCCAGCGTAACCACGCCGATCAGTAGCCAGACCCAGCGTTCCGGCCCGCTCAGTTGTGGAGGATGGAACAGCATGCTGCCCATCAGCAGCACCCCGGGGATGAGCCCTAAGGCGGTGTCGCGGAGCCGCTGGCGGTACTCGTGCGCCTCGTTTTGCTCACGGGTGCGTGCGGCCTGGCCGAGATCCTCGATGGGCTCGGCGCCGTAGCCGACCGCTTCCACGGCATCGACGAGTTGCTGGGGGCGCGCGTCGCCGAAGATCTCGGCGGTATGCGAGCCGAAGTTGACGCTGGCCGAGCGCACGCCGGGCGTGGCATTCAAGGCCTGGGTGATGGTGTTGACGCAGCCGGCGCAAGTCATGCCGGACAACGATAGGCGAACTGGCCCCCCGTCGCGCGTTGCTTCGGTGTCATGCCGGTCGCCGCTCGAGCTCGTCGCTGATGCGCTGTCGTCAGTGGTACTGGTCGTCGTCTCCGGTGGGTGCGTTGCCGGAGGATAACCGGCTTGCTCGAGCAGTGCGCTCAGGCGCGCCGTGTCCAGGGACGATTCGACACTGAGATGCTTTTCACCGGGCTCGCCGGTGACTTCGGCCTGCGTGTCCTCGGCCTGAATCGCCTCGCGCATGCGTTTGACGCAGCCCTGGCAGTTCATGCCGGGCACGGTGAAAGAATGGGGAGCCGTTGTGCTCATCTTGCGTTCTCCTTCGAGGGAGCTCATGGCGCCTGGCGTGAGAAACCGTCGTCACTTTCCATGGACAGGCTCTTCCATGGGCAGGCTCTCGATCAGCCGGCACAAGCTATGGCCATCGGGCGTGCCATCCGGCATGTCTCTCCAGGTGGTCAGAGCGTTTTCCATGCGCGTTGCCAGGGCCTGCAACTCACGGATGCGTGACTGAATTTCCGGCAAGCGTTCGGCCAGCAGGTCGCGCACCATGGGGCATGGAGAGTCGCCATGGTCGGCGTGTTCGAGAATCTCGCGCACCTCGCGAAGACTGAACCCCAGCGTGCGTGCGCGCTGTATGAAACGCAGGCGATTGAGGTCATCGGCATCATAGAGTTGATAGCCGTTGTCGGGATCGCGTTGCGGATGCAGTAATCCCTCGCGTGTGTAATGGCGTACCGTTTCGCCGGTAACGCCAGCGGCACGCGCCAAGTCGCTGACTTTCATGGAGCCTCCTGAGTGATATGAGAAGTCTAGAACCTTTGTGTAACACAAAGGTCAAGGCGGTCATCGCCTATTTCCAACACCTTCATTTAAAATATTGAAATAAATACATAAATATCCCCCCAGCCCTGAAAGACATTAGATGCGGGAGTCTTGATAAGACTAAAGAATGAGCGTTTCTGAGATTAAAACAAACGTTTGCTCTTGACTTGAAAACGCCCATCGGCCAAAACGAAGAGGCACGCCACTATTCGGGCAAGGGTAAAAACCTAAGACAATTTTCGCCTCCACGTCTCCGCAGAAGAGGACGTTTTCATGCATAACAAGATCAACAAGCTCACACTCGCTGTGACTCTGGCATCCGCCGTGATGGCGACCGGTCAAGCCGCCGCGTCGGGCTTTCAGGTTCGTGAACAGAGCGCCAAGGCATTGGGTAACGCCATGGCAGGTGCGGCGGCCGGCGCCGAGGATGTCAGCTACATGACCTTTAACCCGGCAGCCATCGGTAATGTCGAGGGCACTCAGGTGTCCGGCGGTATTTCCTACATCGATGCCGGCTTCGAGTTGACCGACGCGTCGGCGAGTTCCGTCAGCGGAGCTGGTTATATGGGGAGCGGCGATAACGAGGGTGGCGAGGAGGCCTGGGTGCCCAGTTTCGCCTTCAAGACGCGCCTGAATGAACGTTTCGATTTGGGGCTTGCGATCTCCGCACCCTATGGCCTCTCGACGAAGTATGACAAGGAGTGGATCGGCCGCTATCACGCCGTCGAAACCGAGCTCGAGACCATCGATATCCAGCCGACACTGAATTATCGCGCCACTGATCGCCTTAACTTGGCGGTGGGGCTGCGTGCTCAGTATGCCGATGCCACGCTCTCCAACGCCATCGATCTGGGCGCGGTGGGGGCCGGTGCGGGTCAGTTGCCTCCCTCGGCGATCGGCAATGCCGATGGCATGGCCGAGGTGACCGGTGACGACTGGGGATACGGCTACACTCTTGGGGCGCTGTTCCAGGCCACCGAGCGCACCCGTCTGGGCATCAGCTACCGCTCGGAGGTCGAGCTGACGCTGGACGGTGATGTCGATTACAGTTCCGACAGCCCCGCGGGGCAGGCGGTATTGGCCGGGGCACAGGCCACCGGTCAGTTGCAGGACGGCGGCGGCAAGGCGGATATCACCACGCCGGCTAACCTCAACCTGGGGATCTATCATCAGTTGACCGATCGGCTCGCCTTGATGGCCAATGCCGAGTGGACGGAGTGGAGCAGTTTCAAGGAACTGACCGTCGATTTCGATAATGGCGGCCAGAGCACCACGACCGAGAACTGGGACGATACCTGGGCTTTCTCGGTGGGGGCTAACTATCAGCTCAATCGGCAGTGGCTGCTGCGCGCCGGCCTGGGTGTCGACGAATCGCCGGTGCCGGACAGCGAGCACCGCACGCCGCGTGTGCCCGATGCCGACCGCCGCTGGGCGACGCTCGGGGCGACCTGGATGCCGACCTCGAGCCTGGGCGTGACGGCGGGCTACATGCACGTCTTCGGCGACGATGGCGATATTGATCAGAACGCCACGCCGACCAACGAGAATGCCAGCCGCGGCAACCTGTCCGGGACCTATGAAGTCGAGGCCGATGTGTTCGCGCTGTCGATGGATTATCGCTTCTGAGCCGCGTTCCGCGCGATTGGGATGCATGACGACGAACCCCGGCAATATGCCGGGGTTCGTCGTTTTACCACTTTCCCTGACGATGCCTTATTTGGCAGGTTTCAGGGGGCTCCAGTCCTTGCGATTGGCCAGGAACTCGGGCCGAGGGCGGTTGCCGCAGTACGGGTCATGCAGCGTGTTCTCGACACTGTTGTAGACGAAGAACAGGTTGCTGCGTGGCCAGCACGACATGTTGATGTTCGAACCATGCAGGGTGTTGCACTCGAACATCACCAGCGAGCCGACAGGCCCCTTGGGCGCCTCGATATCGCCTTTGACCATCAGGTCGCGCAGGCTGGCATCGTCCGGTACGCCGATTTCCTGACTCTTCAGCGACTCTTTATAGTTGTTCTCCGGCGTGCGGCCCACGCAGGGAACGAAGTAATTATGTGAGCCAGGCACCAGCATCAGTGGGCCATTGAATTCACCGTTTTCGGTGAGAATGATCGAACAGCTCACTGAGCGCATGCGTGGCATGCCATCTTCGCTGTGCCAAGTCTCGAAATCGGAATGCCAGTCGAAGCCCTTACCCTTGAAGCCGGGCTTGTAGTTGATCCGCGACTGATGAATATAGGCATCGCCACCCAGGATCTGCTGGACCATTGCCAGTAGGCGCGGATCGCGCGTCAGGCGGCTGAACCGCTCGGATACCTCATGGATGCCGAAGATCGAACGAATTTCCTGCTTGCTGGGCTCGAGGATAGTACCTTCCGAGAGCTTGAGGTCATCGTCATTCTCGTAGTCGCCCAACTCCTCGAGGAACGCGGCCATTTCGTCTTCATCGAAGAATCCTTCGAAGGAGAGAAAGCCTTTGCGTTCGAATTCGTCGAGCTCGGCTTCGCTGAGCGGTCCCTTGCGTTGCTCGCCTTCGCTATGCACCACCGGGTCGATGCGTTCGAACATCCCCAGCTTGCGTTCCAGGCGCGTCGGGAACAGGTCTTGAGTCTCTTTCATTGCAAACTCCTCCATTAGTCTGCTGAGAACGGTATTGCTGCCATCCCCCGTGTAAACGTAGTCGGAGAGCCTGGCACCGACAAACACAGCCGTGTATGTCTTTGTAGCTCGCCAGGTTGGCTAGGCGAACGCGCTGAGGCTACGCCACAGTTAAGAGCGTGTATTTAGCATGTGTTAAGGCGGTCGCATTTATTGCCGTCGCTGCAAACGCATGACGTTTGCAGCGGACTTTACGAGGGCGGGGGAGGTCAGGGTCAAGCGGCGTCTTCGACGAAGGCGGCTCTCATCAGTTCCTGGGTATAGCGTTCGCGCGGATTGGCGAAGATCTCCTCGGTAGTGCCCTGTTCGACGACTTCACCCTCTTTCATCACCAGTACGGTATCGGCCAGCGCACGCACAACCGCGAGATCGTGACTGATGAACAGGTAGGTCAGGTCATGCTTTTGCTGCAGGTCGCGCAATAGGTCGATTACCGTGACCTGCACCGAGCGGTCGAGCGCCGAGGTGGGTTCGTCGAGCAGCAGAAATTCCGGCTTGAGTACCAGCGCCCGGGCGATGGCAATGCGCTGGCGCTGACCACCGGAGAATTCATGCGGGTAGCGATTGCGCATCGCCGGGTCCAGTGCGACTTCTTCGAGCGCGGCGATCACTCGCGCCTCGCGTTGGCGGCGATTGAGCTCGGGGTGGTGAACGCGCAGGCCTTCGCTGATCACCTCGCCGACGGTCATACGCGGCGACAGCGAGCCGAAGGGGTCTTGAAAGACTACCTGCATACGCGAGCGCAGGGGGCGCATGCTGCCAGTATCGAGCGTGGCGATATCGCTGCCGTCGAAGCGAATCTCGCCGCGGCTCTTGAGCAGTCGCAACAGCGCCCGGCCAAGTGTCGACTTGCCCGAGCCGGATTCACCGACGATGCCCACGGTCTGGCCGCGACGGATGCTCAGGTCGATGCCACGGACCGCCTCGAAGTACTCGCTGGCACGGAGCAGGCGCTTCTTGAGCGCGAAGCGTACGCGCACGTCTTTTGCCTCCAGGAGCATTGGCATTGTCGTATCGACGGGGGCTTTGCGACCGCGTGGGTCGGCATCGATCAGCATGCGTGTGTAGTCATGCTGTGGACTGTCGAATACCTCACCGGTGGTGCCAGATTCGACGAGCTCACCGTGGCGCATCACGCATACCCGGTCGGCGAAGTGGCGCACGATGCCCAAGTCGTGGGTGATGAACAGAATCGCCATGCCGTAGCGCGACTGAAGATCCTTGAGCAGCGCCAGAATCTGCGCCTGGACGGTGACGTCGAGTGCGGTGGTGGGTTCGTCGGCGATCAAAAGCTTGGGCTCGCAGGCCAGTGCCATGGCGATCATTACCCGCTGGCGCTGGCCGCCGGAGAGCTCGTAGGGATAACTGCCGATGCGTCTAGACGGCTCGGGGATACCCACTTGCTCGAGCAATTCGATGACCTTGGGGCGCGCCTGACGTCTATTGAGGCCGAGGTGCTTTTCCAGCACCTCGGCGATCTGTGTTTCGATGCGCTGCAAGGGATTGAGCGAGGTCATCGGTTCCTGAAAGATCATCGAAATGGCGTTGCCTCGGATGCGGCGCATGCGCTTGGGTGTGACGCTCAAAAGATCCTCGCCCTTGAAGCGGATGGCGCCAGACGTTTGGGCCAACTCAGGCAAGAGACGCATCGCGGCGGTCGATGACACCGACTTGCCGGAGCCCGATTCGCCGACCAGCGCCAGCGTCTCGCCGGGTTGGATGGAAAAGCTCACTCCCTTGACCGCCGAGACGGTCCCAGTGGGCAGTTGGAAGTCGACACTCAAGTTGTCGATTTCAAGCAGATTGTCAGCCACGGTCACCTCAGCGTGTTTTCGGGTCGAGGGCGTCGCGCAGTCCGTCGCCCAGGAAGTTGAGACAGAACAGAGTCACGGCGAGGAACAGCGACGGCACCAGCAGCAGCCACGGCGCGCTCTGCATCATGTCGGTGCCTTCGGAAATCAATACGCCCCAACTGGTCAGCGGCTCCTGCACGCCGAGGCCGAGAAAAGACAGGAAGCTCTCGAGCAGGATGACCTTGGGCACGGTCAACGTGACGTAGATGATCACCGGACCAATGGCGTTGGGGATCAGGTGGCGGGTGACGATCTTGCGATCGCGGACCCCCAAGGCGTGGGCGGCTTCGATGAACTCGCGCTGCTTGAGGGCCAGCGTCTGGCCGCGCACGATGCGCGCCATATCGAGCCATTCGACCGCGCCGATGGCGGCGTAGATCAGGAAGATATTGCGCCCGAAGACCACCATCAAAAGGATGACCAGGAACATGAATGGCAGTGAGTACATGATGTCGACGAAGCGCATCATGAGGCTGTCCAGTCGCCCGCCGACATAGCCGGAGATGGCCCCGTAAAGTACCCCGATGACCAGGCTGACGAAGGTGGCCACCAAAGCCACCGAAAGCGACACGCGACCGCCATAGAGCGTACGGGTCAGGAGGTCGCGACCGTTGGCATCGGTACCCAGGAAGTGGTTGCTCTCGAGGCTCGGCGCGGCGCTGAAGGCGTTCCAGTCGACTTCGGCCAACCCCCATGGAAGCAGGTAGGGGCCGACCACACACACCGCGCTGATGAGGATCAGCAAGATCAGGCTGACCATCGCTGCCTTGTTCTGTTTGAGACGTCGCCAGGCGTCTCGGCCGAGGCTCTCGCCCGCGACCGGAGCGTCGCCCGACACATTGTGGCCGCTGTAGGACGTGGATTCGGTAGTCATGGTCATTCCTCGCCGGTCAGTCGTCATAGCGGATTTGCGGATCGAGAACGGAATAGAGCAGATCGACGAGCAGATTCATCAGTACGATCAGTGCGCCATAGAACACCACCGTGCCCATCACCAGGGTGTAGTCGCGGTTGAGCGCGGCCTGAACGAAGTAACGTCCGATGCCCGGGATACCGAAAATCTGCTCGATCACCACCGAGCCGGTGATGATCCCGGCGATCGCCGGACCCAGGTAGGAAGTCACGGGGAGCAGCGCGGGGCGGATGGCGTGGCGCCAGATCACCTGACGCTCGGAAAGTCCTTTGGCACGCGCCGTGCGAATGTAATGGCTGCCGAGGACCTCGATCATGCTGGCGCGCATCATGCGTGCGATGTAGGCGATCTGCTGAATCGACAGCGCGATCACCGGCAATACCAGGTTGGGCAGGGCGCCGCCGTTCCAGCCACCGGCCGGGAGCCAGGCGAGCAGGACGCCGAATACCAGCGCCAGGATCGGCGCGATCACGAAGTTGGGCACTGCGATACCCGCCAGTGCCGTCCCCATGACCGTATAATCGATCATCGTGTTGCGTCGTAGGGCAGCGATAGTGCCCAGCGGGAGTCCGATCAAAAGTGCGAGAAGAATTGCCAGGCCGCCGATCTCGAGGCTCACCGGAAAGCCCTGGGCGATCAGCTCGGTGACCGAGAAATCCTTGTATTTGAACGATGGCCCGAAATCGCCCTGCAACAAATTGCCCATGTAGCGCAGGTATTGCTGGGGCAATGGCTCGTCAAGGTGGTACGCCGCCTTAAGGTTGGCTTCGATTTCCGGGGGCAATTGGCGCTCGCCATCGAACGGCCCTCCCGGTGCCACGCGCATCAGGAAAAACGAGATCGTGATCACGATCAGCAGGGTAGGAACCGCCATGAGCAGGCGCTTCAGGGTGTAGGTCAGCATGAGGCATTCCGCATGCCGCCCCGAGATGGGACGGCGAATTCGTCATAGGGAAGGGCAGTTACTCAGAGAACTTCACCCAGCGTGAGGGGTGGTCATCCTCGGCATTGTCCTGCCAACCAGTGATCTCGGGATTTACCAGGTTGCGTGTCACGTAGTAGAGCAACGGGACCAAGGCATAGTCATCGAGAGCGACATTCTCGGCCTTTTCGAGAAGCGCCTCGCGCTTGTCGAGGTCTTGAGTGCTGGCGGCCTGGTCGAGCAGCTTGTCGTACTCGGCGTTGTCGTAGTCGCCGTAGTTGTTGCCGACACCGCCGCGCAGTAGCGTCAGGAAGTTTTCGGCATCGTTGTAGTCGGCTATCCAGCCGGCGCGGGCGACATCGAAGTCACCTTCTTGAATGGTCTGGTAGTGCACGGTGGCTTCGGCGTTGGTCATTTCGACCTCGACACCCAGCGGCTTCCACATCGCCGCCATGGCGATGGCAATCTTCTTGTGCTCGTCGGATGTGTTGTAGCGCAGCTTCAGTTGCAGCGGATGGTCAGGGCCGTAGCCGGCTTCCTTGATTAGTTGCTTGGCCTTGGCCAAGCGTTTGGCGTAGTCACCCTCGACGCCGTCCATGTGCTGTACGTCGTAGTGGCTGGTGCCCGGGGGGACTAACGAATAGGCGTCCTTGAAGCTGCCGGCCATGATTTGCTCGGAGAGTACCTTACGACGTGCGACCAGGTTCAACGCCTCACGGACACGCTTGTCGGCGGTCGGTCGGCCTTCGCGAGTGTTGAGCACGTAGTAGTAGGACCCCAGCATCGGGCTCAGATGCGTGGCTTTTGGCAGGTTCTCTTCGAGCCAATGGTAGCGACTCGAAGGGTAATCGCGGATGATATCCAGCTCACCCGCACGAAAGCGCGAGATGGCAGCGTTGCGATCCTCGGTATTGAAATAGTTGATACCGTCGAGGCTGACCTCATCGGCATCGTAATACTCAGGATTTTTATCGACGCTGATACGCGATTGCGAGACCCAGTCCGCTGGCGTGAAAGCGCCGTTGGTGACGATGTTGCCCATCTTGACCCATTTTTTGCCGTATTCGTCGACGGCATGCTTGGGCACGGGGTAGGCGGTGTAGTGGGTCAGTAGCTGGAGAAAGAAGGGGGTCGGTGAATTGAGAGTCACCTTGAGGGTCTTGCCATCGTCGAGTGATGCCACACCCAAGGCATCGAGCGATTTATCGCCGGTATTGACGGCTTCGGCGTTCTTGATCGGGTAGAGCAGGTAAGCATATTTCGAGGCGCTGGCCGGATCGAGAAGGTGTTGCCAGCCGAACACGAAATCCTCTGCGGTGACCGGCTCACCGTCGGACCACTTGGCATCTTTACGCAGGTGGAAAGTGTAAGTCTTGCCGTCCTCGGAAATCTCCCAGTCAGTGGCCATGCCGGGGATGACCTCGCCTTTGGGGTTTTCCTTTAGCAAGCCTTCGTAGACGTCCATCAGAACTTGGGATTCCCAGACGCCACCGGAGACCTGTGAGGTATCGAAGGACGCTAGTTCGCCCATGACGCCGATGTTGAGGGTCTCGGCCTGGGCCGGTGTTGCCAGAGCCAGAGAAGACAGCGCCATGGCGCCGAGTAGAGTATGCGAGTGTCGAAGCATATTGTCTGTTCCGTTTGTTGTTGTACCGGATGCCGTAAAAGGCGCCACATCGTGGGATTACCATCTCCCCGTCTGATGAAACGTGTCTATTGCAAATTTCGTATATGCTTTTTCATATATTCGATAGAGCGCTTACGAATGCCGCGAAGCGCGGCATGGGATAGCCGCTCGCGGGTGCATTGGCTACAATGTGTCTCTTTTCTTCACTGTGTACCGGCAAACACGCCGCTGCGGTGCGAATCAGCGCGCCTGAAAAGGATTCCCATGCAAGAGATCAACCCGATCAACCACCTCATCAAGGACCTGTCCGAACGGACAGACGTCCTGAGGGGGTATCTTTGACTATGCCGCAAAGAAAGAACGGCTAGAGGAAGTCACCCGCGAGCTGGAAAACCCGGATGTGTGGAGCGATCCGGACTACGCGCAGAAGCTGGGTAAGGAGCGTGCCACTCTGGAGGCGGTCGTCGAAACCTTCGACGCGCTGGACCGAGGCCTGATGGATCATCAGGAACTGCTCGAGCTGGCGGTGATGGAGGAAGACGACGCCACCGTCGATGAAGTGCGGAGTGAACTCGAAAAACTCGAGTCACAGCTCACCAAGCTCGAGTTCCGGCGTATGTTTTCCGGTGAGATGGACGCCAACAACGCCTATCTCGATATCCAGGCCGGGTCTGGCGGCACCGAGGCGCAGGATTGGGCCAACATCTTGCTGCGCATGTACTTGCGCTGGTGCGAACATCACGGCTTCAAGACCGATATCATCGAGTTGTCCAGCGGCGATGTGGCGGGCATCAAGTCGGCGACCTTGCACATTCAAGGCGATTACGCTTTCGGCTGGCTGCGCACCGAGACCGGTGTGCATCGCCTGGTGCGCAAGAGCCCGTTCGACTCGGGGGGGCGTCGGCATACCTCGTTCGCCTCGGTGTTTCTATCGCCGGAAATCGACGACAACTTCGAGATCGAGGTCAATCCGTCCGATCTGCGCGTCGATACCTATCGTTCCAGCGGTGCGGGCGGCCAGCACGTCAACACCACCGACTCGGCGGTGCGTATCACCCACGAGCCCACGGGGATCGTGGTGGCATGCCAAGGCCAGCGCAGCCAGCACGCCAACCGCGACTTCGCCATGAAGCAGCTCAGGGCGAAGTTGTGGGAGCTGGAAATGGATAAGCGCAACGCCGCCAAACAGGAAGCCGAGGACAACAAATCGGATATCGGCTGGGGCAGTCAGATCCGCTCCTATGTGCTCGATGACCAGCGCATCAAGGACTTGCGCACCGGCGTGCAGTCCAGCAACTGCGAGAAAGTGCTCGATGGCGATCTGGATCAGTTCATCGAGGCGAGCCTGAAACAAGGGCTTTAAGAAAGCCTGAAGAGCGGCACTTCGTGCCTGGAAGCTGTAAGAGGGAAGAAAGATCAAAAGTCACACTTCAAAAGCCGTGGAGTGGTTGTGGAGTGGTAGTTTGATCTTGGCTTCTAGCTTCTAGCTTCCAGCTTTCTTTTATTCTTTACAGGTAACGACATGGCCAACCAAGACTCCTCTCAACACGACGAGAATCATCTGATTGCGGAACGCCGTGCCAAGTTGGCGGCACGTCGCGCCCAAGCCGCAGAAGAGGGCGGTAGCGCCTTTCCTAGCGACTTTCGTCGCGACAGTCTCGCGGCCGAACTGCAGGCCGAACTGGGCGATAAGGATAAGGCCGAGCTGGAAGCGCTTGACCGTCAGGCGTCGGTTGCCGGGCGTATCATGCGCCAGCGCGGGCCGTTCATCGTCATCCAGGACGTTTCCGACCAGATTCAACTGTATGTCGACAAGAAAGGCCTGCCCGCCGAGGTGCTGGAGGACGTCAAGAGCTGGGACATCGGCGATATCGTCGCGGCGCGCGGGCCGGTGCATAAATCCGGCAAGGGCGATCTGTACGTGATGATGGGCGAGGCGCGCTTGCTGACCAAGAGCCTGCGGCCCCTGCCCGACAAGTTCCACGGCCTGACCGACACCGAGGCGCGCTATCGCCAGCGCTACGTCGACCTGATCATGAACCCCGAGTCGCGGCGCGTCTTCGAGGTGCGTTCTCGAGTGATCAGCGGCATTCGGCGCTTTTTGGTCGAACGCGGCTTCATGGAAGTCGAAACGCCGATGCTGCAGCAGATCCCCGGTGGCGCCACGGCACGGCCGTTCGTCACGCATCATAATGCGCTGGATATCGACATGTACCTGCGCGTTGCGCCGGAGTTGTATCTCAAGCGGCTGGTGGTGGGCGGCTTCGAGCGGGTGTTCGAGATCAACCGCAACTTCCGTAACGAAGGATTGTCGACGCGTCATAACCCCGAGTTCACCATGCTCGAGTTCTACTGGGCCTATGCCGATTACCGTGACCTGCTCGATCTCACCGAGGCGATGATTCGCGACGTCGCCCACGACGTGCTGGGCACGACGACGGTCGAGTATCAGGGCACGAACTACGAACTCGGCGAGCCGTTCCAGCGGCTGACCCTGCGCCAGTCGATTCTGGAATACGGCGAGGGCATCGGCGAAGGCGACATCGATACCTTCGACGGTGCTCAGGCGACCTGTGAGCGTTTGAGGATCCCCGTCAAGCCGAACTGGGGCTTGGGCAAGCTGCAGACCGAGATCTTCGAGGCTGTTGCGGAAGACAAGCTCGATCGGCCGACGTTCATCACCGAGTATCCGGCTGAGGTCAGCCCGTTGGCGCGTCGCAACGATACCAACCCTCACGTCACCGACCGCTTCGAGTTCTTCGTCGGCGGCCGTGAGATCGCCAACGGCTTCTCCGAGCTTAACGATGCCGAAGACCAGGCCGAGCGCTTCGCCGAGCAGGCGGCCGAGAAGGACGCCGGCGATCTAGAGGCGATGTATTACGATGCCGATTACGTCCGTGCATTGGAATACGGCCTGCCGCCGACGGCGGGCGAGGGCATCGGTATCGACCGCTTGGTCATGCTGCTGACCGATAGCCCGTCGATTCGTGATGTGTTGTTGTTCCCGGCGATGCGCCCGGAATAACGCCGAATACAATAGCTGCGCCTCCAATCGCGGCGTTGCGCGGTACTCGGCGCGCCTCACCTATACCCCATAGGCTCGGGCGCCTGAGTGCCGTGCGCCTTGCGCTTGAACAGGCTCGCAGATTGTCTCGATCTCATTCACCTACGTTGAGCGTCTGCCATCCTGTGAATTGTTTTCGCTAGACGTTATTGGTCAGGGGCGCGGTGAGCGCCCATAATGGCTGCGGTTCGAATTCCGCCGATCCCGAGCGGTTCCCAAAAGAGGTGACACCGATGAAGCTGCTCAATCGCTCCGCACTGAGCGTCAAGCCGACCCAAGCGTTCGTTGACTGGATCAACTCGCTGGAGCCCACCGTCGGTGAGGACGATTTGACCCTCGACGATGTCGAGCGTGAAAGCACCGTCTATCTGATCCCGGAAATGGACTCGCCCGAGGTGCTGGCCGCCTACGTGCGCGAGCGCCACCTCGATCTGCTCGAGAACGAGCTGAGTGCGTGGGAAGAAGACGCGCGCCAGTGGCCGGAACCGCTCGACTGGGCGCTGTTCGAACAGTTCCTCGTCGTCGAACACAGCTATCTGGCCTTGGATCTCGATGATGAAGTGCCGCTCGAGATTTCCGAGATCGACGATGGATTGCTGCTTGAAACCGACGAAGACTGACGCGTTCGGTGAGCGGTGTAGAGAATCGGTACGCGGTGGCGATTGAGCCGCCGGTGTGTCGCGGAACAAGAGCGTCGGTGAGGGGCAAAGGCGTGGCGGCATGCTGATGCGACGTCTTTTCGTGACACGTCCCGGCGATGAAGGCTTGCCTGGCCCCCAGCGCCGTCTGGCGATGCTGGTGATGGTGCTGGGGACGTTGATGTCGGTGCTCGATAACGGCATCGTCAATATCGCGTTGCCCACTCTGGCGCAAGAGCTGGCGGTGAGCGAGTCGCGTGCGGTGTGGATTACCAACGTCTATCAACTGGTATGCGCGGCCCTGTTGCTGGGGTTTGCCGCCTTGAGCCGGCTCATTGGGCGGCGACGCCTGTACTTGGGCGGGCTGGCGTTGTTCGTGCTGGCCTCGTTGTGCTGTGCGTTGTCGCGTAGTTTCGAGTGGCTGGTGGCATCGCGCATGTTGCAAGGCATCGGTGCTGCGGCGATGTTGAGCATCGGCCCGTCAATGTACCGCTTGATCTTCCCGGCGCGCCTGCTGGGCTCGGCTATCGGCATGGGGGCCCTGGTGGTGGCCTTTGGCATCGCCTTCGGCCCATCGCTGGGCGGTATTATTCTGCATTTCGCGAGCTGGCCGTGGCTGTTCGCCATCAATCTGCCGCTGGGGCTTTTGGCCTTGATCCTGGGGGTTCGCGCGCTGCCCAGCGAGACCATCGAGGCCCAGGGGTTCGATTGGCTGGGGGCTCTACTGTCGGCCTCGATGCTCAGTGGTTTCGTCTTTTCGCTCGATCATATCGGCCACGGTGCGCGCGGTACGAGTGCCTGGTTGCCGTTGCTGCTCAGCGTGCTGTGCCTGGTGCTATTCGTATGGCGCCAGCGGCGTGCGAATGCGCCCTTGGTACCGTTGCCCATGTTTCGTGCCACGCGCTTTAGCATCGCCGCGATGATCTCGTTGATGGCCTTCGTCGCTCAGGGAATCACCTTCGTGGGGCTACCGTTCATGTTTCAGACGGTGATGGGCGCGACGCCGCTCGAGGCGGCCTTGCTGTTCACTCCCTGGCCGCTGGCACTGATGCTGGTGGGGCCGCTCTCGGGGCGGCTCGCCGACCGCTTCAATCCGACGCTGATCTCGTCGCTCGGCCTGGCGATATTCCTGCTTGGGATGCTGAGTCTGGTGACGCTGACGGCCGAGTCCGGCGCCGTATCGATTGCTTGGCGGGCGGTGCTATGCGGGGTCGGCTATGGGCTTTTCCAGGCGCCTAACAATCGCGAGATGATCGGCAGCGTGGCGTTGACCTACAGCGCCAATGCCTCAGGCGTGCTGGCGTCGGTACGGACCTTCGGCCAGGCCTTGGGTACCGCTTCCGTGGGATTGATGCTGGCGCTTTCCTGGGGGTCGCTGTCGTATGCGCTGTGGTTGGGCTGCGCCAGTGTGGTGGTGGCGTTGACACTTAGCGTGTGGCGGATTCCGCTGGCGCGCGCCAAGGCGTGAGCGATGCTTATTCCCCACCGCGGGAAACGTTACAATGACGCGTATCCGACAGAGGAGGAAGGTGTCATGAGTGTTCAGGCACGTATCGAAGAGAAGCTGCAGTCACTCGACCCCGAGCATGCGGCGGTCGAGAACGAAAGCCACATGCATAATGTACCGTCGGACGCCGAAACGCATTTCAAGGTGACGTTGGTCGCCGAGCGCTTCGCAGGCCTGATGCCGGTCAAACGCCATCAGCAGGTCTACGCGTTGCTCGCCGACGAGCTTTCCGGCCCGGTGCACGCCTTGGCCTTGCACCTCTATACGCCTGAGGAATGGCACCAGCGTGCTGCGGCGCGTCCGGACTCCCCCAATTGTCGAGGCGGCGGCGCAGGCTAATATGGTAGGCGACGTCCAGCGGTTGCAATATCTCGAGGCGATGGGGCTTGGTGCCTGGACCAGCCGTTATCGGCTGCCCAATGCGCTGCCTACGCCTGCGTGCGAATGGGAAGCGCCGCCGATTGAAGCACCGACCAGTCACGGTGCGCGCTTGCAAGCATTGCTCGACGATGCGGCGAAGGTGCCGTCGACGCCCCCTTCGGACGAGGCGTCTCCGGGGGCGACGCCATCGCGAGATACCGACACGTTGGCCACCGGTGCGTATGCCCGGGCCTTGTTGCTGGGCGACGCGCCGCCCGCATCGTCGCCCTCGGTGCCGGCACCTGCCGCCGAAGCTGAACCAGCGGCGCCGACCGCGGATGTCGGGGAGACCGAGGCGCACGCGGCACTGCGCTATGACCTGCAAGTCGCGGCCTTGGAAGGGCGCTGGTTGCTGCTGGTGCCCGAGGCGAAGGCGCCTGACCGGGCGTCGCATGAACTGCTTGGCAACCTGCTGCGCGCAGCCGGTATCAGCGTGGATGTGGCGCTCGAGTTCCGCAGCTTCCAATGGCCGCTCGTCGATAACGCGCCGATGACGACGGCGCCTCTGGACGATGCGCGCGACGGACTGCGTGCTTATCTCGCCGGCCAGGCACGACGTGGCTGGCGGCCTGAACGTCTGGTGGTGTTCGGTGAGGATGCCTCTCTGAATGAAGTGCTGGCTCTCGAAGAAGCCCGCAGCGAGACCCTGGACCTACCTTGCTGGACGCTGCCGTCGCTGGCGGCGCTTAAGTCATCCGCCGCCGCCAAGCGCGCGCTATGGCCGCAGCTTGCGGCGTGGCGCGAGGCCTGGGCCGGACACGACGATGCATCTTGAGCGTCTCGCCGTGGCACATCTGGATGCCGTGGCGGGGCTCGAGGAAGCGGGGCAGGCACATCCCTGGAGGCGAGCGACCCTCGCGCGGGCACTCGCCGACGACACCCTGGAAGTCTGGGGTGCGTGGCGGGACGCGACACTACTGGGGCATGCGGTGCTTGCTTGGCTGCCCTTCGAGGCCGAGCTGCAAGCGATCACCGTCGCACCGCACGCGCGCCGTCAGGGCGTAGCAGGCATGCTGCTCGCGCATCTCGTGACAAGCGCCCGGCAAGGCGGTGCCGAGCGCTTACTGCTGGAAGTGCGCGAAAGCAACGCACCCGCCCTGGCGCTGTACCGTCAATACGGTTTCGACGAGGATGGGCGCCGGCGCGATTACTATCCCCCCGTCGAGACGAGGGGAGGCAAACGCGAAGCGGCGGTCCTGATGTCGATGTCACTCAAGGCGCGAGCGGGCGACTGACGGCGCCGCTTGCCTTGACGTATCGATTCGGGGTTACTGGTTTTGCGAGTTATCGCTGGTGTCGTCTTCGATATCCTGGAACTTGCCTAGCAGTCCGTTGAGACGGCGCTCCCATTCGTCACGCTCCTGCTTGAGGCGCGTGTTCTCCTCGCGCAGCTCTTCCGCCTCCATTTTCAGCATCTCGATGGTCTCGACAGCGTTCTGCACCTTCTGCTCGAGCTGGTTGAAGAGTTCGAGGCTCATGGACTTCTCCTACACATTGGATGGGGCGATGCGAGTGGCACGGGTAAATCTTGCCGAGCCGTTGGCGGCTAGCGTACGCGCGCGGCGCGCGCGCGACAAGCGTCTCCAGGCCCCGACAGGGCGTCAGGCAGCGCGGTGGCGGCGATAAAGACGCCCGATGCCATCGCCGGCGCGCACCTCGCGATGCAGTTGCCAGTTGGCGGGTACCCGAGGCTCGCATTCGTGCTCTATTTCCAGATAGATCGACGCCTCCTCGCTTAGCCAACCGTGTGCCTCCAGCGCTTGGCAGGCGTCGACGGCATGGCCCTGACGAAAGGGGGGGTCGAGGAACACGATATCGAAGGGTGTGACGGGGCCGGCGAGAAATGCCAGGGCGGCTTGGCGCCGCACATGGCCGTTGGCGTCCAGCGTGGCGATATTGGCGCTCAGGCTGGCGGCGACATCGGGGTCGGTCTCCACGAAAAGGGCCTGAGCGGCACCGCGAGAGAGGGCCTCCAGCCCTAGCGCGCCGGTGCCGGCGTACAAGTCCAGAACGTGTGCGCCAGCGAGCTCGAAGGCCAGCCAGTTGAACAGCGTTTCGCGGATGCGGTCCGGCGTGGGGCGTAGGCCGGGCCGCTCGAGCACGGGCAGCTGGCGACGACGGTAGTCGCCGCCGATGAGGCGCAAGCGCCCGCTCGCACGTGACGGCGAGTCGCGGCGCGTGCCACGGGCGGGGCGCTTGGCGGAGGGAGAACGACGTCGATTCATGATGGGCGGATTGTACCGCCACCCGCCGCACAGTGATAGGATGTGGCGATTCAGACACTTCAGGACGCCGGGCGTCATTCTCGCCGTGTTGCGGGAAGCGTGGCGCACGTCGTCCGCGTAGACGTAGATCACGCTCATGTTCGGTTTTTTAAAGCGCAAGAAGAAGCAAGAGTCTCCCGCCCAGGATGTCGAGGAGTCGCAAGAAGACGCGGCGGCGCTCGACAGCGAAGAGGGCGGCACCGGTCACGAGGAGTCGGCTGACGATGAGGCGCGCCGCGCCGTCGGTACGGTCGATCCCGATTCGAGCGACGCGACCGAGATTGTCCCCGAGCCGTATGAAACCCAGGCCGCGCGCGAAGCCTTGGACGACCCCGAGGTCACGCCCCGCGACGGCGCCATGGGCGATGCCCGGCCGCTCGACCCCAATGCCGAGGCACTCGCCGAGGACGTCGCCCCCGATGCCGAGGCGACGTCGGCGTCTTCCCCATCGAGCGCCGAGCAGGCGACGATTGCCGAGCCCGAGCCCGAGCCCGAGCCCGAGCCCGAGCCCGAGCCCGATCAGGAAGATGAGAAGCATGCCGATGAGGCATCGTCCGAGGATACATCGACGCAGGTCGACGAGCCGGCCAGCGTGGCGCAACCCCGTGAGCGTCCCAAGAAGAAGAGTTGGTTCGCACGCATCAAGTCGGGCCTCGGCAAGACGCGCGCCAATTTCACCGAAGGGCTGGCGGGTCTGTTTCTAGGCAAGAAGCAGATCGACGATGAATTAATGGAGGATCTCGAGACCCAACTGCTGATGGCGGATGTGGGTATCGAGGCGACCACCGAGATCATCGACCGTCTGACCGAGCGCGTCTCGCGCAAGGAATTGAAGGATCCGCAGGCGCTTTACTCAGCCTTGCAGGAAGAGCTCCAGGATCTGCTCGACCCGGTCGCCCAGCCGTTGGCGTTGCCGCCCAAGGGCGAAGGGCCGTTCGTGATTCTGATGGTGGGCGTCAATGGCGTCGGCAAGACCACCACCATCGGCAAGCTGACACAGCGCTTCCAGAACGAGGGGCGCAGTGTGATGCTGGCGGCGGGGGACACCTTCCGCGCGGCAGCGGTGGAGCAGCTCAAAGTATGGGGCGACCGCAATCAGGTGCCGGTGGTGGCGCAGCACACCGGCGCCGATAGCGCTTCGGTCATCTACGATGCGCTCTCCGCCGCCAAGGCGCGCGGTGTCGACGTGCTGATCGCCGATACCGCGGGACGGCTGCATAACAAGAGCCACTTGATGGAGGAGCTCAAGAAGGTGCGCCGCGTCATGGCCAAACTCGACGCGCAGGCGCCGCATGAGGTGATGCTGGTGCTGGATGCGGGAACGGGACAGAACGCACTGTCCCAGGCCTCCACCTTCAATGAGGCGGTACCGGTGACGGGCATCACCTTGACCAAGCTCGATGGCACCGCCAAAGGCGGTATCATCTTCGCCTTGGCCAAGCAGTTGGGCACGCCGATTCGTTTCATCGGTGTGGGTGAGACCCTCGATGACTTGCGACCGTTCGCCGCCGAGGATTTCGTCTCTGCGCTGTTCGAGCGCGACACGGGCGGAGACGCGTAGCGGTATGATCGTCTTCGAGCATGTCGGTAAACGTTACGGCGGGCGCTCCGAAGCCCTCGCCGATATCAACTTCCGGGTGGGGCGGGGCGAAATGTTGTTCCTCACCGGGCACTCGGGGGCCGGCAAGAGTTCGTTGCTGCGCTTGATCATGCGACTGGAAAAGCCCTCGCGTGGTCGCGTACTAGTGGCCGGCCACGACCTCGATCGCTTTCATCTCAGCCAGATTCCTTACTATCGCCGCCAGATCGGGGTGGTCTTCCAGGATCACCAGTTGCTGTTCGATCGCAGCGTCTTCGCCAATGTGGCGTTGCCGTTGGAGATTCAGGGCGTGGAACCCCGCGAGGCAGCGCGTCGTGTGCGGGCTGCACTGGACAAGGTCGGTCTGCTGTACCGTGAAACGGCGCTGCCCATCGAACTCTCGAGCGGTGAGCGCCAACGCATCGGCATCGCGCGGGCGGTGGTCAACAAGCCATCGTTGCTACTCGCCGACGAGCCCACTGGCAACCTCGATCCGCAGCTCTCCACCGATATCATGCGATTGTTCGAGGACTTCAACCGCATCGGCACCACGGTGATGGTCGCCAGTCACGATCTGGCCCTGATCACGCGCCTGCGGCACCGGGTTTTGCGCCTGCGTGAGGGGCGGCTGGTCGGCGACGAGGAGGCGGCATGACCCGACGCACGACGTCTTCTGAAAGCCAACGCCCCGCGCGGCGTGGCGCCCGAGCCTCGCAGGTAGGTCTGGAAAGTCGCACGCGGGCCTGGCTGCGTCATCATCGCGCGATGTGGCTCGATAGTGCCCAGCGGCTCGCCAAACGCCCGCTGAGCAGCCTGTTGACCATGTTGGCGATCGCCATCGCTCTAGTGTTGCCCAGCGGGCTGTGGCTGGCGCTGGATAGCGCGCGATTGCTGGATGCCGAGCTCGATGAAAGCGCGACCGTGACCGTCTATCTCGATACGCGCCTCGATGAGCGCGCGGCGATGGATGTCGCTGCACGACTGCGCGATCAGACGCCCGTGGCGGGGGCGCGGCTGGTGACGGCCGCCGAAGGTCTTGCCGAATTCCAGCAAGGCGTAGGACTCGAGGATGCACTGGCCTCGCTGGAAGACAATCCGCTGCCCGCAGCGGTGGTGGTGACCCCGGCCGATACCGATCCCGATTCGGTGCGTGTGCTGGCGAGCAATCTCGAAGCGGTCGATGGCGTCGACGAGGCGCGTGTCGACCTCGCTTGGCTGGAGCGCCTGCGGCGGCTGGCTGAATTGGGGCAGCGTTTGGCGCTGGCGCTGGCGGGGTTGTTCGGGTTGGGCGTGCTGCTGGTGGTTGGCAATACCATTCGCCTGGCGGTAGAGAGCCGTCGTCAGGAGATCGAGGTGGTGACGTTGATCGGAGCCACCCATGCGTTCGTGCGCCGCCCGTTCCTGTATAGCGGCGCCTGGTACGGCCTGGGTGGCGGCGTGCTGGCGATCGTATTGCTGGTCCTGGGTGGGCACTGGTTGTCGGCGCCGGTCACCGCCTTGGCCGAGAGTTACGGGGCGCACTTCACGTTGCCGCGATTAGGCTTCGGGGGATCGGTTTTGCTATGTTTTTGTAGTACACTGCTTGGCTGGCTGGGTGCTTGGTTAGCCGTCGGCCGTCATCTTGCCGACATTAAACCCCGCTAGGCTTGACAAGCCTGATGGCATGTATTGAACTTTCGTTCAAGTTAGCCTTCTAATGGGTCATGCGTGCTATCAGGCACATGATTCCTTCGCCGTGCAGCCGTGGATGCTGGATACGCCACGCACGCAGGGTGAACAACCGATGGAGACATCTGCATGAGCAACAGTCTTCAGCCCGTGGGTCATCTTTCTCCCGGTCATGACCTGAATGGTTACATTCAGGCCGTCAATCGCATTGCTGTGCTTTCTTCCGACGAGGAGAGAGAGTTGGGCTTCCGCCTGTACGAACAGGGGGATCTCGAAGCGGCGCGGCGCCTGGTCATGTCGCACCTGCGTTTCGTGGTGCACATCGCACGCAGCTATTCCGGCTACGGTCTGCCTCAGGCCGATTTGATTCAGGAAGGCAACGTCGGCTTGATGAAGGCCGTGAAGCGTTTCGATCCGAATCAGGGAGTACGCCTGGTATCGTTCGCCGTGCACTGGATCAAGGCCGAAATTCACGAATACGTGCTGCGCAACTGGCGCATCGTGAAGATTGCTACCACCAAGGCCCAACGTAAATTGTTCTTCAATCTGCGGGGTGCCAAGAAGCGCTTGGCGTGGCTCAACAACGATGAAGTCGATGCCATTGCCAAGGATCTCGACGTCAAGCCGCAGGTCGTGCGCGAGATGGAAGGCCGTCTCTCGTCGTTCGATGCTGGCTACGACGCCTCGCCCTCTGAAGACGAAGATCAGGGCTATCAGGCGCCGGTCCATTACCTCGACGATGAGCGTTACGATCCTGCCGCGCAGCTCGAAGCCGCGGACTGGGAAGAGGATTCCTCACATCGCTTGCAGTCGGCGTTGGGTGAGCTCGATGAGCGTTCGCAGGATATCCTGAAGCGTCGCTGGCTTTCCGAATCCAAGTCCACGCTGCATGAGCTGGCCGATGTGTACGGCGTTTCCGCCGAGCGTATTCGTCAGCTCGAGAAGAACGCCATGAAGAAGATCAAGCAGCAGCTCGGCGACACCTTCGCCGCCTGAGTTCCAGCGCTGGCGCGAAAAGATAGACGCGATAGACGCGAGAAGATCAGTGCGCGAAAGCAACAATGCCCGGCCATGCGCCGGGCATTGTCGTATGCAGCGCCTACACGTGGGCAGGGTGCGGCGCGGCGACCAGCAGGCGGGCGGAAAGCATCTGCCACTGATCTTCCCAGTGCTCGGTGGGAAGACGCCGAAAGTCGCTGCGCACATATTGCGTGATGCGCCCATCGGCGGTGGCCAGCAGCAGGTTGGCAGCGGCCGAGACTTTTAGCGTGGTGCGCAATCCTTCGTGAATCTCGGCTTCGCGCAGTATCTGCTTGAGCTGGGTTTCCAGGCGGTCGAAGAGCTGCGTCATGCGCACGCGCAAGCGTGCGGTTTCGCCGGTCAAGGCGTCGCCACCGAGCAGCCGGCACAAGCCGGGATTCTTTTCTGCGAAGCCCAACAACAGTGTCAGAATATGATGACAGCGCGCCTGTGCCTGCGGCTCCTCATCGAGAATGCGGCGGATGCGCTCGAACAGCGTCTCCTCTATGAATTCGATCAGCCCTTCGAACATCCGCGCCTTGCTGGGGAAATGCCGGTAGAGGGCGGCTTCGCTGACGCCGACCTGGCGGGCCAGCGCGGCGGTCGTGATCCGCTTGCCGCTGTCCTCCTGCAACATCAGCGCCAGCGCCTGGAGGATCTGCTCCCGGCGAGTTTGCTTAGGTGTTTCCTGCGTCATCGATTTTCTTCTATTGGAATCGTGTTAGCCCATCCTAATGGGCTGCCGGGATGCCGACAAATCGTCGCGCATCGCGGCGCACCGTCCCGGGTGCGAGGAGAAGTGTCAGTCTGTGGCGCCTTCGCTTTCGATGTCGGTGATCAGCGTGCCGACCCCGGCATTGGTGAAGATCTCCAGTAGCGTGGCGTGCGGTACGCGACCGTCGATGATGTGCGAACTGGCCACGCCGCCTTTGACGGCATCCAGCGCGCAGCGAATCTTGGGCAGCATGCCGCCGTGGATGGTGCCATCGCCGATCAGTGCGTCCACCTGGGCGGTAGAAAGGCCCGTCATGACCTCGCCCTCGGCATTCATCAGCCCGGCGACGTTGGTCAGCAGCATTAGCTTCTCGGCACTCAGCGCTTCGGCGACCTTGCCGGCGACCAGGTCGGCGTTGATGTTGTAGCTGTGACCTTCGGCATCGACGCCGATCGGCGCAATCACGGGGATGAAATCGCGCGCGGTGAGCATCTCGATGAGGTCGGTGGCGATGTGCTCGACCTCGCCGACATGGCCGATATCGATGATTTCCGGTGCGGTCATCTCGGGGCTTTGATGCTCGACGCGTAACTGGCGCGCGGTGATCTGTGCGCCGTCCTTGCCGGTCAAGCCGATGGCCTTGCCGCCGCTACGATTGATCAGGTTGACGATGCTCTTGTTGACCAGCCCGCCGAGTACCATCTCGACCACGTCCATGGTTTCGGCATCGGTGACGCGCATGCCGCCGACGAAGCGAGACTCGATGTTCAGACGCTTGAGCAACTCGCCGATCTGCGGACCACCACCATGCACCACCACCGGATTGATGCCGACTTCCTTCATCAACACCATGTCGCGGGCGAAGGAGTCGATCAGGGTGTCCTCGGTCATGGCGTTGCCGCCGTACTTCACTACCACGGTCTTGCCGGAGAAACGCTGGATGTAAGGCAGCGCCTCCGACAAGATCTCGACCACTAGACGCGGGTCGCGTGCGTGCTCACTCATGAAAGTTGTCTCCTTGAAAGCGGCCGATGCTCAGGCACCGGCCGCCGAGCGTCAGAAGGGTAGATCGGCCTCGGGGGCGACCTGCTTGAGGGCGTCGCGGAATTGGCCCTGAATGCGTGCCAGGGCTTCCTCGCTCTTGCCCTCGAAGCGCAGTACCAACATCGGCGTAGTATTGGACGCGCGGCACAGGCCCCAGCCGTCGGCATAGTCGACCCGGATGCCATCGAGAGTGGTTTTTACGCCATCCTCGCCGAAGTCACCTTCTCGAGCGAGCTTGTCGACGATGGCGAACTTGTTCTCGTCGCTGACCTGGGCATTGAGCTCTGGCGTGCTGAGGTCCTGCGGGAAGCGCTCAAAGAAGGCGTCGGCGTCGAGCCCTTGTGTAGAGTGTTGCCGCGAGAGGATCTCCAGCAAACGGGCGGCGCCATAGAGGCCGTCGTCGAAGCCGTACCAGCGTTCCTTGAAGAAGATATGACCGCTCATCTCACCGGCCAGCGCCGCGCCGGTTTCTTTCATGCGCGCTTTGATCAGCGAGTGTCCGGTGCGCCACATCTCTGGTGTGCCGCCGGCGTTCTCGACCACCTGGGCCAGGTTGCCGGTGCACTTGACGTCGAAGATGATGCGCGCGCCGGGACTACGCTGGAGCAGGTCCTCGGCGAAGGCCATCATCAGGCGGTCAGGATAGATCACCTCGCCCTTGGGCGTGACCACGCCGAGGCGGTCGCCGTCCCCATCGAAGGCCAAGCCGATATCCGCGCCGGTTTCCTTGACGGTGCGGATCAAGTCCTCGAGGTTTTCCAGCTTGCCGGGATCGGGGTGGTGATTGGGGAAATCGCCGTCGATATCGGCGAACAGCGGCACCATGTCCGCTCCCAGGCGCTCGATCAGTTGCGGGCCGAGCTCACCCGCCACGCCGTTGCCGCAGTCGACCACGGCCTTGATTTTCCCACTCAGGCTGACATCGCCGAGGATGCGTTCGAGATACGCCTCGCGCACATCCATTTCACGCAGGCTGCCTTCCCCCTCGCCGAGCGCATCGTCCTGGATGCGCTGATAAAGCGCGGTGATGGCATCGCCGGAGAGTGTTTCGCCGCCCAGCACTATCTTGAAGCCGTTGTAGTCGGGCGGATTGTGGCTGCCCGTGACCATGACGCCGGAGCTGGTGCCTTCCAGCGTGTGAGTGGCGAAGTAGAGCACAGGCGTGGGCACCATGCCGATGTCGATCACATCGCGTCCCGCACCGCGCAGACCGCGAATCAGGGCCGCCTGCAGGCGCTTACCCGAGTGGCGGCCGTCACGGGCGACGACCACGGTGGCTTCGTCGCGGCTGGCGGCTTCGGCACCGATGGCGCGGCCGATCAGCTCGACGCCTTCCTCGGTCAGGCTGTCGTCGACGATGCCGCGAATGTCATAGGCGCGGAAAATGGACGCGCTGATGGACGTATTGGGAGCTTGTTGGCTCATGGTGAATCCCTTCAAGTCGATGGCCGTGTGGCCGTGAACATCGGGGCGACCGTCAGCGTCGCCCGCCCGAACTCAATGACGGCCGGAGTGACCGAAGCCACCTCCAGCGCGCTCGCTGGCGGCGAAGTCTTCGACGATGTCGAGCTTGGCCTGTACCACGGGCACAAGCACATATTGTGCCAAGCGCTCGCCCGGTTCCAGAACGAACGTCTGGTTGCCGCGGTTCCAGACCGAGATCATCAGTTCGCCTTGATAGTCGGAGTCGATCAGGCCGACGAGATTGCCCAGCACGATGCCATGCTTATGCCCCAGACCGGAGCGCGGCAGGATCATGCCGGCAAGGCCCGGGTCGCCGATGTGCACGGCGAGGCCGGTGCGCACCAGTTCGCAGTCGCCCGGCGCCAGCGTCAGCGGGCCATCGAGCAAGGCGCGCAGGTCCATGCCGGCGCTGCCGGTGGTGGCGTAACCGGGAAGCGGGAAGTCGTGTACGCGTTCGTCCAGAATCTTCACCGACAAGGTGGTGTCGGAAGACAACGAGGCATCTGACATGGGAATGGGTCCGTCAGTCGTGCGCCGTGGGGGCGCGGTGGGCGTAAAGCGTCAATACCCGGTCGACGATGGCGTCGGCCAGGGTAGTCTTGGGTTGTGGCGGCAGCGCTTGGCTGTCGGTGTCATCGCCGTCACGCCACAGCAACAGGGCGGCATTGTCGTCGGCGCCGAAGCCGAGCCCGGCCTGGGAGACATCGTTGGCGACGATCATATCCATGCCCTTGCGGGTCAGCTTGTCGCGCGCATAGCGTTCTACGTCACGGGTCTCGGCGGCAAAGCCTACCACTAGCGGGCGCGGTGAACGCGCGGCGATCTCGGCCACGATATCGGGGTTCTTGACCAGCGTGAGCGTCATCGTCTCGCTGGCGTCGGTCTTCTTGAGCTTGTGTTCGGCGACATGCTCGGCGCGGTAGTCGGCGACCGCCGCGCAGCCGATGAAAATATCGCTCTCGGCGGCGACATGCTCAGCGGCGGTAAGCATCTCGCTGGCCGATGTCACATCGACGCGCTCGACCTCCGGGGGCGTCGCCAGGGCGACAGGGCCGCTGATCAAGCGCACGCGGGCGCCACGTCGGGCCCAGGCTTCGGCCAGGGCGTAGCCCATCTTGCCGGAGCTGTGATTGGAGAGATAGCGCACCGGATCGAGCGCCTCATGCGTCGGCCCGGCGGTGATCGTGACCCGCAACGTGTCGGCATCGCGTACAGCCGGCGCGACGTCGGGCGCCGTGGAGCTAGGCGCACCCTCGGGCGCCATGGAGCTAGGCGCATCTTCGGGCGCCATCGAAAGCTCGGCGATCAGCGCGTCCGGTTCGCGCATGCGGCCGGGGCCGACATCACCACATGCCTGCTCGCCACCATCGGGGCCCAGCAGGCGCCAACCCAGGGTGCGCAACGTCGCGGCATTGGCTTGGGTCGCCGGATGCCGCCACATGGCTTGATTCATCGCCGGTGCCATGACGCATTCCGCCTCGCTGGCCAGGCACAGCGTGGTGAGCAGATCGTCGGCATGGCCATGCGCCAGGCGTGCCATGAGATCGGCGGTAGCCGGGGCGACGAGGATCATTTCCGCCCAGCGCGCCAGCTCGATATGCCCCATGCCGGCTTCCGCCTCGGGGTCGAGCAGTGATGTGCGCACCGCTTCGCCGGTGAGTGCCTGAAGCGTCAGCGGGGTAATGAACGTCTGCGCGCCCTCGGTCATGACCACGCGCACCTCGCAGCCCGACTTCTTCAATAGACGAGCGAGCTGGGCGCTTTTGTAAGCGGCGATACCGGCGCTGATGCCGAGTAACACGCGCTTGCCGAAGAGTGTTGGCATGGCGGGAATCCTGACCGTTTTGCAGGCCCTCCACCTTACCATCGTGCCCCGGCTTTGCGTAGCGGGCGCCGCTTCAAGCGCACAGCTGTTTGATGGCGATCTCTACTCCTCGCAATTCTGCCAACCCCTTGAGACGCCCGATCAGCGGGTACCCCGGGCGTGTTTTGCGCGATAGGTCATCCAGCAGCAGTTTGCCCCTACTAGATATTGACGGGGTCGACTCTGGTGGGTAGTAGGCGCGCAGTCGGCCAGATACACAGGATACGACGTCCACGCCAGAGCCTTGCGTTGAAGGCCCTGGCGCAGGACCTGCTGACATTTTTAAGGCCACGACAGAGAAAAAGCACCGCATTCAGTCACTAGGAACGTTGCGCTCGACTCCCCTCAAATCCGTGCAAAGGGGCCGAATGCGAAGTCGACCGGAACTGGGCTATCGATGATATGGATGGGGCCTTCGAGTTGGCCGTTATCCGTCTTGATACGAAACACCACGATGGTGTCTGAATTCTGATTACCCACGTAAAGAAAATTACCCGCAGGCTCGATGTTCATTCCTCGCGGTATCTGGCCCTGACTCTGGCGCCATCCTACTGAGGTCAGTTTTCCAGATTTGGGGTCAACCGCAAACATGGCGATGCTATCCATCCCGCGATTGGTAGCGTAGATCCAACGACCGCTCGGATGAATCCTGATCTCCGCCGTCGTATTCGTCCCTGTCGGTACTTCGCCTGGATTATCGGGGTTGAATGAGGGGCGGGTGAACGTGGTGTCTTGCGGTAAAGTCGATATTGATTGTAACCAGATGAATGCTCCCCTCCGTGGCTCGAAATCGAAGACATCGATTGTGGAAGAAAGCTCGTTGATGACGTATGCACGATTATCATCGGGGTGAAATACGAGGTGGCGACAGCCGCTGCCAGATGGCACGTTAGCATGGGGAACGGGCCCCGGCATTAGCTTGCCAGTAGCTTGTTCGATCTCCCAAGCAAGAATGGAATCTCCTCCTAGATCCACGCCGAAGACATGCTGAGCACCGGGGTTGGATAGCATCATGTGCGCATGCGGGCCTTCCTGCCGGACAGGGTCGGGCCCGGTTCCATTGCCTGACGCCTGAAATTGATCGCTCATCGGTTCAATGTCACCGTCAGCACCAAGCGGAAATACGGAAAAGTTGCCCGTGCCGTAATTGGCCGCAAATAGATAGTTTTCAGAGAGGTGGACGGCACAGTAGCAGGGACAAGTACCGTGAGTTGAACGTGAATTGATCAGCGAAAGCCGGCCACTTTGCTGATCGATTTTATAAGCGCTGACACGTCCTAGCGGTTCTCCTGCGTCGTCCCCGCCAAGCTCATTGACACAGTAAAGATAGCGTTCCGATGGCGCCATGGCCAAAAAAGAAGGATTGTCGGCTTTTATCGTCTGGACGTGGCTAAGGTTGCCGGTTTCAAGATTCATCTTGTAGACGTAGATGCCCTCGGCCTGACTTGGGCTGACGCCACCGGGAGCCGTGTTTGGTGATGAGTAAGTACCGACATACACATACTGCCCATTAGCAGGCGACTCCGTCGAGCCCGTGTTCTGTGCGAAGGCGCCGTGTGCCGTCGCTGCCCAGGCTGCACCAACACCGACAGCTTGTAAGAACGAGCGTCTGGAGAGGCCGGAGTTGTTTTCAGGGGTGCTTGAGCTTTGTTGTTCCCGATCTTTTTGTACTTTCATTTCGCTGACTCCATGGAATAGCGGCCAGCCCTATACTAGCCGCACGCTTTACAGGGAAAGCCGTTTCACTAAGCCGCGGCCAACCCTGCCCTACAGAGATAAGCGGCGAACCGCGATTTCTATTCCTCGCAATTCTGCCAACCCCTTGAGACGCCCGATCAGCGGGTAACCCGGGCGGGTATCGCGATTGAGATCGTCGAGCAGATGATGGCCGTGGTCCGGGCGCAGCGGCAGACGCGGCCCGCCGTCACGCTCGCGGCGACGCTCCTCATCGATCAGGACCTTGATCACGCCGACCATGTCGACGTCGCCGTCGAGATGCGCGGCTTCGTGGAAGGTCCGCGGGTCGGCCTCGCGCTTCGTGGCGCGCAGGTGGGTGAAGTAGATGCGCGAGGCGAAACGCTCGCCTATTGCCACCAGATCGATGGCTTCGCTGACACCATAGGAACCCGTGCAGAAGGTCAGGCCGTTGGCCGGGCTGGGGGCGGCATCGAGGATCCACTCAACGTCGTCGGGCGTCGAGACCACGCGTGGTAGGCCGAACAGTGAGCGGGGCGGGTCATCGGGGTGGATCGCCAGGCGAATGCCGACCTCCTCGGCCACCGGCACGATGGCGCTCAGAAAGTGGCCGAGATTGGCGCGCAAGCGGGCGGCATCGATCTCGGCATACTCGGCGATCACCTGGCGAAAACGTGCCAGGGTGTAGTGCTCTTCGGCGCCGGGTAGCCCGGCGATGATGGTGTCGATCAGTCTCTGGCGCGCCGTTGCGTCGAGCGTTTCGAGATAGCCACGCGCGGCCTCGCGTTCGGCGGCATCGTAGTCGCGCTCGGCGCCGGGACGCTCGAGCAGGTAAAGATCGAAGGCGGCGAACGCTGTCTGGTCGAAGCGCAGCGCCGTGCCGCCGGTGGGTAGCGGCCAGGCCAGGTCGGTACGCGTCCAGTCGAGTACTGGCATGAAGTTGTAGCAGACCACGTCGATACCGCAGGCGGCCAGGTTACGCAGCGTCTGCTGGTAGTTGGCGATGTAGACATCGCAGTCGCCGCTGGCCTTCTTGATATCCTCGTGGACCGGCACGCTTTCGACCACCGACCAGGTGAGCCCGGCGGCCTCGATCAAGCGCTTGCGCTCGGCAATCGCCTCACGAGGCCAGGTTTCACCGTTGGGGATTTCGTGCAGAGCGGTGACGATGCCGGTAGCCCCGGTCTGGCGGATGTCGTCGAGGGTGATCGGGTCGTCGGGCCCGAACCAGCGCCAGGTGTGTTCCATGATCGTCTCCTATCGTGTCGGGGCGTCGAGGTCGGCCAGGGCCGCTATGACGCCGCGCTCGGTCAGCGTGCGGTAGGCGTCGAGCACCGCGCTGGAGAAGCGCGCGTCGACGGCCAGTTCGTGCGGAAAGATGGCGTCGATGGCGAGGAATGCGGCGATCAGTGACTCGGGCTTGTCGTGTTCGGCATGCAACGCGGCGAAGGAGCCGGCCATCGGATCGTCGACCGAGTGGCTCTCGCCTGCCAGATTGTTGCCAGCGGTATAGCGGATCCAGGCCGCCACGCCGAGCGCCGTGCAAGCGATTTCGCCCCCGGCGTCGAGCTGTTTCCGGGCGCCGTCGAGCCAGCGTTGGGGCAGTTTCTGAGACCCATCCATGGCGATTTGCTGCAGGCGGTGCCGCAGGCTGTCGTTGGTGAACCGGCTCAGCAAGCTATCGGCGTAGGCCTCGAGATCGGTGTCCGCTGGCATGGCCAACGTCGGTGCGGCTTCGCGGCGCATGTAGCCGCGAAGCAGGGCGGCGAATTCCGGACGACCGACGGCTTCTGCCACTGTCTCGATGCCTGCCAGCGCGCCCAGGTAGGCGAGCAGCGAGTGGCTGCCGTTGAGCATGCGTAGCTTCATGGCCTCGAAGGGCGCGACGTCGGCGACCATCTGCACGCCGTCGTGCTGCCAATCGGGACGCCCTTGGGGAAAGTCGTCTTCGATCACCCATTGGCTGAAAGACTCGCAGGCCACTGCGGCGGGGTCGTCGATACCCAGTGTGCGCAAGCGCTCGAACTCGACATCGCTCATCGCCGGGACGATGCGGTCGACCATGCTCGAGGGAAAGGCCACGGCGTCGGCGATCCATGCGGCGAGTGAGGGATCGCGCTGATGGGCCAGTTCGATCACCGCGCGGCGCGTGCGCTGGCCATTATCGGGCATGTTGTCGCAGCACAGCACCGTGAACGCGGGGGTATTGGCCGTGAATCGCCTAGCCAGCGCTTCGACCAGCATGCCCGGTGCGGTCCGCGGTTGTGTGGGGTTGGCGATGTCGTGGCGAATCGGCTCAGCGTCGAGCAGCAGCCGTCCGTTCGCCGGGTCGAGGTGGTAGCCCTTCTCGGTCACGGTCAGCGTGACGATACGCACGGCGGGTTCGCTCATGCGCCCCAGCAGGGCCTCGAGATCCTCGCCGCCGGGACCCGCATAGAGCGTCTCGCGGATCGCCGCGACCTCGCGCAGGGTCAGGGTTTCGCTGTCTGTGTATTCGGCGACGTGATAGCGCTGATCGCGTTCGCGCATCAGTTCGACGAGCTGGCGGTTGGAACGCAGGTTGGCGCTGGCGATACCCCACGGGCCGCCATCATGGCGGGCCAGGTTACGCTCCAGGTAGACCGCTTGGTGGGCGCGGTGAAAGGCGCCCAGGCCGAGGTGGACGATGCCCACCGTGGCTGGCGCGTGCGTGCAGGGTATCGATGTTGGGGTCATGGTCGATCAGTCTCCCATCAGCAGGTTGGGCAGCCACAGCGAAAGGGCCGGCACATAGGACACCAGTAGCAGCACCACCAGGTTGCAGATCAGAAACGGCACGATGGCGCGAGCCACACGCAGCATCGGCAGCTTGCCGATACCCGAGACGACGAACAGGCAGACCCCGAGGGGTGGTGTGGTCAGTCCGATCATCAGGTTAAGCACTGCCATGAGGCCGAAATGCACTGGGTCCATGCCCACGCCGGTGGCCACTCCCAGTAGCGCGGGGAACAGAATGATCAGTGCGGCGATGGTTTCCATGAAGGTGCCGACCACCAGCAGGATCAGGTTGAGTATCAGGATGACCACGATGGGATTCGCGCTAAAGCTCAGGATCTGGTCGGCGATCATCTGCGGGATCTGCTGGCTGGTGAGAATCCAGCCGAACAGGTTGGCTAAGCCCACCAGCAGCATTAACGAGCCAGAGGTCAGTACCGTATCGACGACGATCTGTGGCAGGTTGCGCCAGGTAATCCCCTTGTAGACGAACATGCCGATTATCAAGGCGTATAGGCTGGCGACGATAGACGCCTCGGTGGGCGTAAAGAAGCCGCCGATGATGCCGTAGAGAATGATGAAGGTCATCATCAGCGCCCAGAACGCGCTGCGCCCTTCCTTGATCAGTTCCTTGAAGGTCGAACGCTTCTCGCGCGGGTAGCCGCGCTTCACCGCCAGGATGTACACGGTGATCATCATCGCCAGGCCCAGCAATAAGCCTGGAATGGCGCCGGCCAGAAACATCCGGCCGACCGAGACGCCGGATAGCGAGCCGGCGATGATCATCGGTACGCTGGGGGGAATGATGGGGCCCACCGTCGACGAGGCGGCGGTCACTGCGGCGGCGAAGGGCTTGTCGTAGCCGGCTCGGGACATACCGGGGATCATCACCGAACCGATGCTTGCCGCATCGGCCACCGCGGTGCCGGAGATACCGCCGAAGATCATCGAGCCGCCCACGTTGGCGAGCCCCAGGCCACCGCGGATATGGCCCACCAAGGCGTTCGCGAAACGCACGATATGATCGGTAATGTTGCCGACGTTCATCAGGTTGCCGGCCAGCACGAAACCGGGAATGCACAGCAGCACGAAGGTATCGATGCCACCGTACATGCGTTGCGGAACGATGGTCAGCGAGATGTCCGATAGCAGCAGATAAGAAAGTGAGGCGATGCCCAGCGAAAAGGCGATGGGGATACCCACCAGCAGCAGCACAAGAAATACGCAGAACAGGACGGCGACTTCCATTACGGCGTCTCCCCGGTATGGGTCGATCCGCCGCGCGCAATGGCCACTCCGGCCTCGATCAAGCCGATCGCCGCATACAGGGCGGACAGGCCGAACAAGGCGACGGTCGAGAAGAAGATATAGTGCATGTGGACCTCGAGAGTCGGCGAGGTCTGGAAGGCGCCTACCTGGGCGAATTGCATGGCGTAGGGAATCATCCACGCTGAGAAGACGCCCACGATCAAACAACATAGCGCTCGGTAGACCAACTGGCTGCGCCGGCCTAGTAGATGCTGGAAAAGTTCGACGTTGACGTGGCGGTTGCGGCGCAGGACGAGGCCGGCCGACAGCGCCACCATGTAGATGAACAGGTAGCGCGACAGTTCCTCGGTCCAGGCCGGGGAGCTAGGCAGCGCCACTCGGGAGACGATCTGCAGGATCACCACCGCGGCGATGGCTATCAGCGCCAGCGATGCGAGTAGGGCGAACAGGCGGTCGAGCCCGTTGACCAATCGCCCCCAGAGACCACCGAGGGGGGGAATCTCGGCGATGTCGTGCAGCGGATCGCTCGATATGGAATCGGAATCGCTCATCAGGAATATTCCTCGGCGAGTCGGCAGAGTGCCGGGGCTGTCATGCCCAGCCCCGGCGTGGGGAATGTGCCCGATCAGAGGTCCTGGATCGCCTCATAGAGCTTTTGCTGTTCGTCGTCGAGCGACGCTTTGACGGCCGGTTCGGCTGCCTCGGCGAAGGCTTTTTGATCGACCTCGACGAACTCCATGCCTGCCTCTTCGAGCGCATCGCGCAGACGCTTCTGGTCCTCGGTGAAGAGTTTCGCCTCATAGGACTGCATCTGCTGAGCCGCATCGAGGACCACCTCTTGCAGGTCCTCCGGCATTGACTCGAGCTTTTTCTTGCCGATCACCACGTAGATCCAGCTACGCACGTGATCGGTCACGTTCACGTAGTCCTGAACCTCATTGAAGCTGGCGCTTTCGATCAGCGACAGGGGGTTCTCCTGACCATCGATGGTGCCCTGTTGCAGCGATGTGAACACCTCGCTGAAGGCCATCGGCGTGGGCTTGGCGCCAAGCGCCTGCCAGGTATCGACGAACAGCGGCACGTTGGGTACGCGCAAACGCAAGCCGTCAAGGTCAGAGGGCTTCTTGATCGGCCGGTTGGACGTCAGCTCACGCGGGCCGCGTTCGAACCAGGCGATCGGTACCAGGCCGGCTTTCTCCTCTATCTGTTGTTCGATCTGCTTGCCGATATCGCCCTCGACTGCCTTGCGCAGATGCTCGGAGTCGCGGAAGGCGTAGGGCACGGCCATCATCGCCGCCTTGGGGGCCCAGTTCTGCAAGCTTTCCCCGGTGATGGTCATATCAGCGGTGCCGAGTTGAATGCTGTTGATGACTTCCATCTCGGTGCCCAACTGCTCGTTGGGAAATATCTGTACGTCGATGCGGCCGTCGGATTCCTCTTCGACGACTTGTTTGAAGCGCTCGGCGGCTTTGTTCCAGATGTTTTCTTCGTTGGCCAGGTGGCCGAACTTGAGGGTGTAATCCGCGGCGGTGGCGAACGGGGCGGCGAGTATGCTTGAGCCGATAACGGCGCTGGCGAGTAGCTGTTTGAGCATGACGTTCACTCCTGACTCTGATTGATGGCTGTTGTTGTTGAGCGTTGAGTAGTGGTTTGTTGAGTAGTGGTTTGCAGTCGGTCGTGGGCGAGTGCGAGGGGTCGAATCGTTTAACGCTTCAGGCATCGAGCTCGATGAGTACCTTGCACACGCGTTCCGGGTAATGGTCGATCATGTGGATCGCCTCACCCATCTCAGCGAAGGGCAGCCGGTGGCTGACCAGCGCCGTGGCATCGAGCCGCCCGCTGGCGAGCATCTCGATGACTTCGGGGAACTTGCGGTTGTTGAGTCGTGAGCCGACGATGCTCAGCTCCTTCTTGATCACCTCGAGCTGGACCAGATCGCTGGGCGTCGTGTTGAAACCCAGTAAGCCAATACGTCCGGCCGGCGAGGCGATCCGCGCGAGCTGAGGGAACAGCGCCGGCACGCAGGCGGCGTCGGCGATCAACGGCACGCCCTCGCCGCGAGTGCGCTCGGCCATCACGGCCTCGAGATCTTCCCGCTGACCGTTGACGGTGTGGCTGGCGCCCAGTGAGCGGGCGACATCCAGCCGGTCGTCGATGACGTCGCAAACGGTTATGTCAGTGAGCCCTTTGGCTCGGGCGACCTGGAGGATCGTCAGGCCGATCACACCGGCGCCGAGGATCAGCAGAGGATCGCCGTCGTACGGTTGCATCCGGTCGAGGACGTTACAGGCGATGGTGTAGGGCTCGACCAGCGCGGCTTGATCGAGAGCGATGTTCTCGGGCAGCCGGTGGGCATTGGCGGCGGGAACGCTGACCTGGTTGGCGAAGCCGCCGTTGCGGTGCACGCCGATCACCTGCATGGCGCTGCAGACGTTGGGCCGACCGATACGGCACGGGTAGCACTCGCCGCAGTTGATGACCGGATCGATGCATACCCGGTCCCCCACCGAGAAGCCCTCCACGCCGTCGCCCACCGCTTCGACGACGCCGGCGAACTCGTGGCCGGTGATCCGCGGGAAGCGCACGAAGGCGTTGTCGCCGTGAATGATGTGCATGTCCGAGCCGCAGATGCCGGCGAAGGCGACGCCGACGCTCACCTCGCCAGCGGCGGCTTGCGGGGCATCGATGTCAACGATACTGAAATCGTGAGGGGCGCGAACCTCAAAGGCTTTCATGACGGACTCCACTCTTTAACTGGGAACGGGATGACGGATAAACGGGATTACCAGTGCCAGAGCGTGCCGTCTTCCAGACGGTTGACCGGCAGACTGGCGCGTTTGTAGGGGTACTGGGCCGCGCGTTCCTCGTCGATATCGACGCCGTGTCCCGGAGACTCGCCCACCAGGAAATGGCCGTCCTCGAAGCGATAGTCGTGGGGGAAGACCTCATCGGTGAGTGGGTCGTGGGGCATGTGTTCCTGAATGCCGAAATTGGGTACCCAGGTGTCGAAGTGAATCGCCGCGCCCAGACATACCGGCGATAGGTCGGTGGGGCCATGGAAGCCGGTACGCACATGATAAAGCGCAGCCAAATCGGCGACGCGGCGCATCGCGGTGATACCGCCGCCGTGGGTGAGCGGCATGCGGATATAGTCGATCCACTGGTTCTGGATCATCTCGCGGCAGTCGTGGATCGAGTTGAAGACCTCGCCGATTGCCAGCGGCGTGGTGGTGTGTTCACGGATCAGGCGCAGGCTTTCCTGGTTCTCGGCCGGCACGCAGTCTTCCAGCCAGAACAGGTGATAGGGTTCGACGGCTTTGCCCAATCGCGCTGCTTCGATCGGCGTCAGGCGATGATGGACGTCGTGCAAGACGTGCAGCTCGTCGCCGAAGCGCTCGCGTACTGCGGCGAACAGCTTGGGGGCATGGTTAAGGTACTTCTCGGTGCTCCAGACGTGCTCGGCAGGCAGTGAGGAGTCGGCCGGCTCGTAACGCTCGCCGGGATTCTTGGCCACGCCGTAGGTGGTCTTGATCCCCGGCACGCCGGCCTGGACGCGCACTGCGCGATAGCCCTGCTCGACATGACGGGCGACTTCCTCGAGGCAGTCATCGATTTCCTGGCCGGTGCAGTGAGCGTAGGCCATTACGCGCTCACGGCTTTTGCCGCCGAGTAACTGATAAAGCGGCATGCCTGCGGCCTTGGCCTTGATGTCCCATAGCGCCATGTCGACGGCGGCGATGGCGGTCATGGTCACTGGGCCACGCCGCCAGTAGGCGCCGCGATAAAGATACTGCCAGGTATCTTCGATGCGGCTGGCGTCGCGGCCTATCAGCGCGGGGACGATGTGTTCGTCGAGATAGGCTGCCACAGCCATCTCACGACCATTGAGAGTGGCATCGCCGATCCCGTGAATACCCGCGTCGGTGACGATCTTGAGCGTCACGAAGTTGCGGCCGGGGCAGGTGACGATGGTATAGGCGTCGCGAATCTTCATGCACTGACTCCAGAATGCAGCGAGGTTCGACGACCACCGGCCGGGGTGGACGCGAAGAGTTCGGGGAAGCGTTCGACGAGGTTTGGCAGTGAGCTGAGTATTTCGCGCAGGTGTTCCCTCACGGCCTTTTCGGCAGCCTCGGGGTCGCGCGCAATGATGCTTTCGAGAATGTGGGTGTGCTGATCGATCAGCTTCTTAATCGGCGTGGCGTCCGGCACGCTCAGGTAGCGCACGCGGTCGAGTTGTGCCTTGACCTCCTGTGTCACGCGCCAGGCGGCGTCGTGTCCAGTCTCTAGCGCGAGGGTACGGTGGAATGCTTCGTCGAGACGGTAGAAACGGTCATGGTCCTGCGTCTCGATGCAGCGTTGCTGGCGGTCGATGAGTTCGTGAAGCTCATCGCGTACCACTGGGGCGAGCCCCTGTTCGGCGGCATCTCGTGCGACCGCGATCTCGATGGCTTCGCGGACGAAACGTGCCTCCATGACATCGGCTTGAGAAATGTGCACGACGTAAGTACCGCGCTGGGGACGTACCTCGATCAGGCCGGCCTCCGAGAGTCGAATAAAAGCTTCGCGTACGGGTTGCCGGCTGACCGCGAAGGTATCGGCGATCTCTTTTTCCGACAGTGCCTGGCCGGGCGCCAACGTCATGCGAATGATCGATTGGCGCAGGACCGCATAGAGGCGGTGACGAACATTACCGTCGGGCTGTTCGTCCCAGAGCGCGAGCAGCGATGGCGTCATGTGAAGATCCTGAATCGATGCGTTGTATGACTAGTATGGTAGTCAGGTTAGACAATCATGCGATGCAACTTTGGTTGGGGGGATCGGCGTGCGATAGTGCTATTTAATGAGATATTTCTGATATTGTGTCTGGGTATGCCGTGACATCCGCAACCTGAGGGGAAACTGGCGATGGGGATACGCGATTGGCCGGAAGGCGAACGCCCGCGTGAAAAGTTGCTCACTCTGGGGGCGCCGGTGCTGTCGGATGCTGAGTTGCTGGCGATTTTCCTACGTGTGGGCGTGAAGGGGCGCTCGGCGGTGGACCTTGCGCGTGACCTGCTGGTCGCTTTCGGAGGTCTGCGGCCGTTGCTGGAGGCCGATCAGGCGCGCTTTTGCGCGGAGCACGGTCTGGGGGAGGCCAAGTATGTGCAGCTTCAGGCCTCCCTGGAGCTGTCGCGGCGCCACCTGGGGAGCTTGCTGGAACGTGGCGGCGCCCTGACGTCGCCGGCCTTGGTGCGCCAGTTCTTGACCTCGCAGTTGCGTCACTTGCCCCACGAAGCGTTCGCGGCATTGTTTCTGGATACGCAGCACCGCGTAATCCGTTTCGAGACGCTCTCGGAAGGCACGCTCGATAGTGCATCCGTCTACCCGCGTGAGGTATCGCGCCGGGCGCTGGCGCTCAACGCCGGGGCGCTGATCTTTGCCCACAACCACCCTTCGGGGGTGGCCGAGCCGAGTGACGCCGATCGTCGGATCACCCAGCGGCTCAAGGACGCATTGGGGCTGTTCGAGATCCGTGTGCTGGATCATTTCGTCGTCGGCGATGGTGAGGTAATATCGTTTGCCGAACGCGGATGGCTTTGAGGCCGTTTCCGCGATGCCAGGCTGGCCGTCCGTCGAGCCTCCGCAAGCTTGCGGCAAGGCTTGACGTCTGGTATAAAGTACGCCCTTTGAATCAGGGCAGAAGGCGGTAGCCTGCCATTCCCGGTTTGCCCGACAGGTTTTGAACAACTCGCCAGTGGTTGGAGGCTTCCATGTCCCAAGTATGTCAGGTTACCGGCAAGCGCCCGGTGACTGGTAACAATGTTTCTCACTCCCAGCGGAGAACACGTCGTCGCTTCTTGCCGAACTTGCACACCCATCGTTTCTGGGTGGAAGCCGAAAAGCGCTTCGTCAAGCTGCGCGTTTCCTCCAAGGGCATGCGCATCATCGACAAGAAAGGCATCGAAGAAGTGCTCAGCGATATCCGCAAGCGTGGTGATCGCGTCTAAACAGCGCGTCCAAACAGGGAGTAACGAGTCATGCGTGACAAGATCAAGATGGTGTCCAGCGCCGGAACCGGCCATTTCTACACCACCGACAAGAACAAGCGGAACACGCCGGACAAGCTCGAAATGAAAAAATTCGACCCGGTCGTCCGCAAGCACGTGATGTACAAGGAAGCCAAGATCAAGTGATCTTGGCCCTCCTTCGCCTCAGGTGATGTTCACCTGTCTGAAAAACCCGGGTCGCTCCGGGTTTTTTTATGCCAGCAAGAAAGGTGGCGGGAGGCCAGCATGCCCGAACTCCCCGAAGTCGAGACGACGCGTCGCGGTATTGCGCCCCATATAGAGGGACGCGAGATTCGTGAGGTCATTGTGCGCCAACCGCGCCTACGCACCCCGGTGCCGGATGACCTGGCGGATTCGCTCGTCGGCCAACGAGTCGGTACTCTAGGGCGGCGCGCCAAGTATCTGCTCATGCCCGTCGGTGCGAATACCTTGTTATGGCATCTGGGAATGTCCGGGAGCCTGCGCGTGGCGCGTCTCGGCGATATGCCCAGAAAGCACGATCATGTCGACCTGGTCGTGGAGGATGGCGCGATTTTGCGTTATCACGACCCTCGTCGTTTCGGCTTCGTCGATTGGTTGCAGGGCTCGCCGGTCGACGATCCGCGCCTGGTGCGTCTGGGCCCCGAGCCGTTGTCGCCGGATTTCGACGGCGAGCGTCTCTATCGGCTGTCACGCAAGCGGCGCATTGCCGTCAAGCCCTTCCTGATGGATAACGCCGTGGTGGTGGGGGTTGGCAATATCTACGCCAGCGAAGCGTTGTTCCTGGCGGGGATCGACCCTCGGCGTGCGGCGGGACGTATCTCTCGCGAGCGCTATGAGCGCCTGGCCGAGGCGGCACGCGAGGTGCTGGCGGCGGCGATCACGCAGGGCGGTACGACGCTTCGCGACTTCGTCAGCGGCACCGGCGAGCCCGGTTATTTCGCTCAGCGCCTCAACGTCTATGGGCGGCAAGAAGCGCCCTGTCGGCGTTGCGGCGAGCCTTTACGCTTGGCTACGCTGGGGCAGCGGGCCAGCGTTTTTTGTCCTCACTGTCAGCGCTGAGCGCTTTGCGCCGCGCGATGTCTTTGCCAAGAGGTTTTCCGTGACCGAACGTCTACGCCTCAAGAAAAACGCCGACCGTCGTCTCAAGGCGGGCCATTTATGGCTCTATTCCAACGAGATCGATATCGCGACCACGCCGCTGAAGGATTTCGAACCGGGCGCCCAGGCGGTCATCGAGGCTGCCAATGGCAAGCCGATGGGCATCGCCTACGTCAATCCGCATTCGCTGATCTGCGCGCGTATCGTGTCGCGGGATGTCGATGTGCGTCTCGACCGTTCGCTGTTGGTCCACCGCTTCAAACAGGCGTTGAGCCTACGTGCGCGGATGTTCGCCAAGCCTTTCTATCGCCTGGTGTATGGCGAGGGCGATCTATTGCCGGGGCTCATCGTTGATCGTTTCGATGACGTGCTGGTCGTGCAACTCAATACCGTGGGCATGGATCGGCTGCGCGACGAGATCGTCGCCGCGCTCGAGAAAGTGCTGGCGCCGCGCGCCATCGTGTTCAAGAACGATTCCTCCGGGCGTCGCCAGGAACAGCTCGGCGACGAGGTCGAGGTGGCCTATGGTGAGTTGCCTGACCAAGTGCTGCTCGAGGAAAACGGTGTGCGCTTCGTGGTGCCGGTGCTCGATGGCCAGAAAACCGGGTGGTTCTTCGATCATCGCGCCAACCGGGCATGGCTCAATGGCCTGGTCGCCGGCAAGCGCGTGCTGGACGTGTTCAGCTATATAGGCGGCTGGGGCGTTCAGGCGGCTGCACATGGCGCTAGCGAGGTGCTGTGCGTGGATAGTTCCGCTCAGGCCCTGGAGCGTGTGGCCGAGAACGCTGCGCTTAACGGCCTGGCCGAGCAAGTGGCCGTCGGTGAGGGCGAGGCTTTCGAGGCATTGGCAGCCCTCAAGGCGGAAGGCGAGCAGTTTGATGTGATCGTGCTCGATCCGCCGGCGTTCATCAAGAAACGCAAGGACATCCCCAACGGCGAGCGCGCCTACTCGCGGCTCAATCGTGAGGCGATTCGGCTGCTAGGGCGCGACGGCATGTTGCTCTCGGCGTCATGCTCGATGCACTTGGCGCCGGAGCGTTTGATGGAGTGCGTGCGCGGCGCGGTGCGCCATCAGGACCGTCACGGGCAGGTCATCTATCAGGGCCACCAGGGACCGGATCATCCCGTGCATCCTGCGATTCCCGAAACCGCTTACCTCAAGGCCATGGGTGTGCGGGTTTTCCGCAACTGAGCATGACGTTGGATAGCGTTCGCGTCTTTCGCCATCCCAACGCGTTGCTGGTCAATCACGTGCACAACGTGTTGGCTAGCGCCGGGTTGGTGCCCGTGCTGCGCAACATGACCCTCGGCGGTGGCGCCGGTGAACTGCCGCCCGGTGAATGCGAGCCGGAGGTCTGGGTACCGGTGGGGCATCGTCAACGCGCTGAAGCGTTGGTCGATGAGGCCCTCAACGGCCCCGCCGAGGACTGCCCGAACTGGCGCTGCCCTGCCTGTGGTGAATGGTTGGATGGTGTCTTCGATACCTGCTGGCAGTGTGGCCAGGCACGCCCCGTGTAAGGCGAGCAGGGGTTGCATGGCATGGCCGGCGTAAATCGTCCGGCCATGGACGCTCTCGACGTAAAGTTTTCTATAAAAGCGTTGCTTTACAGCACGTCATCCCGTTTTGTCTTCTCCCTCCCTCCGATTCCTGTGCGTGTGCTGTAATGAATAGTCGTTGAGCCTATTTTGTAGACACCCCCGGAAGTGGAGGCGCCATGAAAATCGCCATACCCAAGGAAATCAAGAATCATGAGTATCGTGTCGCCTTGACGCCAAGTGTGGTGCGCGAGCTTGTGGCACGCGGGCATCGCGTGGCAGTGCAGGCATCGGCGGGCGAGGGAGCCGGATTCCCTGACGCCGAGTATGAAGCGGCGGGAGCGCGTATCGAGGAAGATCTCGACGCGCTATGGGATAACGCCGAGTTGATCGTCAAGGTGAAGGAGCCTCAGCCGGAGGAGGTCAAGCGCCTCAAGCCGAGTCATACGCTTTTTACCTATCTGCATTTGGCCGCCGAAGAGTCGCTGACACGGGGGCTGATGGACAGCGAAGCTACCTGCATAGCCTACGAGACGATCACCGACGCAGAAGGCGGTTTGCCGCTTCTGGCGCCGATGAGTCGTGTCGCCGGCCGCATGGCCGTCCAGGCCGGTGCGCATAGCCTGGAAAAGGCACAAGGCGGTGCCGGTATTCTGATTCCTGGGGTGCCGGGCGTGGCGCCGGCCAAGGTCACCGTGATCGGCGGTGGCGTGGTCGGGGAGAATGCTGCACGCATGGCGCTGGGGCTGGGCGCGGATGTCACCGTGCTCGACAAGTCGCTGGAACGGCTGGAAGTGCTCGACCATCGCTATCAAGGCCGTCTGAATACCGTGTACTCGACGGCGGATGCGTTAGAAGCGGCGGCTCGCGAGTCGGATATCGTCGTCGGCGCGGTGCTGGTGCCGGGCGCGCAGGCCCCCAAGCTCATCACTCGCCAGATGCTCGGCGACATGCGTCCGGGCAGTGTGCTGGTGGATGTGGCCATCGATCAGGGAGGCTGCTTCGAGACGAGCCGCGCGACGACCCACGCCGATCCCACCTATGTCGTGGATGGCGTGGTGCATTACTGTGTCGCCAACATGCCCGGCGCCGTGGCGCGTACTTCCACCCAAGCGTTGACCAATGCCACCTTACCGTTCGTACTGGCATTGGCCGATAAAGGGTGGCAAGGCGCTCTGGCGGAGGATCCTCACTTCCTCGAGGGGCTCAACGTGCATGCCGGACACATCACGCATCCGGCGGTGGCCCAGGCATTCGGCCTGGATGCGGTCGATCCCAAGAGCCTGATGGCATAGCGGCGGGCCACGACGTTCCGGCTGGGCCCGGTCGCCTTGGCCGGGACGTCGTTGTACACTGGGCGGATTCTCACATTTCGTTGCGATCAGCCCAATTTCATGACCAAGACACGCGTTCTGACCGGCATCACCACCACCGGTACCCCGCATCTCGGCAACTATGTCGGGGCCATCAAACCGGCCATCGAGGCCAGCCAGCGTCCCGATGTGGACTCCTTCTACTTCCTCGCTGATCTGCATGCGTTGATCAAGTGTCAGGACCCCAAGCGCGTGCAGCAATCGCGCCTGGAAATCGCCGCTACCTGGCTGGCGTTGGGCCTGGATACCGACAACGCCGTTTTCTACCGCCAATCGGACATTCCCGAAATCCCCGAGCTGACCTGGATGCTGTCCTGCGTCTGCTCCAAGGGGCTGATGAACCGTGCCCATGCCTACAAGGCAGCGGTGGCCGAGAACGAAGAGCTCGGCCATCAGGATATGGATAAAGGCGTGAGCATGGGGCTGTTCGGTTACCCGGTGCTGATGGCGGCGGATATCCTGATGTTCAATGCCAATAAAGTCCCGGTGGGACGCGACCAGATCCAGCATATCGAGATGGCGCGCGACATGGGCGGGCGCTTCAACCATCTCTACAAGGGACAGTATTTCACGCTGCCCGAGGCGGTGGTCGACGACAAGGTGGAAGTATTGAACGGGCTCGATGGTCGCAAGATGTCCAAGAGTTACAACAACACTATCCCGCTGTTCGTCTCGGAGAAGAAACTTCAGAAGTTGGTGCGCAAGATCAAGACCAACTCGCTGGAGCCCGGCGAGCCCAAGGATCCCGATAGCTGCACGCTGTTCCAGATCTTCTCGGCGTTTGCCTCCGTCGAAGAAACCGCCGCCATGCGAGCCGACTACGAGAACGGTATCGGCTGGGGCGAGGCCAAGGACCGGGTCTTCGAATACCTCAATGTGCATCTGCGCGAACCCCGCGAGCGGTATAACGCCCTGCTCGAGGATCCCGGGTATATCGAGGACGTGCTCAAGCAGGGCGCCGAAAAGGCCCGCGCCGAGGCGCAACCCCTCATGGAGCGCGTGCGTGAGGTCGCTGGCCTGGGGCGTTTCGTGTAACGCTTCACCTGCTCTTCTGATCGGCGCGTCCTGCGCGCTGCCAAGACCCGTGTCGTGAGACACGGGTCTTGTTTTTATATTGCCAAACGCTATAGCGTGAATGCGTTTTATGAATTTTTAAAAGGTCTGGATGACCGCTAAGATAGGCAACAATTTCCATTCAAACGATGACAGGAGGTCGCGATGCCTGACGCATCCAGCGTTTCATCCGCTTCGCCGACACCGCGTCGCGGCGTACCGCCGTTGGCATTGGCGGCGGCGATAGTCTTGCTCCTGGGCACCCTGGCCGTGGGCACGGCCTTTGGGGCCGCCACGGGGTTGCTCATGATCGTGGGGGGCGCCTTTGGCATGGTGCTCTATCATGCCGCTTTCGGCTTTACCTCCGCGTGGCGCGTGTTCATCACCGAGCGGCGCGGACGAGGCCTGCGTGCGCAGATGGTCATGCTGGCCTTGGCGGTGGTGCTGTTCTTCCCTGCTCTGGGCGCGGGTACTCTGTTTGGCACGCCGGTTTCCGGCTATATCGCACCCATCGGGGTATCGGTCCTGGTCGGTGCATTCCTGTTCGGCCTGGGCATGCAACTGGGCGGCGGCTGTGCCTCGGGAACCTTGTTCACGGTGGGCGGTGGTAACGCGCGCATGGTGATTACCCTGGTTTTCTTCATCGTCGGCTCCCTGGTCGGCACGGCACATTTTGCCTGGTGGCAGACATGGCCGGCGTTCCAGCCGACATCACTGCATGGCCTGTTCGGCGTGGGCGGCGGTATCGTCGTGAGCCTGGTGTTGTTCGCCGTGATCGCGGCGGTGACGGTGGCCATGGAAAAGCGCCGGCACGGCCAGCTCGAACGCGCGCCACAGGTCGAAGCCGGCCGCTCGCGTTGGCTGCAAGGCCCTTGGCCGCTATTGGCCGGCGCGGTGGGGCTGGCGGTGCTCAATTTCATCACGCTGGCGCTCGCCGGACGCCCATGGGGCATTACCTCAGCGTTTGCGCTGTGGGGTGCCAAGGGTTTCGAGGCGCTAGGCGGTGACGTCAGCGGTTGGGGCTATTGGCAGGCGGCTGGCAATGAGGCGGCCTTGAACGCCAACGTCTGGAGCGATATCACCACGGTCATGAATGTGGGCATCATTCTGGGCGCGATGGCTGCTGCTGCGCTGGCGGGCCGTTTCGCACCGAAGTTCCGCATTCCGCTACGCTCCGTGGTGGCGGCGGCCATTGGTGGGTTCTTGTTGGGCTACGGCGCGCGCCTGGCGTTCGGGTGCAACATCGGTGCCTATTTCGGCGGCATCGCATCGGGCAGCTTGCACGGCTGGCTGTGGCTGGTCGCGGCGTTTGCCGGCAACATGCTGGGTGTGCGGCTACGCCCGTGGTTCTTCTCGGGCCCGGCACGCCCCGTGGCGCGCAGCGGCTGAGTCGTATAACCTTATAGTCGTCACATGTAAACGATGCACGGCGTCCCTTGAGGCGCCGTGCATCGTTGTGGCATGCGCGGGTGGCAAGGCGGCGTGATATAGTGAAGCTCGAGCCGTGCGGAGCCCTAGAGCTCCGAGTTCCGTCACCTGCGTGAGGCAAACGATGAGCGAAACATCCAAGCGTCCCCTTTATATTCCTTATGCCGGCCCCTCACTGCTGGAGATGCCGCTACTCAACAAGGGCAGCGCCTTTACCAGCGAAGAACGTGTCGAGTTCAACTTGGTGGGCTTGCTGCCGCAGAATGTCGAGAGCATTGAAGAGCAGCTCGAGCGCGCTTATCACCAGTACACTCTGTGTCAGAACAACCTCGACAAGCACATTTATCTGCGCGCGATTCAGGACGATAACGAGACGCTGTTCTTCCGTCTGCTGGAAGAGCATCTCGAGGAAATGCTGCCGATCATCTATACCCCTACGGTGGGGGAGGCATGCGAAGAGTTCTCTAATATTTACCGTAACCATCGTGGCCTCTTCATCTCGTATCCCGATCGTCACCGCATGGACGATATCCTGCGTAGCGCCACCAAGGACAAGGTGCGCGTGATCGTGGCCACCGACGGTGAGCGCATCCTGGGGCTGGGCGATCAGGGCATCGGTGGCATGGGCATTCCCATCGGCAAGCTGTCGCTGTATACCGCTTGCGGCGGCATCAGTCCGGCCTACACCCTGCCCATCGTGCTCGACGTGGGCACCAACAATCAGAAGCTGCTCGACGACCCCATGTATATGGGCTGGCGCCATCCGCGGGTCAGTCAGGAAGAGTACGACGAGTTCATCGGCATGTTCATGGAGGCGCTGCAACGGCGCTGGCCCAACGTGCTTTTGCAGTTCGAGGACTTCGCCCAGACCAACGCCATGCCGCTGCTCGAGCGTTATCGCGATCAGCTGTGCTGTTTCAACGACGACATCCAGGGGACGGCGGCGGTGTGCGTGGGCACGCTGCTGGCGGCCTGCAAGACCAAGGGTGAGGCGCTCAAGGATCAGACCATCGCGTTTCTCGGGGCCGGCTCTGCGGGCTGCGGTATCGCCGAGCAGATCGTCGTGGCGATGACGATGGAAGGTCTGAGCGAGGCCGAGGCGCGTCAGCGCGTCTACATGGTCGACCGTTTTGGGTTGCTGACCAGCGACATGGACGGGCTCTACGACTTCCAGCAGCGTCTCGCGCACGAGACCGCCACCTTGAGCGATTGGGATACCCAGGACCGTGACCTGCTCGACGTGGTGCGCAATGCCAAGCCTAGCGTATTGATCGGGGTTTCCGGGCAAAGCGGCCTGTTCACCGAGGAAGTGATCAAGACGTTGCACGCCGGCTGTGCCCAGCCGCTGGTGATGCCGCTTTCCAACCCGACGTCCAAGGTCGAGGCCGTTCCCCAAGATCTTCTCGACTGGACCCAGGGCGAAGCGCTGGTGGCGACGGGCAGTCCTTTCCCGCCGGTGCGCGTCGGCGAGCGCGACGTGGCGATCGCCCAATGCAACAACGCTTATATCTTCCCCGGAATCGGTCTGGGGGTCGTAGCGACCAACGCTTCTCGCGTCACCGACAAGATGCTGATGGCGGCCTCCAACGCCTTGGCCCAGGGCGCGCCCATCGTCAAGACCGGCAAGGGCGCACTGTTGCCCTCATTGGGCGACATCCGCGAGATCAGCAAGGACATCGCCTTCGCCGTCGCCAAGCAGGCCCAGGAGGAAAACGTCGCGCTGTCCTCTAGCGACGAAGCGCTGAAGGAGGCCATTGAGCGTCACTTCTGGTATCCGCGTTATCGCGCCTATCGGCGCCGCGCCTTCTAAACGCACGTCGCTCGACCCACCGACAAAAAACACCCCGCCGGCCATGCCGACGGGGTGTTTCTTTATGCTGCTTAGATAGCGCTAGTTCTGCGCGGAGCGGTTAGAGCATGCTACGCAGCACGTAGTGCAGGATGCCGCCGTGACGGTAGTAGGCCATCTCGTTGGCGGTATCGATGCGGCATAGCGCCTCGATCTTCTTCTCGCCTTTATCGGAGGCGATGGTCACCTTGACCTTGGCGCCAGGCTCGATATCGGCGATGCCTTCGATGGAAACCGTTTCGTCGCCGGTCATGCCCAGTGACTTGCGGTCCTCGCCCTCGGGGAACTGCAGCGGCAATACGCCCATACCGATCAGGTTGGAGCGGTGGATGCGCTCGTAGGATTCGGCGAGGACGGCGCGCACGCCCAGCAGGCGCGTGCCCTTGGCCGCCCAGTCACGGCTGGAACCAGTGCCGTATTCCTTGCCGGCGACCACTACCAGCGGTGTGTCTTTCTCGACGTACTTCATCGCCGCGTCGTAGATCGCCATCTGCTCGCCACTGGGCACGTGGCGGGTATAGCCGCCTACGACGTCATCGAGCATCTCGTTTTTGATGCGTACGTTGGCGAAGGTACCGCGCATCATCACTTCGTGATTGCCGCGCCGTGAGCCGTAGGAGTTGAAATCCTTGGGCTGAACGCCGTTTTCCTGCAGATAACGGCCGGCAGGGCTGTCCGGTTTGATCGCACCGGCGGGTGAGATATGGTCGGTGGTCACCGAGTCGCCGAACATGGCCAACACATTGGCACCTTTGACGTCTTCCAGCGGCGCGGGCTCCTTGCCCATGCCTTCGAAGAACGGCGGATGCTGGATGTAGGTGGACTTGTTGTTCCACGCGTAGACATCGCTTTCCGGTACATCGAGCGACTTCCAGATTTCGTCACCCTCGAAGACCTCGCTGTACTCCTTGCGATACATCTCGGTCCTGACCTGCTCGACGGCCTCGGCGATCTCCGCCTGGCTGGGCCAGACATCCTTCAGGTACACCGGGTTGCCATCCTTGTCCTTGCCCAGCGGATCCTTGGAAAGATCGATGCGCATGTTGCCGGCCAGAGCATACGCCACGACCAGGGGCGGTGACGCCAGCCAGTTGGTGGGCACCAGCGGATGGATACGGCCTTCGAAGTTGCGGTTGCCGGAGAGCACGGAGGCTACTGTCAGGTCGCCTTCGTCGATGGCTTTCTCTATCGGCTCGTGCAAGGGGCCGGAGTTACCGATGCAGGTGGTGCAGCCATAGCCGACCAGGTTGAAGCCCAATTCGTTGAGATCGCTCTGGGTGCCGCTGGCGTCGAGGTAGTCGGTGACCACCTTGGAGCCCGGTGCCAGTGATGTCTTGACCCAAGGCTTAGTGGTGAGGCCCTTCTCGACGGCCTTGCGCGCCAACAACCCAGCGGCCAGCATCACGCTGGGGTTGGAGGTGTTGGTGCACGAGGTAATGGCAGCGATGACCACGGCGCCGTGGTTGAGCTTGAAGTTTTCGCCATCGACTTCGCAGTCTTGGCTATCTTCATTCTCCACACTTTCGTCGGTGCCCACGGCGGTCTGGCCGCCTTCGGAGAGCCACTTGCCTTGCTCGGTGGGCGCGGCGTCCGGCTTGCGATCGCTGAGGATCTTCTCGAAGGTGGACTTCATGTCGGTCAGGGCGACACGATCCTGCGGACGCTTGGGCCCGGCCAGGCTGGACTCGACTTCGTTCATGTCGAGGTGCAGAACATCGCTGAAGACCGGCTCTGCACCGGGTTCGCGCCACAGCCCCTGCGCCTTGGTATACGCCTCGACGAGCTCGATCTGATGCTCGTCACGGCCGGTGAGGCGCATGTAGTTGAGGGTTTCCTCGTCGACCGGGAAGAACCCGCAGGTGGCACCGTATTCGGGAGCCATGTTGCCGATGGTGGCACGATCCGCCAGCGGCAGATCCTTGAGGCCATCGCCGTAGAATTCGACGAATTTACCGACCACGCCTTTCTGGCGCAGCATTTGAGTGACCGTCAGCACCAGGTCGGTGGCAGTGATGCCTTCGCGCAGCTTGCCGGTCAGTTTGAAGCCGATGACCTCGGGGATCAGCATCGAGACCGGCTGGCCAAGCATTGCGGCCTCGGCTTCGATGCCACCCACACCCCAGCCGAGCACGCCCAGGCCATTGATCATGGTGGTGTGGGAATCGGTGCCCACGAGTGTGTCCGGGTAAGCGAACGTCTTGCCGTTTTCTTCCTTCGTCCACACCGTCTTGCCGAGATACTCCAGGTTGACCTGGTGGCAGATACCGGTACCCGGCGGCACGACGCGGAAATTATCGAACGCCTGCTGGCCCCAGCGCAGGAATTCGTAACGTTCGCGGTTGCGCTCCATCTCGATGGCGACGTTGTCCTTGAACGACGACGGATCGCCGTAGTGATCGACCATCACCGAGTGGTCGATGACCAGGTCCACGGGGGAGAGTGGGTTGATGCGCTCGGCGGATTCACCCAGACGTTTGACGGCGTCGCGCATGGCGGCCAGATCCACGACCCCGGGAACGCCGGTGAAGTCTTGCATCAGCACGCGTGCTGGACGGTAGCCGATTTCGCGAGTGGAGCGCCCTTCCTTCTGCCAGTCGACGAGTGCCTGCATGTCGTCGGGGGAGACGCTTTCATCGTCGCCGTAGCGCAGTTGGTTCTCGAGCAATACCTTGAGTGTCATGGGCAGGCGCGAAGCGTCGCCAAACGCTTGTGCAGCCTTGTCCAGACTGTAGTAGTGATAGGTATGATCGCCGACATCGAGTGTCGATAACGTATTCTGTGGAGCTTCGGACATGGGGCCCCCTCCTCATCAATGCTGGACGATTTTTCATGGCGAACGCCGAACCACGTTGCCCTTGGTATGCAGGAAAGGTCTGGAGACCATCCGATGGCCCGGTTCGCCGCGAGTCAGGTTCCTTCGACAATGTCTACAATATCATCGATACCGGAGACATTGTCATGATAAGCCTTTATTTCAAGCGCGCCCATGTCACCAAGGTGGCAAGTAGGGCAATGCCTGAAGCGTGGCACGCCAGTGTTGTGCGAGAATCTCGACGCATTGGCTTGAAAGAGGGCAAGGACGACCCGACATTCAATTAATAATGCGCCGTACTCGAGGACGCCAGGAGTCGGTATGAACGAAGAGATGTTGCTGTCATGGCCGGCGACATGCCCTTATTGCGACGCATCTTTCGAGATGTTGATCGATAGCAGTGTGGGTAGCCACGCTACGTGGGAAGATTGCCCTCAGTGCTGCGCGCCGATTCAAGTGCGTGTGACGATATCGCCGTTCAGCGGCGAACTTGAAGACGTCATGCTAGGGCAAGACGACGACGTGTTTTGAGCGCTTCCACATGGACATACCGCTATGGCGGAAGCGACATGGCGGCCCGATAGGGAGCGCCTATATTGTCCATTGGGGCAATCAAATTGGCATAAGAGAAGCCCGCCGGTAGCCTTGGCGGGGTTTCATCATAGTCATCCACCCGACTTTTCAGGAGAAATGAATGAGCGTATTGGTTGGACGTCAGGTACCCGATTTTGAAGCGGCAGCGGTTCTGGGCGATGGCACCATCGTCGACGACTTCAAGCTGTCCGAAACCAACGGCAAGCTGCGTGTCGTCTTTTTCTGGCCGTTGGACTTCACCTTCGTCTGCCCGTCCGAGATCATCGCGCACGACAACCGTCTGGCGCAGTTCCGCGAGCTCGGCGTTGAAGTGATCGGGGTGTCCATCGACTCTCAGTTCACTCACCACGCATGGCGCAAGACCTCTCCCGAGAAGGGCGGCATTGGTGAAGTCGGCTTCCCGATGGTGGCGGACGTCAAGCACGAGATCACGCAAGCGTTCGGTATCGAGCACCCGGAAGCCGGCGTCGCTCTGCGCGCGTCCTTCCTGATCGACGAAGATGGCGTCGTCCAGCACCAGACCATCAACAACCTGCCGCTGGGCCGCAACGTCGATGAGATGCTGCGCATGGTCAAGGCCCTCCAGTTCCACCAGAAGAACGGCGAAGTCTGCCCGGCTGGCTGGGAAGAAGGCCAGGAAGGCATGAAAGATACCGCCGAAGGCGTCGCCAAGTATCTGGGCACGCACTCCGACGAACTGTAAGCGTTAACACGTTTGCAACGAAGGGCGGCCAATCGGCCGCCCTTTGCCGTGCCGACAAGCGTTTATAACGAATGGTGTGTGGCCTGCGCGTGACGCGTGCATGCCACACAGCATTTTTTGGTCCAGCTGCCGGTCAGCGTATCCCGTAAGCGAGGTTTTCCCATGAGCGACGTGCGTCACGAACGACTGATCATTCTCGGTTCCGGCCCCGCCGGTTACACGGCGGCCGTCTATGCGGCACGTGCCAATCTCAAGCCGCTGCTGATTACCGGCATGCAGGCCGGCGGTCAGTTGACGACCACCACCGACGTGGATAACTGGCCGGGCGACGCCGAAGGCGTTCAAGGACCGGAATTGATGGAGCGCATGCGTAGCCATGCCGAGCGTTTCGATACCGAGGTACTGTTCGACCATATCAACGAGGTTGAGCTGCGTGAGCGTCCGTTCGTACTCAAGGGTGAAAACGGCACCTATACCTGCGATTCCTTGATCATCTCCACCGGCGCCAGCGCGCGTTACCTGGGGCTGCCGTCGGAAGAGAAGTTCATGGGGCAAGGCGTGTCCGCCTGTGCGACCTGCGATGGCTTCTTCTATCGGGGACAGGAAGTCGTGGTCATCGGCGGAGGTAACACCGCCGTCGAGGAAGCGCTGTATCTTTCCAATATTGCGACCAAGGTCACGTTGGTGCATCGCCGCGATAGTCTGCGTGCCGAGAAGATCCTGCAGGACAAGCTGTTCGAAAAGGTCGAAAACGGCAACATGGAGATCGTCTGGAACCACACACTCGAGGAAGTGCTGGGTGACAACACCGGCGTGACCGGCGTGCGCCTGATCTCCACCGTCGACGGAGCGTCACACGAAATCCAGGCGCCGGGGCTGTTCGTCGCCATCGGCCATTCGCCGAATACCGGTATCTTCGAAGGCCAGTTGGACATGAACAACGGCTATATTCGGGTCAAGTCGGGCCTCGACGGCAATGCCACCATGACCAGCGTGCCGGGCGTCTTCGCCTCCGGCGATGTGATGGATCACGTCTACCGTCAGGCGGTGACCTCCGCGGGCACCGGGTGCATGGCGGCGCTCGATGCCGAGCGCTACCTCGACGGCCTGGAATGAGACCACTGCGCCGCGCCGCGCGGTGACAGCCTCGTACCAACCACGCCCGCGAAGCGATTCGCGGGCGTCTGTAGTTGTGAACGATTGTGAAAGATTGTGAGAGGCTGTCGAGCGCGATACCCAGGGAGATGACGCATGAATGCCCCCTCGGATGACATGACGTCCTCCATCGCATGGCTGGATGCACTGGTCGATGCCTGCCATGAACGTTGCCATCGCGGCGTGATCTGGATCCCCGCGTCTGCCGAGACGGCACATGCGCGTGCATTTTCCCTGTGGCGAGCTCGGACATGGCAAGCCCCTTTGTGGGTCGGCTCAGCCACTCCCTCAGAAAGCATCGATGCGCTTGCTTCGCGCCAGGCGCGTACCCGTCTGGGACGCGAGCATGATCTGATCATCATCGATGCCGGTGTTTCTTCGGGCTTCGATCCGGATGCCTTCGGGGCATTGAGCGGCACGCTGCGTGCCGGAGGGCTGCTGGTCGTGTTGACGCCCGCCGAATGGGCCGGCGGCCAGGCCGGCCCGGATGCCGACTATGCGCGCCTTGCACACTGGCCCCACGCACCGACGACCCTGAGCGCCCATTACCTGGTGCGCCTGGCACGCGGCTTGCTCCGTGAGCCCAGCGTTTGGCGCTGGGTTGATGAGCACGCCACGCCGCGTCCCGCTCGCATGCCCGAGGCGAGCACGCCCGCAGTGTCTTCTTCCGATGACGCCTGTATGACGCATGATCAGCAAGAGGCCGTGTATCGGCTGACGCGGCTGCGCCGTCGGCGCCCGGTGGTCCTGAGTGCCGATCGGGGACGCGGCAAGTCGGCCGCGCTGGGCATTGCTGCCGCGCGACGGCTGGCGGCGGGCGAAACAACGCTGTGGGTCACCGCACCGCGTCAGGCAGCGGTCGAGCCGCTGTTCGAGCGCTTGGCGGCTTTGTATCCCCATGGACACCGTGGCGAGGCGCGCTTTCACGTCACGCTGGCGGCGGGGGAGTGCGAGGTACGCTTTCTCGCCCCGGACGCCGTCATGGCCGCCCTGAGCGAGCCGGGCGTGGAGCGTCACGCGCCGCCGACGCTGTTCGTCGATGAAGCGGCGGCCATCCCCACGCCGCTGTTGGCACGTTGGCTGGACGCCTTCCCACGTCTCGCTTTCGCCACCACCGTGCACGGTTACGAAGGCACCGGACGTGGCTTCCAGGTGCGTTTTTACGCGCGTCTATCCCGCCGCACGCCCGACTGGCGCGAGATCCACCTACGCGAGCCGGTGCGTTGGGCCGACGGCGATCCTCTCGAGCGTCTGACCCGTGACATGCTGTTGCTCGATGCCGCACCGGCCGCTGATGGCGAGGCCGAAGTGGCGCTGGCTGGCGCGCCCCTGCGCATGCGCTGGCTCGACCGGCAGGCACTGGCTCATGACGAGCCCGGCCTCGAGGCGCTGTTCGGCTTGCTAGTGCAGGCCCATTACCGGACTACCCCGAGTGATTTACGCCAACTGCTCGATGGCCCGGACGTGCGACTCGCGGTGGCTTATGCCGGCGATACCTGTCTCGGAGTATGCCAGGTGCAGGCGGAGGGCGGTTTCCCCGACGATCTGGCCGAGCGCGTCGTGCTCGGCGAGCGTCGTCCGCGCGGGCATCTGCTGGCGCAGTCGTTGGCGGCGCACGGTGGCTGGCAGACGGCGCTGACCTCGCGCTGGTGGCGCATCATGCGCATCGCCGTGCATCCCGCCGCGCGGCGGCGTGGCGTGGGGCGGGCACTGGTCGAAGCCGTGGCCACGGCGGCTCGCACGCACGACGTCGCGCATCTGGGTGTGAGTTTCGGCGCCGAGGCGACACTGATCGCCTTCTGGCGGCGTTTGGGGTTCATCTCGCTGCGTGTGGGGCTGACCCGCGAAGCGTCGAGCGGCGAGCACGCGCTGATGATGGGGCGGGCGCTGACGACCCCGGCGGGAGCGGCGTTGTCGGCCTGGTCGGAGGACTTCCAGCACCTGCTGCCGAGCCTGCTGGCATTCGAGCTGGCGCATCTGGAAACCGATGTCGTTACGGCGCTGCTGCACGAAGGAGCGGCGCCCGAGGTGAATGCCGATCTATGCGCACGCCTGGAGCGCTTCGCCCAGGGCGGCGGTGAGCTGGCGCTCGCGCGGCCCTGGCTGTGTCGGGCCTGGCTGGCCTGGTGGCGCCGCCAGCCTCAGGAAGTCGCCAGCAGCGAGACGCCGGGCGAAGACACAAACGCACTGCATGACTGGGCTACGACGTTGTTCCAGGGGCATGAGGTCGAGGCGACGCGCGCCATGGGGCGCCAGGCCCGACTCGCCCACTGGCGCCGTTTGGCAGGCCTCTTGCGTTGTCGCCTGACGCCGACGCCATGATTGTCGCCGTTGGCGGACTTGCGTTGCGCGATGCAGTGCGTAAGGTGTCATGACGCCCGACACGTGCCGCGTCGTTATCCTTGATCGTTTGTCGTTACCGGGAGACGTGGCGCGCGATGTCGGCGGCTCCCAATAGGAACGATTTCCCATGAACGATCACCTTCTGCAACTTTCTCCCGAACCGCTGTGGCGCCATTTCCGCACGTTGTGCAATACGCCGCGCCCCTCCGGTCATGAACAGCGCCTGGTCGAGACGCTCACAGCCTGGGCCGACGAGCGCGGGCTTGCGCATGAACGTGACGCCGCCGGTAACCTCAAGATTCTCAAGCCGGCCTCGCCGGGATGCGAGGAACGGCCCGGTGTCATCCTGCAAGGGCACCTGGACATGGTCGCTCAGGCCAACGCCGACCATCCGCATGATTTTACCCGCGATGCGCTCGACACCTACGTCGAAGACGGCTGGCTGCATGCTCGCGAGACCACCCTGGGCGCCGATAACGGCATGGGCGTGGCTGCTGCGCTGGCGATCCTCGAGGATGACACCATACGCCATGGCCCGCTCGAGGCGTTGTTTACGCTGGAAGAAGAAGCCTCCATGCGTGGCGCGCTGGAACTCGACGAGGACTGGCTACAGGGGCGCTACCTGCTCAATCTCGATTCCGAGGATCGCGGCCAGGTCTATATCGGCTGTGCCGGTGGGGCCGATGTGATCGTCGGTGCGCGACTGCCCACGCGAGATCTCGGCGAGGACGAAATCGTGCGTCGTGTCGCCCTGACCGGGCTGGTGGGTGGCCACTCTGGCGTCGACATCCATAAGGAGCGAGGCAACGCCAATCGTTTGCTGGTGCGGGTGCTGCGCGCCCTGGAGCCATTCGGTGCCTGCCTCGTCGCCTATCACGGCGGCACGCTGCGCAATGCATTGCCGCGCGAGGCCTTCGCCAGCATCGCGCTGCCCGCTGACGAAGAAGATGCGGTCACGCAGCGGCTGGTCGAACTGCAGGCTGAGCTTGCCAGCGAGCTGGCGGGAGTCGACGAAGACGTACAACTCGCCCTCGAGCCCGCCGAGCCCGATGCGCCTCTCACCGAGGCTGCCAGTCGACTGCTGATCGCGGCCCTGCATGTAGCGCCGTGCGGTGTCGAGCGTATGAGCATTGAAGTACCGGGCGTGGTGGAAACGTCCAACAACCTGGGGGTGGTCAAGCTCGAGGCCGGACGCTTTCATCTCTGCGCCCTGGTGCGCTCGCTGCGCGATAGCGCCACGCAGGATCTCGCCGACCGCTTCCGGGCATTGTTCTCGCTGATCGGTGCCGAAACTCGGGTCGAGAATGCTTATCCCGGCTGGACGCCGGACCCTGAAAGCACGCTGCTGGCACGTTTTCGTCGTCTGCACCTCGAGCAGACCGGAGTCGACCCGGACGTGAAGGTCATCCACGCCGGGTTGGAATGCGGCATTCTCGGGGGCAAGTATCCGCACCTGGAGATGATTTCCTTCGGCCCCTTGATCCGCGGTGCCCACTCGCCCGCAGAGCGTGTCGAGATCGACTCCGTGAGCGAGTTCTGGCAAGTGCTGCGTGCCGTGATCGAAGACTTGGCCACGGCACGCGCGGCGTGAATCAGCGCGACGCCTGACGCACCGCCTCCAACCCCGTCTCGGAGATATAGCCTCGGTCGCGCGCATGCGCGGCCATGGCAGCACTGTCATCGCTCAGCAGTAATTCGCAGTCGGTATGTTCGATCTCCTCGCGCAGCCGGGCGATGGCCGCTTCGCGATCGGGCTTGCGGTCGACGCGGCGAATGTAGATCGTCTTCACGCGGTCCGGGTTTTCCTTGACGATGCGTGTGTAGATTTCCGGGTCGTGCTGACCGCTGTCACCGATCAGTACGCAGGGCAGCGTGTCGAACAGCGTGAGCATCTGGGTGATCAAGTCGTACTTGTGATCCTCGGCACGGCGCGGCCAGGGATGGCGCCAGGAAATACCCCATTCGCGCAGAAACAGGATCGGTCCGACGGGGATGTGATTGAGCTGGAAGAACGCCTCGAGCACTTCGTAGATGCTCCACGGGCCGCGCGAAACATAGAGGATCGGCCGCCGTAAGTCGCCTGCCGTACCCGCGTGCAAGGCCTGATAAAGCTCGGCGACGCCGGGAAAGGCGGTGCGTCGATGCGCCTTCTCGACGAACAGGCGATACAGCATGCGCAGCTTGTCGGCGACGCCGGTGTACATCACCGTGTCGTCGATGTCGCTGATCACCATCAGGTCGGTATGCGGTGGCGGAATATAGACATCGGCGCGCGAGAGGACGTTGTCGCGGTCGGCGGTGATGACCTCGAGCTCGGCACGATGCCATGAAACGTGCTCATCGAGCGGAATGTCGAGCGGCAGGCGGACATCGAAATAGCCGTCGTGGTCAGTGGTGACGGTGGCGCTATTGTCGCCCAGACGAATGCGCACCTCGGCGTCGGCAAAGCCGCGTCGCGCCAAGCGACGGGTTACATCCGCGGCGTCGCGTAGTGCCCCGCGTCTGGGGATTACGCGCGCCAACCCCACCTGACGGAAGACCCTCCCCATCAGGAACGCCTCGCGATTCGTGCCGTAACCACGGTAAGGATGGACGACCGGGCCGCCGCGGCCGCTATCCGACTTCATCGGCCGCGCGAAGATCCGTAACAGGCTCTTGACGATGAAATGCAGGCGCCGTGAAGGCATTCGAATGCCGCGTCGCGGGCCCTCGCTCTCGGCGGTACGTAAAACGTCCGCCTCACGCGAGGCGGACGTCGAATGTGGTCGGTGAGGAGCCATCAGGCGTGTTGTCCGCTGTGGCGACCTTCGGCCAGCTCCTCGATCAGTTTGGCGTTGAAGGCGTCCATGTCCTTGGGCGTACGGCTAGTGACCAAGCCGTTATCGACGACGACCGGCTCGTCGACCCATTGGGCGCCAGCGTTCTTGAGATCTTGCCCCACGGAGGCGACCGAGGTCATCTTGCGTCCGTCGACAACACCGGCATTGATCAGGATCCACGGCGCATGGCAGATCGCAGCCACTGGCTTGCCCGCCTCGAAGAAGCCACGCACGAAGGCGAGCGCTTTTTCGTTGAGGCGCAATTCGTCGGGGTTGAAGAGGCCGCCGGGCAGCACCAGTGCGTGATAGTCGGTGGCGTCGACATCGCTCAAGGCTTTGTCAGCCTCATAGGTGTCGCCCCAGTCGGTTTCGGCCCAGGCACGGATGCCCTTGCCTTCGGGAGAGACGACCTGCACCTCGACGCCCTGACTTTTCAAGGCGGCACGCGGCGCGGCAAGCTCGGATTCCTCGAACCCATCGGTAGCGAGGATGGCGACACGTTTACCTGACTGTGCTTGACTCATCGTGACCTCCTGGTCGTGATGCTTCATGGATGACAGCAGCCGCTACCGGGCGATCCTAGTCCGGTATCAAGCGGCTTCACTAATTGATCTTGGGCCATTGGCGCAGGACTTCAAGCCCCGGGCGCTTGCGTCGCAACGCGCAGTGGGGGAAGGTGGCGCGCGAAGTGTTTAATCGAAAGTGTTAATCGAGAGTTTTCATTGAACGTTTCAAGCGAACATCTCCAATCGCCGGTATCCGCACATGTCCAGCACGTTTCCTGCCGCTTATCTCCTCGCCCTTGCGGCTGTCCTGGCACTCGCCACGCTGATGCTTGGCGTGGCATGGCGGCGTGAACGCACACGCCGTGCGGCGACCGAGCACGAGGCCGAACGTGCACAGCGACACTATGACGAGGCCGATGAGACACGTGCCCGGCTGGAGCGCGAGCTGGCCCAGAGCGATGCCCAACTGGACGCCGTGCGCGAGCAGAGCCTCGAGACCCAGCGCCTGCTGGGGCAACGCGAACGCGATATCGACGATCGTCAGGAACGACTCGCGGCGCTACGCGAACGGTATGGTCGCCTGGAAACGCAACTCGAACAGGAGCGCTCCCATCATGCCGAGAAGCTCGCCCTGCTCGAGGAGGCGCGAACACGCCTTACCCAGGACTTCGAGGCGTTGGCGGGGCGGATCTTCGAGGAACGACAGCAGACGTTCAATACCCAGAGCCGCGAGAATCTCGAGGCCATGCTGGCGCCGTTTCGCGAGCAGGTCGGCGACTTCCGGGCGCGTCTGGAGGAAATTCATGGCCAGTCGCTGCGCGAGCGCTCGACCCTCAAGACGCAGATCGAGCATCTGTCCACGCTGAACCGCCAGATCACCGAGGAAGCCGCCAACCTGACGCGCGCGCTCAAGGGCGACAAGAAGATGCAGGGCGATTGGGGCGAGGTGATACTCGAATCGGTGCTCGAACGCTCGGGACTGCGCCGCGACATCGAATACAAGCGCGAGGTGTCGGTAGAAGGCGAGTCGGGGCGTCAGCGCCCCGACGCGGTCATCTACCTGCCCGACAATCGCCACCTGATCGTCGATGCCAAGGTCTCGCTCAACGCCTACGTGCGCTACGTCAACGCCGAAGACGATGCCACGCGCGCGCAGGCATTGAAGGCGCATGTTCAGGCGGTGCGCGCGCATATCGATGCGCTCTCAGGACGCGATTACCCGCGCTTGCCGGGGCTCAACTCACCGGATTTCGTGTTCCTTTTCATGCCCGTCGAACCGGCGTTCGCGGTGGCCTTCCAGCATGATGAAACGCTTTTCCAGGATGCCTTCTCGCGCGACATCGTCGTGGTCACGCCGACCACGCTGCTGGCGAGCCTGAGAACCGTGGCCAGCCTCTGGACATTGGAGCGCCAGAACGATAACGCCCGCGTCATCGCCGCACGGGCGGGCAAGTTGCTGGACAAGTTTCGTGGCTTCGTGGAGAGCCTCGAGGACGTCGGCCGCCATCTGGAACGCGCCGACGGTAGCTACCGCCAGGCGATGGGGCGGCTTTCAACGGGGCAGGGGAGCTTGGTCAGCCAGGCGTTGATGCTCAAGCGCCTTGGCGTGCGCATGAAGCGCGACCTGCCGACGCATTTGACCGAACAGGTGGACGCCGAAGAACTGGACGACATGGCGGACGACGAGCCCGATGACGAGGAGACTTCATCTGGCGACGAGGCGCGCGGGGAGTCCTAACGACACCGCCCGGCACAAGGCCGGGCGGTGTTATCTTGCGGGATGACTTGGCGGGAATCAGCCCAGGTAGGCGCTGAGCATCCACACGGTCTTTTCCTGCTCGCGGATGTAGTCGCTCATCTGCGAGGCGGTGCCTTCGTCGTCGGCATCGGCGGCCATGGAGTTGAGCTCGCGCTGCAACTCGAGCAGTGCCTGATACCCCTGCACCAGCCCGCGCACGCATTCGGTGCCTTCATGCACGTGGGTGTCTTCCTGAATGCGCGAGAGCTTGGCGTAATCGCTGTAGGCATGTAGCGGCTCATGCCCCAGTGTCAGGATGCGTTCGGCGACTTCGTCGACCTTGGCGAGCAGGTCGGTATAGATTTCCTCGAACTTGGTATGCAGTTCGAAGAAATGCGGGCCTTTCACGTTCCAATGGTAGCCGCGCGCGTTCATGTAGAAGATCTGGTAGTTGGCCAGTAGCTCGTTGAGCTTCTCGGCCAGTTGATTGGCGCTGCTGGTATGCAAACCGATGGCATTGATGTCGGACATGAAAGCACTCCCTCGTAGAACAACGGGCGACCGTTGTCGGTGGTCAAAATCGTCAATGGGCCCAGTCTAGAGTGTCGCCTGGGCATTGGGTAACGAATCTTTTCCATCGACGATATAGCGTCTACATATGAAATGCCCATGACGCGGTGTTTTTTCAAGGGCAAAGGGGCGGCAGCGTGACCGTGCCCCACGCTTAGCGTGGCACCTGTCGGCTGGTGAGTCGCCATACACGCAGGAGACTCTCGGCACGGTCGGCGAGAAGCTCGGCGGTGCGTTCTAGGGCCTCCGGCAAGGCCAGGGGGCCATCCGCCAGCGCGAAGGCGGCCTCGATGCCCTCGTCGTGAACGGCCTGCCAGCCATCGCCGAGGCGCCCGGCGAGTGCGAGCGTGGGCACGCCGTATTGTCGCGCGCGCCGAGCGATGCCGACCGGCGTCTTGCCGGCAAGGCTTTGGCCATCGAGCTGACCTTCGCCGGTGATCACCAGATCGGCGTCTTCCAGCAGACGGTCGAAGTCGACCTGGTTCATGACCAGCTCGATGCCGGGCTGCAGTTGCGCTCCCAGAAAAGCGGCGGCTGCGAAGCCCATGCCGCCGGCCGCGCCGGCACCGGGTAGCGTGCGGTGATCTGTGCCGAGCGCGCTGGCGACGTGGTCGGCGAAATGGGCCAAGGCTGCGTCGAGCTGTGTGACATCCGCCGGCGTAGCGCCCTTCTGCGGTCCGAAGATTGCGCTGGCTCCGCGCTCGCCGAGCAAGGGGTTATCGACGTCCACGGCGGTGTCCACCTTGAGCGTTGCCAGGCGCGGGTCCAGGTCGCTCAGGTCGAGTTCGTAAAGCTGCGCCAGTGCCGCGCCGCCGGGCGGCAGCGGCTGGCCCTCGGCATCGAGCAGTCGCGCCCCCAGCGCCGCGAGCATCCCCGCACCGGCATCGTTGGTGGCGCTGCCGCCCAGGGTGAGAATCAAACGCTTGGCTCCGGCATCGAGCGCATCGCGTATCAACTCGCCGACGCCAAGGGTGGTACTGTGCAGCGCGGTGCGCTCGGCGTCGGCGAGCGCTTGCAAGCCGCTGGCCTCGGCGAGCTCGACGTAGGCCGTGGCACTCGCGGCGTGCCATCCCCAGCTGGCGTTGATGGGGCGCCCCAGGGCGTCGTGGACCTCGGCGACGCGGCGCTCGGCTCCCGTGGCGGCCAGCAATGCATCCAGAGTGCCTTCGCCGCCGTCCCCCATCGGGCATTGGACCAACTGTGCTTGGGGCAGGACGCGGGCGCAGCCTGCGGCGATGGCGACAGCGGCCTCGCGGGCCGAAAGGGCATCCTTGTAGCTATCCGGGGCGATGACGATCTTCATGGGCGAGCCTCTTGCATGATCCAAACCCGAGGGCGGGGCGTCGTGGTCGAATTGCCAGCCTAACGCATGCAGGCGCCAGGCGGGAGATGCTTGGCATGCCACGCTGACGGAACCGTGGCGCTCGACTACGCTCTCAACAAGGTGCCCTGCGGCGGTAACGGCGAGGCGAGATGTACGATGTCGCTCGCCGCTGCCGAGTGGCCTTTTCCTTTCAGGCGAGAACGCGATGATGAAACCTCTTTTGCTGGTAGTGGCATTGGGGCTCGGCGGTTGTCAGAGCCTGGCTTCTTACGATCCGCTGGGCCGCGATGTGGCCTCGCCGTTGCCCGAGGCGTGTCACTGGCCGGCCGAGGGCGACGCCAAGGCACGGGTAAGGGCAGTCGCCGATGCCTTGGAGGCACAGGGGTATCGTATCGAACAGACCGAGGTCGCGCTGGGGTTGGTGAGTGCCGAGCGAGCCCAGGCGCAGCCGGGGCTAGGCGCCGTGGATCGGTCGCCCTGGGGGCGCAGCGGTTTCTGGGGATACTATGGCATGGGCAGCCGCCATGGCTATTCGCTGGGGTATTCCCAGCGCTTTGGCGGTGATCCGGTGCGATTGCAACGGGTCTCGGTGGTCGCCGTCGAGGATGTCGTACGGGTGACACGCGATTCGCGCGTGGTCGATGTCGACGGATATCTGATCGATGCGCGTCCGGACAACAGCGCGGCGTTCTGCGCCGCTTTACACGATGACATCGACGCACGCATGCGCGAGGGGAGCACATCATGAGGTGGCTGCTGGGCGTATTGCTGGTGGCATCGTTCGTGGTATTGAGCGTGGGCGGATGCGCGACTACATCGGTGGCGCCGCAGACCCGGACATTGGTCGTGGAGGCTGAGCCGTCGACCGCGTTGGAAGCGGGGGTGGCGATGCTGACGGCACGCGGCTTCGTGATTCGTCGCGCCGATGTCGATCTGGGCGATGTCGAGGCCGTGCTGGCCGCGCGTCCTACGCTCGAGGTGCGCTACCGGCTCGAGGCGACCGAGCAGGGAACGCGCGTCACGCTGTCGGGGCAGCGTGGCGGTCAGCCGGTGCCGCCCTATGTGTTCGATACGCTGCTGATTGATATACAGGAGAGGCTCGGTGAGCTGCCCTAAGTACTACGAAAACTGCCTGCGTATCACTCACATGGGGCGAGGAGGTCGCGGAGTGTCGTCAGGTGGGCGTTCAGCGTTGCGTCGTCATACGGCTGCGGGGTGCCTTGTCCCCACACCGGTCCCGGCCAGGCTGCATCGTTCTGGTGACGGACGATGACATGCAGGTGTAACTGCGCAACCTGATTGCCGAGCGTCGCCAGATTGAGCTTGTCGCCATCATGGTGTGCCATCAAGAGGCGTCCCACCTCGGTGGCTTCCTGCCACAGCGTGGCCTGATCGTCGGCGGAGAGTTCGTAGACTTCGCAGATATCGTCGCGACGGGGGATCAGCACTAGCCAGGAATAGCGCGCGTCGTCGTTCAGGCGTACCTGGCAAAGGGGCAGGTCGGCGACGTAATGCGAGTCGGCCGCCAAGCGTGGATGCAGGGTGAAATCGGTCATGCGCGGCGCTCCTGAAAATCGTCGTAAAGTGTCTGGCTATGCTAACGTTACGTTACACGGCATAGGGCCGTGCCTTCCGCTAAGTCAGCGGTGTTTGCCGGAGAAAACGCATGAAGCGTACATCGATTGCGATCTTGGGTCTTCTGTTGGTGGCGGTGCTGAGTGGTTGTAACACCATCCACGGCGCGGGCGAGGATATCGAGCGTGGCGGTGAAGCGATGCAGGATGCCGCAACCAACTGAATCCTGGAAAGGATGCATAGCGCCGCTAGCTTTGCTACGTTGTGGGCGTGCCGCCGGTATGGCGGATAAGATTACCCAAGAAATGGGTTTGGACCCGCGGGAACGTTCCCGCTTGATACCGTGAAGGAGACACGACTATGAAACGGATGCTGGCTTTTTCCCTGCTGCTGATGTTCACCGCTGGTGCTATCAGTGGCTGCAATACGTTTGAAGGCGCAGGTGAAGATATCGAACAAGGCGGTGAAGAAGTTCAAGAAGCTGCCGATTGACGCTTTCTACCGCCGTCCCACACGGGGCGGCGGGTTGCCTTAGCTGCCGGTGGATACGCCAGAAGCCTCCATGTGACACGCTCGTGTCGTTTTCTTTCTCCCCCGCACAAGTGTCTGGCGAGCATGTGAGCCTCTTCTCACGAGGCATTGCCACCCTCACCGAATGAAAAGCGTTGTTCCAGGCGTTCGAACGCCAAGTCGGTGACGATAGCCAGAAGACCTACCAATATTGCACCTTGGATCACGTACGGCAGGTTGTTGCCCACCAAGCCGGCGATGATCGGTGTGCCCAGTGTCTTGGCACCGACCGTGGAGCCGATCGTCGCTGTGCCGATGTTGATGATCACCGAGACACGCACGCCGGCGATGATGATCCGCATCGCCAGAGGGAGTTCGATGCGCCATAGGATTTGCCAGGCGTTCATACCATTGCCGCGTGCGGCCTCGAGCGTTTGCGAGGGTACTGTGCCCAGCCCCGCGACGGTGTTTTGCACCACGGGCAAGAGGCCATAGAGCACCAGCGCCACCAAGGTGGGGACGAAGCCGAAACCGGCGACTGGCACGACGATTGCCAGCACCGCCGCCGGAGGGAAGGTCTGGCCGATGGCGGCCAGCGTCGACACCAAGGGCTCGAACTCGCGCCCTGCTGGCCGCGTGACAAAAAGCCCTGCTGCAACGCCGACACTCACCGAGATGAGTGACGACACCAATACCAGTGCGAGATGGGCGAGCGTCAGATTGAGGAAGCTCTCGCGCTCATACATCGCCGGATCTTGATCGGGAAACAACGCCCGAAACAGTGGCGCCAACTGCTCCATGCCTAGTACCAGCGCGATCAGCAAGGCACCGAGCGCAATCAGCAGCACACGGCGCGAGGAAGGGGCACGGGACATTACTCTGACGCTCATGGGCGATGCCCCATGACGCCCGCCATCGTCACTTCGCCCAGCAGACGCCCTTCGCCATCGAGCACCGGCAAGGCCGTCACGCGAAACCACACCATGCGTGACAAGGCCTCCTTCATCGACATGTCCGGCGTGGCGGTCCACTCGGGATTGACCACCGTGCGTGCCGTCTCGGATTCACCCAGGCGGCCGCCCAGCAACGCCATGGGGCGATCGTTGGCATCCACCTGCCAGGTGATGGGCGCACTGGCGATGGCGTTGTTGCGCGTGCGCTGGGCGGGCCGACAATATTCCTCGACCCGGCGCCGTGAGAGTAGCTTGAGGCCTAAGTCGGCGCGTCCGATGAAGTCGCGCACGAAATCGTTGGCGGGTGCGACGAGAAGCTCCGCCGGGCGGTCGTATTGCACCAACTGGCCGGCATTGAGCAGTGCCACGCGGGAGGCCAGGCGCAAGGCCTCGTCCATGTCATGGGTGACGAAGACGATGGTCTTGCCAGTTTGGCGGTGCACGCGTGCCAATTCGGCCTGCAAGGTATCGCGCGTCAGGGGGTCGACGGCACCGAAGGGCTCGTCCATCAGTAGCACGTCAGGATCGGCGGCCAGGGCTCGGGCCACACCGACACGCTGCGCCTGACCACCCGAGAGTTGATGCGGATACTTGTCGTGCAGTCCTTCATCATCGAGCTGAAAAAGAGCCAGCAATTCGTCGACGCGCTCGGCAATGCGTGACGACGGCCACTTGAGTAGCTTGGGCACGGTGGCGATGTTGTCCGCGACGCGCCAGTGCGGGAACAGCCCGATCGACTGAATGGCATAGCCGATGCGACGACGCAGGCGTTCCGGCGGCAGGGTGGTGATATCTTCGCCGCCCACCAGGATTTTTCCCTCGCTGTGCGCGATCAGGCGATTGATCATCTTCAGCGTGGTCGATTTGCCACATCCCGATGGGCCGATGAGGACACAGAATTCGCCCTGTTCCACGGTTAGCGAGATATCGTCGACGACACGTGTTTCGCCATACCGCTTGGTCAATCCCTGAAGTTCGATCATCGGTGTTACCTATCGGCGGGTGCCGGCCGGCTTGCTCAGCACGACCAGCATCTGCAGCGTGAAATCGGCGATCACCGCCAGCACGATAGTGGGAATCGCGCCGAGCAGGACCAGGTCGATGGCATATTGGCCGAGGCCTTGGAATATGAAGGCGCCCAGGCCCCCGGCACCGATCAGCGCCGCCACTACCGTCAGGCCGATGGCCTGTACGGTGACGATGCGCAGCCCCGAAAGCATGACCGGTAACGCCAAGGGGATCTCCACGCGCCACAGCACCTGACGCGTGGTCATGCCCATGCCACGTGCCGCTTCCACGGTGGCGGGCGGGACGCCCTTGAGCCCGGCGTAGGTATTGCGTACCACCGGCAGCAGCGCGTACATCACCAGCGCGATGATGGCTGGCGCGGCACCGATGCCCTTGACGCCCCATTCGCCGAGCAACGGGAAGGCGTTGCCGAGTGCCGAAAGCGGCGCGACAAGCAGGGCGAAAAGGGCAATCGAGGGAATCGTCTGGAAGAAATTGAGCACGCTGAACAGCGTTCCCTGCAGGCGTACGCGGCGATGGGCTAGCAGACCCAGTGGCACGCCGATGAGTAACGCCGGCCCCAACGCGGAGCCCACCAGCACCAAATGCGTGATGAACTGATCAGCGAAGTTATCGCGGATATTGGCATATTCGCGCATGATCGATAGATCATCGAAATGGCCGCTGGCGAATAACATCGCCACGCTTCCCCCTGCGATCAGCATGTAACCCAGGCGCAGTAGCCAGCCGCTGGCGGCGCGCTGAAAGGCATCGATGGCCGCCAGGGCGCAGCAGAAGACCATCACCCAGAAGGCCGATCCCTGCGAGACCCGCGCCGACGGCGATTCTTCGACCAGCGTGCGTTGCGCGTAGTCGCCCAGGCTATACAGCGTGATCAGCAACAGCCCTAGGCTTGCCAGCAAGACCACGCCATGGGCGAGCTCGCGCGGTAGCGGGCGTCTCAGCGCCGCCACGGCCAGTATCGCGCTCAGGGCTAGAAAAGCGAACACCTGCCAGGCTGATAGCGCCTCGCTCAGGCCGACGGTTTGCCCGGAGGCCAAGCGGTTGGGCGACATCGTGGCGAAGGGCAATAGCCAAGCCGCCAGAAGCCCCGCACATAGCAGTGTGGCCAAGACGCGATTGGCCACCAGGCGCGCGCTGGCCGCGTCGCGCGTGGGAATGTGAGAAACAGACACCGGCAGCCGTCAGTCGAGCAGTTCTTGTGATTCCAGGTAATCCTCGGCGACATCGCTGGCCGGTTCACCATCGACCTGAATGCGGCGGTTGAGGGACTGCAGGGTTTCCCGGTCGAGCCCTTCGAAAACGGGCTCGAGCAGTTCGGGAATCTGCGGATAAGCATCGAGCGTGGCTTGGCGGATCACTGGCGCCGGTTCATAGACCATCTGCACGCCTTGGGTGTCGTCCATGACCTTGAGGTCAGCGGCAGGGATAGCGCCGTCGGTGGCATAGACCATGGCGGCATTGGTGCCGCTGGTGTTCTCGGCGGCGGCGCGAATGGTCGCCGCCGTGTTGCCGCCGGAGAGGACTAGCAACTGGTCCTGATCGAGCTTGAAATCGTAGGCACGCTGGAAGCTGGGCAAGGCGGCATCGCTTTCCACGAATTCGGCGGAGCCGGCCAGCTTGATCTCACCGCCATCGCGTATCCAGGCGGCGAAATCCTCCATGCTGGAGAGATCGTTCTCGTCGGCGATGTCACGGCGCAGTGCGATGGCCCAAGTGTTGTTGGCTGGCGCCGGCGTGAGCCATACCAGGTCGTTGTGTTCCTTGTCGTAGGCGCGAATCTTCTCGTAACCCTCGCCCGAACGTTTCCACGCAGCGTCATCGGTGGTTTGCGTGAAAAACGCGCCGTTGCCGGTATATTCGGGATAAAGGTCGATCTCATCTTCGAGCAAGGCACTGCGTACGATGTTGGTCGGGCCGAGTTGAAGTTTGTCTTCGACGGGAATGTCGGCATGCTCCAGGCGCTGAACGATCATGTTGCCGAGCAAAGAGCCCTCGGTATCGATCTTCGACGAGACGCGCACCGGCTCGTCGGCGAACGCCGGCGTCAACGACAACGCCGCCCCGGCGGCCAGGCCGAGCACGGCGGTGGAGAAATACTTGAAGGTTCCTTGCATGATTCCTGGCTCCTTGGAAATGACGAGCGTCGCGACGGTCCAGCCTTGAGTCTAGCATTCTCGGCTCGCGCAGCGAGAGGGAATGCGCCTGGCCTCTAGCGCGCTGCTTGGATACGCTAACCTGTGAGTTCAGCGAACGAAGAGGATAAGACATGAATAAACGTATTCTGGGCAGTGCAGTGGTGGTGTTTATGCTGGCGGGATGTACTGGCGGCCCGGCGCCGGACGAGGCGCCACCGCCACCGTCGATGTCACAACGTGACGCTTGCGGTGCCAACGCGCTGCAGGGTTACCTAGGCCAGCGTGCCACCGAGCGCACCTTGGCGCGCCTGGAAACGGATAGCGATGCCGAGCGCGTTCGTGTCGTCGGCCCCAATCAGGCGGTGACGATGGATTACCGAGTGGATCGCCTCAACGTCAAATTCGATGACCAGGACAATATCGTCGAACTAACCTGTGGTTGAGCCATGCGGGCCACCTAGCGAAGAATGAAAAATACGCAGGCTGCGGTGAGCACGCCCATGACGACGTTGAAGCGCCGCCAGGCTTGGGGCGTGGTCAGCCAGTGACGGATGGCCATGCCGAACCCGGCCCAGAGCGAGATGCACGGGAAGGCCACGATTTCGGCGAGCCCGGCCAGCAGCAAGGCATTCAGCCAGACGGGGCCACCCTCGGGCAGAAAGCCCGCCATCAAAGCCAGACCCATCACCCACGCCTTGGGATTGGCGAACTGAAACGCGGCTGCTTGCCAGAGACTCAACGGCTTTGCCGCAGCATCGTCGCGGAACTCGGGCGGAGGTGCGGTGGCGATTTTCCAGGCTAAATACAACAGGTAGGCGCTGCCGATCAGTCGCAGGGCGTTTTGTACCATCGGGTAGCGCTCGAAGAGCACCCCCAATCCTAGGGCGATGGCCGTGAACAATACGAAACAGCCCACCGCGATGCCCAGCAGGTGCGGCAGCGTACGTCGGTAGCCGTAATTGGCGCCCGAGGCGGTCAGCATGACGTTATTGGGACCCGGCGTGATGCTCATCGAAATCATGTACAGCGCAGCAGGGCCAAGCGCCACCCATCCTTCCAGCATGTCGTCCTCAAGTGATCATCGCCGGGAACGTTATGCCCCCGCAGACGACCAGCTTGCCGGCCGGATGCCACGACCGCAAGCTATCACGTTGCGTTGCGACCGTACGTGGATTTCGCGTTACGCTAGAAGTGCCATGCACAACGCGATCAAGGAGGCTTTATGGCCAATGCCGAGGTGCTACAAGAAGGAACGCTGCATTGTTTTCCCACCGGTTTGCGCGACGAGAACGGCAAGCTGGTCAACGTCGAGGTATCGGCCGTGGTCTACGATGGCCAGCGTCTGATTCTGGCCAGCGACAAGCCGATTCCCGGTGACGCACGTTCGGCTGTCTTCTCTGTCCCGATCACGGCTGCCGGTCCCGATGATCGCGGCCTGGAATACTTCACGGCGGATGCCATCAAGCGGGCAGTCAAGTACGAGGACTTCGCATTGACTGCCGACGGTCGCTACGTGTTGGCGACCACCGGGTTCGATCGCATCGACATGGAAAGCCATGCGCTCAATGCCTACAACCATTTATTGATCTGGCCGCTGGGCGAGCCCGAGCAGGTGCAAGTGGTCGACCCCGACCCGCGTGACGGTGTCGAAGGCTCGCTGGAACTGCGCAACAAGCTGGACGGCGCCATCGGCTATCCATATTACAAGATAGAAGGGCTGGCGGCGATTCCGGGGGAGCGTGGTGATGGGCTACTGCTTTTCGGCGTGCGCGAACAAGGCTACTCGCACGAAGACTTCGACTATGTATGCCGTGTCGTGGGCGCGCATTATACCGTGAACGAACACGGTAACTTGGTGTTCGTCGATGAGCTACGCGAATTCTATAGCTTCTCGCCCCAGCAGCAGCCTGAGGTACGCTATGACTGCGGCCTGTCCAGCCTGGAGTACGATCCCCATCATCAGCGCCTGTTTCTGTTGACGAGCTTCGAAGTCGAGGAAGCGGAAGAAGAGCGCATCGGCGGCTACCTCTGGGTGGTATCGCTAGAGGGGTTCGCGGCGGGGAAAGCGCCGACGCTGGTGCGCACGATGGCCGGAGACGCCCTGGAATTCGAACACAAGGCGGAAGGCTTGGCGATTCTGGATAGCGAGCGCTTGTTCGTGGCCTACGACAACGATCGCGACATGTCGTTGGGCAGCATCGATGAACGTGACGAGCGCCACGCCTGCGAGGCGCCGTACACGACCTTGCGGCTCACCTGAGATCCTGCTGATTCATCGGAGGTCGAGTTCGTCTCTCCAGCGCTGTACGGCGATCTCGTCCTTGAGCATTTCCAGCGTTTCGATCAACACCTGCTCGGTGACGCGGTCGGTGCGCTGGTCGACGTATAGCCAGGCATCGATGCCGCTTCCAGCCAAGTCGCCGATGAGGCTCTTGAAACGCGGCGAGCGTAGTCCATCGATGGCTTCGTGGACCACACGGCTGGCGACGTCACTCAGGCTGCGTTCCATGGCATGGGCCATATGCTCGCCCATGGGGAGGCGTCTCAGGCGGGAGAGCTCCTGGTTCTCCTCGAGCGTGCGGGTGACCAGGGTCGCCACGTAGCGATGCACTTCCTGATGATTCTCGGCATAGCTCTTGTCGACGGTGGTTTCGAGGCGCCGGGCGATCTCGTCGACAAGCGCCGCCTTGCGTGGCTGGATCACCTTTTCCGAGAGACGTTTGGTGAAGTCGTCGCTGCGCTGGACTTCCTCTTGCAGGCTACTCAGCAGGCGCGTTGCCACGCGGTCGGAAAGCTCCTCCATGAGCACGCGGTAGTAGCGCTCGAAGAAGGCGTATAGACCCCAGCGGCGGATGTCGATTGCCCCCAGGCGCTGCAATCGAATCAGCAGCGAGATGAGACGCAGTACACGCAGGATGCGGAAGCCGCTGATCGGAATGCACCCCAGCACGTCGTACCAGTGCACGAACGGATAGAAGAACCAGCGGGCGTAGCGGCGTTCGGCAATGGCCACCGCCCAGCCGGCCAGGACATCGAGCAGGAAGATGCTCACGAAGACCAGGTCGATGGTCATGAAACGCTGGTGAATGGCGCTGTCATAAGCCTGATGGAGGCTCGGTGCCAGCGCTTCCAGCCCGGCATTCAGGGGCGGCAAGAGAAACAGACTATCGACGAGCAGCAGCAACAGGTTCGCCGAGACCAGCACCACGATGGCGATGTCCCAGACGAGATAAAGGCGCTCGCGTCGGCGCGAGCCAGCGGTGGAAGGTGCGCTCATCAAATTCTCCGTCGGCGGCGCCGCGCCAAGGCGGCGGCAGGCGTCATGCACGTGGTCACGCTACCAGTTTCGCGGTGTCGCGTCAGGGTGCCTCGCGGGTCTCATTGAGATGCGCCTGGGCGCGCTGTTCTTCCTGCTCCTCTTGCTTGCGCATTTTCTTGCGTAATTTGGCTTTCTCGAAGCGTAGCTTCTGCAATGGCGTATCGAGTTGTAGCTGTGGCACGGGGTTGGGATGACCCTCGCCATCTACCGCGACCATGGTCAGATAGCAGCTGTTGGTGTGGCGAATCACGCGATCCTGGATCGACTCGGCGATGATCTTGATGCCGATCTCCATCGAGGAATGCCCGACATAGTTGACCGAGGCCAGGAAGGTGACCAGCTCACCAACGTGGATGGGTTGTTTGAAGCGTACTTGGTCCACCGACAGCGTGACGACATAGGAACCGGAGTAACGGCTAGCGCAGGCATAGGCGACCTCGTCGAGCTTCTTGAGAATCGCGCCGCCATGCACCTTGCCGCTGAAGTTGGCCATGTCAGGGGTCATCAGCACCGTCATGGTGAGTTCATGCTGGCGGGGGAGGTCGTCAGGCGCCATGGGTCACAGTCCTACTGAGATCGAGGGAATGAATAGAGGCGCAAGATGTACCACGTTTTGCCCTGCCTTGTCGCTTTTGTGGCGGAGAGAGACGTCTCATCTCCAGCGCGTGCGCCGGTAATGCAGGTAGACACCGGCGAGACTTGCCGAGCGCACCAGGGTGAATACGGTGAAGGCGAGCCACAGGCCATGATTGCCCAGCGGTTGCGTGAACCACCACACCGGCAGGTAGACGGCGAGCGCCAGTAGAATGGTATCGCGCATTTCGCGGGTCGCTGTGGCACCGATGAAGACCCCATCGAGCAGGTAACTCCACACCGCGATGGCCGGCATGACGATCATCCAGGGGAGATAGTCCCCCGCTGTGGCGCGCACGTCCGGAAGGTCGGTGAGCAGGGCAATCAGATAGTCGCCACCGAAGAAGAATGCCGCCATGGCGACGCCGGCGGTCATCAGCGAGAACCGCGCGGCGGCACGCACCGAGGCCCCGAACAACGGCCAGTCACGGCGTCCCACGGCGCGGCCGGTCAAGGCCTCGGCGGCGTGGGCGAAGCCATCCAGCGCGTAGGAAGTGATCATGATGAACTGCATCAGCACGGCGTTGGCGGCGAGCACCGTATCGCCTTGACTGGCGCCCTGGGCGGTGAAGAAGGCCATGGCGAACAGCAGCCCTAACGTCCGCACGAACAGGTGCCGGTTGACCTGGAAAAGCTCGGAGTAGGCGGCAAGGCGCAGTAGTCGCTGGCGCAGGAAGTGCCCCTTGAGCAGCTTCAGTTGACGCGCCACCAGCCACAGGCCGACGGCCAGCGCGGTGTAATCGGCGATCACCGTGGCCCAGGCTACGCCGTCGCTGGTCATGCCCAGCCCGACCACGAACAACAGATCGAGTGCGATGTTGACGCTATTGGTGAGTACCATGATCGCCAGCGTGACTCGCGAATTCTGCTGGCCGAGGAACCAGCCGAGAATCGCGTAATTGGCCATCACCGCCGGAGCCGAGAGGATGCGAATATGGGCATAGCTCGCCGCCAGTGACATGGCGGCCTCGCTGCCATCGAGCAGGTAAAGGCCGAAGCTGATGAGCGATTCGGCGAGCAGGATCAACATCACGCCGATACCCAGGGCCAGCAACAACGATTGCCCCAGCAGGTTGCGTATGTCGCTGTCGTCCTCGCGCCCCATGGCCTGGGAGGTGAGGCCGGTAGTGCCCATACGCAGGAAGCCGAATCCCCAGTACAGAAAGCTGAACAGCGTGGCGCCGAGGGTTACGGCGGCCATGTAGCGCGAATCCGGCAGGTGCCCGACCACGGCGGTATCCACCAGGCCCAGCAATGGCACGGTGATGTTGGAAAGAATGATCGGCCAGGCGAGTGACCAGATGCGTGTCGGGGAGCGTGAAGTGGACACGGGATTCCGTTGTTTACGTTGGAGTTTGCGTTGGACGTTTACGCCTGGCGAGCCGCCTGCGAGACATGAAAAGAACGGAGGGGCGCGAAGACTGACCTCGTGGGCCGTCGACGCTGTGTATCGGGCATGGCCGCGCTCAGGCGGCGGTAATCAGCCGATACTTGTGCATGAGCTGGTCGTGGGTTTCGCTGCGCTCGGGATCGAGGGGAATGCAGTCGACCGGGCACACCTGCTGGCACTGGGGCTCGTCGAAATGGCCGACGCACTCGGTGCACAAGTTGGGGTCGATGACGTAAATCTCCTCACCCGGGGAAATGGCGCCATTGGGGCACTCGGGTTCGCAGACATCGCAGTTGATGCACTCATCGGTGATCATCAGGGCCATGGAAGTGTCCTCTACTGCGTATCGGGCGACGAGGGGTCTGAGGCGAAATGCCGGCTCAGTGCATCGACCACGCAAGGGTGCACGAGCTTGGAGACATCTCCCCCGAGACGCGCGATCTCGCGCACGATGGTGGAAGAAATATACGAGTTCTCTATCGCGGGCGTCAGGAACAAGCTTTCGATATGAGGTGCCTGGGCCCGGTTCATATTGGCCAATTGTAACTCATATTCGAAATCGGATACCGCTCTCAATCCCCGCAGGATGATGCGTGCCCCTTGCTGATCCAGCAGCTGCGTCAGCAACCCGCTGAAACCGACGACCGTGACGTTGTCGAGGTCGACGGTGATCTCTTCGATCAGGGCGACGCGGGTCTCCAGCGACAATGCGGGCTGCTTGCGCGGACTCGCGGCCACCGCCACCACAACCTTGTCGAACATGCGTGCGGCGCGCTCGATCAGGTCATAATGACCATGGGTGACGGGGTCGAAGGTGCCGGGGTAGACCACGATATTCATGGATACATCCTGTGCCGAGATACCAACAGGGTAGTGGTTGCCCAAGGCTGACGGCAATCGTGCCGCCGCCCGGGCGAGCCTATTACAGTCGGCCGTAGGGGTTGTCGACCGCCAGCGAGACTGGCTGATCGAAGCCGGGGATATGCAGCGTGTCGCGCGTCATCGAGAGTTCCGGTCCTTCGAGAACGCCTTCGCCAAAGCGGTACGTGACGTCGAAGTGGCCGCTGTCGGATGTCGCCAGGTACGCCTCGGAAGCAGCCAGGATCGTCTCGCGACGCTGCTTCCAGTCGTCGATCGCGCGCTGGCCGTGGCGCTGGGTCAGCAGGCGCTCGGTGGCGGCCGGCGAAATGACTAGGCCGGTGGCGTTATTGCCGCCGAATCCCTTGGCATTGATGAACGCCGCATCGGCCTCGAAGGGGATCGGATCGCGGAAGAAGCGTAGGCGCTCGGCGAAGACATCATCGGCCACTGCATCGAGGGTGAAGATGCCGGGAAGGATGCCGTGGGCGAAGGTCCCCAGTGCGCTGGCCATCTGATCGCCCGCCGCGCCGCCTTGTGAATGGCCGACGAATGCCTTGACGGCGGTCACCGGCCACGACTCGATGCCATGCGCGCGCGCCACCATGTCGAACACATGCGACTCGGTCGTGCGATTCTTGGGCGTGCTGGTGCCGTGCGCGTGTAGATAGCTGCGCTGGCGTACCGCCTCCTCGCCGAGCATATCGCTGGCAAGACTGACCGCCTTGGCCAGGGTGATGTAATTGCCGATGCCCGGTGCGGAGATCGAACGCTTCCAGCCGTCGGCGTTGACGAAGACACCCGGCACGGCGCCGAGAATCTGCGCGCCGGTTTCCAGAGCCAGCGCGTCATCCATCAGCAACAGGAACTGGGTCGACTCGGCGATGGTGAAGCCGCAGTTGCGCGCGAAGGGGCGACACGCGCGCTGATAGTCACTGTCGGTGAGCAGCGTCAGAGCGTCGAGTGCCTTGAGGCTTTCGTCGTCAGCCAGCGCCCCCATGGTACGGAAGCCCTCGACGATCTCCGGGGTGATCGGGGCATCGCTGGTGCCCACCATTACCACCCGGCGCCGGCCACTGCGAATGTCCTCGAGGCCCAGGCGCAAGTTGTACAGAAAACTGGCGCAGGCGCCTAGCGCTGCGCCAGTAGCGCCGACGCTGCCCAGCACGTAGGCGTTGAGGAAGTCGGCGGGCATTTGCCCGTAACCCAGCGGCATCTGCTTGGAGGTGGCGCGCGCTCCGCTGACGAAGCTTTGTAGCAGACCGCCCCAGCCTTCGTTGTCGAGCTGGCCGATGGAGTTGCCGGCGTACACGGCGATGGCGTCCGGATCGAGACGGTTGCGCAGCGCCGCCCAGTCGAGACCGCTCTGGCCGAGACAGTCGGAGGCGCCGAAGATCGTCATCGCCAAGCCACGCGGATGGTGCACGCTGCGATACAGCGTGTCCGGCGAAAATCCGCTGGGCAGTTGCCCGGCCGAGCGCACCTGGGCGCTGCGACGTTCGGGGAGCAGCACGTCCAGCGCTCCCGGCGGGACCACGACTTCGACCATGCGTTTGTCGATCTCGCGTACCTGCCAGATGGCCGGCACGTCGTTGGGAAGCTGGCGACGGCGCACGCGAAAGGTCAGCTCGGTATCGAGATCGAGTTGCGCGGCGCGATTGGCGGGGATGCCTTCGCTGCCGAAGCGTTCGTCCTCGATGCGGCGAATCAGGGTATGATCGAGCACATGTTGGCGATAGCGTGCGACGACGTCGGCGTCGTCGAGAATCTCGCCTTGAGGGTCCTGCCAGCCGCCGCTTTCTACGCGCGAAACGAGCTGCATCATGGCGGCCAGGGCGAGAATGGTTTGTGCCTGAAGGGTATCGGGCAAAGCGTCGAGAATCGTTCGGCGATAAGCTTGGTGGCCCGAGGTTCTGCCGGCGGCGTTAACACCGCCCATGCCGACGATCACCGGTAACTGTGACAAGCCGCGTTCCTCGTAATGCTGTGGATGACGATGCGTCATGATTCATGACCGGCACGCGTCGGCCGGAGATGTAGCGCCCACCCGCGCGATATAGGGTATAGATAGGGCGCGTGGCGTCTTAATGAGTCTGGGAATGATAGCACCCGGGTGCGAGTGGCGTCATGCGAACACTGTCCGATAAAGTGGAAATGCCGCCAATAGCGGTCTCGCGTGGGTCGATTTCGTGACGCTCGGTCAGCCCCGTCGGTCTGCTAGAATGGCATTTCGTTCAGTCGTTTACAGAGTCGCCCATGCATGCCAACTCCCGCGCCATCGTCACCCAGCAGACCGCGCCGCATGAGGATCTCTCGCGGCGCGTGTCGCGGGCGCTGACGCACCCCTGGCAAAAGCCGTTGGCATCGCATACGCGAATAGCATTCGGCGCGGCGCGGACATGGCTCCATGAGCAGGACAAGCCGCTGATTCTCGACGCGGGCTGTGGCGTAGGGCTTTCCACCCGACGTCTGGCCGCACGTTTTCCCGGCCATGCGGTGATTGGCATCGACCGCAGCGCCGACCGCCTGTCCCGCGAGCACGGCGAACTGCCCGACAACGCTCTGCTGGTACGTGCCGATCTGGTGGATTTCTGGCGTTTGGCGCTACAAGAAGGGTGGCAGCCGGCACGTCATTATCTGCTCTATCCCAACCCGTATCCCAAGCCGGCGCATCTCAAGATGCGCTGGCATGGCCACCCAGTGTTTCCGGCCCTGGCGGGGCTCGGCGGCGCACTGGAAGCGCGCTCCAACTGGCGGCTCTATCTCGAGGAATTGGCCCTGGCGTTGACGCAAGCCACGGGGCGCGAACCGCATCTCGAACCCTGCGAGCCATCGGGCGAGTATCTCACGCCTTTCGAACACAAATATCACGCCAGCGGCCAACCACTATGGCGACTGACGGTGACGCTGGCGCATCGACCCGAGCTGTTACCCACTTAGGGGCCAAACAACACGGGCTTTCAGGAGAGAGAATATGGTGTATGTATTTTTGGCCATCGCGATCATCGCCGAGGTCGTGGCCACCAGCGCGCTCAAGGCGTCCCAGGAATTCACTCGCCTGTGGCCGAGCGTAACCGTGGTCGTGGGCTATGCATTGGCGTTTTATATGCTCACGCTGGCGCTTCGCGATTTGCCGGTGGGCATCGCCTATGCATTCTGGGCCGGGCTTGGCATCGTGCTGGTGACACTGATCGGGGTGGTCGTGTATGGCGAAAAACCCGATTTGCCCGCGATTCTCGGTCTAGGAATGATCATCGCCGGGGTTGCCATCATTCAGGTGTTTTCGCGTATGTCCGCGCATTAGGCGCTATCAGCAAGATGCCTAATGCGCCGATCGTATGTCGCCATCGCACTCGATGAGGAGCCCTGCTAGCCTGGCGGACGATGTACGTTCGTCCAGGGAAGGAAAAATCTCATGCTGAGTAGGCTATTCCATTGCCGACGTCTGCGCTCCTCGCAGCGTGTCGGACGTCGTGTGCTCGCGCTTCTAGTCTTGACGGGTTTGCCATTGGCTGTGCAGGCCGAGGGCTTCGATAATCTTGCCACGTTGGCCGACAAGGGCTTCGTGATCGGCGCTCAGGCGCAACTGCTGGGGAGCGGCGAAGACCTGGGTGCGATCCACCCCGCGCGGCGGCTTTCGCCGGCCTCGGTGACCAAGCTCTATACCGCCGCCGCGAGCCTCGACCGCTGGGGGCCGCAGCATCGTTTCACCACGCAGTTGATGGCCACCGGCAATGTCGATGCCCAGGGCGTGCTGCATGGCGATCTGGTGCTCGATGGCGGCGGCGACCCGGCGCTGACCAGCGAAAACCTATGGCGCCTGGTGCAACGCTTGCGCGAACGCGGTGTGCACGCCGTCGATGGCCAATTGGTGGTTAGCCAGTGGCGCTTCGGCCCGGTGACTTGCGTGACCACCGACCGCTGCAAGGCGCGCTCGCGCTCCGACAATGCCTATAGTGCCCTGTTGTCCTCGGCGGCCGTGAATTACGGAAGCTGGTGCAATCGAGTCAAGCCCGGCAATGCCGTGGGCGAGGCGGCCTCGATCAGCGATTGCGCGACGGTGGCGCCTCTCATACGTCTCGATAATCAGGTCAAGACCGTAGCGCATGGTGGGGATTCGCGCCTGAGTGCCGAGCGCATCAGTAGCGAGCGCGGCGACACGTTGCGTGTCAGTGGGCAGATCGCGCGCGATAGCTACTCGCGCGAAATCTATCGCGGCAGTTCCGATCCCGCCGAACAGACCGCCAAGACCTTGATGGCGTTGCTCGGACAGGCGGGGGTCGAGATCGAAGGCTACGCAACCAGCACGACACCGCCGCCGACCACGGCCAAGCGCTTGGCGGCGGTGGATGGCAAGCCGTTGCAGGAATTGCTGCTGCGCATGCTCAACTATTCCAATAACTTCATGGCCGATACCCTGGCTTTGGATCTCGTCGCCAAGCCGCGTGCCGAGCTACAGGACGCCGGTAACGCCCTGATGCGCTTCGCTCAGGGGCTACCGGGCCACGGCGTGCCGACGCTTGCCAGTGGCAGTGGCCTGACCCCCGAGAACCGCGTCTCGGCCCGCGACCTCAATGCCTTGCTGTCAGCGATGTACCAGCGCTCGGCGCTGTTTCCGACCTTTGTGGCCGGCCTGCAACTGCCGACCAACGGGCCCATGCATTTCATTCGCCGAGGCAGCGATACCTTCCAACAGAGCGTCATGCTCAAGACCGGCACGCTCAACGAGCCGGTCACGGTGCGCGCGGTGGCCGGCTACTTCCGTACCCAAACCGGGCGTTGGGGCAGCTTCGCGGTACTGGTCAACGGCACCTCGCAAACGCCGTATCTCGCCTGGCGGCAGGTGTTGCCCCTGGTGGCGGCGGACTTGACGGAGATGATCGAGGCCCACTGAGAGATCACGCCCATTAGCGCCGTGGCTCGATGAGCACGCGCCCGTGGGTGCGGCCTTCGAGCATGGCCTGGGCTCGGTCGGCCACGTCGTCGAGGCCGATCTCCTCGACCTGCATGTGCGACAGCAGGGCGTTGGGCAGGGCGGCGATGCGCTGCCATGCTGCGCGGCGCCGCTCGAACGGGATATACACGCTGTCCACGCCGAGTAACGACACGCCACGCAGGATGAACGGCATTACCGTGGTCGGCAGCGCGGCGTCGCCTGCCAGTCCCACGGCGGCAACCTTGCCTGAGTAGCGCATTTGCGCCAGGAGATTAGCCAGGACCTGGCCGCCGACGGTATCCACGGCGCCCGCCCACTGCGTCGATTCCAGCGGCCGGCCGCGGGCTTCGAAGTCGGTGCGGGGTAGAATGGCGTGGGCACCGAGCGCCTCGAGCCAAGCATTCTGCTCGGGCTTGCCGGTGATGGCGTGAACCTCGAAACCCTCATGGGCGAGGATCGACACCGCCCAACTGCCCACGCCGCCACTGGCGCCGGTAACCACGACCGGTCCATCGCCGGGGTCGAGGCCGGCTTCTTTCAGTCGCATGACACTGAGCATGGCGGTGAGTCCGGCGGTGCCGAAGAGCATTGCCTGACGCGTACTCAGCGGTTGCGGGCAGGGCACCAGCCAGTCGGCATCGACACGCATGGACTCGGCGAAACCGCCCCAATGGCGCTCGCCGACGCCCCAGCCGGTGAGGATTACGCGGTCATCGGCGGCGAAGCGCGTATCCGTGGAATCCGTTACCGTGCCAGCAAAATCGATCCCTGGCACAAATGGATAGTCGCGCACGATCTTGCCCTGGCCGGTGACCGCCATGGCGTCCTTGTAATTGAGATCCGAATAATCGATGGCGACATGCACTGCGCGTTCCGGCAACTGGCTTTCATCGAGCGTTTCGAGGCGGGCGCGGGGAGCGTCGTCATGAAGCATGAGTGCACGGGGCATGGAGGACTCCTGCGAATTCGGGTGAAGGCGCTGCGGCGAGCGCGAGATCATTAGCCTAGCGTTGAGCCACGAGTGTCGACAACGCGACTTTTGCGGGATACCGTCCGTCATTCGCGTAGCGTTGCCTGGGGCTGCCCCTTTGTTACCATCTCAAGTCGCCGTGTGCGTTGCCGTCCTGGCCGTTGCGTGATCGGCCATCGAGAACTCCTTCACTGAGGAAAAAGCGCGATGAAATCCCGCCAGACCACCGGCTTGCGTCACTTGACCGACTCCACGCACTACTCGCTCAAGGGACTGCGAGCCGCGTTTCGCAATGAAACGGCGTTTCGCCAGGAGGTCGGCATCTGCGTGGTACTCTTGCCCTTGGCGTGGTGGATCGGCGCTACGCCAGTTGAATGGCTGCTGCTGGTGGGCAGTTGTGCGCTGGTGCTGATCGTGGAATTGCTCAACAGCGCGGTAGAAACCGTGGTCGACCGCATCGGTCCCGAGCATCACGAGCTGTCTGGCCGGGCCAAGGATATCGGTTCGGCGGCGGTGATGATCTCGCTGATCATGGCGGGGCTGACCTGGGGCCTACTGGCCTGGCAGAAATTCCTCGGCTGAGCCACGCGGTCGGCGACGCCGTGTTGGTTACCTTCAACGTCCGTACGAGGTGCGCTATGTCCCGACGCGTCGGTTTTGGATTGCTCGGCGTGCTGGTGGTGGCTGCCGTGATTGTCCCCTTCACGCTACTGCGTGATGTTCAGGCCTGGTACGGCAGTATGCTCTTCTGGGGGCTGATCGGTCTCGCCGTAATAGTGCTCAACCTGCTCGTGACCGCCGATTTCAAGGAGAAGTGAGGATGTCGTCGACGCTCGTGTGGACGTCGGTGCTGGTGTATGTCGTCGTCGCCTTGGGCGTGGCATGGCGCTCGCGCGAGCGCGTTTCCGGCGGGACGCCCGACATGGCGCACTATTTCCTCGGCGGGCGGCGCATGGGCGGGTTGGTGTCGGCGCTCAGCTACAGCGCGACGACCTACAGTGCCTTCATGATGGTGGGGCTGGCTGGGCTGACCTACGCCGGTGGCGTCGGGGCGCTGGGCTTTGAAATCGTCTACTTCGCCGGTGTCTCGTTGGTGGCCATCTTCGGGCCGCGCTTCTGGGCGGTGGGCAAGGCATTCGGTTTCGTCACGCCCAGCGAGATGCTGGGACACCGCTATGCGAATCGCGGCGTGGCCGTGGCCACGGCGCTGGTCAGCAGCCTATTCCTGATCCCTTATGCGGCGGTGCAACTGGCGGGTGTGGGGTACCTGCTGAGCGGGATGACCGACGGTGCCATCGGCTTTACCACCGGCGTGGCGGTCGCCACCGTACTGGCGCTGGTGTTCACCTTCATCGCCGGGATTCGCTCGGTGATGTGGACCGACGCGTTGCAGGCATTGTTGATGATTGTCGCCTCGACGGCCGTGGCGCTGCTGGTAGTGGATTCGCTGGGCGGCTTCGAGACGCTGTTCGCGACCCTCGCCGATGAGCATCCCGAGGCGCTTACCGTGCCGGGATCGGGCCTGTTTACGCCGATAACCTTCCTCGGCCTGACGATTCCGTGGTTCTTCTTCAGCCTTTCCAATCCCCAGGTCAGCCAGCGCCTCTTCATGCCGGCCTCGCTCCAGGCCATGCGCCGCATGCTGCTGGGCTTTCTGTGCTTCGGCCTGGTCTATACCGCCGTTTCGGTACTGTGGGGCTTTTCGGCGCTGATCGCCTTCCCCGAGCTGGAGAATTCGGATCTGGCCACGCCGACCTTGTTGGCCTCTGCGCACGTGCCGCCGTTACTCGGCGTGCTGGTGATGGTCGGCATCCTGGCGGCGGCGGTCTCGACCATCGACTCGATCATGTTGACGCTCTCGTCGATGTTGTCGCGGGACGTCTATGCGGTGGCCCGCAAGGGCAGCGACGAACGCCGCCAACTGTGGGTCGGCAAGGCCGTGTTGCCGCTGATCGCGCTGTTGGCGCTGGCCTTCGCCGAGTTGCGCCTCGATCTGATCGCGGTGCTCTCGGTTGCCGCCTCGACCGGCCTGGTAGTCACCGTACCGGCGCTTATCGGCGCTTTCTTCTGGCGAGGCGGCAGTGCGGCGGGCGCCCTGGCGAGCATTCTCGGCGGTGGTGTCTGCGTCGTGGCGTTGTATATCACCGGCGCCAAGCCGCTGGGTTGGCCGCCGGGTATCTGGGCGCTGCCGGTGGCGTGCGTGTTGTTCGTAGGCGTCAGCTTGCTCAGCGCACCGCCGCGTCAAACCGCCGAGGCGTTCATCGCCGCCGCCGAGCGTGGTTTGCCGTGGCGGCGCTGAGGAGCGCTTGGCTGTAGCTTCCAAGCGAGTAGCTCCGCTAAGCTGGGACCATTACGCTTGCCCCGGCATTAGGTGCCGGGATGTTCCAGGAGAGTGCATCATGGCCCTGCCCGAAGGATTCCTACCCGACGCCGATATTCCCGCACCGTTGCATGAGGCGCTGGGCGAAGCCACCGAGCGGCTCGACGATGCGTTGTGCCTGGCCGATCGCGTCGCCCAGGCGAAGCGACCGACGAGCGATGCGGACGCCGATGCCAATGTTGATGCCGAAGAAACGCCGAGTGCCACCTGGCTGGCGCTCTCGGAGGTGCGTCGCGCTGAGCTGGCGCGGGTCGTGGCGCTTTCCGATTTCGCCACCGAGACGTTGGCTCGCGATCCTGGCTGGTTGCCGGTGCTGGATGCCGAGGGCGAACTGGATGAGTCGCCGCCGCGCGAGATCTGGGAAGCGGACCTCGCTGAGCGCCTCGAGGGCGCCGAGGATGAAGCGGCCATGCAGGCCGCAATACGCCGCTTCCGACGGCTGCGCATGCTGGGCATCGTATGGCGTGATCTATGCCGCGCGCCGCGCGGCCAGGGCGAAGAGGCTGGCATGTGGGTCACGGCGCGCGATGTCAGCAGCCTGGCGGAGATCTGTCTCGATGGCGCGCTGGGCTGGCTCGAACACTACTATGCGCCGCGCTGGGGGCAACCGGCTCTCCGGGCCGATGGCACACCGCAACGCCTGGTAGTGCTGGGCATGGGCAAGCTCGGTGCGGGCGAGCTCAATCTGTCCTCGGACATCGACCTGATCTTCGCTTTCGCCGAAGAGGGCGAGACCGAGGGCGGCCGTCGGGCGCTCTCGCATCAAGAATATTTCACCAAGCTGGGCCAGAAGCTCATTGGCGCGTTGGACGCGGTGACCGACGAAGGCATGGCGTTCCGTGTCGACATGCGTTTGCGCCCGCTCGGCGATGGCGGGCCGTTGGTCGGCAACTTCGCCACGCTGGCCAGCTACTATCAGGACCAAGGGCGCGAGTGGGAACGCTACGCCATGCTCAAGGCGCGCCCGGTGGCTGGCGATCTCGAAGCGGGCGCCGAGCTGCTTGCCTCGCTGCGGCCGTTCGTGTATCGCAAGTACTTGGATTTTGGCGCCATCGAATCGCTGCGTGAGATGAAGCGGCTCATCAACCGCGAGGTCAAGCGCAAGGGCATGGCCGACAACATCAAGCTCGGCTCTGGCGGCATCCGCGAGGTGGAGTTCGTGGTCCAGGCGTTTCAGTTGATCCGTGGTGGGCGCGATACCGAGCTCCAACTGACCTCGCTGGCGGCGGCGCTGCGTTGTTTGACGGACCTGGAGCTGCTGCCGGGCGAGGTGACCGATGCCCTGCGGCGCGATTACGCCTTTCTGCGCGATCTCGAGCATGCCTTGCAGGCCCAGAAGGACCGCCAGACCCAGACCCTGCCGGAAGATAGCCTGGGGCGCGAGCGCTTGGCGCTGGCGCTCGACATGGCCGACTGGCCGGCGCTCGTGGCGCGTCTTGACGAGGCGCGAGGGCGGGTGCGCGAACATTTCGACGCCGTCATCGCGCCGCCCGAGGAAGAAGACGATGAGCAGAACACCGCCGAGGACGCCTCACACGAGGAACTGGGTGCGCTCTGGCGTGAGGAGCTGACCCTGGCGGAGGCCCGCGAAACGCTGACGACGCTGGGGTTCGAGACGCCCGAGGCGACCTTCAAGCGGCTTGTTGGTTTGCATCGTTCGCGCGCCGTAGCGACCATGCAACGTATCGGTTTCGAGCGTCTCGATGCCTTGATGCCGTTGCTGCTCGAGGCCGTCGGCGAGAGTCACGCGCCGGATGTCGCGCTCGAGCGCGTATTGCCGCTGATCGAGGCGGTGCTACGGCGCACTGCGTACCTGGCGCTGCTGCGCGAGAATCCCGATGCGCTGCGTCAGTTGATTCGGCTGTGCGCTGCGAGTCCGTGGATCGCCGAGCAGTTGGCGCGCCATCCCGTGCTGCTCGATGAATTGCTGCATCCCGCCACACTGTATTCGCCCGCCGACAAGGACGAACTCGCCGATGAACTGCGTCAGTCACTGGCGCGGGTGCCCGAGGACGACGAAGAAGGCCAGCTCGACGCGCTGCGTATCTTCAAGCATGCCCAGGTGCTGCACGTCGCGGCCTCGGATATCGTCGGCGCGCGGCCGCTGATGAAGGTCAGCGATTACCTCACCTTCATCGCCGAAGTGATTCTCGAGCAGATACTGGCGATGGCCTGGAAGCAGGTGACACGCAAGTACGGCCGCCCCTCGGGCCATTCCGGCGAGCGCGAGAGCGACGAGGCCAATTTCGCGATCATCGGTTACGGCAAGCTGGGCGGCATCGAACTGGGCTATGGTTCGGACCTGGACCTGGTGTTTTTGCACGACGCCGACCCCAAGGGCGCCACCGACGGTGCCAAGGCCCTCGACAATGCGGTCTTCTTTACGCGCCTCGGTCAGCGCGTCATCCATTTGCTGACGGCCATGACGCCCAGCGGCGCGCTGTACGAGGTGGATATGCGCCTGCGTCCTTCGGGTAACGCAGGGCTATTGGTGACGACGCTCGACGCCTTCGCCGACTATCAGCACCAACAAGCCTGGACCTGGGAGCACCAAGCGCTGGTGCGCGCACGGGCCATCGCCGGCAACACAGCATTGTGCGAGCGCTTCGAGACAGTGCGTTGCGAGGTGCTGGGCCAGACACGCGACCCTGAAAAACTGCGCGACTCGGTCGTTGCCATGCGCCGCAAGATGCGCACTCATTTGGGTAGCAGCGATCAGGCCGGCCGCCAGGGAACGTTTCATCTCAAGCAGGACCCCGGTGGCATGGTGGATATCGAGTTCCTCTGCCAATACGCGGTACTGCGGTTGGGTGCCGAGGCGCCGGAAATGCTCGCCTTCAGCGATAACATGCGCATTCTCGAAACGCTGGAGGAAAGCGGCCGCCTTCCCGCCGAGCAGGCGCGCGAGCTTCGTGAGGCGTACCTCACTTATCGCGGCATCAGCCATCGTGCCTCGCTGGCCAAGGCCGGAAGCCAGGTCGAGATCGCCGATATCGACGATCATCGCCGCCGGGTCCGCGCCATTTGGGCGCAATGGATGCAAGAAGACGATGCCTCGCGATGAGCTGTGCTGGAAACAAGCTGTTACTTTTCGGGCTCACGATAACTCGGTGAATGGTTAGTACGACAAAAGTTGAGTATTGATCATTCGCGTGAAAACTTTATAGTCCGCCTCCGGCGATGGCATACGTGTCATCGCCGTTTTGTTTCGCCACCCGCCCACAAGGCGCGGCGAACGTCAGGCACAACCTGTAAGTTCTCAACGAGGCAGATAGTCAATGCGCTCTACCACGGATGTAGCATCGCCCCGCTCCCAAGAGGACCGGGGTTTCGCCGGTCACCCGCGAGCGCTGGGGCCGTTATTTTTCACCGAAATGTGGGAGCGTTTCTCCTACTACGGTATTCGCCCGCTGCTCGTGCTGTTCATGGCCGCCACGGTCTTCGAGGGCGGACTGGGCTTCACGCGTGAAACGGCCTCGGCCATCGTGGGTATCTACGCGGGTGCCGTCTATCTCTCGGCCTTGCCCGGCGGCTGGCTGGCAGACAATTGGCTGGGCCAGCGACGCGCCGTCTGGTACGGCTCGGTCCTCATCGCCTTGGGCCATCTTTCTATCGCGTTTTCTGCCGTCTGGGGCGCGACCTGGTTTTTCATCGGGTTGGTGCTGATCGTGCTCGGCTCGGGACTTTTCAAATCCTGCATCTCGGTGATGGTCGGTAGCCTTTACGATCAAGGCGACGTGCGACGCGACGGTGGCTTCGCCATCTTCTACATGGGCATCAACATCGGTGCCTTATTGGCCCCGCTGTTCACCGGCTTGCTGATGCGCGAGTACGGTTGGCATTGGGGCTTCGGCATCGGCGGGCTGGGCATGTTGGTGGCCTTGCTGATCTTTCGTTTGGCAGCCATTCCCTCCATGCGCCGCGCCGACAGCCTGCGGGGGCGCGCCGCCAGTTGGGATGCGCCGTCAGTACACCGTCGCGGCGTGGGCTACTACGTCGCCGGTTTGGCGATAGCGCTGGCAGGCTTCATCGCCCTGGTGGCCAACGGCGTGATCACCTTGAACGCCGTGGCGATCGCCGAGGCCATGACCACGATCATCATCGTCTGTGCGCTGGGCTATTTCGTTTTTCTCTTCGGTTTTAACGGGCTCGATAAGCAGGAGCGGGCGCGTATCGTCGTGTGTTTCATCCTGATCATGGCGGCGGCGTTCTTCTGGGCGTCCTTCGAGCAACAGCCGACGTCCTATAACTTGTTCGCCCACGACTATACCGACCGCATGTTGTTCGGTTGGGAAATTCCCACCGTGTGGTTTCAGTCGTTCAATCCGGTCTTCATCATCCTGCTGGGGCCACTCTTCGGCTGGCTGTGGCCGGCACTCGGCCGCCGTCGCCTGGAACCCGGCAGCCCGGTGAAGTTCATCCTCGGCCTCTTGTTCGCGGCCGGTGGCTTTGCCTTGATGATGTTCGCGGCGATGCGCGTGGCGGGCGGGATCGATCAGGTCTCGCCGCTGTGGATCACCGCCAGTTTGCTGCTATTGACGATCGGCGAGCTGTGCCTGAGTCCGGTCGGGCTTTCTACCATGAGCGCGCTGGCACCCACCAAGCTGCGCGGCCAATTGATGGGGTTGTGGTTCACCGCCTCGGCGCTGGGGAACCTGGTTGCCGGATTGATCGGCGGGCATGTGAACGCCGAAGAGCTGGGACAGTTACCCGAGCTATTCGGCCGCTGCGCGGTGGCGCTGGTGCTATGTGCCATCGTGTTGGCGCTGCTGACGCCGTTCATCAAGCGTATGCTGAGGGGCAATCCCACCGTCGATCCCGCCGGTGCTTCGTCTTCTAATGCCACCACCGGAGCCTGAGTCATGCCGCTGAGTGAATCTCCCCAAACGCCCGCCGCCCGCCTGGCCGCGCTGCGCGATACCATGCGTGAACAGGCCGTCGATGCCTGGTGGCTGCCATCGTCCGATCCGCATAGCTCCGAATACCTGCCGCATCACTGGCAGGGTCGCGCCTGGCTGTCGGGCTTCGATGGATCAGTGAGCACGCTGGTGATCACCCAGCAGGCGGCCGGGCTGTGGGTGGACAGTCGCTACTGGGTTCAGGCCGAGCAGCAACTGGCCGGGAGCGGCATCGAGTTGATGAAACTTCAGCCCGGCCAGGCGCAGCGGCCCATGCAGTGGCTCGCCGAGCAGCTTCCGCAGGGCGCCACGGTGGGTTTCGACGGCGCCGTGGTGGCGGCGGCTAGCGTGCGTCAGATGGAGACGCATCTGGCGCCGAAAGGGATCCGCTGGGAAGGCCATCGGGATCTGCTCGATGCCATCTGGCCGGATCGCCCCGCGCTGCCCGAGGCACCGGTGCGTGGCCACCCGAGCGCTTACGTGGATACTTCGCGGCGTGACAAGCTGGCGACATTGCGCCAGGCAATGGAGGCTCAAGGGGCCGATACGCATCTGGTGTCGACCCTCGATGACATCGCCTGGCTGACCAACCTGCGCGGGTCGGATGTCGACTTCAATCCGGTGTTTCTGTCGCACCTGCTCGTCGAGGCGACGCGTGCCACCTTGTTCGTCGCCCCGGGCAAGCTGGATGACGCCTTGGTCGGCGAACTTGCCGACGACGGCATCGATGTTGCCGATTACGCGCTGGTGGCGGAACGTCTCGCTGGGTTGTCCGTCGATGCGCGCCTGTTGATCGATCCGGCGCGGGTCAGCCTGGCGCTGACGGAGGCCGTGCCGGAAGGCGTGAACGTCGTCGAGGCCTTCCAGCCGAGCACGCTGGCCAAGAGCCGCAAGAGCGACCGCGACATCGAACATGTGCGCCACGCCATGGAGGAAGACGGCGCCGCGTTGTGCGCGTTCTTCGCCTGGCTGTACGCTGCATTGGCCAGCGACGAGACGGTGACCGAGCTGAACGTCGACGAGCGGATAACCGCCGCACGCGCTGAGCGCGACGGCTTCGTCTCGCGGAGTTTCGGGACCATCGCCGCCTTCAACGCCAATGGGGCGCTGCCGCATTATCACGCCACTCCCGCAGCGCATTCCGTGATCGAGGGCGATGGTTTGCTGCTGATCGACTCGGGGGCCCAATACCTGGGCGGCACCACCGACATTACCCGTGTGGTGCCGGTGGGCGAGATCGACGCGGCGCACCGGCGCGATTTCACTCAGGTGCTCAAGGGCACCATCGCGCTGTCGCGTGCCCAGTTCCCGCGCGGCATCCCATCGCCGCAACTGGACGCCATCGCCCGCGCGCCGTTGTGGGCCGCGGGGATCGACTACGGCCATGGCACCGGGCACGGCGTGGGCTATTTCCTGAATGTCCACGAGGGACCGCAGGTGATCGCGTGGTACGCGTCGCCGACGCCGCAGTCAGCCATGCAACCCGGCATGATCACCTCGATTGAGCCGGGCGTCTATCGGCCCGGGCAGTGGGGCGTGCGCATCGAGAACCTGGTGGTCAATCGTTCGGCCCAGCCCAGTGACTTCGGCGAGTTCCTGCATTTTGAGACGCTCACGCTATGCCCCATCGATACCCGCGCCATCGATATTGCGCTGCTCGATGATGCGGAAATCGCTTGGCTCAACGCCTACCATGACGAGGTTCGTCAACGCCTGATGCCCAAGGTCGACGGCGAAGCCCGCGACTGGCTCGAGCAGCGTACGGCGCCCATCGCTCGCTAAACGCTTGCGGCACGTTGAGAAATGCCGGGCCCATGGGCGCGGCATTTCTCTGACAATAGCCACTTGGCGGCCGATGCTCGAGAATGGAAAGGGGCGTGTCGCGTCCATCGCCATGAGCTATCCGGGCCACCAAGGAGACTCGTATGCCGGTCAGTCAGGAACGTATCACGCCCTTCCAACTCGTCGTGCTGGTGCTGTCGTTCTATGTGATTGGCGCCTTGTTGGCGGATCTTTTCCTGACCCTGCCCGCGGAAGTCTCGCGCCTTCTAACGTACATGGACTGGGTGGTGTGCGGGTTCTTCTTCGTGGACTTCTGCCTGCGCTTTCGCGCTGCTCCCAACAAGTGGCGCTACATGCGCTGGGGGTGGCTCGACCTTCTGGCCTGTATCCCGCCGGGGCCGTTCCAGGGTGCACGCTTGTTCCGTGTCGTGCAGATGCTGCGGGTGATCCGTGCGCTGAAATCCGTGCACATGATCTGGCGGGTGCTGTTTCGCAATCGTGCCGAGGGGGTGTTTGCGTCGGCGGCGACCGCCACGCTGCTGCTGGTGGCCTTTGGCGCCATTACCATGCTGCTGCTCGAGTCGCCCCATCCGGAAAGCCCCATCAACACGGCGGAAGAGGCGCTATGGTGGGCCTTCGTGACCGTGACCACGGTGGGCTATGGCGACTATTACCCGGTCACCACCCTGGGCCGAGTCGTGGCGATCTTTCTCATGGTCGGCGGTGTGGGGCTATTCGGGAGTTTCGCGGCGTACATCGGCTCGTTGGTGGTGTCCGATGACAGCGTGCAGGAGTCGCGGCAGCACAAGGCGGATCGCGAGATGATGCGCCATCTTTCGCGGCAGATCGAGAGCCTGAACGCCGAGGTTACGTCCCTGAGGACGCTATTGGAAACGCGGGACTCGGAAGACGCCACGCGTCGAGCATCAGCGACACGCAACGAGGATTGAAAAGCGCTATCGCTATCATGCTAACAATTTATTGGTGGCATGAGACGCGTAGGGATAAAGTAAGCGGCATCTGGTGCTCATCAGATGTTTCATCCCTGCATCGTTTCGCGATGCACCCCTAGTAGTACCCTGCCTCGACCCGCGCAGCCCCCTGGCGCGGGTTTTTTTATGTGCGCTTAGCGGGCGGCGGGGACGTCATGTCGCTTGGCCATGCTTACCCTATTGCCTTTACTCCGTTGTCCCGACATGAAAACGCCCATGCGGCGTGAACCGCATGGGCGTGATTGGCGTGCGCCGACGTTTTGACAGCGACGTTTACAGCGCGGCGATCTTGTCGCGTTGCTCGCTGAGGTGCTGGCGGCTGGCCTGGGCGTCGGCGAGCTTGGCGCGCTCCTTCTCGACGACCTCGGCCGGGGCCTTGCTGATGAAGCTTTCGTTGCCGAGCTTCTTCTCGATACCGCCGATGAACTTGTCCTGCTTGTCGATTTCCTTGGCCAGGCGGGCAAGCTCCACGTCCTTGTCGATCAGCCCCGCCATGGGCACCAGCACTTCCATGTCGCCGACCAGTTGGGTGGCGGCGAGCGGAGCCTGGTCGGGGTCATCGAGCCAGGTGATGCTGTCGAGCTTGGCCAGCTTGGAGAGGAATAGCCGATAGGCTTCCAGGCGCTCGCGGTCGGCTTCTGCGCCCTTGGTGAGCAGTGCCTCGAGCGGTTTGCCGGGGGCGATGTTCATCTCGGCGCGGATATTGCGCACGGCGATGATCACGCCCTTGAGCCATTCGATATCGCGCGTGGCGTTATCGTCGATGCGGCTCTGGTCGGCCTGCGGCCAGGATTGGGCCATGATCGAGTCATCGTCGCCGGCATGCGTGCCGGCCAGCGGCGCAACGCGTTGCCAGATCTCTTCGCTGATGAACGGCATCATGGGATGCGCGAGGCGTAGGACGGTTTCCAGCACCCGCACCAGCGTGCGCCGGGTGCCACGTTTGGCGGCGGCGGTGGCGTTGTCGTCCCACAGCACCGGCTTGGAGAGTTCCAGGTACCAGTCGCAGTATTCGTTCCAGACGAAGTCGTAGAGCGCCTGCGAGGCGTGGTCGAAGCGGAATTCCTCCATCGCCCGGGTGACCTGGGCCTCGGTCTGCTGCAGACGCGAGACGATCCAGCGGTCGGCCAGCGACAGCTCCACTTCACCTTCGAGGCCGCAGTCCTCGCCTTCGGCATTCATCAGCACGTAGCGCGAGGCGTTCCACAGCTTGTTGCAGAAGTTGCGATAGCCGTCCAGGCGGCCCATGTCGAACTTGATGTCGCGCCCGGTGGTGGCCTGCGAGAGGAAGGTGAAACGCAGCGCATCGGTGCCATGGGGCTCGATGCCCTCGGGGAATTCGTCACGCGTGGCCTTGGCGATGGCCTTGGCCTTCTGCGGTTGCATCATGTTGCCGGTGCGCTTGTCGATCAGCGCGTCCAGGTCGATGCCGTCGATCAGGTCGATGGGGTCGAGCACGTTGCCCTTCGACTTGGACATCTTCTGGCCCTGGGCGTCGCGCACCAGGCCGTGCACGTAGACCTTCTTGAAAGGCACCTCGTCGGTGAACTTCAACGTCATCATGATCATTCGGGCGACCCAGAAGAAGATGATGTCGAAGCCGGTGACCAGCACGCTCGAGGGATGGAAGGTGTCGAGCTCCGGCGTCTGCTCCGGCCAACCCAGGGTGCCGAAAGTCCACAGGCCCGAGCTGAACCAGGTATCGAGCACGTCTTCATCCTGGGTGAGCGCGATGTCGGCACCGAGGCCGTACTTGTCGCGAGCTTCCTCGGCGCTGCGCGCCACATAAACGTTGCCCTCGACGTCGTACCAGGCCGGAATGCGGTGTCCCCACCATAGCTGGCGCGAGATGCACCAATCCTGCAGGTCGCGCATCCAGGCGAAGTACATGTTCTCGTAGTTCTTGGGCACGAACTCGATGTCGCCGTTCTCGACGGCGGCGATGGCCGGCTTGGCCAACTCCTCGACGGCCACGAACCACTGATCGGTCAATAGTGGCTCGATGACGTCGCCGGAGCGGTCGCCATAGGGCAGGGTGTTGTTGACGGTTTCGATCTGCGCCAGCAGCCCGGCGGCCTGCATGTCGTCTACGATGGCCTGGCGCGCTGCGAAGCGGTCAAGCCCGACGTAGGCGGACGGCAAGGCGGTGTCGATCTCGGCGAGCGGGCGGCCCTGGATATCGAAGGCCTCGGCGCGGGGCAGGATGCTGGCGTCCGGGGTGAAGACGTTGATCAGCGGTAGCTCCTGACGCCGGCCGACTTCGTAGTCGTTGAAGTCGTGCGCAGGGGTGATCTTCACGCAACCCGAGCCTTTCTCCATGTCGGCGTGCTCGTCGGCGACGATGGGGATACGGCGCCCGACCAGCGGCAGTTCGACGAACTTGCCGATCAGCGAAGCATAGCGCGAGTCCTCGGGATTGACGGCCACGCCGGTGTCGCCGAGCAGGGTTTCGGGACGCGTGGTGGCGACGATGAGGTGATCTTGACCGTCATCGGTGGTCACGCCGTCGGCCAGCGGATACCGGAAATGCCAGAACTGGCCCTGCTGGTCCTTGTTCTCGACCTCCAGGTCGGAGATCGCGGTGTGCAGCGTGGGATCCCAATTGACCAGGCGCTTGCCGCGATAGATGAGTCCCTCATCGAACAGCCGCACGAAGACTTCCTGCACCGCCTTGTAGAAGCCGTCGTCCATGGTGAAGCGCTCACGCGACCAGTCGACGCTGGCGCCCATGCGGCGCAACTGCCGGGTGATATGGCCGCCGGATTCGTGCTTCCATTCCCAGATCTTGTCGGTGAAGGCATCGCGGCCCAGGTCGTGGCGGCTCTTGCCGTCTTCCGCCGCGACCTTGCGCTCGACCAGCATCTGCGTAGCGATGCCGGCGTGGTCGGTGCCTACTTGCCACAGCGTGTTGTATTGCTGCATGCGCCGCCAGCGGGTCAGGGTATCCATGATGGTGTCCTGAAAGGCGTGGCCCATGTGCAGGCTGCCGGTCACGTTGGGCGGCGGAATCATGATCGAGTAGGGCTCGCCCTGGCCGGCGGGCGCGAAACGATTGGCGTCTTCCCAGCGCTGATACCAGCGGGTTTCGATCTGATCGGGTTGGTAGGTCTTGTCCATGGGCGTCGGTCGGCTCTTGAAATACGGTCAGCACGGCGCATGGCCGTGGCGAAAAATGCCGACAAGTATAACCCCGCAAGCGGGGTGACGTCATGGCGGGGCTTAGCCCGCAGCGTTGCGTGAGGTGTTGGTGAGGTCGTTGGCTTTGACGGGGTAGCCGCGCTTTTTATAGGTCTGCCAGCAGGCGCGCTTGGCGGTCAGCACGTCCTGGTGCTGATTGATGATCTCGGCGACGCGTTCGAAACGCGAGAACCACTCGGGAATCTCGGGGTGCAGGTTGAGCATCGCCTCGACGCCGGGCGCCGGAGGCGTTTCCCAGCCCAACGTGACGGGCGGCAAGGGCTCGACCTCGTCGGCCAGCACCGCATGGGGCAGATAGCTTTCGGGCTTGAAGGTCCACAGCCGTTCGTCGAGGTCACGCGCCATGGCTTCGTCCTCGGTGTGGATATGCAGCCGATAGCCCTTGCGGTGGATGGTCTCCGCCAGCCGGCACGCGAAGTCCAGCCGCGCGCCGAGCGTGGTATCGGGCAAGATGTAGAAATCGACTTGAGTCATGGGCCCCTTCGGGGAGTCGTAAGTTGTAAGAGCGGCGCTACGCGCCTGGAAGCTGGAAGAAAGACAATCCCAGCTACGAGCTACGAGCTACGAGCTACGAGCTACGAAAGGTAGATTATCTGATTCTTTGACTTACAGCCCAACACCCGAGCGATTGAGCGAGCTAGCCTCAGGCAAGGCGAATCCAGCTAAGCGAGCGCAGTTGAGGGTTCTTCAATGAGCATCACGAAGCTGGATTCAACGCCGCCTGGGCGACGCGCAGCCAATCGATGGCGACTAAACGCCGCCGTCGATATCGATCAACGCCCCGGTGGTAAAGCCGGCTTCGGCCAGCCATAGCACGCCGTCGGCGATTTCCTCGGGTTCGCCGATGCGGCCCATGGGAATCACCGAGCCGGCGACATCGGGCTTGTCGGGGTTGCCGCCGCTGGCATGGATGCTGGTGCGGATGACACCGGGACGCACGCCGTTGACGCGAATGCCTTCGCCGGCGACTTCCTTGGCCAGGCCTTCGGTCATGGTATCGACGGCGCCTTTGGAGGCGGCATAGTCGACGTATTCGCTGGCACCGCCCAGGTGCGAGGCCGCCGAGCCGACATTGACGATGGCGCCGCCTTGCCCGCCGTGCTGGGTGGACATGCGCTTGATGGCTTCACGGGCGCAGATGAACGGTGCGGTCACGTTGATGCGCATCATGCGGTCGACGCGCTCGAAACTCATTTCGTCGACGCGACTGATCTGGTCGACGATGCCGGCGTTGTTGACCAGCACGTCGAGGTGCCCCAGCTCACGGTCGACGGTCTCGAACATGGCAACGATATCCGCCTCGTTGGCGACATCGGCCTGAATGGCGATGGCGCGTCCGCCCGAGGCTTCGATGTCACCCACGACACCCTCGGCGGACGCCTTGTCGCTGCGATAGTTGATGGCAACGGCGTAGCCCTTTTGTGCAGCAAGCTTGGCAGTCGCGGCGCCGATGCCACGTCCGGCACCAGTGATCAGCATCACTTTCGACATGGGGCCTCCTGATAACGGAAGGAAATGACACGGCGCGCGTCATGCCGCCGTGTCGTTCGACAAGACGTCAGGCCAGGCGTGTCAGCCAGTTGCGCGTATCTTCGCTGCGCCCGTATTGCAGGTCGAGCAGCTCCTTGCGCAGGCGTTTGCCGACTTCGCCGCCGCTATCCGCCTTGAGGCGTATGCTCTCGTCTTCGCTGCGTAGCTCGCCGACCGGGGTAATGACGGCGGCGGTGCCGCAGGCGAAGACCTCGGTGATCTCGCCGGAGGCAGCGCCGTCGCGCCATTCGTCGATACTGATGTGACGTTCTTCGGGCGTCAGGCCCTGATCCCGGGCGAGCTCCAGGATGGAGTCACGGGTGACGCCTTCGAGGATGGTACCGGTCAACTTGGGCGTGACGATGCGCCCGTCCTTGTAGACGAAGAACAGGTTCATGCCGCCGAGTTCCTCGATCCACTTATTCTCGGCGGCGTCGAGGAAGGCGACCTGGGCGCAGTCATGCGCTTCGGCTTCCTTCTGGGCTGCCAGCGAGGCGGCGTAGTTGCCGCCGCACTTGGCGAAGCCCGTGCCGCCGGACGCGGCCCGCTTGTAATGCGAGGACAGCCAGATGGAGACCGGATTCACCCCACCCTTGAAGTACGCCGCCGCCGGCGAGGCGATGACGTAGTAGTCGACCTCTTTGGAAGGCCGCACACCGAGGAAGGTCTCGCTGGCGATCATGAACGGACGCAGATAAAGGCTCGATTCCTCAGCGGCACTGGCCGGCGTCGGCACCCAGACATGGTCTTGGGAAAGCAGCGCCTTGAGCGAGCCGATGAAATCCTCGTCGGAGAGCTCAGGCAGTGCCAGGCGACGCGCGGAAGCGCGGAAACGTGCGGCGTTCTTCTCGGGGCGGAAGGTCCATACCGAGCCGTCGGCGTGGCGGTAGGCCTTGATGCCCTCGAAGATTTCCTGAGCGTAATGCAATACCGCCGCTGCCGGGTCCAGCGTCAACGGCCCGTAGGGGCGGACTTCGTGGCCATGCCAGCCAACATCGCTCGTCCAGCGGATATGAGCCATGTGATCGCTGAAATGACGACCGAAACCGGGGTTCTCGAGAATCGTCTCGCGCAGGGCGGCATCCTTGGGATGCGCGTTAGGCCGTATATCGAAGCCTGAAGGGGTCACTGAAGTTCTCCGTTACATCTAAGCGCTCGGCGAAAGACGCCGGTTGAAAAGCCGTCAAATTCGGCGATTGGTTGGATACCGAGAATGACACAGGCGCGTCGGACGAGGAAAGGCCGGCGCGCCTGCTACTTACGTTAGCATGCAAATTGTTTGCTGCGAAGGGTCACTCGACGCTGGGGCGGGTCTCGTTGGCCTCGGTTTCGCGGTCGAGCAAGTATTGGGTCAAAAGGCCCACGGGGCGGCCGCTGGCGCCTTTCTTGTCACCCGAAGCCCAGGCGGTACCGGCGATATCCAAGTGCGCCCACGGATAGGCATCGGCGAAACGCGACAGGAAGCAGGCCGCCGTGATGGTGCCCGCGGGACGACCGCCGATGTGGGCCAAGTCGGCGAAGTTGGAGTCGAGCTGGCTCTGGTACTCGTCCCACAAGGGCAGGTGCCAAGCGCGATCCCAGGCGTTCTCGCCGGCGTCGAGCAGGTCCAGCGCCAGATCGTCGTCGTTGGACAGCAGCCCCGAGGCATGATGGCCCAGGGCGATGACCGCCGCACCGGTCAGGGTCGCGATATCCACCACGCTAGCGGGCTTGAAGCGCTCGACGTAGCTCAGCGCGTCGCACAGCACCATGCGCCCCTCGGCGTCGGTGTTGAGGATCTCGACGTTGAGCCCCTTGAGGGTCTTGACGATGTCGCCGGGCTTGAAGGCGCGGCCATCGGGCATGTTCTCGGCGCTTGCCACCACGCCGATGATATTGATCTTGGGCTTGAGCGCGAGCACCGTCTTCATGGTGCCGAAGACGCTGGCGGCGCCGCACATGTCGAACTTCATCTCGTCCATGCCGGCTCCCGGCTTGAGCGAGATGCCGCCGGAATCGAAGGTGATGCCCTTGCCGACGAGGACGTGCGGGGCTTCATCCGGGTCCTCGGCGCCGCGATACTGCATGACGATCAGGCGCGAGGGTTCTTCGCTGCCTTGACCGACAGAGAGCAGGGCGTTGGCGCCCAGCGCTTGCAAGGCGTCCTCGTCGAGGATCTCGACGTTCAGTGCGCCATCGGCATCCGCAGCCAGTGTTTGTGCCTGCTCGGCGAGGTAACGCGGCGTGCAAACATTGCTGGGCAGGTTGCCCAGGGTACGCGTCAGCGCGACCCCTTCGCCGACGGCGGCACCGATGCGGGCCCCTAGTTCGGCCTGGGGCGTCTCATCTGCGTCGCTGACCAGCAGCGTCAGGCTCTCGAGGCGCGGAGCGGGGGCCGGCTGCGACTTGAAGTCGTCGAAGCGATAGCAGGCGCGATGCGCGGCTTCCAGCGTGACGCGCGCTTTCCAGGCGGTGTCGCGTTCGCCGACCGGCACGTCGGTGAAGGCGGCGGCCACGTCGTCGAGCGGCAGCTTGATGACGGCGGCGAAGGCGGCATCGAGGGCCTTGATGAGCTGGCCTTCGCCGCACTTAGCGCGCTCGCCGAGGCCGACGAGCAACAGACGCTCGGCACCGAGCCCCGGCGCGAAGGGAATCAACTGCACATTGCCGAGGCTGGGATCGAAGTCGCCCCGGTCGAGAAGCTGGCCGATCAGGCGTTCACTGGCGTCGTCGAGCTTGTCCGCCGCTGGCAGCAGGTCCCCATCCTGGAAGACGGGCACGATCAGGCATGCCGTTTCGACCTTGGCCGGGTTGACGTTGATTACGGGGGATTCCATGAAGTCTCCACACGACTGAGCTGGCATGTCTTGTCTCGTGGCGAGACAAGTGTCCGAGTATTCTGGATAATGCCGACAAGGATGCCGGCGCTGAACGTACTCCAGTGTACGCAAAGCCGGAACGCAATGCATGGGGAGGGTGGTCGAAGGCTGCATTGGGCCCCGCAAGGGGTCGTCGTGGACCAGGGAACCGACCCGGGAGAAGACGCTTGATCGTATTCCGCTATTTGACGCGCGAGATCCTCGCCACCATGGCTGCCGTGGCCGGCGTGCTATTGCTGGTGATCATGGGCAGTCGCTTCATTCGCTATTTCGGCGATGCCGCGCAAGGGGATATTCCTGCCAACATTCTTGGCACCCTGATGCTTTTTCACCTGCCCGGGTTCATGGAGCTGGTGCTGCCGCTGTCGTTCTTTCTCGGCATTCTGCTGGCGTTCGGACAGCTCTATCTCAATAGCGAGATCACCGTACTGGTGGCCTGTGGCATCAGCCCCAACCGGCTATTGCGGGTGACGCTGTGGCCGGCAGTGCTGGTGGCCATACTGGTGGCGGTGTGCAGCCTGTGGCTGACCCCGAGCGGTGCCCGCCACAACGAGATGGTGCTCGAGGAACAGAAAAGCCGGCTCGATTTCTCGGTGCTGCAGCCGGGGCGTTTCCAGGAGTTCGGCAGTGGGCGCACCGCCTATACCGAGAGCCTCAACGATGACCGCTCGCGGATGGAAAACGTCTTCATCAGCGAGCGCCAGCCACGCAACGATGGCACACCGGAGACGGTCGTCACGCGGGCCGAAGGCGGCTATCAGACGGTCGACGAGGATACTGGCAGCCGCTTCCTGGTGTTGACCGATGGCGAGCGTTACAGCGTCGAACCGGGTAAAAACGTCGCCGAGCGGGTGCAGTTCGACACCTATGCGGTGCGCCTATCGCGCGCCAGCGAGCGGGTCGATCTCGATGCCGCCGAGCTGACCTCGACCCCGCAGCTCATCGAGCGCGGCGATAACGAGGCCTGGGCCCATCTGCAGTGGCGGCTTTCCATGCCGCTGATGGTGCCGATCCTCACCCTGCTGGCGCTGCCGCTGTCGCGGGTCAATCCACGGCAGGGACGTTTCGCCAAGCTGATGCCGGCGATCTTCCTGCACATCAGTTACTTGAGCTTATTGCTGGCGGCTCAGGATGCCATCTCGCGTGGCTCGCTGGCGCCATCCATCGGTATGTGGCCGATCCACCTGGGGTATCTGCTGCTGGGAATATGGATGACACGCCGTGATCAGCGCCGAGGGGGCCGCACATGATTTTCGACCGTTTCGATCGCTACATTGCGCGCAATGTGCTGGCGGCCATGCTGGTCGTGCAGGTCATGATCCTGGGGCTTGATCTGGTCATTTCCTATATCAACGATCTCGGTGACGTCGAGGGTAACTACGGCGCTCTCGACGTCTTTGTGTATCTGTTGATGCGCCTACCGTGGCGGTTTTATCAATATGCGCCGGTGGGGGTGCTGATTGGCGCGCTGATCGGCCTGGGCAGCATGGCGTCGAGTAACGAGTTGACGGTGATGCGCGCCTCCGGGCGTTCGCTGGCCCGCATTCTGTGGGGCGCCATGAAGCCGCTGGGTCTGGTGATCATCCTGACCATGGCGATCAGCGAGTGGGTCAGCCCGGTGACAGAGCAACATGCCGAGGCTTGGCGGCTCGAGCAGCTCGAGGGCGAGGGCGCGATTCTCTCCGAGCGTGGCGGTTGGCAGCGCGAGGGCGATGATTTCTATCGCTTCGGCACCATCCGCGCGGATGACGTGGTCATCGATGTCACGCGCTATCACTTCGATGGCACGCAGTTGGTGAGTGCCGAGCATGCCGACCGTGCGGTCTGGGAAGACGGTAGCTGGCAATGGCAAAACATCGAGGAAACGCGTTTCGAGGACGGCCAGACCGTCGTCGACACCACTGACAAGCGTACCTGGGAGACCTCGTTCACCCCCGAACAGCTCAATCGCTTGTTGCGCCCGCTGGAGAGCCAGTCGCCCAGCGACTTGTGGCGTTACGCCAGTTACCTGGGCAACCAGGGGCTCGAGGCCACGCAGCCACTATTGTACTTCTGGCAGAAAATGCTGCTGCCTTTCACCTTGGCGGGCCTGATGTTGGTGGCTGCCTCCTTCGTGTTCGGCCCGTTGCGTACCGTGGCCGCCGGCACGCGGGTGTTCTACGGCATCATCGTCGGCGTCTCGTTCAAGTATCTGCAGGATCTATTGGCGCCGGCGTCGATGCTGTTCGGCTTCTCGCCGGTGTTCGCGGTGCTGGTACCCACCGTGGCCTGCTATGTGTTGGGCATCGTGCTGCTCAGACGCACCGGCTGACGGAAACGCTACGCAGGCCCCAACGCAACGCCCCCGGCGCCGTCAATTCGGCACCGGGGGCGTTTTCGTTCATTGCCGCGCGTGTCGCACAGGCAGCTTTCGTAAAAAGCCTAGTCGGCGAGCGCGCGATCCAGGCGTGCGAGTATCGTGTCGACCTGGCGTGCGGGCACCACCAGGGCGTCGTCCAGCGGCGCCAACGCGTCGAGGTGATGCGGCAGTTGAGTGATCGCCAGCCCCATGCCCTCGTGGCATTCTCCATGTTGATAACGCACGAAGGAGAGTTGCCCCAGGGCATTGCGGCCGCCGAGGTCGAGGCGCGCCAGCTTGCTGAATGCATCGACGCTATCGAACACCGGCGCGCGTGTCAGCGGTAGGTGGGTCAGATGCCAGGCCAGCCAGCCGTCGTCGAGACGCTCGGCATCGTCGCGCAACGCACGAAACCAGAGCTGGACTTGTTCGAGGCGATAGCGTGCCCACGCGGACTTATCCATCCACAGCACGTCGGTGCTTTGAGTCGTGGCGGCATCGAGCTGTCCGGGCATATAGACCCATGACTCGGTGAGCTGTGCCAGGCCGGTGGGCAGCGGTTCCTCGAGCATGCGTTCGCCGAGTGAATCCAGCGCCGAATCGAGTTGGCTGGGCGCCTCCGAGTAGCCGACATTATAGCGCCATACGCGCCCGGAGATTTCCTGGGTGACGATATGATCTTCATCGAGTGCCATATGACTCATCAGGTCGCGAGCCCCGAGCGATGCATCCGCGAGGCCGGCGCGGCGCGCTTCTATGCACAGGCGTTTGAGCATCGGGTTGAGTGGCAGGCGGTGGTAGTCGCCGTAGCACTGGCCGTCTTCCTGAAAAGGAGTGAGGTCGAGGTGCAATCGCGGAGCGTCGCCGCTTTCGGCGTGACGTAATGTCATGATGTCTCTCTTGTAAACACTATATGCATCGCGGCGCGATGCAGGAAATGCCTACCCCGGTCACGAATTCCGCGTGACACTCATATTGCCTAGTACGGCTTGCTTAGTACGATGAACGTGCATCACGAGGAATTCTTGCCTTGCGCGGGTAGAATAAAATTTCGTTATCTACTTTATCGGATTGACGCTGAAATGCAAGCACACTCCTTGAGGAGGCGCTGATGGAAGATGCATTTTAGGCGTCTTTAAATCGCCGCGCGCTCAGGCGATGAGTAGACGTCGATAGTCGCCCGGCGTGAGGCCATAGGCCGCCTTGAAGCGCCGAGTGAAGTGGCTGAGGCTGCGGTAGCCCAGCGAGTAGCAGATCTCGGTGATGGGAGCGTCGGCCTCGCGCAGCCACTGGCGAGCGCGTGCCAGGCGCAGGCGCTGCTGATACTCGCCGGGGGTGTAGCCGACCTCGCGCTGGAAAAGCCGATACAGGCGCGCCTTGCTCATGCAGGCCTCGCGGGCCAATTGCGCCCCGTCCAGAGGCTGCTCGGGGTGGCGTTCCAGCCAGGCCAGGGCGGCCGCGAGCCCGTGACGCGGTGGCGCCTGGCGGGCGTCGGCGAGCAGCAACTCACGCGATTGGGTACGCAGCAGGCGCACGATCAACTCGTCGATGCCCAGCCCGATCAGCGCGTCGCGGTCGGGGTGATTCTCGCGGAACAGCCCCATCAAGCGTTCGATCAGCGCCTGGGTGGTCGGGCTGTGCGGTACATGGAGGGCATGCGGATGATAGTGCCACTCGCCGAGTTCTCGTTCGCGCGGCTGGGCCTGGTTGAGGCGCTCGCTGAGGGCGTGAATGCGCGCGGGATCGAGATCGATAGTCATGCAGGTGGTGGGCGCGTCGGGGCGCGCATCGGGGAAATCGATGCGCACTTCCTGATGCGGCGCCAGCACGAAGCTCTCGCCCGGCAAGAAGGTTTCCGGCACTTCGGTGGCGCCATTCATCACCTTGCGCCCTTGTAGCATGCCGCAGTAGAGCACCCGCTCGGCGCTCAAGGCGACATCCTGCGCGGGCCACCAGGTATCGTAGATCGAAAGCTCCGCATGCGGGCCCGCGTAACAGATGCGATTCTCGATCAAGCGCCGCGTGCGGGGCGTATCCGTCAGTTGCTCGAGCGCGCGGGCGTTGTCCACTTGGGAGCCCCGGGAGCGCGAATCGGGAGGCGTGACGGCGTGCATGGCGAACTCCTGAACGGTACCGACGGTGTGGGCGTGGATGACGCCCGTTACCTTGCAGTGTAGGCAAATTCGCTATCTGAGACTGGCAGACAAACGTCGGAGACTGGCAGGCAAACCGACGCCTGGCCGACACGCCATGCTGAGGGCGATGCGTACTCATTTTCCAAGGGGCAGGGTCGCACACCAGACGATTCGCCCCGGCGCATTCGCCCAAGGAGACACGCCATGATTCACGCACGTCCCGGCACCCCAGGTGCCGTCGTCGACTTCAAGTCGCGTTACGAGAATTTCATCGGCGGTGAGTGGGTGGCGCCCGCCGACGGTCGCTATCTGGACAACATCACCCCGATCACCGGTGAGGTCTTCTGTCAGGTACCGCGTTCATCGGCTGCGGATATCGACCGTGCGGTGAAGGCGGCGCAGAAAGCCGCCCCGGCCTGGGGCAAGATGCCGCCCGCCGAGCGGGCCAAGGTGCTGCTCCAGATCGCCGATCGTGTCGAGCAGAACATCGATAAGCTCGCCGTGGCCGAGACCTGGGACAACGGCAAGCCGATCCGCGAAACTAGCGGCGCCGACATCCCGCTGGTGGCGGATCATTTCCGCTATTTCGCCGGTTGCCTGCGTGCCCAGGAAGGCACCATCAGTGAAGTCGATGAGAACACCGTCGCTTATCACTATCACGAGCCCTACGGCGTGGTGGGCCAGATTATCCCCTGGAACTTTCCCATCCTCATGGCGACCTGGAAGCTGGCGCCTGCGCTCGCCGCCGGCAACTGCTCGGTGCTCAAGCCGGCCGAACAGACCCCGGCCTCGATCAACATCTTCCTCGAACTCATCGCCGACCTGGTGCCGCCGGGCGTGATCAACGTCGTGCATGGCCTCGGTGAAGAAGCCGGCGAGGCGCTGACCACGCATGAAGGTGTCGCCAAGATCGCCTTCACCGGTTCCACCCCGGTGGGCAGCCATATCATGGCCAATGCCGCCAAGCGCATCGTGCCGGCCACGCTGGAACTGGGCGGCAAGTCGCCCAACGTCTATTTTGAGGACGTGCTCTCGCATGGCGAGGCCTTCGCCGAGAAGTGCATCGAAGGCCTGCTGATGACCTTCTTCAACCAGGGCGAAGTGTGTACCTGCCCGTCGCGCGCGCTGGTGCACGAGTCGATCTATGACGAGTTCATGGCCCGCGCCATCGAACGCGCCAAAACCATTCGCCAGGGCGATCCGTTGGATACCGAAACGCAGATCGGCGCCCAGGTCTCCAAGGAGCAATTCGACAAGATCCTCTCGTACATGGACATCGGCCGCGAGGAGGGCGCCGAATGCCTGCTGGGCGGTGGCAAGGCCACGCTTGAGGGCGAGCTGGCGGGTGGTTTCTACGTGCAGCCCACCATTCTCAAGGGCCGCAACGACATGCGTGTCTTCCAGGAGGAGATCTTCGGCCCCACGCTCGCCATCACGACCTTCCGCGATGAAGAAGAAGCGCTGGCCATCGCCAACGATACCGAATTCGGCCTAGGCGCCGGGGTCTGGACCCGCGACATGAATCGCGCCTACCGCATGGGTCGGGGCATTCAAGCCGGTCGCGTGTGGACCAACTGCTATCACCAATACCCCGCGCACGCGGCATTCGGGGGCTACAAGAAGTCAGGCATTGGCCGCGAGACCCACAAGCTGATGCTCGACCACTACCAGCAGGTGAAATGCGTACTGGTGTCCTACAGCGACGACCCGATGGGGCTTTATTGAGAGAGCCTGTAGTCAGTAACCGCCATCCACGAAACTGAGTCGCGTCCGACTTATGCTTTGCCGCTTCCTAGGAAGCGGCATTTTTGTGGGCGCGCCGTGTTGGGAAGTCAGGTTATCAGGTTAGAGCTTATCTCGTTCCAACCAATAGCCAGGCTTGCGAGAGTGGTGGGCGACGGCGATTACGACTGTTTCTTCCGCCAGCTCAATCACAACTATGTCATACGGGAAGCGTTTCAGGATTAGTCGTTTTGCACCGATATTGCCGGCTTCTTCGGGGAGAGGTGATAGGGGGATGAGGTTTTCTTCAATAACGTCGATTGCGGCGTCAAGGGCAGCAAAAAACTCGGTTCCGAGTCCAGGCTGCTCATATTCGTACCATGCTGCAGCCTCTATCGCTTCCTGCGAAGCATCTTCCAGTATCCGTACCGTTCTCACTATTACTGGCCTAATCTCGCCCGCATCTTCGATCGGAATTCTTCACGGTCGATAAGTGTCGTTTTTCCGCTTTTGACCTTGGAAACACGGTGAACGATTTCATCGTTCCAGGCTTGCTCGACAGAGTCGTCACGGGGACCGTCCAGACTCATTATCAGCTCGCGAGCCAGCGCTGCACGTTCCGACTCGGAGAGCGTCGAAATCTGGGAGCGTAGGTGGTCTAATGTTTCCGTATTCATGGTGCCTCCGCGAGTGGCAATACGATTATGCTAGCCCGATTCAAGGGCCCTAACAAGGCGGTCAACGGGACGCCAATTGCGCTCTACGTGGGCGTCCAACCCTCTCCGACTGGCGAAGTATTGCGAGAGCGATATCTGGCGAGGATCTGAGATGGACCTGTATTGGCTTTTTCTGATAATGGCAACGCTGACAGTGCTCAGCCCGGGGCCGGGCGTCGTGATGACCCTGAGCAATTCGTTGCGGTTTGGCTTCATGGGGAGTCTTGGCGGAATAGTCGGTATTGCCTTTGGCACACTGCTCGTAGCGGGCATTTCCGCCTCGAGTGTCGGTGTGATATTGGCGACCTCGGCGGTTGCCTTTACGGCGATGAAGTTCCTCGGCGCCGCCTATCTGTTCTATCTGGGGATTCGTCTTTGGCGCTCGCCGTCGCTTACGTTCGCTGAACGGCCCACGCAATCGCTAGGCTTTCGCCGCCGCTTTCTCGAAGGGCTGACGATACAACTGACGAATCCCAAGGCCGTGTTTTTCTTTCTCTCGGTCTTTCCTCAGTTCATCAGCCCACAAGGTAACTTCACCGCACAGTTCACGCTGTTGGTGCTGACCTACAGTACGCTGGTCATGGTGATTCACTGCCTGTATGCGTTCTTTGGGCAACAGGCGAAGGGATGGTTCGGCTCGCCAACGGGAGCACGCGTCGTCAACCGCATCGGTGGCGCGACCTTCATGTGCTTCGGGGCCGCCCTGGCCAGCGCGAAACGGTAAGGCAGGAGACACAGCCTGGGCGTCGCGGCAACGTGTCCTGCCGCTCGCCTCACCGTCTCAGCGAGCGTTTCTTAGCCACCACCGCTGCGCCGAAGCGGTGGTGGCGGCTTGTCGGAGCACAGTACTTTTCAGACAGCGCCTACACCTTGCTGACGATCAGCGCGGCATTAACCCCACCGAAGCCGAACCCGTTGCACAGTACGTGCTGGCTACGGTGTTCGCGTGCCTCGCCCGCGACGAAGTCCAAGTCGCTTAGATCTTCATCGGCGTGCTCCAGATTCAGGGTCGGGGGCAGGCGATCCTGGATGGCCGCCAGGGCCGAGAAGATGCTCTCAACGCCGCCGGCGGCACCGAGCAGGTGGCCGGTAGCCGATTTGGTGGCGGAGATCGGGATGCCGGGCAACGCGTCGCCGAACGCATTGCGCAAGGAGGCGATCTCCGCCCGGTCGCCGACCGGCGTCGAGGTGGCGTGGGCGTTGATGTGATCGATGGCATCGGGGGCGAGCCCCGCCATACGTAGCGCGGCCCGAATGGCCGCCGCGGCCCCGGCGCCATCTTCCGGCCCGGCGGTGATGTGGTGGGCGTCCGCGCTGGTGCCATAGCCGCTGAGAAAGGCCAGTGGCGTTGCCCCGCGCGCCTCGGCATGGGCCAGGGTCTCGATCACCAGGAGCCCCGCGCCTTCGCCCATGACGAAGCCGTTGCGGGCTTGATCGAAAGGCCTCGACGCCTTGGCAGGCGCCTCCTGCTCGGTGGAGAGCGCCTTCATGGCATGGAAGCTGGCCAATGAGAGCGGGTCGATACAGGCCTCGGCGCCACCCACCAGGGCCACCTCGGCCTCGCCGCTGCGGATCATGCGCATGCCATCGCCGATGGCCTGCACGCCCGCCGCGCAGGCCGTGACCGGGCAGCCCAACGGCCCGCGCAAGCCATAGCGAATCGACACATTGCCCGCCGCCAGGTTGGCCAAAAAGGCCGGCACGGTGAACGGCGAGAGTCGGCGGTAGCCGCGCGTCGTTAGCGTATCCTGCGCCTGGGTGATGGTCGGGAAGCCTCCGATGCCGGAGCCCACGATAGTGGCGGTGGCCAGCCGATCCTCATCGCTCGATGGGAACCAGTTCGCCTGGGTCAGCGCCTCATCGGCGGCGGCCATGGCATAAAGGCTGAACAGCTCCATCTTGCGTCGTTCCTTGGCATCGGCGACGCGGTCGGGGTCGAAGCCCGCCTCTGGGTCGCTCTCCATGCCGGGAACCGAACCCGCGACCTTGATCGGCAGCTCGCCGGTCTCGAAGCGCGTGATCGAGGAAACGCCGGAGCGGCCCGCCAGAAGGCGCTCCCAACTGGCATTGACGCCGCAACCGAGGGGGCTGACCATGCCCATGCCGGTGATAACGAGCGGTGATGACATGCGAGTGTCCTGAACTGTTGGAATTTACGCCACGCTAGCACCGGGCTTGATATGATCAAGATAATATTCAGTGTGTATTCAGCACCTATTCTGAGCAGCAGCGTGAGGTCGCCATGTCCGACTCGACGAATCGCAAGGCCAGATCGCGCGAGCGAATCCTTAAATCGGCCGTCGAACTGTTCAGCCGCCAAGGGTTCGAGAAGGTCTCCATCGGCCAGATCATGAAACTGGCCAAGATGACCCACGGCGCCTTCTATGCCCACTTCGCCTCCAAGGAAGCGCTGTACCACGCCTCGGTGCGAGACACCCTGGAAAGCAGCCGCGCGGCCAGGCTGGTCAAGGGGCCGCTTTCGGTGAAGCACCTCACGGAACTGGTCTCCAACTGCTGGAATCTCCAGGAACTGGAACGCAAGCACCAACCCGGGCCGGAGACCGTGCTGTTCAACGAGATCGGCAACGAGAACGCCGAGATCCGCACGCTCTTCGAAGCCTCCTACCTGCGCATGAAGAAGATGCTGGAAACCCGCCTCATCGCCCTGAGCCGCCTCAAGAAACTGCCCTTCGAACCTGACCGCGACGTCATCGCCGACAAGTCCCGCGTCATTCTTGCCTCCCTGGTGGGCGCCGTGGCCCTCGCCAAGAGCCTGCCCGGCGAGCAAGAACGCCAGCACATCCTCGAAGCCGCCCAGCGCAACATCCTGCAGATGCTCGGCGTAGACCAGGACGAACTGGACAGCATGCTCGGCGACGTCAGCCAGTAGCTCCAGTACCCCCAGCTTGAAATGCTTTGCGCTTTATCCTTTCGTGGGCATTGCTCTCCCTGTAACGGCTGGTTACGGTACAGCAAAGGCTACTTAAGAAGGCCGGTGATAAACCATTACGCTGGGACTACCGCATGGATGACAGCCGCTCATCGCCGCATGCACAGGTAGGGGCGGTAGCGTGGCTAAAATCCTATCCTCATCCCAATATACCCCGCACTCCGATAAAACTTTTCCCAGTACATGCCGATATAGAAAACAAGAGCATCAGGGCTGATTCTGCGTGGCCGCGGCCACATGGCGCTGTACCGCAAGATGCTCCAGAAAAGCTTTCACTTCGGGACCACCCATGCTGGCGGGATGACGTAAGCCATTGAAGCGAATGAAATAACGTATCCAGTAGCAGTAGGTCTTCACGGTGTGAGGGCTGGAGCGTTTTATTCTCAACCCCAATGAAGCTTGCCAGCACACGAATCCTGCATAACGTGTCGAATTATGCTTAGCACAATGTGGAATCAATGGGTCAGGTGCGAAAAGGCGGGCTTGATAAGATTTCTTGAACGCGCGCGCTCGTTCAAGTGACAAAACGAGCGCGCTATCTAATACCTGTTATAGCTAAAATTAGTCAGTAGTAGAGGGTTTCATGTCAATTAAAAACACTTTCGTTTTTGCAAGGATCACCCCGAAAGCAGAGTTCTTTGAGTCGGCATAAAATGAATTGCTGGGAATGTTAGAAGCTACAAGAAACGAGGCCGACTGTATTCAATTTGAGCTGTATGTATCAGATTGTGGTCGTTACATTTGTCTATATGAAGAATGGGAGACAGAAGCTGCCCTAGATAACCACCACCAGGAAGAGCATACAAAGTTGATTGCGCAAAAATTCGAACACTGGCTAGCAGAGCCAACTGAAGTCACATTGATGAAAAAGCTATAACAAGTGCAGGCATGGCGACGCCCTTTCCATTGCGCCTTCGGCTCCATTCCAAGGGCGCGCATGCTGCAAGCGTTATGTGTTCAAGGACTCCATCTTGGAGAATGTAGATGGAAGATGATTTTGAAGTTGAGAGGCACCAGCAATACCGCACCGAGATACCGCCACAATCGGGGCGAGGCTTCCGAGTGCAGAAGGGCGAATGCTTGCGTGTGATTGACCCTGAGGGCCAACAGGTTGCTGACTTGTGGTCGTTCGTCGTGAACAGTGATGGAGTCGATTGGCTTAGCACCTCGCAAACACGGGACATTACAGAGCGAATGTTTCCTATTCCTGGCAAGAGCTTTTACAGCGAACAGGCTAACCAGGTCTTGACGCTCATCGAAGACAACTCACTCTGTCCCCACGATATGCTTTTTCCTGCATGCAACCGTGGGCTTTATGAGCGTGCTGGTTTGCGGGGCCACCCGAACTGTCGAGATAACCTCCTGGGTATCCTGTCCAAAGCTGGTATTTACCTTCCGATTGTTCCTGACCCGGTCAATCTGTTCCAGCGATCCGAGCCGCAACCCGACGGTCGGCTTGAAGTGATTGCATCAGACAATCCCCCCGGTGGAAACGTGCTGCTGCGAGCCGATGCTGATTTATTTGTCGTGATCACGGCCTGTTCCGTGGACTATCACCCAACAAACGGTGGGTGCTGTACAGGTATCGTCGTAGAGCACCAATGACTTGTTGCAGAGTCGCGGAAGGTGAGGTGCTGATGGGGTTCCCTACACATAACCAAGCCAAGCACGGCGACAGCTTTTCCGTTGGGGCTGCGCCTTCACTACAAAGCTGCGCGTGTTGGCGGCGTTATGTGCCGTAAACACCTTGCGAAGCATTGTTCATCTTTATTCTGATAACAATTAAGAAGCAAGACAGAAAAGTATAATAGGAAGGGGTGTAGTTTTGAGTTTGGGAAAACATATCACTGTACAAAATCAGATATCCACTATGTCTCCTGATGACTGGGAAGAATTTATTGAAGAGTGGATGAGTTACAAGTCATCTAGCTATTATGACTTTGAAAGACTTGGTGGAGCCGGAGACCAAGGTAGGGATGTAGTAGGCTATGTAGACAACCCTGTTGGAAGCAATACTTATATTTGGGATAACTATCAATGCAAGCATTACGCTGCCCCATTGTCTCCCGCAAAAATTTGGAATGAGATTGCGAAAATCTGCTACTACTCTTTTATGGAAGAATATCCTTTCCCGAGGAAATACTATTTTATTGCGCCATTGGGGATCGGTACAAAACTTGCCAATTTATTAAAAAAGCCTGATAAATTGAAGAAGCAGTTTTTTGAGAATTGGGATAACTACTGCAGGAAAAACATAACAGATATTGGTGAAATTGAGTTGACAGATGAGTTAAAGTCGTATATCCAAAATCTTGACTTTAGTGCTTTTGATAAAATTGCCACTATAAAAATAATTATGGAACATAGCAAAACCCAGTTTCACGTCGTGAGATTTGGAGTCCAATTGCCAGAAAGGCCCATTACCCCAGAGATATCGAAAGACGTGAGCGAGAATGAAATAACTTACGTAAGAAAGCTACTTGCGGCATATGATAGCCATTCCGAAGAAGAAATTACTGAGGTCTGCCAGGCTAATAAATTCAAGGTATATAAGAATCATTTGCAGCGATCAAGAGAGGATTTTGCTAATGCGGAAACATTGCGGAATTTTTCTAGAGACACAATGCCAAACGGATCATTTGGAAGTATTCAAAAACAATTAAAGAACGGGATTTCTGACATATTAGATTCGAACTATCCAAATGGTTTTGAAAAAGTAAAAGATGCTGTTAGTGAAGCTAAAAAGCTTCAGCTCCCTATCACGCCATTAGCTTCTTGTATTACTGTTAATGATAGAGGCGGAATTTGCCACCAACTAGCAAATAGTGATGACGAAGTCATGTGGTGTGAAAATGAATAACTTGCCAAGTTTGTTTAACTCGCCCATGGAATCAGGACTGCGTAGTTTGACGCTTTTAGTGGCCGGGTTCCCTATGCATTGTGACCTTGAAAGACTGGTTATTTATGATTACCTTTTAGTTCACTCTGGAGATGTCGATGGCGGACCTAAAAGTATACATCCAGCCACGCCTCATCGGTCAGGCGAAATCTTAGTTAAGAGGCCAATTGTCGAAAGTGGGCTCAAAAGGATGATTGCTAAGGGATTGGTTGAAGCCAAATATTCTAAATCTGGCATCACCTACACAGCTACAGAAGTCAGCTCTCCATTCCTTGACTCGCTAGAGGCCGACTATACACGAAGAATGATAAGAATAGCAGATTGGGTGATTGAAAATTTTAGTGGGCACAGTGTTGAAGAATTAAAAAACCTAGTGAGTGACCATTTAGATGTTTGGGGTGGTGAGTTTATCAATGAATCCTTTGTGCGTGGAGAATCTCATTCATGAATAAAGGGTTTAAAATACAAAGATTGATAGTGACAGGCTTAGATTGTGATGATGCGGTAATTAAGTTTGCATCAAATGCGCATGTGATTATTGGTCCGTCAAATACCGGCAAGTCATACATATTTCAATGTGTAAAATACCTTCTTGGAAGCACCAATAAACCGAAAAGAATCAAGGAGTCCTACGGTTATGAGAGCTGTTATTTAGAAATATGTCTAGCGAATAATTCCACTCATACGATTCGCAGAAGTTTGTCTGGTGGTGATGCGTCGCTATATGAATGTAGTTATGCAGAAATCTCCAAACATACAGGCGAGCCTGAAAGCCTGATTGTTGGAAGAAAAGCCACAAAGACAAAACGAACACTTAATTCATATTTTTTATCAATTTTAGATCTAGAAGACAGGAAAGTCAGGAGAAATAAAGGCGGAGTTTCTAATAACTTTTCATTTTCTTTCTTAAGAAATCATTTTCTCATAGATGAAATTTCGATAATCAAGGAAGATTCTCCTGTCTATACAGGCCAAAATGGGGAGGGTACTAAAGAGGAGTCCATATTAAGATTCTTGCTTACAGGAAAAGATGATAGCGCTATTGCATCTAAACCGAAGCAGCGGGTTATTGATAACAGAAAAGGCCGTATGGAGGTGCTTGACCGTCTGATTGAAGATTATCAGAAGGAGCTTTCTGAGTTTAGCGAAATATCTATAAACTCAAATGAGTTAGATGGACAGATAGAAAGATTAGGCGAGTCAATCTCAATTGAAAACGAAAGGCTGAAAGAGCTTTACGAAAAAGTAGATGTGTATGAGTCCACAATTAATCGCTACTGGACTAAATGGAAAGAAAGCGAATCAAGATTGCTTACTGTCAATGAGCTTATATCTAGATTAGAGCTTCTAGGCCAACACTATGATAGCGACCTATATAGACTTGAGTCACTACAAGAGTCTAGTGCTGCTTATGCCAACCTGGATTTTGGCCTATGTCCGATCTGTAACTCTAAGTACGATTTAGAAAATCATGAGGCTTGCAGTTCAGAAGACATTGACGATATTTTGTTGGCTTCTAGTGCGGAAATGTCAAAGATAGAATCATTAAAGATCGAGCTCGGAAGAACCAAAAATAATCTGGATGTTGAAAAAGCAAAACTTCTTATGGAAATAAAAGATGCTAAGTTAAATCATAACTTGGCTCAAGAAGAGAGGTCAAAGTTTATGTCGGAATTTATTAAGACCTCTGTAAATGAACTAGATGCTCTGAGAGTCACTCTTAGAGATCGTCAGCAAGCATTGAAAATAGTAAATAAGTTAAATGATCTGATAAGGCAAAAAGAACAGTATGAAGTTGAGGTAGATCCTATGGACGGTCACTATGATTTCGATGGATTGACAACCTCTACCACAAATGAGTTTTGTGAGATCGTTCAGGGTTTGCTATATGATTGGGGTTACAGTGAAAATCCGTCGGTTTCATTCAGTGAAGAAACCTGTGATCTAGTGATTGATGGTCATGATCGCAATCTTGCAGGGAAGGGGTATCGCGCCTTATCTTATGCGGCTTTTTGTGTCGGCCTTATGCATACATGCTTGAAAAACAATCTTCCACATAGTGGAACAGTAATATTAGACTCTCCTTTATGTACGTTACGTTCTAGGCATGTCAAGAGGGAAGCGAAAATAGGCAATAACGACATAATTAGCGATGAAACTAAAGAGGCTTTTTATTCCAGTATTGCTAAATATAGAGGACTTGGGCAGATTGTTGTTTTAGACAACGATGGCCCATCAAATCCAAGATCTCTTGATATAGGGTATACGGAATTTACAGAAGATACTGCTGCGGGACGATATGGATTTTTTACTCCTGAGGATAACGAATGAGAGCGTTAGTCTATTGGCTGTTGTAAAAACACATAACAATTCCAGGCACTGCGACGCGGCCTGTTCGCGGCTGAGCGCCCGCGTTAAATCGGAAAAAAGGTAGAGGTTACGTGGCGAAAAAAGTCCTTTTCAATGATGACCCCAACTGGACCTACGAGCCGGTACTCCTTCCTGACGGCTTTAGGTTTTATAACCGTTACTTTTATAAGAGAAAAAGAGCTCATCGGATTCCTCTGGATGATCCTAAAGCTGAGGTTCTATCCGGTTACGTATTAATCGAAAAGGACCTGCGCAGTTGCAAAATTTGGCTGGAATCGATCATAAAGATGGCGAGCAGCGATGAGCGTCACGTAAATGCTACACGCAGCATTGCAAATATTGAGAATCGAGAACTTTTTAATACTGTCAAAGGATTATTCGTTGCGGCGCTAACGATTTATGGCAAGTGCTTTACAAGTTGTGAAGGTCGGCGTGTAAAGTTAGAGAAGAAGAATCTATCCGAAGATTTCCACGAAACCCATGACGAAGCGATGGCATTCAGGCATAATTTCGCGGCTCACAGCGGCGCCAGAAAATTGGAATACTCGCAAGTTATTCTGCTTTTAAATCCGAGCCGCAGGAAAAACCAATTACCTAGGATGTCTACGGAGCTTCTCCAGCCAGACTCGTGGGGCTTGGAAAGCACCAAAAAGTGCATTGATCTGGTTGAGCATGCCCGTAGTTTTTGTATTGAAAAGCGCCGAGTACTGTCTAATAAAGTCCTCGCCGAGGCAATCGAGAAAGGCGTGGATTATTGGTATGCCAAGAGTAAGATTTAACAAGGCCAGGCACGCGACGCCTACTACATTGCGGCTTCGCCTCCATTCCGTAGCCGCGCGTGCTGGCTGGCGTTAGACTTCTGGGAAATGTAGTAGCTCTGGTCAAGGCTTATGTCTGAATAACGTAGGTCACGGTGAATAGATGTCAGCTCAAATAAATGAATGGTACAAGAGTTTAGGCTTTGAACTCATGAAGGAGCTCGCCGCATCGCTCGCGGATGAGGAAAATCTGACATTTGGGGGTGGCCTAGGTGCGTACCAAACTCTCATGTTGCCGAACGGCATGTCTGTTCGCTTTACACGATGGCGTGACGGTGAGTTGCCATACTATATAATCCTATTTGATGATTCGGGCCGCTACGTATTCGAACTCGATCTGTCAATGGTTGTTTATTTTCAGGGAACTTTTACGTGGCACCTCAAGATACCTAGTCATCAGTTAAACAAAGCGATGCTGACTGACCTGCTCGGTCCGTCCGCTGGTTTTTATTCCGCTTACAGTGAATCAGTTAAAGCAGTCAAGGCTGATCTGGGGGCTGGGGTCAACACGCCAAGGAACGGATATAGCTTTATTGAGGCTGAAGAATGGAATAGCCTTTCTGAGCAGTTTGTAAAACTTATGGGTAGGGCTGTCGCGAAACATGCTGGAGATGACGGTTCAACGCCAACCATAGTACAGGCCTCGGACGATACAAGTGACATCTTCGTAAGAAGAAAGCAGCGTAGGAATCAAGCTAAATTTAAGCTTAATCTAATTAATCAGTACGGCTGCAAGTGCGCGGTGACCGGAGAAACTATTGCGGAAATAATCGAGGCAGCGCATATTGTTGCTCATGCAAAAGCAGGTGTGAACCATCCTGATAATGGCCTGCTCCTTCGGTCGGATGTGCACAAGCTGTTTGATGCGAACCTTTTAGCGGTAAATCCGGATTCCTTGAAGGTGGTGGTGGCGCCTGCCCTCAAGGGTACTTGGTACGCAGGTTTGGCTGGTAGGAAGTTGAGGGCTCAAGTTGACGGTTCATATCCTGCAACCGAGTACTTGAGAATGAAGTGGGAGGAGGTCGCTTTCTCCTTAAAATAGAGGCAGTCTTCCGCTGCTTACTATCAGTTTCTGTCCTAAACCGGGAAGTCTGACGAGTGGTTCAACCCGATAAATTATTCCAGGCTGCGTCCGCCGTAATTTGCGGGTTAATCAGGCGTTATATCTTGTAGAAAGTATGGCTGATGTAGAGAATTTTTTAGAAGAAATGGCTCGCTTACGTGAGGAGTTAGAGTTGCAAAACGAACTTGTTATGACCTATATGAGCAACACCCCTCAAGTCCAGCCCAGATGGGATACTTCGCCACAGTCGGTGTCATTCAACGACATTGATGATTCGATTGTAGAGCAAGGTGTTGATATTTATTGCGCTCCCTTTGAGCATGTTTGGAATGGCATCTACGAACCAGGGATCTACGACAAAAATACCCTTTGGGAAGATGTTCACGACCCGAGAAAGATTGCAAAAATCATTGATGCATGGAAGCACGGAACAGCCCTCTCGCCAATGTTTTTAGTGAAGCATGGTTCTCGCGCAATGGCATTGGTTGCAGATGGTAAACACAGGTTAACAGTGGCCCGTTACATGGGTTCTGAATCGATCCCCTTTATGGTTTCATCGTATTCGAGTGATTGGCTGCAAACAGCAATCCCATCGGCGAAAAGGATATAACAATACGGTCAACGGGACCGTTTTCTGCTACGCCTTTGGCTTCGCTCCAAAGCGGCCCGTTACCTCAGCGTTAAGCGTCGACGCAGCCTTCCAAACGATGGTCGAGCCTTGCCGTACAGAGGAGATCGTAGATGACCAAGTCCGAACTATCGAACGTCTATCGAGACTATATCGCCTGCTTGAACAGGCAGGATTGGCCATCGTTGGCGCGCTTCGTTCATGAAGACGTTAAGCATAACGGCGAACAACTCGGGGTATCAGGCTACCGGCGCATGCTGGAGAGAGGCTTCGCCGAGATCCCTGATCTATCTTTCAATGTTGAGTTGCTGGTTTCCGATCCCCCCTACATAGCCAGCCGACTCCGCTTCAACTGCACACCAAAAGAAAGATTTCTTGGCCTGAGTGTTTACGGAAGAAGTGTTTCCTTTGCCGAGAACGTCTTCTATGAGTTCCGCGACGAAAAGATCGTGCAAGTATGGTCCGTCATTGACAAGTCGGCTATCGAGGCGCAGCTCCAGGCGAACTGAGCGACGCCTAACTCCTCCATTGGGCGCCTATTGCTGGCAGATTTCGCCCGCCGGAAGTCGCTTCTCATGTTGAACTTTGGCTCTTAAAGGAGACGCAGCCGTGACCTTATCGACGATCCTTTTATTCATACCAGTGAGCTTCGCTTTAAACATGGCTCTTGACCCGAACAACCTTTTATGGATTGCGATAGGCACCTACGCCGTTTTCGGAAAGGTGTTGCGCCACTGGTTTTCTCGTCCGGCTATGCGTCAATTGTTCAATAGGATCTGTGCTGGGTTTCTTGGAAGCGCGGGGATTGGGCTGCTACTGGCTCGCCGTGAGTGAACACTAGCCAGCCGCGTGAGGCGGACGTCCCGTCCCTGACGGGTCGCGCTTCGCTTTATAAGGCCACTGGTGCGCTTCGCGATGCCATGCTGGCATCGGAGCGCTCGCGTCAACATGCGTGCAATGAACAAGGCGGTGAACGCGGCATTAGATACCCAATGGATTACGAAGCACAGATCAAAGAATGGATAGAGCAGGACGCAGAACGCATGGAGGCGCTTTCTATAGCTGCTGACCTGTGCCTGCCGGATTGGTGCCTTGCCGCGGGGTTTGTTCGCAACCTTGCTTGGGACAAGGTGCATGGTTTTTCGGCCACGACGGCTCTCAACGATATCGATTTGATCTACCTCGATCCGAAGGATATTACTGAGGCTAGGGATCGGCGTATGGAAGCGAAGCTCAGAAGCTCTTCTGATTTTCCGTGGTCGGTAAAGAACCAAGCGAGAATGCATGAGCGCAACGTCGATGATCCCTATACGTCAACCACCAATGCCATGAGCTACTGGGTCGAAGTCGAGACAGCCGTCGGCGCTACACTGGATGCCAGCAGGGAGGTCGTCTTAGTCGCTCCCTTTGGCATCGAGTCTTTGTTCAATTTCACCATCACCTTGAACCCTAAAAGGCCAAAGCCCACTGATTTTAGGAAACGCGTAGCAGGGAAAGGGTGGCAGGAAATTTGGCCAGAACTAACGGTGGTAGATGCCTAGCCATACGCTGCATCGCACAAGCCGCCGTGCATAGCGTTCTCCCCCACACCTTTCCCTCCTCAAGCCAGGGTTGCGTCACGTGCTGTTGAGACGACAAAAAGCCTCCCAATTCCTTCCATCCTCGCCACCCGGCAACTCTCCGTTTCGCTCCACTTTTCAGCCACTTGGCTTCACGTTAGCCGAAAGTCGAGCATCCGCCGAGCGAAAAGATAGTGATTGGGGGTTGAAAGTCTTTATGCGAATCATTTACATTCCCTATCAGAGCGATCAGCGAGGTGATGGAATGTACGTATGCATATGCCGAGGCGTGACCGACAATGCCATTCGCGAGGCCGTTGAAGACGGTGCGCGTAGCTGGCGTGAAGTGCGCGAGCGCACCGAGTGTGCGACTCAGTGCGGCCGCTGTGCCTGCACGGCCAAGGCCATCACGCGTGATGCTATCACTCAGGAAATGATGCCGAGCGCGGATCTCGCCTACGCCGTCTAGCCGTTGCATCGCTTATAAACGCTTCGCTGCGTATCGATCATCGCCAACGCCGCTATCCCATTGGGTAGCGGCGTTTTCGTGTCTGGACTGAGTCATGCTTGTCTCCGCGAGGCGAGAGCGGAGTGGCAATCGTTCTCGCCTGTTATTTCCAATCCTTCACAAATGCGGCGTTTTCGCGGCAAGATCTTGTCTTAATTCGACTTTTTCGGCGAAATAGTCGATACTCCCTGTATCCCATGGCGGTGGCGGCCGGGCCGTGTCTGGCTGGCCATCTCGCCTTAAAACCAAATGAATCTGCAAGGGAGACGTGACGATGAAAGGTGATGCCAAGGTCATTCAGCACCTCAACACCGCACTGGGCAACGAGTTGGTGGCGATCAACCAGTACTTCTTGCACGCCAAGATGTACAAGGATTGGGGCCTGGCCAAGTTGGCCAAGTGGGAATACGACGAATCCATCGAAGAGATGCGTCATGCCGATGAGTTGATCGAGCGTATCCTGTTCCTCGAGGGCATTCCCAACCTTCAGGATCTGGGCAAGCTGCACATCGGCGAGCACACCAAGGAAATGCTCGAGTGCGACCTCGCCATCGAGAAGACGGGCTGGCAGGACTTGATCGACGCCATCGCCTACTGCGAAGAAGTGCGCGATTACGTTAGCCGTGATCTGTTCCGTCGTATCCTCAACGACGAGGAAGAGCACATCGATACGATCGAGACCGAGCTTGGCCTGATCGACAAGGTGGGTATCCAGAATTACCTGCAGCAGCAGATGAGCGCCGACGCTGAGTGATCGCGTCGCTGCCATGCTGATGTCAGATGCCCGCCAATTGGCGGGCATCTTGCGTTACGGGGGTAAGACGAGGTGGGGGTTTAGCCCAGGTCGTTGACGAGTAGCGCTTCGACGTCGGCGGTGCGTTCGGCCAGCGTGGCCGCGTCGGGGGCGAGAACCGTGATATGGCCGATCTTGCGGCCGGGGCGGGGCGCCTTGTGGTAGTCGTGCAGGTGCGCGCCGGCGACGCTGAGCACGGCGTCGCGATCGGGAAAGGCGCCGATGATGTTGAGCATGGCGCAGGGCACGAGCCGCGTGGTCTCGCCGAGCGGCAAGCCGGCGATGGCGCGCAGATGGTTCTCGAATTGGCTGGTCGTTGCGCCCTCGATGCTCCAGTGCCCGGAGTTGTGCACGCGCGGGGCGATTTCATTGGCCAGCAGTTCGCCGTCGCGGGTGACGAAGAATTCAAAGGCCATGACGCCGACGTAGTCCAACGCCTCGAGCACGCGCGTGGTGTAATCGGTGGCTTTGGCCTGCAGCGGGTGATCGGGCTGTGGCTCGGCGCGATGCAGAATGCCCTGGCGATGCTCGTTGCGCGACAGCGGCCAGACCCGCACCTCGCCGTCGCGACCGCGCACGGCGATGGCCGAGACTTCATGATCGAAGTCGACGAAGCCTTCCATGATCAGCGGCACATCGCCTAGCTCGGCGACGCTACCGGGGACGTCCTCGGCGTTGCGCAACACCTTCTGGCCCTTGCCGTCGTAGCCGAGCGTGCGCGTCTTGAGCACCGCCGGCAGACCGATCTCGTCCACCGCGCGATCCAGGTCGTCCTGGGTTTCGATCAGCGCGATGGGCGCGATGGCGATATCCAGCGACTGGAACAGCGATTTCTCGGCGCCACGGTCACGCGCCGTTTCCAGCGCCTTGGCCGGGGGAAAGGCGGGACGCTGCTCGGCGAGCTGCGTCAGCGCCATCGTCGAGACGTTCTCGAACTCGAAGGTGAGGACGTCGCTGGATTCGATCAGCGCTTGATGCGCCTCGTCGTCGTCCCACTCAGCGCAGAGATGGACGCCGTGGATGGCGGCGCAGGCTTGGGTCGACGGATCGAGAAAGGTGAAGCGCATGTCCAGCGGTGCGCCCGCTTGCGCCAGCATTCGACCCAGTTGGCCGCCGCCTACGATACCGATATTCATTCATGCCTCCTGAGTGTCGTCGGTGGGACGCGGATCGGGCGCGTCGAGCACCTTTTGTGTCTGTGCGTCGCGATAAGCCTCAAGCGCCTGACGAATATCCGGGTACTTGTTGCCCAGCATGGCGGCGGCCAATAGCGCCGCGTTGATGGCGCCGGCACGGCCGATGGCCAGGGTGCCGGTGGGAATGCCGGCTGGCATCTGGACGATGGAGAGGAGCGAGTCGACGCCGCTGAGCATGCTTGATTGCACGGGCACGCCGAGTACCGGGAGGGGCGTCTTGGCGGCGGCCATGCCGGGCAGATGCGCGGCACCGCCGGCCCCGGCGATGATGACTTCCAGGCCGCGCTCGGCGGCACCGGCGGCGTAGTCGAACAGTAGATCCGGCGTGCGGTGGGCAGAGACGACTTTGACTTCGTGCTCGATGCCCAGTGCCTCGAGCGTGTCGACGGTGTGGCAGAGGGTCGCCCAGTCGGACTTCGAGCCCATGATGACACCAACCAGTGCGCTCATGCGTTCTCTCCTTCGGATGTGTGGCAACGTCATGGCGTCGCGCGAAACGAGAAGCGCGGCATTATAGCATTGCAGGCCGCGTGGAGCAGCGGCATACGTCGCTCAGCGGAAGGCGGCTTCGAGTTCGAAGCGTGGCACCGGCTCGCCGGCGACTTCGACGGTCTCGCAGAACATCGTCAAGGGGCGCACCCAGAGGCCGTAGTCGCCATAAAGGGCGCGATAGACCACCAGCGGTTCCTCGGTTTCGCTGTGGTGGGCGACGCCCAGCACTTCATAGCTGGCACCCTTGTAATGACGGTAGATGCCGGGAATCGGGCGTGTCTCGTGGCTCATGTGGATGTCTCCGTGACGTGGGGATCGGCCGGTTCGCGCTCGGCCTTGGCGGCGAGACGCGCGAGCGTGCGCGAGGCGGCCACGAAGCCGAAGGTGCCGGTGACGAAGGTGGCCGCGCCGACGCCGCTGGCGCAGTCGAGGCGCGTGGACTCGCCATTGCCGGGCTTTTGCTGGCAGACCTCGCCATTGGCATCAGGATAGACGAGCTGCTCGTCGGAGTAGACGCATTCGACGCTAAAGCGCCGCTTGGGATTGCGCGAGAAGCCGAAATCCCGTCGCAGGCGCGCGCGCACCTTGGCCAGCAGCGGGTCGTGTTCGGTGCGCGTCAGGTCGGCGACGCGGATCCGCGTGGGATCGGTCTGGCCGCCCGCCGCGCCGGTGACGGTCAGGCCGATCTTGCGGCGCTTGCACCAAGCGATCAACGCGCTCTTGGCGATGACGCTGTCGATGGCGTCGATGACGTGGTCGGCGTCCTCGGGCAGACGCTCGGCGAGATTGGTCGGCGTCACGAAGGCGGTATCGGCGTGCACGGTGATGCCCGGTTGAATGGCGCGGCAGCGCTCGGCCATCACCTCGACCTTGGGGCGCCCGATGGTGCCGTCCAGCGCGTGTAACTGGCGGTTGACGTTGGACACGCAGACATCGTCGAGGTCGATCAACGTCAGGGTGCCGATGCCGGCGCGTGCCAGCGCCTCGATGGCCCAACTGCCGACGCCACCCACGCCGATGACGACCACATGAGCGTGGCGGAAGAAGGTCGCGGCGCGGGTGCCGTAGAGGCGGCGAATGCCCCCGAAGCGGAAATCGTAATCGTCGTGCATGTGCTCTTTCCTCTTACCGGTCGTTACCGGCGGGCCATAGCGAAACAGGGCGCGTCTCGTGCCAGTCGACGCGTGTCGCCGGGGCGTGGCCTTGCCAGCCGAAGCGCGCGAATAACGTGCGCATGTCATCGGCCAGGGGCGCATCAATGTGTAGCGTGCGCTGGCGCTCGGGGTGCCAGAGCGTCATGCCCACGGCCGCCAGCAACAGGCGCGGGCTTTCCAGGTGATCGCGGAAGAAGCGGTTATGGGCGCCCTTGCCATGCTTGGCGTCACCGATGATCGGGTAGCCGCGCCGCGACAGGTGGCGGCGAATCTGATGCCGTCGGCCGGTCCAGGGCTGGGCCTCCATCAAGGAATAGCGCACCTGGGGATAACGGTCGATGCGCACCGGCAATTCGACGCTGTCCAGGCGGCGCACGGCCGTCCAGGCGGCAAGCTCGGGCATTTCCGACTTTGGGCGTTTGCCGTCTTCCTCGCGCAGGCCGTAATCGAGCACGTCCTGCTCGGGGCCGACGCCGCGCACCACCGCCAGGTAACGCTTATGTACGCGGTGTGCGGCGAATTCTTCGCCCAGCGCCTTGGCCATCTCCGGGTCCAGGGCGAACAGCAAAAGCCCGGAGGTCGGCCGGTCGAGCCGGTGTACCGGATAGACGTGGCGGCCTAGCTGATTGCGCAGGGTCTGCAGGGCGAATACCTGCGCATCGGCGGCGATCGCACTGCGGTGAACGAGCATGCCCGAGGGCTTATGCACGGCAACCACGCGCTCGTCCTGATAAAGTATGGGCAATTCCGACGTCATGAAGGGGCCTTCGGCTCGCTCGAAGGGCGCCTATTGTCGATCTTGCCACCGAGGATGTACAGCCGATGATGCGAGGGGCGTCACGGGGCGTTTACTTCGGTTGGTGGAATCGATCACGACGCTGAACACACTCCATATGGGTTGAACCGCACCCTACAGGTTGAACCACACAGCATAGAGGTAGGCATGAGCGAGCATCAGGCACCGCATCTCGTCGTCCTCACCGGGGCGGGCATCAGCGCCGAGAGTGGTCTCAAGACCTTCCGCGACGGCGACGGCCTGTGGGAAAACCACCGCGTGGAGGATGTCGCCACGCCCGAGGCCTTCGAGCGCGACCCCGAAAGCGTGCTGCGCTTCTACGACGAGCGCCGTGCGCAGACCCGCCAGGCATCGCCCAACGCCGCGCATCACGCGCTGGCCGAACTCGAACGGGCCGGGTTTCGCGTCAGCGTCATTACCCAGAATATCGATGACCTGCACGAGCGGGCCGGGTCGCGCGATGTACTGCACCTGCATGGCGAGATTCTCATGGCGCGCTCGAGTGCCGATGCCAGCTTGCGCTACCCGGTGGGGAGCAAGGGTATTCGCATGGGCGAGTTATGCGACAAAGGCAGCCAATTGCGACCAGACGTGGTGTGGTTCGGCGAGCCGGTGCCGCGTTACGCGCAGGCTTGCGACGTCGTCGCCGAAGCGGATTTCGTGTTGGTGGTGGGCACTTCGTTGGCGGTAATGCCGGCGGCGATGCTGCTCGATCAAGCACCGATCGAGGCGCCGTGCATGCTCGTCGACCCACAGGCCCAATCGCTCGCACCCCGCGGCGTACGCGCCATCGCCCAACCGGCGAGCCAGGGTGTGCCGCCGCTGGTCGAACACTGGCGGCAAGCGGGTGGCCTCTGGGTGCCGGACTGGGCCTGAAGCCGAGACACTTCGCCTGCGCCACGTTTTACGGCACACTACCGCCTGCTCTCTTGTACACATAGCCGTTTGTTACACATAAAAAAGGTGCATAAAGCGCCGCTGCTAAACACGCTAGGACACGCACATGCCAATCTTCGAACGCATCAATCGTCTGTTTCCCGTCTGGGCCATCTTGCTGGCGGCCATCGCCGCCTTCGTGCCGGAGCTCTTCACCGGCCTGGCCGGCTATATCAAGACGCTGCTGGTGATCATCATGTTTGCCATGGGGCTGACGCTCACCAAGGGTGACTTCGCGCGGGTGGTGAAGTCGCCCAAGCCCATCGCCGTGGGCGTCATCCTGCAGTTTCTGGTCATGCCGCTGGCGGCGCTGCTGGTGTCGCGCGTCCTCGGCCTTTCGCCTGAGTTGACCATCGGCATGGTGCTGGTGGGTGCCACGGCTGGCGGCACTTCCTCCAATGTGATGACCTGGCTGGCCGGCGGGCATGTGGCACTGTCGGTGTCGATGACCATGGTCTCGACGCTGATCTCGGTGGTGGCCACGCCGCTGATCACGCTATTGCTGCTGGGCCAGAGCATCGATGTACCGGTGCTGGGCATGTTGATTAGTATCGCCCAGTTGGTGGTCGCGCCCATCGTGTTGGGCGTGGTGATCCATCATCTGCTGGGCACGCATATTCAGCGCGTGGAACCGGCCCTGGCGACGCTGGCCATGGCGGCCATCGTCTTGATCATCGCCATCGTGGTGGCGCTCAATGCCGGGCGGCTGAGCACGCTGGGGCCGATCGTGGCGCTGGCGGTCATCGCGCATAACGGCATCGGCCTCGCGGCGGGGTACGGCCTGGCACGGGCACTGCGCTTCGACACGCGTACCGCGCGCACCATCGCCTTCGAGGTCGGCCTGCAAAATTCAGGGCTGGCGGTGACGCTGGCGAATCAATTCTTCACCGCAGGCGCGGCGCTGCCCGGCGCCTTGTTCTCGGTGTGGCACAACGTTTCCGGTTCGCTGCTGGCAGGATACTGGAAGCGCCGGCATGCTTCGAGCGCGCCGCCCGCAGCCTCGACGCCGCGTGGATGAAAGCCTGGCCGGGCATGCTAGAATGCCCGGCCTTTTCGACCCAGCCTGATGTCTCATGCATGAATCCCACGATGCGCCGGCCGATTCAGCCACGGCGGTCTCCGGTTATGACCCCGACGCGCCGCGCAAGCCGTTCAATGCGCGCGGTAGCTTCGTCTCGCGTTGTCCGGAGTGCCGGCTGCCCAAGCTCAACTGCTTGTGTCCGTACCGCGTGGCAGCCGAGAGCCGCGTGCGCTTTTGGCTCTTGACGCATCCCATCGAGCATTACAAGCCGACCAATACCGGTCGTTTGATTAGCCATATCCTGCCTGAAACCGAAGTCTTCACCTGGTATCGCACCGAACCCGATCCGCGGCTTCTGGCACTGCTCGATGACGACCGCTTTGCGCCCTTCGTCGTCTTTCCCGACGACCAGGCGGATTACGCCGAGCGCGTAGTGGGTCCCGAGGCCGTTGACGCAGCACTGGCCGACTCGCGCACGCCGGTGTTTATCCTGCTCGACGGCACCTGGCGCCAGGCGCGGCGGATATTTCGGCGTAGCGAGTACCTGGCTTCGCTGCCGGTGCTGCCGCTCAAGACTTCGCGCCTGACGCGCTACCGGCTGCGCAAGGCGGCCTCCAGCGAGCATCTATGTACCGCCGAAGTCGCCGCCGAGCTGTTGCGCATTAGTGGTGACGCTGAGGCCTCGGCGATCCTCGACGACTACTTCGAAGTGTTCAACGAAAACTACGCCTCCAGTCGGCGTGACCGTCCCGTCGAGGCACCTTCCGGCGCGATGCGGCGTTTGCTCGAGCGGCGTTAGTCATACGTGTTAGCGCTTCGCTTACCTTTTCGCCGATGCAGTCCACGTTGCCGCTCGCACAGCCTTTGATTTATTCCACTGAGGCGTGGGTTGCCGCAGGTCCAGTAAGCAGTGTGATAGTGACAGTACCTAGAGCTGTCGCAACGGCGGCAAACAGAAAAATTTCATCGAGTCCAGATGTCGACAATACGATAGCGCCAAGAACCGCACCAAGACCTATCGCCGCATTAAAGATGGCGACATAAATGGCAGAGGCCGGTAGGGCGTCATCACCAGCTTCCTTGAGAATCCAAGTCTGAAACCCTACCAAAACAGCGGCGATGGATCCTCCCCACAGAATCAGCATTAGCATCGTCCCCCACGTGCCCATTACATCCGATAGCGACGACAGCAGCCACAAAGCCGCCGAAGCCAGGCAGAGGGCTACCACCAGAACTGACTTGAGCCAGCGGTCGATCAGACTACCAGTCACCACATTGGCCACCAATCCAGCACCACCAAACGCTAAGAGTAGAGGCGCGATCACTGATGGCGTGATATCGCTTTGTGAAGCAAGATAGGGCTCAATGTAGGTGAACGCCATGAAATGGGAGGTAACTGCAAGCGCAGTGGCGGCAAAGATGCTTAGGAAACGTGGGTTCGACAGCACGCGCCCCATGGCAGCGACACCGACCCCTTCGACCCCTGGTAGTTTAGGTAAGGTGGTGAAACACACCACAGCGACGACGAAGGACAAGGTCGCGACAGCAGTAAAGGCGGCACGCCAGCCGTCGAGGGTGCCTATCAGATTGGCTAGCGGTACGCCTAGGACGCTGGCAGCTGAGACACCTCCGAAGATGATCGACGTGGCCAAGCCAACGCGATGGGGAGGCACGATCTGCGCGCCGATGGTACCGATCATTGCCCAAAAGGCACCGTGTGCTAGCGCACCAATTATGCGCGCCCCCATGAGTGCAGGGAATGTCTCGGCCATAGCGGCAACCCCACTGGATAGCGCTAGGATCAACATTAGGCCAACCAGGAGTGGACGTCGCGGTATGCGAGATAGTACGACAGCAGAAAACAGCGCCGTAGCGACAGCGATCCAGGCATAGAGAGTCACGATCAGACCCGCCTGCGAGGCAGGCTTCCCGAGATCACTCCCGATATTAGAGAGTAGCCCGATCGGTGCCAACTCCGTGGTCACAATAGTGAAGCTACCGACGCCAAGAGCTGTTACGGCAACCCAGTCGCGCCAGGTTGTTTTTTGAGCAGACATGTCAACCTCCTTTCTCTCTGGCCGCCGAACTAGACGGACGTAAAGGCGGATTTCGCCGCTGTGATGGCATTCATCGACGCAGGGATGCCCGCATAGACCGCTACTTGCAGAACGATCTCGACAATCTCCTCGCGAGTTGCCCCGGTATTCAATGCGGCTCGGATATGAAACTCGAGCTGGCCCGGGGCCGTCCCCATTGCAGCCAGCATGGAGACGGTGAGCATCTCACGGGTCTTCAGTGATATCCCTTCACGAGCCACCACGTCAGTAAACGCGAACCCCAGCAGTATCTCGGTCGCGTCGTCGTGAAACCCATCAAGGTTTTCCGCAACGCGTTTAGGTGCGCCGGGCTCAAGACATTCGAGTAGGGCTAACGCCTGTGTGCGGCGTTCAGAGGGTATGGCACTCATACATTCACCCCTTTCATGCCTTCCAAGGTATAGCGCTCGCCTACCACCGGCAGAGATGCCGTGGCCGTTTCGAGTTGACGCTGCTCTTCGACGCTAAGACTGATGTTCGCTGCGGCGACATTCTCCTCGATATAGCGCAGTTGCTTAGTGCCGGGAATCGGTGCGATGTCGGGTCCCTTGGACAAGAGCCAAGCCAGCGAAAGCTGCGCCGGGCTGCATCCTTTCTGTGCCGCTACCTCGGCGATCACATCAGCGATTCGGCGGTTGGCGTCAATCGCCCCTTCTGTGAAACGTGGTAGATTGGGGCGAAAGTCGCCCTCGTCGAACTCTGCAGTATCCTGAAACCGCCCGGTCAGAAACCCGCGACCGAGTGGTGAATAGGGCACGAAACCGATACCTAACTCGCGACAGGTGGGTAGCACTTCTCTCTCTACTTCGCGGGTCCATAGAGAATATTCTGTCTGTACCGCAGTAATCGGGTGAACCGCATGAGCCCGACGTAGCGTTGCGGCGCTGACCTCACATAGGCCAATACGGGCGATCTTCCCTGACTGAACCAGTCGTTCGAGCCCACCAATTGTTTCTTCGATTGGTTCTTCGGGGTTGATGCGATGGACGTAATAAAGATCGATTTGCTCAACGCCTAGCCGGCGAAGCGAGGCTTCACAAGCCTTGCGTGCATAGTCAGCACTGTTTTCCAGGCTACGCTTATATTCCCCAGGGCTGCGTACAATGCCAAACTTGCTTGCAATACGAATCTGAGCCTTTCTGCGGGCCAGAAAACTACCGATAAGTTCTTCGTTGTGATGCGGCCCATACATGTCTGCCGTATCGAAAAAGTCGACACCAAGTTCGACGGCTCGCTCCAGCACGCGCAACGATTCACTGTCATCTCGAGGCCCATAGAATTCGCTCATTCCCATGCATCCCAAGCCGATGGCCGAAACCGTGAAGTCGTTGCCAAGCGTTCGTTTTTCCATGATGTGTCTCCTTGAGTGCAGGAGTAGTAGCGTGGCACTATCCATATATGAAAAAAACGAACGATACTGGCAAAATGGTTTCCATTACCGGAAAAGAGATGCCTCGGGGCCTAGTTTGGGATGATACCCGTGCATTTCTTGCCGTAGCGCGCTGCGGTACTCTGAGCGCCGCTGCGTCGCAGCTCAACCTAGGGATAGCGACTCTCTCCCGTCGTATCGAGCGACTCGAAACTGCCTTGAAGCTCCCACTCTTCGTACGTCAGCAATCGGGATACCAGTTAACTGAGGACGGTGCCGATCTCATAGAGAAGGCGGAAGCCCTGGAAGCGGCTGCGCAAGCCTTTACATCGGAGGCAGACCTTCAAACTCAGATGAGCGGCCAAGTGCGACTGGCGACGGCCGAAAATCTGGCTACCGAGTTGATACTGCCGGCACTCCCGGAGTTTCGTGCGCAATACCCCGAGCTATTGGTTGAAGTGGTGACCGACATCTCGACCACTAACCTGCATCGACGAGATGCCGATCTTGCGGTGCGGATGGTTCGGCCTGAAAGGGGCAATGTCACGCTACGCCGTCTCGGCACCTTGGGCTACGGGCTTTATTGCAGCCCCGGCTACGAGTCACGACGCGAGACTACCCCCGACCTAGGTGACTATGACACGGATATCTTTATCACTTGGGGTGAGATGCAGTCGCACTTGCCTGCCGCTCAATGGGTGGAGCGGATTCTGCGTGGGCGCACACCAGCACTGACCACCACCTCACTTGCCGCACAGGTGGCGGCAGCTAAGGCGGGGCTCGGGCTTGCGGTGCTACCGCACTTCATCGCTCGCGATGCGGGGTTAGTCTGCGTTGACTCGGACATTGGGGTCGACCAGCCAATCTATCTTGTCATCCAAACAGACCTTGCAAGGTCGCGGCGAATCAGAGCACTAGCCGACTTCCTAACGGATCTGGTAGCCCGAAATTGCAAGCGGTTGAGCGGGTAATCGACACACCAACCTCCCCAGCTCCTTCTCCCTTTATTTGGCAGCACATGGCTGTCAGTCATCATGTTTTCCATTTATGGAAAACAAATTAAGGGAATTTGCTAAAGACTGATCTTTTTGAAAGTCGCAACCTGTCCTTGTCGACTCGACGAAATTGACGAGTTTAAGCACTCACTTCTCGTTGAGTATCCCTCTTAGCTGAAACAGCCGCATGGGCCGTTTATCGGCGCTGCACCATTGAAGGACGCGCGCGTGGTCGGTTTCGCTTAGCAGCATCTAGACTGGGTATATCGTCCCGATTCAGGAGAGCGATGTGTCCTATCGCGTGTCCATGCAGGAGCCGACCGAGGCGAGCGTTCAGCGTATCGCCATCGAACAGATCGAACACGCCCAGGCGGCGTTACGCGATCGCGAGGCGGACCCGGTCACCGCCATTCATGCGCTGCGCCAGCGCTGCAAGAAGCTGCGGGCGCTGCTGCGCCTGGTGCGTCCGGCATTGGGTGAAAAGCGTTACCGCCGGGAGAATCGGCGCTTTCGGGACCTGGCGCGTCGCGTGGCCGGCAATCGCGACGATCAGGTTCTCGTCGAGACGTTCGAGCGCGTGATGAGCCTGCACGAGACGAAACTCGACCGTCGTCGTTACACGACGATTCGCCGCAAGCTGGTGGTGCGCCGTGACGCTACGCTTGCGGGTGACGATACCCCGGACTGGGAGGGGGTGGCTTCGGCGTTGTCCGAGGCGCGCGAGGCGGTCGCCGACTGGACACTGGCATCGCAGGGCTACGCCGCCGTGTCGGGCGGCTGGGCGGCCAGCTATGTCCAGGCTCGCGATGCCCTGGGCGAGGCACGGTGCGCGCCGTCCACCGCCACGCTGCACGAATGGCGCAAGCGCGTGAAGTATCACCGTCATCAATGCGAGTTGCTGCGCCCGCTGTGGCCGGCCGCGTTCAAGATGCGCGCGCAACAGGCGCACCGGCTTTCCGACCTGCTGGGGGAGGACCACGACCTCGCGATGCTCGCCATCGCCCTCGACGCCGAGGACATGCAACGTGTCGACCCCGCGCGACGCGAGGCCTTGCATGAACTCGTCGAACGACGGCGGGAGGCCCTGCAGGGCAAGGCCGAAGCGCTCGGGCGTCGGCTGTTCGCGGAATCGCCCAAGGCATTGAACAAGCGCGTCGCACGCTACTGGAAGATCGCGCGCGCCTGAATGGCGCGGCATGGCGCAAGCGATGCGAATCGCACATGATCGGCGACCTTGTCTGCTTTTACGGCGCCGGACGCGCCCGATGTTGAGATTTCGATTTGCCGTGTTCGACGAAGGTCGGTAGGGTGCGCCCCTCACTCGATGACCGGAACCAAGACCAGATGACTCAAGACAACACGAGTGCCACGCGCTCGGGAATTCGCTATGGCGACCCGACGGTGCTGGGGCTGACGATTGGCTTTATCGTGTTATTCGTGGCGCTTTCGCTGACTGATCCCGAGGGCATGACAGCGGTGATCGGCGCCGGGTTTGCCTGGACGGCGAAGACGTTGGGCGCCTATTTCCAGCTCTTGCTGCTGTTGACCTTCCTGATCGCCGTGGGCGTCGCCGCCTCGCCGGCAGGCCGCGCGCGCATCGGTAATCTTGAGCGACCGGACATGGGCACCTTCAAGTGGGTGTCGATCATTCTGTGCACCCTGCTGGCCGGGGGCGGTGTGTTCTTCGCCGCCGGTGAGCCGGTCTATCATTTCGTGGTCACGCCGCCGGCATTTTCCAGCGAGGCGGGCACCGCCGCGGCCGTGCCCAATGCACTGGCGCAGTCCTTCATGCACTGGGGCTTTCTGGCCTGGGCGGTGCTCGGCACTCTGGCGGCTATCGTGCTGTCGCATCACCATTACGACCGTGGCCTGCCGCTGCAGCCGCGTACCCTGTTGGCGCCGCTGTTGGGTGAGGAACGCATGCGTGGCGTCTTCGGCGGTGTGGTGGATGCCGTCTGCGTCATCGCCGTGGTCGCCGGCACCGTGGGCCCCATCGGCTTTTTGGCCACGCAGATGAGCTTCGGCCTGCATACGCTGTTCGGCGTGGCCGAGGGTTATGGTACACAGTTGATGATCCTCATCGTGCTGGGCGGGGTCTACGTGACGTCGGCGATTACCGGCATCGACCGAGGCATCCAACTGATGAGCCGTTTCAACGTCATGCTGGCGTTGGCGATCGGCGCTGTCATCCTGCTCTTCGGGCCGACGCAGTTCCTGTTCGATAGCTGGTTCCAGGGCTTCGGCACTTATGTGGGGTCGTTCTTCGAGATGGCCACCATGACCTCGCAGACCGCACCGGATTGGTGGATGAAGTGGTGGACGGTGTTCTTCTTCGCCTGGTTCATCGGCTATGCGCCGTTGATGGCGATCTTCGTGGCGCGTATCTCGCGGGGCCGCACCATCCGTCAGATGGTCGTCGCCGTGGCCGTGCTCGCCCCGGTGGCCACTTCGGTGTGGTTCACGCTGCTGGGTGGCTCGGGCATCTTCTACCAGATGAGCGGCGCCATCGACCTGAGCGAAGCGCTCAACAACTTCCAGTTCGACGTCGCGACGTTGACGGTGGCCCAAGCGCTACCGGGCGGTAAGTTGATGGCACTCGCGGTACTTATACTGACCACGATCTTCGTGGCGACCACTGGCGACTCCATGAGCTACGCGATCTCAGTGGTCAATGCCGGTCATGATGATCCCCAGCCGGCGCTGCGCGCTTTCTGGGGCGTGGCCATGGCGTTGATGGCGGCGATTCTGTTGTACATGGGCGCGGGGCAAATCAGCGTGCTGCAGCAGTTCATCGTGATCACCGCGATCCCCGTGTCGCTGGTGCTGCTGCCCTCGCTGTGGCTGGGGCCACGCGCCGCGCAGGCCATGGCCAAGCGTCAGGGGATCATCACGCCGTAACCGACGGCCGATGCCTTGCATGAAAAGCGCCCCGGCATATCGCATGTCGGGGCGCTTGTCGTTGGGCGCGAGGATTTTACTCGTTACTCCCCAGCCCTTCGTTGATCACCTGAGTGGACGGTGCGAACGATGTGAATGGCACATGATCGGCGACCTTGTCTTCTTTTGCGGCGCCGGACGCGCCCGATGTTGAAATTTCGATTTGCCGTGTTCGACGAAGGTCGGTAGTGTGCGCGCCTCACGCGACGATCGGAACTGGACATTGATGACTCAACACGATGCGAGCGCCACGCGCTCGGGCACGCATTTTGGCGACCCGACGGTGATGGGGCTGACGATCGGCTTCATCATCCTGTTTGTGGTCTTGTCACTGATCGACGCCGACGCCATGACCGCAGCGATAGGCGTGGGATTCGCCTGGACGGCGAAGAATCTGGGGGCCTATTTTCAACTGCTGTTGTTGCTGACCTTCTTTATTGCCGTGGGCGTGGCCATGTCATCTGCGGGTCGCGCGCGCATCGGCAATCTCGAACAGCCGGATATGAGCACCTTCAAGTGGGTGTCGATCATCCTGTGCACGCTGCTGGGCGGCGGCGGTGTATTCTTTGCTGCCGGCGAGCCTATCTATCATTTCGTGGTGACGCCGCCGGCGTTTTCCAGTGAGCCGGGTACGCCGGCGGCGGTGCCCAATGCGTTGGCACAGGCCTTCATGCACTGGGGATTTCAGGCCTGGTCGGTGCTGGGTACTTTGGCGGCTATCGTATTGTCGCATCATCACTACGATCGTGGCCTGCCGTTGCAACCGCGCACGCTGTTGGCGCCGTTACTGGGCGAGGCACGCATGCGCGGTGTCTTGGGTGGCGTGGTGGATGCCGTCTGCGTCATCGCCGTGGTGGCCGGTACCGTAGGCCCCATCGGCTTTTTGGCCACGCAGATGAATTTCGGTCTGCATACCCTGTTCGGCGTGACCGAGGGCTATGGCACCCAGTTGATGATCCTCGTCGTGTTGGGCGGGGTTTACGTGAGTTCGGCGATCACCGGCATCGACCGGGGCATCCAGTTTTTGAGCCGCTGCAATGTCATGCTGGCATTGGGCATCGGCGCCGTGATTCTGCTTTTCGGGCCGACCCAATTCCTGTTCGATAGCTGGTTCCAGGGCTTCGGTACATCTCTGGGGTCATTCTTCGAAATGTCTACCATGACTTCGCAGACGGCGCCGGACTGGTGGATGAAGTGGTGGACGGTGTTCTTCTTCGCCTGGTTCATCGGCTACGCACCGCTGATGGCGATCTTCGTGGCACGTATCTCGCGGGGCCGCACCATCCGTCAACTGGTCGTCGCCGTGGCCGTGCTCGCCCCGGTGGCCACCTCGGTGTGGTTCACGCTGTTGGGCGGCTCGGGGATTTTCTATCAGATGAGCGGCGCCATCGACCTGAGCGAGGCGCTTCAAAACTTCCAGTTCGATGTTGCCACGCTGGCGGTGGCCCAGGCGCTGCCGGGTGGCAGCCTGATGGCGCTGGCGATTCTGCTGCTGACGACGATCTTCGTGGCGACCACCGGTGACTCCATGAGTTATGCGGTTTCTGTGGTCAACGCCGGCCATGACGATCCCCAGCCGGCGCTGCGTGCGTTCTGGGGTGTGGCCATGGCGTTGATGGCGGCGATTCTGCTGTACATGGGGGCGGGACAGATCAGCGTATTGCAGCAGTTCATCGTGATTACGGCATTCCCCGTGTCGCTGGTGCTGCTGCCCACGCTGTGGCTGGGGCCGCGCGCTGCGCAAGCCATGGCCAAGCGTCAGGGAATCGTCACGTCGTAATCGGCGCTCGATGCCTTGCACGAAAAAGCGCCCCGGCATGCGATATGCCGGGGCGCTTGTCGTTGTGGACGAGGCATCTTGGGCGAGGCGTTGTGACTAGCAGGTCATTCGCCGGCGGCGAGCCACTCGTCGACGAGGTCCTGGTTGTCTTCGATCCAGGTCTCGGCGCCTTCCACCGGATCGCCGGCTTGTTCTATCTCGGCCATCAGGCCGCCCAGGCTGTCGTCATCCATATGCCAGGCGTTGAGCACCTCGGTGAGCCAAGGGTCGTCCTCGGTGAAGCCCGGGCGCGAGAACCAGTAGATGGTTTCGTTGTCGCCGTAGACGTTCTTGGGATCCTCGAGGTATTTGAGATCGTACTCGGCAAAGGCCCAGTGCGGGCTCCACAGCGTCACGACGATTGGCTCTTCCTGCTGGTAGGCCGCATCCAGCGCGGCCATCATGGCCGGCCCGGAGCTGTTGACCTGTTCCATGGGGAGTTCGTACGCGTCGATGGCCTCGTCGGTCAGACCGGCGATCGCCGAGCCGGAGTCGATGCCCAGAATGCTGGGGCTGCCCTGGTAGCCGTAGTCCTCGGCTTGCGCCTTGAGTTCCGGGATGGTGTCGATGTCGGCATAGCTCGGCACTACCAGGCCGAGCCCGGTGCCTTCGTACCAGGCGCCGTTGATTTCGAGCTGGTCCTTGTAGGGCTCGAGGTAGCGCGCATCGGTGTTGGGGAGCCAGATTTCGAGGGAGATGTCGAAGTCGTTGTTGGCAAGGCCGCTGTAGAGGGCGTTCTTGCTGACATCGGAGAGCTCGACATCGTAGTCGTACCGATTCTCGAGGATGAGCTTCCACATGTTGGCGACCGCGACGTTCTCGGCCCAGTTGTTGGTACCGATCACCAGCGTCTTGTCCTCGGCTTGGGCGGTCGTGGCGGCCGTGAAGATTGCCGCGGCGGCCAGGGAGCACAAAGTCGTTTTCATGTTGTCATTCCTCGGTGGGTGGTAAAAAAAAGCAAGCGTCTATAAAGCATCGACCCGGTCAGGGTGGCGACGTTGTCGTCGCGTCGTTCGGTCGCCGGGGACGTTCGGCGATGCCGATTCAGTGTCAGTCTCGTGTAGCGGGCGCGCGTTCCAGGCCCTGGAATTCGACGAAGGCCTGCATGCGTTCCCAAAGCCGGTCGCCGTAGACATAACCGCCATCGCCGTCTGCGTCGGGCGCCTCGATATGGGCATCCACCGCGGGTTCGAAGAAGAACGGGATCGAATGCCGCGAGCGGGTGCCGCCGACGATGCGGTGTTCCGTGGCTTGAATGCGTCCGCCGGACCAGTCCGCCAGCAAGCGCCCGAAGTTGACCACCAGGGCGTTGTCGCGCGGCGCGACGTTTTCCCAGTCGCCGTCGGGCGTTTGCACTTGCAGGCCGCCGACGCGGTCCTGCCAGAGCAGGGTGATGAAGCCGTTGTCGCAATGCGGCACGCCGACCAGCCAGCGCCGTGCATCGCCCTCGCCATCGACGGCCGGCATGCTGGCCAGTGTCTCGGCGGGACGCTCGGGGTAATGGATCAAGCGTAGCGTTGAATTGCCGTTTTCGAAGGGCCGCGTGAGTGTCTCGCGCGGTATGCCCAGCCCCTCGGCTAATGCCCCGGCGATCACGCCACCGAGCGATTCCATCGCTTCATAGTAAGCGGCGAGATCCACTGACCAGCCGGGTAGAGTGGATGCCGGCGGCTGCGGCGTGGGCTCGCGCAGCGGGTCGCCGCTCTGGGTATCCGCACGCTCGGGGTGAGCGACATCCGCGCCGAGGTCGATGCCTTCCTTCCAGGTCGGGTCCTGGTTCTGCGGCGGGAAATAGCCGCGATACACATTGCCGTTGGCCGGTTCGAACTTGTGTCGCGCCAGCGTTTGCTTGTGTGCCGCGTCGAGCTCGAAGAAGCGCAGCAAGCGGGCGTGAATGTCATCAGCGAGCCCCAGTTGTGCCGGCGCGATGCCCACGGTCATGAAGCCGGAGTCGCAGGCGGCATCGACGATTGCCTGGCGTGTCTCGTCGCGTGCCGAATCATCGGCGAGCAGCGGCGTCAGGTCGATATGCGGAATCAGCGTCTGGCGCATGGGGGCCCCTTGTGGCGGATGGACGAAGCGGTTATCCGGTGGCGTCGGCTGGCGTGTCACTCGGCCAGCAATCGCGCATCGAGCGGATAGTCGGAAAGCAATTCGACCCGACCGTCGTCGCGAATGTAAAGCTGCTCCTCGAGCTTGACGCCTTCGCCACCGTCTTCGTGGCCGATGTAGCTCTCCACGCAGAGCGTCATGCCCGGCTGCATGATGCCGTCGTAGCCCTTGTCGTCGATGTCCTCGCGGTGAACGATGTAGGGATATTCGCCGGTCATGCCGACGCCGTGGGCCAACGCGAAGTAGCGCCGCGCCTTGTAGGGCGCGGGGATCTGCCAGGCCTTCTCGGCGTACTCTTTGAAGGACATGCCCGGCGCGATCAGTGCCATGTTATGGCGCACCTGGTCGAAGGCCATGCGATAGAGCTCGCGCTGCGTCGCTGTTGCCTCGCCGTCGCCGCACAGGAAGGTGCGCGAGAAGTCGGCATAGTAGCCATAACGGCCGACCACGTCGGTATCCAGCGCGACCAGCTCGCCGGCTTGCATCGCTCTATTGGAGCATTCCTGAAACCAGGGGTTGGTGCGCGGCCCGGAGTTCATCAGCCGCGTTTCGATGTAGTCCGCGTCGGTGGCGATGATGTGCTGGTGCAGCTGCGACCAGACTTCGTTTTCCGTGGCGCCGGGGCGAATCGCGGCTTCCAGCTTGCGTACGCCGTTTTCCACCGCGCGCAACGAGCTGCGTACCATCTTGATTTCGTTGGGCACCTTGATCGCGCGTGCCCGCTCCAACGGAATCTGGGCATCGCAGATCTGCCAGCCGTGTTCGATCAGTGCAAAGGCCGCGTGCGAAGTGGCGCTTTCGATGGCCACCTTGTCGCCTTTCTGCCCGCCGCATTGGCGTACCAATTCGTCGATTTCGTCCGCCCAGGCTTGGGTGGTCTGCTGCAGATTATCTTCACAGAAGTAATAGGAGATCGCCGTCGCCGGGCGCGTCTCGTCGATGCCGGGCAAGCCTTCGGTCAAGTGACTGCAGCCGGAGAATTCGAACATCACCACCGGGCCTTCCGCCGGCACGAAGGCGTAGCGGGCCGGGTTGCGCGCCGAGTAGACCTGCATGTTGCGCGCGCCGGTGGCATAGCGCACGTGGGTCGGGTCGAACAGCACGGCGGCGACGATATCGCGCTTCTTCAGCTCCGCCCGGGTGCGGGCCAGGCGGTCGAGCAGAATCTGGCGGCTCTCGGCCTGAGTGGGCTCGCACTCGGCGGGATCGTGCGTCGGCGCCAGGATATCGGTGCCTTCCAGCAGGGAAGGCAGTGTGGATGACAAGCGGGTCATGGTCGTCGGTCCCGTCATGGAAGTGGAATCAGCGTGATTTATCTAGACAGAAATATCGAAACGCGCTGGAACGCAGGCGTTTCGATCAGTCGAGCAGTCCGTCGGCACGCTCTTCACGGCGCCTCTCGGCTTCGATATGCGCTTCGGAGACCCGGCCGTAGAGCTGGCGCGTGCGCTCCAGCCGGCCCACTACACCCGGCTGCTGCGAATAAGCAAAGATCGCCGTGTGGCGCTCGCGTTCACCGCTGACGTGCGTCACCCGATGCAGCGAGTAACGGCCCTTGAAGAGTTGCAAGTCGCCGGGACGCAGCAGCAACGTGCGCGGCGTAGTGGTGTCTTCGCCGCGAATCACCGCACCGACGCCGTCGTAGTTTTCGCCCGCCGGCGTGCGAATGTTGGGGCAGTACTGGAATTCGCCGCCGCTGTCCGGTATGTCGGTCATCATCGTGACGATGTATTCGTTGGTGTCGTAGTGCCAGGGCTGTTCGGTGCCTGGCGGCAATACGTTCTGCACCAGCCCGGCGAAGGGGTCGGCGTACTCATAGACCTCGTCCTCCTGCAGGCACTCGGCCACCAGGCGCTTCATCGCCGGCGAGACGTAAAGCTGTTGAATCACCGTATCCGCTGGAATCATGTCACGGGTTACGAAGCCGCTGGTGCGCTCCATGAAGATGCGACGCGGGTCGCTTTCCGGAAGCGTTGCGTCATCGCGGGTAAACCAAGCGTTGACGCGGCGGCTGGCATAATAGCTCTTGGCCGAGAGGGTACGTCCTTCCTGGCGGGCCTGCTCCAACGCGTCGGGGCGCAGAAAACCGCGCAGCACGGCGCAGCCTTCGCGCTCCAGGTCCTCGCGAACACGCTCGATTTCGGCTTGCAGGCGCGGGTCGTCGGGGGCATGCAGGGGATAGCGCTGGGTGTCGACGAGTGCGCTCAGGTCGGTGCGTTCGGCGTCCGCCAGCCATTGCTGGGCCGGCTTGGAGGCGACGTCGGGCTGGGTCGCGGCAGCGGTGGTACGCATAGGGGGCGTCCTCTCGATCAGCGGTATTGTCGGCATCAATGGGGCGGTCGTCGTCACCGGTCACATTGGCCGGCCCGTCGACGTCCTCTATGCTGGACGGATCCGTTCGATCAGGGAAACGAGTCATTCCAATGGCAGCCATCGGCATTTCCGATAATACGCAATTGGCGGCGCTGGACAGCGATCTGCTGCTGGCGTTCGTCACCGTGGCCGATAGCGGTGGCTTTACCGCGGCGGCGCGCTATCTGCACAAGACGCAATCGACCATCAGCCTGCGTATCAATACGCTGGAGACACGGCTCGACACGCGGCTAATCGAACGCGGCAGTCGACGGCTCAAGCTGACCGACGATGGCGAGACCTTTCTCGTCTACGCGCGGCGCTTGTTACAGCTGCAACGCGAAGCGATCGCCGCACTCGGGCGTTCGCAGCCGGTGACACTGCGCTTCGGCCTCCCCGAGGATTACGCCGATACCTGGCTGCCGGCATTGCTCGAACGCTTCGGCGCCCAGCATCCCGATGTGCACGTGCATATCCACTGCCGCATGTCGACGGAGTTGCTGGAGCAGCTTGAGAAGGGATCGTTGGATATCGTGCTGGCGGTGCAGCATGAACCGAGTAGCGGCGGACGCCCGGTGACCACGGAGGAAGTGGTGTGGGCGGCGCATCGGCGTTTCGAGCTCGACGCCGAGCGGCCGATTCCGCTGGCGCTGTTTCCGGAGCAGTGCGTTTACCGGCGTCGGGCGCTGGCCGCGCTCGCCGACATCGGTCGCGATTGGCAACTCGTTTCCACCAGTCAGAGCCCCAGCGGATTGAAGGTCATCGTGGGGCAGGGCCAAACCTTGACGGTCAGAGAGCGGCGTTTGCTCCCCGAGGGGTGGCAAGCGTTGGGTGCCGCCGAAGGTCTGCCGCCATTACCACCGGCCGTGCTCGAAGTACATCGCTCCCCCAGCCCGATGCATCCGGCCTTCGATGACTTCGTCGCCTTGATCGCCGAGGTGCTGGAGGAGGGCGGTTAATACGAATGAAATAACGCGTAACAGCATATGACGCAATGCGTTATATAGGGTCGGAGGGATCATCAAGGCTAGCGACGTGTGGCGTAACGCTCGGCCAGGTGTTGCGCCTGGCGGTAACGTGAGGCCTGCAGCTCGGCCATGTCGGCGACGACGTGGTCGTGGATAGTGGCTGGGGCTGTTTCGGGGCGTCCGGCATCAAACGGCGGCGCGGGCGCATATTCGAGAATCAGTTGAGAACGCTGAGCGGTCTCGTCATCGGTTAACTCTGCGATGACGGTCAGCGCGAAATCGATTCCGGCGGTGACACCGCCGCCTGTGATGATCTCGTCATCGCGCACTACACGCGCCGGGTCCGGGATGGCACCGAACAATGGCAGCATGTCGCGCCACGCCCAATGACAGGCGGCTCGTCTTCCGTGGAGCAGGCCCGCCGCTCCCAGAATCAATGAGCCGGTGCATACCGAGGTCACGAACTTTGTGGTGCCGGCCAAGTGTCGAATGGCGTGGATAAAACGGACGTCCTCGGCCGCATCGAGGCAGCCCAGGCCACCGGGAACGCAGAGAACGTCGCAAGCCGCGATGTCTGTCAGGTCGTCCAGGTTGGAAAACGTCAATCCTTGGGCGTCAACGGGCTCCCCGTCGATGGAGGCTACCACCACGTCGATTTGCGGCACACGCGAGAAGAATTGATGAGGCCCGGTGAAATCCAGGTGCGTTACGCCGGGGTAGATCGGTATGACGATACGTATCTTCGATTCCACGATAGCTGCCTCTTTAGAGCGGGTTCGAGGTGTAGAGTAGCCTGTACCGTGATAGTCTCAAATGACCTATAACCCTCGTTATCCGCCATGACGCTATCGTTTGGCTTTCGTCCCCTGGCACTGCGCCGTATTGGGTTGGATCATCGATCTCCCGTTTTAAGTCTGGCGTTTCGCCAACGCCAACCACCCGGCCAGGCTAACCATTAGCGAGCCGCTGATACCATCCATCCAGCGTTGCCGACTCAGACTGATTCTGCCGCGCCCGAGTAGATGTCCCGCGCCGGCATAGAGCAGCGCGCAAACGAACTCGATCAAGATATAAGCCAGCCCCGCCAGCATGATGGCCGGTGCGAACGACACGCTATCGGCATGCAAAAACTGCGGCAGGAAGAGCGCAAACAGCACATATGCCTTGGGGTTGGAGAATGCGACCAGCGCTTCCCGGCGTAGCAGCGGCCAGGCCTGCGCGGTCTCGATGCCCTCGCTCGGGCTTACCGCTTTAGGCCGCCAAGCCGTCAACAACGACCGCACTCCAAGATACAACAGATACGCCACGCCAATCCACTTGAGCACGTTGAAGAACACCGCAGAGGTGGCCAGCCAATGCCCGAGCCCCACCGCGACACCGACCACCATCAAGGCGAACGCTGCGAAGCGTCCGCAGGCCGCTGTCATGGCAGGCGCGACACCGACATGGAAACCATTGGAAAGCGATAAGAGCTGATTGGCGCCAGGCGTTAAAGCCATGACTATGGACGCACCGATCAGGAGCGGCCAGTCGATGGAGGTAACCGCACCCGGGAACGCCTGTGTCATGACCACGATGATAAGCGCCATCAGGCCATTGCAGAATAATGGGACGCGGATCATGGTCACTCCTTCCTTGGTGGAAAACCGTCAGTGGCTCTCGGACATCATTTATTTTGTCGGGGCCCGTTACTGCTTAGCAGCCGGCCAACCGAAGCACAAATGGATTAGCGGCGTTATAGGCGCTTCGAGGGCCAGCGCTTCTGCCGTGGCCTCGTCGCGGAAGCCGGCGACGAGCACGCTGCCCAGTCCTTCGGCCGTTGCTTGTAACTGAATGTTCTGAGCTGCGGCGCCTGCCTCGATCCAAGCATAGCGTTGGCCGCGTGTCCCGTAGGGCGGTTGATCGCCGAATGCCTGTGTCGCGGCCCCCATGTCGGCACAGATCGTGATAATGCCGGAAGCCTGGCCGATCCAGGGTTGGTCCTCGAGTGCAGCTTGCTGGAGTGCATTTCGTATGTCGTGGTCGAGGTGCGTTTTGAGCATGCGGCTTTCGGGATCGAAGGTGTAGGTTGCCGCGTCCAGGTCGCGAATGCGCCCAGCTATTGCCAGTAGATGCAGCGGATATAAAGCTCCCGCCGAAGGCACGCTGCGCCTACTGCCGGCATGAGTGATGCCTTGGGCAATCTCAAGCAGCCTGTCGAGCAAGGCGCGAGGAACCGTCTGCGGGCTGAAATCACGACAGCTATAACGCGACCGGACTGTGTGCTCGAACGAGGCCATATTTCTCTCCTTGGTTTGCATGGATTAGGCGATGTGCAGCTCTGCCCGAGGGTGATGCCGACAGTTCGGGTCGTCCAAGACTAATAGCCGAATATGTCGGATCGCTAGGTCAGGGCACATTTGCCGGCTCAGGCCTGCTCGGTCAGTTCCTGAAAGCATCCCTTGCCTTGCCGCTTGGCTTGGTAGAGGGATTGATCCGCCTGGGCGACCAAGCGCTCCAGACGGTTGCGATCCATGCCTCGCCAATCCTGGCAATGCACGAGTCCGATGCTTAGCCCTATTCCCGGATAGGTGTGCTCGATGTCGGTAGTGATATCGATGAGTCGTTGTGCAACGATGCGACTCGCCTCAGGGTTGGTACCCGGTAGGAGGATCACGAATTCATCGCCACCCCAGCGTGCGAGGATGTCGTCACTTCTCAAGGCGTCGCTCATTGCGTTGGCAATGTGGCGAAGAAGCTCATCGCCCGCCATGTGGCCGTAAGTGTCATTGATGGTCTTGAAGCCGTCGAGATCCGAAAAGAGCAGGCTAGCCGGGAGTGGTGTGCGCCCCGGCCCACGAATCGAGAGGGCCTCGCGGAACCAGCCTTCCCGATTAAACAACTCGGTCAGTGGGTCGAGGCTGGCCAGTCGCCGGCTGTGATACTCCCCGAGCAGAGCCTGGGTCGACATGTCGTAAAGGGAATGGATCATCATGCGCAGCCCCATCCAGAAGAAGGGGCCCTGCAGTACGAATATCCAGAACCATGGCTCCGGCTGGAAGGGGACCGCGAGTTTGAGAGGCAGGTCCAGCAGCAGGACCTGCAGTATGGCATAACGGGGAGTCCCGTGAGAGAAAGCGGCTGCGGCCGCTGCCAGTGCGACCATGGACGGGATGGCCAATACTTGCAGAACCGGGTCGCCGCTGAGTAGGCAAAGCGCGGTGCCCAGCCCGGTCGTGGTACTCCAGAGCAGATTGGCCAGGTAGATCTGATCGGCGGGTGTAGCGATACGCTGGCGCCATTGCCGCTTGACCTGGTAATGGAGCCCGGCGCGGTAACCCGAAATCGCGAGCGTGGCCAGAAACCAGAGCCAGAATAGTGGTGCCGGATGACGGGAGAGGGCGATGAGCGTCAGCATGAGTGTCGTGAGCGTCCCGGACCACATGACGGATGTCTGGGTGTTGGGGCCCAGCAGCAGGCGCTGTTGAATATGTAGGGGCAAGCGGCTGTCGCAGAGCAACCAGTACATGAAGCGCCAGCGCGGAATGGAATACGCGTTGTGGTGCATGTAACGCTTGTCTGGCATACGGGCTGCCCTCGTCAGGAAGAAACGTCGTTATGCAGCGACTGGTCTGTCACTTGCTGCAAAAAGTCGCTGCCTTCGTTATTAGGGCTGAGCGTGCCTGTATTTTGGGCGAGGCTCCAATAATTTTATCGGCAAGGAAGGCGCAGGCAATGCCTGAAACTTGCCTAGAGCTCTCGAGGGCAGTCTGGATGATCGGCCTTTTATCGGCCGTTCGCGCTGCCCCGTGAGCAAGAGGGTGGTGCAGTTATTTACTTACCCGAACAATTGCCCGGCGATGCGTAGCCCGGCGATCCAGGTGCCGGCGGCGGAGCCTAGCGTGGCGAGCAGGAATACCAGCAGTGTGCGGGCGACGCGGTTTTTCCACCAGCCGCGCGGTGCGCTGACGTCATGGCGCAGGCGCGAGAAGTCCCCCACCGTGGGGCGGCGTATGGCGAGTTCCACGCCGGCGGCGACGAAGCCGGCGCCGATGGTGGGGTTGAGCGAGGTCAGCGGCGCGGCGATGAAGGTCGCGATGATGGTCAATGGATGGGCCAGTGCAATGGCGGTACCCAGCGCCGAGAGAGCGCCGTTGATCAGGAACCATTCGCCGACCAGCGACCAGCCGAGGCCGGTATCGCGGGAGAAGCCGATGGCGAAGCCGGTTAGTACCAGCGCGACGATGACCCACGGCAGGGCTTTCCAAAGCTTGGAGCGCTGCGGGGTGACCTCCAGGGAGCGGCGTTCCTCGTCGATAGCCTCGGTACTGAGTGGTTGCTGCTCCAGCGCTTGCAGGTGTTCCCCTAGGCCTTTCATGTGCCCGGCACCGACGACGACCAGAATATGCCGTGGTGCTTTTCCGGCGACTTCCTCGCGTAGGCGTAGGGCCATGTAACGATCGCGCTCGCGGATCAAGGGAGCATAGAGCGACTCGGATTGTTCGGCGAACTCGGCGAAGGTCGATTCGAGCACATCGCCTTCCTTGAGGCGCTCGATCTCCTCGCTGGAAACTTTCTTGCGCGAGACCACGCTGCCCAGAAGTCCTGAAATCAGGCTCATGCGCTGCCACCAGGGCACGTTGTGATAGATGCGCTTGAGGGTCACGCCAATTTCGCGATCGACGAGATACAACGGCAAGTCCGCACGCTGAGTCTCCTTGATTGCCATCTGCATCTCGGCCCCTGGCGTCACGCCGGACTGCTCGGCGACGCGTTGCTGGAAGGCGCCCAGCGCGAGGCTGGCGGCGACCATGCCGGCCTTGCCCTGGCGTAAGACCTGGAAGAGGTCCATCTTGGCCATGGCGTCGGGCTGGGTGGCGCTTTGGTGGCGCGTGGGGCACAACTCGATGGCGACGGCGTCGAAGTCGCCGGAACGGATCAGCTCGCGAACCTCGTTGGCGCTGGCGCGCGAGACATGGGCGGTACCCAGGAGGGTATATCGGGTCTCGCCCTGATCGATGACCTGGCGAGGGCCGGCGGGAGTATCGGGCATGCGGCGTTTCGCTTCGGTGGCGGAAAAGCTCGATTATCCACGATGGCAGGGGGCGGGCCAAACTCGGCCCCGCTTGATGCTGCTGCGAGCGGGGCGTCGAGCGTACGAATCAGCGCTTGGCGCGGCACGCTGCGGCGGTGAACAACACGTCGGTGGACGAGTTCAGCGCGGTCTCCGTGGCATCCTGCACGACGCTGATGACGAAGCCGATGGCGACGACCTGCATGGCCACGTCATTGGAAATGCCGAATAGGCTGGCGGCCATCGGGATGAGCAGCAGCGACCCACCGGCCACGCCGGAAACGCCGCAGGCAGCGAGCGAGGCGACGATACACAGCAACAGGGCCGAGGCGAAGTCCACGCCGATCCCCAAGGTATGGGCAGCGGCCAAGGTGATCACCGAGATGGTGATGGCGGCACCGGCCATGTTGATGGTGGCGCCCAGCGGAATCGAGATCGAATAGGTGTCGGAGTCCAGGTCGAGGCGCTCGCAAAGCTCCATGTTGACTGGGATGTTAGCGGCGCTACTGCGTGTGAAGAATGCGGTGATGGCACTGCCACGCAGGCAGGCGAATACCAGTGGGTACGGGTTGCGCCGGGTGGCGAGGAATACGATCAAGGGGTTGGTGACCAGTGCCACGAATACCATGCAGCCGACGATGACGGCGAGCAGGTGGGCGTAGTCGAGCAGGGCATTCATGCCGGTATCCGCGAGCGTGCCTGCGACCAGCCCGAAGATGCCCAGCGGCGCGCAGCGGATCACCAGACGTACGATGTTGGAGACGGCATCGGAGAAGGCGTTGAGCATCCCGAGCGTGGTCTCCGAGGAGCCGCGCAGCATCATGCCCAGCCCGATCGCCCACGCCAGAATACCCACGAAGTTGGCGTTCATCAGCGCATGGATGGGATTGTCCACGACGTTGAGCAGCAGGTTGCGCAGGATCTCGGCGATGCCGCCCGGCGGTTCGCCGCTCGCTTGGGGCGCGTCGATGATCAGCGTGGTGGGAAGTGCGAAACTGGCGACGACAGCCACCAAGGCAGCGCACAGGGTACCGACCACGTACAGCAGCAGCACGCCGCGAATATGCGTGGGCTGGCCGCGACGATGATTGGCAATGGCCGCCATGACCAGCAGGAAGACCAGCACGGGTGCCACCGCTTTCAGGGCGGAGATGAACACCTCACCCAGAAGCGATATCGAGGTGGCGGCATCGGGCCAGGTGGTGGCCACGACGATGCCGAGCACGATACCGATGACGATTTGTGGGATGAGCCCTAGGCGGGCTACCGCGCGTATAGGGCTTGCGAGGCTGGTAGACATGACGCTTTCTCGAGGCTGAATAACGGATAAAGGCCCGTCGCGGTGGGCCGGGAAGCGCGCATGGTAGCATTGCCACCATCGCGACACCCGACGAATCAGCCTCGCTGGTCTTAGCCTTTAGTGAGAAGAGAGTGTGAAACCCCGTTAATCCAGCATGAATCGGAGGGTTTTCGCCGATTCATGGTGAATAGTAATTCATGGTGAGTAGTGCCGTATTGGCTCAGCGTCGCCAGAAGGCGGGTGTGAACAGCACCAGGATAGTGAAGATTTCCAGGCGCCCGAACATCATCGCCATCACCAGCGTCCACTTGGCGAGATCCGGCATGTCACCGTAGTGTGTGGCCACGCCGCCCAGCCCCGGGCCCAGGTTGTTGAGGGCCGAGCCCACCGCCGACCAGGCCGTCACCTGATCCAGCCCGGTGGCGAGCAGGATCAACAGCATCAGCACGAAAAGCAGCATATAAGCGGAGAAGAACCCCCATACCGCTTCGGCCACTCCCCCGGAGATGCGCATCTTGCCGACCTTGACCGAAAACACCGCATTGGGGTGAATCAAGCGGTGAATCTCGCGCAGGCCCTGCTTGAGGATCAACAGGATGCGAATCACCTTCATGCCCCCGCCGGCGGAGCCTGAGCAGGCGCCGACGAAAGCGGCGATGAACAGCATGAATGGCAAGACCCCCGGCCACACGGTGAAGTCGGCGACCCCGAAGCCGGTGGTGGTGGCCACCGACACGACCTCGAACAAGCCGTGGCGCAATCCCAGGGTATCGTCGTAGGTGCCGCTCAACATGAGCGTGGCGATGGTGATGCTGACCAGCAGCGCCAGGAAGATCACGAAAAAGCGGAATTCGGGGTCGAGCAAATAATGGCTCAGGCGCTTCTCGCGCCACACCGCGAAGTGGAGCCCGAAGCTCAGCGACGAGACGATCATGAAGAACACGCAAATCAACTCGATGGTGGCGCTGTCGAAATAACCGATGCTGGCGTCGTGAGTCGAGAAGCCACCGACGGCGACGGTCGAGAAGCTGTGTCCGATGGCGTCGAACCAGCTCATGCCCGCCAGCCAATACGCCAAGAAACACGTCAGGGTCAGGGCGGCATAGATGTACCACAAGGCCTTGGCGGTTTCGGTGATACGCGGCGTTAGCTTGGAGTCCTTGAGCGGTCCGGGAATCTCGGTGCGGTAAAGCTGCATGCCACCGATGCCCAGCGTTGGCAGGATCGCCACCGCCAGCACCACGATCCCCATGCCGCCTAGCCATTGCAGTTGCTGGCGATAGAAGCGGATCGACTCGGGTAGCAAGTCGATGCCGGTGAGAATGGTGGCACCGGTGGTGGTGAGGCCGGAAAACGATTCGAATACGGCGTCGGTGAACGATAGCGACGGGTCCGCGGCGAGCATCAGCGGCAGCGAACCGAACAGTCCCAGGACGCTCCAGAACATCACGGTGATCAAGAAACCATCGCGGGTACGCAGTTCGCGGCGCGCATTGCGCGCGGGCCAGTAAAGCAGCGCCCCGGTGATGAAGGTGATGCCTAGCCCGATGACGAAGGCATCCCAGGTGGCGTCGTCGAAAATCAACGAAATCACCACCGGTGGCACCATGGTCAGGCTGAACATCATGAGCAGTAGCCCGACGATCCTCAGGATCACCAGAAAGCTCATGGTAGTCGCCTTGCAGAAACGGGAGCCGTGGGTAACCGATTACTCATCAGAAGAACGTCAGCCCTACCTGGAAAAGGCGTTCCACGTCGCGGATGCGGCGCTTGTCGATGACGAAGAGAATTACATGGTCGCCGCTTTCCACCACGACATCGTCATGGGCGATGAGGACCTCCTTACCGCGCACGATAGCCCCGATGGTGGTGCCGTTGGGCAAGTCGATCTCGTCGATGGTGCGTCCCACCACCTTGGAGGAACGCGAATCGCCGTGGGCGATGGCCTCGATGGCCTCGGCGGCACCACGCCGCAGTGAGTGCACGTTGACGATGTCGCCGCGCCGCACATGCGTGAGCAAACCACCGATAGTGGCCTGCTGCGGCGAGATGGCGATATCGATCTCGCCGCCCTGGACGAGATCCACGTAGGCGGCATTGTTGATCAGCGTCAGCACCTTCTTGGCACCCAGGCGTTTGGCCAACATCGACGACATGATGTTGACCTCGTCATCGTTGGTCAGCGCGCAGAAGATATCGCAATCCTCGATGTTTTCTTCCAGCAACAAGCGCTTGCTGGTCGCGCTGCCATGCAGGACTACGGTGCGGTCGAGACGCTCCGAGAGCACCGTGCAGCGTTCCAACTCATGCTCGATGATCTTGACCTGGTGGCTGTGCTCGAGCGTCTCGGCAAGGCGTTCGCCGATGTTACCGCCGCCAGCGATGATCACCCGGCGGAAGTCCCGGTCGACCTTGCGCAGCTCGCTCATCACCGCGCGAATATCCTTGCGCGCGGCGATGAAGAAGACTTCGTCATCAGCTTCGATGACGGTGTCGCCGTGCGGAATGAGTGCGCGGTTGCGGCGGTAGATCGCCGCCACGCGGGTATCCACGTTGGGCATGTGGCGCCGCAGGAAGCCCAGTTCCTGACCCACCAGCGGCCCGCCGTAGTAGGCTTTGACCGCCACCAACTGGGCCAGGCTGCCGGCGAAGTCGAGCACCTGCAGCGCGCCGGGATATTCGATCAAGCGGCGAATATGGTCGGTGACTACCTGCTCGGGGCTGATCAGCACATCGACGGGAATTGCATCGTGGGAAAACAGCCCCTTGCGCGTCAGATAGGCGGTGGCGCGGACGCGGGCGATCTTGGTCGGCGTGCGAAACAGCGTATGCGCGACCTGGCAGGCGATCATGTTGACTTCGTCGGAGTTGGTCACCGCGATCAGCATGTCGGCGTCCTCGCCCCCGGCCTGGCGTAGCACCATGGGGTAGGACGCCGTGCCGACGACCGTGCGGATATCCAGACGGTTGTGCAGCTCGCGCAGACGCTTGGTATCGATATCGACGACGGTGATGTCGTTTTCTTCGCTGGCCAGGTGTTCGGCCAGTGTGCCGCCGACCTGGCCGGCGCCGAGGATGATGATCTTCATGCGAGGGAATCCGCGCTCAATGACTGGCGCGTAGCATAAACCAGGCGGCGCCCCCAATGACAGGGGCGCCACGGCGTCGTGCCATGGCGCCCGGTGACGTTCAATCGAGTGCTAGGCCGACCTTGAGCGTGACCTGCCAGTGGCCCACGCGCCCGTCCTCGAGATGGCCGCGAGTGTCGGTGATCTCGAACCAGCGCATGCCGTGCAGCGTCTCGCGGGCCTTTTCCAAAGCATTGTTCACGGCTTGCTCGATACCGTGCGGCGAAGAGCCGGTCAACTCGATGTGCTTGTAGACGTGATCGCTCATGGCGTTCTCCTTGCGCTTCAAGTGCGATGGGCTGGCTCAAGCGCCGATGATCTCGACGCCGAGCCGAGTGAGACGCTGCCGCGTGGCGGCGTCCGTGTCGTGGGTGACCGGGCGTGTCAGCGGCCACAGAAAGCGTGTCTTGAAACCCGCGGCGACGGCATCCTCGGCGCTCCACAACACGCATACGTCACGCGCCAGGCCGCAGAGATAGACGCTATCGACGCCGCGTTCACGTAGCCAGCCGGCCAACCCCGTGGTGGGACGTGTGCCATCGGGCCCCAGGTTGTTGCGAAAGGCGCTGTAGGAGTCGACGCGGGGATCGCATCCCTTGCGCACGATGAGATCCACCGGCGCCCAGTCGAGCTCGGGATGCAGCCGGGCGCCAGGCGTATTCTGCACGCAGTGATCGGGCCACAGGGTCTGCGGCTCGCCGTAGAGGTCGAGGGTGTCGAAGGGTTGATAGCCTGCATGTTCGCTGGCGAAAGAGACGTGCCGAGCGGGATGCCAGTCTTGGGTTGCCACGACGTGCGCGAATCGTCGCTCGCTGAGTAACTGGCTCAACCCCGGCAGGATGGCATCGCCATCGGCGCAGGCCAGCGACCCGCCAGGCATGAAGTCGCCTTGCACGTCGATGACGAGCAGGGCGCAGCGCGTATCGATGATCTCGAGGGCATCCTGCAACACGAGGGCTCCACACATGGATGAGATACCCTCAGTATCGAAGCCGCGTACGCTGCTGGCAAGTCGCCAGCGGCGTAGGCCGGCGGTTACGCCTCAATGTTGTGCAGATGCGAACTTCACGCAGACATGCTTTTGCGCAGACGCGCGTAGAAGAAGCCGTCGTGACCGTCGATGCGCGGCAGCTGGCGTGGGTGCCACTCGCTACAGCTGTTCGACCAGGAAGTCGACGAAGGCGCGCACCCTCAGGGGCATGTGGGTGCCGCTCACGAAGACCGCGTGGATCTCCTCCACATCGCCCGGATTATACGCCTCCAGCAGCGGTATCAGCCTGCCGGCAGCGATCTCCGCCGCCACGCTGAAGGCGCCCACCCGGGCAATGCCGACCCCGGAACTGGCGAGCTGGCCCAGGGTGTCGCCATTGTTGGCCTCGATCGTGCCGCGTACGGCTAGGACATGATCACCTTCGGCGCCGCGGAAGGGCCAGGTCGGTTCGACACGGCGGAAATTGAAGTTGAGACAGTTGTGAGCGTGCAGGTCCTCCGGCACTCGCGGCGTGCCGTACTGCGCCAGATATGCCGGCGAGGCGACGATCACGCGGCGGTTGTTGCCCAGGCGGCGGGCGTTGAGCGAGCTGTCCGGCAGCAGCCCGAATCGAATGCCGACGTCTGCCTCGCCTGCGGCAATGTTTACCACGGTATCGGTCAGGTTGATGTCCACCATGATCTCCGGGTAGCGCGCGCTGAACTCGCCCAGTAACGGCACCACGCAGAGGCGCCCGTGGGAGAGCGAGGCGCTGACCCGTAGTCGTCCCTGCGGTGCGCCCAGGTCGGCGATAGCCTGCTCGGCTTCGTCGAGATCGGTGAGGATACGTCGCGCCGCTTGCAGATAAGCGTGGCCTTCCGCCGTGATGGTGAGCGCCCGGGTGGAGCGCAACAACAGGCGCACTCCGAGTCGCGCTTCGATCCGGTCGACCGTGCGGCTCACCGCCGAAGGGGTCAGACCGAGCCGTCGCCCCGCAGCCGAGAAGCTGCCAGCCGATGCCACTGCCACGAATACCTCCAGCGCTCGGGTTCGATCATTCGGCGAGAGTGTCTTTGCATCCATATCAAAACTCCCTGGCCTCATAGGCGGCTACACACGGTCGAGAATGGCTTTTATCTTTGCCTAAACATCAACCAAGGAAAACTGATATGCAACATTCTCGCTTGCGCGTTTCGCCGACTCATGAGGCCCTCGGGGCCGAATTCGCGAGCTCGTGGCGCGATTCGTCCACTCGACTGAACGGGAGGGTCGCGGAATGAAACTCAATCCCCCTCTTCTGGCGCTGTCTACCGGCGCCTTTGCCATTGGTGTCTCCGAATTCTCGCCAATGGGTCTGTTGCCGCTCATCGCCAGCGACCTTGGTGTCTCGATTCCCACCTCGGGGTTGCTGATCAGTGCCTACGCCATCGGCGTGATGCTAGGGGCGCCGCTGATGACGCTGACCACCAGCCGGATGCGGCGGCGCACGCTGCTGATCGGTCTCTCTGCCATCTTCACCCTAGGCAATCTGCTCGCGGCGCTGGCGCCGAACTACGCGATGCTGCTCGTCGCGCGGCTAGTGACCTCGCTCAATCACGGCGCCTTTTTCGGTGTCGGTGCGGTTGTCGCCGCTAGTCTGGTGCCGCTCGGGCGCGGAGCGAGCGCGGTGGCGGCGATGTTCACCGGGCTGACCGTGGCTACCGTGGTGGGGGTGCCGCTGGCGACCTGGGCGGGCGAGCATTTGGGTTGGCGCGAGCCTTTTTGGGCCATCACCGCGCTCGGGTTGATCACCATGGTGGCACTGCGGCTGACGCTGCCTGACCGTCCGGCTCCGGCCGATGGAGGGGCGCTGGCAGAGCTCAAGGTGTTGAGCCGGGCCCCGGTACTGGTGGCGCTGACGCTCACCGTGCTCGGAGCCAGCGCTATGTTCACGGTCTACACCTATATCGTGCCGATCCTGCAGGTTGAAACCGGCGCCTCGATCGGCTTGGTGACTACACTGCTGATGGTCTACGGCCTAGGGTTGACGGCCGGCAACTGGGTGGGAGGGCGCGCGGCAGATCGTTCGGTGGATCGCACGCTGATCGTGACGTTGGTGGGCCTGAGTCTGGTACTGATCGCCTTGGCGCTATTGATGCCGTTCATCGTGCCGACGAGTGTGCTGGTCTTCCTGTGGGGCGTGGCCAGCTTCGCTATCGTGCCGCCGTTGCAGGTGCGGGTGATCGCCGCCGCCGGCGACGCACCCAACCTGGCCTCGGCGGTCAATATCGGCGCCTTCAATCTCGGCAATGCGGTGGGCGCAGCCCTGGGCGGCCTGGTCATCGCGGCCGGAATGGGCTATCCGGCGGTGCCGGCGGCGGGCGCAGTGATGTCCGCGCTAGCACTGGTGGCCGTGCTGCTCGCCGCCCGTGAGCGTGGTGGTGAAGCCGCGGCATGCGGGTAAGCTTATAACGGCGAAATCCATTGCAGCGGGGCGGTGTGGAAGAACACCGCCTCGCTGCGCCTGGGGACGCGGAGTGCTGACGATGGGGACTCAGACGGTTACTTTGCGCAGACGCGCGTAGAAGAAGCCGTCGTGACCTTCGATGCGCGGCAGGAGCTGGCGCCCGGCACCGGCGGGGCGGCCCCAGTCGACGTCGAGTTCGTCGGCGCTGGCGTCCGGGGTGCGGGCGAGGAAGGCCGTGATTTGATCCACATTCTCTTCGGGCATCACCGAGCAGGTGGCATAGAGCAGCGTGCCGCCGGGGGCGAGGGTCGTCCATAGCGTGTCGAGCAGGCGGGACTGCAGCGCGGCGAGCTCGCGGATATCGCTGGGGCGACGCAGGCGCTTGATATCCGGGTGACGGCGAATGACGCCGGTGCCCGAGCAGGGCGCGTCGAGCAGCACGGCATCGAAGGCTTGGCCATCCCACCACTCGAGGTGGCTGGCGTCGGCGGCCAACGTGGTGGCCTCGAGCCCTAGGCGCGCCAGGGTAGCGTCGACGCGGCCGAGCCGCTCGGCGTCGCTGTCCAGCGCGGTGAGTTCGAGATCGAAGGCTTCGAGCAGGTGTGCGGTCTTGCCGCCGGGGGCGCTGCATGCATCCAGCACGCGGGCCCGGGGCGTCGTGGCCAGGGCCGGTTCGAGAAGTGATGCAGTCAGTTGGGCGGCCTCGTCCTGCACGCTCACCGCACCCTCACTGAAGCCGGGCAGGGCGCGCACGTCGCAGGCCTCGTGCAAGGTCACGCCATTTGCTGCGTACGGCGTGGGCTCGGCGGCCAGTCCGGCGTCCCGCAAACGGCCCAGGTACGCTTCACGATCTACGTGGCGACGATTGACGCGCAGCGTCATGGGGCCGGGCTGATTGTTGGCCTCGGCCAGCTCGCGCCAGTCGTCGGGCCAGGCCTCGCGCCAACGCGTGAGCATCCATTCGGGATGCAGCAGCGCGATGCTTGGGTCACGGTCGACCTGCGCTTGAAGCGCCTGGGTATCGCGCTGAAAGCGGCGCAGGCAGCCATTGAGCACACGCGTGGCCCAGCCCTTGCCCAGCGCGCGGGCGGCCCCGGCGGTTTCGCCCACGGCGGCGTGCGCGGGGACACGCATGTACAAGAGTTGATAGAGGCCGAGCAATAACAGCGCCTGGACATCCTGGTCGCGGCGCTTGAAGGACTGGCGCAGCAGAATCTTGGACAGCGCCTCGAGGCGCGGCAGCGTGCGACAGACACCGAAACACAGCGCCTTGGCCAGGCCGCGATCGCGGCCTTCGACACCCGCGGATTCCAAGGTGCTATCGAGGGCGTTCAGCGACCCCTTGCCGTCGAGCACGGGGGCCAGGGCGGAGGCGCAGACGGCGCGAATGTCCGGTGTACTCATGAGGTGGTCTCCTGACCCAGTTGCTGTCCCGGAGCAAAGCGCTCGCCACGGGCGTTGAGCAGATCGCGCACCGCGAGCGGCTTGCCGCCGGGCAGTTGGGCGCGGGTGATGCTCAGCACCTGGGTGCCATTGGTGCCGCAGGCGATGCGCAGCGCATCCGGGGCGCTCTCCAGCAGTGTGCCGGGGGCTGCGGCGGTATCGGACTCAGTGTCGGGCTCGGCCAGCCACAGGCGCAGTGTGTCGTCCGCGAGGCGCGTCCAGGCCACCGGCCAGGGATTGAAGGCACGCACGCGGGCGGCGAGCTCGGCGGCAGGACGCGTGAAATCGAGCTCGGCTTCGGCCTTGCTGAGTTTGGTGGCGTAGGTGACGCCCTCCGCCGGTTGAGGCGTGGCGGTCAGGCCCGTGTCCGCCAGGGCGTCGAGCGCCTCGACGATGGCTTCGCCACCTAGCGCGGCGAGGCGGTCGTGCAGCTCGCCGCTGGTGGTCGTCGCGGTGATGGGCGTGTCGCGTACCAGTAGCATGTCGCCGGTATCGAGGCCGGCGTCCATCTGCATGATGGTCACCCCGCTTTGCGTGTCGCCGGCTTCGATGGCGCGCTGAATGGGCGCCGCGCCACGCCAACGGGGCAACAGCGAGGCATGCACGTTGAGGCAGCCCAGGCGCGGGATATCGAGCACCGCTTGTGGGAGTATCAAGCCATAGGCGACGACGACCAAGACGTCGGCGTCGCAGTCGGCGAGTGTCTGCCGAGCGGCGGCGTCCTTGAGCGTGGTGGGCTGATGGACGGGCAGCGCGTGTTCGAGCGCCAGCGCCTTGACCGGGCTGGGCGTGAGCTTGCGCCCGCGTCCCGCGCCGCGGTCAGGCTGGGTATGCACCGAGACTACCTCGTGGCGGCTTTCGAGCAGCGCCGCGAGGCTGGCGGCGGCGAAATCGGGCGTGCCGGCGAATGCGACGCGCAGAGATTGGGACATCGGGCGGACTTCCGTAACGGCTTGCGGGACCTGGATGAATGCCACGGGCCGGCAAGTGCCGGCCCGTTTGGCGAGTGCGAGGCGAGAGAGGGGTGTAGCCTCAGGCGTCCTGCATGGCCTTGTGGCGTTTCTGCATCTTTTTCATGATCCGATCACGCTTGAGCGGCGAGAGATAGTCGACGAACAGCGTGCCTTCTAGATGATCGCACTCATGCTGGATACAGTGAGCGAGCAGGCCGTCGGCCTCCAGCTCGTAAGGCGTGCCGTCGCGATCCAGCGCCTTGAGCGAGACCCGCAACGCACGCGGCACCTCGGCGTAATGGTCGGGGATCGACAGGCAGCCCTCCTGCATGGGCTCGCGTTCCTCTCCCAGCGGGGTGTATTGGGGATTGATCAGTACGCGGGGCTGTGAGCGATCGTCGCTGACATCCATGACGATGACGCGGCGATGCACGTCGACCTGGGTCGCGGCCAGGCCGATGCCTTGGGCGTCGTACATGGTGTCGAGCATGTCGTCGACCAGCGTACGGATCTCGTCGTCGACGGTCTCGACGGGCGCCGCCTTGTTGCGCAGGCGTCCATCGGGAAATTCGAGAATGGTCAGCTTGGCCATGGCGTTAAGAAAACCGTTATGCTGTCACGTGAAATTTGTCCGCTAGTGTAATGCGCCGCCGGCGGGAACGGAACCGAAAGGACCCCGATACCCCCGATAGCGAATGACCAGGCGGTGCGCCGCCAGCAGCGGTGAAGCGGGGCGACGGAACATGGCAATAGTATAGCAGTGCGCCCTGACGCATGCCGAGGGCCCAAGGCATCGGTGCGGTGAAGGTTGACGTGCGAGCAATCAGAAGAAGAGACGATCATGTGGGCAGGATATGGCGGGAGCGCTGCCGGGTGGTGGCGCGTCGGTACGCGAGTGGGACTCGGGTTGGCACTGGTCGCTATTGTCGGCGCGGCCTACGCCGATGAAGGAAGCAATGAACCGCGTGAGGTCGTGCATTTATCCCCACGTGTGCGTGAAGTGCCGCCGAGCGAGGCGGCCCCCGTCATCGAGCGCCAGACAGTGGCCCCCTTCCTGAACGAATATCGCCTCATCGATTCGCAAGCCAAGCTGGACGATACGCCCTACGTCGTCGCGGGCGAGGAGGGACATCAACTGATCGGCAGTGGTGACCGGTTTTATGTCCGTGCAGGCCAGGAGATCGAGCGCTCGCGTAACGCGCGGCGTGTCATCTATCGCCCCGGCACGACCTACCATGACCCGGAAAGCGACGCGTTGCTGGGCATTGAGCTGCGCGCCGTAGGCGAGGCCCGCTGGGTGCAGCGCGAAGGCGGCCTGGATGTCTTCGAGGTGCGCAAGGCACGTCAGGAAATACGCCCCGGCGATCGCCTGCTGCCGTATCGCCAAGAGCGCCTTTCGCTGACGTTTTCTCCCCATCTTCCAGACCATATCGTCGATGGCCAGATCCTGGGCGTGCCCGAAGGTGTGAACTATGTCGGCCGGCACAGCATCGTGGCGCTCGATCTGGGACACAAAAATGGCATCATGCCGGGGGCTGTGCTGGCCCTGGATGCCGCACCAGCGCAGGTGAGCGACCCTATCGAAGGTGACATCGTGCACGTGGCGGGTGACCCCGGCGGCGTGGCGATGGTGTTCGAAAGCTTCGAGCGGGTCAGCTACGCGCTGGTCATGGAGGCCTCGCGGCCACTGGAAGTGGGCGATGGCGTGAGCACGCCCGAACGGAGTGTGTTGACGTCATTGGAAGTACGGTGAGGAAGGCGCGCATGATGACAGCGAGAGAGTGGTGTGCCCTGGCGCATCTCCCCAAACTCGGCGCGCGGCGTCTGGCGGTCATCCGCCGCGAGCTGGCCATGCAAGGCTTGGCCGATGACTGGCCCGAGGCTTGGCTGGCGGCAATGCCCGCTGGACCACGCGACACGCTGCGGCACTGGCTCGATCACCCCGCGAAGAGCCCTTTGGAGGCGCCGGTCGCGGCGGCCCTGGCGTGGGAGTCGAGCCAGCCATCGCATCATCTTTTGCATCCCGGCCATCCGGCCTGGCCCGCCTTGCTCGATGAAATCGTCGATCCGCCCGCGCTTTTATGGGCCAAGGGCGACCTGGCCGCACTCGATCTGCCGGGCCTGGCCATGGTCGGCACGCGGCGCCCGACCCGCGAAGGCAGCGATAACGCGGCTTTCTTCGCCCGCGAACTCGTGGGTGCTGGATTCGGCATCGTCAGCGGCATGGCACTGGGTGTCGATGGCGTGGCCCAGCGCACGGCGCTGGATACCGGCGGACGCAGCGTCGCGGTGCTCGGCTGCGGTGTGGATGTGATCTACCCGCCCCGTCATGCTGGCCTGTATCGCCGTCTGCTCGATGAAGGTGGCCTACTGCTCTCCGAGCATCCCGCCGAGACGCGGGCTCACGCGCGCTATTTTCCGCGCCGCAATCGCATCATCACGGGGTTGTCGCTGGGCGTGCTGGTCGTCGAGGCGGCCGAGAAGAGCGGCTCGTTGGTCAGCGCGCGGCTGGCGATGGAACAGAACCGCGAGGTCTTCGCGATTCCCGGCTCGCTGCACAACATGCAGGCACGCGGCAACCTGGGGTTGATCCGCGACGGTGCCTGCCTGGTACGCGGACGCGACGATATTCTCGAGCAGCTCGGCCATTGGCAGGCGTTGAACGCGACGTCACCCGAGGCCGACACGGCGACGCCACCGGCGCGTACAGAAGCTCCGGCGCCCTCCGATGTGCCCCAAGACCCGTTACTGGCCCTGTTGGGCACGGCCCCCACGCCGCTGGACGTACTCGTCGAGCGCAGCGAACTGGACGTCGGCGGTTGCCAAATGCGCCTACTGGAACTGGAGCTCGACGGCCAGGCTGCGCAGGTGAGTGGGGGGTGGGTGCGCCGTGCCACGCGCTAAGCCTGTCCGAAAAGTGCCTGCGCTCGACCATGCGGCGTTAAAAATTGGCTCGTGCGCGAGTCCGATCAAAATACTCATTTATCACTTGTAAACTCGCGTGCGAGCCCAATCCGTCTTTTCGCCAATTTTTGCCTTGCCTGCTCGTCGCTCGTCGACTTTTCAGAAAGGCCTAGGCCTGCGACAGCGTGGCACGGCGTCTCTCCCCGCGTGCGTGATAAGATGGCTGCATCTTGTATCGATGTGAAGTGAAATCCTTCGCCATGTCAGAGACCTCCGACACTCTCAATCACGCCGTGGCGGCATTGCGCCGTGGCGCCATCGTGGCTTACCCCACCGAAGCGGTGTGGGGGCTGGGCTGCGATCCCGATGACGATGCCGCGCTGGCGCGGCTGATCGAACTCAAGCAACGCGATCCTGCCAAGGGGCTGATCCTGATTGCCGGGGCGGTGTCGCAATTAGCACCCTGGCTGGAAGGGCTCGACGAGGCGCAGCGCGCACGTCTGGCGGCCAGCCACACGGCGCCCACCACCTGGCTGGTACCCGACAACGGGCGGGCACGTCCGTTGTTGCGCGGCGAGCACGCCACCTTGGCGGTACGCGTCAGCGATCATCCCCTGGTACAGGCCTTGTGCCACGCCTTTGGCGGCCCGCTGGTTTCGACCTCGGCCAATCGTGCCGGCGAGCCGCCCGCGATGAGCGCCGACGATATACGTGCGGCCTTCGGCGAGTCGGTGACGCTCGTCGAGGGGGCGCTGGGCGGCTATGCGCGACCGAGCACGATCCGTGATCTGGCAAGCGGCGAGGTCCTGCGCGATTGAGGCGTGCCGGCGTGTCGTATGCCTGGCGTCATGGCGGGGCGCTACATGAGTCAAACTAACCGATAATCCGAGGAGCGTGACGTGGCACACCCCCATCTCGACAAGGTGAAGGAGTATCTACTCGACTTGCAGGAACGTCTCTGCGAAGGCTTGGCCGCCGAGGATGGCGTAGCCTTTCGTGAAGACAGCTGGACACGCGAGTCGGGCGGTGGCGGTCGCTCGAGGGTGATCGAGAACGGTAGCGTGTTCGAGAAGGGGGGAGTCAATTTCTCGCATGTCTTCGGCGAACGCCTGCCGGCCTCGGCCTCGGCCGCACGGCCCGAATTGGCCGGGCGCAGCTTTCATGCCGTGGGCGTGTCCTGGGTGCTGCATCCGCATAACCCGCATGTGCCCACTGCGCATGGCAATGTGCGCTTTTTCATCGCCGAAAAAGACGATGCCGACCCCGTCTGGTGGTTCGGCGGCGGTTTCGACCTGACGCCGTTCTATCCGGTGTTCGAGGATGTGGTCCACTGGCACCGCGTGGCCCGCGACACCTGCCAGCCGTTCGGCGATGATGTCTACCCGCGCTTCAAACAGTGGTGCGACGATTATTTTAAGCTCCATCATCGCGACGAAACGCGCGGCGTTGGCGGGTTGTTCTTCGACGATCTCAACGAATGGGATTTCGAGCACTGCTTCGCGTTCCAGCAGGCGGTGGGCGATGCCTTCCTCGACGCCTATCTGCCGATCGTGCGGGGGCGGCGCGAGACGCCCTACGGTGAGCGCGAACGCGACTTCCAGGCGTTCCGACGCGGCCGTTACGTCGAGTTCAATCTGGTCTGGGATCGCGGCACCCTATTCGGGTTGCAAAGTGGGGGGCGCACCGAGTCGATCCTGATGTCGATGCCGCCGCTGGCCCAGTGGCAGTATTGTTGGGAGCCCGAGCCGGGAAGCGACGAGGCGCGTCTGGGCGATGAATTCCTGCATCCGCGCGAGTGGCTCGAGGAGGCCGAGGCATGAGCGATCGTTATTGTGTCTTCGGGCATCCCATCGGGCATTCGCGCTCGCCGCGCATTCATGCGCTGTTTGCCGAGCAATGTGGGCAGGCCATGACCTACGAGGCCATCGAGGCGCCGCGCGAGGACTTCGCCGGCGCTTGGCAGGCCTTCGTGGCGGCCGGCGGTCTGGGTGCCAATGTCACCGTGCCGTTCAAGGAAGAGGCGTATCGCGTGGCGGACGTGCTCAGCCAGCGCGCGCGTAGAGCGGGAGCCGTCAATACGCTGGTACACGGCCGCGATGGGCGCACCTATGCCGATACCACCGACGGCGTGGGCCTGGTGCGTGATCTCGAGGCGCACGGCGTGACGCTCGACGACGCGCGCGTTCTCGTGCTCGGTGCGGGCGGGGCCGTGCGCGGCGTGCTCGATCCGTTGCTGGCGGCGGGGCCCCGAACATTGCATATTGCCAACCGCACCGCCGAGAAGGCCGTCAGTCTGGCCGCCGACTTTTATCCGCAAGAAGGTGGGCAGCAACAGGCACGTGTGACGGGCAGCGGCTACGATGCCTTGGAAGGCTCTTATGAGGTGGTCATCAATGGCACTAGTGCATCGCTGGGCGGCGATTTGCCTCCCCTGCCCGACACGCTGCTCACCGATACGGGCGTGGCTTATGACATGATGTACGCCGCCGATCCGACCGTCTTCCTGCAATGGGCGGGCGCTCGCGGCGCTCGCACGATCGACGGTCTGGGCATGTTAATCGAACAGGCTGCCGAGTCGTTCTTCTTGTGGCGGCATGTGCGCCCCGACACTGGGCCGGTACGCGATACGCTACGCCACGAGCTTTGACGTTGCGCAGGCACCTGAGGTCAGGCTCTGGTGTGGGAGCGAATTCATTCGCGATGGAAGTGGCTGACATCATCGGGAACAAGTTCCCTCCCACTGGCTTTTCAGGGCGCGATCAGCGTTGGCAGTTGGGGCGTTTGCCGTTGGCCCGGGCCTGCTCGTAAAGCGGCTTGGCTTCGTCCAGGCGGTCTCGCAAGCCTTGAATGCGTGACTGGTTGCTGGGGTGGGTGGAGAGCCATTCCGGGGGTGCGCCCTGGCTTTGCGAGGCCATGTTCTGCCATAGATCGATGCTGGCGCTGGGATTGAAGCCGGCTTCCGCCATCAAGTCCAGACCCAGCTTGTCGGCTTCCGATTCGTGCTTGCGCGAGAAGGGCAGGATCACGCCGTATTGGGCGCCCGCGCCGAGAAGCCCCATGAGCTGATCGCCGGTGGCGCCTTCCAGCCCCGCGGCCGATTGCAGGATCGAGAGCCCGGTCTGCGTGGCGGCTTGCGTCGACACGCGCTCGTTGGCGTGATGCGCGAGGACGTGTGCTACCTCGTGACCGATGACGGCAGCCAGTTGGTCCTGGCCCTCGGCGATATCCAGCAAACCGCTATTGACCCCGATGTAGCCCCCCGGCAGTGCGAAGGCGTTGGCCGAGTCGTCCTTGAAGACCTTGACCTCCCAATCATCGACCTGCGCATCGGCGGGTACCTCGGCGGTGATAGCATTGGCTACGCACTGCACGTAATCGTGCGTGGCGCCACCGACCTCGGGCAATTTTTCCTGATACTGGGCGAAGCTTTGCTGTCCCATCTGCTCGAGTTCATCGTTGGAAAACAGCGCCAACTGGCTTCGGCCCAGGGGCGACGTGCTGCAGGCGGCGAGCGTGAGGCCGACCATGGCGATGGCGAGCGGCGTGCGTAGGCGAGACGGCAACGTCCTTTTCATGAGGATCTCCTGATGGGTTCTGGACCCGGCAACCAAACGGCTCCAAGATACCCTGATGCCCCGCTGGGTCAACCAGCTATATAGAGGCGGGATTCTAGGATGAGCAATGACAGGAGGAACAGGATGGATGCCGATCTAGCGCAACGTCTGCACAAGGTGCTGGACCGGGTCGAGGCATGGCTACCGCCGGAACCCGAGACTGTCGATTGGTCGCGAGATGTGGCGGCAATCTGGCAGCGTAACGCGCTGGGCGGACAGTTGATCCCGGTGGCCGCGCGCGACAGCGTCGGTATGGACGATCTGGTCGGCATCGAGCGCCAGAAGACGGCGCTTTTGCGCAACACGCGCGCTTTCTTGCACGGGCGCCCGGCGAATCATGCGCTGCTCTGGGGCGCTCGCGGCAGCGGCAAGTCGTCGATGGTCAGAGCCTTGCTCAACACGCTGGCACCGGAAGGGCTGCGCTTGATTCAGGTCGACCGCCACGACCTGGTCGGCCTGCCAGCGTTGGTGCAGCGACTGCGAGGCTCGGCGCATCGCTTCATCGTATACTGCGACGATCTCTCCTTCGAAGGCCACGACGACGCCTATAAAGCGCTCAAGAGTGTGCTCGACGGTACCTTGACCGGTCCGCCCGAGAATGTGCTGCTATATGCCACATCCAACCGGCGTCACTTACTGCCTGAGTCGCTCGCCGATAACCAGGATACCCGACTGGTCGACGGCGAGCTCCATCATGGCGACGCGGTGGAGGAGCGTATCTCGCTCTCCGACCGCTTCGGACTGTGGCTGGCCTTCCATCCTTTCAATCAAGAGGCGTATCTGACGGCATGCCGGCATTGGGTACACTACCTGGGCGGTGAAGTCGCCTGGAGCGATGCGGCCCGCGAGGACGCGGTGCGCTTTGCCACCTTGCGCGGGGTGAGAAGCGGGCGTGCCGCCTGGCAGTTTGCCTGCCAGTGGGTGGGCGCGACGCAAGAGGCGCAAGAGTCGTAATATTCAGTGCTGCGAGGCGGACTTACGGTCAGGGAGAGGGCGATATGCAAGAGAGCGAACGCAGTCGGCGCCTCGAGGCATTACGCGTGCAATACGTCGCGAGATTGCATGACGACTTGCAGGCGGTAATGGCGCAAGTCGAGGAGATGAGTACCCGCGATCATGCCGCGTCGGGGACGGAACTGGAGGCAGTCTGCGAGACCCTGCAACGTATCGCGGATTCCGCCGGTAGCTTCGGCTATGACGCCTTGAGCGAGACATGCGGCGAGGTGGCATGTCAGGTACGTCAGTGGCTCGATGGGGGCGTGCTGCCCGCTCCCTATACACTGGCGGCGCTGCAGCCGCGTCTGCAATACGGGGCCGAGCAACTGCCCAGTCTCGACGACCTGCTTCCCGCACACGCCAAGATGGCCCAGCGAGAGACCGCGTCGGTGCGCGTTGCTTTGCTGGGTGACGAGCCACTACAGCGACGTGCACTGGGCGAGGCTCTGAGCGCGTTGGGATATGTGTGCAACGAGTATGCCATGCATGACGTCGACGCCCTGGTAGCGTGGCAGCCCGACGCCGTGCTGATCGATGAGAGCAGCGTGCCGCGTTCTCGTTGGAGCGCCTGGTGGGACGAGTGGCCGTCTCCGCCTCACCTGCTGGTATTCGGCGGTGAGGACGATTTTGCGGCGAGGCTCTCGGCGATTCGCCATGGCGCGGCGGGTTACTTCGTGCCACCGCTTGACGCCTCGCTGATCGACAGGTGCCTGGATCGCCTGATGCCGGGCCCTACGCCGGAACCGCTGCGCGTGCTGATCGTCGATGACGATGCCGAGCTGGCCGAACATTACCACCTGGTGCTGGACGGCGCGGGGGTCGATTCATGGGTGGTTAACGTACCGGCTGAGATTCTGGTCGCACTGCGCGAGTATCGTCCCGATCTGGTCTTGGTGGACACGCACTTGCCTGCGTGCACAGGACGCGAGATGGCCAGCGTGATGCGTCTCGACGACACCTGGCGGGACTTGCCCGTGGTGTATCTGGCGGCCGGCGACGATGTGCGTGAGCAGGCCTTGACGCGTAGCGGTGATGCCTTTCTGGGTAAACCGGTCGATGACGATGCCTTGGTGGCCACGGTCTTGTCACACGCCCACCTAGCGCGGGGCTCGCGGCGCTGGGTGGCGCGCGATGGCCTGACCGGCGTGCTCACCTATACTGCCTTGCAGGAGCTGCTGGACGTCGAATTCGCCCGCGCGCAGCGTAGCGGTACCCCCACGAGCCTGGCGCTGATCGATATCGATCATGTGGGGGCGTTGAATGCCCATCACGGGCATGCCAGCGGCGACTACGTGATCCGCCTTCTCGCGGAGCACTTGACCCAGCAGCTGCGTTTCATCGACCACGTGGGGCGTTACGCTGGCGGGGCATTTTGTGTCGTGTTACCGCACTGCAGTCCCGAGGACGCGCAACGCGCGATCGAACGTATACGCCTGCAGTTCCAATCGCAGACGCACACGATCAATGACCGCGGCGATGTCGGCGTTACGTTTTCCGCCGGGGTGGCGGGCCTTCATGATGCGGCCAGCGTCGAGGCGGGGCTCGACGCCGTCGATCAAAGGCTCTACCGCGCCAAGCTCGCGGGGCGCAATCGCGTGCTCGGTAATGGCGACGAGTGACGCGTCTTAGCGGCGGTTCTTGCGGGCCTCGCGGGTGCGGTTCAGTTCGCGCTTCTTGGCCTTCTCACGGTCGCTGGCGCCAGCATTTTCGTCGTAAGGGTTGTCGCCCGAGCGGAACTCGAAGCGCATCGGCGTGCCGCGTACCTTGAGCACCTTGCGGAAGGTGTTGATCAGATAGCGCTTGTACGCCTCGGGTAGTGAGCCAGTCTGATTGCCGTGGACCACGATGATGGGCGGGTTGCTGCCGCCCTGGTGGGCCATGCGCAACTTGATACGGCGGCCGTGGACCAACGGTGGTTGATGCTCGCTTACCGCATCCTGCAAGAGGGTGGTCAGGCGATTGGTCGACCAGTGACTGTTGGCCGAGTCGAAGGCCCGCGTGATGGAGGGGTAGAGATCGCCCACTGCGGTGCCGTGCAGCGCGGAGATGAAGTGCATCTCGGCGTAATCGGCGAAGCCTAGACGTCGCTTGATGGCGGCGCGCATCTTGTCCTTGGCTTCTTGCTCGAGGCCGTCCCATTTGTTGACCGCGAGTACCAGCGCGCGCCCACTACTCAAGGCATAGTCGAGCAGGTGCATATCCTGTTCGACCAGGCCGCTGCGCGCGTCGAGCACCATGACCGCCACATGGCAGTCCTTGATGGCTTCGAGTGTCTTGATGATCGAGAACTTCTCGGCGGTTTCCTTGACGTTCTTGCGTCGCCGCACGCCGGCGGTATCGACCAGCACATAGGGCTTGCCGCGGCGCTCGAAGGGGATCTCGATGGCATCGCGCGTGGTGCCGGCCTCATCGAAGACGATAACGCGCTCTTCGCCCAGCAGGCGGTTGACCAGCGTCGATTTGCCGACATTAGGCCGACCGATGACGCCGATGCGAATGCCGTTGCTGAGATCCGGTGGCGCGGCGTTGGCCTCGCGCGGAGGAAAGGGCGCCAGCACCTCGTCGATCAAGGCGGTTACGTTGCGCCCATGCGCGGCGGCGATCGGGCGCGGGTCGCCCAGGCCGAGCTGCCAGAAGTCCGCCGAAGCCGAGTGCTCTTCGAGCCCATCGGTCTTGTTGACCACCAGCCAGGTCTTCTTCTGATTGACGCGCAGGTGATTGGCGATGGCCTCGTCGGCGGCGCTGAGGCCGCTACGCCCGTCGACCATGAACAGCACGATGTCGGCTTCGTCGATGGCCAGCAGCGACTGCTCGGCCATGGCGGCGTCGATGCCTTCTTCATTGCCGCTGATGCCGCCGGTGTCGATGACCGTGTAGGTTTTGTCGCCGAGCGCGCCGTTGCCGTACTTGCGGTCACGGGTCAGACCCGCAAAGTCGGCGACCAGCGCGTCACGCGTGCGAGTCAGGCGATTGAAGAGGGTCGATTTGCCGACATTGGGTCGGCCTACCAGGGCGATGACAGGATTCATGTTGTCTCGTAAACCGGCGCACAAAAGCGTTGAGTGAGGCTGGACATGCGACGTGGTCGCTTCAAAGAGGACATGACGCAAGCGTCACGTTGTCGTGGCGTGATTCTAGCATTGCTGATCGGTAAGGGCCCACAAATGACGCGGGCACCTCATCGCGAGGTGCCCGCTCACAAGCTCAAGTGCGGCCCGCTCAATCGTCGCTTGCGTCGATATCGTAGGCGGCCAGTTCGCCGTCGTTGGTGAGGGTGTAGAGCCGTTGGTCGTCGGCCAGCAACGGCAGGCTGATGCCATCGCCGCCGAGTTCCGTGCGACCCACGAGTTCCCCATCGCTGGCGTTGAGCAGATGGACATACCCCTGATAGTCGCCTAGCGCCAGCTTGCCGTCGACGAAGGTGGGCGCGGTCAAGTCGCGGCCTTCGAGGGCGTCGGATTCCCACAGCACGCTGCCACTATCGACATCGAGCGCCAGGACATGGCTGGCTTCGTTGACGGTGAAGAGGTAATTGCCGACGCGCAGCGGGGTCAGATAGCTGGATTCGTCACGCGACCAGAGGACTTCGCCGCTGGTGGCTTCCAGCGCCATGACGCGGCCGTTGTAGCTGGTCACGAACAGGCGGCCGTCCCGAGACAGCACCGGCTGGCCGTCGAGGTCGACGAGCTGTTCCACTTCGGTACGCCCTTGCGGCACGGCGACACGCATGTCCCATAGCGGTTGGCCACTACGGTTGTCGAGCGTCACCAGGCGGCCATTGGCAAAGCCGACGAACGAGACGGGCTCGATGACACGCGGCGTGCCCGTGCCACGCAAGGTCAAGGAAGGCTGGCTGCTGCTGTAGGTCCATTCTTCCTGCCCCGAGGTGCGATCCAAGGCGGTTACCGTGCCGTCGGCACTCTGCACTACGACCAGCTTGCTGTTGACCTGGGGGGTGGCCAACACTTCGCTGGAGACCTTGGAGCGCCAGGCTTCGCTGCCGTCCTCGCGGTTGATGGCGACGACGGAACCGTTGCGCGTACCGGCATATAAATGCGCCCCATCGCGGGACATGCCGCTGGACAGCGGTGTGTCGAAGCGTACTTCCCATTGAGTGTCGCCATTATCGGCGTCGAGCGCGCGCAACAGGCCGCTTGCGTCGGCGGCATAGAGGGTGCCGTCGGCGAGTAGGGGCATCAAGGGGTAACGTGCCCGCCCTAGGCCGTCGCCGACCGAGGTGGACCAGCGCTCGTCGAGGGTCGCCGAGGCCGAGAAGTCCTTGAGTTCCTTGGGCGGATACTGCGGCTCGACGTCGCCAGCGCAGCCCACCAGCAAGGTAGATAAGGTGAGTGCGGCCGGTAACAGTAGGTGGTTCAATTTCATCAGCTGGCGTCCTCTACACCGAGATTGTCGAGCTTGAGCCGTACGCCGGAAAGCGGTTGATCCTGCTCTTCGGCGCGGGCGAGCGCGTCCTGATAGGCTTGGCGTGCCTCATCGGGTTGGCCTAGCGCGGCGTGGGCATCGCCGCTGATCTCGGCGGCTTGCGCCTCGAGCGCGGTGGGAATATAGCCCTCGAGTGTCGTCAGGGCGCCCTCGGCGTTGTCCAGGGCGATCTGCACGCGTGCCAAATTGAGGCGCGCGAGGCCGCTGAGATAAGCATGTTCGCTGCCATCGATGAAGGACGACAGCGTATCGCGGGCACCCTCCAGGTCATCGGCGTCGACCGCCAGGCGTGCACGCATCAGCTCGGCAAGCTCGGCGTACAAGGTGCCACCGTGCTCGCTTTCCAGACCATCGATCATGGTCGTGGCCTGTTCGCGTTGCTCGGCGCTCATCTGCGGCTGCTGCATCAGCATCGTGAGCTGTTGGTAGCGTTGCGACGCCGCTGCCGCTTGAGAGGCTTGGTAATCCTGCCAGGCGTTCCAGGCGAAAACGCCAGCGCCGGCCAGTACGATGCCGGCGATAATCGCCTTGCCGTACTCTTTCCACCAGCGCTTGAGCGTCTCAAGCTGTTCATCTTCGCTAGTAATAAGCTCCGCCACGGGCGGTCTCCTTCAATGGCTGTTCGTACGAAACGGCGCGTCGTTCTTCAAGTCCGTTCTTCAAGTCCGCTCTTCAAGCCTCCGCGAGAAGCGTCTTGAGGCGCGCCGCGAGCGCATCGAGGGCAACGCTTTCTTGATCACGATCTTCACGCAGGAATTTGATCCCCACCTGACCGCTAGCCAGCTCATCCTCGCCGAGTAACAGCGCCATGCGGGCCCCGCTCTTGTCGGCTTTCTTGATCTGGCTCTTGAAGCTGCCGCCGCCGCAATGGAGCTGCAGGTGCATACCGGGCAGGTTGCTACGCAGCCGTTCGCCCAGCAGCATTGCTTCGCGGCTGGCGGCATCGCCCATGGCCGTCAGATAGACGTCGGTGCGCGGTCGCGCGGCCTCGGGAATCAGATCGAGCGTTTCGAGCAGCAGGATCAGCCGCTCGACGCCCATGGCAAACCCTACGCCAGGCGTGGGCTTGCCGCCGAGCTGTTCGACCAGGCCATCGTAGCGACCGCCAGCACATACCGTGCCCTGGCTACCCAGCGCTTGGGTGGTCCACTCGAACACGGTTCGACTGTAATAGTCCAGTCCTCGCACCAGGCGCGGATTGATGACGTAGTCGATGCCGGCCGCCTCGAGCATGGCGGTGAGCTCGGCGAAGTGAGCACGCGATTCTTCGTCGAGATGATCCATCAAGCGTGGCGCATCGGCGAGCATCGCCGCCATGTCGGGATTCTTGGAGTCCAGGATGCGCAGCGGGTTGGTGCTCAGACGGCGCCGGGAATCTTCGTCGAGGACATCGGAATGCGCCTCGAAGTGGGCGACCAGCGCGTCTCGATAGGCGCCACGTGCCTCGTTGGAGCCCAGCGAGTTGAGCTCCAACTGAACGTGGGGCATCAGTCCGAGCGCTTCCCATAGCCGTGCACTGAGCAGGATCATCTCGACGTCGATGTCCGGCCCGTACATGCCATAGGCTTCCACACCGACCTGGTGGAACTGACGGTAGCGCCCTTTTTGCGGACGTTCGTGGCGGAACATCGGGCCCTGATACCACAGGCGCTGCGTCTGGTTGTAAAGCAGGCCGTTCTCAAGTGCCGCGCGCACGCAACTGGCGGTGCCTTCGGGCCGCAGCGTGAGGCTGTCGCCGTTGCGATCATCGAAGGTATACATCTCCTTTTCGACGATATCGGTCACTTCGCCGATCGAACGCTTGAACAGTGCTGTCTGCTCGATGATGGGCGTGCGGATTTCGCTATACCCATAGCGCTGCATGAGATGCTGGATCTGACGCTCGAAGTATTGCCAAACAGGCGACTGCTCCGGTAGCAGATCGTTCATGCCACGGATGGCCTGGATCTTGTTGCTCAATGCTGACTCCTGAACCGGTACGGGGCGCGCGAGCGGCGCTTTATGCCTCGCGAGCGATGGTATCGCGTTCGCGGGCCTCTTTTTCGCGGACCTTATCGCGGATCAGCGCTTCCAGATCGTCGACCAAGTGGTCGTTGCGAAGCTTGCTGGCCGGCTTGCCGTCGATATAAACGAGGTTGGCCGGGTCGCCGCCGGTGAGGCCGATATCGCTTTCCTTGGCCTCGCCGGGGCCATTGACCACGCAGCCGATGACCGAAACATCGAGCGGCGTCATGATGTCATCGAGGCGTTCCTCGAGGGCGTTCATGGTGCCGATGACGTCGAAATTCTGGCGCGAGCAACTCGGGCAGGCGACGAAGTTGATGCCTTTGGAGCGCAGGCGCAGGCTCTTGAGCATGTCATAGCCGACCTTGATTTCTTCGACGGGGTCGGCGGCCAGCGAGACGCGAATGGTGTCGCCGATGCCTTCCATCAGCAGCATGCCGAGCCCAATCGAGGACTTCACGGTTCCCGAACGCAAACCACCGGCTTCCGTGATGCCTAGATGCAGGGGCTGATCGATGCGCTGCGCGAGCTGACGGTAAGCGGCCACCGCCATGAACACGTCGGAGGCCTTGACGCTGACCTTGAAGTCTTGGAAATCGAGGCGGTCGAGATGCTCGATATGCCGCATGGCGGATTCGACCAAGGCTTCTGGCGTAGGTTCGCCGTATTTCTTCTGCAGATCCTTTTCCAACGATCCGGCGTTGACGCCGATGCGAATCGGAATGCCATGTTCGCGGGCGGCATCGACCACCGCGCGCACGCGGTCTTCGCGGCCGATATTGCCGGGGTTGATGCGCAGGCAATCGACGCCCAGTTCCGCTACGCGCAGGGCGATCTTGTAGTCGAAGTGGATGTCGGCAACCAGGGGGACCGAGACCTCGCGCTTGATCTGGCCGAAGGTCTCGGCGGCCTCCATGGTGGGCACCGACACGCGCACGATATCCGCGCCTGCGGCCTCGAGCTGGCGGATCTGCGCCACGGTGGCGGCGACATCCAGGGTGTCGGTGTTGGTCATGCTTTGAACGGCGATGGGCGCGCCACCACCGACGGGGACATTCCCGACATGAATCTGGCGGGATTGGCGCCGTTGAATCGGAGATTGCATATGCATGGGCGTATCACTCTCCCAAGGTGAAGCGGGCGACGTTGTTGCCGCCGGTATGCTGGCTCAGGTCGATATCCTCGTCCTGATAGCGGAGCTCGACGCCGGTGGCGTTGCCAATGGTCAGGCGAAACGGCGGCGTGCCTTCTAGCTGGGTATTGGTGCCGGGGTCTTGCAGCCCGGCCAACAGGCGTTGATCGTCGGCATCATAGATCTCGGTCCATGATTGCTCGTTGAAAGTCAGCGTCAGGCTATTGGCGCTGTTAGCGCCGGCATCGTTGCTGGCGCCATCGCGGTCGTCGTCCTGCGTGGCGGATTCGGCATCCGCCGAGGTGTCGCGGGCGGCGACGTTCGTGCCCTGTGCGTCGACATCGTCGCCGGTAGCACCCTCGTTCGAGGTGTCGTCAGCGCTCGCGTCATCGCTATCGACCAGACCCAAACTGTCATCCTCGTCGGGTAGCGGCGGCAGGTTGTCCTGTTCGCTCGCGTTGCCTTGTTCACCCGTACCGGCCTGCGAGGCGACACCGTCGCGTTGTGCCTCGCTGTTTGAGGCGGCGGCGTCGTTGAGGGTAGCGTCGTTTGCCATGGCCTCGTTCCCCGCACTGCCCCCGGTGGCGCTACCACCATCCGCACTTTCCATGGCGGCGGGCTCATCGCCGAGGCCGAAGAACTCGTTGCCTTCACGGCTCTGCCACCAAAGCAGCGTCAAGCCGATCAGGCCGACGATGATGATGAGCGTGACCAGCTTGAAGACCCAGGCGCCGATCCGTGAGGGCGGTTGCGAGCGATACGATGGTGGTGTGACTTTGCGGTCGAGATCGTCACGGCCGTGCAGGGCGTCGTAGTCTTGCGCCACACGCTTGTCGTCGAGCCCCAGCAACTTGGCGTAGGCACGCAGATAACCTCGTCGATAGGTGGCGATGGGGACCTGGTCGTAGCGGTCTTCTTCCAGACCGGTGACCACGGCGGGCCGGAGGTTGAGCTGCTCGGCGACTTCTTCTAGCGACAGTCCCTGTCGCTCGCGCTCGCGCCTCAGCCGAGTGCCCGGAGGTTCGTGACCCTCGGTGGGAGCGGGGGAGATGTGTTGTTCGTGAGTGTCGCTCATACCAGAGCATCCTTCTCGAATTCGTGTGGTCGGATCATGCCTCAGGAATCGTCATGCTGCCGATGATAAAAGGCTGCGGCTTCCTCGTCGCCCCGTGCGCGAGCGATATCGCTCGCCAATTCGAGACTTTCCGGAGTCGCCTCGGCCAAGGTGAAGAAACGCTGCAAGCGTTCCCAGGCACGTTCATCATGACCCTGCGTATGGTCGAGTCTCGCCAGCAGGAGCAGGCTTTGTGCATCGCGTGAGTCGGACGCGATGGCCTGTTCCAGCGGACGTCGCGCGGCATCGAGATCGCCTTGCTCGAACCGGCATCGGCCCAGATTGGCAAGCAATTGGGCGCGATTATTATACGTGGTGTCTTGTGCTGCTTGCTGCAGTTGCGTACAGGCGGCGTCGAGCTTGCCCTCATCGTACAGAAAAGCAGCATAGTTGTTGCGCGCGCGAGTATAATCGCCGTCGGCATCCAGCGCACGTTCGAAGTATTCCTCGGCGAGTGCCGGCTCATCCTGACGTTGATAGAGAAGTGCCATGCTTTCCAATGCCCGTGGATCGTCGGGACCCAGTTCCAAGGCGTGTTCCAGTGCATCGCGGGCGCGCGTCAAGTTGTCGCGTTTGAGATAGGCCAGCCCCAGCTCGGTATACGCCGACACCGCTTCACCGTTGTCCGGCGATGCGTAGGGGGAGTTACTTTCGACCTGGACGGCGCAACCGCTCAATAGCCAGACGAGCGACATCGCGGCACTCAACGAGCGGATCGAAGGTGGACGATGGCGGCGCGTCATGGAGCCCTCTCGAAACAATGGCGTCAATCGATGCGATGAGACGGTATTCGTCGTCTGGAAGTGTCCCATCAAAGCGCCGCACCTTAATGAAGTCAAGGTGAGGCTCAATCGGCGTCGATCTGAATGGACTGAATGTAACGCTCATGACGCTTGGTGCGGTCCTTGACGCGTCCCACCAGCTGACCGCAGGCGGCATCGATATCATCGCCGCGCGTCATGCGGACGGGGGCAGTATGGCCCAGTTCTTCGAGCCAGTGCTGAAAGCGCATGACCTGATTGCGTGAAGGCTTCTCGTAGCCCGAGTGCGGGAACGGGTTGAAGGGAATCAGGTTGATCTTGCACGGCAGGTCTCCGAGCAGCGTTGCCAGCTCCTGGGCGTGGCGCTGCTGATCGTTGACGTCCTTCATTAGCGTGTACTCGATGGTCAGCATGCGCGTGTCGTCGCACTTGGCGAGATAGCGACGGCAGGAATCGAGCAGCGTGGCGATGTTGTACTTGCGGTTGAGCGGCACCAGCTCGTTGCGCAGCTCGTCGTTGGCGGCATGCAGCGAAATCGCCAGACTCACGTCGAGCTCGTCGCCGAGCTTATCGATCATCGGTACCACGCCGGAGGTGGAAAGCGTGACGCGGCGCTTGGAAAGGCCGTAACCGTTGTCGTCGAGCATGAGCTTCATGGCCGGCACGACGGCGTTGTAGTTCATCAGCGGCTCGCCCATGCCCATCATCACCACGTTGGTGACCGGGCGATTGGTGTCTCGCCGCGCGCCGAAGCTGTTGCTGGCTACCCACACCTGACCGATGACCTCGGCGCTGGTGAGGTTGCGCTGAAAACCTTGCTTGCCGGTGGAGCAGAAGCTGCAATCCAGCGAGCAGCCGACCTGTGACGACACGCACAGCGTGCGGCGTTTGCCACCCTCGGCGGGAATCAGCACGGTTTCCACGTAACTGCCGTCCTCCACCTCGAGAACCCACTTACGCGTGCCATCCTGCGAGGCGCCTTCGTAGACCACGCGCGGACCACGCACTTCGGCGAGTTCCTCGAGGCGCGTACGCAACGCCTTAGAGAGATTGGTCATCGACTCGAAGTCGTCGCAGCCTTCGTGGTGAATCCACTTCATCACCTGGGCGGCGCGAAATTTCTTCTCGCCCAATGAGACGAAGAAGGTTTCCATCTCCTCGCGCGTAAGGCCGAGAAGGTTGGTACGGGGCGTGGCGGTATCGAGGGTCATGGTGGGTCGTACGCTCGGTGGATGGCGGTGCGAGGGCCTTGCGGCCCCCGCGGGAAGCGATCAGCGTGCGCAGATCTCTTCGTTGCCGAAGAAGTAAGCGATCTCGCGCTCGGCGGATTCCGGCGAGTCGGAGCCGTGCACGGCGTTGGCGTCGATGGACTGCGCGAAGTCGGCGCGGATGGTGCCGGCCTCGGCTTCCTTGGGATTGGTAGCGCCCATCAGGTCACGGTTGGTGGCGATGGCATTGTCGCCTTCCAGAACCTGTACGACCACCGGGCCGGACGTCATGAAGCCCACCAGATCGCCGAAGAAGGAGCGTTCCTTGTGCTCGGCGTAGAAGCCTTCGGCCTGGGCCTGGGAAAGCTGGAGCATCTTGGCGGCGACGATCTTGAGGCCGGCCTTCTCGAAGCGGCTTTCGATCTCGCCGATGACGTTCTTGGCGACGGCGTCGGGTTTGATGATGGACAGGGTGCGTTCGTTGGCCATGAGGTCAATGTCTCCGTGACTGAAATCGAGGGTCTTGATCGATACGCCAACGCGCCGCTCGAGGCGACGCGTTGCATGAAACTCGACGGATGTCGAAAAAAGCGCGTCATTGTAGCGTGTCGCCGGACGTGGCGCACGCCCGGCGGGTGACGCCTTTAGACGCTGAAGCTTTCCCCGCAGCCGCATTCGTCGGTGGCATTGGGGTTGTTGAAGCGAAAGTAACGGTTAAGCCCTTCGTTGACGTAGTCCACCTCGGTGCCGTCGAGCATGGTCAAGGCCTCTTTGTCGACGAGCACCTTGACGCCATGATCCTCGAAGGGCACGTCGTTGGCGCCCACCTCGTCGGCGATATCGAGCACGTAACTGTAGCCGGAGCAGCCGCTGGGCTTGATCGCCACGCGCAGGCCGAGGCCATTGCCGCGTTCGGCGAGCACATGCTGGATCTGATCGGCGGCAGCGGAACTGATACTGATGTTAGCCATGTTGACCTCCTTGCTTGGGTCGCGACGCGCCGTGCGGCGACCTCGAATCATTGGCGTAGGGCGCCGAGTGCGTGTCTGAGCTCGGCGCTTGCGGTGTCGATATCCGCCTCGGTAGTGAAGCGGCCGAAACTGAAGCGAATGGACGCCAAGGCGCGAATGCGATCGGTGCCGATGGCCTTCAATACATAGGATGGCTCGACACTGGCTGAGTTGCACGCCGAACCGGTCGATACCGCCAGCGCACGCAGCGCCATCAGCAGCGACTCGCCGTCGACGTCGTCGAAAGCCAGATTGACGATCATGGGCACCGAGACGTCGAGCGTCGTGTTGCAGTGCACGCCTTCGCACGCGTCAAGGCCGTCGAGAAAGCGCTGGCGCATGGCCAGGCCATGGGCGTGATCGGCTTCCTGCGCGTCGGCCGCCAGGGCGAAGGCTTCGCCCATGCCGGCGATCTGATGCGTGGGCAGGGTGCCTGAACGCATGCCGCGTTCGTGACCGCCGCCATGGATCAGCGCATCGAGGCGAATGTCGGGGCTGCGGCGTACATAGAGCGCGCCGACGCCCTTGGGACCATAGGTCTTGTGCGCCGACATCGACATCAGGTCTATGCCCATGGCGTTGACATCGAGCGCGATCTTGCCGGTGGCCTGGGCGGCATCGACATGAAAGACCGCGCCGGCGGCGTGGACGATCTCGGCCAGTGCCGCCAGCTCGTGAATGCTGCCCAGCTCGTTATTGACGGCCATCAGCGAGACCAGAACGGTATCCTCGCGCATGGCGTCGTTGAGCTGCGTGGGCGTCACGCGGCCATCTGCACCGGGCGTCAACCACGTCACGTCGAAACCTTCGGCCTCAAGCGCGAGGGCGGTGTCGACGACGGCTTTATGTTCGATACGCGAGGTGACCAGATGTCGTCCGCGCGCTCGGTTGGCGCGCATGAAGCCGATCAACGCAAGATTGTCGGCTTCGGTAGCGCCGCTGGTCCAGACGATCTCGCGCGGATCGGCGGCGATCAAGTCGGCGACTTGGCGGCGCGCGCTTTCCACGGCCTGTTCGGCCAACCATCCCGGCATGTGGCTACGCGAAGCGGGGTTGGCGTAGACGCCATCGAGTGTCAGGTGACGCGCCATCACCTCCGCGACGCGTGGGTCGACGGGGGTGGTGGCAGCATAGTCAAGATACACGGGTGAGGTCATGACGTCTCGTATCGATGATGGCGCTGGCGCCTACTGCTCCGCACGGTCATTGCGGCGCAATGCTGATGGTATCGGTGCTGATCGTCTCCGGCGCGACGCGCTGCTGGCGGGCGGCGATATCGCGGACCTCCTGGCGCTCCACCAGCTCGGCGAGCGTGATGGCGTCGAGGAAGCCATGAATCTTATCCGACAGATCGCACCACAAATGGTGCGTCAGGCAGGTATCGCCCTGCTGGCAGTCCGAGAGCCCCTGGCAGCGCGTCGCGTCCACAGACTCGTCTACCGCACCGATGACCGCAGCCACCGAAATGGCGCTGGACGCATGCGCGAGCATGTAACCGCCGCCCGGGCCACGCACGCTATTGACCAGTTCGGCACGCTTGAGCCGCGCGAACAGCTGTTCCAGATAGGACAGTGAAATCGCTTGGCGTTTGGAAATGTCGGCGAGGCTGATGGGGCCGGCATCGGCATGCAGCGCCAGGTCCAGCATCGCGGTGACGGCGTAGCGTCCCTTGGTCGTCAAGCGCATAAGTTGAGGTAATCGGGCGTCGGTGATGAAGCGATTGACCAGGCAGGACATGCAATCCGTATGGAATGTTTGCCTGAAACGTGTCCGTATTATGGGAAAACCCAGTAACGCGGTCAACCATTCCCGTCGTGGCTCTCCTGGCGGGCCAGTGCCCGGCTTTGCTTGTTCACGGCCCCGAGAATGCCGCGCAAGATATTCATTTCCATGCTGTCGATGTGGCTACGCATGAAGAGTCGGCGTAGACGTGCCATCAACTGACGCGGGTTGTCGGGGTCGTGAAAGTCGATCTCGGTCAGCGTCTGTTCGAGATGAGCGAAGAAGCGCTCCAGATCGTCATGACTGGCCGGCGGGTTGTCCCATTCGACCCCGAACGGCGTATCCGCAGCGTCGTCCGCGCCCAGTGCCGCCAGTCGACATTCATAGGCCAGCACCTGGACCGCAGCGGCCAGGTTGAGTGAGCTGAAATCGGGGTTGGTGGGGATGTGCACATGGGCATGGCAGCGCTGCAGCTCGCCGTTGGTCATGCCGCTGTCCTCGCGCCCAAAAACCAGCGCGGCCTGGGCGGCCTCGGGCGCGCACTCGCCAGGGAGGCGTTCGCCCAGCGCGCGCGGGGTGAGCATGGGCCAGGGGAGATGACGCACACGAGCGCTGGCGCCGACCACGAAGGTGCAATCACCGACAGCCTCCTCGAGCGTGGCATACACCTTGGCATTACTCACCAGGGCATCGGCACCGGACGCGCGAGCGTGGGATTCGGCGCCGTATACCTCGCAGCGGGGCGCGACGAGGGCAAGATCGGCAAGGCCCATATTGTGCATGGCGCGGGCTGTGCCGCCGATGTTGCCGGGATGGCTGGTGCCAATGAGAACGATACGCAGTTTGTCGAGCATGATGATAGGGCGCGCGGCTGAGAAACGAACGGCGAGTCTATCATGGCTTGAAGGCCGCGAAACTTCCCGTCGTGGGCGCCTTCTGCTAGGATGTGCGACGTTCTTTAACAGTTTCCGAGATTCAGGCCCGTATCATGCATCCCATGGTTCAATTCGCACTGCGCGCCGCGCGTAGTGCCGCCGAGCAGTTCGTGCGTGCTCGCGACCGCATCGAAGTCGCGCGTGGCGACCGGCAGCTCGATCAGCTGCTGGAAGATACTGCGCGTAACGCAGAAACGCTTATCGACGCGCAGTTTCGTCGCAGCTATCCCCAGCATGGTCTTTCCGGTCGCTATACGGCGCACCGTGACGGCGAAGGTGAGGGCGCCGATTACCACTGGCGCATCGAGCCGTTCCACGGTTATTCCAACCTGGCCGTGGCATCGCCCAACTTCGCCATTTCCGTTATCTGTCTGGTCAAGGGCAAGCCCGAGCATGCGGTGATTGTCTGCCCCTTCAGCGACGACGAGTATCTGGTCAGCCGTGGGCGTGGCGCGCAGCTCAATGGACGCCGCATTCGCGTGCCCAATCACATCACGGTCGAGGGCGCGCGCATTGCCGTCGGTTTGCCGGAGCCCTGGCTGCGTTCGCGCCACCTGCCGACGTATTTGGCCTTGGTTCAAGGCCTCGGGCCACAGGTCGAAAACTTCCTCAGCAGCGGTAGTGGCCTTCTGGATCTCGCGCAACTCGCTGCTGGCCGTGTCGATGTTGCCTTCGTGCTGGGACTCGAGGAGCAGGATCAAATGGTCGGCAGTCTCCTCCTCAAGGAGGCCGGTGCGTTGCTGGGCGGGCCGGACGGTAGTCCCACGGTCGCTATCGAGCAGAATCTCATGGCGGCTACGCCGCGCCTTTACAAGACACTGGTACAGCAGCTCAAACCGCGGATGTAAGTCCTTTTGACTGGTCCGCACGCAATACCCCGCCGACATCGCGTTCGGCGGGGTATTTTTCGTTGTGCGGCTCGTTTCGGTCAGTCCGCCGGGCCGATCAAGTGTTTGACCTCGAGATAGGCGGAGAGCCCCCAAGGACCGAGCTCACGGCCGATGCCGCTATGCCCGAAACCGCCCCAGCTGGCTTCCGGCATGACGATCTGCTCGCTGTTGTACCAGATGTTGCCGGCACGCAGGGCCCGTCCGACGCGCTTGGCGCGTTGAGGGTCGCCGCTGATGACCGTGGCGGCCAGGCCGAAGTCGTTGGCGTTGGCCAGTGCGATGGCATCTTCGTCGGAGGCGACGCTGCGCGCGCACAGCACCGGGCCGAAAACCTCTTCGCGCCACAGACGGCTATCGGTGGGTACGTCGCGATACAGCGTCGGTGCGATAAAGTAGCCCTGGTCCGGCAATTGGCGGTGACGTGTGTCGCGCACTGCCTGAAGCCCTTCGCGCTCGGCGATGGCCAGGTAGTCGCGGACCCGATCGCGCTGACGTTGGCTGGTCATCGGGCCCATGTCGGTATCCGCGCCCAGCGGATCGCCCAGGCGTATGGCGTCGATGCGTGTCGCCAGCGCCTCATAGAGCGCCTCGGCAAGCGATTGGTGCACGATCAAGCGTGAGGTCGCCGAGCAAATCTGCCCGCTATTGAAGTAGATACCAGCCATGACCCAGTCGGCGGCCTGTTCGACCTCGGCATCCTCGAGCACCAGGATCGGCGATTTGCCGCCGAGCTCCAGCGACACCCCGCGACTGCCCTCGGCGGCGGCCTGCATCACGCGTTCGCCCACGGCATTGCTGCCCGTGAACGACAGCTTGTCGATACCGGCATGACGCGTCAGCGGCGCGCCGATACCGTCGCCATCGCCATGCAGCAGATTGAGCACGCCGGGCGGTAGCGCGATCTCCAGGGCGATCTCGGCGAGGACCTGTTCCGGTAGCGGCGTGACCTCGGAGGGCTTGAAGACCACCGTGCAGCCCGCCGCCAGGGCTGGCGCGATCTTCCAGGCGCTGGTCACCAGCGGGAAGTTCCACGGCGTGATCAAGCCAACCACGCCGGCGGGATCTTCATAGCAATAGGCGTCGACACCTTCGATGTCATGCATGATACGGCGCCCCTGCCGGGCTTCCAGCTCGCGTGCCTGGCGTGCGTAGTAACGATAGCAGGCGATGGCGTCGTCGAGGTCGATGCCGGCCTCGGCGAGGGCCTTGCCGTTATTGGTCGCGGAAAGCTCCATCAGCGCTTCGCGGCGCGCCGTCAAGGCATCGGCCAGCGCCTCCAGATAGGCCCCGCGCGCCTCGCCGCCCAAGGCGCTCCAATCGGGCAGGGCGCGACGAGCGGCGCTCACTGCCGCGTCGACGTCTTCGGCATCGCCGGCCGTAACCTCGGCGATCTGGCGCTCATGATACGGATCCATCACCGCCAAACGCCGCGTGCCTTGACTGGCCACCCAGCGATTGTCGATGAACTGATGATCGAGCTGTTGCATGTAGACTCCTTTAAAGGGCGTGGTGACGGCGCCAAGCATCGATCATGGCGTGTAAACGTGCCCCGGGAAAGCTGGGAAAATGACCGCCGTGGACGATGCGCATCAGCCGAGCGCCGCCTGCCAGCGTTCGGCGTCGATCTCGATCAACGTCGGCGATGTGCGCGAGACCTTGCTGAGCGCGAGATCGAGGGCAGCGGGAGATTCGACCCGATGCGAGGTAAGGCCGAATCCTTCTGCCAGCCGCTGGAAATCGGGCGGCGTGGGGTCGACGCCGACGCGAGCGACGCCATGCGCATCCATGTAGCGGCGGATTTCCTCATAGCCGCCGTTGTTCCAGAGCACCACGACCACCGGCAGGCCTTCGTCGACGGCCGTGGCCAGCTCGCTCAGGGTGAACATCGCGCCGCCATCGCCGACCAGGGCCACGACCGGTGTGCCGGGTTTGGCCAGTTGGGCGCCAAATGCCGCCGGCAAACCGTAACCCAGGGTTCCGTAACCGGTCGAGGCGTTGAAGTAGTGCCGTGGCGCCGCACGCTCGACGAGATGATTGCCGGCGTAGACCGGCGCGGTGGAGTCGCCGACGATGATGGCCTCGGGCAAGGCGTGATCGAGCGCGGCATAAAGCGTCACGAACGTCGCCATATCCGGACGCGTCGGCAGCGCCAGCGCTTCATGGATGGCGCGGGTGCGTTCCGCGCCGTGGTGTGCGAGCGGGGTAGGGAAGTGCGCCAGCAGGGCCGACAGCGCGGTGCCGGCGTCGCTGACCAGTCCCAGGGCCGTCGCCTGGTTGCGCACCAGTTGCTCCGCTTCCAGATCGATGCGAATCAAGCGACCGGTCAACGTGAAGCCGTCGTCGAACACCACGTCGTAATCGGTTTCGCCGAGCTCGGTGCCCACGGCGAGGATGACGTCGGCATCGCGAGCCAGCGCACGTACATCGGGCCAGGTGGCGTTGGCGCCCAGGTCGAGGGGATGCCCGCGCCCAAGTACTCCCTTGGCGTTGATGGTGGTCACGGTCGGTGCGTCGAGCTGCTCGACCAGCGTCCGAGCCGCTTCTGATGCATCCGCACAGCCTCCCCCCAATAACACCAGTGGGGCATGAGCCTCACGTAGCCACTCGGCGGCTAGCTGTACGCCATCGGGGTGCGGCGCGGGTCGGTAGAGCCGTGCCGGCGAATGATCGGTGGGGAGCGAGACCGGCGCATCGAAAAGATCGATGGGAATCTCGATATGTACTGGCCCTGGCCGTTCGGAATGAAAGACCGCAAAGGCACGCGCTAGCACTTCCGGCAAGGCGCTCGGATCGAGCAGGGTGTGGCTGAAACGGCTCACGCCCGCCAGCACGTTCTGCTGGCTGGGCAACTCGTGCAGGCGCCCTTGGCCGCGTCCCAGGGTGTCGCGACGGTTGACGCTGGAAATCACCAGCATGGGGACGGAATCGGCCAGTGCCTGCCCCATGGCGGTGGCGATATTGGTCATTCCCGGCCCGGTGATGATGAAACAGACTCCGGGCTTGCCGCTGGCGCGGGCATAGCCGTCCGCCATGAACCCTGCGCCCTGTTCGTGGCGCGGCGTGACGTGGCGCAGGCCGCCCGCTTCCAGGCCGCGATACAGCGGCACGGTATGCACGCCGGGAATGCCGAAGACCGTATCCACGGCGTAACTGTCACGCAGCAGGCGAACCAGTGCCTCGGCGCAGCTAATCGAGCGAGCGGAAGGCGAGTTCGTGTCGTTGGTCATGGAGAGCTCCTTACGCCACCAGCCAGTGGCCCATCACGACGATGATCGGCAACGTGATAGCGGTACGCAGCAGGAAGATGACGACCAGTTCCCAGAGCTTGAGCGGAATCTTGGACTTGAGCAGCAAGGCGCCGATTTCAGACATGTAGATCAACTGCGTCAACGACAGGCAGGCGATCACGAAACGCGTCAGTTCGCTCTCGATATCGCTGGCCAGCACGGCGGGCAGGAACATGTCCGCGAAACCGACCAGCGTGGCCGGCGCGGCGGCCGCCGCTTCGGGCACGCGCATCCACTCGAGAATCGGCACCATCGGATAGGACAACCAAGTGAACAGCGGCGTGAACTCGGCGAGGATCAAGGCCACGGTGCCGATGGCGATGACCAGTGGCAGCAGACCGAAGAAAATATCGGCGACGTTAAGCAGCGCATGGCGCAACAACTGACGCGGTCCCGGTGCCTTGTCGGCGCGGTCCACAGCCATGCCCAGGCTATAGCGAAATAGGCCCTTGGTGCCGGTGCGTTCCTCGGCGAGGCGGCAACCCACAGGTTCATGGTAGGTGTTCGGCTTGCGCGAGAGTGGCGGCAGGCGCGGGACGATCACCGCAGCCACCAAGCCCGCCACGACCACCGTCAGATAAAACGGCACGAAGAGGTGGTTGATGCCGATGAAGTTGGTCACCAGAAGTGCAAAGGCAATCGAGACGATGGAGAAGTTGGTGGCAATGGCCGAGGCCTCACGCCGATTGTAGTAACCCTGCTCGTATTGCTGCGTGGTGATTAGCACACCCACGGTGCCTGAGCCCATCCACGAAGCGGTGGCGTCGATGGCGCTGCGTCCTGGCAGACCGAAAATCTTGCGGAATGGCGTGCGGACTAGGCTGCCGATGAATTCCATGAAACCGAAGTCGACCAGGAAAGGCAGCAGAATGGCGGCGAAAAAGAAAAAGGTCAGCAGTACGGGTGCCAGGTCGTTGAGCATGACCCCGCCGGTGAAAGAAGCGGTCACGAACTCGGGGCCGACCTGGAAATAGGTCATGACCGCGAAGACGGCGCCCAGCAGACGCATTGCCATCCACAGTGGCTCGACGTCGAACAGTTCACCCAAGGCGTTCTCGCGGGCCCAGCGGGGTTTGGCACACTTGACGAGTAGGGTCAGCAGTGCCGACGCGCAAAGTACGGCTACGGCGATGGCGGGCAGGGCATCGCCGAGAAACGCCTTGAGGCCATCGGCGAGCAGTCCCATGCCGATATTGATGGTGTCGCCCGTCGAGAAGGGCACCAGAAACATGCCGATGCCGATCAGCGACGGGATGAGAAACTTGAGAAGCCCGCGCGGCGTCAGCGGCGCGTTATCGGGAGTTCCACCGCCAGCGGCGGTGGAATCGAGGGATGCAGACATAGATGTCACCACTTGTTGTTGTAGAGCCCCCAGTTAGGGGCAGGGCTTAGCGGCGCTTGACGCCGGGCAGCACGCAGAGCATTTCATAGAGCAACGTGGCGCCCATCAGCGCGGTGTTGCCGCTGGTGTCGTAGGGCGGTGCGACTTCGACCAGATCGCCGCCGACGATATTCAGTCCCCAGGCGCCACGGACGATCTCTAGGCCTTGCGACATGGCCAGGCCGGCCGCTTCGGCGGTGCCGGTGCCGGGCGCCACCGAGGGATCGAGAGCGTCGATGTCGAAGGTGATGTACACGGGGCGGTCGCCCATCTGCTCGCGCACTTCGGCCATCAACGGTTCTAGCGACTTGTACCAGCACTGCTCGGCGGTCACGACGCGGAAGCCTTGTTCGCGGCACCAGTCGAAGTCATCGGCGGCGTAGCCGGTGCCACGCAGCCCGATCTGGATCACGCGTTGGCTGTCCAGCAGGCCCTCTTCCTGGGCGCGACGAATCGGGCAGCCATGAGCGACTTCCTCACCGAACATGTGTGGGTTGATATCGGCATGGGCGTCGATATGGATCAACCCAACCGGACCGTGTTTCTCGGCGATGGCCTGCAGCACCGGCCATGTCAGGGTGTGGTCGCCGCCGAGCGTCAGCGGCACGGCATCGTGGCTGAGCAGTTCACGATAATGCTGGCGAATGATCTCGACGCTTTTCTTCAGGTCGAAGGTATTGATCGCCACGTCGCCGGTATCCGCCACTTGTAGACTATCGAACGGCGCCGCGCGGGTGGCCATGTTGTAGGGCCGCAGCATGCGCGACTCGTCGCGAATCTGGCGTGGTCCCAGGCGGGTGCCCGGGCGATTCGAAGTGCCGATGTCCATGGGAATGCCGACGAAGGCAGCATCGAGCCCGTCGGCGCTCGCCTGGGTGGGTAGACGCATCATGCTCGCGATGCCGCCGAAGCGAGGCATCTCATTACCGCCCAAGGGTTGATTGAAACGCGGGGCGTCGTGATCGCTCATGCTGGGCTCCTGGTAAAAGCGGTGGATTATTGTTGGTGCTTCCTTATTATAAGCACGAACCATGCCAAGTATCGCCAACGAAAAATCAATGACTTAGTGCCATGAGTGATGCAGTCTTGTATTGCTCGACGGCTTTCTGTGATCCACTATTGTATCGCGATACAAAAATGAATCGAGGATGGCATGCGAGATCAGGATATCGATGCACAAACGCTCGAGGCGTTGGTGCATACCGGCCACGACCATGTCTTCATCGTCGATGTTGATGGCCAGGTGCTGGATGTCAGCCCGGGAAGTGCCGCCGTCTACGGCATGAGTCGCGAGTCGCTGTGCGCGACCACGGTCTACGAGCTGGAAGCGCGCGGCGTGCTATCGCCCTCGGTCTCGCTCGAGGTCATCCGAACCGGTCAGCCGGCGCAGGTCATGCAGCGAACCGGTACGGGACGCCAAGTCATCGCTGAGGCATATCCGGTGTACGCATCCGGGCGCTTGGTGCGCGTCATCAGTCGCTCCATGGACATGACCGATCTGCGCCTGCTGCAGGATGAATACGCACTTCTCCAGCGCCGCTTTAACGAGCATCTCAAGCGTGGCGGCGCGCCGGCAGCGGGGGATGCGTTAGAGCTGGAATCGCTGGAGGTGCGCAGTCAGGTCATGCATGAGGTGGCGCAGCTCATCAAGCGGGTGGCGCCGACCGACGCCACGGTGCTGATGCTCGGTGAGTCGGGGGTCGGCAAGACAGCCTTTGCGCGCCAGTTGCATCGTTGGAGCCAGCGGTGCGATGGCGCCTTCGTGGACGTCAATTGCGCGGCGATCCCCGAGTCGCTGTTCGAATCCGAGATGTTCGGCTATCAACCCGGCGCGTTCAGCGGCGCCGCACGGATGGGCAAGGCCGGGCTCCTGGAGCAGGCCCACAAGGGCACGTTATTTCTCGACGAAATCGGCGAGTTGCCCCTGGCCATGCAAAGCAAACTGCTGAAGGTGATTCAGGACGGTTACCTGACGCGGCTGGGCGATACGCGCTCGCGGCGAGTCGATTTTCGCCTAGTGGTCGCCACCAACCAGGACCTGGCGCAACGCGTGGAGGAGGGGCGTTTTCGCCTCGACCTTTACTATCGGCTCAATGTGATCCCCGTTACGCTGCCGCCCTTGCGCGAGCGCCGAGAAGATATCCCCGGCCTCGCGGAACGCCAGCTCGCCCGGCTCAACGAGCGCTATGGCATGGACAAGGTGCTGCATCCTCGCGTGTGGCCGGAGTTGATGGGGGGCGACTGGCTAGGGAACGTCCGCGAGCTGGAGAACTGGCTTGAACGCGCCTGGTTATCCGCCGAGGGCGGCGTTATCGGGGCACCGATGGAGGAGCGTGACGTGGCGCCAGCGCGCATGAGTACAGCGGCACGGGGCGACAGTTCGCTGGCGACGCTGGAAGAAGGGCGCTCCCTGCGCGAGACGCTGGAGGCCGTCGAGGCCGAGATCCTCGGCGAGTTGGCGATGCGGTTGTCGAGCACCTATGCCATGGCCGAGCGCCTGGGTATCAGCCAGCCCAGCGTGGTGCGCAAGCTGCGCCGTCATGGGCTGAAGATTGTGTCGCGCGACTAGTCCAAACCATACAAGCCCCCAACGCAATACGCCTCCCGAGGGGGAGGCGTATTGGAGACTGAAAAGCTGCTAGGCCGATGATGGCTCAGGGCAGTTCTTCTTCCTCGTCGCTTTCCTTCTTCGTTCGGATCAGGTCCTGGCGCTGCAGTTTGATAGCGAGCAACAACGCGGCGGCCACGTACACCGATGAGAAGGTCCCCGCGACGACGCCGAGTATCAAGGCGATCGAGAAGTTGTGGATCATGTCTCCACCGAGGAAGAACAGTGCCAGAAGTACCAGCAATGTGGTTCCCGATGTCGCCATGGTGCGCGCCAGGGTCTGGTTGATCGACTCGTTGAATATCTGCGCCATGTCGTCGATTTGCGATTTGCGGATATTCTCGCGTATTCGGTCGTAGACGATGATGGTGTCGTTGAGCGAGTAACCGATCACCGCCAATATGGCGGCCAGGACCGTCAAATCGAAGTCCAGCCCGAACAGCGCGAAGATGCCGAGTATGATCACCACGTCATGGCCGAGGGAGATCAGGGCGCCGAGCGCGAACTTGTACTGGAAGCGGAACGCCACGTACACCATGACCACCGCCAGGGCCAGCAGCATGCCCATGCCGCTCTGATCGCGTAGCTGATCACCGACCTGCGCACCCACGAACTCGGCGCGGACCAGGTCAACCGGATTCGCTTCGCTGTCCAGAATACCCACGACGCGTTGCCCGACATCGTTGTCGAATGTCTGCTGCAGGCGCACGAGGATGTCATTGGAGGTGCCGAAGGTTTGCACCTGGGCATCCTCGAAGCCTTTGTCGCCCAATTTGCTGCGCAGGTCGTCGAGGGCTGGGGCTTGCTCATAGCGGACTTCCACCAACGTGCCGCCGGTGAAGTCCAGGCCCAGGTTGAGGCCTTTGAACGCCAGGGCACCGATCGCAACGACCGCGAGCAGCACGGAAACGGCGAAGGCTATGCGGCGTTTGCCCATGAAGTCTAACTGTCGCATCGCTCGCTCTCCTCAGATCCAGATTTTCTTCAGCGGGCGTCCGCCGATGGTGAGGTTGATCAGGGCACGTGAGACCAGGATGGCGGTAAACATCGAGGTCAGAATGCCCAGCGACAGCGTGACGGCGAAGCCTTTGACCGGCCCGGTGCCGATCGAGAACAGAATGACCGCCACCAGCAGGGTGGTGATGTTGGCGTCGACGATCGAGGTAAAGGCGCGCTCGAAGCCAGCGTGTATAGCCTGTTGTGCAGGCATTTTGGCCCTGATCTCTTCACGTATTCGTTCGAATATCAAGACGTTGGCATCGACCGCCATGCCCAGGGTCAGCACGATCCCGGCGATCCCGGGGAGCGTCAGAGTGGCACCGAGCATCGACATCGCAGCAACCAGCAGCACCAGGTTTAGCCCCAGCGCGACATTGGCGACCACGCCAAAGGCCTTGTAGCGCACCAGCATGAACAGCACCACGAGCAACAGCCCGAGTTCTACCGACAGGATGCCCTGGCTGATGTTCTGGGCGCCCAAGCTAGGGCCGATAGTACGTTCCTGGGCGAAATAGATGGGCGCCGCCAGCGAGCCGGAGCGCAGCAGCAAGGCCAGGTCCGCCGCCTCGCTCGAGGAATCGAGGCCGGTGATGCGGAAACGATTGCTCAAGGCGCTTTGTATGGTCGCCAGACTGATGATGCCGCGCTCGGTATAGGCCTCGCGTTTTTCGACCTCTTCACCGTCTTCCATCACCGTGTGTGTACGGGTCTTGTGCTCGATGAAGACGACCGCCATGTTGCGCCCGATATTGGAGCGCGTGGCACGGCTCATCATCGAACCACCGGTGCCATCGAGGTTGATGTTGACCTGCGGACGGTTGTTTTGATCGAAGCTGCGGCTGGCGCTGGAGACATGATCGCCGGTGACGATGACGTCACGCATCAACTCTGCGCTGCGGTTTTCGTCATTGCGAAAGTTGAGCGTTTCGATTTCGCGCTCGGGCGTATCCGGGCGGGCTTCCAGGCGGAACTCCAGGTTCGCCGTGGCCCCCACGATACGCTTGGCGGCGGCGGTGTCCTGCACGCCGGGCAGCTCGACGACGATGCGGCTGGGGCCCTGGCGTTGCACCAGTGGTTCCGAGACGCCCAGCTCGTTGACGCGGTTGCGGATCGTCGTCAGGTTCTGATTGACGGCATAGTCCTGCAGTGCCTGAACGGCCTGTTCGGTGAAGGTCATTGTCAGGGCCGCACCACTACTGCTGTCTTCGTTCTCGTAGTCGAAGTCAGGAAACTGGTCGGCGATCAAATCGCGCGCAGCGTTGCGATCATCCTCACTGGCGAACTGGAACGTAATCGTACGATCGCCGATCTCGGTGTCACGATAGCGGATACGCTCGTCACGCAGGATGTCGCGGACGGCGCTGGCATTCGCTTCCAGGCGTTGCTGGACGGCGGCGTCCATGTCGACTTCCAGCAGGAAGTGCACCCCGCCCTGAAGGTCGAGCCCGAGCTTCATGGGGGCGGCGGAAAGGCCGGCCAACCAGTCGGGTGTCGCGTCGGCGAGGTTGAGTGCCACGGTGTAGGCGTCGCCCAGGTGATCGTCGAGAATGTCGCGGGCAGCGATTTGCTGATCGGCCTCGTCGAGGCGAATCAGCGCGCTGTTGCCATCCAGTTCGCTTTGCTTGATGTCGATGCCTTCGTCCTCGAGCGCTTGGGTCAAGCGATCGAGACGCTCTTGATCGAGTGCGGTGCCGCTGGCGGTACTGCTGATCTGAACGGCGGGGTCGGCGGGGTAAAGATTGGGTAACGCGTAGATGATGCCGACGAGAAGTACGATGAGTATCAGCAGATACTTCCACAGGGGATAACGGTTGAGCATGGAAGCCCTGTCCTTGTTGCTGACGCAGAAGACAACCACCGACCATAGAGCATGGCCGGTGGCGTTGAGGAGGAGCGGTTTCGCGCCTCCTGATCGGGGATCAGATGGACTTCAGGGTGCCCTTGGGCAATACCGCGGCGACGGAGTTCTTCTGAACGTTCACCTCGGTGCCTTCGGCGATTTCCAAGCTGATGAAATCGTCGCCGACATTGGTGACACGTCCCATCAGGCCGCCACCGATGACGATCTCATCGCCCTTGGCCAGATTGCTGATCAGTTGTTTGTGCTGCTTCGCACGCTTGGACTGCGGGCGCCATAGCAGAAAGTAGAAGATCAGCACGAAGCCGACTAGCATGACGATCTGGGCAATGCCGCCGCCCGCGGGGGAAGCATCCTGCGCGTGAGCTGCGGGAATGAAAAACTCCAGCATGGATTGTTATCTCCGGATGGTAGTTGGGGGTGAACCTGGACCCGAGAGCGTATCCCGGATGGCCTTGGATTACGCTGACAGCGGCGGCACCGGCATGCCGCGCCGTGCGTAGAAGTCCTCGACAAAGGCAGTCAATGTACCCGCTTCAATGGCAGTGCGCAAACCAGCCATGACGCGCTGGTAATAGCGTAGATTGTGCACGGTATTGAGCATCGCGCCGAGCATTTCGCCACAACGGTCCAGGTGGTGCAGATAGCTGCGCGTGAAGTGCTGGCACGTATGACAATCGCAATCCGCTTCGAGTGCCTGCGTGGAGTGGCGATGCTGGGCATTACGGATCTTGACGGTGCCATCCGCAGTGAAAAGATGGCCATTGCGCGCGTTGCGTGTGGGCATCACGCAGTCGAACATATCCACCCCGCGCCGTACGCCTTCGACCAGGTCCTCGGGCTTGCCGACACCCATCAGGTAGCGTGGCTTGTCGTCCGGCATCCAGCCCGGCAAATAGTCGAGTACCTTGAGCATCTCCTCCTTGGGTTCGCCCACTGACAAACCGCCGATGGCAAGCCCGTCGAAGCCGATGTCCAAAAGCCCCTTTAGGGAGCGCTCGCGAAGCTCGGGATACATGCCGCCCTGAATGATGCCGAATAGCGCCGAGGGCGAGTCGCCGTGCGCGATGCGCGAGCGCTCGGCCCAACGCAGCGACATCTCCATCGAGTGCTTGGCCTCTGTCTCGGTGGCCGGGTAGGGCGTGCATTCATCGAAGATCATCACGATGTCCGAGCCCAGCGAGCGCTGCACGGCCATCGATTCCTCGGGGCCCATGAAGACCTTGGCGCCGTCCACGGGGGAGCGGAAATGCACGCCTTCCTCGGTGATCTTGCGCATGTCGCCCAGCGAAAAGACCTGGAAGCCGCCGGAGTCGGTGAGGATCGGCTTGTCCCATTGGGCGAAGTCATGCAGGTCGCCGTGCGTCTCGATGACCTCGGTGCCAGGGCGCAGCCATAGATGAAAGGTGTTGCCGAGAATGATCTCGGCGCCGATGTCCTTCACCGACTGGGGCGTCATGCCCTTGACCGTGCCGTAGGTGCCCACCGGCATGAAGGCGGGCGTTTCTACGCTGCCGCGAGGGAAGCTCAAACGGCCGCGTCGTGCCATGCCGTCTTCGGCGAGGCGCTCGAAACGCATGAAACTTTCGTTACGCATGGGAAGTCTCGGGAAAGGGGTGTGACGTCTCAGCCCGGCTGAGCAACATGGCATCGCCATAACTGAAGAAGGCGTAGCGCTCGGCGACGGCTTCGCGGTAGGCATGCATCACCTGGCGATAGCCGGCGAACGCCGAGACCAGCATCAATAGGGTCGACTCGGGCAAGTGGAAGTTGGTGATCAGCGCATCGACACAGCGCCAAGCGTAACCGGGATAGATGAAGATATCGGTATCGCCACGGTAAGGTGCGATGCGGCCGTCGTCGCGGCCTTGGCTGGCGGTTTCCAGGCAGCGCACGCTGGTCGTGCCCACAGCGATGACGCGCTTGCCGCGTGCCCGCGTGGCCTCGACCTGGCGACAGAGTGTTTCGTCGACTTCCAGCCATTCGCTGTGCATATGGTGCTCGCGAATATCGTCCACGCGTACCGGTTGGAAGGTACCCGCGCCCACATGCAGAGTGACATAGCCCATCTCCACACCACGCTCGCGCAGCGCCGCCATCAGCGACTCGTCGAAATGCAGGCCAGCGGTGGGTGCCGCCACCGCGCCCTCACGTCGGGCGTAGACGGTCTGATAGCGCTCGCGATCGTCGAGCTCATCCTCACGGTCGATATAAGGCGGCAGGGGCATATGTCCGTGACGTTCGAGCAATTCGATCATCGGCGTCTCGCCCAGGAAACGCAGCTCGAACAAGGCCTCATGGCGCTCCTCGACCACCGCGTGGATGTCGCCCTCGAAAATCAGCTCGGTGCCGGGCTTGGGAGCCTTGCTGGCGCGCAGATGCGCCAGGCCCCGGTGCGCATCCAGCGGGCGTTCGAGGAGCATCTCCACGCGCCCGCCGCTGGCTTTTTGCCCGAATAGTCGCGCGGGAATCACACGGGTGTCGTTGAACACCAGCAGGTCGCCGGGCTCGAGCTGCGTCAGCAGGTCGGTGAAACGGCGGTGCTGGACCTCGCCGCTCTCATCGTCCAGGCATAGCAGACGGCAATCGCTGCGCGTCTCGGACGGGTAACGAGCGATCAGCTCATCGGGGAGATCGAAATGGAAATCGGCGCGCTGCATGGCGTTGGAGAAAACGACCTGGAATCGGAAAACTGAAATCGGAGATGAGGCACGCACGGCGTGCGCTCGACGAAGGCGGCCTATGATAGTCGAGACAGACGACGAAGTCAGGCCCGAATGATTGACGTCGCCAATCTGCTCCGTATAATACGTCTCCGCTGCCCGGGTGGCGAAATTGGTAGACGCAGGGGATTCAAAATCCCCCGGTGGCGACACCGTGTCGGTTCGAGTCCGACCCCGGGCACCAACCTTCCTTCATGACCTCTGGTCATTTCAGCAAGACCATTTTCTAGCGATCTTCTGTACCTGATGGTGTCGATGAGACATGCGTCCATTTTCGTGCGCGCATGCCAAGCGTTTTGCCTACCTTTCGTTTTTATATCTTTTATTAATCAATTATGTAAAACGCTTTGATTGCTCTATCCTGGGGGCGAGCCATCAAGATGGCGGGGCACGACGGTAACGTGCCTCAAGCCACATGGCGTGTCGCTTTCACCGGCGATAAAAGGGATCACGGTCATTCAAGGAGAAAGTTCTTGGCTACTAATACATCTTCCCGCAGGGCTGGCGGTCCGTTCGCCAAGCTCGTGGGGATCATCGTTGCGCTCGTCGGCCTGGCGCTTGGCGGCGGCGGGCTTTATCTAGCGTCACTGGGCGGTTCCTGGTATTACGCGATCGCGGGCATTCTGATGCTCGTCTCCGGCGTTCAATTGGTGCGTGGCCGTGTTTCCGGTGCCTGGCTTTATGGTGTGGTGTTCATCGGCACGCTGATCTGGGCCGCATGGGAGTCCGGGCTGAATTACTGGCGCTGGATTCCGCGTCTCGATGTCGCGTTGATCCTGGCCATCCTGGTCGCGCTGGTTATGCCGAGCCTCAGGGGCGGGCCCTCGCGCAAGGCAGGTTTCTCGGTGGCGGGCGTGTTGTGCCTGGGCCTGATCGTCGCCGGTGCCTTGGCGTTCGTGCCGCGCGGTTATCAGCATATCGAGGACGTGCCGGAAGTCGCCGACAGTTCATTGGCGACCGATGTCGGCGATGCCCAGCCGGCGGATACGCCTGACGATGAAGACTGGGTCGCCTATGGGCGCGACAGCGCTGCAACGCGTTACTCGCCGCTCGATCAGGTCACCCCGGATAACGTCGGCGATCTCGAAGTGGCGTGGCAGTACCGCACTGGCGATCTGCTCGATCACCGCTGGGGCGCCGAAACAACGCCGCTCAAGGTCGGCGACGATGTGTTCTTGTGTACGTCGCGCAATATCCTGATCTCGCTCGATGCCGATAGCGGTGAAGAGAACTGGCGCTATGATCCGCAGGTATCCGAAGACGCCATTCCTTATACGGCTGCCTGCCGTGGCGTCACGTATTATGAGGTACCGGACGACCGCCTCGACGATATGGCTAATGGCGACTCGCAGAGCTGCCAAGCACGCATCATTTCCGGCACGCTCGATGGCCGTATGCTCGAAGTCGATGCCGCGACCGGCGAACCGTGTAGCGGTTTCGGGAATGACGGCCAAGTCGATATCAAAAAGAACATGGGCGAGACGCCCGAGGGCTATGTCTCCATCAACTCCGCGCCCGTGGTGGTACGTGATGTCGTCGTAACGGGCCACCAGGTGCTCGATGGGCAGCGTCGTTATCCGCCCTCCGGTGTCATCAAGGGTTTCGACGCCGTGACTGGCGAGCTCGAGTGGGCCTGGGACGCAGGGCGTCCCGAGCAGAGCGAACCACTCAGCGGTGACGAAACGTATGTGCGCGGCTCTCCCAATATGTGGACGACGGCCGCCGGTGATAGCCAGCTAGGCCTGGTGTATCTGCCGATGGCCAATAGCGCCGCCGATTACTGGAGTAGTTCGCGCACGCCGGAAGAAAACGAGTGGGCCAGCTCGATGGTGGCGCTCAACGTCGAGACCGGGCTGCCTGAGTGGCACTTCCAGACGGCGCACAAGGATGTCTGGGATTACGATCCCGGTTCGCAGCCGACATTGATCGACTTCCCCACCGATGAGGGGGAGGTGCCGGCCTTGGTGATGCCCACCAAGCAGGGCGAGATCTACGTCTTCAACCGTGAAACCGGCGAGTTGCTGGGCGGTGGTGCCGAAGAGCGCCCGGTGCCGCAAGGCGGTGCCGAACCGGAAGAGCGCAGCGAGACACAGCCGTTCTCGCGTTACGCGACCCTGCGCCAGCCCGACATCAACGAGAAAGACATGTGGGGCATGTCGCCTTTCGATCAGCTTTTCTGCCGTATCCAGTACCAGCAAGCCAGTTGGAAGGGCATGTACACGCCGCCCACCGCCGATCAGCCGTGGATTCAGTACACCGGCTATAACGGAGGCTCCGACTGGGGCAGTGTCTCCATCGACCCTCGGCGCGGGGTGATGATCGCCAATTACAATGACATGCCCAACTACAATGAGCTGGTGCCGCGCGAGGTGGCCGACGCCAAGGGCTGGAAGCCTCGCGAGGAGCTCGATAGCGATAGCGGCGGTGCCGAAGGCGCGGGCGATCCGCAGGCCAACACGCCGTACGCGATCAACGTCAACGCCGGCTGGCGCGTGCCCTACACTGGCATGCTGTGCAAGCAGCCGCCGTATGGCCATATCCGCGCCATCGAACTGGCCAGTGGCGATACGCTGTGGGACCGCCCGTTGGGGACGGCGCGCGCCAACGGCCCATGGGGAATTCGTTCTGGCTTGCCCATCGATATCGGCACGCCCAATAACGGCGGTTCGGTGGTCACGGCCGGCGGGCTGATCTTCATCGCTGCGGCGACCGATGACCTGATCCGCGCGATCGACATCGAGAGCGGCGAGACCGTGTGGCAAGCGCCGCTGCCGGCGGGCGGTCAGGCCAACCCGATGGTCTACGAGGCGAATGGTCGTCAGTATCTGGTGATCGTCGCCACGGGGCACCACTTCATGGAAACCCCTAGCGGTGATTACGTGATCGCCTATGCGTTGCCCGACGATGCCTGACGGCGCGATAGGATAGGAGAAGAACAGCGACCCCGGCATGCGTGTCGGGGTCGCTGTGTTTAGAAGGCCTAGGAAGCCGCGAAGCCGGGAACCGGAGGCAGGGCTTCGAACGCGGGGCGCGCATAATAGAAGCCTTGGTGCTGCACGATGCCGGCCTCCTCCTGGAGCCAGCGGGCTTCGTCCCGGCACTCGATGCCTTCGGCGATCATCTCGATGTCGAGCTGGGTGGCGATGTCGGCCACCGCCTTAAGCAGGATCTGGCGGCGCGTGTCGCGATGGCAACCCATCACCAGGTCACGGTCGATCTTGAGTTTGTCCGGGCGCAGCTCGGCCAAGAGGTCGAGGTTGGCGTGACCCTTGCCGAAATCATCCAAGGCGGTGGTAAAGCCCATTTGTCGATATGCGTCGATGATATTGCGCAGGTGGGCGCGGTCAGTGACGCTTTCGGTTTCGGTGATCTCGAACACCAGACGCTCGGCGGGCCACCCGACCTGCTCTGAGATCGCTAGCGTCGCCTGTATGCAGGCTTCGGGTTCATAGACGGCGTTGGGCAAGAAGTTGATCGACAGTGCGCTGGTCATGTCCAACTGACCGGCCAGTTCGATGGCCTTGACGCGACAGGCCTGATCGAAGCGATACAGCAATGCGTTCGAGACCTGGGACAGCACCTGATAGGCCGACTCGCCATTGATACCGCGTACCAGGGCCTCGTGGGTGACGATGCGTTGCGTCGCGACATCGACGATGGGCTGGAATGCCATGCTAAACGCGAACGGCAACGGGCCTTCGCAACGCTGGCAATGATGGTCGGTTCGCGCGCAATTCGGCATGCCTGACCTCCGTGTGATGGGCTGAGAGCACCGTCATGATGCCCGATAAATATCTCAGTGCGTGCTGGGCGTGTCACGCGTCGTTTAAGATAGGATGTCTGCGATATTATTGTACGATTATAAATTAGCTGCGATACGCTTTTGAGAGCGTCGCGTCGTATCGCGCTTCCATCATGATATTCCTGGATAAAGATCCTGGATAAGGAGTTCCGATGAAATCTGTGAGTCTTACCCTGTTGGCGCTCGCGACCTTGATGACGGGGTGCGCCATGCAAGGTGGCGATGCCGATCGCGTCGATCAACATACCCAGATTTACCAATGTGAGGGAGAGACGTCGTTGTCGGTGACCTATTTCCAATATGGGCCCGATACTGATCGCGCCATGCTGAGTTACGGTCACGACTCCATCCCCATGCACCAAATTGCCTCGGGCTCCGGCGCGCGCTATGCCAGCGACGATGAACAGCTCGCTTACGTCTGGCACACCAAAGGCGACAACGGCATGTTGTATCGCGAGAACGATGAGGGTGAACGCAACGTCATCGAGCGCGATTGCCAGGGCCGCATGAAAGACGCCGACAGCTAAGCTGCGCGCTCATTTCATGACGGGGTCTGTGCGATGTCACTGAGTTTGTGGCTGTCGTTGTCGGCGGTCTGTGCCATGGGTGCGATGTCGCCGGGGCCGAGCCTGGCGATGGTGCTGCGCCATACGCTAGGTGGCGGGCGCGTGCCGGGCGTCATTGCGAGCGTTTGCCATGCGGCAGGCGTGGGCTTCTACGCGGCGTTGACCGTGTGGGGCCTGGGTGCGGTCATCGCTCATCAGCCGGTGTTGTTCAAGGCGATTACCTGGGGCGGGGCAGCGTATCTGGCCTGGCTGGGCGTGAAGGCGTTGCGCGCCGGGCGCGGCGGTGCCCTGGAGGCGGGCGACATAGCGAGCCACCCCGGAGCGGCAGCGCGAGACGGCGTGCTGGTGGCGTTAGCCAATCCCAAGCTGATTCTCTTCTTCGTGGCCTTGTTGAGTCAGTTCGTCAGCGCCGACATGGGCGCGGGGGCCAAGACGACGATCGTGGCGACCGCGTCACTGATCGATGCTGGCTGGTACGTGCTGGTGGCGTTGGCGCTCTCGCATTCGGCGGTTTTGCCCTGGCTTCAGGCGCGTGCGCATTGGATCAATCGGGCGACGGGCGTCCTGCTGTTGGGGCTGGCGCTGCGCATCGTCATCGGTTGATGGGCCGTTGAAACCGCTGTCAGGTCTCGATTCGCTCAAGAATGGCGTCCAGCGGTGCGTGTGACGGCAAGACACCGAACAGCGGCGAAGCCTCCTCACCGAGGCGGGCAGCACAAAAGGTCTCACCGATGGCGATGGGCGCATGACGCAATAGCAATGCGGCCTGTAGGCATTGTGCGAGGCGCTGGGTCAACCAGCGCGCCTGCGCTTCCAGTACGTCCGGCGTGGCCTTGAGGCATCGCTCGAGGGCCTCGAGCGCCCGGTCAAAATCGGGATGCGCGCCGCGTGCCAGAGCGAGCTCCTGGCGCAGGGCGGCGATGCTTTCCGGATGGCGGGCCAGTACGCGCATCACGTCCAGGCACATGACATTGCCCGAGCCTTCCCATATCGAATTCACCGGCGCCTCGCGGTAAAGCCGCGCGAGCGGCGCCTCCTCGACGTAGCCGATACCGCCGAGACATTCCATGGCTTCGGCCATGAATGCCGGGCCACGCTTGTTGTGCCAGAACTTGGCCAGCGCAGGTAGCAGGCGTGCCAGGTCACGCTCGTGTCGATCGTGGGCGGCGCCATCGAAGGCGCGTGCGGTGCGCAGGCATAAGGCCAGGCTGGCCTCGGTTTCCAAGGCAAGGTCGGCGATCACGCGGCGCATCAGCGGCTGGTCGGCGAGGCGTTTGCCGAACGCTTCGCGTCCCTGGACATGGCGCCAGGCTTCAAGCGTTGCCTGGCGCATCATGCCGGCGGGCGCGGTGGCGGCATCGAGTCGCGTCTGCTGGACCATCTCGAGAATGGTGGCGACGCCGCGCCCCGGCTCGCCGATGGGGTGTGCCCAGGCGTCGGCATACTCGATTTCCGCCGAGGCGTTGGCGCGGTTGCCGCACTTGTCCTTGAGGCGCTGCAGTTGAATGCCATTGCGTTCGCCATCGGGGCGAAAGCGTGGCACCAGGAAACAGCCGATGCCGGCGTCGTCTTGTGCGAGAGTCAGGAAGGCATCCGACATCGGGGCGCTGCAGAACCACTTGTGGCCGGTGAGGCGCACGCTGCCATCCGGCTGGCGTGTCGCTTGGGTAGTGTTGCGGCGCACGTCGCTGCCGCCTTGTTTCTCGGTCATCGCCATGCCGAAGGTTGCCGCACGCTTGTCGCTGGCGGGCAGGGCGCGAGGGTCGTAGTCGTGTGCCAGCAGACGCGGCCCCCAGGTCTCGAGTATGGCGCTGTCATGGCGTAGCACGGGATACGCGGCGTGGGTCATGGTGATCGGGCAGCAGAACCCCGGCTCGACCTGGGTCAAGAGATAAAGCGCGGCGACATGCGCTTGATGACCGCCTTTACCTTCCTGCTCCCATGCCACGGCCTGCCAGCCGCCATCGCAGGCGAGGTGCATCAAGCGGTGATAGGCCTCGGTGTAGCGCACCTCGTCGAGCCGGCGCCCGTGCCGGTCGAACAAACGTAGCTCGGGAGGATGGCGATTGGCCTCGTCGGCGATGGCTTGCCAGGTATCACGCCCGGCCTCGCGGGCGAGCGGGGCAAGGCGCGCCGCGACCCAGGCCGGGGCGTCGCGAGCCAGAGCTTCCCGCAGGGCCGTGTCCTCTTCCAGGAGGTCATGGTCACCGCCGAGCAATGGCTGGTTGGTGACCTCGTGCGTGGCGAGATGAGTGCGAGCGGCATGATCGACCATGGAAGCGACTCCTGAAGACGGCAAGGGGATGCGTCGTGCTTCGAGCATGGTCAGACGTCGTGCCGGGGTCAATGCGACCCTGGTGGAGTTAGTCGGGCGAGTCGGTGCTTGGCAGTGTCTGCGCGATCCAGCGGCTGAGGCGCGCGGGCGTCGCTGTGTCGAGGTCGTAGAGTAGCCGGTACGTCATCGGCGCGATCACGCCGTCCATCAAGTCCTCGACCGATGGCGTGGCTTCGCCGCGCTTCACGGCACGTTCGCGCAAGCACGTCATGATCGTTTCACTGTAACGGCAGCAGCGTTCGCGTCGTTCGCGTTCGGCGCTGGCCATGATATCGCTGAGCATCCACTGGCCTGCCGGCGAGGTCATCTCGTCGAGATATTGCTCGCCCCAAGCCTGTAGATCACCCGCCAAGGAACCGGTCTGCGGCGGCTCGTCGTCGGGACGCAGGCGTTCGAGCGACACGTCCGCCAGCAACTCGGCGAGATTTCCCCAGCGCCGATAGATCGTCGACGGCGTCACGCCGGCCTTGTTCGCGATCTGGGGCACGCTGAGTTCTTCGCGGGATTTGGTGATCTGCAGCTCGCGGACCGCGTGATGCACGGCTTCTTGCACCCGCGCGCTGCGTCCCCCGGGACGAACGGCTTCTTTGATGGCCATGGTCACCTAACGCAAAATATTTGCTTTATGAGCCTGCTAAGTTCAGACTGCCTTTAACGCACAATCTTAGCATTAATGGATTTCATCATGACACCGCCTTCATCCACGGGTACGACGGATGCCTACCCGACGCCGCGCCTCGGGCAACTGACGTATTACGCCATCCTCATGATCACCTTCCTGGCGGCATCCAGCGCACCGACGCCGCTGTATCGCCTCTATCAAACGACGTGGCACTTCTCGGCAACGATGCTCACGCTGGTGTTTGCCAGCTACGTGTTTGCCTTGTTGGTGGCGCTACTGGTGTCTGGATCGTTGTCGGATCATATCGGCCGGCGGCCCGTGGTGGCCGGTGCCATCGTGGGCGAACTTCTATCGTTAGGAGTGTTCTTCTGGGCCGATAGCCTGGCGTGGCTCATGGTAGCGCGTATTCTGCAGGGCATCGCCACTGGTGTGGTGACCAGCGCGTTGGCGGCGGCCATGCTCGATAGCGATCACCGACGTGGGCCCGTCATGGCGAGTATCGCGCCGCTCTTCGGTATGGGCATCGGCGCCCTGATTGCGGGCATCTTGGTGACGTATGCGCCCGCGCCGCTGCATCTGGTGTACGCGTTCTTGGCCGTGGCGCTGGTGGTTCAAGGTTTGCTGCTAGGGCGAGTTCGCGAAAGCGTGACGCCGCGCCCGGGCGCATGGGCCTCGTTGCGGCCACGCGCCTATATACCGCCGCCTGTCCGGGGGCCGCTGATGCGCGTGGTGTCAGCGGTGATCTCGTCCTGGGCACTGGGTGGTTTCTCGCTTTCGCTGGGTCCCTCGCTCGTGGAGAGCGTCAGCGGTATTCATAACCCGCTGGTGGGGTGTCTGATTACGTTCCTGCTGCCCTGCGTGGGCGCGATCAGTGTGTTGACGCTGCGGGCCAAGCCGCCTCGTGTGGCCGTGCTCATCGGGACGGGGTGCTTGATCGTCGGGATGAGCGTGCTGTTGTTGGGGGTGCATTGGCGCAGCGTGGCGGTGCTGTTGAGCGGCACCGCCTTTGCAGGGATCGGCTTCGGCGCGGCGTTCATGGGCGCCATGCGTACGGTGATGCCTTTGGCACCGCCCACCGAGCGCTCGGCGTTGATGGCGGCGTTCTACGTCATTTGCTATTTGTCTGCCAGCCTTTTGGCCATGGTCGGCGGCGTGGCGACACAGCACATGGGGCTGCTGCCAACGACATACGTGTATGGCGGTGTCGTGGCGGCGTTGTCGCTCGCCGCCTTCATCGGTGCGCTGACGCAGCGCACGACGCCACGACGTTGCCAAGCTTGCGATAGCCCAGCGTGAGGTGCGCTTCCTTGTGCATGTCCATTAGTGTATTCGACATGACGCGATGCCCGGCCTCTGGCATGCTGAAGTCTTTCCGCATCGACACGTCACAGGACACGCCATGGTCACGCCGTCGCCTTCCGCAACGCTTGGGGCGCTGCCCGAGCCGATCATCAAGGATGAGCGCATCCAGCTGGTGGATGCACGCAATCGTCCTTGCGGCAGCGCCTCGCGTCGGCTGATGCGGCGCTTTCGCTTCTGGCACCGCGCGACGTACGTGTTCGTGCGCAATGGTCGGGGCGAGCTATGCGTGCAGCGCCGCACGCTGACCAAGGAAGTGTTTCCTGGCTATCATGATTTGGCCACCGGTGGCGTGGTCGGTGCGGGTGAAGCGGAGCATGTCGCCGCGCGTCGCGAGCTGGCGGAAGAACTCGGCATCGAGGGCGTGCCGTTGACGCCGTGTTTCACGTTTCGTTATACCGATGGCGGTAACTTCATTCATGGCAGCGCCTTCTTGGCCGATTACGATGGGCCGCTGGTGTTGCAAGCGGACGAAGTCGCCGACGCCACCTGGTTGACGGTGGAGGCCGCGCTGGCTCTGGAAGACGCCACGCCGGATAGTCGCGTCGCGCTGGAACACATGCTCGCCCAAGGCTGGTTGACGGCACAGGATGATTGAAGCTCTGCCGCAGGCGGACGACAATGAAAAGGTATCCCCGACGATGAATGCGATGCGCGACCGCCATGACGCTATATAGCCAGGATTGCCATACCAACCGGATGGAGCCCTTCAATCTGCGCGCGCTGCGCGGGCAGGTGTTGTTAATCGTCAATGTCGCCAGCCGCTGCGGTTATACGCCGCAACTCAAGGAACTCGAGTGGCTGTATCGCCGTTATCACGATCAGGGCTTTACCGTGCTGGCGTTCCCCTGCAATCAGTTTGGCCGCCAGACGCCGGAGTCGGCCGAGGGGTTCGGCGCGTTTTGCACGCGTGAATATCGGGTCAGTTTTCCGGTGATGGAAAAGGTCCACGTCAACGGGCGCGATGCCCATCCGCTGTTCGTCCTGCTGCGCCGCCAGGCGCCGGGCGTGCTGGGAAGTACTCCCATCAAGTGGAATTTCACCAAGTTCCTGGTGGGGCGCGATGGCCATGTGATCCGACGTTTCGCGCCGCGCGTCTCGCCGCGCAGCATGGCGGTAGATATCGAGCAGGCGCTGGACATCCCGTTCTCGGCATGACGCTCTTATGGCTCATGATGCGGTCGCATGCAGACGCTCGATCAAGATGTCGAAACGTGGCCGGCTCATCATCGTGGTCAACCCGGAAAACAGTAGCCAAAAGCCCTTGCGCCAGCCATGTAGACGACGCGTGTGGCGTGCCAGGTCGAGCAGCAGGCGGTCCTCGTCGAAGTGGCGCCACTCGCCAGCCACCGACATCTGGCGACGCGACATGACCGGCGCCATCTCCAGCCGATAGATCATTTCCAGTTCCTGAGGCGTATGGCCTTGGGCCTCGACCACCTCGAGCATGCGGGTATATTCGCGCTCCCGGGGCTCGCGCTCGAGCCACAGGGGCGAGAGCGCGAGCCACAGGGCGCCACGGCGTTCCAATAGGGATTCAAGCTCGTTGGGGTCGTGCATGTTGTAGGCCTTCGCTGTGAAGGGGCATCTTCGGCCACTCGTCCATGACGAGCAAGGGGGTGCGGACATGGACGCCTTCACCCGCTAGAATGCCCCACAATAAAGAAACCGTGCATTGGCGCGTGTTTCCCCGTGGCGGTTGCGACCGCGATCAACGCATGACGTCAGCAAAGAGGTTTCCTCTGTGATCATCAAACCCAAGGTTCGTGGCTTCATCTGCACTACGACGCATCCCAAGGGCTGCGAGCGCAATGTTGCCGAACAGATTGCCACCACGCGTGCGAACATTCCGCAAAGCGAACAGGAAAAGGGCCCGAAGAAGGTGTTGGTGATCGGCGCCTCCAGCGGCTATGGCCTGGCCGCACGTGTCACCGCGGCCTTCGGTTACGGGGCGTCGACACTCGGTGTTTTCTACGAGAAGCCGGGCACCGAGAAGAAGCCGGGCACGGCGGGGTGGTACAACGCGGCGGCGTTCGACAAGTTCGCCAAGGAAGAAGGCCTTTACAGCAAGGCGATCAATGGCGATGCCTTCTCGCACGAAGCACGCGCCAAGGCCATCGAGTTGATCAAGCAGGACTTGGGCCAGATCGACTTGGTGGTGTACTCGCTGGCCTCGCCGGTACGCAAGATGCCCGATAGCGGCGAGCTCAAACGCTCGGCCCTCAAACCCATCGGCGAGACCTATACCGCCACGGCCATCGATACCAACAAGGATGCCATCACCGAAGCCTCCGTCGAGCCGGCCACCGAGCAGGAAATCGCCGATACCATCACCGTCATGGGCGGTGAGGACTGGGAGCTTTGGATCGATGCGCTGGACGAGGCGGGCGTGTTGGCGCCGGGCGCGCGCAGCGTGGCGTTCAGCTACATCGGCACCGAGATCACCTGGCCGATCTACTGGCATGGCGCGCTGGGCAAGGCCAAGGAAGACCTGGATCGCGCCGCCGGCGAAATCGACGCGCGTCTGTCCAAGGAAGGGGGCAGTGCCAATGTGGCGGTGCTCAAGTCGGTGGTGACTCAGGCCAGCGCAGCGATCCCGGTGATGCCTCTTTATATCTCGATGGTCTACAAGATCATGAAAGAGAAGGGCCTGCACGAGGGCACCATCGATCAGCTCAATCGCCTGTATGCCGAGCGTCTCTATTCATCTCAAGAGCAGGATACCGACGAAGCGGGCCGCCTGCGTCTCGACGATTGGGAGCTGCGCGACGACGTGCAGCAGCCGTGCAAGGAGCTATGGTCGCAGGTAACCACCGACAATCTCTTCACGCTGACCGATTACGCCGGTTACAAGCACGACTTTCTCAAGCTGTTCGGCTTCGAGCGTGAGGATGTCGATTATGAGGCGGACGTCGACCCCGTAGCGGAGTTCGACGTCGTGCAGCTGTGACCGTCGTGTCCGAGCGCCTAGCCTGCACGTTGCGCTGGGGTGTGTGTGTCGTGTTGCTGGGCCTGCTCGCTGGGTGTCAGAGCTCGCCATATTATGCGTCCATGGAGCGTCTCGGCGTGTCGCGCGGCGAGGTGCTGGCGGAGCGCGTCGACGCTGCCCGGCAGGCCCAGCAACGTGCCCGGGAGGCACTGGACAGCGCCTTGTCGCGCCTGGCGCTGGCGCTTTCCGCCTCGCCGAGCACCTTCTCGCGTGAGCGCGAGGCACTGACGCATGCGCTTGAGGAAAGCGACGATGCGCAGCGCGATCTGGCCTGGCGGCTCGATGATGCCGACGAGGCGGCCGAGGCGGTATTCACCGAATGGCGCGAGGAACTCGACGATTACCACGATGAGCGTTATCGCGAACTCAGCGAGCGGCAATTGGCCGAGTCACGAGAACGCTATGAAGACATCCGCCAGGCGCTTGCCACCTCGCGCGAGCAGGTGCGGCCGCTGACGGAGACGCTCAACGATACCGCGCTGCTGCTCGAGCACGAGGAAAAGGCGCGCGATCTGGCCTCGTTGGGTGATCGGATGCCCGATATGCGTGGCACGCTGGATGAACTCGCCACGCGTGCCGCGCATATCGACCGCGAGACGGATGCGCTGGTGGAGGCGCTGCTCGATGCCAGGGAGTGAAGAGCGCCGTGATGCACCCCGCCAGGTGGGGTTTTTGCTGTTGCCGGGATTTTCGCTGCTGGCGCAGGCCTGTGCTATGGAGCCGTTGCACGTCGCTAACTTGCTGGCCGAGCGTCGGCTCTATGTGCCACGGACCTTCGGGCTCGATGGGCGCGCGGTGAAAAGCGCTGCGGAGTTGGCGTTGACGCCGGAAAGCGTGGCAGGCAGCGATGTCCAGCGTTTGGATATGCTCATGGTGTGCGGCGTGAGTTCGTCGCCAGCGAGCGAATCCCCCGACTTGCATGGCTGGCTGCAACGGCTGGCGTCACGCGGGGTCATGCTGGGCGGCATTGCCGGCGGTACCCAGGTGCTGGCACGCGCCGGCGTACTGGAGGGCTATCGGGTCACGTTGCACGTCGCCGGGGCCGATGCCTTCACGCGGGACTTTCCCGGCGTGCATGTCTCGCATCAGCTGTTCGAGATCGACCGTGATCGTTTGACCTGCGGGGGCGGCACGGCAGCGATGGATATGATGATGACGTTGATCGCGCAGCAGCATGGCGCGCGGCTGGCCGAGCGCGTCTCCGAGCACTTCGTCTGTGAGCGGATCCGCATGGCGGATGAGCCACAGCAAGTGCCGCTGCGCGCGCGCCTCTCGCACGCACCGCAGAGCCTGGTCGACGCGGTGACGCTGATGGAGTCGAACATCGAAGAGCCGCTGACCACCCACGAGCTGGCGGAACACCTGGGGATTTCTCGGCGGCAGTTGGAGCGGTTGTTCAAGAAGTACCTGCAGGCGGTGCCTAGCCGTTACTACTTGGAGCTGCGTCTTCATAAGGCCCGTCAGTTGCTGCGCGACAGCGAGCAGGCGGTCGGCGACATTGCCCTATCCACGGGGTTTTCCTCCGGGGCGCATTTCTCCACGGCGTACCGTAACCATTTCGGCATCAGCCCGCGCGACGAGCGCATACCGCGGCATTGACGGCAGTTTTCGTACACCGCTAGAAGTCTTGGAGTGCCCGTCGATATCCCAGATAGGCTTTGCGGCGCTCGCCTAAGCGGCTGGCCATGGCGAAGTCGCCCTGGTCGCGTGCCGTCTCTTCGGCGATGTCGAGCTGTTTGATGGCGCGGTCGATATGACCGGTCAGTTGCAATTGCTCGGCGCGGGCGAGCATCCCCCACAGATCGCGGTCGCTGCGTCCGGCAGCCTCTGCGAGCAGAGAGAAGACGTGCGGGTCCTCGGGGTATTGATCGCTCATGCGGCGCAAAATGTCGTATGCCTGGCGTGGGGCTTGCTGCAGTAGGACCTCCGCCTCGATGAGCTGCGCCGGGCGATAATCCGGCTGCAACCGCAGGATCCGTCGGGCGCGGCTCAATGCCACATCGCGCTGGCCGGCGTCGAGTGCCACCTGGGCTGCGCTGGCCGGCAGCATCGAGAGATTCGGCTGTGCCGCGCTTAACTGGTCGATCACGTCGAGTGCCTGTGCGGTATGACCGTTGCGGGCATCGATCAGCGCTTGCAGGTAGCGTATCGCGGCGTCAGGAGAGTCGTCCTGACGTAGCTGCGTCATGGCCTGTTCGGGGTTGTCGCGATTGAGCGCGAGCAAGGCACGTGCGCGAATCAGGTCGAAGGCCGTGCCGTCGTGCGGTGCGGGTGAGGGCATCTGATCGGCGCGGACCTGGGTGTCGGCGATGCGCGCTTCGGTGACCGGGTGTGTGAGCAGGAATTCCGGCGGGTTGCCGCCCTGGAGGCTGGATAGGCGTTGCATGGCGCGGAAGAGCTCGGGCATGGCCTGCGGGTCGAAGCCGGCATCGGCCAGAGCCTTCAGCCCGACGCGGTCGGCTTCCTGCTCGAAACGCCGGGAATAGGCGAGCTGATCCTGAATGAAGGCTGCTTGCGAGCCGACCATGGTGGCCAGCCCCGCATCGCCAGCGCCGCCTGCAGCGAGGACCATGCCGACCAGCATGGCGCCCATGGTGGGTAGCTGTGTCTCTTCCACGCGCTGCATGCGGCGCGCGAAATGATGCTGTGACAAATGGCCGAGCTCGTGGGCGATCACCGAGGCCAGGGCATCCTCGCTCTCGGTGAAGGTGAACAGGCCGCTGTTGACGCCGATCACGCCGCCCGGCACGGCGAAGGCATTGAGGAGTCGGCTGTCGACCAGGGTGATGACAGTGTCGTCGTGGACCCCAGCATGCGGTAACAGGCGCGCCACTAGGCCATGAATGTAATCTTGCGCGATGGGATCTTGCCACTCGTTGGTCTGGGCGCGGAACTGACGTAGCCAGGCGCGCCCCAGGCGATGTTCCTCACCGCTCGAGACGGTAGCGCTCGAGCCACCTAGCTCGGGAAGCCCGTAATCGTTTTGTGCCAGGGCATTTGACGCGAAGGCGCAAAATGTCAGGGCGAGACATAGGGCAGGAAGCAGCGTCCAGCGACGTGACATGGGCATCCTCTTGAATGGCGCGACGGGGCGGATAGGCCGACGGCATGGTGCACGCCATGCTACCGTTGTCTTCGACATTGAACTGACTGGCAAAGTGCCTTTAAATCGTTGCGTTTTCAACTACCGAACCGCTGGGGGCGCAGATGGCGTTGCAACCCGATCAGATGCTCGACGCACGTGGCCTGCATTGTCCGTTGCCGCTACTCAAGGCCAAGCAGGCCCTGTCGACGCTCGAGGTGGGAGCGTTGCTCGAGGTTCAGGCGACCGATGTGGGCTCGTGGCAGGATTTCGAGACCTTTGCCGCGCAGGGGACGCACCGGCTCGAGGCGCGTGAAGAACGCGATGGCGTCTACTTTTATTGGCTGCGCAAGGGTGAACGAGGAAGCACAGCATGACGATGAAAGGCCTCTTCAAGGGGTGGATGGAGCGCTATTTCTCGGATGAGGAAGCGGTCGTCTTGCTCATCGTGCTGGTGTTGGGCTTTGCCGCCGTCATCTGCCTGGGCCAGATGCTGGCGCCGTTCTTCACCGCCCTGGTGTTGGCCTTCCTTCTGGAAGGCGTGGTCGCGTGGTTAGAGCGGCGCGGCTTGCCACGCCTGCTGTCGGTACTGGTCGTGTTCCTGATCTTTCTGGGCGCATTATTGGCGCTGGCCCTGGTGATCATGCCACTGGTCTGGAACCAGATGGTAGAACTGGTGCAGGAGGCGCCGCGTATGTTCGCCAGTGGCCAGGCATGGCTGGATACCTTGCAGTCGCATTACCCGACCTTGATCACTCCCGATCAGGTCGAACGGTGGATCGCCACCGCCGGGCGCGAGGCGACCCAGCTCGGTCAACGGGCACTGACGCTGTCGCTGGCGTCGTTGGGCAATTTATTGGGGGTGATCGTCTATTTGGTATTGGTGCCGATCCTGGTGTTTTTCTTGCTCAAGGACCGCGAACGCCTGACGCTGTTCCTGCTGTCCCTGCTACCCAAGAAGCGTGTCCTGATGACGCGCATCTGGCATGAGATGGACGATCAGATCGCCAACTACATTCGCGGCAAGGCGATCGAGATCCTGATCGTGGGCGTGGTGGCCTTCATCACCTTCTGGACGTTCGGGTTGCCCTATTCCACCTTGCTGGCACTAATCGTCGGCTTGTCGGTGCTGGTGCCGTACATCGGCGCGGCGGTGGCGACCTTGCCGGTAGCCGCCGTCGCGGGTTTCCACTTCGGCATCGGTGACCAACTCGCCTACGTACTGCTGGCCTATGCCGTGATTCAGGCGCTGGATGGCAACGTGCTGGTGCCTATCCTGTTCTCCGAGGCGGTCAACCTGCATCCGGTGTCGATCATCTTGGCGGTGCTGTTCTTCGGCGGTATATGGGGCTTTTGGGGCGTATTCTTTGCGATTCCGCTGGCGACCTTGATCAAAGCGCTGGTGTATGCATGGCCGCGCGGTGTGCGCGACCCAGGCTTGCGGCCTCCCCCGGCGGAGCAGTGATCAGGAGGTCGTATTGAGTTCACGGGCGGCGTTGAGGACCTCCTCGACGTGGCCTTTGACTTTCACCTTGCGCCATTCGCGTGCCAGTTTGCCGTCGGTGTCGATCAGGAAGGTGCTGCGTTCTATACCCAGGTGCTCTTTACCGTAGAGTTTCTTGAGTTTGATGACATCGAAGAGTTGGCATAATGCCTCGTCTTTGTCGGAAATCAGCTCAAAATTGAACCCTTGCTTGGCCTTGAAGTTCTCATGGGCACGCAGCCCGTCTCGTGAGACACCGAGAATGACGGTGTTGGCGGCCTCGAAGTCGGCCTTATGGTCGCGGAAGTCGCCCCCTTCGGTGGTGCAGCCCGGGGTACTATCCTTGGGATAGAAATAGATCACGACTTGCCGGCCACGATAGTCGGAAAGTGTGATTTGCGTATCGCCCGTTGCCGGGGCGCTGAAATCGGGGACGTGCTGGCCGATGCTGACGCTCATGAAGGTTCCTCGAATGCTGACGTGAAAGATGTCGTTGCCTGAACGTGGGCGGTTAAGATTACATTGCAGCTAGGTGCGCGTGTCAAAGCACGCCGCTTCTGTACAGGATGCAGCTGGCTGAGTACCATTTGACGTTGATCGACATCATGACAGTAAAGGCCGGTCCGGCGCTCGAACGCCCGGTTGGCGATACGCGCATTTATCGCTCGCGCATGCCGGTGGCACGCTGGCCCGATTCACAGGAGAGCACTGCAGGATGATCACAGGCAGCATCGTCGCTTTAGCGACACCGATGAAGGCCAGTGGCGATATTGACTGGGAGGCGCTGCGTCGCCTGGTGGAGTTCCATCTCGACAACGGCACCGATGCCATCGTCGCGGCGGGCACCACCGGTGAGCCGACCACCATGTCTTTCGCCGAACATTTCGACGTCATTCGCTGCGTCGTCGAGGAAGTCGACGGCCGCGTTCCGGTGATCGCCGGTACCGGCGCCAACGCAACCTCGGAAGCGGTCGAGCTGGCGCGTTACGCACGCGAAGTAGGCGCAGACCTCTGCTTGTCGGTGGCCCCTTACTACAACAAGCCCACGCAGGAAGGGCTTTACCAGCATTTCAAGGCTGTCGCCGAGGGTGGAGGATTGCCCGTCATCCTCTACAACGTGCCCGGTCGCACCTGCTCGGATATCTACAACGAGACCGTGTTCCGTCTTGCCGAGGTCGAGAACATCGTCGGACTCAAGGACGCCACCGGCAATCTCGAACGCGCCGAGGAGCTGGTCGAGCGTCTCAAGGATACCGGTTTCGCGCTTTACTCCGGTGACGATCCCACGGCGTGCGATTTCATGCTGATGGGAGGCCATGGCGATATCTCGGTATGCGCCAACGTCGCGCCGCGCGCCATGCATGAGTTGTGCGAGGCCGCCGTGGCCGGCGATACCGAAAGAGCGCATCAGATCAATTCACGCCTCATGTCGCTGCACACCGCACTGGGGGTCGAGGCCAACCCGATTCCGGTGAAGTGGGCGCTCAATCGCATGGGACTGGCGGAAAAGGGCATCCGCCTGCCGATGACGTGGCTCTCCGACAAGTATCACTCCACGGTGAGTGAAGCCCTGCAGCTCGCCGGCGTGACCGAAGGCTGACCAACGCATCAATAAGGTGAATGCATGAACCCCGTCCTGAAATGGATGCCGCTGATCATCGGCGCCACTCTGATCGTGAGTGGCTGTAGCCGTTCCGGTTTTTATTATGACCGCAACACTGAATATGCCGATGCCGAGATGGTCGAGCCATTGACGCTGCCGGATTCGCGCGACTCGTCACAGTACCAGAACGCCATGCCGGTGCCCGATGCCGAGAGTGATTTCGTGGCTACGGACGAAGACTTCGACGTGCCGCGCCCACGTCCGCTGGCCTCTAGCCAGGAAGCCGAGACGGCCTTCGTCGAATCCCGCGAGGCCGGTGACGAGCGTTGGTTGGTCGTCAATGCCGCTCCGGGGGGTGTCTGGCCGATGTTGCAGGGATTCGCATCCGCGCAGGGTACCAATGTCGCAAATACCGATGTTGATGCTGGGCGTCTCGAGACCGATCTGGGGACGTTGAGTATCCGTCAGGGGTTGCGTGAAGGCTCCAGCGAAGTGCGTTGTGAAGACAGCGGCAACGAAGCCCGGTGCCTTGATGCGCTGCAGCGCTACCTGAGCGACAACGTCGATGATCAGGAAGGCGTTTCTCTGGCGGCACAACCGCTGGCGAGCAATGAGCGCGTACGCTTGTCGAACCACGATGGCGAGTGGCAGCTCGAGCTGGCACTGAATCTTGAACGTGCCTGGCCGGAACTGCGTTATCAACTGGAGAACAACTTCGAGGACCAACAGGGCACCTTGGTCGATCAGAATCGTAGTGCCGGTCAGTTCGTGATCGATTACACCGCCCGCGATGACGATTCCGGCTGGTTCGATTGGTTCGGCGGCGACGAGGCGACCCAACGCTACCGCCTCAATGTCAGCGCCAACGCTCGTGACACCACGCAGGTGCGTGTCAGTGACGAAGACGGCGGCTCAGTGAATTCGGGCGATGCCCGTGAAGTGCTCGACGCCGTGGCGGCGACCTTGCGCTGAGATGCCGGACGGCATGACAGATCAGCCTACGGCGTCGCCGGCCCTGCGTTTCGCATCGCTGGGTAGCGGCAGCAAGGGCAATGCCACGTTAGTCAGCGACGGTGAAACGCACGTGCTGGTGGATTGCGGCTTTGGCATGCGCGAGGCGGAGCGCCGTCTCGCGCAGTTCGGTTTGCATCCTCGTCAGCTCGACGCCGTGCTTCTCACCCATGAGCACGGCGATCACATTCGTGGCGTGGGTCCCTTGGCGCGGCGCTACGCGATCCCGGTCTATTTGACCGCAGGCACCTGGCTATCGGGACGCCTGGGCGAGGTGCCGCGCCATGAGTGGGTGGTGCCTCAATCACGCTTCGCGATCAAGGGGCTGGAGATCGAGCCGGTGACGGTGCCCCACGATGCACGCGAGCCGGTGCAATTTCGGTTTCGCGCGCATGGCCGCCATCTGGGGGTGCTCACCGATCTCGGTCACCCCAGTGAACATGTCATCGATGCGTTCCGGGGTTGTGATGCGCTGATTCTCGAGTGCAATCACGATCGCCACATGCTCGATGTCGGCCCCTACCCGCCGCGCCTCAAGCGGCGGGTAGGCGGTCACTGGGGACACTTGGCCAATGTCCAGGCCGCCGAACTCTTGTCGCGGCTGGGGCTGGATCGCCTGCAGCGTATCGTGTGTTCGCATATCTCGGAAGAGAACAATCGCCCCGAACTGGCGCTGGAAGCGCTGACGCCATTGTTGTCCGGCGATGAGTCGCGTTTGCTGGTATCGGCGCAGGAACATGGCTTCGCCTGGCAGAGCATCGCGTGAGTGGAAGCCGTGCGTCGTTGGCACCGTAGAGACGCCTTGAATAGCCTTTGAATACGTCGCGGGTCGTGCGATCCGCGCTCAGACAAGAGCCAGCCGGCCCCGCGAGGGCCATTGTGGAGATCCCATGGAAAAACGTGACGAGCTGTACGCGGGCAAGGCCAAGTCCGTCTACCGCACCGATGATCCGCAGCGTTTGATCCTGCACTTCCGCGACGACACCAGCGCCTTCGATGGCAAGAAGAAGGAGTCGCTGGCGCGCAAGGGCATGGTCAACAATAAGTTCAATGCCTTCATCATGGAAAAGCTCCAGGCGGCGGGCATTCCCACGCATTTCGAGACGCTGCTCTCCGACGACGAGTGTGTGGTCAAGAACCTCGAGATGATTCCCGTCGAGTGCGTGGTGCGCAATGTCGCCGCGGGCGGGCTGGTACGCCGTCTCGGTGTCGAGGAAGGCCAGACGTTGATGCCGCCGACCTTCGAGTTGTTCCTCAAGGACGATGCCAATGGCGACCCGATGATCAACGAGTCGTTGGCCGAGACGTTTGGCTGGGCGACGCCTGAGCAACTGGCGACCATGAAAGCGTTGACCTTCCAGGTCAACGACGTTCTCAAGCAGTTGTTTCTCGATGGCGACATGCTGCTGGTCGACTACAAGCTCGAGTTCGGCATGTTCGACGGCCAGGTGACGCTGGGCGATGAGTTTTCGCCGGATGGCTGTCGCCTGTGGGACGCCAACACTCGCGAGAAGATGGACAAGGACCGCTTCCGCCAGGGGCTGGGCGGTGTCATCGAAGCCTATGAAGAAGTCGGGCGGCGGATCGGCATCACGTTCTGACTGCCGTGCGTTTTCGGCTATGCCATCGGGGCGCCCACGGGCGCCCCGATGTCGTTCACGCGGGGGAAGACGCCACGACGATGTCTTCCACATGCATCGCCTCGATGCCGTTGGACGTACTCGGGTGAAAGCGCACGTCCACATCGCGTAGGCGCACACCATAGCGGCGTTCGGACGTGTTCTGCGCGTTCTTGTGGTACGCGGGGCGCGGGTCCTGGGCCAACACCTGGCGTATCAATTCACGCAATGAGTCGCCGTCACGACGCCTCAAAAGAGCCGCTTCGGCGGTCGCCGAAAACGTTACCGGCAGCGATGGCGGTGGCGCGGGGGCGAAGCCACTGCGTGCCTCGGGGAGCGCTTCGGCCCAGGCCAGATAGGGTTTGATGTCGAGCACCGGCGTGCCGTCGACGAGATCGTGCCCGCGCAGGTGAAGCGTCACGCCGTGGTGCGTCTCGATCTTCACTAGCTCGACCAGCGACAGCCCCAGGCGGTTGGGGCGATGGGTGCTGCGCGTGGCGAAGACGCCGTGTTTGGCATTGCCACCCAGACGCGGCGGACGCACCAATGGCGTCCAGCGCGTGGGGCTTTGGTGGAAGATGAAGGTCAGCCACAGATGGCTGAACGCATCCAAGCCGCGCACAGTGAGTGGATCGTCGAACGGTGGCGCAAGCGTTAGCGTCGCCCGTGCGGCACTGGCCAGCCCCGGTTGGCGCGGAATGCCGAACTTGTCCGGGTAGTCGCTGGTGATACGTCCGATGGGCGTGAGCGTGAAAGCTGTCGACGCCTCGGACGAAGGAAAATCATAATCGGTCATCGTGACATTATGCCCAATGCCGTCACGTGCAGCGAGACATGCTGGCGTGGCATGCAGGCCTTGTGTAGGCTGCGCGATGCCCATCACCATGGCGGCCTGGGCGCTCGCGGAGCGTCCGCCAGGCATGCCATTTCCAGGAGGCAACGGTGACCGAACGAATCGTCTATCGCGAGGCTACGCCGCGTGATGCCGCCGATCAGGCGGAAGTGTTTCACCATGCCGTAATGCAGGGTGCCGCCGGTTATTACACGCTGGCGCAACGCGAGGCGTGGACCATGGCCCTACCGCGCGATGCCGAGGCTTGGGCGGCGCGCCAGGTGCTCTATCCTACGTTGGTGGCGGTCTGCGACGGGCGCTGCGTGGGATTCTGTGAACTCGACCCCGGCGAAGGGCGCATCGAAACGCTTTATGTGTGGCCCTCGCTGGCCGGTCGAGGCGTGGGCGGCCGCTTGCTGGAGCACGCCGAAGGGGAGATGCGCCAGCGTGGCGTGGCGTGCATGCGAATCGAGGCCAGTCTGGTGCTGGCGGATGCTCTGGTACGCCGTGACTGGCGTCACGAAGGGGAAGACTGGGTCGAGCGTGCCGGTGAGCGAATGCCCCGTGTTCGGCTCAGCAAGGCACTCTAAGCTTTTTTGTTAAAAGCCGGCGTGTCTGATGAAAAGCCGGCGTGTTTGATAAGAAGTCGGCGGGTCGCTCCGATTACGCCTTGCGGGCCAGCAGGGCGCGGAACAGCGAGCCCATCATCACCGGCGTGTCGTGTTCGACGATGAAGCCGGCGCCTTCCAGGAGTGGCCGCGCCTGACGCGTGATGTCGGTAGCCAGAAAGGAGGTCACCATATTCACCAGGCGCCTGCCCAGGCCGGCGGGGCGAGCATCGCTCTGGAACTTGTCCATCACGCACAATTGGCCGTCTTCCGCCAACACGCGGTGCGCCTCGCTCAACCCTGCCTTGGGGTCGGGCATGACGGCGACGATCAAGTGCATCACGACGACATCGAAATGCGCATCGGGATACGCCAGTCGCGCGGCATCCATCGTCGCGGCGATGACGTCCAGCCCATGGCGATCGGCACGCGCCTCGAGACGCGCGATCATCACCGGTGAGATATCGATGGCATGTACTTCGATGTCGCGTGGCAGGCAGGGCAAATCGAGCCCCGTACCGGCGCCCACCAGCAGAACGCGCTGACCTTGCCGCCAATGCACGGCCTCCAGCGCGAGGCGGCGCGCGCGTCGGAACGCCCGTGCGGCCACCAAGTCGTAGACCGGTGCGTAAAGCGAATAGCGCAGTCGGTTCCAGGCGGTCGTGTTGAGCATGACATGGCGCTCCGGCAAGGGCATAACGCCGTCTTAGCACGTTGCCGGCGAGGCGTCCATGTAGGAATGGATTCGTGACACGCGCTCGACACGGCCCGGGGGTGACGGGCCGTGCGAGTGCGATTACGCCATGCTGTCGACGATGCCGCCTTCTACGCGCAGTGGCGCGCCGGTGGTGGCGCTGGCTTGCGGTGATGCCGCGTAAACGCACATGTTGGCGACTTCCTCGGGGGTGGCGAGACGGCCGATGATCGAGCTGGGGCGGTTCTCCTTGACGAAGCGCGCTTCCATTTCCTCCTGGGACACGCCTTCCTGTTCGGCCAGTTGAGCGATCATGCCGACCACGCCTTCGGAACGCGTCGGCCCGGGCAGTACCGCGTTGACGGTAACCCCAGTGCCGGCCAGTACCTTGGCCAGCCCGCGCGAGATCGACTGCACGGCGGATTTGGTCATGCCGTAGTGGACCATTTCGGAGGGGATGTTCAGTGCCGATTCGCTGGACAGGAACTGGATACGGCCCCAGCCGCGTGATTTCATTCCCTGGGCGTAATGGCGCGATAGCCGCACGCCGCTCATCACATTGACCTGGAAGAACTGCTCCCACGTTTCGTCGTCGGTCTCGAAGAAATCCTGCGGGCCGAAGATTCCCACGTTGTTGATCAGAATATCGGTATCCGCGCGTGCGTCGATCAGCGCCTGGCAGCCTTCGGCGCTTCCCAGGTCGGCGGCGACGCCGGAAACCCGCGCGCCCGAGACCGCAGCTTTCAGGTCGCTCACCGCTGCGTCGACGCGTGCTTGAGTGCGGCCGGTGATCGTGACCTCGGCGCCGGCCTCGGCCAGTCCCTGGGCGATGGCGAAGCCGATGCCGGCGGTGGAGCCGGTGACAATGGCGGATTTGCCGCTGAGATCGATCTGCATGGTGCGTCTCCTTGTAGCGCCTCGTGTGTCCTAGGTGGCTCTTCGCGTCATGGTGACGCGACCATGAGCCTGCAAATAAATGAATCGGGGCGTAGACGCCAAAACTCAACCTCTTTTCATAATTCGTCGTCACATCGCTGAAAGACCCGATACCTCCCATCCTCGTATACTCAATGCCAACCTACCGTATTCGTTGACCTACCCAGGAGGACCGACACGATGTCCCAGTCACCGACCCGTGATGATTTCGACCGCTACATGGTGCCCAACTACTCCCCGCAGCGGACGATTCCGGTGCGCGGCGAGGGCAGCCGTCTGTGGGACCAGGACGGGCGCGAGTACATCGATTTCGCCGGCGGTATCGCGGTCAACGCGCTGGGACATTGTCATCCCGCGCTGGTCTCGGCGCTCAAGGCGCAGGCCGACAAGCTTTGGCATCTGTCCAACGTCTATACCAACGAGCCGGCGTTGGCCCTGGCCAAGTCGCTCGTCGAGCGTACCTTCGCCGACAAGGCTTACTTCTGTTCGTCCGGCGGCGAAGCCAACGAGGCGGCCTTCAAACTGGCGCGGCGCTGGGCGTACGATAATTTCGGTGCGCACAAGGACAAGATCGTCTCCTTCCGCCAGTCGTTCCATGGCCGGACCCTGTTTACCGTCAGCGTCGGTGGCCAGCCCAAGTATTCCGAAGGCTTCGGGCCGATCCCGGGGCGTATCGAGCATGCCGTGTACAACGACCTCGACAGCGTACGTGCGCTGATCGACGACGAAACCTGCGCCGTGGTGGTCGAGCCGATGCAGGGCGAGGGCGGCGTGGTGCCGGCCGATCCCGACTTCCTGAGCGGTTTGCGCGCGCTATGCGATGAGCATCAGGCGTTGCTGGTATTCGACGAAGTGCAATCGGGCGTGGGCCGCAGCGGGCATCTCTATGCGTACATGCATTACGGCGTGACGCCCGACATCCTGACCAGTGCCAAGGCACTGGGTGGCGGTTTCCCGGTCGGCGCCATGCTGACCACCGATCGCGTGGCACCGTCATTGGCGGTGGGCACCCACGGTTCTACTTACGGTGGCAACCCATTGGCTTGTTCGGTGGCGCTGGCGGCGGTGGAAACCATCGATACGCCCGAGGTGCTGGAAGGCGTCATGCATCGCCATGCGCTATTCAAGGAGCACCTCGAGGCGATCAATCGCGAATACGGCATCTTCAAGGAAGTACGCGGCCTGGGCCTGTTGCTCGGGGCCGAGATGGCGCCGGCCTACGAAGGGCGTGCCAAGGAAATCCTGCCGTTGGCCATGGAAGAAGGGCTGATGGCGTTGGTCGCCGGCCCCAATGTGCTGCGCATGGCGCCGTCGTTGGTGATCTCCGACGCAGAAGTGCGTGAAGGGATGGCCCGCCTGGAACGCGCCGTGGCGCGATTCGTGCAGGACGCATGAACCCGCAACCGAGAGACATTGCCATGCTTGTCGTTCGCCCCGTTCAACCTCGCGACTTGCCGGCCCTGGAGCGACTGGCGGGGAGTGCCACGCCGCGCCTGACCAATCTACCGGCGCATCGCGACCGCCTCGAGGAGCGTATCGCGCGCTCCACACGGGCCCTGGCTCGCGAGGTCGATTTTCCCGACGACGAGGCCTATACCTTCGTGCTCGAGGACCTCGAGCTTGGCGAGGTGGTGGGGACCGCCAGCATTCGCGCCCAGGCGGGCGCCATGGATGCGTATTACACCTATCGTCAGGAAACGCTGATTCACGCCTCGCAGCAGCTCAATGTGCGCCGCGAGGTGCAGACCCTGTCGCTGTCCCACGAGACCTCCGAAACCACGCTGCTGTGCGCGCTGTCGCTGGACGCCCGTTACAAGGGCACCAGCGCCGAGAGCCTGTTGCGGCGCGCACGGTTGATGTTCATCGCGCAATATCCCGAACGCTTCGCGTCGATTCTGGCCGTGGCCTTTCCCGGTTACCTCGACGCCGAGGGGGAATCGCCGTTCTGGAACAGCGTCGGGCGGCACTTCTTCGCGCGGGGCTTTCAGGAGATCAACCTGCTGGCCGGGGTGCGCTCGAAGAGTTTCATCGCCGAGGTGATGCCGCAGTTCCCGCTCTATCTGCCCTTGCTCACGCCCCAGGCGCGCGCCGCCATCGGCCGCGAGCATCCCGATCACGAGGGTGCGCTTGAAGAGATGCTCGGCGAAGGCTTCGTGCGCTCGCGGCACGTGGATATCTTCGATGCCGGGCCCGTGGTGCGTGGTGAGCGCGACCGTCTGCAGAGCGTGTCCCAGGCCAGTTGGCATCCGGTGCGCTTGCGCCCGGGCAACGTGCTACCGGATGCCGAACCAGCATTGATCGCCAATCAGCAACTGGGCGGCTTTCGCTGCCTGGTAGCGCGCTATGCGCTGTCGCCCACAGGGCAGTTGATGCTTACGCCCGAACATGCCGAGTTGCTGGGAGTCGAAGAAGGTCGCGCGGTCCTGGCTGCGCCATTGGCGTTGCCCACCGTCCTGGATGAGTTCGACGAGGGAGAAACCTGATGCGCATTCGACCCATCGAACGCCGCGATATCGACGAGCTGCAGGCTCTGGCTTGGCAGACCGGCGTAGGGTTTACCTCGCTGCCCGACAACCGCGATTTCCTCGCCGCCAAGATCGAGCATGCGGTCAGTGCCTTCGAGGAACGCAGCGCCATCGACGATCGGCTATATTTCTTCGTTCTCGAAGACGACGTCAATGGCGAGCTGGCCGGATGTTGCGCCATCGAGGCGCAGGTCGGCCGCGAAGTGCCGTTTTACAATTACCGTCTGGGCACCCTGGCGCATTCGTCGGTGCAGCTCGATTTGCATCGCACCATCGATACGCTGTTTCTCAGCTCCGATCATACCGGCGATGCCGAAGTCTGCTCGCTGTATCTGCGCCCCGAATACCGGCGTGATCGCAACGGCGCCTTGCTGTCCAAGGCGCGCTGGCTGTTCATCGCCGAGTTTCGCGATCGCTTCCCCGACAAGGTACTCGCCGAGATGCGCGGGCGCTTCGACGAGAACGGCACCAGTGCGTTCTGGGAGTGCCTGGGCAGCCACTTCTTTCCCATGAACTTCAACGAAGCCGACCGCCTGACTGGCCTCGGGCAGAAGAGCTTCATCGGCGAGTTGATGCCCAAGTTCCCGATCTACACACCGTTTCTTTCCGAAGAGGCGCGGGCCTGCATCGGCGCGGTACACGAACATACCCGTCCGGCGCTGGAAATGCTCAAGAAAGAAGGGCTGCGTTGGGAAGGCTACATCGACATCTTCGACGGCGGTCCCACGGTGGAGGCCTATATCGACGATGTACGCGCGGTCCGCGACTCGGCTTCCTATCCCGTGGAGATCGTGGACGAGGCCGTCAGCGTTGAACGCCCCACCTGGTTGGTGGCGACGGCTAACATTAGCGACTTCCGGTCCGCTTGGGTCGGGCGCGGGCCCAGCGCAGACGGCGTGCTCACATTGACCGTGGATGAAGCCCGGCGTCTCGGCGTCGCTGCGGGCGACCGCCTGCGCCTGCTCGAGACGTAACCCGGCTGCGCCGGTAGTGGGAAGTCATAAGCTGTAAGCGACGGGCATCGGGCTTTGGGCTTCGGGAAAAGGATGGCGAACTTTCAGCGTAGCCGAATACTGCTTTTCGTAGCTCGTAGCTCGTAGCTCGTAGCTCGTAGCTCGTAGCTCGTAGCTTACAAATGAATCAGGAGCGAACTATGCACGCCAAGCAGCAATTGCTGATCGACGGCGCCTGGGTCGAGGGTGACGCAGCGCGTTTCGACAAGACTGATCCCGTCTCCGGCGAGACGCTATGGAGTGCCAGTGCGGCCAGCGCGGCCCAGGTCGACGCGGCGGTGGCCGCCGCACGGCGGGCGTTCCCCGTCTGGGCGCGTCACAGCTTCGAGGAACGCCAGGCCGTAGTCGAGCGTTTCCGCGAGCGTCTGGAAGCCAATCGCGAGGCGCTGGCGACGAGCATCGCGCATGAAACCGGCAAGCCGCTTTGGGAAGCGCGTACCGAGATCGGTGCGATGATCGGCAAGGTCGCCATCTCGATTACCGCTTATCACGAGCGCACTGGCGAGCGTTCGCGGGATGTCGGCGGCAGCCGCGCGGTGCTACGCCATCGCCCGCATGGCGTGCTGGCGGTGTACGGCCCGTACAACTTCCCCGGGCATCTGCCCAACGGGCATATCGTCCCGGCACTGCTGGCCGGCAACGCGGTGGTCTTCAAGCCCAGCGAGCAGACGCCAATGACCGCCGACCTGACGCTTCAATGCTGGCTCGAGGCGGGCCTGCCCGCCGGCGTGATCAATCTGGTGCAGGGCGCGGCCGAGGTCGGCCAGGCGCTGGCCGGTAGCGCCGACATCGATGGCTTGCTGTTCACCGGCAGCGCCAAGATCGGCGGGCTGCTGCATCGCCAGTTCGGCGGTCAGGTCGACAAGATCCTGGCGCTGGAACTGGGCGGCAACAACCCGCTGGTGGTCAAGGATGTACCCGACCAGGAAGCGACGGTATTGTCGATCCTGCAGTCGGCGTTCGCCTCCGGCGGCCAGCGTTGCACCTGTGCGCGCCGCCTGATCGTGCCTCACGGCGCAGCGGGGGATGCGCTGCTCGAAGCGCTGGTGCGTGCCATTGGGGCGCTGCGTGTGGCGGGGCCGTTTAGCGAACCGGCGCCATTCTATGCGGGGCTGGCCAGCGTCGAGGCGGCGGATGGCTTGCTGGCCGCCCAGGACGATTTCGTCGCACGCGGCGGCCGGGTGTTGAGCAGCATGCGCCGCCTGGAAGAGGGCACTAGCCTGCTGTCGCCGGGGCTGATCGACGTGACGGGCTGCGAGGTACCTGACGAAGAGCATTTCGGACCGCTGCTCAAGGTGCATCGTTATCACGACTGGGACGAGGCCATCGCCCTGGCCAACGATACCCGTTATGGCCTGTCTGCGGGTTTGATCGGCGGTGAGCAGTCCGACTGGGACGACTTCCTGCTGCGCATCCGTGCCGGCATCGTCAACTGGAACCGCCAGACCACCGGCGCCTCTAGCGACGCGCCCTTCGGTGGTATCGGCGACAGCGGCAACCATCGCCCGAGCGCCTATTACGCCGCCGATTACTGCGCCTATCCGGTGGCCTCGATGGAAACCGAGACGCTCAGCCTGCCCGATACTCTGCCGCCGGGGGTGGTGCTATGAGCGAAAGTTCTATGAGTGAAGAGGTACGCGAGGTCAACTTCGACGGTCTGGTGGGGCCGACCCACAACTATGCCGGACTGGCGCATGGCAACGTGGCCTCGATGCGCCACGGCGGGCTCACGGCCAACCCGCGTGAGGCGGCGTTGCAAGGGCTCGACAAGATGAAGTCGTTGATGGAGGCCGGCTACGCGCAAGGCGTGTTGCCGCCCCAGCAACGCCCGGATCTAGGCGCGCTGCGCGATCTCGGCTTCACCGGTGACGATGCCAGCGTGCTGGCACGGGCGGCCGAGGAGGCACCGCAGCTCTTGCGCGCGGTGTGCTCGGCCTCATCGATGTGGACGGCCAATGCCGCGACCGTGACGCCGAGTGCGGATGCCCCGGATGGCCGCGTTCATTTCACCGCCGCGAACCTGCAATCGAGCTTTCATCGCTATCTCGAACCGCGCACCACCGCGCGCGTGCTGGCGGCGATGTTTCGCGACCCCGCACACTTCGCGCATCATCCAGTGCTGCCGGCGACGCCGGCCTTCTCCGACGAGGGCGCGGCCAATCACACCCGGCTGTGCGCTGGGTCTGGAGATAATGGTCATGGCGAGCCCGGCGTTCACCTGTTCGTCTACGGTCGCCAGGCGTTCGGCGGGCAACACGGCCCCACGCGCTATCCCGCGCGCCAGACGCTGGAGGCGAGTCAGGCGATCGCCCGCCAGCATGGCTTGAGTGACGCGCAGACGGTGTTCGCTCAGCAGAATCCCGACGCCATCGACGCCGGTGTCTTCCATAACGACGTCATCGCCGTCGGCAATGGCCCGGTGCTGCTCTATCACGATATGGCGTTTCGCGACGAGACGGCCACGCTGGACGCACTGCGCGCCCGCATGTCGACGCCGCTGATCCCGGTGCGCGTGCCGAGCGAGGCGGTCAGTCTCGAGGATGCGGTATCGACGTATCTGTTCAACTCGCAGTTGCTCTCCAACCCCGACGGCAGCATGACGCTGGTCGTGCCCGGCGAGTGTCAGGAGAACGAAACCGTGTGGCGCACGATTCAGGACCTGCTGCTGGCAGGGTACAACCCCATCAGCGAGGTGCTGGTCAAGGACGTCAAACAGAGCATGCGCAACGGCGGTGGCCCGGCGTGCCTGCGCCTGCGCGTCGCGCTCTCGTCGGCCGAACGTCAGACGCTGGGCGGCCGCGTGTTGCTCGACGAGGCGCTGCATGGCGACCTGACAGCCTGGGTCGAGCGGCATTACCGCGATCGACTAGCGCCCGAGGATCTCGCCGATCCGCAACTCGCCCAGGAATCGCTGACAGCCCTGGACGAGCTGACGCAGCTATTGGGCATCGGCGCGGTATATCCGTTTCAGTTAGAGGCCTGAGACCATCCAGGCGACGCCAGATAGGGCTGAGTCTCGCTGAAAGCGATCAGGAGCATGTGCGTGATCGAGAATATCGCTATCGTCAGGCTGCAAGCCGACTCACCTCACGCGAGAACCGTGGCGGGCTGGACTCATGACGCCTGGGGGCATCTGCACCCCGATACCTCGGCGACGGAGTATCGTCGGGCATTCTATGCGCAGTGCGGCGAGGGCGGCGTGCCCTCGGTTTTCGTGGCAATGCACGAGGCGTCGCCGGTGGGCACGGCGAGCCTGGTCGCCGACGACATGAGCATTCGCCGCGAGCTGACGCCTTGGCTGGCCTCGGTCTTCGTGCTGCCCGAATGGCGCGGCCATGGTATCGCTTCGCGCCTGGTGCAGCGGGTCGAGGCGGAAGCGCTGGCCCACGGCATCCGCCACTTCCACCTCTACACGCCCGATCAACAGGCGCTGTATCGTCGCCTAGGATGGGAGGATCGCGAGGCGCTGACCTATCGCGGCGAGTCTGTGACCGTCATGAGTCGGCGGTTGGATGCCTCTACGATCTGAGTCAGCTACTGCTAGCAGCGCCGCCGACCATGCCGTTGCGCAGGTCAGTTCCATCCTGGCGGTTCTTGACGTGCTGGCTGACGATATCTTCCGGTGAGCCGGCCATTTCCCGGAACATGCCCATGGAGCCGAGCAGGGCGGACGATTCGTAAGGCACGAACACGCGTTCACCATCCTTGGCCATGTTCGGCAGCACCTTGATATAGCTCTGCCCGAGTAGGTAGCCCACCACGGTACGCTTGTCGTCCTCACTGTCGCCGATGGCGTTGAGGACCAGTTTTATGGATTCCTGTTCGCCCTCGGCACGCAGAATGGCGGATTGCTTATCGCCTTCAGCATTGAGGATCGATGACTCACGCTGGCCCTGGGCCATGGCGATGGCGGCGGATTTCTCGCCCTCGGCTTCGGTTACGGTCGCGCGCCGCTTACGCTCGGCAGCCATCTGCAGACGCATGGCACCCTCGACTTCCTCGGGCATGGCGATGTCTTGCACCTCGACGCGAGATATCTTGACGCCCCACTTGGAAGCGGGTTCTTCCATGGCGGATTGGATCGCGTTGTTGACCTCGGCACGAGATTCGAAAAGCTTGTCCAGCTCCATCTTGCCCACTACCGAACGCAGCGTGGTCTTGGCCAGGACCTCGACGGCTTGACTCATGTTGGCGACTTCATAGACGGCGCGTTTGGGGTCGATGATCTGGTAGTAAAGGGCGCCGTTGATGGTGACCGTCACGTTATCAGTCGTCACCACCGGCTGACCGGGAAAATCCATCACCGTCTCGCGGCGATCGATGCGGGTCTCGTCGGTGGCGATCGGGTAGTACTCTTCACCCTGTTTGCGGTAGCGGATCATGCTGATGGCGCGGGGCTGCTCGATGAACGGAATGATGATGTTGATACCGCTCTCCAGCAGTCGATTGAACGACCCCAAGCGCTCGATCACCATCACCTCGGACTGTCGAACGATCACCAGCCCTTTGACGATGATCACAATGCCGATTGCAACGACGATCAGGCTGAGAATTAGCCCCGGTGTTAGAAATGAATCCATGCTTACTGCTCCTGTGGCGATGCTAGCGTGACGATGGCGGTGGTGCCATCGAAGCGCTGGAAAACGACTCGGCTGTCTAAAGGCAGCTCGGTCGTGTCGGACTCGGCAACTCTCAATCGATAAAAATCGCCGTTGATCTTGATGCCGGTCGCACCATCGAAATCGCGCTTGAGCGTATGATATTCATTGCCTTTCTCGACTCCCGTGCCGGTCGTTCCGTAGGCGACGCCATGGGGCGAGAACCAGGGGCGGATCACTTTGATGGTCAGTGGCAACAGCAGGCCGGCGAAGACGCCCAGCCCCAGCAGTTGCCAAGCGAGGCTGACACCGAGCCAGGCCAAGAGTGCCGTCAGCGCGGCCGCAACGGCCAGGGCGAGCAGCACCAGTGCGCCTGAGGTCAGCTCCGCCAGACCCAAAAGCAGAGCGATGGCCAGCCAGGTGTAGGTAATGTTCCAGTCCATATCGGTCCTCGGTGAACGATGCGTGCGGTGAACGATGCCCATCGGCGCAGACATGGAAGCGAGTCTGTGACCGTCATGAGTCGGCGGCTCAACCCTCGCGCACCGTGACCAGTTTGGGCCGGCCGATCATGACCCCGGCGACGGTCTGCACACTGAGCAGTCCCATCAGCAGCCACAACGACAGCCGCCAGTCGCCGGTGACGCCGTGCAAGGCGCCGAACACCAGCGGGCCACCGGCGGCCATGAGGTAGCCGAGGCTCTGAGCCATGCCGGAGAGCATGGCGGCGTGGTTAGCGCGCCGGGTGCGCATCACGATCATGGTCAACGCGAAACTGAAGCAGCCGCCCTGGCCGGCGCCGAGCAGGATCGCCCATAGCGTGGGCGACGCCGTGGGCGCGAGCCACAATCCGACAAGCCCCAGCGCGATCAACGTGCAAAGTCCCAGTACCAGCAGGCTGTGGTGATGCAGCCGCGCGGCGAGGCGCGCGATCACGTAACTTGCGGGGATGGTGGTCAGGTTGATGATCGACAGCATGCCACCCGCGGCGGCGCTGGGAACCCCGGCGGCCGAGGCCACGGCGGGCACCCAAGTCTGCAGGGTATAGAAGCCCAGCGACTGCATGCCCATGAACAGCGTCAGGGTCCAGGCGGTGCGGCTCTTGAACAGCCGCGTGATGCGCGTCGATTGGCCGTCGTCGCTTGCCTTGGGTTGCCGCCAGGCCATCCACATCCAGAGTGCCGTCGTGACCAAGCCAATGCCCGCCCACATCAGGATGGGAACCGACCAGGAACCGCTGAGATTCATCAATGGCACGGCAGTCCCCGCACCGAGGGTGGCGCCGATCCCCATCACGACCGTGTAAAGTCCCATGGTTTGACCGATTCGCTCGGGGCGGTCGCGCTTGACCAGGCTGGGCATGAAGACGTTGCCGAAGGCGATGCCCAGGCCGGCGAAGAAGGTCCCGATGAGCATCACCGGCAGGCTTTCGATACCGCGCAGCAGGCCACCGAGCGCGATGGCCCCGAGCGCCAGGGCGAGCGCGCGATCCAGCCCCATGCGTGCGGCGACGCCGGGCGCCAGCGGTGAGAGCACGCCGAAGCACAGGATCATGCCGGTGGTGAACAGGCTGGCGACGCCGGCACCGATGGCCAGTGTCTGCATGATCGATTCCAGTACCGGCCCCACCACCACGATGGGCGCGCGCAAATTGATCGCCGCCAGCGCGAAGGCGACGAGCCATAACGCAGCGGGTAGGGGAGCGGTTGGGGAAGCGGAACGCGCGGACATGGACAAAAGCCTTCCTCTCGAACGGGCGCGCTATCTTAGCATCTCGTTGAAAAGCTTGCCGTGCATCGAAAGGTGCAACGTCAGAGGGTGAGGCAGGTCACGCGCGGGGCCGCCACCGTGATGCGGCGGCGGCCCGGAGGCCGGTTCAGGCGCTGGCTTTAGCGTTCAGGCGTGGGCTTCGTTCAACTGATGGAAAAATGTTCGCGCAGATGTGCACGATAGGCGTCGATATGGCCGTCGATGTCGGGTGCTTTGATGACGTCGTTGGCGATGTAGGTTGGCATGGCGTCCAGACCCACGAATGCCTGGGATTTGTGGAACGGAAAATAGACGCCATCGACGCCCTGGCCCTCGAAGAAGTTGCCGGGCTCGTCGAAGGCTTCGACGGGCGCGTTCCAGGTCAGCGAGAGCATGTAGCGCCGTCCCTGCAGCAAGCCGCCGCTGCCGTACTGACGGCTGGGGTCCTGGCGTGAGCGTCCGTCGCTGGCATAGAGCGATCCGTGGCCGGCGGTGAAGACTTCGTCGATATAGCGTTTGACCGTCCACGGTGTGCCCATCCACCAGCCGGGCATCTGATAGACGATGACATCGGCCCACAGGAATTTCTCGACTTCGGCGTCGGTATCGTAGCCGTCGTCGACGCGGGTCTCGCGGATCTCGTGGCCCATTTCGGCGAGTTCGCCGCGTGCCACGTCGTGCAGTGTGTCGTTGTAACGGCCGCCGGAATGCGCGAAGGCCTTGGCGCCGTTGATCAGCAGAATCTTCATGGTGTCTTTACCACTTTCGTAGGCATGTGAATGCAAAAGGTGGGGCAGTCTGCCGAGTCGCGGCCTTGCGATAAAGATGCCTAATTGCAAAACATTCTTGCATTAATCACAAAGGTTGCGGCGCGCATGTTCCGGCGTGAGGGAATCAGAGTGTCAGGCGGTCGGCGAAGAAGTCCAGGAAGGCATTGATGCGGCCGTGGAGTGCCGTATTGCGGTAGTAGACCGCCTGAATGGGCTCGTGGCGCTCGTGGGTAGCGTCGTCGAGAACTACCGTCAAGCGCCTGGCTTGGCGAGCGCCGCGCGTCAGGAAGTCCGCCAGGCAGGCGATGCCCACGTCGGCTTCTGCCATTTGCAGTAACGCTTCGCCACTGCTCGAGGCGAGAGTGGGCTGGATGGTACGACCGTCGCCGATGGGCCAGCGGTTGAGTTGGGTCAGATGCGTGAAGCCCAGCAGCACGTGATGCGCCAGGTCCTCGACATGGCGCGGCGTGCCGTAGCGTTCCAGGTAAGCGGGGCTGGCCACCAGGCGACGCCGGCTATGACCGAGCGGTCGCGCATGCAGGGTGGAGTCTTCCAGACGACCGATACGAATGGCGACATCGGTGCGTTGCTCGATCAGGTCGATGTTGGTCTCGTGGGTGGTCAGCTCCAGGCGGACCTTGGGATAGGCGGCATGGAATTCGGCGAGGTGGGGCACGATCTGGTGAAGCAGAAACGGCGTGGCGGCGTCGACGCGCAGGCGTCCGGCCGGCTCGCGACGGCGCACGGTGAGCGCTTCCTCGGCGGTTTCCAAGGTGCCCAGCGCTTGGCGAGCCTGGGCGATGAACGCCTCGCCTTCCTCGGTGATGTCCAAGCGTCGCGTGGTGCGGTGCACGAGGGTCGTCTCGAGCCGCTTCTCCAGGCGCGAGACGGCTCGCGAGAGCCGCGCGGTGCTGGTGCTCAGACGCTCGGCGGCAGCGGTGAAGCCACCGGCGTCGACCACGGCGAGCAGCGCCTCGAGATCGTCCCAGCGGCTTTTCATGATGCCTCGCGAGGTGCGGGGGTAATCGCAGGGACGATCATCCGTCGGTGCGGCGCGTTATAGCTTGGGTGCGTCGAAATCGGCCGGCTCATCGGTATACACGCAGACGTTGGCGTCTTCGACATCGCCGTCCTCGGCTTCGACGTATTCGGCGAAGAAGGCCTGCACTTCACGGCGTTGGCAATGGGCTTCGAAGGAGGCACGGTCGGCCCAGATCTCGTGAAAGACGATGGGATAGCTGGTGCCATCGGCGAACGGGTTGTCGATCTTCCGGGTCACGGTGTACTGGATGCAAGCGTCTTCGCGATGCGCGTTGGGTTCGAGCGCCTGCAGCGCCTGGAAGACGCTTTCTTCCTTGCCGGGCTTGGGCTTGAACTGGGCAGTGCAATAGATCTTGCTGGACATGGGTGACCTCTTGAATGCATGCGAATGAATGCGAAGACGATACCATCTCGGTACCTGGTGTCGGTAGTTGGAAAACGCATTGCGGCTGTCCGTCGCGACGTCTTAATCCAAAGGCGTATTGAGCACGCCGGCGCCATTGTTTATCAAGAGGGTTCGAGTCACTGTCATGCGAGGTTGCCCCCATGCGCGTCATGAAACCCGATACCCTGCGCCACGCGCTCATCGTCGCCTTGATGGGTTCCGCCACCTTGTTGGTCTCGGCGTTAAGCTACCAACTGCTGATCTGATGGCGATGGCGCTCGGGCCGCCGAGCGGTTAGGGTCTGGGCATTGTCCCGGGAGCTTTCGTCATGTCGCTGTCTTCTCGCATGCCGCCTTCTCGCATGCCCCATTGCCGCTGGGCGGTGGCGGCGTTATTGATCTTGGCGCTGGTATCGTGGCTTGGCGTCACGCATGACGTAGCGCTGTCCACGCTGGATGACGCTCTCGCCACGGCGTTCAAGAGCTTTGCCTTGGCCAAGGCGCTCAATGCGGCCATTTCGGTGATGCAGAGCGTCACTGCCGATGCCATGGTCTTTCAGGTACAGTTCGGCCAGGCGCTGGACCCCGCCAATGACCTCGTCGAGCGTTTTTCGTGGATCATGTTCGCCTCCACGGCCTCGCTGGCCATGCAGAAAGTCTTGATCCAGATGGCCAGTCACGCGGTCATCAAGGCGCTTTTCTCGTTGAGCTGCCTGTTGCTGGCGGTGTCGCTCGTCTGGGGGCGTGGTGTTTGGCGCGAATGGGCCCGTCGGGCGTTCTTGCTGATGGCGTTCCTACGTTTCGCGGTGCTCATCGCGGCGCTGGCCAGCACCTGGATGGGCGATGCGCTGATTGGCGACCAACGTGAGGGGCTTTATACGGCGTTGGACCAAGATCGCGCGGTGTTCCAGGACGTCGCCGAGACGCAGGCCGGCATTCGTGAAGAAGACGACGGCGTGTGGCAACAGCTCAAGGATAAATGGGAAAGTGCCGTGGGCCATCCGGTGCGCGACCTGCTGACACGTCTGGATAGCATGACCGAGAACGTGGTGGCCTTGTCGGCGGTGTTCATCGTCCAGACGATTCTTTTCCCCCTCGGTTTTCTCTATTTGAGCTGGCGCCTGCTCGGCACGCTGACCGCCCCGTTGGCGGGGCGTTATCCCGTTGCTCGCGGCGCCTGATCGCACGTACAGCGTCATCAGTCTTAAAAGGACGATCCCGGCTGGCGTAAGAAGTCGCGTTCTTCCGGCGTCGATTCCCGGCCCAGAATCGCATTGCGATGCGGATACCGGCCGAAACTCTCGATAATCGCCCAATGACGTTGCTCGAAGTCCAGGTTGCGCTCCAGGCCCGGCTGATCGAAAAGCCGCAGGGCTTCCTGGTGGATGATGGGCGATTCGCTGTGCATATACGGCATATAGACGAACGCGCGCTGTTCGGGGGGTAGCGCTTGATCGCCTCCGCGCGCGACCAGATGCTGGGCGAGGCTCAGCGCTAGCGGGTCCTGAGCGAAGGCCAGGGCCTGATCGCGGTAGATATTGCGCGAGAACTGATCCAGCAGCAGTATTTCCGCCAGGGCGCCGCGACTACTTTGCCGCCAAGCATAAAGCTCGCAGCGACATGCCGCGTCGTACAGTGCCCCGAAGCGTTCGGCGAGCGCCTGGTCGAACGCCGGGTCCTTGTTGAACCACTGTCTGGGGCCTGCCTCCACGAACCAAAAATCCAGCACTTGCCGTGCCTGCTCAACATCTTGCGTCATGGCGCACCTCCGTTGATCGATGCGATTAACGTGTTGAATGGTGTTTGATGGGCGTGCGCTCGAGTTCGAGTAACCAGGCCTTGCGCTCGATCCCGCCAGCATAGCCGGTGAGCGTACCATCACGCCCGATCACGCGATGACAAGGCACCACGATGGGCAGCGGATTGCGGCCGTTGGCGGCGCCTACCGCGCGCACCGCCTTGAGGTTGTCGATGTCTCGGGCGATCTCCGCGTAGCTGCGCGTCTCCCCGAACGGAATGCGTGCTAGTGCCTGCCATACGCGCTGCTGGAAGGGCGTGCCTTGCGGGTCGAGCGGCACGTCGAAATCGCGCAATTCTCCCTTGAGGTAGGCGCTTAACTGCTCGCGGCAGGTCTTGGTGAGCGGCGAGGGCGCCGCCGGTGTCTCGGCACTGTCGACGAAGGCGATCTCGCGAATCCCGTGCTCGCTGGCGAGGATGCGTAGCATGCCCAGCGGCGAGGTCGGTTCGGGCGTGACGTAATCGATGGCGTAGGCGGAGGATGCCATATCAGCGACTCCAGAGTTGTAGGGTGAGATAACTGCGCCACGGCGCGGCAAGATCCGGCTCGATCGTGTCCAGAGACGTCAGGGCCCGCTTGACGCCCAGGTCGCCGCCCAGCCAGATATCGGGATGGCTGGTGCCGCGCAAGGCGGCGTAATCGGCACTCCAGGGACCGATGCCTTTGAGTGTGGTCCAGCAGCGAGGGTCGTCGTCGAGCCGCTGCTCGCATTCGGCTCGCGCCAGGCCACGCAAACAGTCGCGGCGCGCCTGGGGCATGCGCAGAAACGTGAGATCGCTAGCGGCGATCCGCGCGGCCGTGGGGAAGTGGCGCCCGCCCTCGGCGGTGGGTTCGCCGAGCGCTTCGACCAGATTGGTCGTATGCCCGCGCGCCGCCGAGATCGAGACCTGCTGGCCGAGAACCGCGCGAATGCCGGCCTCAAAAGGACTCCACAGGCCGGGCAAGCGCAAGCCCTCGACAAGCGGAAACGTGGCCGGAAGCGCCTGACGAAGCTGCGCCTCGATGAGTGCCGTATCGGCGTCCAGGTCGAGCACACGGCGGATGTTGCGTACCACCGGCGAGAGCGCCCCGAGGTCGTCGAGATTCAGCGTGACACGAAAACAATGCTGGTCGGGCATGTGCTCGGCCGTGAAGTGGCCGCGTGCCGACCCCCACTGAATGTAACGACCGTAGCGATGCGCGTCTCCCCATTCCAGTTTGTCGATACGCCGCACGGCGAGGAAGTCACGCAGCCATGCCCAGGCGTAAGGCGGGCGATAGGCCAGCGTCAGTGTGAGGTTCTCGCTGGGGGGCCGAGGCGTACGTCGCAACTCACGCGGTGCGTGTCCCACTTGGCGACGAAACGCATCGTTGAAGCGCCTCAGGCTGGTGAAGCCGCTGGCGTAGGCGATATCGGCCACCGGCAGCGCGCTCTGGTGCAGCAACTGCTTGGCGAACAGGCACTGGCGATGCAGGGCGTAGGCCTTGGGCGAGACGCCCAGGTGCTGCTTGAAAAGCAGGCGCAGGTAGCGCTCGCCGATGCCGAGGCGCTCGCAGAGCGCGCCCAGCGAGTCTTGGCTCAGGGCGCCTTCGTCGATCAGCCGCAAAGCGCGGCGTAGCGTGGTGTGATTGCCATGCCAGGCGGGCGATTCCGGGGCGCTGTCCGGGCGGCAGCGCAGGCAAGGGCGAAATCCCGCCTGGGCGGCGCTTACAGCGCTAGGGAAATAGCGCACATTGTCATCACGCGGCGGCCGGGCAGGGCAGATCGGCCGGCAGTAGATACCGGTCGTGGTCACGCCGACGAAGAAACGCCCATCGAAGCGAGCATCCCGAGATAAACGGGCCACGCGGCAGCGGTCGGGGTCGAGCATGACGGGGTTCCTCGAAGCGGCAACGCTACCAGTGTAACGCGCTGACGGCACCGGACTCGCCGGATTCGGCAGTGATATACGCGGCGATGCGCTCGTGGTAGCTGCAGCGAGAAGTACTGCGGAAAGTCCTTAGCTTGCTATAATGCGTCCCTTTTGTGGAGTACTTCCTTGGCCCCTTCCCCGACTCCTGCGCCTTCTCGACCGTCGTCTCCCCGCATGCACCGTGCCGGGCTGTGGTTGGCGCTATTCGTGGCGTGCTGCGTGGCGAGTGGCGTGCTAAATCATTGGCATATGCCGGCGGGTGGCTTCATCGGCCCGATGCTGGTGGGCATCGCGTTCGGCATTGGCGGCAGCGGTCTGCGTCTACCGAGACGTTGCTTCAAACTCGGCCAAGGCACGGTCGGCGTGTTGATCGCGCATGCCATGACGATGAGCGTGCTGATGACGATCCTCGATGGCTGGCTGGTGATGCTGTTGGCCACGGCCATTACGCTGCTGCTTAGTCTGCTGGTGGGGATCGTTCTGGTGCGTTACGGCGGGCTTCCAGGCAGCACGGCGGCCTGGGGTACCACACCGGGCGCGGCGGCGGCGATGGTGGCGATGGCCGAAGAGCGCGAAGATACCGACCCGCGTATCGTGGCGGCGATGCAATACGTGCGAGTGGTGTGCGTGGTGCTCGTGGGGGCCCTGGTGAGCCATTGGCTGGGGGTGAGCGATACGCCATCGCGTGGCGGGGGCGGCTTTCCTGACGACCTGGCCGGGACGGTCGATTTTGCGATCACCTTGGCGGTCATCGTCGGCGGGGTCTGGCTGTGCGATCGCCGCTTGCCTGCGGGCGCCTTGCTGGGGCCGATGCTGATCGGCACGGTGCTGCATCTCGCCGGCTGGGCGACGCTGTCGATGCCGGCACCCTTGCTGATGCTGGCTTACGGCTTCATCGGTGTCTATGTGGGGCTGCGCTTCGACCGCGACGCGCTGGCGACCGTGGCTCGCTCGCTGGGCAAGATGGTCATGGCGTCGATAGTGCTGATTGGGTTATGTGCGCTTTCCGCGTTGTTGATGGTAGGGCTCATGGACACGAGCTTCATCACCGCCTACCTGGCGACCAGCCCTGGCGGGCTCGACTCGATGACCATCATCGCCATCGACACGCATGCCGATTTGGGTCTCGTGGTGGCGCTGCAGACATTGCGGCTCTTCACGGTGGTGCTACTGGGGCCGGCAATGGCGCGTTTCATCGCGCGTTTCGCCCCGTCCGCGAAAGGTACGTCCTGAGCGTTTGCCGTAACGCAAAGGGGCGGCCCGCAGGCCGCCCCTTTGCGTGGCGTTGGTTGTATCGACGCCGCCTTACTTGGCTTCTTCAGAGAAATACTTGTTGTAGAGTTCCTGATAGGTGCCGTTGTCCTTCAGGGTCGCCAGCGCTTCGTTGAACTGGTCTGCCAGCTCCTGATCGCGCTTGCGGAATGCAATGCCGAAGCCTTCGCCGAAATACTTCTTGGGTTCGGTGATCATCTCGCCGACGACTTTATAATCGCCTTCTTCGCTATCCAGCAGGGTGGACTTGCCGACCGGGAAGTCGAGGAAGGCGATGTCGACACGACCGGCATCCATATCGAGGACGAGGTCATCGGCGGTGGAGTAACGGCTGATCTCGGCCGCGTCGCCGAACATGTCGGTGGCGTAGTTATCCTGCAATGTGCCGCGCTGCACCCCGATGGTCTTGCCTTCGAGCGTTTGCTTGGCCGGGAAGTCGATGCCGCTGTCTTGCGGTGCGAACCACGCGGAGGGCGGCTGGAAGTACGGGTCGGAGAAGAGCACGGTCCCCTTACGTTCTTCGTTGATGGTCATCGAGGACATGATCGCGTCGTACTTACGCGCCATCAGGCCCGGAATGATGCCGTCCCACGCCTGCACGACCCACTCGCACTTCCTGTCGATCTCTTCGCAGATGGCGTTGCCGAGCTCGATGTCGAAGCCGGTGAGTTCACCGTCGGCCGTGCGGTATTCCATCGGCTCGTAAGGCACGTCGACGCCGATACGCAAGGTGTCCTGAGCGACGGCGCTGCCAGCCAGCAAGGCGCTACCGAGAAGGGTGATGGTCAGCAATTTTTTCATGGAAAGCTCTCTACGGAATTTGCAGTGTGTTGTTATGGAGCCGCCTCGTGAGCAGCCCTGAGTTTCACGTCTTGCAGCATATCGAAGCACCGCCGCCATGCCTAGCATGGTGTGGCTTGGCGCGATGGTTCACAGTGCCAGTGAGTACGCAGCGGAAGGGAGAGCGTTCTGGAAAGCCCAAGGCTTGGCCTGCGGATAATGTGAATAGCATCCGTTAGGGGGAAATATTAACGGATCAATAATCAGCGCAGCTTTACCGCATTAGACACTGAAAATGCATAGTTGATTGGTTTATTAAGTATTAACTATTCAAGTGATGCGGCTTCGCCAATGCAAACCCAGGATTCCCAGCAGTTATTACTCCAGTCCACCGAAGCATCTTGAGAGCAGGTTGGGTATAATATAGCGTCGGCCTTCATCTTAACGGCCTTTATTTTTAACTGAGTCATGGCTGCTTCTTTAGAAGTGTTTCCACTAAAGGCGGAGCCTTTACACGAAATGCCTTTTATCTTCCCTTTAGAGAAATATTTTACACTATCAGGGTTGTTTATTGTCTGGATTTCGTTCATGGCTCTTGCTTGCGACAAAGATAATTCATCAACATTATCGACTTGCCCAAACCCCGCGCAGCCAGTCAAGAAAGAAAGTGCCAATAGCATGCCAACGCGCTTCATTGTTTCCTCCGTTTTTGTGCTTGACGCTGAATTAGGTCGCGATGCGGCGAAAAATTGGTCGCTTTGAACTGTTCAACGGATGTCGATCCTTAGATGGTTAATTACAAATTGAAAAAATGATGTGGATCAATACTTGTTCTGATTTTTGTGACGCTGACTGGCGACTTGTGGTTTAGCGTTGCGCCTTCTTTTCAGTGATTATTGCGGGCATCGGTTTTCTCCTCCGTGGGAGTTATTGATGCGTGTCTACTAAACCGGGGGAAGTCCATGTCCGACAGCATGCGCTTGTTAGATTTTGGTCTCATGACCTGTCAAAGAGATCATCTATGGCATCCGTCGTTGACCTCATACTATATCGCTGTTCTTTATATTCTTCATATTGTTGATCTTCGTACATTGCTGAATTCATATTGGACTGAATGATATCGTCGATATCACAATTTTCACTCACAAATTCCACATCAGCCTCTTCAAACGTAACCCCTAGCTCTGAAAACCTATTTGCGATATAATTTGATATTTCTGAGGAATCACAACTTTCTGGATCATAAGCATCGCTCATGATGCCCTCTTCAATCACGTCCCTTGTAATATCCTCTGAAAGATAGTCAATATAGACCTCTTTAAGTTTTGTAGTCAGATCAGACGGTGGTATGTCTATAGCAGCGACTAGCTTTGATATAGGAATGAACTCCTCCATGTCTTTTTCGTAATCATAAACCCAATCCTTTAACTGACTTTGGAAACCTAAATCATAAGGATTAATGAGATCTAGTGAGAGCGCCCAATTAATGAAATCGAAGAAATCAATTCCATAGGAACATGACCCAGAAGACAATGCTGATTTTGTTAATATTTTAATATACTCAAAAACTTCACCTTTCGGCGATAGCAACGAGGCTGAATGTGATAGTATGCGCAGCTTGTAGCTGTCTATCTTGTTCCCATTTTTCGATATTGATAGCCTAATTAGTTGAGACTCTAGAAAGTTGCAGTAATATTCTTCATCGATAATTCCAGACACCTTCAAGCTATTCAGATTCGATATTGACTCAGGTGTTCTTAAGCTAATAAGCAATTCATTAATATAATTAAAATCGCCTAAATAATTGGAAATTACAAAATCAGCAATTGATGGATTAAACAGGTCATATAAAATATTATCTTTATCTAGAATACTTCGGTTCAATAACGCGCCAACTAATAATCTTCGGACCGACTCATAACTCTTGTACGACGTGACATTTATATTGCTTGTTACAATTTCATCGTAGAGGCTTCTTAATCTCTGTTCTGATAATGACTTTCCATGAAGACATACTGCAACAACAATATGCCTACATATATCATCAACTTGAACCTCAAGAGCATTTCTCCAAATATCCTTAGGGTTAGATAAGGTTCTGTCAATATAATCCCAATAATCACTAGGCTCTAAGTCCGATAGGCGATGATGGTCAGTAATGAATGATATAAGCCTAGGGTTGAAGTTTTGATGCTTGATGATTTTAAGGTATCTCTTTTCTTTGTATATTTCACTTATATGATCTTCATCCAAATCACCAAACCAGATATGGTTGTATAGGATTTTTGCCTTATCGATATCAGTTAGCGAAGCAATGGATAATTCATACTCATTTTTATTCATATTCTTAATTTCAAAAAGATCACTGAGTCTCTTACCTTGGTTTAAAATATTTGATCGAGACGTAAGAATAAATCTCTTCTTTTTGTCTTTTTCGATCCTTTTTATAAAGTTGATGACATGAGAATCTTGATGCGAATCAAGAGCCAGCAAGAAGTTTCTACCTAAAAAATCATCAAAGTAGAACACTTGTTTAGACTCTTCACGGTAAATGTCCTCCGCTTCATTTAGTGAGTTCTCTATAAAACAAAACTCATAGCCTTTGGCAGAGTAGTATTGGCATAGCTGGTCAGCCAAGGATGTTTTCCCAACGCCTGGTGATCCGGTAATTATTACTGAGTGTATTTTTTCAAGCTTATCCATAGCTTGATTATGACTCTGGGTCACTACATAACGATTAGACTCTTCAACGATTTCTTCTAGCTTATGCCTGCTTCTGCCGATAATCGCAGAATTCAATATCGTTGTAAGAATATTCGTACTAGATATCCAAAGCTTATAATGTTTTCTCTCAACTTCTATGTTTTTTGATAGAATGTCATTAAGGTCTTCATTTCCAAAGATATCCGACTCTGACAATATGTATGGAGATAATAGGCTCTTGATTTTTATCTTATTTGCTCTCGATAGCTCTAATGATGTGACAAAAATATAGCGCTTCGGATCAAGCTTCTTTACCTTTTCTGCTTCCGTGCTTTCAATTGATCTGATGAGTGCTGTTAGTCCAGATTTCAACCAGTGCTTGCACTGTATAATGACTTCGTCACCTTCTGAAGAAAAAAAACGACCATCCACGCCACCATCGCGTCCAGGTTTAAATCTTTCAATTCTAGAACCTAAATGAAATGACAAAAGGTCTGTCGATAATTCCTCGAACTCTTTATCATTTAAGCTACTAAAATCGTAATCTGACATTAAGATATTATCCTCAACAATGGTGGATGGTAGTTGAATCTAACGTCTAAGCTCAGTTGACGCCGGAGCAACCGAAGGGCGCGGAGGGAACCCGAATCGTGACAACGATTCGGGCGATCAACTGCAGCGTTTCGTTAGCTCTGCAAACCCTCACGGCATTGAACTGACCCCCAATCGTTGGACGGTTAGTTCTCTTAACCGGCGGCCATGGCCTGAGTCCTGTATTGCACGGGGCTCAGGCCTTTTAGTCTCTGCTTGATCCGCTGAT
>NZ_JARANZ010000005.1 GCF_029889905.1 Chromohalobacter sp. 11-W | reverse complement strand
GCATGATCGCGCTGGTGCTGATCGCCTCGCCGGTCATGCTGCTTCACGCGGTGGCGCACTGGTGTTCGCTGCTGCTGTGCTGGCCGGTGTACTGGCCGCGTCAGCTGCGTCTTGAAAGCACGGCATCCGAGCCAGTGTGAGGGAATACCGGCACAATACGACCCCGAGCTTTCGCAACACGGTGGCTGACGAAGACGATGCGCAAAACACCGCCACCTTCGAATCCGTCTATCCCTTCCAATGGCGCGCTTTTGAGGCCGATGACCTGATCGAAACCGCCGAGCGAACATCGCAGGGGCGATCCATTCTCTTCGCCGCGCACGACCCGCGCGGCATCACGGTCGAGCTCAACGCCGAGCAGATTCAAGCGGTATCGGCGTCGCTGCAGCGTTTTAGCTGGCGTATGTCCTCGTGGGCCGGGATACAAACCATACGGGAATCTGTAGGAAACCAAGCAGAAAAGCGTCACCGGCAATCGGTGCTGTTACGTGACCCAGAAATGCTCGAGCTCAATGAGCAACAGCAGCAACAGGTGAATGCACGGATCGAGATCACAGGCCCAAGTGAACACCAGTTGCAATACAAAAAAGAGCTCGAAGAAACACATGATATTATCGCTGGTAGAATAGAGAAAAAAGAGGCCACATCGGAGCAACTGACCGATGATAGAATCAAGGAGGTCCGACTGGCCGCTTGGGAGGAAACCCGGGAAGGGAAGAAGTTTCTGTCGCGGACGGACAAGAAAATCGAAGACGATTATCAAAGTATCAAGGAAACCCTCAAAGCCGATTCCGAGGCGATAGACATACCGCTCTCTCAAGATCACGCGACCTGGCTGGACTCCCCCGATCTGAAAAGGATCTTCTCCTCGGATTATCGGACGGACGAACTCGATTCCGGGGTGAATTACGTCAACCACTTCGTCGACTGCATTGACGATGCCTCTGACCGAGAAGAGTGTGCCGAGATACTGAGGACATGGGCGAGCGCGGGTAACCCCACCGACCCGGATAACCCGCTGTTACGGAGCCTTGGGCATAACCAGGACGACCACCTGGCGGAGATCGATAGTGCGCCACCCCTGACCGCACAAAGCGCCTCGACGATTCTCGACAAATTCAATGCCGCGTGGCAAAAAAGCGCCAAAGCGATGCTAAACCCCGAAACGAGCGAAACCGCGGGGCGCGATGCCTTCACCAGGTTGATCTATCATTCCGGGGCGCCGGTTGCCAAGTTACTCTCTCAAGGTGTCGACGGCACTGCGAAGAGCCTCTATCTGATGGCATCGATGTTCTCCACCGATCAATGGATTGTGGAGCGCCCCTTGAGGGGCACTCCTACGCAGTTCGTCAATCTTCTGGCCGAAGAAATGCGCCTGGCCATTCCGGCGAACAAGCGGCCCAGCCGACTTCAGATGCAGCGTGCGCTGCGAGAGATGCTAAAAAGAACAGGCCAGTACGACCAGCTCGGCTCTCAGCACTTCGTGTTCGTGGATCGCGCGCGCCTGGCGGCAATCGGTGACGGCCAGGGAGCCGGGCGCTCGACAGCGGAGAGGATCTTGCACTCCCGTGAACCCATTGTCCTGGCCCCGCGTAACATTCGCGAAGGGATCATGCCAGGCTTCCAGCAAGCCATGAATGGCGAAGTCAGAATGAATGCGGTTTCCTTGTTCTTCTCGGGCATCTCCTGGTACTACGCGGGCAAGGCGCTGGACAGCGCCAATTCATTCAGCCGCCGCGAGCTATCGGTCAAGTTCTGGACCTCACTGGCCGGTGTCGTCGGTGGCCTGTGCGAGACAGTAGAAGCGGGTGTGAAAGGGCTAGTCGCTGCTGGTCAACAATTCTCAGATGGCACTAAAAGCCTTTTCAAGGCTGTGGGCAAGATTGGCCGCTTTTTAGGGGCGGGTGTGGCGTTTGTGTTTGCTGTATACGATGTGACACATGCAGTTGAAGAGTTGATCAAAGGTAATTATGGATTGTCGGCACTCTATCTGGCTTCGGCTGCAGGTGGTTTCGCTCTTGGCTATATCGCGATAGCCGCCGGTATTTTTTCATTGCTTGGTATGGCTTTGGTTTTAGTCATGCTAGGTATTGGGTTCCTGATAGGCCTTTTGACGGATTCGAAAACTCAGCAGTGGCTAAGTCATTGTTTTTACGGATCTGCTGATAGATTTTCGACCATTGAAGAATCTCAGCAGGAACTTGGTGATATTTTTAGGGGGTGAGTGTGAATAAGCGAGATCGGGTTTTTAAGGCTTTAGGTATGATTCCTAAGCATCAGTTTGAACTTCCTTCTAATGGCAGGGAGAAACGCTTATCTATTGAAAGCCCTTCTGCCGACGAGGCTTGCCCCTCCCAAGTTATGATTTTATATAGTAATAATATTTTGCAGGTTGCTGATTCTGAGTTTCAGCGGAGGGGGATTTATCTGGGCTGGGGGGTTGTGATTGGGATTCCCCTGGTTGCGTTGTTTGTTTATATGTCAGCGTTGCCATTTTTCTATCCTCTTGCTCCATTTTGGATGATCCCTGTGTTTGCCTTAATCATTTTGCCTCTTGCGGCAGGGGTTTTGTGGATGGCCTGGCAGGAGATTAAACGTTACGCAATATCGCCCGTGGTTTTTAACCGTCGCACGGGGAATGTTCATTTTTTTAGCATTCATGATGGCCAGCCGGTTACCTATCCTTGGCGCCGCTGTACCTACTGTATAGTGCCAAAACGGGCGGGCGGGCCCGAGGGGCGCGACTATGAAGTGCGCGGCTATGTATTGAATGAGTACGATGGTGTGCTGGATAGCTTTTCTATTGGCGAAGAAATGATTAATTTGGGTCATGTTGCTGGAAGCATGACGGAGCGTTGGTTGAGCTACCAGTTCGAGTATGTTCGTCAGTTTATGACTTTGCAAGATATTAGAGGCTTGGAGGCACCCAAAGAAGATGACTATGTTTCCCTCAAGCCTAGCTTTAGGCAGGCGATGGAAGTTGTTGATCCTAAGGTAAAGTCAAAATCGCTAGTCATTAAGCTGTTGTCTGTGCTGATGAGTGTGGTCACCTTGATACCTAAGGTGCTTGGTGGCGCTGGGCATTATTTATGCTGCAAATACTGCAAGGTGCCTCAGTGGTCTCAAGAGATCATTGACGAGTGTGGTCCTGAGATTGTGCTATCCAAGCGCTGATTGGTAATAGAAGTTGTTGGGAAAATCTGCAGACCTTAAGGGCTACTCGGCGCGTTGCTTGAGTCCTCAAGCACGCCCTGGTGATCGCTGCTGCTGGCCGTGAAAGCTGCGCCGGGACGGTACGGCATCGGTACCGATTGGAATGATCTCGGCGCTACCCACGCTAATCAGTTCTGGCGCGCCTTCCTAGGTCGCGCTGCCGTCGAGGACGTCGCGTGTGCGGCGTACATTGGTGAGCAGCGGGGCACCGGTGGCGGGGTCGGTGATCAGTGTGCAATCAACGCCATACAGCCGCCGTACTAGATCGGCCGTGACCGTCTCCCCCGGCGGCCCTTCGGCGAGAATCTGACCTTGGTGCATGGCGATCAGGTGATCGGCGTAGCGACAGGCGCCGACCAGATCGTGGATGACCATGACGATGGTCTTGCCTGCAGCGGTAAGCGAGCGGATGAGCTCGTAAACCTCGACCTGATGCCCAAGATCGAGCGCCGAGGTGGGCTCATCGAGCAGCAGCGTCGCGGTCTGCTGGGCGATGGCCATGGCGATCCAGGCGCGCTGCCGCTGGCCGCCGGAGAGCGCGTCTACCGGGCGCTCGGCAAGCGTCGTAAGCCCCGTCAGCTCGAGCGCTTCGTCGACGCAGGCCTTGTCGTCTGCGGACCACTGGCGTAGCCAGCTTTGATGCGGATGACGCCCGAAGCGTACCAGTTCGGCCACGGTCAGCGCCTCGGGTGCGTGGGGCTGTTGCGGGAGCAGCGCCAAACGCTTTGCCAGCTCTCGGCTTGGCACGCGCTGGATGTCCGCGCCATCGAGCAAGACCGCGCCCGCGCGCGGCTTGAGTAAGCGCGACATCCCCGACAATAAGGTCGATTTTCCGCAGCCGTTGGGACCCACGATGGCCGTGACCTGCCCGGCGGGAAGGCGTAGCTCGAGCCCCTCGATGACGGGTACGTTGCCATAGGCGAGCGATAGTCCCTGCGTCGCAATGTCCGGGGCGCTGTCGTCATCGGCGGGCGCGTAAACGAAAGCCTCTTGGGTCATGGGGTCGTCCTGGCATTAGGGTTCAAGAGTATCCACAGCAGCAGCGGGCTGCCGATCAAGGCGGTGACGATGCCCACCGGTACTTCGATGGGGGCGAATATCACGCGCCCTAGCAGGTCGGCGGCCAGCATGACGATGGCACCTGCCAGGGTCGCGCCGACCACGGGCACCGTGTTTCGGGTACTGATCTGGCGTGCGAACTCCGGGCCGATCAACGCCACCATCCCCACTGGGCCGGCCACCGCCACGGCCAATCCGGTGAGGATCACCGCCACGTTCAGCGCCATCAGGCGACAGCGGCTCGCCGATACGCCTAGACCGATGGCCACGGCGTCGGAGAGGCGCATGACGGTCAACGAGCGTGTCAGCCGAATGGCCGCTAACACCGCAGGCAGTAGGGCCAGTGAGAGTATCGATACCGCATGCGCGGGGCGTGCGTTGAGGCTGCCCACCGTCCACGGATAGGCGGCGTTGGCAGCATCGATCGAGACCCGTGTCAGCATGAGTTGGGTAATGGCGCCGAATACCGCGCCCACGCCGATACCGGCGACCAGAAAGCGGTAGCCGCGCACGCCGATGCTGCCGGTCAGCCCGAAAGTCAGCGCGGCGGCGACGGCGGCGCCAGTCAAGGCCATGGCAGGTGGCGCCAGGCTGATCCCGGTGCCCACCACGGAGGCTACCGCGAAGGCCGTGGCGCCATTGTCGAGTCCCACGATGCCCGGCGTTGCCAGACGGTTGCGTGCCACCGTCTGCATCAGGCAACCGGCCAGCGCGAAAGCTCCCCCAGTGACGAGCCCGGCCACGACGCGGGGTAGGCGCAGGTCACGCACCACGAAAATATCCAGCGCGCTGCCGTGGCCGAGCAGCGCCCCGAGCGTTGCCGGTCCTGACAGCGTCGCGGCACTGCCGGTAGCGAGCGATATCCCTGTCAGTAACATCAGGAGTCCCACCATCAGCAGATTGGCGAGCAAATTGCGCTTGTCGACGATGATCCGCAGTGGCGGACGCTTGCCCAGCGGCAGCGTGAGGAGGAATTTGCCCGTGTACGTGTGGCTCGACGTCTGCGTTCGAGAGAGCAATGTCACTTCGTGTTTCGTGGAACGCGAAGTTGTGGAAAGCGTGTTCGACATGGGCGGCTTTTGCGTTATGGACGGCTTCGACATGGGTGACTTACAGCATCGGGAGTCGGCGGCGGCGGACCACGGCGATCAATACGGGCGCACCGATCAGGGCCGTGATCACCCCTAGTGGCAACTCGGAAGGCTGCACCACGAGTCGCGAGACGATGTCGGCACTGACGACGACGATGGGTCCCAATGGCAGACAGAACCATAAGGTGCGCCGAATGTCGGGGCCTGCCAGCGCCCGCGCGGCGAAGGGCACTACCAGTCCCACGAAGGCGACGGGGCCGGCGATGGCCGTGGCGCCTCCGACCAGCAGCGCGACCACGACGATCACCAAGAAACGCACTATGCGGGGGTGATGCCCCAGGCCGATGGCGACATGCTCGCCGAGCGCCAGTGCCGCGAGCGGGCGCGCGAGAATGACGGTCAGCAGCGCGGCCAGTGCCAGGCTGGGAGCCAGCGGCATCAGGTCTGTGGCATCCCGGCCGGCGAGGCTACCCACCACCCAGAAGCGGATCTCATCCGCCGTATATTGATCGAACAGCAGGATCAGCGACGATAGCGAGTGCAGTAACCCCGAGAGAATCGCCCCGGCGAGAATGAGGCGTACCGGGTCGTTGCCGATGCCTTGCAGGCGCGCCGCGGCCAGTACGCACAAACACCCGCCCAAGGCACCGAGTTGCGCGACCGAGATGCGCAGCGTGGCGGCATCCGCTCCCCACAGGATCGCCAGCGTCACGGCGAAGGCACTGCCCGCACTGACGCCCAGCAACCCGGGTTCCGCCAAGGGGTTGCGCGTCACCGCCTGCAGCAGCGCGCCCGCGATGCCCAGGGCGATTCCCACCACCAGACCGATTCCAAGGCGCGGCAGGCGTAGCTCGCCGATCACGAAATGGGCCTCGCTATCGTGCATGGCGGCGGCGTCGAAATCGCTCAGCGCCAGCCAGGCGCGATCAGGGCCGACAGCGCCGGCCCCGAACAGCAAGCTCAGTAATGCGATGACCGCCAGCAAGATCATCAACAGACCCCACGTGGCGACCGGCGAGGGCGACTTGCCGGACCACAGACAGGCTCTCAGGCGAACCATGACGCTGCTGTCGGCGTGGCGGTTCATGAACGACGCCATGTAGCGGTCACTTCATTTCGCGCATGGCGGTGTCGATGTCGTCGAGGATCTCCTGCGCCGCCATCGGACCGGACGCGCTGGTCCATAGCTGGCCGTCGACGGTGATCACGTGGTCCTGTTGCACGACGTCGAGGCGTTCGAAGGCCGGCGACTGCTTGGCCGCTTGGTAAGCCTCATCGCCCTCGGCATTCAGTGTGGCCAGGAATAGCCAGTCGTTGTCGATCCTCGATAGGTTCTCCAGGCTCAGCGGATCGCTGTGCGGGCGCCCCTCCTTGACGGTATCGCCGTCATCGACCGTGAACCCGCTGCGGGTGAGCAGCGTATTGGAAAAAATCTGCGGCGCCATGACGATGGCGCCTTGCGGCATCCAACGAATCAGGCTGGCCGTGGGCGAGTTCTCGATGTCCTCGCGAATTTCCTGTGCCTGTGCGTCGACCCCATCGATAGCCTCGTTGACGGCATCAAGACGCCCCAGTGCCTGGCCATAGACTTGTGCTTCCTGCTCCCAGCTATCCATCTGGTAGGGCGTGACATCCGGCACCACGGTGGGCGCGATACGCGACAGCAACTGATATTGCGACTCGGGAAGTTGCGGCGAGGCGAGAATCAGGTCCGGCTTGAGCGCCGCCACGGCCTCGATGTTGGTTTCCCGCGGTGTGCCGACGATGGAGATGTCGCCGGCCGCGTCGCTCAGGTAGCCAGGTACGCCGTCTCCGCCGCGCGTGGCGACCGCACCGAGGGGCGTCATGCCTGCTGTCAGTGCCGTATCCAGCGCCCCCGTATAGAGCGTGACGACGCGTGCGGGATCGTCATCGACCTCGACCGAGCCGAAGGCCGTTTCCAGGGTCGTGGCGCTGGCCGGCAAGGTCGTGGAAAGCGCGGCGATGCCGGTCGCGGTCATGCAAAAGCGACGTAGAGATGTCATGGCGAGGTTCCTACCTGTTGATCCCGTGAGGAATGATCCGTCGTGAAAGCGCCAAGAATAGTAAACGAGAACGAATGTAAATGAGAAGCTATCTCACAATTGGGTAGGCGATGTCGTCTCCGTGAGAGACGCAAAGCGCGGCATATGACTGGCCGAGTTTAGGCGGAGAGAGGCAAGAGTAGTGCGCGAAAAAGGTGGGATTTTTTTATTAAGGTATTGATTCTAAATATCTTTCAAGAAAGTCATGACAACCGTCTTCACGGTGCGAGCGTTTCGACGGGGAACGTTTCGGGAAGCGCGTTCGCCATGACGAAACATGGTGTTCGTGATACTGCTGAGAACCCCAATTGGGCTGGGGTTCTCACCGGCGAGATCTGTGTGGCGGTGTGTCAGGCGCGGTCTTCGATGAAGACCAGGGTGCGGCCGTGGGAGAGCGCCGCTGCGTGGCGATGGTAGGCGCTGCGAGCCCAGCAGTTGAAGCCGTGATCGGCACCGTCGTAAACGTTGATCGTGACGTCGTCGCGGTCGGCGAAGGTGGTGCGGACTTGGTCGACGGTCTCGGCGGGGATATGTCCGTCGTTACCGGCGAAATGGAACTGCACCGGCACGTCGAGCTGCGCGGCCTTGTCCAAGTGCTTGTGGATGCCGCCGGGGTAGAAGCTCGCGGCACGATCGACGCCGGCTTCAATAGCTGCCAGATAGGCAAGGATGCCGCCCATGCAGTAACCGATGGCGGTGACGTCGCCGTCGCATTCGCTGCGTTGACGCAATGCCTGGGCGGTGCTGGCCAGGTCCTTGACGGCTACCGTGAAATCGATATCGCCGACGAGCTTGAAGGCCTTGTCCATGTCGGCCCCTTCATAGGCGAGCTCGACGCCCGGCTCCTGACGCCAGAATACATCCGGCGCGAGCACCACGTAGCCGTCCTGAGCGTATTGCTCGGCGACGCTACGCATGTGGGCATTGACGCCGAAGATCTCCTGGATCAAAACGATGCCGGGGCCCTTGCCAGCAGGTGGCAGCGCCAGGTAGCCCTTGAAGGACTGACCGTCGTGGGACGTGATGTCGATCCACTGGGGGGTGACGGTGGCGTCGCTCATGGTGTCTCCTTGGATGGGTGAAGCGTTCGAGATATGGATCTAGTCTAGAGAGCTGACATCCTGAAGGCTAGGAGGTTTGCAGGCGAACGATGGCCCAGTCGAGTGGCTAGGCCGTTTAATCCTGTAAAGAATATGAGAATCGCTTTTTAGAATTTTTCATTCTTTTTAGACTTGCTAGTCTAGAGGTCTTCGTTTTCCGAGCATTTACGCAACGATGAGAGGTCCAATGTCGCAAGGACGCTTGTCCGAATCGAACAGCCCCCTCAGCGCCGATCAGGCGCGGCGGCTCAATGACGCGCTGGCCGATCTCGACGCCCGGCAACGTGCCTGGCTGCAGGGATATCTGGCCGGCCTGGAGGCGCATGATGCACCGGCGGTCGCCGAATCGCCGGCCGCGACGCCGGGTGAGCCGCTGACCGTGCTGTTCGGCAGCCAGACCGGCAACGCCGAAGGCGTAGCCGAGCAGGCGGCCGAGCGCGCGCGTGCCTGGGGGCTCGACGTCGAGCTGAAGGACATGGCGTCCTTCGGCAAACAAGACCTCAAGCAAGCCACCCGGCTGATGGCGGTGGTCAGCACTCAAGGAGATGGTGACCCGCCGGATAGTGCCTTGGGTTTTTACGAGCTGATTGCGGGGCGCAAGGCACCACGTTTGAGTGACGAGCATCGCTTCGCTGTCTTTGGGCTGGGCGATGCCAGCTACGAATATTTCTGCGAGTCCGGCAAGGTGCTCGATTCGCGGCTCGAGGCTCTGGGCGCGCAGCGCTTGTGCGCGCGGGTCGACGCCGATGTCGACTACGAAGAGACCGCCACGCAATGGGTCGACGCGACGCTCGAGGCCTTCGCTGCGCTCTCGGGGAGTGCTGCGCCGGGACCGGCATCCGATGCGCCCGGCAGCGTGGCCGCGACTTACTCGCGTTCACATCCCTTCCAGGCGGAAGTGCTGGAGGCGCAGCCGCTCAATACCCGGGATTCCGACAAGCAGACGCTGCATGTCGAGCTCTCGTTGGAGGAGTCGGGGCTGGAATATCTCCCCGGCGACGCGGTGGGCATCGTACCGCAGAACGATCCTGCCTATGTCGAGGAACTGCTGGCCGCCTTGCGACTGGATGGCGAGGCACCGTTCGAGGAAGGGCGCCAACTGCGCGATGCCCTGCTCAACGATTTCGAGGTCACCACGCTGACGCGCCCCTTCCTCAATCATTGGGCCGAGATCAGCGATGATGCCGAACTGCGCCGCCTGCTCGACGAAGAGTCGCGCGACGAGCTGCGCGAATGGCTGCAGGGACGGCATATCATCGATGTACTGGAGCACTTTCCGGTCGAGGGGCTGGAGGCGGACACTTTCATTCGTGCGTTGCGCAAGCTGCCGCCACGCTTGTATTCGATTGCCTCGAGCCAGGCCGCGGCCCCCGACGAAGTGCACCTCACGGTGGCCGTGGTGCGCTATGAAACCCACGGTCGCGCGCGCGGCGGTGTGGCGACGACCTATCTCGCCGACCGCGTCAGCCCTGGCGACCGGGTGCCGATCTACATCGATCACAACAAGCACTTCAAGCTGCCCGACGATGATGCGGCGCCCATCGTGATGATCGGGCCGGGGACTGGGGTGGCGCCGTTCAGGGCCTTTCTCCAGGAGCGCGAAGCGCGCGGGGCGAACGGCGATAACTGGCTGTTTTTCGGCGACCGGCGGCGGCGTAGCGACTTCCTGTATCAGGCCGAATGGCTGCAATGGCGCAAGACAGGACTCCTGTCGCGGCTCGACGTGGCGTTTTCCCGCGATCAACAAGACAAGGTCTACGTGCAGGACCGCCTGCGCGAGCAGGCCGCCACCCTCTATGATTGGTTACAGGCCGGGGCCTATGTCTTCGTGTGCGGCGATGCCGAGCGCATGGCGCCGGACGTCCACCAGGCCTTGCTCGATGTGATTCGCGAGCAAGGTGGATACGACGAGGAAGCCGCTGCCGAGTACCTGCGTGACCTGCAGCAGCAAAAGCGCTATCAGCGCGACGTCTATTGAGGAGACCGACATGGATATCATCGCCAAGATGCGTGACGTGTCGCTCGATGAGCTGCACCCCAATGAACGGCTCAAGGTCGACAGCCACTATCTTTACGGCACCCTTGAGGAGAGCTTGGCCGACCGGGCTACCGGCGCGGTCAATGAAGCGGATACCCAGCTGACCAAGTTTCATGGCTTCTATCAGCAGGATGACCGAGATGTGCGCGACGACCGCCGCCATCGCAAACTGGAGCCGCTGTATTCGTTCATGGTGCGCCTGCGCTTGCCCGGCGGGCGGGTATCGCCTGAGCAGTGGCTGACGCTGGATGACAACGCCAGGCGCTATGCCAACGGCACGCTGCGTATCACTACACGCCAGACCTTTCAGTATCACGGGGTGTTCAAGGAAAACCTGCGCGGCCACTTGCAAGCGCTGGACAAGTCGATGATGGATACCATCGCCGCCTGTGGCGATGTCAACCGCAACGTGATCTGCACCGCCAATCCGCACCGCTCGCCAGTGCATCGTCAGGTTTACGACCTCGCGCACGAGATCAGCACTCGCCTATTGCCGAGCACTCGGGCCTATCACGAGATATTTCTCGGTGAGGAGCGTGTGGCGGGCGGGCCTCAGGAAACCGGCGACGAGGTCGAGCCGCTCTACACACGGCATTATCTGCCGCGCAAGTTCAAGGTCGCGCTGGCGATCCCGCCCGAGAACGATGTCGATGTGTTCGCCCATGATGTCGGCTTCATCGCCGACGTACAGGCGGGCGAGTTGCAGGGCTTCAATGTTTGCATCGGTGGCGGCATGGGCATGACGCACGGTGAGACCGCGACCTTCCCGCGACTTTCCGACATCGTCGGCTACTGTACGCCGGATCGCGCGGCCGCCGTGTCGGAGGCGGTCATGCTCGTGCAGCGTGATAACGGTAATCGTCACGACCGCAAGCAGGCGCGTCTCAAGTACACTGTCGAGGCCCTGGGCGTCGACGGCTTTCGCGAGCGCGTCGAGGAGTATCTGGGCGAGTCGCTGGCGCCGGCGCGTGAATTGCCGCTCACCCACAATGGCGACCGACTGGGTTGGTATCAGGGGGAGGACGGCCTCTGGCACTACGGCCTGTTCGTTCAAAATGGTCGTCTGGCCGATGTCGATGGGGGCGCTCAGCTACTGACGGGCATGCGCGAGATCGCCAAGGCGCATGAAGGCGATATCGTGTTGACCACCAACCAGAACCTGATCATCACCCAGGTGCCCGAGGCACGCCGCGAGGCCATCGACACGCTGCTGGCGGATTACGCGATGACGTTCGAGACGACACCACTGCGGCGTCACGCGATGGCCTGTGTGGCATTCCCCACTTGTGGCTTGGCGATGGCCGAAAGCGAGCGTTATCTGCCGTCACTCATCGACCGGCTCGAGGCGATCATGCATGACGCGGGCCTTGGTGACGACGCCATCATCGTGCGTATGACGGGTTGCCCCAACGGTTGTGCGCGGCCCTATCTGGCGGAAATCGGCTTCGTAGGCAAGACCTTGGGACGCTACAACCTTTATCTGGGGGGCGGTTTCGCTGGTGAGCGCCTCAATAAGCTCTATCGCGAGAACATCGACGAGGCGACCATTCTCGAGGAGCTCACGCCGCTGATTCAGCGTTACGCCGCCGAGCGCGAGGCGGATGAGGCATTCGGCGACTTCGTGGTGCGCGTGGGCGTGATTGCGCCGACCCTGGCCGGGCGCGAGTTCCACACGCGCTGAGCCTGCGCCCAAACTTGCTTCTACTGTCCTTGGCGTCAGGGGGCGCCAAGGCGTGGCGTCCGATCGCGCGATGTCGTGTTATCGGAAGACGAAACTCGGCCCTTCGTGAATGCCGATCTGCTGCAACAGTTTGACCAGCGCGCCATAATCGCGAAGTGAGCGCTTCGTGCGGCTCTTCGAGGCCATGTCTTGCAGTATGCTCTCGCGTTCGGGAATCGCCAGATAATCGAGAATGGCGCGCCAGAATCCTACGTCGAGTTCGACGAAGTCGTCGATGGCGCGCATCAAGTGGGCGCGAAAGATCGCTTGCTGTCCGGCACTGAGGCGCTCGTAAACGGCGCGGGCGATCTCGCCGAAAATGGCGGCGTGCGAGGCTTCGTCCTGGCGGTGGAGCTCGGTATTCAGGCGGTTGAGCGGCTGGATGCTGCGGTCCTGCGAGAGACGTTTCAAGAATACGTTGATGGTCATTTCGGCCACGGTGGCGTAGGCCATGCGGATCAAGGCGAACTCACGCTCGTTGTCCGCCTTGGAAAGCGCTGTCTCCATGCGTTGCTCGAGCAGGGGCGTGGGAATGCGCAAGTCCTGGAGTCGGTGCTGGCGGCGCGCGCAGTCGCAGACTTCCAGGCACATCAGAATATGGAACTGCTCGTCCACCTGGGTCTGCGCGATGGCCTTTTTGGAGACGGTATCGCCGACGCCGGGCAGGGCATCCTGTAGCAGCAACGAGCACATGGGATTGATGACCTTGTCCTCGACGAAGATCGTCTTCTCGTTGTAGTTGATCCAGGCGCCAGCGAGGACGCGGCGTTTGTCCGCTTCGCCGATGGCCTGGAAACGCGAGTCGTCCCAGAAAGGCACCATCGACGATGGGAAATCCGGCGCCGTGGTGTCGTAATATTCGCTCAGGTCGAGCCGCGCCTTGCGCACTGCGACGCGCTGGTTCCAGTTCTCGGTGAGGCGCGCGAGTACCTCGTTTTCACGCGCCGTCGTAGGGTTGTCGGTACCGGTGTACATGTGGATTCTTCCTTGAAAATCCTTGCCTAGAAGCCAGCCGCTTTCCCGAGCGATGGGCGATGTTGATCGAGTTTACGCAGGAAGTTCGCCAGCATGAGGTGGCCCTGCTCGGTGAGGATGGACTCGGGATGAAACTGCACGCCTTCGATGTCCAGGTCGCGATGACGGATGCCCATGACATCCTCGATATTGCCCTGTGCGTCACAGGTCCAGGCGCTGATCTCGAAATTGGCGGGCATGCGCTGGCGGGTGACGATGAGTGAGTGGTAGCGGGTCACGCGCACCGGTTGGCTGACGCCGGTGAACACGCCGCGTCCGTCGTGGTGAACGTGGGATACCTTGCCGTGCATGACCTCGCGAGCGTGCTCGATGTACCCATCGAAGGCCTCGGCGATCGCTTCGTGTCCCAGACAGATGCCCAGAATCGGGACCTTACCTGCGTAGGCCTTGATGACCTCGAGCGTAATGCCGGACTGCGAGGGCGTGCAGGGCCCCGGCGAAATCAGGATACCCTCGATGTCGTGGCTCGCCAGTTGGTCAAGCGTCATCGCATCGTTCTTGACGATCCAGGGCTGTGTGCCCAGTTGGTTGAGGTAGGACACGATGTTGTAGGTGAACGAATCGTAGTTATCAATGAGACACAGCATAGGTAGCCTCCTGGCCCGCCCAGGCGGTAAGGGTTTGTATGGCCTGCTCGCTGAGCGTGACCGGTATGACGCCGCGCACGGCGTTGGTCAGCCATATGGCATCGGCGTCGAGCAGATCCCGCGGCGTGATCGGACGTTCGCAACAGCGCTCGCAACTCGCTTCTATGAGCGTGTCGCGTGCGATGCCGGGCAGTACGCCTTCGTCGATTGGCGGTGTCAGCAGCAAGCCGTCCTTCTCGATGAATAGGTTATGGCGACTGGCCTCGGTCACCCGGCCTTCGTGGTTGAGGAAGGCGACGTCGTAGTCGCCTTGAGCCTGGTGGCGTCGATATTCGCTATTGTAGATAGTGCGTTCGGTGGTCTTGTAACGCAGCAAGAAGGCGTGCTGGTCGATGGGGTGGGCGCTGATGCCCAGTCGCGCTGTAGAGGGCGCTTCTTCCTCGGGCCCTAGTGACGTGGTGGTGATATCGAACTGGCCGTCGTGGGCCAGGGAAAGACGCACTCGTGTGTCCTGATCGAGTCCATCGATGGCCTCGGCGAGGGCCAGTCGGACGCTGGCGGCCGCGTAGACGAAATGTAGATCGCGGGCTGCGTGTGACAGCCGTTGCAGGTGCTTCTCAAGGTGCTCGATATGGGCGCCTTCCGCCCGGTAACGCATGGTCTCGATGAGTTGCAGGTCCTGATTGAGCCCGCTCAAGAAACGCGCCTTGAGCAGGCATTCCTCGTATTCGGCTTCAGGGTCCGACTCATGAAGCACGCCGCCGCCAATTCCCATCTCCGCATGGCCATCGGCATGTGCGATGCAGGTGCGGATGGGTACGTTGAAACAGAAATCGTTGTGAGGCGTCAGATAGCCGATTGCGCCGGTATAGACGCCGCGCGCTTCGAGCTCGAGTTCTTCGATGATCTGCATCGTGCGTATCTTGGGGGCGCCGGTGATCGAACCGCAGGGAAATAGCTCGCGTAACACATGTTCGATCCTGGCGTTGGAGTCGATCTTGCCGGTCACGGTGGAAATCATCTGATGCAGCGTCTCGAAGGTCTGTATCTCGAACAGATTCTTGACCGCCACGGATCCCGGCGAGGCGACGCGACTGACATCGTTGCGCAGCAAATCGACGATCATCACGTTCTCGGAGCGTGTCTTCGTATCGTGACGCATCGTATCGAGAATAGCGGCATCTTCTTGGGCCGATGTCCCACGTGGGAAGGTGCCTTTCATGGGCTTGGACTCCAGTTCTGTGCCTTGTTTACGCAGAAAGAGTTCCGGCGATAGCGACAGTACTGAATACTCTGGAAAATTGAGCAGCCCACCAAACTCGACTTTTTGGCGACTTCGGAGTTTGCGATACAGGGCGACGGGTGAGCCTTGATATTCGAAGCGATATTTTAGTGTGTAGTTGACTTGATAAGTGTCACCTTCTCTAATATAAGACTTTATTTTTTCGATATTAGCGAGGTACTCTTCGCGTCGCGCGTTGAGCGCCAAGTGGCGAATGGCTGCAGGTGTCGTGTCGGGCGTGCGTGCTTCGAGGAACCGGTTGGCTTGATGCTGCGACAAACGGCGTACATCGCGAAACGCATAGAAATGCACGAGTGGGGCATCGCTCTTGGCGCGATTGCAAAACTTGAAGTCCGGCTTGTCCGCCAGCGCGTAGCCCGCCTCATAGGCGAGATAGCCAGACACGTAATAGCCTTGCTCACGCAACTCATCGAGCTCGCGCAACGCGCCCTGCAATGCATCGTTGCGGTAACAGATCACTTCGTATTCGGGGTTTTCGAACAACAATGAAGCGCGGTGATCGCTTGAGCAACGGGTGTTCTCGAGCAATATGAAAACATTGTCTGTTTGTTGTTTGTTTAGGCTGCGCATCACCCATGCTCCCTGGTATTAATTATATGTTTATTTAAGAGCGCGCAGGAGTTGGTGTCAATGATGATTATATTGGTATTATTATGTAATATATTTAATGCAAAGAGGTTATTATGCGTTTAAAAACAACCTTAAAAATGGGGTGGTAAATCTACACAATGCGTGGCAGGAAAATACCGCGTGCCGATGAAAATGCTCATCCCGCCGCCGGTCGCAATGCGATTCATCGACGGCGGAACGACTCAACGCAGCTGGCTATCCTTGCTGCCTCGACGGTTGTAGCCGCTGGCATCAAAGCGTTCATGCCGATCACGCTCGCTCTGGCAAGCAATGCACAGTCGTACCCCAGGTACGGCATCACGCCGCGCTTGGGGGATAAGATCGCCGCATTCCTCGCAGTGGCTCAGACTTTCGCCGCTGGGTAGCCGATGGCGCGAGCGCTGCACAGCGTCTTCGACGGTGCTATCGATCTGGTCCTGTACGGCACCGTCCTTCGACCATCCTCCTGCCATGTCATCTCTCCTCGGCATGTGGCATGCCGTGCCTGCGGTTGGGCTCACGGGCGCTCAACTCGTGGCAAGCATTCCCGTGGCGTTCTCGACTTCCTCGCTCGACATCAGCGATAAGGTGACCGGTATCGACTTGCCGGCGATGGTATTGCTTTGGCGGTCCCGGTTGGTGACTGGAATCAGGTCGTTGACCTCCGGGTAGTACGCGCCCAGGCAGTTCTCGGGTAAATCATAGGCGATGAGCTTGAAACCGGATACCTGGCGTTCGATGCCATCGTCGCTGACGGCGGTCAGCGTGACGCGATGTCCCGCCTCGAAGCCGTGTTTCTCCATGTCCGTGGGATTCATCATCACCACGCTGCGGGTACCGTAAATGTCACGATAGCGGTCGTCATAGGAATACACGGTGGTGTTGAACTGATCGTGACCGCGAATCGAGAGCAGTTGGAAGTGCGTATCGTCGGGGACGGAATCGTCCTCGGTGAGCATGTCGCCGGGGAACAGGAAATTAGCCTTGCCCGAGTCGGTGTGCCAGAGACGGTCACGCGCGGCGATATCGAGATGGAATACGCCTTCCGCGTCGAGCCGGCGGTTGTAATCGCGGAACGTCGCAGGCTGTGTGGCTTCGATCTTGTCGCGGATGCGCGCGTAATCTTCGCTGAGCCATTCCCAGTCGACCTTGGGATTGGGTGAGAGCGTGGCGCGTGCCAGTCCGGCGACGATGGCAATCTCCGAGCGCAAATGTGGCGATGCCGGCTCCAGTGCGCCGGTCGAGCCTTGCACGTTGCACATGCCGTCCTCGATGGTGATGGTCTGTTCGACGCCGGACTGGATATCCTTCTCGGTGCGCGCCAAAGGTGGTAGCAAGTAAGCGGCCTTGCCGTGAAGCAGGTGGCTTCGATTGAGCTTGGTGGCGATCTGCACGGTTAACGGAATATGTTTGACGCGTGCGGCGACGCGCGCCTGATCCGAAATCGCGCGGAAGAAGTTGCCGCCCATGCCGAGGAAGGCGTCGACCTCGTCGCGCAGGATGGCCTCGCAGCATAGTGCGACGTCATGGCCGCGCTCGCGCGGGCATTGGATACCGAAGACCTCGTCCATCTTCGATAGGAACGCCTCGCCGGATTTGTGAAAGATCCCCACGGTGCGGTCACCCTGGACGTTGGAGTGGCCGCGCACAGGGCAGGCACCGGCGCCGCGGCGGCCGATGTGACCGCCCATCAGCAGTAGGTTGAGGATCTGATGAACGTTGTCGCCGCCACGGATGTGCTGGGTGATACCCATACCCCAGCAGCAGATGACGCGCTTGGCACGCATCCATGCCTCGGCGGCTTCCTCCATGGCCGCGCGCTCGAGACCACTATGACGTTCGAGACGTTCCCAGGACAGTGCTCGGCAATGCGCAGCGAAGTCCTCGAAACCGGCGGTGTGCATACTGATGAACTCATGATCGATCACCCCCTGGCGGCTCTCGGCATGTGCCGCGTCATCAGCCTCGAGGATGCGTTTACACATGCCTTGAATGGCGGCGATATCGCCGCCTATGCGTACCTGATGGTATTGCGAGCTGATCGGCATGCCGTGGTTGGTGAGCATGTCCTTGGGTGTCTGCGGATTGGCGAACTTGACCAGCGCCCGCTCGCGAAGCGGATTGAAGGTGATGACCTCGGCGCCGCGCTGGCGCGCCTCATGCAGCAGGCCCATCATGCGCGGGCTGTTGGTACCGGCGTTCTGACCGAAGATGAAAATCGCATCGGCGTGCTCGAAATCCTCCAGGGTCGTGGTGGCCTTGCCCACGCCGATACTCTGGGGGAGCGCCACGGTGGTCGTCTCGTGACACATGTTGGAGCAATCCGGGAAGTTGTGCGTGCCCAGCATGCGACCATAAAGTTGCCACAGAAACGCCGCTTCGTTGGATGTGCGCCCCGACGTATAAAGCTCGACTTTTTGAGGATCGTAGGTCTTGAGGCGCTCGCCGATCTCCCGAAATGCCGTTTCCCAGTCGATGGGATCATACTTGTCGGTGGTGGCGTTGTAGCGCATCGGATGCGTCAGTCGGCCTTGCTTCTCGAGTGCGTGATCCGACCAGTCGAGAAGTTCGCTCAGCGTGTGCTTGGCGAAGAACTCCGGGGTGGTGCGTGCCGCTGTGGCCTCCCAAGCGACGGCTTTGGCACCGTTTTCACAGAATTCCGCCGGGCCGGGCTTTGCGGGATTGGGCCAGGCACAGCTAGGGCACTCGAATCCGCCTTGGGGCTGATTGATCTTGAGCATCAAGGCATTGCCATTGAAGGGCACTTTCTCGCGCAGGAAATGCGTCTCGGTGGCCTGGATCGATTGCCAGCCTCCGCCTGGGGCATCGTGCGGGCTCTGCTGGCCGTGTACTGCATCATCCGTGAGCGAACGCGCCATGCTAACTCCTCCTACGGTCACCCAACCTACGATAGAGCACGATACGTCGCGAACTCATCGTATGGTGGCTAGTAAGTATGTGACTAGCGAGTATGGCAATGACAGCGCGATCTTGCAGGGACAATTAAGGGAGAAGTGGAGAAAAGGGCAGGGAAGCAGAGACACGCCCGCGGCGTGTCTCACGGCGAGCGAAGGGTCACACCAAGGCGGCGACGGCGGCCTTGGCGACTTGCACGTCTTGATCGGGTTTGACGCCGGAAACGCCGACGCTAGCGATGACGTTACCCTCGACGATCAGCGGCACGCCACCGGCGAGCAAGGCTTGCATCGGCGCGCTGACGAAGGCGGTGCGGCCGTTATTGATCATATCCTCGAAGACTTGGGTCTCCTTGCGGCCGATCGCAGCGTTACGTGCCTTTTCGGTAGCGATTCCGGCGCTGAACGGTGCCGCGCCGTCGAGTCGACGCAGGCCGAGTAGATGGCCGCCGGCATCGGCGACGGCGACGGTGATGGCCCAACCGTTGGCGTCGGCTTCTTGCTGAGCGGCGTCGAGCAACTGATTGACGTCGCTAAGTTCAAGCACTGCGTGGGTCTTCATTTGTGTCTCCTTGGTAGATAATTGCTGCGGGCTACGGGACGTTCGCAGCTCGAGGCGCGTCACTCGTAGCAGGAGTCAGGGCCTCATCGACGATTTCGATCCAGTGTCGCACCGGGGTGCGGCCTGCACCTGCCAAGTGAGTCTGACAGCCAATGTTGGCGGTGACGATTTCCTCGGGGTGACCCGCTTCGAGCGCGTCGAGCTTGTCATTGCGTAATTGTGTCGCCAAGGCCGGCTGGGTGATGGAGTAGGTCCCGGCCGATCCACAGCATAGGTGGGGATCGCGCACCGGGGATAGTGTGAATCCCAGGCGTGTCAAGACGCCTTCTACGGCGCCGCCGAGTTTCTGGGCATGCTGCAGTGTGCAGGGGCAGTGGAAGGCGAGGCGCTTGTCGTGGCGCGGTGCCAGCGTCTCGAGGTCTTCGTCGCGAAGGATTTCGACTAGATCCTTCGCGAGGGCGCTGACATGGCGTGCCTTGTCGGCATAGCGTGGGTCGTCGGCGAGCATCTCGCCATATTCCTTGACGAAGGCGCCGCAGCCGCTGGCGGTCTGCACGATGGCCTCGGTGCCTGCCTCGACGTGTGGCCACCAGGCGTCGATATTGGCTCGCATGCGCTCGCGTCCGTCTTTCTGGGCATTGAGGTGATAGTCGATGGCACCGCAGCAGCCTGCCTCCGGGGCTGAACTCAGGGCGATCCCCAGACGGTCGAGAACGCGTGTCGCGGCGGCATTGGTGTTGGGGGAAAGCCCTGGCTGTACGCAACCCTCGAGCACCAGCATATGGCGGTCGTGGGTAGCGGGTTCTGTGCGCCCCACATTGACCGCGCGGGGTGGAATCTTGTCCTTGAGCGGCCCCGGCGCCAGCGGGCGAAAGGTTTGCCCCAACGCTAGCAATGTCTGGAAGCGACGTGGCTCGACCAGTGCCTTGCGTAGGCCATAACGCAAGGCGCGCTCCTTGTAGGAACGTCCGACGCGACGCTCGACCTCGGCGCGCCCGATATCCAGAAGCTTGTGATATTCGACCCCCGAGGGGCAGGTGGTTTCGCAATTGCGACAGCTTAGGCAGCGGTCGAGATGTGTTTGCGTTTCTTGCGTGACTCGGTCGTCATCGTCGCGGCTTTCCAGCAGCTCCTTCATCAGATAGATGCGTCCGCGCGGGCCATCGCGTTCGTCGCCCAGAAGCTGATAGGTCGGACAGGTCGCGTTGCAGAAGCCACAGTGCACGCACGACCGCAGGACGCGGTCGGCCTCGCGAATGTGCGGTTGGCGTAGGGCTTCGTCGGTGAAATTCGTCTGCATGGCTATAGCCCCTCGTAGAGTCGCCCGGGGTTGAAGATGCCGTGCGGGTCGAGCTCGGCCTTGAGTCGGCGGTGGTACTTGGTGAGCACGGGCGAGAGTGGTGTGAAGGGCGTCTCGATGCCATGCGGCCGGTCAAGGTCGATACGCGTCGCGTGCCCGCCGGCATGGGCAGCATGCCGGCGCATCGTTTCGGCCGGCGTATCGCTGCGCCACCAGCGTTGCGCGCCCGCCCAGTCGATGAGCTCGTCGCCGTCGAGCGGTACGGAAGGAGCGCGATGCGGTAGCGATAGCCGCCAGAGTGGGCGGCTGTCGTACTGGCGTGAGAAGAAGGGCAGCTCGAGCTCGCGCAGTCGTCGCCAGAAATCGACGTAATCCGGTTCGCCGCCGAGTCGCTTCCGCGTGTTGGCAACTGAGCCAGGACCGCCCTCGAGACGAATATGCAGTGTCTCGCCATCGTGCGCGGCACCGGTGATGGGCAGTGGCTCGCGTCCCCATTCGGCGAGGCGCGCCATGGCTGCGTCGCGGGACATCTCCAGGTGCAGCGTGGCGCTTTCGGCGGGACGCGGCAGGACCTTGAACGATACCTCGTCGATCACTCCCAGCGTGCCCTGTGCGCCGACCATTAACCGCGAAAGGTCGTAGCCGGCAACGTTCTTCATGACTTCGCCACCGAATCGTAGCCGCTTGCCGTCGTGGGTAATGAGGCGTGTTCCGAGGACGAAGTCGCGCACGCTTCCCGCCCAGGGGCGGCGTGGGCCGGAAATTCCGCAAGCCACCATGCCGCCTACCGTGGCGGTGTCGGCAAAGTGCGGCGGCTCGAAGGCCAGTTGCTGGCCCTCATGGGCCAGTGCGGCTTGCAGATCGGCCAGGCGGGTGCCGGCGCGTACCGTGACCACCAACTCGACCGGGTCGTAGTGGACGATACCCGTGTGCGCGGCGAGCGAGAGCGTCTCGCCGCTTACGGGGCGGCCGTAAAAGCCCTTGCTGTCGCCGCCGACCAGGCGCAAGGGCGTATTGTCTTGCGCCGCTTGCCGCACGCGTTCGAGCAGGGTGTCGCTGGCATCGTGATCGGCGGCCGGCAGACTCTCCGGCGCGGGCGCCGGGTTTTGATCCTGGGGGTGTGTCATGGTTTCTCCTTCACACACGGCACGAGGCGCTTTTCAGACGAGTTCTAGAAGCGCGGCAATTCGGGGTGTGGCAATTGCCCCTGGTGAACGTGCATGGCGCCGAATTCGGCGCAGCGCGCCAGCGTCGGAATGTTCTTGCCGGGATTGAGCAGTCCGCGTGGATCGAAGGCGGCCTTGACGGCATGAAAGACCGTGATTTCGTCGGGATTGAACTGGGCGCACATCTGGTTGATCTTCTCGCGACCCACCCCGTGTTCGCCGGTAATGCTGCCGCCGACCTCGACGCAGAGTTCGAGGATTTTGCCGCCTACCTCCTCGGCCAGTGCCAGCTCGCCGGGGGCATTGGCGTCGAAAAGGATCAGAGGGTGCATGTTGCCGTCGCCGGCATGGAAGACGTTGGCCACGCGCAGGCCGTGGGTCGCCGAGAGCTCGGCGATGCCCTTGAGCACGCGTGGAAGCTCGCGACGCGGGATGGTGCCGTCCATACAGTAGTAGTCGGGCGACATGCGTCCCACCGCGGGAAAGGCGGCCTTGCGTCCGGCCCAGAAAGTGGCGCGTTCGGCATCGTCACGGGCGAGGCGGATATCGATGGCGCCGGCCGCTTCGAGGACGCCACGCACCGTTTCGCAGTCAGCGTGGACATCATCCTCGACGCCATCCAGCTCGCACAGCAGGATGGCGTCGGCATCCACCGGATAGCCGGCCTTGACGAAGTCCTCGGCAGCCTGGATGGCCAGTTTGTCCATCATCTCCAGGCCGCCGGGGATGATGCCTGCGGCGATGATGTCGCCGACTGCCTTGCCGGCCTTCTCGACGTCGTCGAAGCTGGCCATCAGTACCTTGGCGACCTCGGGCTTGGGTAGCAGCTTGACGGTGATCTCGGTGATCACGCCGAGCATGCCTTCGGAGCCGGTGAACAGCGCCAGTAAGTCGAAGCCCGGGGCATCCAGAGCCTCGCTGCCTAGCGTGATGTGTTCGCCCTCGATGGTCAGGATGTTCACTGCGAGAACGTTATGCACGGTCAGTCCGTACTTGAGACAGTGCACGCCCCCGGCATTTTCGGCGACGTTGCCGCCGATCGAGCAGGCGATCTGCGAGGAAGGATCGGGCGCGTAATACAGCCCATGAGGTGCCGCCGCTTCGGAGATCGCCAGGTTGCGCACGCCGGGCTGTACGCGGGCGGTACGTGCCTCGGGGTCGATATCGAGAATGCGGCTGAAACGGGACATCACCAGCAGCACACCTCTTTCGAGTGGTAGAGCGCCACCGGAAAGGCCGGTGCCCGCGCCTCGCGTGACCACCGGCACGCCTTGGGCGTGGCAGATGCCGAGCAGGGTTTCCACCTGCTCCAAGGTGTCGGGAAGCGCCACCAGCATGGGTAGCACGCGGTACGCGGAGAGGCCATCGCACTCGAAGGGGCGAAGGTCTTCCTCGCGATGCAACAACGTCATGCCAGGTAGGTGGGCGGTTAGATGCGTCAAAAGGGCGTCCTTGTCTACCGTCGGCAGCGTGCCGTCCAGGCGTTCGTCAAAGAGGATGTTCATACGGTCTCCTTGGGCGATGCCGCCACGCGTGGGCGTGGACTCGGTGCATGGCGCGGGACAGGACCTCGCCACTTATGGAAAGTGTTTCCATATTCGCGCATGGCAAACGATTGTGCCTATTAGCCGAAAGGATAAAATATGGGTAATTGGTAAGACCAATAATGCCCTCCCCAGTGCGATCCGGAGAGGGCATTACCCATGAGGGGGTCGGCCGGTGCGGGCTAGCCGAGTAGTGGATCGCTGACCCCGATCACGTAGAACGCGAACAAGCCGATGAGGCCCGTGAAGATAAGGTAGTAAAGCGTCGGCAGGATCGTCTTGCGCAGCGTAGTGCCCTCGCGGCCCAGCAGGCCCACGGTAGCGGAGGCGGCGACCACGTTGTGAATGGCGATCATGTTGCCGGCGGCCGCGCCCACGGCTTGCAGCGCCACCATCATCGCGGTGGACAGCCCCAAGGCCTCGGCGACATTGAACTGGAAGTCCGAGAGCATCAGGTTGGAGACTGTGTTGGAACCCGCGATGAACGCTCCCAACGCACCGACGGCGGGGGCGAAGAACGGATAGACATGCCCCACGCCATCGGCGACGAGTTGCGCCATGGCCACGGGCATCGAGACTAGATCGGCCTGGTTGACGCCGGAGTTGATCAGGATGCGTACCATCGGCACGGTGAAGATCAACACGAAGCCGGCGCCCAACAGCGTCTTGGTCGATTCGCTGAAGGCCGCACCCAGCTCGCTAGCGCGCATGCGGTGCAGCAACACGGTAAGCAGCACCACGATCAGGATGATGCCTCCAGGCAGGTACAAGGGCTGAAGGCTACCCGAGACACCGCTTTCACCGAGGATGTCGTTCCAGCTAAGGCTGATCGACTGAAGCGTCGAGGTGACCGACGGCACGGTGCGCGAGATCACCAGAAGAACGGCCAGCAGCACATACGGCACCCAGCCCATGAAGACCGACATCGGCGCCTTGCCGGCGACTTGATCCATCTTGATTTCCAGGCGTCCGAGCCACTCGTCCGGCCAGGTCGTGCTGTCCGGGAAGTCCCAGGTGTCTTTGGGTAGCAGGAAGCCTTTCTTGGCGGCTGGCACGACAATCGCCAGACCCACCAGGGCACCGATCATCGATGGGAACTCAGGGCCCAGGATCACGCCCACCAGGGCGTAGGGCACCACGAAGGCGACGCCAGTGAACAACGCGAACGGTGTGATCGAGAGCCCTTCCTTCCAGGAGCGGTTGGCACCGAAGAAGCGCACCATCACGATGACCATGATCAGTGGCATCAGGACCCCCACGATGGCGTGGGTAATGGCGACTTCCGAGGCGACCAGTCGAAAGAAGCTTTCCCAGCTCGAGCCGCTGGCGGTCAGTTGTTCGGTGATCGCGTTGCGGTTGAGGCCGCCGGTGACGCCCACCACGATGGGTGTGCCGACGGCGCCGAAGGAGACCGGCGTGGACTGAATCATCATGCCCACGGTCACCGCGCCCAGCGCGGGAAAGCCCAGTGCCACCATCAGCGGCGCCGCCACGGCTGCTGGGGTTCCGAAACCGGAGGCCCCTTCGATGAAGCAGCCGAACAGCCAGGCGACGATCAGCGCTTGCACGCGTCGGTCGGGGCTGATGCTGGAAAAACCGTTGCGAATGGCGGTGATGCCGCCGGAGTGCTTCAGCGTATTGAGTAGCATGATGGCGCCGAAGATGATCCACAAAAGGCCCACGGTGAGGATCAGTCCCTGGAACGTCGAGGCAGCGACCCGGGTGAACGTCATATCCCAGGCCAGCAAGGCGATCAGCGCGGTGACCACGAAGACTACGGGCATGGCGACCTTGGCCTGAACTCGGAAGCCAATCAGCAGTACGCCGGCCAGCACCAATGGCAGGAAGGCGAGTAGCGAGAGCAGCGTTTGATTCATGAAAGTGCCCCTGATTGTGTTGTTGTGCAGCGCAAGACGGAGGCAGGCGAATATCGCCCGTCATCGCGCAAAAGATAAACGTGAAATGCGACAGGGCCAATTGTTGGATAATTGGTATTACCAATAATGGATTCAATCTGGTGAGGTCGAAATATCTTTCAAAATCAAATTTCTATAGCCTTGCTTGTGACCTTCGTCGGAGTCTTTCGGCGTGTTGACGAGGTGTTTAGTACGTCTTGAGTTCGACTAATAGACGAGCCTTTTCAAGGACATCGCCGCCTGGGCGCGGGCGTCGTAGGCGCGATTGCGTGGCATGTGGTAGCGTCGGAGGTCCGGCGCGTGGAGTATTCTCACGCTAAGCCTATGATCAAAAAGGAGCGGTGGCATGGCGTTGCAGATGTACGATTTGAGCGGGCGTGACGAGCGGCTGCGGTTCTCGCCTTACTGCTGGCGCGTGCGTTATGCGCTGGCACACAAGGGCCTGGAATGCGATTTCATTCCATGGCGTTTCACACAGAAAGAGGCGATCGCGTTTTCGGGACAAGGCAAGGTGCCGGTACTCGTCGACGGTGAGACCTCGGTCACCGATAGCTACGAGATCTTCCGCTATCTGGATCGCGTGTACCCGCAAAATCCGCTGTTGGGCGACGACATGTCGGAGTCACGGGCGCGCTTCTTCAAGTTCTACAGCGAGCGGGCCCTGGCGCCGGGGATCCTGCGCACCATCGTCATGGACTTGTTCAACGTCGTGCATCCTGACGATCAGGCCTATTTTCGTGAAACGCGTGAAAAGGCGCTGGGACGCAGCCTCGAGGAAATGCATGCGCCCAGCAAAGGACTCTCGGCACTCGATGCGGCCCTCGAGCCGTTGCGTGGGCGTCTCGAAGAGGCCGACTTCCTCGACGGCGAAGCGCCCGGCGGTGCCGACTACATGGTCTTCGGTCATTTCATGTGGGCACGGTGTGTCTCGGCGGCGGATCTCGTCTCCAATGCCGACCCGGTCTATGCCTGGATCGAGCGCATGCTGGATCAGCATGGTGGCGTAGGGCGCAATGCCACGCGCATCGTCGACATCGAGGGCGGCTATCCTGGTTGATGGCGCTGTGAGTGTGCCATGAGGGGTAGGGCGTATGTGGATAAGGAGCAAAGCATGAGCGATATCGTATTGATTACTGGCGCGACCTCGGGCTTCGGGCGTGCTGCGGCACGGCGTTTTGCCGAGGCCGGCTGGTCGTTGATTCTCACCGGGCGGCGCGCGGAGCGTCTCGAGGATCTCGAGAAGGAGCTAAACGACAAGGTGCCTGTGCATACCGCGGTGCTCGACGTGCGGGACGCCGAGGCGATCAAGGACGTCGTTGCGGCGCTGCCGGAAGGTTTCCGCGCGGTCAAGGCGTTGATCAACAACGCCGGCTTGGCCCTGGCACCGGAGCCGGCGCAGAAGACGGATCTGAACGACTGGCATACGATGATCGACACCAACATCACCGGCTTGGTCAACGTGACGCATGCGCTGCTGCCTACGCTGATCGAGACCGGGGCCGGCGCGAGTATCGTCAACCTGGGGTCGGTCGCGGGGCAGTGGCCGTATCCGGGAAGTCACGTCTACGGCGCGAGCAAGGCATTCGTGCAGCAGTTTTCCTATAACCTGCGTTGCGATCTGCAAGGCACTGGCGTGCGGGTCACCGATATCGCGCCGGGCATGGCCGAAACCGAGTTCACGCTGGTGCGCACTGGCGGCGATCAGGCGGCCTCCGACAAGCTTTACGGCGACACCACACCACTCGAGGCCGAGGATATCGCCGAGTTGATCTGCTATACGGTGTCGCTGCCGGCACATGTCAACGTCAATCGCCTCGAGGTCATGCCGACACGCCAGGCGTGGTCGGCCTTCGCCATCGACCGCGACTGATCAGTCGTCGGCGATCAAGCGCTTGCCAAGGGTCACGAAGTCACCTTCGTCGTACCCTTGGCGGCGGTAATAGTCGATCAGCGTGGGATGCTCGTTGCGTACCATCAGCATCAGCTTCGGGCAGCCCCGGGCCTGCAGGGCGCGCTCCACGGCGGTGAGTAATTGGCGGCCAAGGCCGCGGCGCTGGCAATCGGGGCTGACCGCCAGATAGTGCACCCAGCCACGATGACCGTCGTAGCCCGCCATGGCACTGGCGATCACCGCGCCCGCTTCCACTCCCACCAGAAACAGGCTGGGGTCTTCCGCGAGCTTGCGTGCGATGTCGCGGCGTGGGTCGTTCCATGGGCGCGTCAGCTCGCAGCGTTGCCAAAGCGCAATGACGCTCTCTTCATCTTGGGGCTGGAAAGGGCGGATCTGCATATTTATCTCTCGGATGACGTGGGTCGTCAGGCGCTCTTGGTCGCGGAGATGGCCGGTGTTTGACGCTCGGCCATGACGTCGGCCTGACGTTCCAACACCAAGACGAGTCGCTCGATCAATCCCTCGATGAGCTCGCGCGCGTCTTCCTCGATGCCGCCATGGCGTGCGATGGCATCGTCCAGCGCTTGGCCGGCCTGGTTTATTCCCTGAGGCGAGCGGCCATGGGCACTGTCCTCGAAGCCGTCGGCCAGCGTGGCCAGAAGATGTTGCATGGCGTCACGTACAGGCGCCGGTGCGTCTTCCAGGCGGTGGCGCAGGCGTAAACACGAGCGACCCAGGTCGAGGCCGTTGAGGCCGATCATGAATAGGTGGCGATGATCCTCGGGCAGCATGTCGTCGTGCCGTGCGAGTTGCAGCAGGCGATCGGCCATGCGGCCGCTGAAGCGGCTTTCGGCTTCATGCAAGGGCTGCTGGTCGATATACCGCAAGTCGTGGCTGATGGCGCCGATCAAACGCCGGCGCCGGATCGGCGTGCCCAGGCCGGGGAACAGGCGGAACCCCATCACCACGGCGCTGAGCCCGACAATGACGGCGATGGCGCGATTGGCGAAGCTGTCGAATGAGAATTCCATCCCATTGCCGGGCATGGTCAGCAGAATATTGAAGATAGTGAAGGCAAGGCAATAACCCATCAAGCGTGGGTTGGAGGCGCCAAGCAGCCCTAGGAACAGCGGCGTGACGAAGAGCATGGCGAGCATGGGAAAGCCGTTGGCCTGCGAGAGCAACACATGGCCGAACAGGAAGGCGCTGGGCAATGCGGCCAGCATGCCTTTGAAGAACATCATGCAGATCGTCACGGGGTTATCGCGTGTGGCGAAAAACGCCGAGAACAGAGTGCCGAGAAGCATCGCGACCTGGCCGTTGTTCCAGTGTGTCTGCAACCAGAAGATGGCCAGACACGAAAAGACCAGCCCCGCGCGGCCGGCATTGAGCAACGCCACCAGGTGATCGCGGTGCCAGGACAACGAGCCGCCGCGTAGTTGCTTGCGCCCGGGGTGGGCGATGGCCTCGCGCGCGTCGAGCATGATCATGGCATGACCGAGGACCTCGCGCAGCGCCAGAAGCACACGGCGCTGCAAGGGGTCGAGCTGCGTGTCGGAATAGCCGTGAGCGCGCTTGCGCAGATCCTGTAGTTGGCGGCGTGCGGCGGGTACGCCTTTCACGTGCTCGGCGTTGCGAAAGCCGTCGGCGATTTCGTTGGCCAACTGGTGCAGGGGCGCGCTGATGCGCTCGCGATGGTCGTGCAGCAACTGATAAAGCGCGCCCAGCGTGGCGAAGAACCGCAACGTGCGTCGGGTGAGCACGTGCGTCGCGCGGATTCGGCCGCCGCCATCGGGGCCCTCGTAGCGTGCCGCCTGGCTGTCGGTTTCGAGCATCGTCAGCGGCTCGAGACTGGCGGTCAACGATTGCTGCATGGCGTCCAGGCCATCGCCGGCATCGAGGCGTTGCCCGGCGTGCGTGAAGGCGTGGTTGATTACCTCGTCGGCTTGATTGGCCAAGTGGTCCTTGACGCGCGTGGGCCATAGCAAGGCACTGACAAGAGTGGCGCAGAGGGCGCCGAGCCCCAGCTCGGAGAGCCGTGCGACGGCGATATCGAAGAGGCCGCCGGGCTGACCGGCGGCGATGACCACGATCAGCATTGCCGTGACGGCTCCCATGATGCAGCCGTAGGAAAAGTTGTTGCGCAACAGCGAGCTGCCGTAGGTGCAGAACATGATCCACAGCGTCAGCACTACCAAGGCGGGCACACGTGCCTGTGCGAAGAAGGCCATGATGACGATGCCGACCAGCGCACCGATGAGGGTGCCGCCGATCTGGCAGATGCCTTTTTCGACGACCATGCCGCTCATCGGTCGGATCTGCAGGAAGGCTGCCGAGATCAACGCCCAATAGGGACGGTCGAGATCGCACCATAGCGCGATGTAAAGCGCCAGCAGCATCGCCAGTGTGGTCTTGGCGGCGAACTGCAGCGACGCCTTCGAAGGGGTGAGGTAGGTTTCCAGCCAAGGCGACATGGGCGGCTCAGTCGGTATCCGTCTCGTCGACGATATGGATGGTGGCGGTCATGCCGGCACTGAGCAGCGTCTCGTCGGGGACCTCATCGAGCGCGATGCGCACCGGAATCCGCTGCGCTAGCCTGACCCAATTGAAGGTCGGCTCGACCTGAGGCAAGAGCTGATCGTTGGGCGAGGTATTGCTATCGGCAATCCCGCGTCCGACGCCCGTGACATGGCCACGCAATTCGGTATCGCCGTTCATCAGCGTGATCTTGGCGGTGTCGCCTTCATCGATACGCGACATCTTGGTCTCTTCGAAATACCCGGTCACGTAGTAGGAGTCCGCTTTGAGCAGTGCCATCACGGCATTGCCGGCCGAAACGTAGTTGCCCTCGGTAAGGTGCAGATTGAGGATATGCCCATCGGCGGGTGCCTTGACCACGGTGCGCTTCAAGTCGAGCTGGGCGCTTTCCAGGTTGGCCTGGGCCTCGTCGAGATTGGCTTTCGCCACGCGGGTATCGATTCGCGCGACTTCACGATCCTCGCTGCTGATGGCCTGATTGCTCAAGTTGTTGCGCCGGTTCTCCTCGTGTCGCTTGAGCTCCAACTGCGCTTGGTTCAACGCGACCATGGCCTGGGCTTTGTTGACGGCAGTTTGGTAACGCGCCTGATCGATCTGGAACAGGGTGTCGCCTTGTTCGACTTTCTGCGTGTCGCTCACTGGCAGCTGGCGCACCCAGCCCGAGACATCCGGGGCGATCGTGACGACATCGGCACGAACGCGGCCGTCGCGTGTCCATGGCGTATATAGATAGTAATGCCAGAGCCAGACGCCGGCAGCGATGGCCAGTGCCACGACAACGAGGGTGATCAGCATGCGTAGCGGTGTGCGCATTTAAACGATTCCAGCAGTGGGCGAGAAGGCAAAGGCGACGGCGGCCGTAATGATGACGAACAAGGCGGCATCGAACCACGCTTCGAACCAAGGGATGTGTTGCCCTACGAGTCGATGCAATACGGTACGCACAATGAGTGCGCCGATGAACCCTAACAGGGCATAGATAAGCAGCGGACTGAGATAAATGCCACCGACAGCGATTTCCTTGAGACCCATTCCCTCTCCCATTCGCCAAGGCAAGCGCATATGTTAGCACGCTATCAAAATGCGCGACACCTGGACATCGGCATTTCGCATGAACCGGCTTCCACATGCACTGACTTTCACTTGAGCCAGCTTTTTATATGAACCGGTTCTTTATAAAAGAGAGTACAGCATGCCATTTTGAGGCTGTCAGTCTAGCGTGAAAACGCGCTCGGGCGGGATAGGTGAATGCAGGCGCCAGCTCTCCGGCACGGTCTGGCGGATCTGTTCGAGAAGCGTGACGCTCTTGCGAGGTAAACGCCCGAAGGGATAGAGCAAGGTGATGGGAAGTGACGAGGGTGCCCATTCTGCGAGGCAGGGCGCCAAGCTGCCGGGATGATGTTGAAGGCGTTTCTCGGCCATCCAGTGGGGGAGAAGGCCGAGGCCGCGTCCTCGTGCGATGGCATCGATATGCAGGACGTATTGATCCACGTGCAGACGTGAGGGCGGCAGCGTGATCCGGGTCTCTCCTTCACGCGTGTGATGCAACGTCACGCCTTCTTCACTGGTGCCGAGCAAATCGACCCAGGCGTGTTCTGTCAGTTCGCGGGGGTGGCGAGGCATGCCATGGCGCCGGAAATAGTCGGGATGCGCGTAGACGCCACGACGCATGTAGCCAAGCGTTTCCTGACGCAGGCCGCAGTCGGCGACGTCGCCCAGCCACAGGCACAGGGTCTCGTCTTCGGGGCCCGTGGGCGGCGTCATGCGGGTATGCAGGTTCAGGCGCACGCCCGGATGACGTGCCACGAAATCTTCCATCTGCTGGCTGAACCAGCCCCGCGCAAAGGCGTTATGCACCTCGACGGTCAACGTGCCGCTGACATCTGCGCGCAAATCGTCGAGCGCCTGCTGGCCTTGCTCGGCGAGGTGCAGTATCTGCTGACTGTAGGCAAGAAACAGCGTACCGGCTTCGGTGGGAAGCAGTCGGTTGGCTTGGCGTCGTAGCAGCGGTTGCCCCAGTCGTTCTTCCAACTGGCTGATACGCCGACTGAGTGTCGACTTCGCTAGCCCCAGTTCGCGTGCGCTGGCGGTCAGGCTGCCGGACGCCATGACCGAGGCGAACGCGGTCAATTCATCGAGATCGTGCATGCCATAGGCCATCATCAGCGTGGTGCGTGGAGTGGGTCACTATTCTGGCATATTGTGCGACGTTTTTGAAAATCATTAACGCTTGTAATTATCTCTTGTTGCGTTGCGGATTATGAAACGCCCTGTCCCGTGTTCTGTTGTCACTCTCTGTGAAAGAATCTAAATGATAAAAATTCGCATTAAATATCATGCAAAAGCTCCAGCGGTGTCGGAGCGGGATTCATCAGGGAGAACAACGCATCATGTCTCATTACGTTCGGCCATCAGTGCTTGCACTTGCCGTTACCACTCTCGGTACGCCGCTGGCCTATGCTGCCGATGACGATGTCCAACTCGACAATGTCGTCGTCACCGCCGCGGGATACGCCCAGCAGATACAGGACGCGCCGGCATCGATCAGTGTCATTTCGCGCGAGCAGCTCGAGAAAAAGGCCTACCGCGATATCACCGACGCCTTGCGTGATGTCCCCGGCGTTATCGTCACGGGAGGTGGTCGTGGCGATAACGGCGCCGATATCAGCATGCGTGGCATGCCGGCGCAGTACACCTTGATGCTCGTCGATGGTCGCCGCCAATCCTCGCGCGAGTCGCGTCCCAATGGAAGTGCTGGGTTCGAGCAGGACTGGTTGCCGCCACTGCAGGCCATTGAGCGGATCGAGGTCATTCGCGGGCCGATGTCGACGCTTTATGGCTCGGACGCGATCGGCGGGGTCATTAACGTCATTACGCGTAAGGTGGCCGATGATTGGCACGGCAACGTGCGTGCCGAAGCCACACTTCAGGAAGACAGCGACTCGGGCAATGCCAATCAGGGGCAGCTTTATGTCTCGGGGCCCTTGGCCGACGACCTGCTGGGGCTGCAAGTCTATGGCCAGTACCAGAAGCGTGAGGAAGATGACATCGAGCAAGGGTACGAGGACAAGGATCTACAAAGCCTGACCGCCAAATTTGCGCTGACCCCGAGCGAGAATCACGATTTTGGTGTTGAGGTCGGCAAGGAAACGCAGGATCGCGCGTCACATGTCGGCAAATCTGCCCCGGCGGAAGGGTGCCGCGGCGGCTGTACCGATAGCTATTCGGAGCATGATCGCGAACATTACGCATTGACCCATACCGGGCGCTGGGGATTCGCCACCTCCGACAGTTACGTCCAGCGCGAGGCCACCGATAACAAGTCGCGCGATATAGAAATTACCAACACCGTGGCGAACACCCAGTGGGTACTGCCGTTGTCGGGTCATATCGTGACGCTGGGCGCTAACTATGAGAAAGAAGAACTCGATGATCAGAACACCAACCAGATTTCTGACCGGACCCAGGTCAGTAACTATCAGTGGGCGCTGTTCGCCGAGGATGAATGGCTATTGACGCAAGATTTCTCGTTGACCGGCGGGGTGCGTCTGGATGACAACGAAAACTACGGTAGCCATGTCAGCCCGCGTCTGTATGGGGTTTGGCAGGCGGCGCCGCGCTGGACGCTCAAGGGCGGTGTTTCCACCGGGTATCGCGCTCCCGGGCTGCGTGAGGTAACGGCCGATTGGGGAGCCATTAGTCGTGGCGGTACCACTTACGGTAATCCGGATCTGGAGCCCGAGACATCGCTCAACCAGGAGCTGGCCTTGCTGTATAGCGCCCCGAGTGGCCTGAATGCCAGCGTGACACTGTTCCACAACGACTTCGAGGACAAGATCACGCGGGTACGTTGTGGCTCGGCCACGGCATGCCCGCCGGTAACGCAGTACGATACCGACGATGACGGCACTCTGCGGACCAATACCCGCATCAATGTCGACGAAGCCGTGACGCAAGGCGTGGAGCTCGCACTCTCGTCGCCGCTGACCGAGACGTTGACCTTGTCGACGAGCTATACCTATACCGACTCCGAGCAAAAAAGCGGCGAATACGAAGGCAATCCGTTGACCCAATTGCCCAAACATCAGTTCAGCGGCACGCTGGACTGGGCCCCGTCGCAGCGCCTCAATGCCTGGGCTCGCTTGACCTACCGCGGTAAGGAAAGTCAGCCCGTCGAAGGGCCCTCTTCCAATACCACCCGAGCCCCTTCCTACACCTTCGTGGACAGTGGCGGTTCATGGCAGCTCACCAGACGAACCAAGCTCATGCTCGGTGTCTATAACATCTTCGACGAAGAAATCGACTACGACGAATACGGTTACGTGGACGATGGGCGTCGGTATTGGGTAGGGGCAAGCCTCGACTTCTAAGCAGCGAATGAACGCTCGCGTCGTGCAGGGAGGCCTTGAGGCCTCCCTGTTGCGTTCGGCACGGCTGCCTAGCGAGTGTCTGGGTTGTTGCCATTGCGCATGCTATTTTCGGTAAGCTAATTCACTTGTCATGTGTATCAAGAAGGCCGTCAGGCCCGGAGTTCTATGTCACGTCGTCCGCTGGTTCGTCTTTGTATCGTTCATGCCCTGGCACTGTCGTTGGGTATGGCAAGTCTTTCGGCATTGGCGGGTGAGCGCGTCAAGGTCTTCGCTGCGGCCTCGCTGACCGATGCCGTCGATGCGCTGGCTGATGCTTACGGGCGCGATCACGATGTCGAGATCGTGCCTGTCTACGCCGCCTCGTCGACGTTGGCCCGGCAGATCGCCAATGGTGCGCCGGCGGCCATTTATCTCTCGGCCAATGAGCGCTGGATGGACTGGCTCGACGCGCAGGAGGGGATCACGCTCTCGCATCGCCACGATGTACTGGGCAATCGCCTGGCGCTGATTGCGCCTCGGGACAGCGATCTTGCTCGTTTCACACCGGATGAGACCGCCTCGATCGCCGAACGATTGGGAGACGGGCGTCTGGCACTCGGCAACCCGGAGCATGTCCCCGCGGGTATCTATGCCAAGCAGGCGCTGACATCGCTGGGTCAGTGGCAGGCGCTCGCGCCACGGCTGGCGCGTGCCGACAACGTGCGCAGTGCCTTGGCGCTGGTCGAGCGCGGTGAGGCGCCGTTGGGTATCGTCTATTCCAGCGATGCCGAGGCTAGCGACAAGGTCAAGACGCTGGGCCTGTTCCCGGACGCGTCCCATGAGCCGATTATCTATCCGATGGCATTGATCGGCGACGCACCGAGTGATGCGGCCAAGTCTCTGGCGGATTGGCTCGATGGCCGTCAGGCGGCCGCGATCTTTCAACGCTTTGGCTTTGCGACCGTGGCGGCGGAAGACGCGTCATAATGCTGACACCGCTGGAATGGGAGGCGCTGTCCCTGAGTCTGCGTGTTTCCGGTGTCGCGGTGGCCGTGATCCTGTTGCCGGGGCTGGGCATGGCCTACGTGTTGGCGCGTTTCGACTTCCCGGGCAAGACACTTCTCGATGGCATCGTGCATTTGCCGTTGGTGCTGCCGCCGGTAGTGGTGGGGTATTTGCTGCTGGTGTCGCTGGGGCGACAAGGCTCGCTGGGTCACTGGTTGCACGAAACGCTTGGCGTGAGTCTGCCCTTTACCTGGCAAGGGGCGGCGCTTGCCGGGGCAGTGATGGCGTTTCCGCTGTTGGTGCGTGCCGTGCGCCTGTCATTGGAGTCGGTCGACCGCAAGCTGGAGGAAGCGGCCCGCACGCTAGGCGCGAGCCGCTGGAAGACCTTTCTTACGGTGACCCTGCCGCTGATATTGCCGGGCCTTCTGACCGGTAGCGTGCTGGCATTCGCACGCTCGCTGTCCGAGTTTGGCGCGACGATTACTTTCGCCTCCAACATTCCCGGTGAGACGCGCACCTTGCCACTGGCGCTTTACAGCCTGGTGCAGACGCCCGGAAAAGAGGCCGCCGCCGCGCGGCTGTGTGTGATTTCGGTGATCGTGGCGTTGATCGCGCTGGTGGCGTCGGAATGGTTGGCGCGGCGTGCACGCCGACGCCTGGAGGGACGCCATGCTTGAGGCGCAGGTCTTTCAGCGGTTGGGCGATTTCACGCTCGATACCTCACTGGCGGTGCCGGCGGAAGGCGTCACGGCGTTGTTCGGGCGCTCGGGTAGCGGCAAGAGCAGTCTGATTCGCTTGATCGCCGGCCTGGAGGCGCCGGAGACAGGTACCATCCGGTTGGGCGATACATGGCTGGTGGATACTCAGCGCCACCTCTGGGTACCGCCCCATCGGCGCCAACTGGGCATCGTGTTTCAGGAAGCACGGCTGTTTCCGCATTATTCGGTGCGTGGCAATTTGCGCTACGGTATGCCGCGCGCGGCGCGCGCGGATTTCGATGGTCTTGTCGAACTGTTGGGGATCGGCCATTTGCTATCGCGTACGCCGGGGCTGCTTTCGGGAGGCGAGGCACGGCGCGTGGCCATCGGCCGGGCGCTATTGTCGCGACCGCGCATGCTGCTGATGGATGAGCCGCTTACCGGGTTGGATGGGGCGCGAAAGCAGGAGCTCCTGCACTATATCCGGCGCTTGGCGCGCGACACTGGCGTGCCGATTCTCTTCGTCAGTCATGACACGCGCGAAATCGGGGCCCTGGCCGATCGCGTGGCATTGATAGAAGAGGGCCGTGTCATGGCCAGCGGGCCGGTGGATGAGATGTTTGCGCGCCTCGATCTGGGCCCGCGTACGGGGCGTTTCGAGGCGTCTTCGTTGCTCGAGGCGCGTATCGTCGCGCATGATGAAGCGCTTTGCTTGACGCGTCTGGTACTGCCGGGCATGGCCGAGGGCGAGACGTTGAGCGTCGCGCGTCTCGAGGGGGCGGTGGGGGATACGGTGCGTTTGCGCCTGCGGGCGCGCGATGTCGGGATCGCGCCTTCATGGACGCCGCCTTTGCCGGATTTTGCCTGCATACCGGCGACGCTACGCGAGATCGGTGACGAAGCCCATGGCCCCTTCGTCGAGGTAATGCTGGACGTCGGCGGACAGGCGCTGCGGGCGCGTCTCACCCGCGAAGCCGTTGGCCAAATGGGACTGCGCGCGGGGCAAGCGCTGCAGGCGCGACTGCGTAGCGTGACGATCTCCCGCCATGATGTGATCGTGATGTGAGCGTACTCAAGGCGCGGCGCGGGTACGCCACCTTCCCGGCAGATTGATCACCGCCAGCCCGGCGATGACCAGCGCCCCACCGAGCAGCTTGTGACTATCAAGGCCATCACCGAGCAGCCAGACGCCGAGAAAAACGGCGATGACCGGCATCAGCAACGTCAGCGGAACGACCCGGTTGATCGGGTGGCGACGCAGCAGTGAATACCACAAGCCATAGGCGATGATCGACGACATCACCGCCGTGTAGAATACCGCGCCCCAGCCGATCCAGCCGGCCTGGCGAAGCGCTTGCATGTGCTGAGTTTCGAAAAGCCAACTGCCCAATGCGACCTGGGGAATGGCGAATAGCGCGATCCACCCGGCCAGCGTCAGCGGCGAGATGGCCGGCGCACGCTTGATGATCAACGTCGATACCGCCCAGGCCAGGGCGCTGGTCAAGAGCGTCAACGTGGCCGTGGCATTGGGCAGCGCCGGCCCGCCAGCGAGTACCACGGCGCCGGAGAAGGCCAGCAACAAGCCGAGCAGGCGGCGAAGGTCGAGGCGTTCCTTGAGGAACACAGCGGCGAGCAAGGTGGCAAAGGGCGTCCCCATCTGCACCAGCAAGGCGCCGGTGCCGGCCTCGGCCTGTCCCAGGCCTAGAAACAGCAGCGGGAAATGCAGGCCGCCGAAGGTGACCGACAACACCAGCAGCCATGGCAGTTGCCGTCGTGTCACGCGTGTGAAGGGGACGACCAAGGCGGCGACCAGCATGAAGCGCAGTGTCATCAGCATCAGGGGTGGCATGTCGTCCACGCCGACCTTGATGACGATGATATTGAAGGCCCAGATGACGATGACTAAAAGGCCGATCAGAAGATCGCGAAGAGGCACGGTATGTCCTTGTGGCTGCGTAGGCTGAGGTATCTATTCGCGTTTGGCGATAGAACGCAAGAGGATAGCGCATGAAACGGACATTGTACGTGTCGAGCTGGATAGTGTTGGGCCTTTGGGCGCTAACACTCGTGTCGGCATTCGGAGAGGAACGCGCGACGCTCGAGCGCGCCACGTTGGAAATTGCTGGCGAGACGCTGTCGGTGGAAGTGGCCAGGCAGGCCGACGAGCGTGCCCGGGGGTTGATGGGGCGCGACGTGCTCGCAACGGATGCCGGCATGCTATTCGTCTACCCACGCCGACAACCTCCTGAGGCGGCGTTCTGGATGTATCGCACGCGAATTCCGCTGGATATCGCTTTTTTAGGTGCGGAGGGCGAGGTGCGCGCCATCCGACACATGCAGCCGTGCCAGGCCACTTCCAGTGCCGAGTGCCCCAGTTATGCGGCCGAGGTTCCATTTCGCGCGGCCCTGGAAGTCAATGCCGGTTATTTCCGTCGACACGGCATCGAGGTGGGTGATCGCCTTCCGATAGCGCCTTTACTATCGCCGCGCTAGGCTGGCGGGCCGATTGTCGGCGCTGACGTGGCGTCGAACGTTCGATGACAAGGAGTGAGCAACGTGGATCCGATATGGTGGTTGGCTTATCTGGCCTTGGGCGGTGTAGTGGGTATCTTCGCCGGCCTGTTGGGAGTCGGCGGTGGCGGCATCATGGTGCCGATACTGACATCGTTGTTCGCCCTGCAGGGGTTTCCGCATGACACCTTGGTACATGTGGCGCTCGGGACGTCGCTGGCCGCCATCGTCCCCACATCGCTGGCGAGCTTGCGCGCGCATCATCGTCGCGGCGGGGTAGTGTGGCCGGTAGTGCGCTCCATCACGCCGGGTATTCTAGTGGGGACGTTTCTGGGCACCTTCCTGGCGTCCCACGTGCCGACGTCGGGGTTGGCCATCTTCTTTGCCTGTTTCATGGCCTTCGTCTCGTTACAGATGCTGATTAATCTCAAGCCCCAGCCGTCGCGCACCTTACCGGGTACCTGGGGCGTCTCGGGCGTGGGGCTGGGCATCGGCGGTATCTCCGCTTTGGTCGCCATCGGTGGCGGTTCGTTGACGGTGCCTTTTCTCACCTGGTGCAACGTCTCCATGCGGCGTGCGATCGGCACATCCGCAGCAGTGGGGTTGCCAATCGCGCTGGCAGGCGCGGTCGGCTATCTGATCAACGGCTGGGGAGAGTCGGGGTTGCCTGTGGGGACGCTGGGATTCGTCTACTGGCCGGCCGTGATCCTGATGTCGAGCGTGAGCTTCTTCACCGCACCCCTGGGCGCTCGGCTCGCCCACCGTCTGCCCGTGTCCGCACTCAAGCGCATCTTCGCGTTTGTCTTGATGGCGTTGTCGGTCAAGATGTTGTTCACCGTCTTGTCGGGATAGGTGCGGGTATGGGGTTAGACGTTGGTCGAATACGGGCTCGATATAGCAAACGTCTGTTCCGGTTGGCGCAACGGGCGGTTATCATGCCCGCCGGCTATCGGCTTTGGCACATATTGCCTAAGCTGAGAGCAAGGGAATTGAAGGCGCTGGAGTGTACTGCGTTCGCGGTGCTTTTCGGTCGCTCCCTGTTGCCGGTCGTGGCCTCGGCCTTGCGATCGGCTCGTCAAAATAATGTTAAAGAGGTGCATGCATGAAACGTTACGCCTTTACCGCTGCGTTATTCTCCGGGGCCCTGCTGGGTGCCGCCGCGCTATCGACGCCGGCGATGGCTCAAGATCAGGAGCGCTTCGTCACCATCGGGACAGGTGGGCAGACAGGGGTTTACTACGTGGTGGGACAGTCGATCTGCCGCCTGGTCAACCGCAACTCGGAAGACACCAACATCCGCTGTAACGCGCCGTCTACCGGTGGCAGCGTGGCCAACATCAACGGCATCAAGTCCGATGAACTGAGCATGGGCGTCGCGCAGTCCGACGTGCAATATCGTGCTTACAACGGCGAGGGTGATTTCAAGCAGCCGATGGAAGACCTGCGTGCGGTATTTTCCGTGCACGGTGAGCCGTTGACCGTTCTGGCGCGCAAGGATGCTGACATCCACGGCATCGAAGACCTCAAGGGTAAGCGCGTCAACATCGGCAACCCGGGTTCCGGCCAGCGCGCCACCATGGAAGTGCTGATGGAGGCCGAGGGCTGGGACAAAGATGTGTTCTCGCTGGCCTCCGAGTTGGGTGCTTCCGAAATGGCCTCGGCGCTGGCAGATAACAACATTGATGCCATGGCGTATGTGGTCGGCCACCCCAATGGTGCGATTCAGGAAGCGACCACGACCGTCGATGCCAACCTCGTCCCGCTGAACGACGACGCGGTGGATGGCTTGGTCGAGGAATATCCCTACTACGCCAAGTCGGTCATTCCCGGTGGCATGTACAAGGGCAATGACGATGACGTCGAGACCTTCGGCGTCAAGGCCACCTTCGTGACCTCTTCCAAAGTGGATGACGATGTCGTCTACGAAGTGGTCAAGGCGGTGTTCGACAACTTCGATCGTTTCAAGCGTCTGCACCCGGCCTTCTCCAACCTGGAACCGGAAGAAATGATTTCCGACGGTCTCTCCGCGCCGCTGCACGAAGGCGCCAAACGCTATTATAAAGAGCGTGGTTGGTTGTAAGCGTTAGCTTGATGTCGTGCTAGACGATGCGCGGCCGCTTCGGCGCCGCGCATCGCTGGTTCTGGCCACGCGGTGGCGAATGCAACAAGCGACTGTGATGTGTTTTTTGGTCGGTCAGGGCACGCGAAGCACGCTCTGATCGACACCACCGGGACAACAGTATGCAAGACGATAAGTCGACGGCATCCACGCGAGAAGCCGAGCTTGAAGAACTGGCTGCCAACGAGACCGGGGCTCGCAAGCCCGCGGGGCCGGTTGGCAAACTGCTGCTTTGCGTGGCGGCGATCTGGTCGTTGTTCCAGCTCTGGATCGCTTCGCCCTTACCCTTTGTATTTGGCTTTGGGGTGTTCAGTGCCACGGAGGCACGTTCCATCCATCTGGCCTTTGCCATCTTCCTGGCTTTCATGTCTTATCCGGCCTTCAAGCGCTCACCGCGCGGAAGAGTGCCGTTGTTGGATTGGGGATTGGCATTGATAGGCGCCTTTGCGGCGTCCTACATGTATTTCTTTTACGAGCAACTTGCGCAACGCCCCGGTGCGCCGATCCTGCAGGACGTCATCATCGGTGTGATCGGTCTGTTGCTGCTGTTGGAAGCCACGCGGCGTGCGCTTGGACCACCGCTGATGATCGTGGCGATCGTGTTCATCGTCTATTCACTGGCAGGCCCCTACATGCCGGGGATGTTAGCGCATCGCGGGGTGAGCCTTTATGGCCTTGTCAATCATCAGTGGCTAACATCGCAAGGCGTGTTCGGCATCGCCTTGGGCGTATCGACTAGCTTCGTGTTCCTGTTCGTATTGTTCGGTGCCTTGCTGGATAAGGCCGGGGCCGGCAATTATTTCATCAAGATGGCGTTTTCGATGCTGGGCCACTATCGTGGCGGTCCGGCCAAGGCGGCGGTTGTCGCCTCGGGCATGACCGGTCTTATTTCGGGCTCCTCGATTGCCAATACCGTGACCACCGGTACCTTTACCATTCCCATGATGAAGCGCGTTGGCTTTAGTCCCACCAAGGCCGGTGCGGTCGAGGTCTCGTCGTCGGTCAATGGTCAGATCATGCCGCCGGTGATGGGGGCCGCGGCTTTCTTGATGGTCGAGTATGTGGGTATTTCGTATGTCGAAGTCATCAAGCATGCCTTCCTGCCGGCGTTGATCTCTTATATAGCCCTGATCTACATCGTTCACCTCGAGGCGCTCAAGGCCAACATGCGCGGGCTCGAGAGCAGCAATCCCGTCCGTCCATGGCTTCAGAAAATCGTCGGCTTCCTGACCGGATTGGTCGGGATCATGGCCTTGGCCCTGATCGTGTATTACGGGCTGGGATGGCTCAAGCCGGTGCTGGGTGAGGCCATGCCGTGGGTGGCCGCCGTGGGGCTGGCGGTGATCTATGTGGCGCTGCTCAAGCTAGGATCACGCTACCCCGAGCTCGAGAAGGACGATGCCAATAGCGATATCTCAGTACTTCCGCAAACGCGGCCCACGGTGATGGTAGGGCTTTATTTTCTGCTGCCTGTCGTGGTGCTGGTGTGGTGCCTGATGGTGGAGCGCTTGTCGCCAGGGCTCTCGGCATTCTGGGCCACCGTGCTCATGATCGTCATCATCCTGACCCAGCGTCCGTTGGAGGCATTCTTCCGCGGCCGCGGCGCGCTAGGCAATGAAGCAAAGCGTGGCGTCGTCGATCTTTGGGAAGGCTTGATCGATGGCGCGCGCAACATGATCGGTATCGGCATCGCCACGGCGGCGGCGGGGATTATCGTCGGTGCCGTCTCCCAGACCGGGGTGGGGCTGGTGCTGGCAGGCTTGGTCGAGACGCTGTCGATGGGCAATCTGTTGCTGATGCTCATGCTGACGGCAGTGTTGAGCCTTATTCTGGGCATGGGGCTGCCAACCACGGCTAACTATATCGTGGTCTCCGCGCTGCTGGCACCGGTCATCGTCCAACTGGGTGAGCAGAATGGCTTGATCGTACCGCTGATCGCGGTGCATCTGTTCGTCTTCTATTTCGGCATCATGGCCGATGTGACGCCTCCGGTGGGGCTGGCCTCGTTCGCCGCTGCGGCGATTTCCGGGGGCGATCCCATTCGCACCGGTTTCCAGGCGTTTTATTACAGCTTGCGTACGGCGGCGTTACCCTTCCTGTTCATTTTCAATACCGATCTGCTGTTGATCGATGTGAACTGGTGGCACGGCATACTGATCTTCGTGGTGGCGACGGGGGCGATGCTGATCTTCGCCGCCGCTACGCAGGGCTATATGGTGGTGAGGAGCCGTTGGTACGAGAGTCTGCTGCTGCTGTTGGTGGCTTTCACGCTGTTCCGGCCGGGGTTCTGGATGGACATGATTCATGACCCGTATCGAGATATTCCTCCCGCGCAGTTCGAGCAGGCATTAGGCGCCATCGATGACGATAGCAACCTGCGCGTTCGTGTCGACGGTCTCGATGCCTATGGGTCACCGACCAGTTTCGTGATGTTGGTGCCGGCGCCGGAAGGAGACAGCGGTAGCGAGCGTATGCAGAACCTGGGCCTGACCTTGATGCAGGAAGATGGCAAGACGTTGGTCGACATGACCGATTTCAATAGCCAGGCGGAGAAACTGGGCTTCGATTTCGATCAAGAGATCGTGTCGATTCGCGCGCCCGTCGAGCGCTGGCCGAAGGAGTGGATGTGGATACCGGGACTGGCGGTATTCGCACTCGTCGTCTGGCTGCAACGCCGTAGGCGGCCGACACCGAGCCGGCACGCCGATGCTGGGACGTAAACGGACACATCGCGTCGGTACGTGGTGTAACAAAATGCGCCCGCCTCGAGAGAGGCGGGCGTTTTTGATGGTGGCTGTCGCTTGTGTTTACTGCTCAAGTACCCCCCCCCGGACGGGGCAATGGCGCGTCACTATCGAGGCGGCAGGCGGTATTTTTTGCGACAATGCTCAGAAATACCCTCTCAATTCCCTAGACCCCAATGAGGCTGCCATGGCGTCGCTGTCCACGATCCACCTTTATCCCGTTAAATCCACTGCGGGACGTATGCAAGAATCGGCATGGGTCGGTGTGGAAGGGATAGTCGGTGATAGACGTTTCATGGTTGCCAAGCCCGATGGCACCTTCCTGACCGCCCGCACGCATCCTCAGTTGCAGTGCGTGACTGCGACGTTCGACGGTCAAACGCTGGGCCTGTCGCATCCGCAACTGCCCGCGTTGGAACTGGCGGTGGGAGCCTTCGATCTAGCAACGTTCGCCACCACGGTATGGGCCGACGACTTCGATGCCTGGACCACGCATGCACGTCTGGATGCCTGGTTCAGTGAGGTGGCGGGCGAGCCCGCTCGGTTGTTGTGGCTGGGTGAGCAATCCTCGCGTTATCGGCGTTCCATCGAACAGCGCGTCAGCTTTGCCGATGGCTACCCGCTGTTATTGATCTCCGAGGCCTCGTTGGCCGATCTCAACACGCGTACTGCTGAGCAGCATCTCATGGCGCAGTTTCGTCCCAATCTGGTGATCGCCGGTACCACCGCGTATGCCGAGGATGAGTGGCGACGCATCCGTCTGGGCGAGGTTGTATTCCGTGTCGATAAGCCTTGTGCTCGCTGCGCGATGGTCAGCGTCGATCCCGCCACGGGCACGTTCAAGGAGGGCCGCGAACCCTTGCGTACGCTGGCCGGTTACCGGCGTGGCGAGGGCGGCAAGGTGTATTTCGGGCAGAACCTGATTGCCGAAAACGAGGGCCGCATTACGCGTCATGATCGCCTCGAGGTGCTGGAGTGAGGCGGATGGATCAACCACGACATTCGACAACCACGCATGGCATGCAAGCACCATTTTGCGGTGGTAGGGTCATTGATAGCGGTATGACGTTTTTGCTCGCACTCGGATGGGAACGGCTAATCATGGGTGTCTTGATCACGCTGAAGCAATGCCTGGGACGCCGAGGCATGACGGCCGGACTTGGCTTCTTTTTGCTCATGTCCTGTGTTTCGGCGGTGCATGCTCACCCATTGCCGGCTCCCGAAGGAAAGGTCATGTTGACCGTGGAGGGGAATATCTCGCGTACCAACGGTGATGGTGTGGCACGATTCGACCGCGACATGCTCCAGGAATTGCCACAAGGCACAACCGTCACGCATACCCCTTGGACCGAAGGTGCATCGCATTTCGAAGGTCCCTTACTGGGCGCAATTTACGATGCGGTCGGCGCTCGCGGCGATTCGCTGCACGTCGTCGCGTTGAATGATTTCGCTGCCGACGTACCGCTGCCCGAGGCAAGAGAGTACGGAGTAATTCTAGCCATGCAGCGCGATGGCGAGCCGATGCCGGTGCGCGAATACGGCCCGTTGTTCGTGCTCTATCCTTTCGATGATCATCCCGAACTGCAGACCGAGGAAGTGCGTTTCCGCTCGGTCTGGCAGGTCGCGCGTATCGTCGTGGAATGATGATGGCCTGGCGCTCCCGTATCCATCTCGTGTCGCGTTTGCCGATGCGGCTCAAGCTTGGGGCCTGCGCGGCGATCCTGTTTTTCGTCGCGGCCCTGGTGGTGGTCAGCTTGATCATTTGGCGACAGGAAGTCCTGGCCAAGAGTGTTGCCGGCGACGCCGCCTGGGCGGCCTACAAGCTGGATCGGGAAACCATTCAGATGCGCAATGCCGTCTTGCAGGCCGAACAGAATCCGGGCGAGTTCGATGACGTGCGCATGCGCTTCGAATTGCTGTATAGCCGCATCAATCTGCTACGCGAAGGCGAAATCGCCGCGCTTTTTCAGTCGCTGCCCGAAGCGCGCGCGTTGTTGCCAGAGATCCTGTCGCGCAGCGATGCGCTCGATGCCGCTTTGACGCGGATGTCCCCCGAATCACCCGAGCTTTCCTCATTAGATGAACGCTTGCAGACGCTGAGCGGCCTCAGCGAGCGCCTCGTCGTGTCGGTCAACGCCTATCTCGCCGAATCCAAGACGCGTGAGCGTGAAGTGCAGTTGGCGCTGTATGCCGCCTTGCTGGCGTTGATCTTGCTGATGTGCGGCGCCACCGTGTTGGTGATCCGCTTCCTGTTTCAGGAGGCGGGAGAGAATATCGCGGCGCGACGGGCATTGGAGCATCTGAGCCAGGAGCTTCAGGACACCGCGCGTCATGCCGAGTCCGCCAACCAGGCCAAGTCGGACTTCCTGGCCACCGTCAGCCATGAGATACGCACGCCGCTCAACGGTGTGCTGGGGATGACGGAGCTACTGCGCGAACGCACGCTGGATGAAACCTCGCATCAATATGTCGAAACCATCCACGATAGCGGTTCACAGCTGTTGGTGTTGATCAGCGATCTACTGGACTTTTCCAAGATCGAGGCCGGGCATCTGGATATCGAGCGTGAGATGTTCTCTCTCCCCGAGCTTGTCGGGTCCTTGATGCGACTGCTCGAGCCGCGCGCCACCTATGTCGAGTTCGTGAGTGTCGTCTCGCCGTCGGTACCCGAGTACCTGGTAGGCGATGTGGGGCGCTTGCGCCAGGTATTGCTCAACCTGCTCTCCAACGCGCTCAAGTTCACGCGGCAAGGTAGCGTGACGCTGATCGTCAAACCGATGCGCGGCGATTGGATACATTTCGAGGTAAGCGACACCGGTTGCGGCATCGATGACGTCGACCGCGAACGTTTGTTTCAGCCTTTTTACCAGGGGGCAGCCACGCAGAATGGGACCGGCCTGGGGCTGGCCATCAGCAAGCGGCTGGTGGAAGCCATGCAGGGACGTATCGGCGTCTCGAGTCCGGCCAACCAGGGCAGCCGCTTCTGGTTCGAGCTGCCATTGCCCCGCGACGCCGAGAGCGGTGGAAAGCTCATTCCGTCAGGGGAAACATGGAACGCGACGGCGGCACGCACGGCGCCCCTGCTGGTGATTGAGGACAATCCCGTCAATCGCCAGGTGGCCGTGGCCATGCTTGAGCGTCTTGGACATACGGTGCATGTCGCCGACAGCGGTGAGGCGGCCTTGGAACTCACCGAGCGCACAACGTTCGCCTTGATTTTCCTGGATATTCGTATGCCCACGCTCGATGGGCCGGAGACGGCACGGCGGATTATTGCCCAAAACGGTCCCAACCAGGCCACCCCCCTGGTCGCGATGACCGCCAGCGTCACTACCCAAGAACATCAACGGGCCTTGGTCTCCGGCATGGCGGAGGTGTTGACGAAGCCCATTCGCCAGCACGTTCTAGTCGATCTCCTCGTGCGCTTCGGTTTACGCGATCTGGAAGAGACGTCCACGCCTGACGAGGCACGGTCGTCTGCCGTGGTGGAGTCGGCGGATACGCTACCGGCGCTCCTCGATCGCCAGGAATTCGCGATGCTCGGTGACACTTTGGGTGCGGCGCAGCGTAGTGCGTTGGTGGCCGCCTGGCAGTATCAGTCGCGGGTGCTGGAGGAGGCGCTCGAGGCGGCCGTCGCCGACGCGGATATGACGCGGACGGCCGAACTGGCACATCGACTCAAGGGCGAGTCGTCGTCGCTGGCCTTGACGCGCCTGGTACACGGCAGTGATTGCCTGGAGCGTGTGGCGCGCCAGGCGGACTCGGACGAAGCCGGTCGGCAGTGGAGAATGTTGCGTCCCACCATCACCTCGTCGCGTCAGGCGCTGCGCATGGCCAATGACATGCCCGCCTGAAGAGACGTGAAGGCGCCTCGCGTCATCTGGAGACATCATAATGCACAAGAAACGCTGGATCGGCGGGGGCTGCCTGCTTTTGCTGTTCGGCATCGCTTGGTGTGTGGCGCAGGCGTGGTCGAGTCATGTCGGCGAACAGGCGCTGGAGCGTCTGACCGCACGGCTGGATGCTCGCCAGGGCTGGCAGGCCTCGCGTCATGAGGTCGAACAAGGGTGGTGGCATTCCTCCGGCGTTCTGCGTCTGGAAACCGTTGCGGGGGAAGGTAGCCCGCTGCGCGTTTCGCTCCCTTATCGCGTCCGTCATGGCGTTCTGAGCAGTCACCTCGATGGTGAAGCGGTTGTCACCCACGCAGGGACGACGGTGTTGGCGGCGGATGCAGCCCCGACATGGCAGGCTACCTATCGAACGTTGTCGGGCGATATGACAGGGCGGCTGAAATGGGCGGCGTTCACCGCACGCGGTGTGCTGCCGAAAGCGGCGTCGCTGGAAGTCGGCGCCGGCGAGCTGATGTTGAATGGGCATGCCGGGGACGTGCGTTATCACTTACGCTCGGCGCCGTGGCACGTATCGCTGGGCGAGGCGTCGCTCGAGCTCGGGGCGCTCGACGTCGAGGGGCGTCATCGGGGCGACGAGCGCAACTTTCATCACAGCATGGATCTTTCTCTGGCGTCGCTGGCCTGGCAGGACGGTGCGTCGTTCTCGCTGAATGCATTGGATTACGAGGCCGACCTGCGCCTCGACGATGATGCCTTCGACTATCATGGTGAAGGCAACGTGGCGGATATCGCCGTGGCGGGGCAGTCGGTGGCCTCGGGTCGCATGTCGCTGGGATTGGCGCGCGTCGATGCCGATGCCCTGCGCGCTCTAATCGAACGCATGCATGAGGAGAGCTTGGGCGCTGACAACGGCCGTGACGTGGCCTCGGTCGACGCGACGTCGCGGTGGGCGCGGTTGACCCCTTTGGTAGTGAATGTGCTGCGTGATTCACCGCGACTCACGCTGGAGACCCTGCAAGTGACCAGCGAGGCCTTCGGCGTCGATAGCCGCGCCTTCGGAGAATTGACGCTCGACGGTGACGATGCGGCCTCGCTGGCGGCCACCCCGGTGACATCTCCCGCCTTCTGGCGCCATCTCCAGCAACGTCTCGATGGCCATATCACGCTTGTCGATGCGCCGGCACTTTTGGCCTTGCATCTGGGGCTTCCGCCGGAGACGCCGCGTTTGGTGTTTCGCGTCGATGCCGGCCAATGGCGTGTCAATGAACGTGCGCTGCGTTGGTGAGCATCATGCCGCGTAGGCTTGAAGTTCGCCGGTGACGCCCGCATTCCTCTTGGCAAACGGGCAATTTGCCCGACGACTTTCAAGGTGAATGATGAGCGAACGCGATCAGGATCAATCCCGGGATTTTTACGCCGAACTCGAAGAGGCACGGCAAGACGCCGAAGAGGAAAATTCCCCGACGCAGGACGATCAAGAATCGACCTCCCAAGGACGTGCGGTGGTGCCGACGCAGGACTATCTGCCCGAGCGTCTCTACCTACTGCCGATTCACAACCGGCCGTTCTTCCCTGCGCAGGTGCAGCCGCTGGTCATCCACCGCGAACGCTGGGAAGAGACCATGGAGCGGGTCGGCAACACGCCGCACCAAAGCGTTGGGGTAGCGTTCGTCGGCGATTCCGGCGTCGATGAGCTAGGGCCCGGTGACTTCCCGGAGATCGGTACGGCGGTCAAGGTTCATCGCTCGCAGACCGAAGAGCAGCAGATCCAGTTCATCGCCCAGGGGGTGCGGCGTTTTCGTATCGTCCGCTGGTTGTCGAAGACACCGCCGTACCTGGTCGAGGTCACCTATCCCAAGGAACCCATCGAGGCCAGCGACGAGGAAGCGCGCGCCTACGCCATGGCGATGATCAATGGCATCAAGGAATTGTTGCCGATCAACCCGCTGTACGGCGAGGAGCTCAAGCATTACCTCAATCGCTTCAGCCCGCATGAACCCGGTCCGCTGACCGATTTCGCCGCAGCCATTACCTCGGCCAAGGGGCCTGAGCTGCAGGAAGTGCTCGAGACGCTGCCGGTGATGGCGCGCATGCAGAAGGTACTGCCGCTGCTACGCAAGGAAATCGAGGTGGCGCAGCTGCAAAGCGAGATCAGCGAGCAGGTCAATGCGCAGATGCAGGACCGCCAGCGCGAGTTCTTTCTGCGCGAACAGCTCAAGGTCATCCAGCGCGAACTGGGCATCTCCAAGGACGACCGCGAGAACGATGTCGATACGTTCCGCGAACGCCTCGAGAATCTGGAAGTGCCCGAGCGCGTCATGGAGCGCATCGAGGACGAACTGGGCAAGCTCTCGGTGCTCGAAACCGGCTCGCCGGAATACGGCACCACGCGCAACTACCTGGACTGGTTGACATCGCTGCCGTGGGGCATCACCTCCGAGGACCAGCTCGACCTGCCCCGAGCGCGCAAGATTCTCGATCGCGACCATGATGGCCTGACGGACGTCAAGGAGCGCATCGTCGAGTTCCTCGCCGAAGGCACCTTCAAGGGCGATGTCGGCGGCTCGATCCTGCTGTTGGTCGGCCCGCCAGGCGTGGGCAAGACCTCGGTGGGGCGCTCCATCGCCGAAGCCCTGGGCCGCGAGTTCTATCGCTTCTCGGTGGGCGGCATGCGCGATGAGGCCGAGATCAAGGGCCACCGGCGGACCTATATCGGCGCGATGCCAGGCAAGCTGGTGCAGGCGCTCAAGGAAGTCGAGGTCGAAAACCCGGTGATCATGCTCGACGAGGTCGACAAGATGGGCCAGTCGTTCCAGGGCGACCCGGCCTCGGCGTTGCTCGAAGTGCTCGACCCCGAGCAGAACGTCGATTTCCTCGATCATTATCTCGACGTGCGCATGGACCTTTCCAAGGTACTGTTCGTATGCACGGCCAACACGCTGGATTCGTTGCCACCGGCGCTACTCGACCGCATGGAGCAGATCCGTCTGTCGGGTTACATCGCCGAGGAAAAGATGGCCATCGCCAAGCACCATCTGTGGCCCAAGCTGCTCGAGCGCGACCGTATCCCCAAGAAGCGCATCAACCTCACCGATGCTGCGCTCAGGAAGGTCATCGAGGGCTATGCGCGCGAAGCCGGGGTGCGGCAGTTGGAAAAGCAACTGCACCGCATCGTGCGCAAGGCGGCGGTGACGATGCTCGAAAACGAGCAGGACACGGTCAAGATCTCGGTCAACAACCTCGAAGACTTCCTGGGAGCGCCGACGTTCCGCAAGGAAAAAGTGCTCAAGGGCGTCGGCGTGGTCACCGGACTGGCATGGACCTCGATGGGCGGGGCGACGCTACCGGTCGAAGCGGCGCGCGTGCACGCGAAATCGCGCGGTCTCAAGCTCACCGGCCAGTTGGGCGACGTGATGCAGGAGTCGGCGAATATCGCCTATAGCTACACGGTGGCGCATCTCAGGGAATTCGGCGCCGACCCGACCTTCTTCGACGAGGCGCATGTGCACATGCACGTGCCCGAAGGCGCTACGCCCAAAGACGGCCCATCGGCCGGCGTGACGATGACCACGGCGCTGCTATCGCTGGCCAAGCAGCAGCCCCTGGACCGACCCCTGGCGATGACCGGCGAGTTGACGCTGAGCGGCCAGGTGCTGCCGGTGGGGGGTATTCGCGAGAAGGTGATTGCCGCGCGGCGCAGCGATATCTTCGAGCTGATTCTGCCCGAACCCAACCGTCGCGATTATGAGGAGCTGCCCGATTACCTCAAGCAGGGGATGATCGTGCACTTCGCCAATCGCTACCGGGACGTGGCTAAGGTGGTCTTCGGCTAGTCGTATAGGCGCTGCCTGAAGGAGCGTGTTCACGTGCTCACTATTGGGCGCGATCGGATGTCCGATCGCGCCCAACGTCGTTACAATGGACGTACCCCTTTCTGCGCGGGGCATGGCGAGTCGCTTTATCCAGGTCGTTTCACTAGAAGAGCCGCTTCACGAGAGCCGCCTTACCCAAGAAACACGAGGCCCGCGCAACGTCATGTGACCGTGACATTGGACGCACGTCGCTCGTCTTATCGCTGCATCACCCCAGCCGGCATGCGTCGCCCATATAATTCGCCCTCGGGCCTACCAGACGAAACAGGAGCACTTGATGAGCCAGCAGGACTCTCCCGCCAACGCCGATCACCGTCGCCGCCATTCCGCCAATGTCGTCGATGGCCCCGGCAAGGCTGCCAGTCGCGCCATGCTGCGTGCGGTGGGCTTCAACGACGAGGATTTCAAGAAGCCGCAGGTGGGTATCGCGTCGACCTGGAGTCGCGTCACGCCGTGCAACAGCCACATCAACGTATTGGCCGACGCTGCCAGTGACGGCGCCGATGCTGCCGGTGGCAAGGGTGTGGTGTTCAATACCATCACCATCAGTGATGGCATCGCCAATGGCACCGAAGGCATGAAGTATTCGATGGCCTCGCGCGAGATCATCGCCGATTCCATCGAGGCGGTGTCCGGTTGCGAGGGCTTCGATGGTGTGGTCGCCATCGGTGGCTGCGACAAGAACATGCCGGGCTGCATGATCGGCCTGGCGCGCCTCGATCGCCCCAGCATCTTCGTCTACGGCGGCACCATCCAGCCTGGCGCCGGGCATACTGACCTGGTGTCGGTGTTCGAGGCGATGGGCGCCTACTCGCAGGGCAACAAGTCGCTGATCGAGGTCAAGCAGATCGAGGAAGTCGCCATTCCCGGACCGGGTTCCTGTGGCGGCATGTATACCGCCAACACCATGGCGTCTGCCATCGAGGCCATGGGCATGAGCCTGCCCAATTCGTCGGCTCAGGATGCGGTGTCCCAGAGCAAGAAGGATGATAGTCGCGCCGCCGGCGAAGCTGTGCTCAAGCTGCTCGAGCTGGACATCAAACCTTCGGACATCATGACCCGCAAGGCGTTCGAGAACGCCATCACCGTGGTCATTGCCCTGGGCGGTTCGACCAATGCCGTGCTTCACCTGATCGCCATGGCCAACACCATCGGGGTAGAACTCTCGCTCGACGATTTTACCGAGATCGGCAAGCGCGTGCCGGTGCTCGCCGATCTTCGTCCCAGCGGTCATTACCTGATGAGCGAACTGGTGGCGATCGGCGGTATCCAGCCGCTGATGAAAGTCCTGCTCGACGCGGGCCTGCTCCACGGCGACTGCCTGACCGTGACCGGCAAGACATTGGCCGAGAATCTGGCCGACGTGACGCCCTATCCGACGGGTCAGGAAATCATCAAACCGCTGGATGCGCCGGTCAAATCGAGCAGCCACTTGCGCATCCTCTACGGCAATCTGGCGCCGGAAGGGGCGGTGGCCAAGATCACCGGCAAGGAAGGCACGCGCTTCACGGGTCGCGCCCGCGTCTTCAACTCCGAAGAGGAAGCGCAGGCGCGAATCAATGACCTCACCGTGGTCGCCGGCGACGTCGTCGTTATCCGCTACGAAGGCCCCAAGGGTGGCCCCGGCATGCGCGAGATGCTGACGCCCACCTCGGCGATCATGGGTCGTGGCCTGGGCGACAAGGTCGCGCTGATCACCGATGGGCGTTTCTCCGGCGGCAGTCACGGTTTCGTGGTCGGCCATGTCACGCCGGAAGCCTTCGTGGGTGGCCCCATCGGCCTGATCGAAGATCATGATGAGATCACTATCGATGCCGAAAACGATGTGATGACATTGCATATCAGCGACGACGAGATGAAGCGGCGTCGCGAGGCCTGGAAGCGTCCGGCGCCGCGCTACACGCGCGGTACGCTGGCCAAGTACGCCAAGACGGTCAGCTCCGCGTCGAAAGGGGCGGTCACCGACCTGCCTGAAGCGCTGGACGACTGAGACGGCGTTTGCCTTGCATCACCAAAGCGGCCCCTGCGGGGGCCGCTTCTCGTTGGTGGGCTTGTCAGGCGGCCTGGTGGTCGCGCATCCAGGCGATCAGGCCGCCGCTGAACAAGATCTCGACCTGGCGTGGGGTCAAGGCATGTTCGAGTGTCAGCGTTCGGTTGCCGGCCTGTGCCGTCACGGGACCGCCAGCTTCCAGCGCTTCTTTTAGCTTATCGAAGCCGATGTGGGTATCGACCTCGAGCGCGTCGTAATCGTCGCCGTCGGAGAAGGTCAGCGGCAGCACACCGAAGTTGACCAGGTTCTGGTGGTGGATACGGGCAAAGCTCTTGGCGATGACGACACGCATTCCCAGGTAACGCGGGGCGATGGCGGCATGTTCCCTACTCGAGCCCTGGCCGTAATTCTCGCCACCGATGACGATATGATCGCCTGTCTCGCGAGCACGGTCAGCATAGCTGTCGACGACGCCGCGAAAGGAAAATTCGGCGATCTTGGGGATGTTGGAGCGGTAGGGCAGCACCTCGCCGCCGGCCGGCATGATCTCGTCGGTGGAGACATCGTCGCCGGCCTTGACCAGAACCGGCAGGTCCAGTTGTGTCTCGAGCGGCTCGAAATCCGGCAACGACTCGATGTTCGGGCCCTTGATCAGATGCACCTTGCGCGCTTTGGATGCTTCCATGGGGGCGATCAGGGTGCGGGTGTTGATGATCGGGTCGTCGGGCTCCTGCACCTGGGGGTAGGCCATGTCCAGCGTTCGAGGATCGGTGATCACGCCCTTGAGCGCCGAGGCCGCGGCGGTTTCCGGGCTGCACAGGAAGACGCGGTCTTCGCGCGTGCCCGAGCGGCCGGGGAAGTTGCGCGGCACCGTGCGCAGGCTGTTGGTGTCGTTGGCCGGCGCCTGTCCCATGCCGATACAGCCATTGCAGCCAGCCTGGTGCAGGCGCGCGCCGGCGCCGAGCAGGCTCAATAGGTGGCCATCGCGGGTCAGCGTTTCGAGAATCGAGCGCGAGGTGGGATTGACCTCCAACGAGACGTTATCGTCGATGGTTCGTTCCTTGAGCATGGCGGCGACGATGGCGAAATCGCGATAGCCGGGGTTGGCCGAGGAGCCGACATATGCCTGCGATAAGGGTTGGCCGGCTACCTCTCGCACCGGAACCACATTGCCGGGGCTCGACGGGGTGGCAATCAGGGGCTCGAGTTGCGATAGATCGATCGTCTCGTGGCGGTCGTAGCCGCAGCCGTCGTCCGGCAACAGTTCGTGCCAATCCTCGCCGCGCCCCTCGGCGGTGAGGAACGCCTTCACCGCCGCATCGGAGGGGAACACGCTGGTAGTGGCGCCGAGTTCCGCGCCCATGTTGGCGATGACATGGCGGTCCATCGCGGAAAGCTGCTCGAGGCCGGGGCCATAATATTCGATGATGCGTCCCACGCCGCCGCTGACGCCATGGCGGCGCAGCATCTCGAGAATCACGTCCTTGGCGCTGACCCAGTCGGGCAGGCGGCCTTCGAGACGCACGCCCCAGACTTCCGGCATGCGCGTATGGAAGGGTTCACCGGCCATCGCCATGGCGACATCGATGCCGCCGGCGCCGATTGCCAGCATGCCCAGCGAGCCGGCGGCCGGCGTGTGGCTGTCCGATCCCAGTAGGGTCTTGCCGGGCTTGCCGAAGCGTTGCTGGTGGGTGGGGTGGCTGACGCCGTTGCCCGGACGTGAAAACCATACGCCTAGACGTTCCGCCGAGGTCTGTAGAAAGCGGTGGTCGTCCGGGTTCTTGTTGTCTTCCTGAATCAGGTTGTGGTCGACGTACTGGGCGGAGACCTCTGTCTTGACCCGATCGAGCGCCATGGCTTCCAGCTCCAGCATTACCATGGTGCCGGTGGCATCCTGAGTAAGGGTCTGATCGATTGTCAGGCCGATGGCTGCGCCCGGCGTCATATCGCCGCTGACGAGGTGCGAGGCGATGAGTTTCTGGGTAACGTTACGGGGTGTGTGACGCATGATGATGTCCCCAATGGTGAAATTTGTCCCTTAAGTGTAGGACAGACATCGCCGGCTTCACGGACTGAGCATGTAGCCGCTGCCAGTGACGGGAAAATCATCGCCAGACAAGGCCCACCCCGAAAGGTCGGAATGAGCCTCGAAATAGGGAGTACGCAGCTTCAAGCGGCACGTTGCCAAGCCTGAGCGGCGTCGTCCATCATTAGCCATTGCTCGATGTCGTACCATAATGTTTCCAGTAGCAGCTCGAGACTCTCTTCCGAGCAACACATAACGTCTCTCCCGGTAACGTGGCAGGGTGAGTGAAGCCCAGCTTTCAGTATGGCGCTCGTAAGCCAAGTCGCCGAGGTTTTTGGTGACGCTTTGTCACCGCGCGTACGGGTGGGCATCATCGCGCCATCCCGGGGTTGACGCCCGGGGGCGCAGGAGAGAAAGGATTCACGCATGACCGACAAGATCAATGTGGGATTGGTAGGTTACGGTTTCGCCAGCAAGACGTTTCATGCACCGCTTTTGATGGCGGATGACGGCATGACTTTGCAGGCAATTTCCAGCAGCGACGCCGCTAAGGTGACGACCGATTGGCCGCAGGTCGAGGTCGAAGCCAGTGCGGCCGCGCTCTTCGCGCGCGACGATATCGATCTGGTGGTGATCCCCACTCCCAACGATACGCACTACGATCTGGCGAGTGCGGCCCTGTCCGCCGGCAAGCATGTGGTGATCGACAAGCCCTTCACGGTCACCCTCGACGAGGCCGAGTCACTGGTCGAACAAGCCTCGCGGGCAGGCAAATTGCTTTCTGTCTTCCACAACCGGCGTTGGGATGCGGATTTCCTGACCGTGCGGGACCTGCTCGATAGTGGTGATCTGGGGCGTATCGCGCATTTCGAATCGCACTTCGACCGTTACCGTCCCGAGGTCAAGACGCGCTGGCGCGAATCTGCTGCCCCGGGTGGCGGTATCTGGTACGACTTGGGCCCGCATCTCATCGACCAGGTGCTAGTGTTGTTCGGCATGCCCGAAGAGATATCTCTCGATCAGGCCTGCCAGCGTGATGGCGCTCAGGTCGACGATTATTTTCACGCCGTGCTCCGCTATGGGCAGCAGCGGATCATTCTGCATGCTGGCAGTCTGATGGCGGCGCCTGCACCACGCTTCTCCGTGTATGGCACGCATGGCAGCTACGTCAAGCATGGGCTCGACCCGCAAGAGGAGATGCTCAAGCGGGGCGAGCCCCTGCCCACGCTGGAATGGGGCGAAGATCATCAGCATGGGCTGCATACGGTGGCCAATGTGCACGACGCCAGTGCGCGCCCTGAATTGCGGGAAGTGCCTACACGGGCGGGCAATTATCCGGCTTATTACGCGGGCGTTCGCGAGGCGATACGGGGCCAGGGGAAGAACCCCGTGCCGGCGGAGGAAGCCCTGGCGGTAATGCAGGTGCTCGAAGCGGGGCGACGCAGTGCGCAACACGGGTGCTTCGAGAAACTCGAGGCGCATTGAGGCTGTCGAGAAGGCGCTCGGTAGCCGGTTTCTCCTTGCATCATGCGAATACCTTGTCTAGGGTCTGTATAGGGTTGAGCGATAACCTTTTACTCGCGTAACCCACACACTTCACCTGAGTGTGAAGGCGTAAAGGATTAAGGAGGATTCGCATGAAACAGCAACTGACCGCACTGACCTTCGCCACGCTCCTGGCACTGCCCACGGCGGGCGCTTTTGCACAAGATAATTCGGCGCCTGACATCAGTGGTGAAATGGGCTCTGCTAACACTCAAGAAGGTTCCATGAAAGCCGAAGGTGGTACTGCGAGCGGTATGACTGAGGGTAATATGGATGGTGAGAATAGCATCCCTGATGGTGATCAAGAAGGTTTGAGCACTCAAACCGGCTCGGCGAATACCGAACAGGGTGATACTGCTGCTCAAGGTGGCACTGCCGCCTCTCCCGATGCCGATGATGGCCCGGTACCGGAAAGCATGGATGATCCGGAAGACAATCACGGTGTCGATTCCGCGCAGGATGTCGATCCCGAAGAATGATCGCTTTGATGGTCCATAGATTGGGCCACTGTCACGCTAGGAAGCGATACGACGAAGCCCCGCCACGGCGGGGCTTCGTTGCGTTTGGGCGGTGGCTCACCACCACTGTTCGTGGGTGCGCTCGTTACGCAAGCGGTCGCGCGCGATGAACAGGGCGGCGATGGCGCGTCCTTCGTGGAAATCCTCCCGCGCCAACAGGGAGGCGATATCCTCAATAGGATGACGCTCGACGATCAGGGGCTCCGGTTCATCGCCGGGCAAGCGCTTCTCGTACAGGTCGGTGGCGAGCATGACGTGGATGCGGTGGCTCATGTAATTGGGCGCCAGGGAGAGTTCCACCAGTGGTTCGATGCGTTGCGCGCCCATGCCGCATTCTTCCATTAACTCGCGATTGGCCGCACTGACTATGTCCTCGCCGGGATCGACGAGCCCCTTGGGCAAGGTCAGGGCATAATCGTCGAAACCCGCGGCATATTCATGAATCAGCAATACATGCTCCGGGTCCGGCATGGCGACGATCATCACGGCGCCACCGCCATGGCCATTACCGCTGCCCGTGAGGCGCTCAAAAGTGCGCTCAGCGCCGTTGGCGAAGCGCAGCTCGAGCTCTTCAACGGCGAACAGGCGGGTGCGGGCGACTTCACGGCGGTTCAAGAGGCGTGGCTTGGGATGGCCCACGCCGGTGTCTTCGGGCGGTATGCCGCCATCGTGATGGGAAGAAAAGGCCATGGTGTCTCCGTGCGGGTAGCGATCATGCAGCGTACAATAAGAGAGCTTTAGGTTCGATATCCACCCTGGCGGGAGCCCATCATGGTTGACTGGAACGCCATCGACACTGTGCTGCTCGACATGGATGGCACACTGTTGGACTTGCATTTCGACAGCCATTTCTGGCTGGAACACTTGCCGCAGCGCTATGTGGAACTGCACAAGCTGGATGTCCATCACGCCGATACGCTGCGTTCGCGTATCATCGGCGAGCAGGGCACGCTCAACTGGTACAGCCTGGCCTACTGGAGCCGAGAGCTGGGCGTCGATGTGGTCGCGCTCAAGCGTGAGGTACAGCACTTGATCGGCTTGCGTGGCGATGCGCTGGATTTCCTCAAATGGCTCAAGCAGGCGCATCCGCGTGTCGTGCTGGCGACCAACGCCGACCGTGAAAGCCTGGCGCTCAAGTTGCCGCTGACTGGGCTTGAAGGATATCTCGATGCCATCGTCTCGTCGGCGGACGTGGGTGTCGCCAAGGAAGCGCCCGAGTTCTGGTTCGCGTTGCAGGACATCGAACCCTTCGAGCCCGCGCGTACCTTGTTCATCGATGACAACCCTGCGGTATTGGAAAGCGCGCGCGAATACGGTATTCGCTATCTGCTGGGCATCAAGCAGCCCGACAGCCAACGCCCCGAGCGCGAACTTGAAAATTTCATCGCCCTCGAGCGTTTCGCCACGCTCTTGCCGCAGGATATGCCGAGTGCATCGCGCCGTTGATCGCGCCGCATCCCGCCTTGAAAAGTCGCCCTCCGGCGCCCACGTTACACGTCTCGTTCGTGGGGCGTTCTCGCGTATTGAGGCGGCGATGCAGGGAGAAATATGAGCGACACGATCCGTATCGACAAGTGGCTATGGGCGGCACGCTTCTTCAAGACGCGTGGCCTGGCCAAGAAAGCCATTGAAGGTGGCAAGATCCACTACAATGGTGGGCGTGTGAAGACCAGCAAGGCGGTCGAGCTCGGTGCCTTGCTCAAGGTGCCGCAAGGCTGGGACACCCTCGAAGTCGAAGTGACGGGGCTCTCCGGTCAGCGCCGCGGCGCCGCCGAGGCTCGTGAACTCTACCGCGAAACCTCGGCCAGCCAGGCGCGGCGTGAGCGCGAAGCCCAGAATCGGCGCCTGGCCAATCAAAGCATGCAAGGGCCACGTGGCCGCCCCGACAAGAAGCAACGCCGCGCGATTCAGGACTTCCAGCGCCATGGCTTCGATGATTGAATGCCGGCATGGCGCCCCTTTCGGCTTTTCCAACCTGACGACGAACCATCATGACCGACCAGATCCAACGTTTTCTTTTCGACGATACCAACGTGCGCGGCGAAATCGTCAACCTGCAGCAGGCCTACGCCGAGGTGCTCGACAAGCATGCCTATCCTGAGGCCGTAAGCCGTCAGCTCGGCGAGTTGCTGAGCGCCGTGGCGCTGCTCACCGAGACGGTCAAGCTCGATGGCACCGTAAGCCTCGAGGTGCGTGGCCAGGGCTCCGTGCGTTTGCTGATGGCGGAGTCCAATCCCGGGGGCGACCTGCGTGCTATCGCGCGTCTTGACGATGAAGCGGCGCTTCCCGAGGAAAACGCCTCGCTCACGTCCCTGGTCGGCGAGGCGCAGATCGTGATCACGCTCGACCCCCGCGAGGGGCAGCGCTATCAGGGCATCGTCGCCGTCGAGGCCGATAGCCTGGCCGCCTGCCTGGAGGACTACTTCGCACGTTCCGAACAGCTGGCCACTCGCCTGTGGTTGGCGGCCGACGGTCGCCGTGCGGCGGGAATGCTGCTGCAGCAACTGCCCGACGATGAGGCCAATAGCGATCCCGATGCCTGGCAGCGCACCGTGCACCTGGCCACTACGCTGAGTGATGCGGAATTGCTCGATCTCGAGCAACGCGAGCTGCTCCATCGCCTCTTTCATGAGGAACAGACCCGCGTCTTCGACCCCAAGACGCTACGCTTCGGTTGTACCTGTACGCGTGAGCGCATCGCCAATGCGCTGCATGGCTTGGGTGCCGAGGAATTGCGCAGCATCGTGCGCGAACAAGGCGAAGTGGAAACGCAATGCCATTTCTGTCATAGCCATTACCGTTTCAGTGCCGCCGATATCGAGGCGCTGATCGAGTCGCCGGGCGCAGGCGCCCCGACCCTGCATTGATCTGACGCGCGTCATGCCCAAGTGCGCGCGGTGTCATTACCGTGCTGGTGACGTTTTCCGCGCAGAGCCTTTTTGCCATAATGACGGCCCCTCAGTCTCGCCTTGTCCTCACAAGAGGCAATCCATTGTCCGGGTGGCCCTGGCGAGTAAGCATCGGTTAACGAGAGAGAAACGCCCTTCGGGGCTCAGGACACGATAATGACCACGACCCCAGCCGCCTCCCCGGCAAACCACGAGGCACGTCCCGTGCAGACCCATACCAATCTGAGCAGCGCTGCGTTGATCGAGCATGCCATCGCGCGCGGCGAAGGCCATCTCGCCGACAACGGTGCCTTCGTGGCGAACACTGGACGGCGGACCGGCCGCTCACCCCAGGATCGGTTCATCGTCAAGGAGCCTTCCACGGCGGACTTGATCGAATGGGGAGGCGTCAATCAGCCGTTCGACGCCGAGCGTTTCGATGCCTTGTGGGAGCGTGTCGAGGACTATCTGGCCGAGGGCGACAACTTCGTTTCGGAGCTGCACGTCGGTGCCGATCCCGAGTATTACCTGCCGATTCGTGTCACCACCGAAACCGCTTGGCACAACCTCTTCGGGCGGACCCTGTTCGTGCGTCCCGAAGGCTACAACCCCAAGGGCAAGAGCGAGTGGACCATCCTCAATGCGCCGCATTTCGAGTGCGTGCCCGAGCGTGACGGTACGAATTCCGACGGCACGGTGATCCTCAATTTCGCCCGGCGCCGTGTGCTGATCGCCGGCATGCGCTACGCCGGCGAGATGAAGAAGGCCATGTTCTCGGTGCAAAACTTCCTGTTGCCCGAGAAAGACGTGCTGCCCATGCACTGCAGCGCCAACGTTGGTGAGGATGGCGAAACCACGCTGTTCTTCGGTCTCTCGGGCACCGGCAAGACCACGCTCTCCGCGGACCCCGAACGCTACCTGATCGGTGACGACGAGCATGGCTGGGGCGAGGGCACCGTGTTCAACCTGGAAGGCGGCTGCTACGCCAAGTGCATCGACCTCTCGGAGAAGAATGAGCCGCTCATCTGGAAGGCCATTCGCTTCGGTACGGTGCTCGAGAACGTGGTCCTCGACGAGTGCCGTCATCCCGACTATAGCGATGATGGCCTGACCCAGAATTCCCGCGCCGCTTATCCGCTCGAGCACATCGACAAGCGCGTGCCCGAGAACCTGGCCGGCGAGCCCAATGCGATCATCTTTTTGACCTGTGATATGAGCGGGGTGCTGCCGCCGGTCTCGCTGTTGTCCAAGGAAGCTGCCGCCTATCACTTCCTGTCCGGCTATACCGCCAAGGTGGGTTCCACCGAAATGGGGGCGTCCGAGGGGCTGGAAGCGACGTTCTCGACCTGCTTCGGTGCGCCGTTCTTCCCGCGTCCGGCGCGCGAGTACGCCGATCTGCTGGTCAAGCGCGTCGAGGCGTTCGAGTCGCGCGTGTATCTGGTCAACACCGGCTGGACCGGTGGCGCCTACGGCGAAGGTGGCTCACGCTTCAGCATCCCCACCACGCGTGCCATCATCGCGGCGATCCAGGACGGTGTTCTCAAGGACGTCGAGACGCGTCACATCGAAGGGTTGAACCTGGACGTTCCGGTGGCCGTGCCGGGCGTCGACGCGACACTGCTCGATCCGCGTCAGGCGTGGCCGGACAGCGCCGACTACGAACGTCACATGAAGGCGTTGGCGGATAAATTCATCGCTAACTTCGCCAAGTTCGACGGCGTCGACGAAGATATTGTTGCCGCCGGTCCTGCGCTTCCCTGACGGAGCGAACCATTCAGTAGAATTCGCCTCTAACGGGGAGAGTCGGCCATCGGCTCTCCCCGTTATGTATTGCAAGGAGGGAACGTCATGCATCGCCGTCGTTTTTTGGGCTGGTTGGGTGTCGCGGGAATTCTGAGCGCAGTGCCGAGCGTCGTCTTGGCACGCCCCAAGTTGTCGCTGGAGCGGGGCGCGGACGTCGAGGAGCTCACGCTTGATGACGCCGAGTGGCGCGAGCGACTCAGCGAAGAGCGCTATCGTGTCCTGCGTGAGGCCGATACCGAGCCGGCGGGTAGCAGTCCGCTCGACAAGGAAACGCGCGCCGGTGAATATCGCTGTGCCGGTTGTGACTTGCCGCTTTTCTCCTCGCGCACCAAGTATGACTCCGGCACGGGCTGGCCGAGCTTCTTCGACCACATCGAAGGCCACCTGCTGACAGAGCTGGACTTCGTGTTGCTGATTCCGCGTACCGAGTATCACTGCGCGCGCTGCGGCGGGCATCAGGGCCACGTCTTCGAGGACGGTCCCGAGCCGACCGGCCTGCGCTGGTGCAACAATGGCCTGGCGCTGCGGTTCGTGCCCGATGAGGCAGGGTAAGAACGCGCCATCTGCGTCGCGCCGGCGGTTGTGATACCTTGTCGCCACTTCTGTGACAGGTCGTTTTCGACAAACGGCTTTCGACATGACGGCCCGCGTTATCGCGGGCCGAGGTTTTGCCGAGCGTCTCGCGCCCGGCCCGGAGAACGTCAAGGACATCATGGACGCCAATCTCAAGATCGTTTCTCGGCTCGCCGAAGAACTCGCCGTTCGTTCCCAGCAGATCAGTGCTGCTGTGGCGCTGCTCGACGACGGCGCTACCGTGCCCTTCATCTCTCGTTACCGTAAGGAAGTCACCGGCGGGCTGGATGACATTCAACTACGCACGCTGGAAGAGCGTCTGCGCTATTTGCGTGAGCTGGAGGAACGCCGTGTCGCGGTGCTTGCCAGCATCGACGAACAGGGCAAATTGACCGACGCTCTGGCGGCATTGATCCAGGCTGCCGATACCAAGCAGCGCCTCGAGGATCTGTATCTGCCCTATAAGAAGAAGCGCCGCACTAAAGCGCAGATCGCCCGTGAGGCAGGGCTCGAACCGCTGGCCGAGGCGTTGTTGGCCGATCCCGGTCTCGACCCCGAGACCGAAGCCGCAAAATATGTTCGCGCCGCTGAAGGCGATACGCCCGCCATCGAGGACGCTAAGGCTGCCTTGGATGGCGCCAAACAGATCCTCATGGAACAGTTCAGCGAAGATCCCGATCTGGTGGGGCAACTGCGCGAGCGGTTGTGGAGCGAGGGGCAACTTGTCTCGCGCGTGATGAGTGGCAAGGAGCAGGAAGGCGCGAAGTTTTCCGATTACTTCGAACACGACGAATTGTTCGCCAAGGCGCCTTCGCATCGTGCGCTGGCCATGTTCCGGGGCCGCAACGAGGGCGTGCTGTCGTTAGCGATTCGTCTGCCGGGCGAGGAAGATGCGGAGATTCACCCTGCCGAGGTCGCCATTGCCAAGCACGTCGGCGTGGCACTCACCGCCACGCAGCCGGCCTCGCGTTGGCTCAAGGAAGTGGTGCGCTGGACCTGGCGGGTCAAGCTTTACACCCACCTCGAGACCGAGTTGATGAGCCGCTTGCGCGAACGCGCCGAGCGCGAGGCCATCGAGGTATTCGCCGCCAACCTCAAGGATCTGTTGTTGGCGGCGCCCGCTGGGGCGAAGGCTACCCTGGCCATCGACCCGGGGCTGCGTACCGGCTGCAAGGTAGTGGTCGTCGACGCGACCGGCAAGTATCTGGAAGATACGGTGATTTACCCACATGCGCCGCAGAAGCGCTGGGATCAGTCCCTGGCCACGCTGGCGGGGCTGGTCGACAAGCATGACGTGGCTCTGGTCGCGGTGGGCAACGGTACCGCCAGCCGCGAGACCGACAAACTCGCCGGCGAGGTGGTCAAGCGGGTGTCGCGGCCGCTTGCCAAGGTCATGGTCAGCGAGGCGGGCGCCTCGGTGTATTCGGCTTCAGAACTCGCCTCGCGCGAATTCCCGCAGCTCGATGTCACCGTGCGCGGCGCGATCTCCATCGCCCGGCGCTTGCAGGACCCGCTCGCCGAGCTGGTCAAGATCGAGCCCAAGTCCATCGGCGTCGGCCAGTACCAGCACGATGTTTCCCAGGTCCAGCTCTCGCGCAGTCTGGAGGCGGTCATCGAGGACTGCGTCAACGCCGTGGGGGTCGAGCTCAACACTGCGTCCGGCGCCTTGCTGTCACGTGTTTCCGGTCTCAACCCGACGCTGGCCGAAAACATCGTTGCCCAGCGCGATGCGAAGGGGCGCTTCACGTCGCGTCGCGAGTTGCTGGATGTCAGCCGGCTGGGGCCCAAGACCTTCGAACAGTGCGCGGGGTTCTTGCGTATCGCGGACGGCGACAACCCTCTCGACGCCAGTGCCGTGCACCCCGAGGCCTACACGGTGGTCAATCGCATCGCCCAGCGCCATGAGCGTGACCTGGCCGGCGTGGTCGGCGATAGCGGCTTCCTCAAGTCGCTCAATCCGGCCGATTACGTCGATGATACCTTCGGTTTGCCTACCATCAGCGATATTCTCAAGGAACTCGACAAGCCCGGTCGCGACCCGCGCCCCGAGTTCAAGGCCGCCGAGTTCCGCGAAGGCGTGGAAACCCTCAAGGATCTCGAGCCAGGGATGATCCTCGAGGGCAGCGTGACCAACGTCACGCACTTCGGGGCGTTCGTGGATATCGGCGTTCATCAGGATGGCCTGGTGCATATCTCGGCACTCTCCGAGAAGTTCGTCGAGGATCCGCGTCAGGTGGTCAAGGCCGGCGATATCGTCAAAGTGAAGGTCATGCAAGTGGATCTCGAGCGCGCCCGGATCGGGTTGTCCATGCGCATGGGCGATGCGCCGAGTGATGCCTCGCGCAGCGACGAACCGCGTCGCTCACGCGGCCAGCGTGGCGGGGGCGGCAAGCGTGATTCGCAACCGGCGAGCGAAGGTCTCGGTGCACTCGGCGAAGCGTTGGCGAAGGCACGTCGCCAATCGTGAAACGCCTCGTGCGCGCGATTTGCCTTGAAAGGTGGCCGGTCGCCTCCATAATGGTTTTTTAATGCGGCGCGCTCAGGGGCCCGATGATCCGCCGGGGTTGCCCCGGCGATGTTTCCGTTAGCCGCACACATGAGATCGTCCGGCGATGCCGGCAAGCCACGATCCACCGGTGACACCAGGGGAAAAGCCGCGCTTTTCCCAGACGTGAGGGAATTTATCTTGTCCGAAACACTCGCCACCGCCATTCAGCGCATGCATGGGCTGGCTCGCCAAGGGCGATTCGGCCGCTTGCGCCGCGGCATCGAGAAAGAAGGCTTGCGCGTCGATGGCGCCGGGCGCATCGCCCAAACGCCCCATCCCCATGCCCTGGGCTCCAAGCTCGCGCATCCTTATATCACCACCGATTACTCGGAAGCATTGCTCGAGTACATTACGCCGGTCTACTGTCGCCCCGACGACGCCTTGGCGTTTCTCGGTGATCTGCTGCGCTACAGCTATCGGCAGCTCGGCGACGAGTTGATCTGGCCGGCAAGCATGCCGAGCCGCCTGGATGGCAACGACAGCGTGACCATCGCCGATTACGGCACCTCCAATGTCGGCACCATGAAATACGTCTACCGCAAGGGGCTCGACGTTCGTTATGGGCGCATCATGCAGTCCATCGCCGGTGTTCACTACAACGTCTCGCTGCCCGAGAATCTGTGGCCGATGCTGCGTGAGCTCGAAGGCCGCGATGGCGAGAACCTGGAGGGCTATCGCTCCAGCCGCTATTTCGACCTGATCCGCAACTTCCGGCGTCATAGCTGGTTGCTGCTGTACCTGTTCGGAGCGTCGCCGGCGCTGGATCGCAGCTTTCTGACCGGTCCGGCACCAGATCATCTCGAAGCGCTGGGCGAGCACACACTGGCGGGACGTTACGCCACGAGCTTGCGTATGTCCGATCTGGGCTACCAGAACAAGGTGCAGGAGCAGCTCAAGATCTGCTTCAACTCGTTGTCCAACTACGTGGGCACGCTACGCCATGCGATCAGCACGCCGTGGCCGGACTATCAGCGTTTCGGCGTCAATGTCGATGGCGATTGGCGCCAACTCAACGCCAATATCCTGCAGATCGAGAACGAGTATTACAGCGATATCCGCCCCAAGCGAGTGGCGCGTCACGACGAGACGCCCACCCAGGCGCTGGAGGCACGCGGTGTCGAATACATCGAGGTGCGCTGTCTGGATCTCGATCCTTTCACGCCGTTGGGTATCGACGAAACGCAGATGCGCTTTTTAGATACCTTTCTGATGTGGTGTCTGCTCTCCGAGAGCCCGTGGATTCCCGACGAGGAATGCGACCGCCTCGACGACAACCGCCGCTTGGTAGTGGAGCGCGGCCGTGATCCTGAACTCAAGCTGAGTGTCGGCGATCGCCAGCGCTATTTGCGCGACTGGAGCCACGACATCTTCGCCGAGCTTGAAGGCGTCGCCGAGCTGCTCGACACCAATGAGGAGGGTACGCCGCATCGCGACGCCCTCGCGGCGCTTGCACCGCGCCTCGATGACCCCGAACTGACGCCGTCCGGCCAGCTTTATGCCCAACTGGTCAACGAGGGCATCGAATATCTCGACCAGGCGCGTGCCTTGGCCGAGCAGCAGGCCGCCGAGCTGCGTGAAGCGCCCATGGATCGCGCGCGCCAGGCGTTGTTCGAGCAGCTCGTCGAGACCTCGCATCAGCAGCAAGGCGATATCGAACGCGCCGATCACGAGGATTTCGAGACTTTTCTGGCGCATTATTTCGAGCGCGCGGGTAAACCTCTCAGCGTCGCGTGAGTCGAAGCGTTGTCCAAGGCCTGTGCCGCACCTGCGGCACAGGCTTTTTCATGAGCGAAGCAAAGACCCAACACGACACTAGTCGGATTGCCTGAGGAGACGTGACGATGATTACCCGATTGGCCGCGATGAACGTGCGTCGAGGCTGCTTGCTGGGCCTGGCGATGTGCGTGCTGATGATGGGCGTGGCCTTGGTATTGCAATATGTCTATGGGTTGACGCCTTGTCCGCTGTGTATCGGGCAGCGTATTGCGGTCTTGCTTGCGGCGCTCGTCTTCGCCGTGGGCGCGGTGCACAATCCTGCAGGACGTGTCGGGCGCGGCGTTTATGCCGGCTTGGGCGCCCTGGCTGCGGCACTGGGCGTGGCGGTTGCCGCGCGCCATGTGTGGTTGCAGTCGCTGCCCGCGGAAAGTGTGCCCAGTTGCGGTCCAGGACTGGACTACATGATGGAAGTGCTGCCATTGTGGGGCGTAATCTCGCGAGTGCTTTCCGGCTCGGGAGAGTGCGCCGAGATACACGGCTTGCTGTTGGGCATGTCGATCCCGCAATGGACGCTGGTGGGATTCGCCGTGCTGCTACTGATTCCGCTGGGCATGCTGGCCGGTATCGTGATTCGCCGCCGTTGAGGGGCGGGAAGGCGGCAGGAGAGCCGCCTTCCTCAATGTCAGGGAGTGGCCCGCGCGGCCATGACAGGAGAGGTTCATCATGCTGGAAGATACCAAGACGGCCCTCGAGCGTTGGGGTGGTGTTCACACGCTCATCGACCGTTGGCTACAACAACGCTATGACATGCTGGTGACGCTGATGGAGCTGCGCGAGGCCTGCGACGCGGAACTGGAATCCGTTTCCAAGGCGCGTATCGATGCCTTCAGCGAAGCCTTGATGGACTATATCAGCGGTGGTCATTTCGAAGTCTATCCGAAGCTGCGCGACGAGGCGGTGGCGTTCGACGACCGAGACGCCCTGGTCCTGGCCGATCGTCTGCTCGCACGGCTTGAGATGTCTACGCAAATGGTGCTTGAGTTCGACAATGACTATTCGACGCCGACGCGTTGTCAGCATTACGTGACGCGTCTGCCGGCCTGGCTCGAGCGCCTGAGCAAGGCCCTGACCGAGCGCTTCGCGCTCGAGGATCAACTCATCGCACGCTTGCATGCCGCGCATGCGCCATCTTCCGGCGTCGGCGACTCCCCCGCACCGCGCGCCTTGTCGTAAGCCGGGCCGTTTCGGCTGATGCCGTTTGGCATCAGCCGTCGGGCAGTCAATCGTCCTCAAGGAAGTACGTGGTGCTGCCGTCGACGCCCAGTTGCGCGATGCTGGCCGGGCGGCCTTGCGCATCCAAGGTGACCAGTCCGATGCCGGCTTGATTCCACAGTCGCTCGCCGTGGCTGGCCCCTTGTGGGTAGCGTGGGCGAATGTGCATGGGTCGACGCTTGGTGAACCAGTTAAGCGGCGACGCCGGTGCATACAGCCAGCGGTTGAGACGGTCGAGTACATCCAGTAAACGTGTGGGAAACTCGTTCTTGAGCCCGCTGCTGGTAATCTGCCAGAGGCGTGGGCCGCGCTGGCGGTGGCGAACCTCGATATCGTAGACAAAGGAATAATGCACGTCGCCGGAGAGGATCACGTAATTGCCGGGGGTGCGGGTATGGCGAAAGATATTGAGCATGACGCTGGCCGCGCCGCGATGGGCCATCCAGTTTTCCGCATCCACCAGCAGCGGTTTGCCCGCCAGCGTGAATAACCTCTGTATCCCCTCGATTAACTTCACCCCGAACATCGGTGCCGGCGAGACGATGATCACCGAATGTTGTCCGAGCAGTGTCTGCTGGAGTTCGCTCAAGGCTTCCCAGTCCATCAGTCCCGAAGGGTGGTGGCGGTGCCGCTCACTGCGCCAGCGTTGTGTGCGGGTGTCGAGCACCACTAGAGGCGGCGTGGAGGGAAGCTGATAATGCCAATGGTCGAAATCATGAAGACGCTCGATAAGAGCATCTTGGGTTCGGCAGTCGAGGCGCCCCTCAAGGTCGCGTTGCTCGAATAACGCCGTCAGCGTGGGCCATAGCGAGCGAAAGGCGTCGGGGTCGTTGCCCCATCCCTGGCATAGCAGATACCCCAGCAAGGCATTGCCGATGATACGTCGCGAAAATGGGTGGCCGTAGGCGGTTTCTTCCCAGGCGGCGGATAGGTTCCAATCGTCGGTAATGTCATGATCGTCGAAGATCATCAGTGTGGGTAGGTGTGCCATCACGCGAGCGGCGAGCGGCAGGCCTTCGCGAAAAGCTGCGATGATCGAGGCCTCGGCGTCGAAGGTCTCGGCCAGAGAATCGTCGAGCGCGGGGCGTTTGATCTCGATCAGCGACCAGGGCGTTGGTGACCACGTCAGTAGGTACATGGCCATGACCTCAGCCAGCGTGATCAAGTGATTGTGCGCGCTGCTGGTGGTGAAAACAGGTTTGCGGACACCGCCGAAGAAGCGCTCACGCAGCTTGTCGTTGGCCTCGAATGCAGGCAGCAAGTGCTCCCGGCGATAATACGTATCGGGGTGCGTGTAGAGGCTGTCCGCATCCTCGACCACGGCGCCTTGCACACATTCGCCGAACAACCCGAGCCGTTGAATGAGCGCGTGGATGGCAACCAGCATCGGGCCGGCGACATCATCGGCATAGATCTGATCGCCCGTCAGCAAGAGTGCTGCGGGCATGCGTTCGAAGCTGTTGCGCGAGGCCGCGACATGCTCGTCGGCGCGTACCAGGCCATCTTCGGATGGATGGTGCGGTTTGCGACATGAGCCGTGGAGCAGCAAATCGAAACGCGAGCGCAATACGAAGCAGGGGCGGTCGGCATCGTCATACAGGAGGTGAGGCGCCCAGTCGGCGATGCCTTGCGTGGCATCGGCGGTTTCCTCGGCTACGCGCAGATCGTAACCAATCGGACGCTCGTAAGGCAGCGGCGCGGTAAGTGGCACATCGATGAGATGCAGCCATGCATGTTCGCCTACCGGTATGCGCCTGCACAGCGAGCTATCCAGTGCGAAACGCTGGCTCGGCGACTCAGCATCATCGACATGCAAGGTTAATGTCAGGTCGAGCGGGCGCGACCCGACGAGCCAGATCACCAGGCGGTCGGGCAATGCGCGGCGCAGGATGGGACCGGCGAGAACGTCAGGTAAAGAGGCGGAAGACTGCTTCATGGACGCCAGCATAACGGGCGGTTGGCATGCCGTCATCAAGCGTCTCGCGCACTACGCAAGCAGGCGCGCACCTCAGCGTCGCTGGTCTGGTCGAAGTGCCGGTACCACTGGCCCACCGAGGCAAAATGCTCAGGCGCTGCCAGACATTCGATGCGGTCGACCTCGGAACGCAGTGACGCGAGACTCTCGGGCGCGGCGACGGGTACGGCCAGGATGCAGTGCTCGGCGCCGAGTCGGCGCACTGCGCGAATCGCCGCGCGCATGGTTGCGCCAGTGGCAATGCCGTCGTCGACCAGCACCACTTGCCGGCCGGTGAGCGTCGGGTAGGCTTGGTCGCCGCGAAACGCGTGCTCACGACGTTCGAGTTCGTGGCGCTCATGATCGATGACCGATTCGAGTCGCCGCGCGTCGACGCCCAGCCGCTGGATAAGGGGCTTGTCGAGTACCTGTACGCCACCGCTGGCGATGGCGCCCATGGCGAATTCCTCGTGACCGGGGACGCCCAGCTTGCGCACTACGATCACATCGAGTGCGACGCCTAGCGCGCGTGCGATTTCGGCGGCAACCGGGACACCGCCGCGGGGCAGCCCCAGCACCAGCGCCGAGGCGTCAACGTGGCCCCGTAAGCGCTGGGCGAGGTGCCGGCCGGCGTCTCGACGGTCTTGCAGTGGTAGTTCTTGCTCTTTCATGACATGCCTCGCCGGATGGCAACAATTCCGAAGAAAGCATGGTCAGTTTTGCGAGCCTGGGCCAACGCTGTGGGTCAACCAAGCGGTGCGTGTGTGTGCTTGAGAGCTCGGCGATCGTGCAGCGAGCGTTCGATGATGTCGATGCCGGGACGATAATCGCCGGATGCCGCTTGCATGGCGCGGTTCAGGGCCAGTTCGGCGATGCGGTCGTGATGCTGGGGTAGTGAATTGACCGCCAAAGGCAGAAAGTCCAGCAGGCGGTCGTCGCCGAACGTGGCCAGACGCAGCTCTTCGGGCAGCCCCCCTTGTTCGAGTAGAACATCGAAGACACCATCGAGCAGCACATAGGACGCCGTGACGAGCGCATCGGGAATGCCGTGCTCGTCGATCAGGCGCCGCATGAGCGCTGCGCCGGTAGCGCGGTCGTAGCGCGCGCCGCTGAGCAATATCGGGTCGTCGAGGGAAGCCTCGCGAACCGTCTCCAGAAAGCCCTCCCGCCGTTCCACGCTGATCGACAGCTCCGGCACTGCATCCAGCCAAGCGATGCGCGCGACATCGGCGTCGAGCACCGAGCGCGTCAGGGCGCCGGCGGCCTGGGCATTGTTACTGACCACACAGACCACGCGCTCGGGATCGAGGGCGCGGTCGAGCGCAATGATCGGCAGACCGCCCGCCATCAGGTCGGGATAGAACGGGTCGTCCATGGCCAGGCTGCTGGCGACGATCAGGGCATCGCAGCGTTGGGCGCGCAAGGCCCGCGCCAGCTCGCGTTCAGTGTCGGGGTCATCGTCCGAGCCGGCGATCAGTAACTGATAGCCCAGACGGCGCGCGCCATTCTCCAGACGCTTGGCCAGGCGAGCGTAACTGGTGTTCTCCAGATCCGGCACGATGAATCCCAGCGTGCGGCTCGCGCCCCGGCGCAGCGCCGCCGCCTGTGCATCGATACGATAATCGTGCTTAGCGACAACGGCCATGACGTGCGCCACCGTCTCGGGGCGGATGCGCCGCTCAGCGGCCTGACCGTTGATCACGTAACTGGCGGTGGTGCGCGAGACGCCGGCCAGCCGAGCGATTTCTGCGAGAGTCATGGGGGCATTCCTTGAACGAGCCGACGATGCAAAAGCGCCTATTCTAGAGGCTGACACGCGGTCTTGCTTGTCCGCCCCTGCGAAGGTCTAGTCCCGTGTGGCTTGATAAATCGTAGTGAACGTTTCAGCATTGCTATCCAAGATAGCTGACACGATTCAGCCCGTCATCCGCAAACGCTGGGTGGTTGGCGTCCAAGCGTCGGCATGTCCCGGTTCGACGGTGCTTATGCCTATTATGACGGTGCCACGTCGGGCGTGATCGTTGGCCTTACCCGAGGGACGGACGGCTCCGTTCCGGCGGCATTCTGGAGAGTTCCATGCTGACACTGACAAGCGAAGACGTTCTACTCGACCGGCACGCCCACGATTGGCGCGATGCCTTGAATCAGGCCGGTGAGGCCTTGGTCGAGGCTGGCCGTGTGGCACCTGGCTACCGTGACGGACTGCACGCGCGTGAGGCGCAGTCGTCAACCTACCTGGGCAATGGCATTGCCATTCCTCACGGCACCCCGGAGAGCCGCGAACACGTCAAGACCACCGGGGTGCGGGTGCTGCAATTCCCCCATGGCATCGAATGGCATGATGGACAACGCGTCACCCTGCTGGTGACGATTGCCGCGCAGAGCGATGAGCATCTCGATATTCTGCGCCAGTTGACGCACGTGCTCGATCGCGACGGCGTGGCTCAGCGTCTGGCGGCTGCCGACAGCCGTGAAGAGATCATTACGCTGTTGTCTAAAGCACCGGTCGAGGCGCGCCTGGATGCCGATACGCTGTGCCTGGGCTTCCCTGCACGTGATCGCTTCGAGCTAGCGCTGGCCGCCGCGGCGCGGTTGCGTCAGGTGGGGAGCGTGGACAGCAGCTTCGTGGCCGAGATCAACACGCTGGAGCCAGTGGCGCTGGGCCAGGGGTTGTGGCTGGTGAGCAGTGCCCAGGGTGTCATCACGCCGACACTGGGCGTGGCGACGCCGGAACAGGCCTTCTCGGGGCCCAAGGGACCGGTCAATGCGGTTTTCTGTCTGGCGGCGCAAGGTGATGCGCATCGCGGTTTGCTCGAACGCCTGGGCGCCCTGTTGGATGCCGGCATCGGCGAGAGTCTCGCCGATGCCGACGCCGCGACGCTGCTGGCGCGGCTTTCCGGTGAGTCCGCCGAAGCAGAGACTGCGCGCGCGACGGTGCTCAATGCCCATGGGCTGCATGCGCGGCCGGCGAAGCAACTGGTGCAGGTTGCCCGACGCCAGGCCATGCCGGTCAAGGTGCGTCTGCTCGAGGGCAGTGCCGAGGCGGTCTCGGCGGCGAGTCTGACCAAGGTCATCGGGTTGGGGGCGCGACGCGGCCAGACGCTGGTGTTCTCTGCCGAAGGTGAAGGCGCCAGCGAGGCACTGGAAGCCCTTGTCGCGGCCGTCAAGGATGGCCTCGGCGAGCACGTGACACCTCTTCAGGAGGCATCGTTCGAGGCGCCTGCCGACGAGGATGAGAGCCTACCCGCGCCCTTGGAAGACGACGTCGCGCATCCCGCCGTGCCGGCATCGCCGGGGCTGGCCATCGCGCCGGCCTTCGTGATGCGCACGCCGCGATTCGAGTACCCCGAGCGGGCCGATGGTCTCGACGAAACCCGCCGCGGCGATAGCGCCGCGCAACTGGCGCGCCTCGATGCCGCGATCCAGGAAGCTGCTGAACAGCTGCGTGCTTTGGTGCGGACCGCCCAGGGCGGCGAGGTCGCCGAGATACTCTCGATGCATGAGGAAATGCTCGACGATCCCGAGCTGCGCGAAGCGGCGCATGAGTCGTTGAGTACCGGCACGAGTGCCGAGGCGGCATGGTGGTCGGCCATCGATACTGCCGCTCGCGCCCAGGAAAACCTCGCTGATCGTTTGCTGGCCGAGCGTGCCGCCGATCTGCGTGACGTTGGCCGGCGTGTGCTGGGCATCCTGTGCGGTGTGCGCCTACCCACGCCGCCGGAGACACCTTACATTCTGATCACCGATGACGTCGGTCCCTCGGACGTGGCGCGCCTGGATACCGCTAAGGTGCGCGGTCTGGTCACCGCGCGCGGCGGGGCGACCTCGCACAGCGCGATTCTTGCACGGGCGCTGGGTATTCCTGCCGTGGTGGGCGGCGGCGAACGCGTACTGACGCTGGTCAACGATATTGATGTGATCGTCGATGGCGAGCGTGGCCGTGTGATTCCCGCACCTTCCGACGAGCGTCGCTCACGCACCGAGCTACGCCTGAAAGAGCACGAAATGCGTGAGCGTGAGGCCTATGCCGCGCGCCATGAGGAAGCGCGCACGCAGGACGGGCATCGTGTCGAAGTCGCCGCTAACCTCGGCAACACGGCGCATGCAGCGGATGCCGTCGAGCGCGGTGCCGAGGGCGTGGGGCTGCTGCGTACCGAGTTCGTGTTCATGGCGCACCCCGAGGCGCCGGATCTGGACACCCAGATCGCCGAATATCGCCAGGCCATCGACGCCCTCGACGGTCGCCCGCTGGTCGCTCGTACGCTGGATGTCGGCGGCGACAAGCCGTTGCCTTATTGGCCGTTGCCGCCGGAGGACAACCCGTTTCTCGGCCTGCGCGGCATTCGTCTGGCATTGACCCGCCCGGAGGTGCTCGAGACGCAGCTGCGCGCCCTGCTCACCGCCGCGGGTGACCGCCCGTTGCGGATCATGTTCCCGATGGTCAAGGACATCGCCGAGTTCCGCGCCGCCCGCGAGATCTTCGATCGTGTGCAGGCCGAGGTGCAGGCTGGCGATGTGCAATTAGGGGTGATGATCGAAATCCCCTCGTGCGCGCTGTTGGCACCGAGCCTGGCCGCCGAGGTCGATTTCTTCTCCATAGGCACCAATGACCTGACCCAGTACACCTTGGCCATCGACCGCGGTCACGCAGAGCTCTCGGCCCAGGCCGACGGCCTACATCCTGCGGTGCTGGCGCTGATCCGCATGACCGTCGAAGCCGCGCACGCTCAGGGCAAATGGGTAGGTGTGTGCGGCGAGCTGGCCAGCGACGCCCAGGCGGTTCCCGTGCTGGTGGGGCTGGGCGTCGATGAGCTTTCGGTCTCGGCGCGGCAGGTGCCGATGGTCAAGGCACGGTTGCGCGAGCTGACCCTCGAAGTGGCTCGTCAGCACGCCGATCTGGCCCTGAGCCAGTCGACCGGCGATGCCGTGCGCGAAGCGCTGGAGGCTCTCTGATGGCGCGTGTACTGACGCTGACTCTCAATCCCGCGCTGGACCTGGCGATTCGCTTGCCCGCGCTCACGCTGGGGGCGGTCAATCGCACCGAGGCCACGCATCTCGAGGCGGCGGGCAAGGGCGTCAACGTGGCGCGGGTGCTGGCGGCGCTGGGCCATGAAGTGGCGGTCTCGGGCTTTCTGGGCGCGGACAACGACGGTGCCTTCGGGCGCGCTTTCGCCGACTGGGGCCTAGAGGACGCCTTTCTGCGTTTGCCTGGAGAAACGCGTATCAACGCCAAGCTCGCCGAAGCCGAGGGCCGGGTCACCGATATCAATGGCCCCGGTCTCGAGGTGGCGCGCGATGATCTGGCGGCACTCTATGCCGTGCTTGAGGCGCGGTTGGTGGATGCCGCGAGATGCCCCGACGCGGTGGTGATCGCCGGGAGTCTGCCGCCAGGCATGTCGCCCGATGATCTGGCGGCCTTGATCGGTTGGCTGCGCGGCTATGACGTGCCGGTCTGGGTGGATACCAGCGGCGCGGCGTTGAACGCCGCAATTGCCGCCACGCCCAATGCCGTCAAACCCAACGAGACGGAACTGGCCGAGTGGGCGGGTGAGTCGCTGGAAGACGCCGCGTCGCGCTTGGCCGCCGCCACACGCCTGCACGCGTCAGGCATCGAGCACGCCCTGGTGTCGCTGGGCGGCGAGGGCATGCTGTGGGTCGGCCCCGAGGGGAACTGGCAGGCCACGCCGCCGCGCGTCGAGGTCGCAAGCACGGTATGCGCTGGTGATACGTTGCTGGCGGCAATGCTCCACGGTCGCCTCGAGAATCTCAACGCCGAGGCTACCTTGCGTCTGGCGACGGCGCTTTCCGCCGAGGCGGTACGCCATGTCGGGGTAGGCGATACGCATGCCCCGGACCTAGACCAACTCCAACAAAACACGTGCGTGCGTCGGCTCGACGATAACGCGAGGGAGGACTCATGAAAGCGATCCTGATTACGGCCTGCCCGAGTGGCGTGGCGACGACGTTTCTGGCGGCTCGACGTCTCGAGCAGGCCGCCCGGCGTCGCGGTTGGCAGGTCACGGTGGAAATGCACGGCGAGCTCGAGCCACCGCAGCCGGTCTCCGAGGCGGACGTGCGCGATGCCGAACTGGTGATCGTGGCCGCCGATCATGTGCCCGATGCATCACGCTTCACGGACAAGCGCCTGTTCCAGGCACCCATTGCCGAGGCGCTGCCCGATCCGGATGCGTTCCTGTCACGGGCCGAGCGCGAGGCCGAACTCTTCGCCGGCGGTGACGCAGCGCCGCAGGCGGCGCCCACGAGCGCTGCTGACGCCGGCGATGACCAAGGCCAGCGTATCGTCGCGGTGACGGCATGCCCCACCGGGGTTGCGCATACCTTCATGGCGGCCGAGGCGCTGGAAGAGGCCGGACGCGGCCTGGGCCATCATATCCGCGTTGAAACCCAAGGCTCGGTCGGGGCGCAGAATCAGCTCAGCGAAGCGGACATTGCGGCGGCCGATGTGGTGCTGCTGGCCTGCGATATTGAGGTCGACGATGAGCGCTTCGCGGGCAAGCGCATCTACCGGACGTCGACCGGCAATGCGCTCAAGAAGGCTCGACAGACCGTGCAGGACGCTCTCGCTGAAGCTGCCGTGGAGAGCCAGGGGGGCAATGCTGCGTCGTCTGGCGAGAAAAGCACTGGCAAGGGCAAGAGCGTCAAGGAAAAGGGGGTCTACAAGCACCTGCTTACTGGTGTTTCGTTCATGCTGCCGATGGTGGTTGCCGGCGGCTTGTGCATCGCCCTCTCGTTCGTGTTCGGTATCGAGGCCTTCAAGGAAGAGGGGACTCTGGCGGCGGCCTTGATGCAGATCGGCGGTGAAGCCGCCTTCGCCTTGATGGTACCGGTCCTCGCTGGATATATCGCCTATTCCATCGCCGACCGGCCGGGAATCGCGCCCGGCATGATCGGCGGGATGCTGGCCAGCAATATCGGCGCCGGGTTCATCGGCGGCATCCTGGCCGGTTTCCTTGCCGGGTACGCCGCCAAGGCGATCACCCGCTATCTCAAGCTGCCGGCGAGTGTGGAATCTCTCAAACCGATTCTGATCATTCCCCTGCTGGCGAGCTTGTTTACCGGCCTGGTAATGATCTATGTGATTGGCACGCCGGTAGCTGGGCTGCTTGATGCACTGACCAATTTTCTCGATAGCATGGGCTCGACCAATGCCGTGCTGCTGGGGCTATTGCTCGGCGGAATGATGTGCGTCGATATGGGCGGGCCGGTCAACAAGGCGGCGTATACGTTCGGGGTGGGGCTGCTTTCGAGCGAGACCTATGCGCCAATGGCGGCCATCATGGCGGCGGGGATGGTCCCACCGCTGGCGATGGGGATCGCCAGCATGCTGGCCAAGCGCAAGTTCGATACGACCGAACGCGAAGGGGGCAAGGCAGCCTTCGTGTTGGGGCTTTGCTTCATTACCGAAGGCGCGATTCCCTTCGCCGCCAAGGACCCATTGCGCGTGTTGCCGGTATGCATCATCGGTGGGGCGATCACCGGGGCCTTGTCGATGTATTTCGGTATTCAACTGATGGCGCCGCATGGCGGGCTGTTCGTGCTGTTGATCCCGCACGCAGTCAACTTCGCACTGCTGTATCTGCTGGCTATCGCGGTGGGTGCGGTGATCGCCGGGGTGGCGTATGCCGTCATCAAGCCGGGGGCTTCCGCTGTGCCGGTCGAGGAGAAAGTGGCGACTTGATACGCCGCTTTCCCGGCGCGTCCAGCCAACGAGGGCGTCGCCAATGCAAGGGGCGCATCTGGCGATGCGCCCCTTTATAAGCCAATGGCTCGATGTGGTGGCGGCCTAGATCATTCCGGCGGTTGCTCAGGGCTGTCCGGCATGGTCACGGTCCCCGGCGCTTGCCGGTTCATGTGCAGGAAGTGGAGGTGACGCTCGTACTGATCGAGAATGTCTTCGATCACCTGTTCCTTGTTGTACCCCATCAAATCGTAGCCCTGGCTGCCCTCGAGCAGATAGACCTCTAGGCGATAGTAATACGCATTGGTCTGTTGGGCGCGAAGCGCGAACGAGGGAGTGGCGAAGCGGCGCGGCCAGACCTGATACGTGAAGTTCTGCTCGTCGCCGAGGCTGACATTGAGTGCTAGGTGCGCCTCGTCGCCTTCCTGCTCGTCGACCTCGACCTTGACGCCTTCCTGACCGATGGCCTGACTGACCTCTTGCATGGCCGGTTTGACCACTTCATCGAGGAAACGCCGAGCCTGTTTGTCACCCGGGAAGCTCATCGCCCGGCTGAGACGCTGGCGCCAACCGCGCGGCGAGCGCTCGCCGCCACCGGTGCGGCTGGAAAGATGCCCGGCGAGGCTGGTGCGATGGCTGTCCTCCTTGAGACCTTCCACGCGCAACGCCTTGAGCAAGCCCGCCATCATGAAGAACAACACGATGGAGAAGGGCAGGCCGGTGATCACCACCACGCTCTGTAGGGCCGACAAACCACCGGCCATCAGTAGCGCCAGGGTCAAAAGCCCGATTACGCAGGCCCACAGGATGCGCATCCAGATCGGTGCGTCGCTGTTCACGTCCTTGAGCTTGGAGGTGAAGTTGGACAGTACCAATGCCCCGGAGTCGCCCGACGTGACGAAGAAAACGATGGCCAGAACGGTCGTGACTAGCGTGGTAATGCCGGTCAGCGGCAAGGATTCGAGGAACAGATAGATGGACGAAGCTGGCGTGTTCATCGCCGCATCCCCGAAATCCGTGGCCCCGTTCATGACCATGTCGATGGCGCTGTTCCCCATGATCGACATCCACGCCATCATGAAGACCAGTGGCAGAATGAGCGTACCGGCCACGAATTCACGAATCGTGCGACCGCGCGAGATACGTGCCAGGAAGAGCCCTACGAACGGCCCCCAGGCAATCCACCAAGCCCAGAAAAACAAGGTCCAGCCGTTTAGCCAAGCGGAGGGCGGATCAAAGGCGTAGGTGTTCATCGATAGGCTGATGAAGTCGGAGAAGTAGTCGCCGACGTTGAGCACCAGCACGTTGAGCAGGAACAAGGTCTTGCCGCTGAAGAGGACGAACAGCAACAGCAATAGTGCCAGCAGCATGTTGAATTCGGACAGGCGGCGAATGCCTTTTTCCACCCCGGTGACGGCAGACACCGTGGCGAAGAACACGATCATGATCACCAGCGCCGCCTGCACCAGAGTGTTCTCGGGAATCGAGAACATGTAGTTGAGGCCGAAGTTGAGCTGGATGACCCCGATCCCCAGGCTGGTGGCGATACCGAAGACCGTGCCCAGCACGGCAGCGATATCGACGGTATGCCCGATGGGACCATGGATTTTCTTGCCGAAGATAGGATAGAGCGCGCTGCGGATGGTCAGCGGCAGATTATGCCGATAGCTGAAGAACGCCAGCGACATGCCCACTAACGTGTAAATGCCCCAGCCGGAAAGCCCCCAGTGCAGGAATGTCAGCTGCATGGCATGACGTGCGGCTTCTATCGTGCTGCCTTCTCCCTCGGGAGGCGCCAGGAACTGCGTTACCGGTTCGGCGATACAGAAAAACAGCAGGTCGATGCCGATCCCTGCCGAGAACAGCATGGCCGCCCAGGAGGCCATGTTGAAGTCGGGCTTGGAATGTTCGGGCCCCAACTTGATCTTGCCGAAGCGTGACAGGCCTATGGCGATCACGAACACCAGGTAGGCAACCACGGCGATGAAGTAATACCAACCGAAGGTGTTGGAAATCCAGCCGAGTATGGCGTTGATGATGTCGCTGGCCGAGTCGGTGAAAAACATCGTCCAGAGTGCGAAAAGCACGATGCCGATCACCGAACCGTAAAAGACCACCGGATTGAGGCGGTCGCGACTGACGTCGTCGGTGTGTTGTGGATGCATGAGCAATCCTTTAGTTGTGTAAGCACGGCGGTAGCGAGACGAGAGGCGCGTTCTTTTACTATGGCAGAGTCATGAAAGGGCTTCTGGCCATGCGCCGCCGTCGTGAACACGGTTCTCCATGCGAGCTCCTTGGTAGCGGATTTCTGGCCGCTGCCGAGATGTTCGCGGGAGACGCGACTGACTTGGCTGTGTGTCACGTTCCGTTGGGGGCGTGTGTCGCGTCGCTACCGATGGAATGAAGCCATATTTTTATTGATTGAATGTTCAATCAAAATACTTGGTTATGTATCGGCTTTCAACCGTCAGGCACCATCGAAGCGATGCGACCTCAACCCGGCACGGCATATCCGAGATCGTCCAGGAAACGCTGCCACCAGCGCGTCAGGTCATTGCAGCGGACGCTGGCCAGCATGCTGGTATGGCGTTGGCAACGCTCCTCGTGTGGCATCTGCAGTGCTTGATCGAGCGCTTCGGCGATGGCGTGCGGGTCGTAGGGATTGACCAGCAAGGCTCCTTCGAGCTCATGCGCGGCGCCGGCGAGTTCGCTGAGCACCAGCGCGCCGGGATCACGGCTGTCCTGGGCCGCGACGAACTCCTTGCAGACCAGGTTCATGCCATCGCGCAGCGGTGTGACAAGGCCCACCTGGGCGGCGCGAAAGAGCCCCATGAGTGCGGTACGCGGATAGGTCTTGTTGATGTAGTGCACTGGCACCCAATCGAGATCGGAGTGTAGGCCGTTGATATGGCCGGCCTGGGATTCGAGCTGCTGACGCAGATCGTCATATTCGGTGATGGCGCTTCGAGAGGGACTGGCGACTTGTGTATAGAGGACGTGGCGCCGGTAGTGGGGGTAGTCGTCGAGCAGGTGCTCGAAGGCGAGCATGCGTTCGCCGAGTCCCTTGGAATAGTCGAGTCGGTCGGCGCCGGCGATCAGCGCACAGCCACCCAACGAGGCACGTAGTTGGCGGACGGCTTGCTTGGTTTCGCTATGCTGTGCCTCGCGTTGCAGTGTGTCGACATCGATGCCCACGGGATAGATGCCGAGTTTCAGGCGTTGGTCGCCGTAGCGCAGCACATTGTCGCTACGCTTGGCCCCGAGGATGCGGATCGCAGCATGGCAGAAGGTTTCGAGGTCTTGGGGTGTCTGGAATCCCAGCAAATCGTAAGCGAAGAAGCTTGCCAACAAGTCGCGATGTCCGGGAATACAACGCAATAGCTCGGCGCTGGGAAAGGGAATGTGCAGGAAGAACCCCATCGGGGCGTGGTTCCCCTGGCGCCGCAAGGCTTCACCGAGGGGGATCAGGTGATAGTCGTGTACCCAGATGAGCTCGTCGCCGGTAAGCAGCGGGCTGAGTTTCTCGGCGAAATGCTGGTTGGTGGCGTAGTAGACCTGAGCATGGCGGCGTTGGAACTTCATGGCGCCCAGATTGAAGTGGAAGATAGGCCACAGCACTTCGTTGGAAAACCCCAGATAATAGTCACTGTGCTGCTCCGCGTTCAGCGGCAAGGTGGCGTAGGTAATGCCATTGCGACGTGTCTGCGTTGGCTGTGGCGAGGTGTCATGACATACCTCACCATTCCAGCCGAACCACATGCCCCCATGGCGGGCGAGGGCGCTATTGAGCGCCATCGCCAGACCGCCTGCTTGGGAGCGCCCGGCCTCGGGGATCGACACTCGGTTGGAGATCACGACCAGGTCTTTCATAGCGCTTCCTCCCAGCTCTTGCTGAGGTGCAGCGCCGAGTTGATCAGCCCCACCATGCTGTAGGTTTGCGGGAAGTTGCCCCATAGCCGGTGACTGTCAGGGTCGAGATCCTCGGAGAGTAGCCCGACCTTGTTGCGACATGCTAGGAGCCCCTCGAACAGCCGCCTGGCTTCATTGTGATCGCCGATCGCCCAGAGCGCGTCGATATACCAGAAAGTACAGATATTGAAGGCGTTTTCGGGCGCCCCGAAATCGTCGTCTGCGACGTAGCGAAAGAGGTGGTCGCCACGCCGCAGATGCCCGCCGATGGCCTTGACGGTAGCGACGAAGCGCGGGTCATCGGCTGCGAGAAATCCAAGCTCGTTGATGAGCAGCAGGCTGGCGTCCAGGCCCTCGCCGCCGAAGCTCTCGGCGAAGAAGTCTTGCGTTTCGTTCCAGGACTCGGTGCAAATGGTGCGATGCATGGTGTCTGCGGTATCGCGCCAGTGCCGTGCGGCGCTGTCCAGATCGAGTTGTGCGGCGATCTTGGCCAGCCGGTCACAGGCTGCCCAGCACATGATGGCTGAGTAGGTGTGCACGCGCTCACGGCCTCGGTATTCCCAGATGCTGGCATCGGGCTGGTCGTAACACTCGGCGGCCAGGTGACCCAGAGGCTCAAGGCGCCGGAACAGGGTTTCGTTACCGACCTCTTCGAGACGTTGATCGAAGAAGACCTGGTTGGCGGCCAGGATGACGGCGCCGTAGACATCATGCTGATTTTGCAGGTAGGCGGCGTTGCCCACACGTACGGGCCCCATGCCGTGATACCCAGCGAGTGTCTCGAGGCTGTGCTCGTCCAGCACCGTCTCGCCGCCGATGCCGTAAAGCGGCTGTAACTGGTGGCGATGCGTGCCGACGACGAGGTCGATGATGTAATGCAGAAAATTTTCCATCGTCCCGGTTGCGCCGAGCCGGTTGAGCGCATGCACCACGAAATATGCATCGCGCAGCCAGCAATAGCGGTAGTCCCAATTGCGCTGGGTGTTCGCGGCTTCGGGGATCGAAGTGGTCATGGCCGCGACCACGGCCCCGGTATCGTCGAAGGTGCTGAGTTTCAGCGTGATGGCGGCGCGAATCACGGCGTCCTGCCATTCGAAGGGCACGGCCAGCCGGCTGACCCAGTCGTGCCAATAGCGGCGCGTCTCTTCCCAATAGTGGTTGTAGAGCCGCGCGGGGGTGGTGGTCAGGCTCTCATCTGGCCCGATGATGAAATGCAATGGACGATCCAGAGCATGGGCGGATTCCTGCAACAAGTGGGTGATCGAGGCGTCGGTGGTCAGACGCATGACGTCGTCCTGGCATAGGTAGCGGATGTGGTGGCTACCGTGGGTCGTGTCGGGCGACGTGCCATCGTAGCCCTGCACCGGACGTAGACGCGTGCGGATTACTGGGGTGCCGGCGATGCGCTCAACGCGTCGACACAGTCCGGTGGGATGAAATTCCCGCCCGAACTGCAAGAAGCGAGGACAAAAGTCGGTGATGCGGACCTTCCCGCCCTCGGCATCCTCGATCTCCGTGCACAGAATGGCGGTGTTGCGGACATAGTATTGATGGCTGGCGACACGGTTTTCGACATCGATGGCGAAATATCCGCGATCCTGCGTATCCACCAGGCGGGAAAACACGGGGGCGCTATCCAGGCGCGGGAAACAGAACCAGACGATGCGGGACTGATCGTCGATCAGCGCGCTGACCTGGCAGTTGCCGACCAGCCCCAGTTCGAGTGTCGGATCCTGCGTTAGGGTGACATGCTCCTTGTCTGACGTTCCAACCATGACAAAACCTCCTCGACGCTATCCAAGCGATACGTGGCTTGACTCTGCGCGGCTTCACCGACGCGTACGGAAAAGCCGCCGTGTGCATTGACGACGGGGAACGCGTCCTCGTCCGTGCGATCGTCGCCAATGAACAGCGGGGTGCGCTGCCGAAAGGGCGGCGTGTCGAGTAGTCGCTGCACGGCGCGTCCCTTGTGGCAGGCATGATGACGAAGCTCCAGCAGGCACTTGCCCTCGGTGAGTTGGTAGGCGTCGCGGTGGGCCTGCCAAAGGCGTGTCATCGTGTCTCGGCAGGCCCGTTCGTGCTGCGGTGCCTGGCGGTAGTGGAGAGCGAAAGCGTACGTTTTATCCTCGAAGACGGTACCGGGATGCCGTTGTGAGAACTCGGCCAGGGCGGCACTCAAGTGCACCGTAGCCTCGGACTCGAGCCGCGCGGCGTGTCGGGTGCCGTCGCTGTCGCGCCACTGTGCGCCATGACAACCCAAGAGCGTTATCGGTAGGGGCGCCGTCAAGTATTCCAGGTCGTCCAGACGGCGACCGCTGATGACGGCGAGGGCTCCCTCGAGCTGGGTCTGCAAGGTGCTGAGCAAATGGCGTTGGCGGGGCGGTAGCGTGACGGCATCGGGGTGCGATGCGATGGGCACCAACGTGCCGTCGAAATCGAGAAACAATGCGATATTGGAAAAAGCAAGTGCCGACGGTAGTGGCGTCTGCATGCCGATATCGGTCTCAGTATCCAGAATCAATATCTTTAAGCGTTGGTCATGCAAGGAAAAATTGCAAGCGAACCCCGGCGTTCGCTGCTAATGAACGGCCTGAAAAGGCCTGGTCTCACCTCACTTGCACCGTTCGGCTAATGGTCCGTCACGCCCGGCGCCTCTATGATCACGACATGTATTCCAATTAACACATACGTTTGAATGATAGGCGTATGAATGATGAAGGTGAGCCATGTCTTCCTATGCCGCGCCGTTACGCGATCTTCGCTTCGTCCTCGAGGAATTGCTCGAGCACCGCTCGCTTCATTTGCCCGAGTATCAAACGCTTTCCGAGGATCTGGTCACCGCCATCCTCGACGAGGCTGCACGCCTGGCGGGCGAGGTGTGGGCGCCACTCAATCGCGGTGGCGATGAGCAAGGATGCCGCCTGGTAGAAGGCGAGGTGCGCACACCGGCGGGTTTCGCCGAGGCCTATCATGCCTTCGTCGAGGGCGGGTGGAACGGCATCGGCAGCGATCCCGCTCATGGCGGGCAGGGGCTGCCGGAGGTCGTCGCCAGCGCGGTGCAGGAAATGTGGCAAGCCGCCAACATGGCGCTGGCGCTGTGCCCACTATTGACGGCGGGGGCCGTCGAAGCACTGGCCCAGCATGGCAGCGAGGCACTCAAGGCGCGCTATCTGGAAAAGCTGGTCAGCGGTGAGTGGACGGGCACCATGAACCTTACCGAGCCGCAGGCTGGCTCGGATTTATCGGTGGTTCGTACGCGGGCGGTGCCGGAAGGCGAGCACTATCGCATCAGCGGCCAGAAGATCTTCATTACCTGGGGCGAGCATGACTGCGCCGACAACATCATCCACTTGGTCCTCGCCCGTCTGCCGGATGCCGCCGAGGGCAATCGCGGTATATCGCTGTTTCTGGTGCCCAAATTCCTGGTCGATGAACAGGGCCGCCTAGGGGAGCGCAATGACGTGAGCTGTGTGTCGCTGGAGCATAAGCTGGGCATTCATGGATCGCCGACCTGCGTACTCAGCTTCGGCGAGCACGAGGGCGCCATCGGTTATTTGGTCGGCGAGCCCGGTCGCGGGCTTCAACACATGTTCACGATGATGAACGCGGCGCGTCACAAAGTCGGCATTCAAGGCATTGGTGTGGCCGAGCGGGCTTATCAGCAGGCGCGTGCGTATGCTACAGAGCGTGTGCAAGGTCGCATGCCCGCGTCGCGCGGCGGCCGCCCCGCCGTGCTCAGCGATCATTACGATGTGCGTCGCATGCTGCTGTCGATGCGCGCGCGCCTGGAAGCCCTGCGGGCCTTGGCCTTGCTCTCGGCCAGCGAGATGGACCGTGCCCGGCATGCGCCCACGGCGGACGAACGGCAATGCGCCCAACAGCGGGTCGATCTCTATACCCCGGTGGTCAAAGCTTTTGCCACCGACCAGGCGGTAGACATCGCGTCGCTTGGCATTCAGGTACATGGTGGTATGGGGTACATCGAAGAAACTGGCGCCGCGCAGCATCTACGCGATGCGCGCATCGCACCGATCTACGAAGGCACCAACGGCATTCAAGCGCTCGACCTCGCGGGTCGGAAGATCTACCGCGACGGCGGTACCGCCTTGAGTGGTGTGCTCGACGAGGTCGCCGCTTGCGCTGATGAGCTTACCGCCGACGCTGAGCTCGCTGAATTGGGCGTGTCGCTGCATCAGGGCGTAGTGGATCTACGCCGGGCGGTGGCCATCGTGCTGGCGCGGGGCGCCGATGACGAGCGCGGCCCAGATGCGCTCCAGGCCCTGGCGACACCGCTGCTGGCGTTGACCGGTCATGTGCTGTGCGCCTGGCAGATGGGGCGTGCGGCGCTGATCGCGCAGGCGGCGCTGGCAACCGGTAGTGACGATGCCTTCTATCGCGCCAAGTTGGCCAGCGCGGACTTCGTCTTGCGCCAGTGGCTGCCCATGGGGAGAGCGCAGTTGGCGGCGATAGAGGCCGATCCGAGTGTGTTCGACGAAGCGTGGTGAGGCGGCGTTTTCAGCGGGCCGGATCGACGCTGCCGCCCAGCGAGGTGTTGCGGCGGAACCAGCCGGCGATGCTGGCGCGTGGGGCCTGGGTAGGCAGTACCTCGTGGGGGATGCGGTCGGCGAGAAAGCACACGAAGGTGCCGAGTTCGGGGCGTATGCGCGCGATTTCGCGTTCGGGGTCGTCAGGGTCGAACAACGCCATCTCGCCACCATGCGTTGTCGTCCATGCTGGATTGAGATATAGCACCGTTGAGACGATGCGGTTGCTACGGCCGCGAAAGCTGTCGAGGTGCTTTTTGTAGAAGGCGCCGGGCGGGTATAAGGCAAAGTGCGCCTCGAACTCGAAAAGTCCCAGATAGAGCGCGCGGTTGATGGTCTGCTGCAAGAACGTCATGACCGTCAGGTATTGGCGCTGGGCCCGGCTTTCGCGATCCAGCCAATGAATGGCATCGCCACGAACATCGCGTTTGATACGGTGTGCCTGGCCGCGGCCGATGCCGGCTTCGTCGAGATGCGATTGTGTCTTCAGCGTCTGTAATTCCGCCTGCAAGCTGTGGCATAGCGCGGTATCGATGAAGCGTTCGCCGACGAACCACCCCTGCGTGACCAGCGCATCCAGAAGCCGGGGTAACGCGGCCATGTCGAGGTAGTCGGCGGGATCAGGTCGCGACATTCGCATAGGGTCCATTGTAGGTATCAAGGCCGCGGCGGGGGTGGTGCGGGCAGATGCCGCAACGGACTACCGAGGGGCGCACGGTCGAGGCTGATGGGGCGCGCGAAGCCCACCGCCAGCAGTTCGACCAGCATCATCGCCGACAGGCCCCATATTACATGATTGGCGTAGGCATAGCTGGGCACATAATAAGTGTGCTCGCCGTGACGGATGACATCCGTGTGGCTGCGACGGTCCTCGAGGAACCACGTCAATGGTACTTCGAAAATGGTATCCAGCTCATTATGGTCCGGTTTCAATGGAAGGTCGGGCGGAATAAGGCCGACGAATGGCGTCACGCCGATGCCGTGGCGCGAGGTGACATCGCTTAGCCGGCCGAGGTACGCGACGTGTGCGGGCGGTAGCGCGATCTCCTCATGCGCTTCGCGCAAAGCGGTGGCCCACAAGTCGGCATCCTCGGGTTCGACTTTGCCACCGGGAAACGCGACTTGACCGCCATGCTGCGCGAGATGGCCGGCACGGCGCGTCAGCACGAGTGTGGGCTCGCGGCGCTCGACGATCGCGAGCAGCACCGCGGCTCTCGGCATGTCGGCGTTCAGTTGGTGCGGTCGATGCGCTTGCAGGCGTTTGCGCAGTGTCTCTAACATGTTGCTTTTCACCTAATGGGGCGCCATATCGCTCGCCCGAGGACGACCATGAATTTCTGTAGCCATTGTGGCCAAAACGTGCGTTTCGCGATTCCCGAGGGCGACGATCGCGGGCGTTTTCTCTGCGATGCCTGCGGCACCATCCATTATCAGAATCCGCGCATCGTGGCCGGTACTTTACCGGTAGCGGGCGAGCGCGTCTTGCTGTGCCGGCGTGCGATCGCACCTCGCCTGGGTTATTGGACGCTGCCCGCGGGCTTCATGGAAAACGGCGAAACCACGTCCGAAGCCGCCACGCGCGAGACACGCGAGGAAGCCTGCGCCGAGGTCGACCTCGAGGGCCTTTATACGCTCATCAATCTGCCGCATATCAATCAGGTCTACATGATCTTCCGTGGTGCGTTGCGCGGCGACTATGCGTCCGGCCCGGAGAGTCTCGAAGTCGCGCTGTTCGAGGAAGCCGAGATTCCCTGGCACGAGTTGGCCTTCCCAACCATCGAACGCACCTTGCGCCACTATTTCGACGACCGGCGGGGCGGTGACTATCCGCTGCACGTGAGCGATATCACCGCCAAAGACCGCGAACGTTACCTGGGCAGCGCGTAACGCGCCTAAACCTCTGCCAGGCGCCACGCCTCATACGCCGGTTCCTCGTAGGGGTGAGCCAGCTTGAGCGCCGCCACGGCGGCTTCCAGATGATCGTCCTCGCAGACCAGTTCGACCTTCAATTCCTCGACATGGCTGAGCGCACCGACCTGGCCGATATGCGGGTCGGCGCCGTCGAGCGGGCGAAACTGGCCCTGGCCGGGCGTCTGGAAGCAGCAGGCTTCGTAGTCGCCGATGCGTCCGGCGCCGGTAGCGAAAACCGCTTCCTTGACGCTTTCGGCGTCGTCCACGGGAACGAAAAACGCGAGTTTGTACATGCGGGGCTCCTTGAGGTCGTGGTCAGCGCGGCGCGTCACGCGGCGATGGCGCGCCGCGTGGACTGCGCGGGTGCCTTGATGATGGCATAATGCCGGGCAGCTGTCGGTCCAGGACGGAACCAACGATGTTGAAGTGGATATGCATAGCGCTAGTGGTACTGATCGGTCTACTGCAGTATCACCTGTGGTTCGGTGAAGGGGGAGTGCGTGAACTCAACCATATTCGTCACCGTGCCGATGTGCTCGAAGAAAAAAACGACCGGCTGCAGGCGCGCAACGACCGCCTGGCGGCGGAGGTGATCGATCTCAAGAAAGGGCTCGATGCCATCGAGGAACGGGCACGTAGCGACTTGGGCATGGTGCGCCGTGACGAGCAGTTTTTCTGGGTGCCCGGCGTGACCGCGGAGCGCTCCATCGTCGAACAAAGTGCCACTACGGTACGCGGCGACCCTGAAAAGGCGGCGGCGATGCCTGAGGAGACTGCGCCGTGAGTCGATTGTGGTTGATCGTGCCGGCGGCGGGGCAAGGCCGCCGCATGGGCGCCGCCTTGCCCAAGCAGTATCTCGACATCGCCGGCCGGCCGGTACTGGCGCATACCTTGGCGCGGCTGCATGCTGCCTTTCCGGACGCGGCGCTGCGCCTGTGCCTGGATGCCGATGATGCTCGCTTCTCCACCGAGTGGGTTCCCTTCGCCGACTGGCAACGAGTCCCCGGTGGCCATGAACGTGCCGATTCGGTAGCGAACGCGCTGGCCTCGCTCGAGGGCGTCGCGGCGGACGATGACCTGGTGTTGGTCCACGACGTCGCGCGGCCTTGCGTGGCGCTCGATGACTTGCGTCGCCTGCGTGCCGTGCTTGAAACCTCAGCCGATGGAGGGCTGCTGGCGGCGCCGGTGGCGGACACCATGAAGCGCGCCGATGCCGACGGCCACGTCGTGCATACGGTATCGCGCGAGGGGCTGTGGCATGCCATGACCCCGCAAGGTGCTTCCTATCGCGTGTTGTGCCGGGCATTCGCGCATGCCCGCGACACGCGCGTGGCGCTCACCGATGAGGCTTCGGCGCTCGAGGCCTTGGGCCTGGCGCCGCGCTTGGTACCCGGCCGCCGGGATAATCTCAAGATCACGCATCCCGAGGATCTTTCCCTCGCCACGCGGCTTCTCAGCGACACCGCGAGCGATGCCCCGCTTTCCGACGAGACATGTTCATGACGCTACGTATTGGTCACGGTTTTGATGTGCACCGCTTCGGCGATGGCGATCACCTGATGATAGGTGGTGTGCGCATCGCGCATACGCACGCTTTCATCGCTCATTCGGACGGTGACGTCCTGCTTCACGCGCTGTGCGATGCTCTGCTCGGCGCCTGCGGCCTGGGCGATATCGGCCAGCATTTTCCCGATACCGACGCGGCCTGGGCCGGTGTCGACAGTCGCGAATTGCTGCGCCGGGTATACGATCAAGTCACCGCCACGGGCTATCGCATCGTCAACCTGGATACCACCGTGATCGCCCAAGCGCCGCGCCTGGCCGATCACATCGCGCTGATGCGCACGCGTATTGCCGAGACGCTCGGTATTGCGGAGGACGGGGTCAACGTCAAGGCAACCACCAGCGAGCGGCTCGGCTTCACCGGGCGAAAGGAAGGCATCGCCGCCGAGGCGGTGGTGCTGCTGACACGCGCGGACGCCACATGATCGATATGTCGCTCTGGCCACCCGATTGGCCGCGTGTTCACGGCGGACCGCTGGCGGCGGGCGAGTTTCGCATGACGCCCGAGGACTTCATCGTCGAGGAGGTGTTCGATTTCGCGCCGGAAGGGCAGGGCGAGCACCTTTGGTTGTGGATCGAGAAGCGCGACTTGACGACGCCGGAAGCCGCCAAGCATGTGGCGCGCGTGTGTGGCGTGCGTCCGCGCGACGTGGGCTATAGCGGCCTCAAGGATCGCGTCGCGGTTACCCGCCAGTGGCTATCGGTGCATTTGCCCGGACGTGAAGCCCCTGATGGGTTCGCCACCCAACTGAGCGACGTGGGGGTCGTGGTGCAAGAGGCGCGACGTCACCCACGCAAGCTCAAGCGCGGCGTGCACCGCGCCAACCATTTTACGCTTCGTCTGAGCGGCGATATTGCCTCGCATCCCGAGCTATCGCGTCGCTGGCAGGCCCTGTGCGCGGATGGCGTGCCCAATTACTTCGGCCCGCAACGCTTCGGCCGCGAAGGGCGCAATCTGGTGCTTGCTCAGAAGGCCTTTGCGCGCGGTTGGCGTAAGCGTGATGATCCGCATGGTATGCAGCTTTCTGCGGCGCGCAGCTTCCTGTTCAATGAGGTGCTGGCCATGCGCCTGCGCGCGCAGACCTGGCGAACGCCGCGTCCGGGCGATGTGTTAGCGCTGGCGGGGACGGCCAGCCGCTTTGTGGCCGACGAGATCGATTCTGCCTTGCATGAACGCGCTGCGCGTGGCGACGTCACGCCCACCGGCCCGTTGTGGGGGCGCGGGCGTTTGGAGAGTGGCGCAGAGGTCGCCGAGGAAGAAGCGCGGCTCGCGGCGCGCCATGAAGCACTCACGCAGGGGCTGGAAGCGGCCGGCGTACGCATGGATCGGCGCACGCTATGCGTGCCGCTTGATGCACCGTCGCTGGAGCATGAGGCCCCAAACCGGGTGACGCTCGGGTTCGGCTTGCCGCGCGGCGCCTTCGCGACTTCGGTATTGCGCGAGTTGATGCATCACCCGTTGCTGTGAAGGGATATCGGCTACCAGAAAAGCAAGAGGATAAGTATGCGTAAGTTACTGTTATCCAACGATGATGGCGTCCATGCGCCAGGGCTTCGTGCGTTGCATGACGCGCTCTCGGCACATGGGCGTCTGCGCGTGGTAGCACCGGATCGTGATAAGAGCGGCGCCAGCAACTCGCTGACGCTGACGCGTCCCCTGGCGTTGACGGCCCTCGACAACGGCTTTTATTCAGTCGACGGTACGCCTGCCGATTGTGTGTACCTGGGCGTCAACGGGGTCTGGGACGAGAAGCCTGATCTAGTGATTTCAGGCATCAACCATGGCGGCAATCTGGGCGACGACGTGCTGTATTCGGGCACCGTGGCCGCCGCCATGGAAGGACGCAACCTGGGCATGGCAGCGATTGCCGTATCGCTTTGCGGCGAGCGCTATTTCGAGACGGCCGGCCGCGTCGCGGCGACCTTGGTGGGGGCGGCGGAGTCGCTGTCATTGCCCCCACGGAGTCTGCTCAACGTCAATGTGCCGGACGTGCCTTGGGAAGATATTCAGGGCGTACGCGTGACGCGGATGGGGTATCGCGGTCCTGCGGCCCGACCCATGAAGGTGAAAGATCCGCGTGGCCGCGAGCGTTATTGGATTGCCGCCGTCGGCGATAACGCCGATGATGGGGCGGATACCGATTTCGCGGCTATCGACGCGGGGTACGTATCGATCACGCCCCTACAGACCGATCTCACGCGCCATGCCGCGTTGGACGACGTACGGAACTGGCTGGATGCATTGTCGAATTCCTGACACACACGATACACACCGACTCGGTGGCATCGGCATGACCTCGCAGCGTACTCGCAACCGCTTGATACGACGCTTGCAGGCCGGTGGCATTCAAGATCGACGGGTGCTCGACGTCATGGCGCGCGAACCGCGTCATGTCTTTCTCGACGAGGCGCTGGCGCATCGGTCCTATGAAGATACTGCCTTACCGTTGGGCCATGGCCAGACGCTTTCTCAGCCGTGGATCGTGGCGCGGATGACCGAGTTGGTGCTGGCCGCGCAGCCGCGTCGAGTGTTGGAAGTCGGGACCGGCTCAGGCTACCAGACCCTGATTCTGGCGCGCCTGGTCGAGTCGGTGTGGAGCATCGAACGCATTGGTGCGCTGCATCGCAGAGCCGCCTCTCGCCTGGCCATGCTGGGGGCCGGTAACGTGCGCCTGCGCCATGAAGATGGCGGCCATGGATGGCCGCAGGCTGCCCCCTTCGATGTCATCCTCTTTACCGCCTGTGCCAGTGTGCTGCCTCAGGAGCTATTGGACCAACTGGCCGACGGCGGGGAACTGATCGCGCCGCTGGAGGATGAGGTAGGTCATCAATGGCTGACGCGGGTACAGCGGCGCGGACCCACCTTCGAACGTACACGGCTCGAGCGGGTCAGATTCGTACCGCTATTGGAAGGGGTCATACAATGAAGCGCTACCTGACGCTTTTCTTCAAGGGCGCCGGGATGGGCGCCGCAGACGCAGTACCCGGAGTGTCCGGCGGCACCATTGCCTTCATTACTGGCATCTACGAGGAGTTGATCCACTCGATCAAGCAATTCGGCCCTAGCGCCTTTGGGGCGTGGCGTCGCGGCGGTCTGGCGGGACTCGTGAAGCATCTCAATCTGGCATTTTTGCTGCCTTTGCTGCTGGGGATCGTGGCGAGCCTGGTGAGTGTCGCGCATCTCGTCACCTGGCTGCTGGATCATCATCAGCTATTGCTCAATGCATTCTTCTTTGGATTGGTGCTGGCCTCGGCCGTTGTGGTGGGCCGACAGGTCGGACACTGGCAGTGGCGGCATGTCTTTCCCTTGATTCTGGGCGTCTGCGTGGCCCTGTGGCTGCCCAGCCTTTTGCCCGCCCCTACGGGAGGCAGTCAGTGGATATTATTGGTGGGAGGCGCCATTGCCATCAGTGCGATGCTTCTGCCGGGTGTCTCGGGGAGCTTCCTGCTATTGGTAATGGGGCTTTACGGGACGGTCATGGAGGGCATCAAAAGTGCCGACGTGGCCTTGATCGCGACTTTCGGTACGGGCTGTGTCATCGGCTTGATGGTGTTCTCGCGAGTCCTGTCGTGGCTTTTTCATCATTACCGACTGGGCACGCTCTTGACCCTGGTCGGCTTCATTCTCGGCTCGTTACCGCAACTCTGGCCGTGGCGCGAGCTGGTTAGCTACCGCCTCGCAAGTGGCGACCAGATCGTGCCGCTCGACTATCGCTATCTCATGCCTTCGGACTACAGCGTGATCACCGGTGAGCCGGCTCAATTGCTGACGGCGGTCGTCTTGATGATCGCGGGCCTTTTGCTGGTCATGGTCATCGGCGAACGCAGTCCATCTCCCTTTAAAGAGGACCGACCCCATGTCTGACGCTCGTCGACTAATGCCCGCGCTGGGACTCGTGGCGCTGGGCCTTGTGGGATGCGCAAGCTCCGGCGGCGCACCCCAGGTGCAGGATCTCTCGGTCAGCCGTAACAGCGAGCCGCCGAGTTCGTATACCGTCAAGTCGGGCGATACCTTGTATGGCATCGCCTGGCAGAACAACCTCGATTTCCGTGACTTGGCGCAACTCAATGATATTACGCCGCCCTATCGCCTCGATCCGGGGCAAACGCTACGCCTGACCCCCGATGGCGATGCTCGGGCGGCGTCAAGTAAAGCGTCCGACGAGACCAGTGGTGCGGTCGCGACCCCGTTGGGCGATGGTGCCGGTACGAGTGGTAGCGCCCAGGACGATGACTGGCTGGTGCCGGCGGACAGTGCGTCTTCCCAAGGCCGTGACGTCGATGTCGCGTCCATCGATGCGCAGGCCGTAGGCGCTGCTTCCGATGCCCGCGAAAGCGGTGCGCCGGGACCGGTCTACGACGCAGACGAGGCGGCCGACGATTCTGCGCGCGATGACGAAGCCAAGAGCGATGCCTCGGATGCCTCAACCGTCAGCGATGGGCCGCAGGAGACGCAAGCCGATAGTACGAGTACGGACGACCAGGCGACGGACGACGAGCCGTCCGAGCCCACCCGCGAGGCCGGCACGAGCGTCGCCGGTGAAAGCGATGCGACGGCCGATCGCTCGCAACGCGAGTACCAGCCGGTCGACGATGTGGCTTGGCAGTGGCCCACTGAGGGCAATGTCGTCAACGGTTTCGACGACAATTCCACCGTGACGGCCGGCATTGATATCGCCGGTGAAAAGGGGCAACCTGTCAAGGCAGCGGGTCCGGGCATCGTGGTGTATGCCGGCAGTGGCGTCCGCGGATATGGCAACCTCATCATTCTCAAGCATAACGACCATTTCCTGAGTGCTTACGCGCATAACGATACGTTGCGTGTGGAGGAAAACGATGTCGTCAAAGCAGGAGAGGTCATTGCCACCATGGGCGATACCGATGCCGATCGCGTCAAGCTGCATTTCGAGGTGCGCCAGGACGGCCAGCCTCAAGACCCAATGGAGTACCTGCCGTCGCGTTGAGCACGGCAGGACTCAGACCCTGAACATGCGTACAACAATAAACGGGTAGTCCGCCATGGCCGGTGGCTCGCACGCCCCGGCCGAGGTCATCAAATCGGCAGCAGTAAAGTGGGGTATCGGATATGAGCATGCTGGAGCGGGATATTCAGGGTGTGGATCTCGACGACGTTGATAACGAAGTGGAAGTCGATGCCGTAGAGGTTGCTAGCGACAAGGATGACGATGCGTTCGAGAAAGCGCTGAATCGTGACGAAAAAAGTTACCATCAAAGCCTCGACGCAACACAGATTTACCTCAATGAGATCGGCTTTTCGCCGCTTTTGACCCCCGAAGAAGAAGTGCACTATGGACGCCTGGCCCAGAAGGGCGATCCCGCTGGGCGCCAGCGCATGATCGAGTCCAATCTGCGTCTGGTGGTCAAGATCGCTAGACGCTATCTCAACCGGGGATTGTCACTGCTCGATCTCATCGAGGAAGGCAACCTGGGTCTGATTCGTGCCGTGGAAAAGTTCGACCCCGAACGGGGCTTTCGCTTCTCTACCTATGCGACTTGGTGGATTCGCCAGACCATCGAACGGGCGTTGATGAATCAGACGCGCACGATTCGCTTGCCCATTCACGTGGTCAAGGAACTCAACATATACCTGCGGGCGGCGCGCGAGCTGACGCAACGACTCGATCACGAAGCCACAGCCGAGGAAATCGCCGACTTTCTGGACAAGCCGGTGGGTACCGTCAAGAAGATGCTCGGGCTCAACGAACGCGTGTCGTCGGTCGATTATCCGATGGGCGGCGAGAGCGATAAGCCCTTGATCGACACGCTGGCCGATGAAAACGAAGCTGGCCCCGAGTCGCTGCTGGTCGGCAACGACGTCAAGCAGCACGTCGATGACTGGCTGGCGGAGTTGACCGACAAACAGATGGAAGTCGTCGTGCGTCGTTTCGGCTTGCGCGGGCATGAAGCCGCGACCCTCGAGGATGTCGGGGCGGAAATCGGTCTGACGCGCGAGCGGGTGCGCCAGATTCAGGTCGAGGCGTTGAAAAAATTGCGCCGAGTACTGGAGAAGCAAGGGTTGTCGCTGGATTCTATTTTCGAATGATACACCAGGCATGATGAGCCGCATGGCTTGTCATGCCACGGGTCTGTCACGGCAATGACGCGCTTTCCACGCTATCCTTGGTACTTGCTTATTTGCCTGATACATTGATCTGAGGCAATACATGCGGCATTGTATGTAACCCCGATGCCCCTGTTGGCGGTGACACTGCCGGTCGTCGAGCCCGTAATCAGCTCGCCCCCGAGAAAATCAGTGGAAGCAAGTCAGTCAAAAGCACGTTCGTCAAAGGACGTGCGTCAAAAGAAAGGAACCCAAGCCGATGTCCTCTCGAGAGCCGTCATCGCCGAAATTTCGGCTGCGTTTATTGCCGGTGTTGATCGCCGCCGCTGTTACCTCTCAGGCGCACGCCGCCGATTTGTGGACCATTACGCAGGACGCCCTGCAGAACAATTCCACTCTGGGTGCCTCGCGGTCGACCTTTCAGAGTGTCGAGGCCGGGCGTGACGTGGCGCGTGGTAGCTTGTTGCCGCAAATTGATGCAACCGCGCAGGTCGCGCATAACAACACGCTGGAGAGCCAGAGTTCATCGAGTGCTTTGGGAGGTGCCGGAACGGGAGGCACTGGGACGGGTTCCGAAAGCAGCTATAACTCGACCAGCGCCGGGATTGAATTGACCCAGGCGTTGTACGACGCCACGAGCTGGGCTGAGCTTGAAATCGCCAAACGCGAGACTGGTCAGCAAGCGCTTTTGCTTCAAGCCGATCGCCAGCAGTTGCTCTATGATGTCGCCTCGGCGTATTTCGAGATCTTGCGCGCCAATGACGTGCTCGAAGCGAGTATTTCCCAGGAGAAAGCGATCAAGCGCCAGCTCGACCAGGCGCAGGAGCAATTCGATGTCGGGCTAGTGGCAACCACCGATGTCAACGAGGCGCAGGCGTCTTACGATCTAGCCCGCTCCCAGCGTATTTCCGCCGAAAACGACCTGCAGGTCAGTTTCGAGGCGCTGGAACGTCTGACCGGTAAGCGTTACGACAGCATCGACGCCTTGTCGGACGATATTCCCATCGAGTCTCCCGAGCCGGCGGGGCGCGATAACTGGATTCAGATGGCAATCGCCAATAATCCCAATGTGCAGGCGGCGCAGGCCGCGGTGGATGTGTCTCAGGCGGAAGTCGAGCAGGCGGAAGCCGGCCATAAGCCGACGCTCTCGGCCTTTGCCAACTATAATTATTCGGATAGTGACCAGGACTATCTGGACGGCCACAACGCGGACACACAAGTCGGGCTCCAGGCCTCACTGCCTATCTACAGTGGCGGGACGACCAGCGCTCAGGTGCGTCAGCAGACCTACTCGCTAGAGGCCACGCAGTACGATTTCGAGGCCCAGCGTCGCGATACCACACAGCAGGTACGCTCGCTGTTCACGCAGGTCATGAACGATGTCGAAAGCGTCGAGGCCCAGCGGCAGGCGATCGTCTCCAACCGTAGCGCGCTGGAAGCGACGCGTTCCGGCTACGAGGTGGGGACCCGCAATATCGTCGATGTGCTCGACGCCGAGCAGGCCTTGTATCAAGCGGTGTCCGATTATGCCGATGCGCGTTATACCTACGTGACCGACATGGTAGAGCTGCGTCAGCAGGCCGGGGTGCTCGATCAGGGTGTGATTCGCGATCTCAACCAGTGGCTGCGGGAGAGTCAGACGGTGACGCTACGTCTACCCGAGGATGGCGGTATGAGCCAGATGGAAGACATCGGTGAGCGACCCACGATGGAGCAGTCGTCCACGCCCTGACGCGAGTTCGACAAGTGGCATTCGTGACGCCGCACCTTGGGTGCGGCGTTTTGCGTCGTGCCACGCACCACTGCCGTGGGCGAGGTAGAATAGGGCGCCTGTTATTGCCTTGTCAGAAGGAACGTTTGCCATGTCTCGGCCGTTAATCGCCGACATCGACCTGGGCGCTTTGCGCCAAAATTATCGTCTTGCCTGCGATCAAGCGCCGCACAGCCGTGCCATGGCGGTCCTCAAGGCGGGCGCCTACGGCCATGGTGCGGTAGAGTGCGCCAACGCCCTGGCCGATATGGCCCCTGCCTTCGCCGTCGCGAGTCTCGAGGAAGCGGTGGCGCTGCGCGACGCGGGCATCGTGCAACCGATCATGCTGCTGGAGGGATTCTTCGACGCCGAGGAGTTGCCGCTCATCGACGCGCATCGGCTCTGGATCGCCGTGCACAGTGACTGGCAGCTCGACGCCTTGCTGGCGTTTCAGCCTCGGACGCCGATTCCGACCTGGCTAAAGCTGGATTCCGGCATGCATCGCCTAGGGTTCGCGCCGGAGGCCTTCGTGTCGCGTTGGCAGCGCCTGAAGGCGGCGCCGGATCAGGTCACCGACCTGCATATGATGACGCACTTCGCCACCGCCGATGCGCTCGAGCCGGCGTATTTGTGCCGCCAGATGGCGTGTGTCGAGGCGCTGCGCGAGCAGCTTGAGGCGCCGGTGTGCCTCGCCAATTCGCCGGCCACGCTGGCCTGGCCGCAGACGCACGGTGCATGGACGCGTCCGGGCGTCATGCTCTATGGCAGTGACCCGCTGGAAGGCGCCAATGATGCCAGTCGCGCCCTCAAGCCGGTGATGACGTTGAGCTCCGAGATCATCGCGGTGCGTGAACTGAGCACGGGAGAAGCGGTCGGTTACGGCGGGCGTTGGCGGGCCCCGCGCCCCTCGCGCATTGGCGTGGTCGCATGTGGTTACGGTGATGGCTACGATCGCCACGCTCGGGATGGCACGCCGGTACTCGTCGAGGGGCAGCGTGTGCCGTTGGCCGGCAAGGTCTCCATGGACATGCTGACGGTCGACCTCACTGAGGTGCCCGAGGCGCGCATCGGTAGCCGGGTCGTGCTGTGGGGTGAAGGACTGCCCATCGATGAAGTGGCGCGTCACTGCGATACCATCAGCTATACGCTGATGACCGGTGTCTTGCCCCGCGTGCCACGCCGCTATCGGCTGGCCGACAGAGTGTGAAAATCCGCTACAATGAGCGGCGTTTCGATGCCCCGAGAGAGATATGGCCAAGCACGTATTTCCTGACAGTTTCGCCCATCCCCGCTATTGGCCCACCTGGCTTGCCATCGGACTGATGCGTCTCGGTGCCTGGCTGCCCTGGCGCCTCAAGATGGCGGTGGGGCGCCTCATCGGTCTGTGTGCCTGGCGCTTCGCGCGCAGTCGCCGACGCATTACCGAGACCAATCTGGCGTTATGCTTTCCCGAATTGAGCGAGGAGGAGCGGTCTCGGCTGGTACGTGAGACCTTCATCGCCAACGGCAAGGGCATTCTCGAGACTGCCACTGGCTGGTGCCGTGATCCCGAGCATTTGCGCCATCGCGTGACCTTCAAGGGCGAAGAGCACATGACTCAAGCCTTGGCGCAGGGCAAAGGGGCGTTAATCATTGGCGTGCATTTCTCGACCCTCGACCTCGGCGGTGCGCTGCATTCGCTGTTCTTTCCTGCGGACGTCGTCTACCGGGCGCATGACAACCCGCTATTCGAGCGCTTCATGACGCGTGCACGACGGCGTATCTTCGGGCGTGCCATCGACCGCCACGATCTGCGCGGCGTGGTGCGTCGTATCAAGGAAGGTCACGCCGTGTGGTACTCGCCGGATCAGGATTTCGGCCGTGATGCCAGCGTCTTCGCGCCCTTTTTCGGGGTCGAAGCTGCGACACTCAAATTGACGGCGAAGATTGCCCGTATGACGGGGGCGCCGGTGATGCCATTGATTTTTCATCGCAACCCCGGTGATGAGACGTACATGCTGGAATACCTGCCTGCGTTGGAGGGTTTTCCGAGCGGGGACGATGTTGCCGACGCCACACGCATCAATGGCCTCATCGAAGACGCCATTCGCCGCCACCCAGAGCAGTATCTATGGCTGCATCGGCGCTTCAAGACGCGGCCACGCGGTGAGACTTCGCTGTATTCGAAGTGACGGTGGCCGCGGGCGGTTCTCGCTTGACGTTGGGCGGATTACGGACAACCCTTGAGGCGTCTCTCATGGACAATGAGAGCCAGATAGACAACATCCAACGGAAGGAAATAACTCATGCTCAATTATGCGATCATTTTTCTGATCATCGCCGTCGTTGCAGGCGTTCTCGGCTTCGGCGGTATTGCCGGGGCCGCCGCGACCATCGCCAAGGTCTTGTTCTTCGTCTTCTTGGTGCTGTTCGTGGTAACGCTCATTCGTGGTCGGGGACGTTGACGGCGTCGGTTGGCGGCATTGCTTGAGAGAAGCCGTCTGGCAGCTTTAAGCGGTGTTCGCCGGCCTGCATGCGCCTAGCGATGAAATGGCGGTCAAGGGGATCCTTGGCCGCCTTTTTCAGTGCGTCGACGACACGGTCGGCGTGCGCTTGAATGACTGCCAGCGCCTCATCGTCGGCAAATAGCGAGAGGGTCTTCAAGGACTTGAGCAAGGCCAGAACGATGCTGATATCGTCGCGACCGTAATGCAGGATCGGGTTAAAGAGTCGATAGAGCAGACTCTCGAAGTCGTGGGTCGCCCAGCTCACTCTCAGTGTGCCGTTTCCATCGGTCAAGGCGTTGCTGGGGGCGATCTTCAGGCGTCGGCACAGCAGTTCAGTCAATTGATGCAGACACAGGCGAGCGGTGCCCGGATCATTGATCCCCGGTGACAGCGCCTTGATGGCAATTTCCATTAGCTGTGTCAGGCCATTGATATACAGATCCTTCATTGACTCCCCTTGCACATAGATCAGGGTCGCCAGCACCGCGTTATTGAACGCCTCGTCCGGCTCGTTGGCGATATCGATCTGGAAGAGCGGGAAACCTTCGACGGTGTAGTCGCCGAACATGAAATCGAGATGAATGACCGCATCGTGCTCCTCGGCGAGGTGCGCTAGCGTCTCTAGTTGAACGTTCTGCACATAACCGCTTCGCTGAGCGTGGATGACATGGCCATCGGCAGGCACTTCGAGGTTCGCGTATCGCTGCCAGTGGGGTTGCTGCTGCAGATTCTCCAGGCGCTGCATCGACGTGCGAGTAGACTGGTGCAAGCCTTGAAGAACGGCGTTGATCTGGACTGACTGAGAGGCGTTGTGGATGAAATAGACGAACAGCCCCAGGCAATGGATCACCATCAAAACCCCGAGATACCCGCCAAGTGAACGCCACAGGCTGGGTGTCCCCCCTTCGAAAGGCACCATCAGCAGAATCAGTATGAAGAGAATGGTCCCCAGGTAGTGGCCAAGCACCTTCTGGTGATGGCGTTCGGTGATCAGACCAAAGACCAGCTTGTGTGAAAAGTTGCCGCCGGCCTGAGACAGTACCGTCATGACCATCGAGAAACTGAACACTACCATCGATATCATCCCGGCGATCAGCGTCGAAAGCAGCGCTCGGGCCGTATCTGGGTCCTTGAAGTCGAGGTAGGTGAGAATCTCGGGCAGAGCGGATTCGGAGACCTGCGGCACGACGGCGATTAGCCCCAGGGCCAGATAAATCAGCGCCAGCAGGCAGGGGAGGTAAGCGATGCTCTGCCGAACGCGGTTGAACTGCTTGTAGGGCCAGGTAATCACGGCGATCATCACGTCATCCTTCAGCTGTGGCAAAATCCATTTTATCGACGCCAACCTCGTCTTCCGCGCCTTTCAGCCAAGCACTGATCGCGACATCGGCGAGCGGTGACGAGGTTAGGCAACGTCGATGAGAGAGCCGTGTTACATATCCATCAGCAATGTTCTGCTGATCACGCCCCGACGCTTTTCGACAGCGCGTAAAAAGCCCCGCTGCATTACACAGCGGGGCCTCGGTGCTACGACGCACTCGGGTCAAGCATCGATGCGCTTGTATTTCATGCGCTTGGGCGTGTCGCTGCCCACGCGCTGGCGATAGTCTTCCTCGTACTCGCTGTAGTTACCCTCGAAGAATACCACGCTGGAATCCCCTTCATAGGCGAGGATATGAGTGGCGATACGGTCGAGGAACCAACGGTCGTGCGAGATGACCAGCGCACAGCCGGGGAAGGCGAGCAGAGCCTCTTCCAAGGCACGCAGCGTCTCGATGTCGAGATCGTTGGACGGTTCGTCGAGCAGCAGGACGTTGGCGCCTTGCTTGAGGGTCTGTGCCAGTTGCAAGCGACCGCGCTCGCCCCCCGAGAGCTCCGATAGGCGTTTTTGCTGATCGTTGCCCTTGAAGTTGAAGCGCCCCACGTAGGCACGTGAGGACATCTCGTAGCCATTGATGCTGATCATGTCCTGACCGTCGGATACTGCTTCCCAGACGGTCTGCTTGTCGTCGAGATGATCGCGCAACTGCTCCACGTAGGCGATGTCCACGGTTTCGCCGGTCACGACCTCGCCGCTGTCGGGCTGTTCCATGCCGGCGATCAGCTTGAACAGCGTGGACTTGCCAGCGCCGTTGCCGCCGACGATGCCTACGATGGCACCCTTGGGCAGCTGGAACGAGAGGTTCTCGAACAGCAGCTTGTCGTCGAAGCGCTTGGCCACGTCGTGGAACTCGATGACCTTGTCACCTAGGCGCGGCCCGGGTGGAATGTAGATTTCGTTGGTCTCGTTGCGCTTCTGAAAATCACCCGATTGCATTTCCTCGAAACGGTTCAGGCGCGCCTTGCTCTTGGCCTGACGGCCCTTGGCGTTGCTGCGCACCCACTCGAGCTCCTGCTTGATCGCCTTGTTCTTGGAGGCTTCCTGCTTGGCCTCCTGCTCGAGGCGTTTTTCCTTCGATTCCAGCCACTGCGAGTAGTTGCCTTCGAAAGGGATGCCCTGGCCGCGGTCCAGCTCGAGAATCCAGCCGGCGACGTTGTCTAGGAAGTAGCGGTCGTGGGTAATCGCCACCACGGTGCCGGAGTAGTTGTGCAGGAAGCGCTCGAGCCAGGCCACCGATTCGGCATCCAGGTGGTTGGTCGGCTCGTCGAGCAGCAGCATGTCGGGGTTCGACAGCAGCAGCCGGCACAGCGCCACGCGACGACGCTCGCCGCCCGAGAGCACGCCGACCTTGGCGTCCCAGGGCGGCAGGCGCAGAGCCTCGGCGGCGACTTCCAGCTTGCGCTCGATGTTGTGCGCATCGGCAGCCTCGATCAGGTCCTCGAGACGTGCCTGCTCGGCGGCCAGGGCGTCGAAGTCGGCGTCCGGCTCGGCATAGGCGACATACACCGCCTCGAGTTGTGCCTGAGCTTCGGTGATCTCGCTCAAGGCTTCTTCGACCGTCTCACGGACGTTCTTGTCGTCGTCGAGCTCGGGCTCCTGAGGAAGATAGCCGATATTGATGCCCGGCATGGGGCGTGCTTCGCCGTTATATTCCTTGTCCACACCGGCCATGATCCGTAGCAGCGTGGATTTACCCGCGCCGTTGAGGCCGAGCACGCCGATCTTCGCGCCAGGGAAGAAAGAAAGCGAAATATCCTTGAGGATTTCATGCTTGGGCGGGACGATCTTGCCCACCCGATTCATGGTATAGACGTATTGCGCCATGGAATTCCGGTTTGGTTGGGAAGTGGATCACGAGTAACGATGATAGAGGGGGCGTGGCGTAAAGGCTAGCGCGATGAAATCACGTCTCCTCGCCGCGCGTCCCGTCGCTTGAAACTTTCTCTCAGGCTTGCCCGCGCTCGGCACGCAGACGCTCGAGCTCCTGCATCGCTTCGACACGCTCGGTGACATCCTTCTGCACGCCGACGAAGTAGGTCAGTTGGTCTTCATCGTCGTAGACAGGCGTGATCGAAAGTTCGTTCCAGAACATCGAGCCGTCCTTGCGATAGTTGCGCAAGACCTCCCGGCAGGGCCGTCCCTCGCGGATCGCCTGACGAATGTTATCCAACTGGGGCTGATCGTGGTCGCCGTTCTGGAGGAAGCGGCAGTCGCGATAGAGGATCTCGTCGACACTGTAGCCGGTGAGTCGTTCGAAGCCTTGGTTGGCATAGATCAGGATGGTTTCGTCGCCTTCCTGTTCGGCCACCACGATGCCATCGTCTGACGCGTTGACAATACGCTCAAGTAGCGCCGGGCTGATCATGGGAGGTCGTTTCATCGTCTCTGCGTTCCTTGGGACTGTCATGCACTCATCATGGCCATGCCGGGGGTGGATTTCAACGCGACGTATTACATCTCGACCTCCGGCAGGCGTTGGCTGGAGGCTGTTGCACCAAGGGCGCACAGTGCCAGGACCAGCAATAGCCCAGCGCTGCCGGTGAAGTGCGCGATGGCGCCCAGCAGCCCGCCCACTAGCAACATGAGGATCCCGGTGAAAGTATTGGAGAGCGCGACATACAAGGCACGCTTGTCGCTGCCTGCCATGTCGATCACGTAGGCCTTGCGCCCCAGGCGCACGCCGGCATGGGCGATGACGAGCAGCGCGTACACCAACGCATAAGGCCACACGCTGTCGCTCCAGGCGCCGGGCAGCCAGGCGATCAATGCCGCTGCCGCGCAGCACAACGCGGCAATCGCGGCGCTGTCGCGCATTACCTTACGGCTGGAGCGGTCTGCAAGCTTGCCCCATATAGGGCTGGCCAGCATACCCGCCAGGCCCGAGACCAGGATCATGATACCCAGACCACCGAGGTTGGAGCCGCTTTGTTGTTGTCCCAGCAGGGCGATATAAGGCAGCGCCAGCGCGCTGGAAAGCAGCAGTGCCCGCGCCATGTTGAAGTGCAGGAAGTGTCGGTCGGTACGCAGCAGGCGCAGGCCTTCACCGAGGCTGCTCCAGACATTCATGCCGCCTTCGGTGGCGCCGGGCTCTTCCTTGATGCGTGATGCCCAGAGAGCATTAAGCGCCCAGCCGAGCGTGGCGATGAGCAGCAGGATCGCCAGCGCAATCTGCCCCGGGCGGTCGCCGAACAGCATCAGCACAGCGCCCACGGCCAGTGTGATGGCGCCTGCGACGCTACCGCTCCATCCCATGAGCGTGCCTCGGCGTTGCTTGGAAATCGTCTTGCCCAGCACGTCCTTGGTGGCAATCGACGAGAGCCCGCGGCCGAGCGACAGCATCACCAAGGCCGCAAGAACGATGGCGCCGCCCCAGGCGCCCTGGCCGAACAGCGCCATGATAGCCATCACCAGCGCTGCGAGCGCTTGTACGATACCGCCGGTGACCCACACGCCCTTGCGAATTGCCTTGAGGCGAATGTAACCGGCAACGAACACTTGCGGCAGCAGGGCGCCGGCCTCGCGGATCGGGACCAGAAAGCCGACCATCCACACCGGCGCGCCGAGGGCGCCCAGCAGCCACGGCAATACCAGGCGGGCGCTGGAAAGCTCATCGGCGAGCTTGTTGCCCAGCGAGGCCAGTAAATGGCGCAGGAAGTTGCCGGGCTGTTCATGGCAGGCGGCGTCGGGAATATCCTTGCATAGCCGGCTGTCTTCGTCGCCGGTCAAGCGCTCGTAGAGCCGCGTCAGGGAGGAGGCGCGATCACTCATGCGTTTTGTCCTTACGTTGTGCTCTTACTAGGTTAAGCCCTTGCTGACTGGCTGGTCGCGACTGTGTGACTTGTTCGAGGGACGCGGTCACCGCATCATGGCCGCCCTATCCACCGACGGAGGCGCGTTCGCCATGTCCCGCATTCGCATCCATTATTGCACGCAATGTCACTGGTTGTTACGGGCCGGATGGTATGCCCAGGAACTGCTGCAGACCTTCGGTGAAGACCTCGAACAGGTTGCGCTGGCGCCCAGCCACGGTGGCCATTTCGAAATCGTCTACGATGACGACGTGATCTGGGAGCGCAAGCGCGACGGCGGCTTCCCCGATATAAAATGGCTCAAGCAGCAGGTGCGCGACCGACTCGATCCCGATCGAGATTTGGGACATACCGATCGCTAAAGCGTTACCACCAATGCTTGCGCTTGAGTAGCCACATCACGCCTAGCCCCATCACCAGGGTGAGCGTGATGAAGATGGCGAAACCGTAAGGGCTGTCGGCCCCGGGGATGCCGCCTACGTTGATGCCCAAGAGTCCGGTCAAAAAGCTCAAGGGCAGGAAAACGGTGGTGATGATGGCCAGCATGTACATGCGCTGGTTGAGTTGCTCGTTGTGCTCGCTCCAGATCTGCTCCTGAAGGATCAGCGCACGTTCTTGCATGGCACTGAAATCCTCGACGTAGCGCGAGAGCTGGTTGGCATTCTCGCGTAATGCGACCTGGGTCGTCTCATCGATCCACTGAGGGCTTTGGGCAAGCTGCGAAAGACAGTCGCGTTGCGGTCCCATGAAGCGACGCAGGGTGATGAAGGGGCGGCGCAGCCGGGTGAGATCATCGGCGTCGACATCACCCTTGGCGAGTTGCAATTCCTCGAGCTCGCCGAGGGCGTTATCGAGTTGGTGGGAATAGTCACCGACCTGATCCACCAGCGCCTCGACCAGCCAGGCGAGAAGATCGGGCACCGATAGTGCGCCTTCGCCGGCATCCAGGCGTTCACGGACATCGCTGGCTGCCTTCAGCGGACGGCGGCGCAGCGTGATCATGCGCTTGGGCGTCATCCACACACGCAGCGAAATCATGTCGTCCATGGCGGCGCCGGGGTTGTGGTTGACGCCACGCAGCGTGGTGACGATGCCGCGCCCGAACTTTGCCACGCGCGGACGCGTGTCTTCCTCGAGCAACGCCTCGACCACTGTCTCGTCGAGCTCGGCCAAATCGTTGAGATAGCTCGCAATATCGTCGTGGCGAAAGTCGAGATGCATCCATACAGGGGCCTCATCGCTGGCCCAGGCGGCCTGCAACTCGCTCACGCTCAATAATTCACCGCCACCTTGACCGTTCAACCGGTAGGCGGCCACCAGTGCGGTGTCCATGTCACTCATCGGGATCTCCTTGTCGACGATTAGCACTGCACGGTCAGCATAAGTGAAATAGTCATCGCTGATATGCGTAAAATCAACCAGGTGGAGCAGGTGGAGGACGTCGCTTTGGCCATGCGAACGCATTAGGCTGGGCGTTATCACGTACCGAGAGATACGCATTCACTGGGAGGCGCATGACAGGGGATCGTCGAGCAATCGCATTTGGCCTGGTCGCGGTAGGGTTATGGTCGACCGTGGCGACGGCTTTCAAGCTGGCTTTGGAAACAATGCGTCCCGTCGAGCTGATGTGGCTGGCGGCGCTGGTCTCCTGGGCATTGATCGGGGGGCTGGTCATCGCTCAGGGACGCGCCCACGAGGCGCTCACTCGCGGCTGGCGTACCGCACTCTGGGCGGGCATGATGAATCCCGTGGCCTATTATCTGGTGTTGTTCGCCGCCTACGACCGCTTACCGGGACAGGAGGCGATGGCGCTCAACTATACATGGGCGCTGACCATGGCCTTGCTGGCCGTGCCGCTGCTCAAGCAGCGCCTGACGCCGATGGATATCGTCGCGGGTCTCGTTGCCTATGCCGGCGTGTGGACGATCGCCACACGCGGCCATGTGTGGCAGGTGGCGTTCGCCGATGGCCTGGGTGTCGCGCTGGCGCTGGTATCAACGTTGATCTGGGCGTTCTATTGGCTGTTCAATGCCCGCGATGCGCGTGCGCCGCTGGTTGCCCAATGGCAGAACTTCAGTGTCGGCATCCCCGTATTGACGGCAATCGTGTGGCTGGGCCCGGGCTTTGAGTGGCATGGTTGGCCGTCGCTGGGCGCGGGCATCTATGTCGGCTTGTTCGAAATGGGCTTTGCGTTCGTCTTCTGGCAACTGGCGGTCCACCAGGTCTCGCGCACCGCCAAGGTTGCCAATCTGATCTTCCTGTCGCCGCCCATCTCGCTGTTGCTGCTGTATTGGGTGGTTGGCGAACCGATCCTGACTTCCACACTGGTGGGGTTGGTGCTGATTCTCGCCGGGCTGGCGCTGCAACAGTTGCAGAAAACGCCAGCACCGCGAGAAGTGTGAAGGGCTCTAATCATTCGTCGTTGTCGAGGCTTTTTCCAGCATAGGCGCGAGGCCTTGCCACACATTGTCGAGGATAGTGGGCTGCGCTTCGGCGGTGGGGTGAATGCCGTCGTCCTGCATCATGGCATCTTGTAGGGCGATACCGTCGAGAATGAAGGGCACCAGGGGGATGGCGTATTCTTCACTGAGCTGCCGGAAGACGCCGCGAAAGGCATCGGTGTAAGAGGCGCCGTAATTCGGCGGTATTTCGATGCCCAGCAGTAGGACGCGCGCGTCGGCTGCCTGGCTTTTTTCGATCATGTCACGCAAATTGAGCTTCATCTGCTGCGGTGAAAGCCCGCGCAGGCCGTCGTTACCGCCCAGTTCTAGCAGCACGATGTCCGGTGCGTGGCGCTCGAGCAGTTCCGGCAGGCGTGCCGCGCCGCTCGAGGTGGTGTCGCCACTGATGCTGGCATTGATGACCTGGTGCTGACTGCCCAGGCGTTGTCGAAGCAAGTTGACCCAGCCTGCGTCGCGCTCGATGCCGTGGGCCGCGCTCAGGCTATCGCCGACCACTAGCAGGGTAGCGGCGCGAGCATTCACGGCATGTCCCGCAGCGAAGCACAACACGGCGACCATCAGGACGCGCATGCCTCCGCGTATCCAGGAAGAGGAATTCTCACGCATGTCCGACGACTCCTTGAGTGAAGCTAAAACTCCCATTTTACACGCAAGTCACGTCGCGCAGCGCGTGCGCAGCGGTGAGCGTGTACTGACAATTCTCGACGACTTGGCGTTGGACGTCCATGGCGGCGAAAGCGTGGCCATCTTGGGTAGCTCCGGATCGGGCAAGTCGACCCTGCTAGGTTTGCTGGCGGGGCTGGATACGCCCAGTGAAGGCGATATCCAGTTATTCGGTGAATCGCTGAACACTCTGGACGAGGACGGCCGGGCGCGGCTGCGTGCCGGGCAAGTGGGATTCGTGTTTCAGAACTTTCAACTCCTGCCGACTCTGACGGCGCTGGAAAACGTCCTGCTGCCCCAGGAGCTTTCGCCCTCGGGCGACGACGAGCAACGCGCGCGAACCTGGTTGACGAGGGTCGGACTCGGCGAGCGGCTTGGCCACCTGCCCAAGCAACTCTCCGGCGGTGAGCAGCAACGCGTGGCGGTAGCGCGTGCCTTCGTCAGCCATCCCAGGCTGGTCTTCGCCGACGAGCCCACCGGCAATCTCGACCGAGCCACGGGGGCGCATATCATCGACTTGCTGTTCGAACTCAATCAGGAAATGGGCACGACCTTGATATTGGTCACGCACGATCATGCTCTGGCGCGACGCTGTGGGCGTTGTCTGCGCCTTGAAGAGGGGCGCCTGCAGGCCATGAGTCACGACGAGGTGGCCTCGTGAAGGCGCTCTCGCTGTCGCTCAAGGGATTGTGGCGTGATCTTCGCGCCGCCGATGTGCGGGCGCTGTTCGTGGCGCTGGCGCTGGCGGTGGCGGCCTCGACGATGATCGGTTTCTTCCTGGATCGTCTCGACCGGGGGCTGACCCGACAGGCCGGGCAGTTGATGGGCGGCGATTTGGTGCTCGAGCAGAGCGACCCTTTCTCCGAGGAACTTCGTCAGACGCTGCGCGGTGCTGGGCTGACGCTCTCGCAGCAGGTCGACCTGATTTCGATGGTCAGTCGCGACGATGCCTTTCAACCGGCCAGTCTCAAGGTCGTCGACGCCGCTTATCCGTTGTATGGGCAAGTGCGCGTCGATCGTGGCGAAGGCCTCGAAATGCTGGCTCACGGCCCCGCGCCTGGCAGCGTGTGGGTGGCGCCGCGTCTGGCGCGGTTGATGGAACTCGATATCGGTGACTCGCTCGCGATAGGCGACAGCACGCTCACTGTAAGCGGCCTGATCGAGCGCGAGCCGGATCAGAGCGCGGGATTCTCGGCCTTCAATCCACGCGTGATGATGCACCGCGATGACCTGGCGGCGACCGACCTGGTGCAGCCCGGCTCGCGGCTCGAATACGAACTGCTGGCCCAGGGGCCGCCCGAAGCCGTGGCGCGCGTGCAGTCGCGTCTGGAGAGACTGCGCGACAATGGTGTCGAGGTGCGCGACGTGCGCGAGGATCGTCCTCGGCTAGGCGGTGCGCTGGATCGCGCCCAGCGCTACTTGAGCCTATCGGGACTGGCTGCAGTATTGCTGGCGGGGGTGGCGGTGGCCATGGCCACGCGCCGCTATGTCGATCGCCATTTGGATACTGCGGCGTTGTTGCGCTGTTTCGGCGCCTCTCAGCGACAACTGGTGACATTGTTTGCTTTGCAGCTCGCCTGGCTGGCATTGGCGGCTGCGGTGGTGGGGGCGCTGTTGGGCTTGCTGGGGCAGGCAGGCTTGCTGGTGATTCTGACGAATTTTCTACCCCTCGAACTGCCGCCGCCGGGGCCGTTGCCATTACTGATGGGAGTGCTGACCGCACTGGCGGTTCTAATCGGCTTCGCCGGCCCCACCTTGTTGCGTCTCAAGCGGGTGAGCGCGCTCAAGGTGCTGCGCCGCGAACTCGATCCCGTGCCCATGGCCGGTTGGGCCGTGGTCGTCATCGCCAGTGGCGTTTTCGGTGCTTTGCTGTGGTTGTATTCGGGCGATTTCACGCTCTCGCTGGGGCTTTTGATCGGCGGCGAACTGGCGTTGGCGGCCCTGTGGTTATTGGGCCACGGGCTGCTCTCGGGGCTGCTGCGGCTAGTGCGAGGCGTCGCCGGCGAGCGCCGCCACGGCGCGCGGCACGCTTGGCGTCTCGGCGCACGACAATTGGCCCGCCGCCGATATGCCAGCTTGGGGCAGTTGCTGGCCTTTTCGGTCACCTTCGCCGCCATGGCGATCATCGCCCTGGTGCGCGGCGATCTGGTGACCGCCTGGGAATCGCAGTTGCCCGAGGATACGCCCAACTACTTTGCCATCAATATCCAGCCGGCCGAGCGCGAAGGCTTTCGACAGATCGTCGAGGGGGCCAGCGATACGCGTAGTGCCCTGTATCCCATCGTACGTGGGCGGCTGGTCGCCATCGATGGCGACGCCGCAGAGGACGCCGTACCGGCCGATCAACGTGACGCCAATGTGCTGCGCCGTGAGCTCAATCTAACGTGGCGCGAGACACTGCCCGAGGGCAACCGCATCGTCGCCGGCGAATGGTTCGATGCGGAGGCGCCTGCCGAAAACGGCCGCCCGGTGCCGATCTCCATGGAACAGGAGCTGGCCAAGCGCCTGGGCGTGACGCTTGGTGAGGTGCTGCGGTTCGACATCGGCGGTGAAACGGTCGAGGGACGCGTCACCAGCCTGCGCAGTCTCGACTGGGAAAGCTTCCGACCCAACTTCTTCGTCATCTTTCCCCCGGGGACGCTTGAGCGCTTCAGCCATAGCTATATCACGGCGTTCCACCTGGAGGATGAGCGCCAGACGGTCATCGGTAAGCTGGTATCACGCTATCCCGGCGTCTCGCTGCTCAATGTCGACGCGATTCTCGAGCAAGTCCGCGAGTTGCTGGGGCAAGTGACGCGAGCCATCGAACTGGTACTGGTATTCGTGTTGTTGGCGGGAATCAGCGTGCTCTATGCCGCGCTCACCGCGAGCCGCCCGATGCGCGCGCACGAAAGCGCTCTGCTGCGTGTGTTCGGCGCCGGCGATCGGATGATCGCTCAGGTTCAAGGTGCTGAATTCGCACTGCTGGGGATTGCCAGCGGCCTGCTGGGCGCATTGCTGGCGGAAGCGGCGGCGCTGGGTGTCTACCTGATGTGGTTCGATCTACCGCCGCGTTTACATTGGCCACTGTGGGTCGTGATGCCCTTGGGCGGTGGGCTGCTCATCGGAGGCATCGGCCATCTGTTGACCCGTCAGGTACGTCGTCAAGCGCCCATGGAAAGTCTGCGGCTGTTGGGGGAAACCTGAACCCAGCGTATAAGTTGGGGGCGTTGATACACGCGACACGCAAGAAGCCCCGCTGAGGATCGCTTGATCGTTCGGCGGGGAGGACCAAACTTGCAGGGCATTGTCGGTAAGCGGGCATCCATGCCCCATGCATTCCTTCCACTCGGCGACGAACTGCCGACGAGCAGCGCCACTGTAGCGTTCAAAGGCGAGGCGCAGAAGATGAGTTCGCTCATCGCCACGTGCGGTTTTGGTCATCGCGCACGTGCTTGAGCGATCCTAAAGCGACCATGAGAAATCATGCAGCGACGGATGACTGCCTTTCATATGAAAGGCATCGCGCGCTGCGCTATCATGGCCCTTCGTTGACCCCGTGCGGCGCCCGCCGCGCAGACCTTCCGTGATTCGAGGACTCTCGCCGATGTTCACCCGTGACATGCAGATTGCCGGTTTCGATGATGCCCTGTGGGACGCCATGCAGCAGGAGGTGGGCCGTCAGGAAGCGCACATCGAGCTGATCGCCTCCGAGAACTATGCTAGCCCGCGCGTCATGCAGGCGCAGGGTACGCAACTGACCAACAAGTACGCGGAAGGTTACCCCGGCAAGCGTTATTACGGCGGTTGCGAGCACGTCGATGTCGTCGAGCAGATGGCCATCGACTACGCCAAGGAATTATTCGACGCGACCTACGCTAACGTTCAGCCGCATTCCGGCTCCCAGGCCAACGGCGCGGTGTTTCAGGCGTTGGTCAAGCCCGGCGATACCGTGCTGGGCATGAGTCTCGACGCGGGTGGTCACCTGACCCACGGTGCCAAGCCGAACTTCTCCGGCAAGCATTACAACGCCGTGCAGTACGGCCTCGATGACAACGGCCTGATCGATTACGACCAGGTCGCCAGTCTGGCGCGTGAGCACCAGCCGAAGATGATCATTGCCGGCTTTTCCGCCTATTCACAGATCATCGACTGGGCCAAGTTCCGTGAAATCGCCGACGAGGTGGGGGCTTACCTGCTCGTCGACATGGCGCATATCGCGGGTTTGGTCGCGGCGGGTGTCTATCCCAGCCCCTTGCCTCATGCGCATGTGGTCACGACCACCACGCACAAGACCCTGCGTGGACCGCGTGGCGGCTTGATTCTCTCCGCCGAAAACGACGCCGAGATCGAGAAGAAATTCCAGTCCGCCGTCTTCCCCGGTAGCCAGGGCGGCCCTTTGATGCATGTCATCGCCGCCAAGGCGATCTGCTTCAAGGAAGCCATGGAGCCCGACTTCAAGGCCTACCAGCAGCAGGTAGTGATCAACGCCAAGGCCATGGCCAGCGTGTTCATCGAGCGCGACTATGACGTCGTATCCGGCGGCACCGAGGACCACCTCTTCCTGCTCTCGCTGGTCAAGCAGGGCCTGACCGGCAAGGATGCCGATGCCGCCCTGGGCCGCGCCCACATCACCGTCAACAAGAACGCCGTGCCGGGCGACCCGCAGAGCCCGTTCGTCACCTCAGGGCTGCGCATCGGCACGCCGGCCGTGACCACCCGTGGCTTCGGTGAGAGTGAATGCGCCGACCTCGCTGGCTGGATCTGCGATATTCTCGATGCCATGCAAAAGGGCGATACCGCGCAAGCGGAAGCCGACGTCAAGGCCAAGGTCGAGGCCATCTGCGCGCGGTTGCCGGTGTATCGTTAAACCGTGATGGCCTCCTGACGGAGGGCGAGTCCTGATGAGATCCCCCGCTTTTCGTGATGCTGCGAAGCGGGGGATTTTCTTTTCTCGCCACGGGTAAGTGGTATTCTTTTACTGATGAAAGCGAGCCTGTTTCCTCGCCATACGGGACTCTGCCTCTCGGTGTGCATGTCGCTATTCCCCGTTAGCACTAAGGTCTAAGAGCAATACGGCCGAAAATGCTGGAAGCTATGTCGGACATAGAGGTAAATTTGTCCAACAAGGCAGGCGGAGCCGTTTATGCGCCCCTCTTCACTTTCAGGTACCACGGCCCGACCCGATATCGCCGAGTCGTTGGCCGAGGCGATTTTCAGTGGCCGTTATGCACCCGGTGACTTGATCCCCCGCGAGCTGGATCTTTGCGAGACGTATGGCGTCAGCCGAAGCACGGTGCGTAGCGTCTTGCAGAACTTGGTATCGGCAGGGCTTTTGGTGCGGATCTCAGGTCAGGGCACTCGGGTGCGTGAGCTAACCCAGTGGCACATGCTCGATCCGCGAGTGACCGAGTGGATGGCGCGCTATGCCGAGCCCAATCCGCGCTTCCAACGTGAAATCTATGCGTTCCGTGTGGCTGTCGAGCCGTTCGTGGCGTATCTGGCGGCCACCGCTGCCACGGCGACCGATCTGCTGGCAATCGAGCAGGCCTACGAGGGCATGATGCGCAGCCTCGATACGCCCGATCATTGCTGGGAAGGGCGCTCGCACGATGATTATGACGTGGCCTTCCATGAGGCGATTTTCGCTGCGACGCACAATGTGGTGTGGACGCAGCTCAGTCATGTGCTGCGGCCCACGATTACGGTGCTGGTCCAGCGCTCCAACCAGAGCGCCGATGAGCTCGCCGATAGCATGGAACGCCACCGCAAGGTGATGGAGGCGATTCGCTTGCGTCAGCCGGCGCGGGCGCAAGCCTGTGCCTTGGCGGTTCTCGAGCGTACCGGACAGGATCTGGGTATCGCCGAAATCCCGGCGGACTTACCTTCATTATCCCCGCTTGGCGGCGCCACTTCTGACGAGCGCTGAGCGAGTCATCATTTTGCATCGACAAGGAGACCTCTCGTGAAGATTACCCAGCTCAAGACCTGGCAAGTACCGCCGCGTTGGCTGTTCCTCAAGATCGAGACCGATGAAGGGTGCTATGGCTGGGGCGAGCCGGTCGTGGAAGGGCGCGCGGCTACCGTCGAGGCGGCGGTGCACGAACTCGCCGACTATCTGGTCGGCCAGGACCCACACCGTATCGAATACCTTTGGGACACGATGTACCGCGCGGGTTTCTATCGCGGTGGCCCGATCCTGATGAGTGCCATCGCCGGGATCGACCAGGCGCTGTGGGACCTCAAGGGTCGCGATCTCGGCGTGCCCGTCTATCAGCTACTGGGCGGCAAGGTGCGCGACAAGATGCGCATGTATGCCTGGACCGGTGGTGATCGTCCCAGCGATGTGGGGGCTGGCGCCAAGGCCTTGGTCGACAAGGGGTTCACGGCATTCAAGATGAATGGCACGCCGGAAATGCAGATCGTCGATTCGCACCGCAAGATCGACGAGGCTGTGGCGCGGGTCGCCGAAGCGCGCGAGGTGGTAGGGCCGGACGTGGGCATCGCCATCGACTTTCACGGTCGCGTGCATCGTCCCATGGCCAAGGTGCTGATGCGCGAATTGGAGCCCTACCACCCGATGTTCGTCGAGGAGCCGGTACTGCCTGAGCATCTGCCCAGTCTCAAGCACATTGCTGGCGGCCTGGGTTATCCCATTGCGACCGGCGAGCGCTTACATACCCGCTATCAGTTCCGCGACCTGCTGGCCGAAGGCATGGTGGATATCATCCAGCCCGATCTCTCGCACTGCGGCGGCATCAGTGAGGGCATGAAGATTGCCTCGCTGGCGTCGTGTCACGATGTCGCGCTGGCGCCGCATTGCCCGCTGGGGCCGTTGACGCTGGCTGCTTCGCTGCATGTGGATGCGGTGAACCACAATGCGTTCATCCAGGAGCAGAGCATGGGCATCCACTACAATCGTGATAACGATGTACTGGATTACCTGGTCGACAAATCCGCGCTGGCCATTACCGATGGCTTCTGCGCGATTCCCGAAGGGCCCGGCCTGGGAGTCGAGATCGACGAGCAATTCGTCGAGGAGCGCGCCAAGGTGGGGCATCGTTGGCGCAACCCTGTGTGGACGCACGAGGATGGGTCGATAGCGGAGTGGTAAAGGAGGCTTTATGAACGAGACGCAACGGGCCGCGCTCGACGCGGCACTCAGGGAATTGCCGCTGGTGGCGATTCTGCGTGGTATTCGCCCCGAAGAGATCGATAAGGTCTTCGACGAGTTGGTCGAGGCGGGGTTTCGTCTGATCGAGATCCCGCTCAACTCACCCTTGCCGTGGAAGAGCATCGAACGCGTTGCGGCACGTTGCCCCGAGCATGTGCTGGTGGGCGCCGGCACGGTGCTGGAGGCCGCTGATACGGCTGAGCTGGCGCGTCTTGACGCACCGTTGATGGTTACTCCCAACAGCGACCCCGAGGTGATTCGTGCCGGTGTCGAGCAGGGCCTGGCGCCGCTGGTCGGCTGCATGACGCCGAGTGAGGCGTTGAGCGCGGCGCGTGCCGGGGCCACGGCGCTCAAGTTGTTCCCGGCTGGGCGCCTGGGAACCGGTTACTTCAAGGATATCAGCGCGATCCTGCCGCCTGAGCTACCGGTATTCGCGGTAGGTGGCATCGACAAGAGCAACATGTCGGATTGGCATGGCGTGGGCATTCGCGGTTTCGGTTTTGGGAGCAATCTTTACCGTCCCGGGCGCAGCGCCGCCGAGGTGGGCGAGGTGGCACGCGAGCTTGTCGCCGAATGGCGGCGGCTCGAGGAACTCTACACCATGACCGAACTGTTCGAGCACGAGGGCGATCAATGAGCGCCGATCAGCGACTGATTGTCATCGACTGGGGCACCAGCAATTTCCGGGCGTTTCTGGTCGATCGACAAAGCGGTGCCTGCCTCGATACGCGGCGTAGCGAGGCAGGTCTCAAGGCGCTGGAAACCGCCGAGTTTCCGCATTACTGCCAGGCTCAAGTCGGCGACTGGCGGGAAGGCGGCCGGGTGCCCGTCTATCTGGCGGGCATGGTCGGTTCCAAGCGCGGCTGGAGTGAGGCACCGCAGCTCGATTTGCCCGTCTCGGGGCGTGATCTCGCCGCACATGTCGTGGCCGCGCCGGGGTTGGAAAACGCCTGGATCGTGCCGGGTGTGAAGCAAGTCGATGAGACGCACTGTGACGTCATGCGCGGTGAAGAGGTTCAGGCATTGGGTGCCCTGGCGCTGGCCAGAGTCTCCGACGCCGACTGCTGCCTGCCCGGCACCCACAGCAAGTGGGCGCGACTACGCGATGAGCGAATGACGACCTTCACCACGCTGATGACCGGTGAGCTTTATCATGCGGTGCGCTTCCACACCCTGCCGGGCGAGCCCGCCCGTGATGACGCGCCGTTCGATGAAGGTGCATTTCGCCAGGGACTGGCGTGTGCCCAGAGTGAGGACGGCGTGTTGCATGCCCTGTTCGAGGCCCGCAGCCGGCATCTCTACCGCGGTCTGGATGCCGAGCAGGTAGGCAGCTTCATCTCCGGGGTGTTGATCGGTGAGGAAGTGCGTGCCATGCGCGTCGCACGTCCCGGCCTCGAACGCTTGCTGCTGGTTGGTGCCGAGGCGTTACGGCGTCCTTATACGCTGGCGCTGGAAACGGCTGGTCTCGAGGTCACGCCGCTGGATAGCGATGCGGCGACGCTTGCCGGGTTGGCGGCGATTGCCGAGCATCATCACGCCCAGTAACGCGTTCTGCCCAAGGCCGAGGCTTGATATGCCCCGTTGTGGTGCACTAGATGCGCTGTGACGGGGCATTTTTGTACCCGGAGGAAGGCCATGCACCGTGGCGGCGCGTGCATGAGTCCTTGGTAACCGGGCTCGAAGGGTTGCTTGTCAGAGAGTGGCACGATCCGTGCTACCTTCATCTGAAGAACACCTTTCATGATCGCATTGAGATCGTGTGGCGCGTTCCAGGACATGTGAGGCGGTGCTAAGGGGAGAAGGCTCATGACGCAATCGGTTTCGCATACGCCGTGGCTGGTGTTCACCGATCTGGATGGCACGCTACTCGACCACGACAGTTATACGTGGCAACCCGCCGCCGCCTGGTTGGCACGGCTTGCCGAGGCCGGTGTCGCGGTGATTCCGACCACCAGCAAGACCCGCGAGGAACTACTGGCCTTGCGCGACGAACTGGGGCTCACGGAGACGCCGTTCATCGCCGAGAACGGCGCGGTGATCGGGTTGCCGGCGCGTTGGCAACATGCTCGGTTGGATCGTGACCCCGCCGCGCCGGATGGTCTGATCGTCAAGACACCGTCACTGGATATCGGTTTCATTCGACGGCGCCTCGAGGTGCTGCGCGAGCGGCTGGGCGTGCGCTTTCGTGGCATGCGCGAATTGTCCCTCGATACGTTGTGCGAGTTGACCTCGCTGAGTGCCGACAAAGCGCGTCAGGCGCAGGCGCGCGAGGGCAGCGAGCCCCTTTTGTGGGATGACGACGAGGCCGCCCTGGCACGCTTTCGTCACGCCCTGGAAAGCGATGGGCTGCGCCTGACGCGGGGAGGACGGTTCTGGCATGTGATGGGGGCGGTCGACAAGGGCCAGTCGGTGCGCTGGTTGCTCGATCGCTACACGGCGCTTCGTGGGGTCAGACCTGCCAGTGTCGGGCTGGGCGACGGTCCCAACGATGTCAGCCTGCTCGAAGCCGTCGATCATCCGATTCTGGTCCGTGGCAAGCACGAGGCGGTAGTGGACATCGCCGGCGGCATGACGCTCTATCGTACCCGGCAGCCCGGCCCCGAAGGTTGGGCCGAGGGCATCGCCGAGTGGTGGCAGACCTGCATGGATGCGACGTCCGAAGACAAGACTCCCCAGGAGGGCACGTCACGATGAGCGATTTCTACCAGAACGGTATCGTCACCACCTTTCATAATCTCACCCAGCGCCCGGTGGACGCATTGGAAGCCGATTTGATGAAGTTTTCCAAGCGCCGGCCGATGGGCTTGATCCTGCCCTCGCTGTTTTCCGAACTCGAGGGGCCGGCGCTGTCGAATATCGTCGATGAGCTGGCGCAGGTGCCGTACCTCTCGGAGATCGTGATCGGGCTGGACCGTGCCGATCGCGACCAATTCTTGCGCGCCCGCGAATTCTTCTCGCGCCTGCCGCAGCATCACCGTATTTTGTGGAACGATGGACCGCGTCTGTCGGCGCTGGACGCCGAGTTGAACGCGCTCGACCTGGCACCGCAGGAGCCCGGCAAGGGGCGTAACGTGTGGTATTGCAGCGGTTATGTGCTGGCCTCCGCGCGCACGGAAGCGGTCGCGCTGCACGATTGCGATATCGTGACCTATGACCGTGGCATGCTGGCGCGGCTGCTGTATCCGGTCGCCAACTCGCAGTTCAATTACGAATTCTGCAAGGGCTATTACTCGCGAGTGGCCGATAACAAGCTCAACGGGCGCGTGGCACGTCTGATGGTGACGCCGCTGATTCGTGCGCTGAAGATGGTTTTCGGTCCATTGCCATACTTGGAGTATCTGGACAGCTATCGCTACCCGCTCTCGGGGGAGTTCTCGATGCGCGCCGACGTGCTCGACGGCATTCGCATCCCCAGCGACTGGGGGCTGGAAATCGGCGTGCTCTCGGAGGTTCACCGCAACCATTCGACCAAGCGGCTGTGCCAGGTGGATATCGCCGATGCCTACGATCACAAGCACCAGCCCGTCTCCCCTGACGATCCCAGCGGTGGTCTCAATCGCATGAGCCTGGACATCGCCAAGGCCATGTTCCGCAAGCTGGCGACACTGGGCGTGCCCATTCACTCCGAGACCTTTCGCACCATCAAGGCGACCTATTACCGCACCGCGCTGGATCTGATCGAGGCCTACGATAACGATGCGCGCATGAATGGCCTGGCGCTTGACCGCCACAGCGAGGAGCAAGCGGTAGAGCTTTTCACCGCGAACATTCTCGAGGCGGGGGCGTCGTTTCTAGAATCACCCCGAGACAAGCCGTTCATTCCCAGTTGGAACCGGGTAAGCGCGGCGATTCACGACCTCAAGGAGCGCATGTACGAGGCCGTGGAACTCGACAACCAGGGCCAGGTGTAAGCGTCCAGGCACCTGGCCGAATGCCGACTCAGACGATGGGATTGTTGGCCAGCACCTTGCGCAGGAAGCGTTGCGTACGTTCGTCCTGGGGATTGGTGAAAAGCTCGTCGGGCGGGCCTTGTTCGATGATGCGGCCTTCATCCATGAACACCACGCGGTCGGCGACCTCGCGGGCGAATTGCATCTCGTGGCTGACCACGATCATGGTTTGGCGCTCCTGGGCGAGGTGCTTCATCAGGGCCAGTACCTCGTCGACCCATTCAGGATCGAGCGCCGAAGTGGGTTCATCGAAGAGGATGACATCCGCCTTGGCGGCCATCGCACGCCCGATGCCCACGCGTTGCTGCTGACCGCCGGATAGCGATGCCGGATACGCATTCGCCTTGTCCGTTAGACCGATGCGCTCGAGAATTTCGCGCCCTCGGGCATGTGCCTCTGCTTTGGAGAGGCCATCGACGACGATCATGCCCTCGCAGATATTGTCCAGCGCCGTCTTGTTGGCGAACAACGCATAATTCTGGAAGACAAACGCGGTGCGTCGACGCAGCGCGAGGATGTCGCGACGACTCGCATGGGCGACGTCTAAGCTGAGGTTGCCCACCGTGAGCCGTCCGGCGTCGGGGGTTTCAAGATAATTGATGCAGCGTAGAAGCGTCGACTTGCCGGTGCCCGACGGGCCGATGACGACGATGATCTCGCCTTGCTCCAGCGTCAGGTCGATGTTCTCGAAGACGGTATGCGCGCCGAAGCGTTTGGTGATGCCGTTGAGTGCGATCATCGTTGATAGGCTCGGTTAAGACGTTTTTCCAGCCGCCGCTGTAGCCACGAAAGAATTTCCACCACCACCCAGTAGATGATGGCCGCCAACAAGAACGCCTCGAAGTAGAGAAAGCTGCTGGCGGCTTCTTTCTGGGTGGCTCCCATGAGTTCGGTCACGCCGAGCGTGAAGGCCAGCGAGGTGGCCTTGATCATGTCGATGAAATAGTTCATGAGCGTCGGCGTGGCCACGCGTGTCGCCTGTGGCAGGACGATGCGACGCATCAGTTGCCCTTGGGTCATGCCGATGGACAGCGCTGCTTCCGTCTGGCTGCGGTCGACCCCGACGATGGCGGCGCGAATCGATTCCGCCATGTAGGCAGAAAAGTGCAGGGTCAGCCCCAGGATAGTGGCGGTGATGCCGTTGATCGCGACCAGAAAGGTCAGGATTTGCGGTAAGCCGTAATAGAACAGGAACAGCTGCACCAGCAATGGCGTGCCGCGAAAGAAGGAGATGAATAGCATGGCCAGCGCATTGAGCCCAGGCGTTCGCTGAACCCGCACGACGGCCAGCAGGCAGGCCAGTACCAGCGCTGCGAGCATGCCGGCGCCGGCCATTTCCAATGTCAGCGGTAGATAGCCGAGTAAGATCGGCAACAACCCCAGCATGTAGTCGAGATCGAGAACGTGCATGATCGAGTCGCCTGAAAGCAGACGACCGGGGCATGCCCCGGCCGTTCAAATGAAGCGTGGTGTCACGGCGTGGTGATATCGGTGCCGAACCACTTTTCGGAGATTTGCTTGAGCGTGCCATCTTCGCGAAGCACATCCAGGGCTTTATTGATGCGGTCGCGCAAGGCATGCCCGGCTTCGTCGTCGCGGAAGGGCAGGGCGTTCTCGATGCGCGAGAACGGCTGGCCGGCGAGCGCGAGCGGTAAGGGCTTATCCTTGATGACCTGGGTGGCGCTGACGCGGTCCATGACGAAGGCATCGGCGCGGCCCAGCGCTACATCCTGCTCAATGTTCGATTCGTAAGTCTTGATGTCAATGTCATCGGCATAGGGTAACTCGCGCAAGAGCTGCTCGTAGTTGGAACCCAGGTTGACGGCGACGGTCTTGCCCTTGAGATCCTCGACACCCTCGATGGCGTCGTTGCCCTTGCGTACCACCACTTGGGCGCCGTCGTAGACGTAGGGCTCGGTGAAGGCATACTTGGCCTTGCGCTCCGGCGTGATGGTGATCTGGTTGGCGATGGTATCGATGCGGCCGGAATCGAGCATGCCCGCCAGTCCCGAAAAACTCGCGGTGACGAACTCGATGTCGTCACCGGTTTGCTCGCCGACGGCGTTCATGACATCGACCTCGAAGCCTTTCAGTACATCCTGCTCGACGAAGGTAAAGGGATAATAACCGCCGGACATCCCGACACGCAGGGTATCGGCATGCGCAGTGAGGGCGGTCGCGCTCAGGGCGAGCCCCGCCAGGGCATATTGCATAAAATGGCGTAACGACATGATCGGCTCCTACATGGGATCGAAAAGTGGCTGTCCGGGGACTTGGCTGAAGGTGGCAATACCCCGTCGGCTTTCCGTGCAAAATCTAGTGTAGCCTGAATAGTGCAATTGAGAATAATGAACTAATTTTATATTCCTTTTTGTTTTTCTGCATCCCCGCTGCCTGGCTTCCCTTTGCCCGGTGAGTCTCTCTCTGGCGCATTCACGTACTTTCTGGCGCCATGCCGGTCGATATTGCCGATTTTTATAGCGAGGCATCATGTTGCGTGCCGATATATAGTAAAAAAGTATAACGTTAGAACAATGTCTGCGTTATCCTGAGAGAAACGCTCAGACTCTAGGGGAGGCGATGACGGACGCAATGAAAACCTTTGCTTTATCACACGGGAAGAGAGCCGATCAGCCGGATGTCGCGGGCTTTTTCGACCCGCGTACCTTCAGCATTCAGTATGTCGTCAGCGACCCCGCCACGCGGCACTGCGCGATCATCGACCCGGTGCTCGATTTTGATGAGAAGTCCGGTGCCACTGCGACCCATCAGGCCGACGAGTTGCTGGCGTATATCGAGCGCGAAGGGTTTGAAGTCGATTGGATTCTGGATACCCACCCGCACGCGGATCACTTTTCCGCCGCACGTTACTTGCATGAGAAAACCGGTGCTCCCACCGCCATCGGTCGACCGGTGACCCAGGTGCAGGCGCTGTGGAAAGGAATCTACAACTGGCCGGAGCTGAAGGACGACGGTAGCCAGTGGGATCATCTGTTCGACGAAGGGGATACCTTCAAGTTGGGCGAGATCGATTGCCGCGTAATGCACTCGCCGGGCCATACGCTGGCCTCGATCACGTACGTGATCGGCGATGCTGCCTTCGTTCACGATACCCTGTTCCAGCCCGATTTCGGCACCGCGCGTGCCGACTTTCCCGGTGGCAGCGCGCATCAGCTGTGGCACTCGATTCAGGCGATCCTGGCCTTGCCGGACGAGACGCGCCTGTTCACCGGTCACGATTACATGCCTGACGGGCGCGAACCGCAGTGGGAAAGCACCGTGCGCGAGCAGCGTGAGCACAACAAGCACCAGCTCGGCGAGAGCAGCGAAGCCGAGTACGTCGAGTTGCGCAACCGCCGCGATAGCGAGCTGCCCATGCCGAAGCTGATCCTGCACGCGCTGCAGGTCAACATCCTCGGTGGGCGGCTTCCCGAGCCGGAGAGCAACGGCAAGCGCTATCTGAAGCTGCCATTGAATGCGCTTGAGGGCGCTAGTTGGGAATGAAATCGCAGATCGCCGTACATTGAATGAAAGGACCCCCCATGCACGTATTGCTCATCGAAGACGACGAGCTGGTCGCCACTGGTATCCGTGCGGGGTTGGAAAGCCATGGCTGGGCGGTGGATCGCGTGGCGACAATGGCGGCGGCGCGTCATGCGTTGCATACCTTGACCAGCGATATCGTGGTGCTCGACCGCGGCCTGCAGGACGGCGATGGTCTGGCGCTGGTCGGCGAATGGCGTGAGGCGGGGTGTAGCTTGCCGGTACTGGTGCTGACCGCGCGGGATGCCGTGCATGATCGGGTAGCGGGGCTCGAGGCCGGCGCCGACGATTATCTCGTCAAACCCTTCGATCTAGGCGAACTGGTCGCGCGACTACACGCGTTGCTGCGGCGCGCGGGCGGTCGCGCTCACCCCCACATGATGCATGGGCCACTGTGTTTCGATCCCCAGGCGCGCCAAGTGACCTGGCAAGGCCGACCGGTGACGCTTTCAAGACGTGAAACGGTGCTGTTGGAAACCTTCCTGCAATCACCGGGCAGCGTACTGAGTGCGGACCAACTGCGCGATAGTCTCTATGGCCTCGACGACGAGGTAGAGAGCAACGCACTCAACGTGCATATTCACCACCTGCGGCGCAAATTGGTGCCGGCGGTGATCGAAACGGTGCGCGGCCTCGGTTACCGCCTCGGCACGTTGGATGCCCTGGAGCGCTCGAGTGCATCGTCGGTGATCTCGCAATGAGCCTCAAGGCGCGTTTGCTGGTGATCCTGGGGGTAACGTTGACAGTGACCTGGAGCCTGGCGGCGGCCTGGCTGTGGTGGGACCTCAACGACGAGGTGGAGCGTACGCTCGATCGCCGTCTCGCGCAGTCGGCGAACATGGTCGCGGGCCTGATAGCGCGATTGCCCGAGGGCGCCTGGGTGGCTAACGATGCGCAGCGGACGTCCATCGTGGCCCCGTTAGAAGGTGTCGCCTGTCAGGTGACGTCCGCGCAGGGCCAGGTGCTGGCACGCACGCATGCGGACATGGCTGCGATACTCGACGTGAGCCAGCCGGGGTACGCCTATCGGCAGCGCGAGGGCGAGGACTGGCGTGTCTATACCTTGATACGCAATGACGTGACGATCACCACCGCCGACCGGGTGACGGAACGCCGTAGCCTGATGCACGATATCCTCGCGGTTGTCATCGTGCCTTTCGCGGTGGCGCTGGTGATCAGCGGGGCCGTGCTGTGGTGGGGGATACGGCATGCTCTGCGTCCCCTGGAGAGTTGGCGCGAGGCGCTGAGCCGTCGTCATCACGATGACCTCTCGCCGGTGACGGATACCGGGCTACCACGTGAACTGCGTCCGTTGATTGTCACGCTCAACGAGTTACTGGTACGCATGCGCTCGGCCATTCGTCGCGAAAAGCGCTTCACCGACGCGGCTGCCCACGAGTTACGTACGCCATTGACCGCCGTCAAGACGCACCTTCAGGTCGCGCGACGCGTGGAGGGCGATGCGGCTCGCGAGGCCGTTTCGCATGCTGAACAAGGCGCCGCGCGCTTGGCTGCCACACTCGATCAATTGCTGGCCCTGGCGCGTATCGAGGGCTCCGGGGCGCGGCACGAAACAGACGACGCACGGGTGGCCGATATCGTTCGTAGCGCCGTGCGTGATACGCAAGCGCCTTTCCGCATCGTCGTCCCGGCGACATGTCCGGATGCGCGCGTGGGAGTGCCGTTGGAACTGGCCGCCACGGCGCTGCGTAACGTGCTCGATAATGCGCTTCAGCATGGCCCGGCCGAAACGCCCGTGACGCTGGATGTGGCTCAGACAGCGCATGAGGGGAACGATGCCACCTGGGTCGAGCTATGCGTGCATGATCAAGGGCCAGGCGTTCCCGAGGCGGCGCTTGCCCATGTGACCGAGCGCTTCTGGCGGCGTTCGGCCACGCCGGGCAGCGGTCTGGGGCTGGCGATCACCGCCGCGATTGCCGAACGCGCCGGGGGCGAATTGCAATTTCGACGTCCGCCATGTGGCGGATTCGAGGTAGGCCTGATGTTGCCGCAGGTTTGAGACGCAGGCGTTGCTGACACGAATGATCAGGGGCGTGGCGAGCCCATGACCGCGCGCATCTCTTCCTCTGCGGGCATTCCTTGTTTGACCTCTAACTGCCCGTCCTGACGGTAGACGATCGCCGGAGTTCCGCGCAGGCCTAACGAGCGCATGAGGGTGTTGTTGTCCTGGACTCGCTGCTCGATGTCCGCGGGTTGTGCAGAGGGCGCGACTTCGTCGTCGCGATTGTGCGCCTCGAGAGCCGCAGCCGGATCATCGGCGCCCAGTAGGGTGGCGGCCTTGGCGGGACTGTCGGACTGAAGAACGCCGATCATGATGTGATGCAGCTGGACGTCGCCGGCCTCGACCCAGGGACGCGCGGCTGCCCAGAAGCGTTTGCAGTATGGGCAGTTGGGATCGGTGAAGACATACACCGTGCGCTGGGCGTCACTGCTGCCGTCGAGGATCCAGTGACTGTCCTCGAGACGCTGCCATAAAGCATCGTCCTGGGGCCCTTTGACCAATTTGTCGAGCGGCTCGCTCGAGAGGTTGCGGCCCTCGGCATCGACGAGGTTGCCGACGATGGCGTGCTGACCGTTTTGAGTGACATAGATGGCCACCGGCTGGCCTTGTGCGCTGGCGGCATAACCAGTGAGGCCGTCGGGGGCCTCGAAGCGCTCGTGCACCGTCAGGCCCTGGTCGACGAGCGCCTCGACCGGCGCGGGAAGGTCATCGGGTTGTGCCCAGGCGGGGAAAGTGACCAGAGAGAGGGCGGTGACAAGCCCCAAGCGTGGGCCGCGAGACGTCAAGAACATGTACGTTCTCCTACTGTGGTGAAGCCAGGCGTGACAAGGCGTGTGTCAGGGTGGCCTTCGAGAGTTCGCCGAAGTGCGTGTCGACCAGACGACCGCCTGCGTCATAGAACAAGGTGGTGGGCATCGCTTGGGCGCCGACGTGCTCACCGAGCGCCAGTGTTTCGTCGCGCAGCACGTTATCGAGATCGAGGGACGCGTTGTCCAGGTAGTGACCGATGACTTGGCGAGCCTCGCCCTGATTGACGAACATGAAGGTGACATCGTCACGGCGCTGCTGCGTGTCGGCGAGCAGCGGCATTTCGCGCCGGCAGGGCGGGCACCAGCTAGCCCAGAGATTTACCACCAAGGGTTGATCGTCGTGCAAGGCAGGGAGGCTGGTGGCAGTGCCGTCGAGTGTCATCAGCGACGTTTTGGGCAAGGCGGTACGCCCGCCCTCGTCAAGCTGAACCAGAGCATAGACCGCCCCCGCCCAGGTGAGCGCGCCGGCCAGCAGTGCGGCACTCAAAGCGTGGCGTTGGCGTGGCGCACGCCACAAACGCCAGCCGCAGTAGGCCAGCGCGGCAACGCCTGCGCCGAGCGGATCGAAGCCGCGGTCGCGGATGTCGAGCATTGACCAGATCGAATCGTACGCATCCCAATAGCGCACGATGAAGACTAGGCGTGCGCCAGCCAGGGCGACGAAAACCAATGTAAAGAGGGTGTCGCTGACGCCGGTACGCCGTCGACGCCCGACTAAGGCCCCGGTGACGACGGCGACGACCAATGCGAAGGCAAGCAGCAACTGGCCGAGACTGAGCGCCAGGGGGCCAAGGGCCAGGCTGCGGTCGAGGACCGTCATGCGTCGTCTCCCGCGCGGGGCGTGCCTTTTACTCGCTCGAGGCGCGACAGGAACGCTTCCGCGCTCACTTCACCCACGATACGGTTGTCTCGACGTTCACGGCCATCGGCGCCGTACAGCAGCAAGGTCGGCGGACCGACCACGCCGAGGGCCTGCATGATGGCCTGATCCGCGGCGTCGTTGTCGGTAACGTCGATGCGCAGAAGTTGCACGTTCTCCAGTGCCGCTTGCACGCCTGCATCGCCAAACACTTCTTCTTCGATGATCTCGCAACTGATGCACCAGTCGGCGGTGAATTCCACCAGTGTTAGACGTTGCTGCGCCGCCGCTTCCTCAAGGCGCGCGTTCAATGCGTCGCGGTCGTCGACGGTCTCGAAGCTGAGTGCCGGGGATGTTTCGACGGCATGGGAGTCGCTGCCGCCAGTAAAGCCCGCCAAGGGCCGCAGCGGATCATGTTGGCCCCCCGCTGCACCGACGAGCATGAGCATTCCCCATACGCCGAAGAGCGTGCCTAGGCTACGCCCCAGTACCTGCAGCGCGTCGCGCAGTGCACGTGCCGCCGTCCAACTGGCTTGAGCCAAGCCGATGAGCAAGGCACCCCAGGCGGCCATCTCCAGTGCCGGGGGCAGGATGCGTGCCGCGAACCACACTGCCATGCCTAGCAGGACGAAACCGAATATCGCTCGAACCCGGTTCATCCACGGCCCGGGGCGCGGTAGAACGCGCGGGCCCAGCAGGCCGACCGCCAGCAAGGGCGCTCCCATGCCCAGTCCCAAGGCCCACAATGCCAGGCCGCCGTGCCAGGCATTGCCGCTTTCGGCGATGTACAACAACGCGCCGGCCAGGGGGGCCGTCATGCATGGCCCGACCAGCAGCGCCGAGAGCACGCCCATGATGGCGGCGCCTTTGAGTCGTCCGCCACGTTGGCGTGCCATGCGCGCATCGAGTCGGCTACGCAGACCCTGGGGCAGCGTCAGTTCGAACACGCCGAACATCGCCAGGGCCAGCAGGATGAAGAGTACGGAGAAGCTGGCGATGAAGGCGGGGGCCTGGAAGAGCATTTGCAGGTTGGCGCCGGCCAACGCCGCCGCGACGCCTAGTAGTGCGTAGGTCGTGGCCATGGGCAATATGTAGGCGAGCGAGAGCACCGCGCCGTCACGCATTCGTGGCTGACCTTCGCGCGTGGCGCCGACGATCAGACTGGAAAGGATCGGCACCATGGGCAGCACGCAGGGCGTGAAGGTCAGCAGCAACCCCATGCCGAAGAAGGCCAGCAGCACCCAGCCCAATCGGGCATCGGCGAGCTGAGCCGCGAGGCGTTGGTCGTCGGCCTGGGCGGCATCGTCTGAGGCTGAAGTGTCATCCGAGCTTGCCGTGTTATCGGCCTTGACGGCGGTGTCGCTGGCACTGTGCGTAGCGCTCGCACTGTCCGCGTCCGCGTCCGCGTCCGCGTCCGCGTCGGCGTCGGCGGTGAGCGTATCGACATCGACGGTTCGGTGCTGCGGCGGATAACACAGTCCGGCTTCGGCGCAGCCTTGCCAGGTCAGCGTCACCTGCTCGGCATCGCCCAGCGCGGCGTGTAATGCCACCTGATGATGGTAGACCTCCGAGCGGCCGAAATAGTCGTCCTCGATGGTCTCGCCCTGGGGCAGGTCGACATCCGCTGGGCCTCCGTCGGTCTCGACGCTGAAGCGATGTCGGTACAGATAGTACTCGGGGGCGATATCCCATTCGGCGATAAGCGTGTCGGCATCGCGCGATACCGACAATGAGAAGGCTTGCTCGGCGGAGAGGAAATCGTCCTGGCTGGCAAACGGCGATTCGGCGAGGGCCGGCGTGGAGCAGACGAGCATGAGCACGGCGAGACAGGCCGCGAGCCCGGGTCTGAGGGAGTGAAAATGGCATATTGGCCGGCGCGAATCGTGAATCATGATAGTCCATACGGATGACGAGATGGCGCCTAGCATAACGGTACGGGATTAGCCGAGCATTAAGAGCCGATGCATGTCGGCATGTCGCGGTGCTTGCCAAGCGAGCGGCAACGCGCTGAAGTGGTGTGATGGCAACCTGTGCGAGGGAACGACATGACGACAAACTGGAACAATTGGATATCAAGGCAGCCACCGAGCGCCACGCCGTCGCCCATCGACGGCGCGCCGCTCGCTGGGCAAGAAGAAGCTCAGTGGTTGCCGCTGGCGCATGGCACCTACCGGGCGCTGTTCCAGTGGACGACGCCCAGCGCGCAGGCGGCGATGGCCAACGCCGGGCTGCTGCGCGCCGTGCGGGCGGTGAACTTGTTCGCTGCGGCTGACGTGCCGGTTGAGCGTCGCCATATGATCGTCCTCGTCTCCGGAGCGGCGACGCCGTGCCTTCTCGAGGATGTCGCCTATGCGCGCCATTACGCGTTGCCGGAGGCCTCGAACAACCCCAACCGTGTGTTGATCGAGGCACTCCAGCGTGAAGGCGTGGGCGTCATGGTGTGCCTGCAGGCCTGGCATGGGCAGGGCTTCGCCCGCGATGCTCTGCTGGCCGATATCGAGTTGGCGCAGTCAGGCATGACGGTGGGCATTGCGCTGCAGAACGCCGGCTTCGCGCTGGTGGCAGTTTAAGGTTACCCCAACTGGGCGTAATTCACCTCGCGGCGTAGCACGAAGACATCGATACCGGCCTGGTCGACGGCGTCGATCAGGCGCTCGGTCAGCGTTTTTTCGAGCACGAAGAGCAGTTCGATGGGTCGGTCGGCCAATTCGAAGAAATGCGCCGAATGCGTGCGTCCGTCGGCGCCTGTGCCTTCACTAGCCGTACGGCGCGTCATGCGTTCGATGCCCAGCGTCTTGGCTTGTTCGGCCACTGCGTCGATGACCGGTTTGCCGTGGTGACGACGCGACTCTGGCGCCATGAAAATGACTTCGTAACCGTGTTGCCATTCGCTCATTTCAAGACTCCCGTCAGGTGTTTGATGGCACCGAAGCTGGCGATGCCTACGCCGGTCATGACCAACGAGCCGAGCACATGCACGGCGATGCCCGATAATGCCATGAGGTAACGTCCGGCCTGCAGGTTGGTGAACATCTCGGCGGAAAAGGTCGAGAAGGTCGTCAACGCCCCCAGAAAGCCGGTGACCACGAATAGACGCCATTCGGGGGAGAGGTGCGGCAACTGGGCGAAGAAGGCGATGGAAAGGCCGATCAACCAGGCGCCTAGCCAGTTGGCGGCCAAGGTGCCGGGGGGGATCGAAGGGAAGAGGGTGTTGAGCCATATCCCCAGTAGCCAGCGTAGGTTGGCGCCGAGCGCGGCACCGGCGCCGATCGCCACGATGGAAAACCACATGCGTTCGATTCCTCGCAATTGAGAATGATCAACGAGGTGGGCGTGCGGGGGCGGCGAGGCTGAAAAAATAACCGTGGATACCTGCGCACGACGCACCTCGAGTGCGTTGGCAGGCATCATTAGCACTGGCGGGAACGCGTCGGCGATGTGGTGCCGATGCCAGGCGGTTTGTCGCGATGGGCGCTTGGTTTAGGGCACCGATGACGACGGGAGGAATGCCATCTCCACGCTTACAGTAACCAGCACGGCGCGCGTCGGCAAGCCTATGTCGGTGCGCCAGGTCGTTGCACCAGCCACAGGCTGCGATACGGGCGTAGTTCACGCGGGGCCTGCGCATCCCAAGGAGCGTCGGCGAGCAGGTCGTACCAGCCGTCTTCGTCAAGGTCGGGCAAGGGCAGTGGCTGACGTTTGTCGGTGACGTTGTAGACCGCGAGCAGGCGGCGCCCATCGGCCAGCGGACCGCGCTGCACGGCGAACAGCGTCGGCGGGGTATCGACGATATGCTGCTCGACCTGAGGATGAAAGCAGGGTTCCTGGGCGCGTAGTTTGAGACGCCGCCGCAATGCCATGAACACCTCGCGCGTGGGTGTGTTGCGGCTATCGAGAAGTTCGTCCAGGGCTTCCTTCTGCCAGCGCCGTCGGTTGATGGTGCGCAACTGTCCGCTGCGTTCGACGCCTTCGTGGTCATTGAGCGTGGCGGTCAGGCAGTGGAAATAGATGCCCGGCACGCCCTGCAGCGCGAGCATCAAATGCTGGCTGCACAGAAAACGTTCCACCTGCCAGGGGTCGGCGCCGCGACGTGTCCCGCGTAGCGCATCGAAGTAGGTGATGTTGACCTCGTAAGGCGTGTCCTTGCCATCGGCGTTGGCCTTCATGCTCACATACCCGCCGAAACGGTGCATGAGTTCGAGCATGGCGTCGATCTCGTGGGGCGGTAGCAGTCCTTCCAATGCGCGTACGCCGATTCCGTCGTGGCTAGCGGTGAAGTTGAAATAGGTGCAGCCGGGTGGCAGCGCGGGGAGGCTGCGTGCCCAGGCTTCCAGCGCCGTGGCATCGCCGCTGGTGAGCGTATGCACCAGCAGTGGCGGCAGTGTGAACTGATAGATCATGTGCGCTTCGTCGGGCTGCTCGGGCGCGTCCGACGTGGCGGCCTCTTCGAGGCGTTCGAGGCCGAAGTAGCTCATGTTCTCGCGGTGCGGCACGTTGGTTTCGGTGATCAGCAGCGTGCCGGGGGCGAGGTAGTCGAGCACGGCGCGCAGTAGCCGCACCACGGCATGGGTTTCCGGCAGATGGATGCACGAGGTGCCGAGTTCCTTCCATAGATAGGCGATGGCGTCGAGGCGGATGATGCGTGCGCCTTGCTCCACGTAGTAGAGCATGATGCCGATGAACTCGATGAGCACATCGGGGTTGGCGAAGTTGAGATCGATCTGGTCCTCGGAAAATGTCGCCCACAGATAGCGTGTCCCGCGGCGGGTGGAAACCGGCACCAGCAGTGGTGAGCTGCGTGGCCGGGTGACTTGCGACAGGTCGGTATTCGGGTCCATTTCGATGAAGTAGTCGCGCCCCGGCTGGGTGCCGGCCAGGTAGTCGACGAACCACAGCGATTCCCGCGAGACGTGATTGATGACCAGGTCGACCATCAAGTCGCCGTGGCGCGTCAGGCGGCGAATGTCTTCCCAGTCGCCCAGCGCCGGGTTGACCTCGCGATAATGGATCACCGAGAAGCCATCGTCGCTGCTCCAGGGGAAGAATGGCAGCACGTGAACGCCACTGAAGGTGTCCGCGAGGCGTGTCTCGAGAAACTCGTCGAGCACTTGCAGCGGTGGCCGCTCGCCGTCGAGCAGTAGATCGCCGTAAGTGATCAGTAACTGGTCGCGCTCGCTCCATAGTGGACGCGAGCGTTCGGGAATGGCACCACGTTGGTGCGATATCAGGCGTTGCAGGCGGCGCAGCACTTCATCGGCCCGCGGGCCATAGATTTCGTTCAGACGCGCCTTGGCGCGTGCGATGAAGGCGGCTTCATCGAGTTCGGTCTGTGGGACTGGGGAGATGGGATGGGGCATCTAGGGTCCTCGCGAGAATCGGTGGCTCGCACGTCGGCATTGTTATTGCTGTTGCAGGAGTCGTGCCATGCGCGACAAAGATCATTTTTTCACGATGCGGTAAAGCCCCAGCAGGATGATGGCGCCGAGTACGGCGATGACGAAACTGCCGAGATTGAAGCCATCCACCGAGCCGAATCCCAGCGCGGTGCCGACCCACCCCCCGACGATGGCACCGAGGATTCCGATGATCATGGTGACGATGAGGCCACCGGGATCGCGCCCCGGCATGATCAGTTTGGCGACAATACCGGCCAGCAGACCGAAGACGATCCATGCGATGATGCCCATTGGCTTATCTCCTAGACGATGCCTTGAAAGCATGCTTGGCAAACGCGGAAATGCAAGCAGCCTCATGAGCTTGGCCGGCCTGGCGGCAGTGCGCAAGCGAGTTTCCGCGCGGCGCGGGGACAGGCTACAATGTCGGGCAACCTCAATGACAACGACTCAACCTCGGACGCGCCACGATGCACTGCCCCTTTTGTGGAAAGTACGACACCAAGGTGACCGATTCGCGCCTCGTGGCCGAGGGGGATCAGGTGCGTCGGCGCCGCCAGTGCAATGACTGCGGCGAACGCTTCACCACCTACGAGACTGCGGAACTGGTCATGCCCCGCGTGATCAAGGGCGATGGCTCGCGGGAAACCTTCGATGAGCGCAAGTTGCGCGCCGGCATGTTACGAGCATTGGAGAAACGTCCGGTCAGCGCCGAATCCATCGAGGCGGCGGTCGAGCGTATCCGTCAGCGCCTGCGTGCCCGTGGTGAGCGTGAACTGGAGGCGCGCGAGATCGGCGAGGAGGTCATGCGCTCGCTGAAACGGCTCGATCAGGTCGCCTACATCCGCTTCGCCTCCGTCTACCGACGCTTCCAGGACCTCGACGAGTTTCGCGCCGAAATCGACCGCTTGGCGCAAGAGCCCAGCTTTGTGCCCGACGATAACGATCAGCGCTGACTTCGATACGTATCGACTCGAATCGCCCACGGAGTGACTCATGACACAGGACGCCGCCGTGTCGGCGCTATCTCACGAAGTGTGCATGGCGCGCGCGCTGCAACTCGCTCGGCGAGGCTGCTATACCACGCATCCCAATCCGCGCGTCGGCTGCGTGGTGGTGCGTCAGGGGTGCATCGTTGGGGAGGGTTATCATGCACGCGCCGGCGAGGCTCACGCTGAGGTGCACGCCTTGCGAGCCGCTAGCGAGGCGGCGCGAGGCGCCACGGTCTATGTCACGTTGGAACCCTGTTCGCACCATGGTCGCACACCGCCTTGTGCCCAGGCGCTGATTGAAGCCGGGGTGCGCCGTGTCGTGATCGCGATGGTCGATCCCAATCCGCAGGTGGCCGGGCGTGGCGTGACAATGCTGCGTGAGGCAGGTATCGAGGTCGAGGTGGGCTGCCTGGAGGCCGATGCCGAGGCGCTCAATGTCGGTTTCGTGAAGCGCATGCGCGAGAGGCTACCGTTCGTGCGCCTGAAGATGGCGATGAGCCTGGACGGCCGCACTGCCATGGCCAGCGGTGAGTCGCAATGGATCACCGGGGGGAGCGCGCGTACCGAGGTGCAACGCTTACGGGCGCGCTCGAGCGCGGTGATGACCGGGGTCGATTCGGTCATTTTCGACAACTCGCGCCTCACGGTGCGTGCCGCGCAGCTTGAATTGGACGATGGCGAAATGATCGCCGAGCGCCAGCCCCTGCGCGTCGTGGTCGACTCGCGGCTGCGCTTGCCGGTGGCGGCGGCGTGCTTGCGTGAGTCAGGACGCACTTTGGTGGCGACCGTCTCGTCGGACGAGACGCGCCGCGCGACGTTGGAACAGGCCGGGGCCGAGGTGCTCGTCCTGCCCGAGGCGGCCGAAGGGCGCGTCGATCTACGCGCTCTGCTAGCGCATCTGGCGGAGCGCGAGCAATGCAACGAGGTGCTGCTCGAAACCGGCGCGACGCTGGCCGGCGCCATGCTCGATATCGGCGCCATTGATGAGATGCACCTGTTCGTGGCACCGACGCTACTGGGCGGCGAGGCACGTCCGCTTTTTGCGCTACCGGGACTCGAGCGCATGGCGCAGCAGCGTCCGCTGCAAATCGACGACATCCGCGCCGTGGGGCGCGATTGGCGCATCGTCGCGCGACCGCTCCCTGGCGAGTGCGTTGCGCCGGACGACGCCTGATTCGTTGCCCGCCTGGGTGTTGCCACTGGCGCGCAAGCGCGCTTGCAGGTACTCTGGGCGCCGACCTGACTGGGTGTCGAAGAGCGACGACGCCCGCGTCGTGACACCACGACACATCTTATGACGGCGCCGACCACAAGATCGCATCGGCGTACGAGACGAGCATCGGAGACACCATGGCGCTTTCATCCAAACAGGGCTTGGCCTCCATCGAAGCCATTGTCGAAGACATTCGTCAGGGCAAGATGGTCATACTCATGGACGATGAGGATCGCGAGAACGAAGGCGATATCATCATGGCCGCCGAGTGCGTCGAGGCCGAGCATATCAACTTCATGGCCCGCCACGCGCGGGGCTTGATCTGTCTGCCGATGACCCGTGAGCGCTGCGAGCGTCTCGAGTTGCCGTTGATGGTGCGCGACAACGGTTCCGGCTTCGGTACCAAGTTCACCGTCTCCATCGAGGCCGCACGCGGTGTCTCCACGGGTATTTCCGCCTCCGATCGTGCGCGCACCGTGCGTGCCGCCGCGGCGCGCGACGCTGTCGCGGCGGATATCGTCCAGCCCGGCCATATCTTTCCCCTGATGGCCGAGCCGGGCGGCGTGCTGCGTCGTGCCGGACATACCGAAGCCGCTTGCGATCTGTCGGCCATGGCCGGATTCGAGGCCAGCGGCGTGATCTGCGAGGTGATGAACGACGACGGCAGCATGGCGCGCCGCGACGAACTGGAGCGCTTTGCCGTCGAGCACGGCATCAAGATTGGTACGATCGCCGATTTGATCCACTACCGGATCCACCACGAGCGCACCGTCGAGGAAGTCGAGCGCACGGTCGTCGACACGGCATTCGGTGAGTTGACGCTACACGTTTTCCACGACCGGATTCAGAACACCCATCATCTGGCGCTGGTGAAGGGCGTGCCACACAGCGAGACGCCGACCACCGTGCGTGTGCATATCGCCGATACGCTGCGCGATCTGCTGATGTTGAGCAAGCCGGAGAGCCACAGTTGGACGGCGTCCAGCGCCTTGGCGCAGATCGCCGAAGCCGAAGCCGGGGTCTTCGTGCTGCTTGATGATGGCCGACCGCGTCTCGACCTCAAGGATCAGCTCGACGTGCTGCTGTCGCGCAAGCCAGCGCCGCGCTCGAGTGCCTCCGATGGTGCCGGTAATTATCTGACCATCGGTACCGGATCGCAGATTCTGCGCCAATTGGGCGTCGGGCAAATGCGCCTTTTGAGTTCGCCGTGGAAGTTCTCCGCGTTGTCCGGCTTCGATCTTGAGGTCGTCGAACGTGTGGGTGGCGATACCCCTGAGAGCGACCAGCCGGTAGAATAAGTCTTTCATTCATCCGACCGCCGGGCCTTAGGGGCGCCGGTGGCCGCGCGTGCCGGTGAAGAAAAGCGCTCCTCGGCGGTGGTGATACCATGCGCCATGTTGAAGTAAGTGATCGCTTCACTGGCATGCACTGACACAGCTGATATATCGTGCGCGAAGTGTCGCGCATTCAGACCCGGGATTTGACAATGCAACCGATCTCTCAAGTCGAGGGTGGCTACACCGATGTCGATGGCCGTTATGTCATCGTCGTGGGCCGCTTCAATCATCACGTGGTCGATAGCCTGGTGGAAGGGGCGGTGGACAGCCTCGTGCGCCACGGCGTGGACGAAGAAAACGTCGATATCATCCATGTGCCAGGCGCCTGGGAGCTACCCTTGGCCGTCAAGCGCGCCGTGCAGGTTCTCAAGCCGCATGCCGTCATTGCCCTGGGGGCGGTGATCCGCGGGGGGACGCCACATTTCGACTACGTGGCGGGCAATTGCAACAGTGCCATGAGTAGCCTGCAGTTGGAGCTGAATACCCCCATCGCCAACGGAGTGCTGACCGTCGATTCTATTGACCAAGCCATTGAGCGTGCCGGCACCAAGGCCGGGAACAAAGGTGCCGAGGCGGCGATGGCAGCGATGGAAATGGTCTCTCTATTCAAGCGAATGGGAGGGGAAGCATGAGCCAATCACCCCGTGATGCGACCCCGGCCCAGCAAGCGCGCCGCGCGGCGCGTGAGTTGGCGGTGCAGGGTCTCTACCAATGGCAGATGACCGGCAAGTCGATCACGGCGGTGGAGTCGGAGTTTCGCGCGCAAATCGCCGATGAGGATCTCGAGGATCACGAAAACTGGCACAAGGTCATGGGCATCGCCGATCTGGCGCTGTTTCATGAGTTGCTGCACAACGTGGCCGGCGACCGTGAAGCCATCGACAAAACCATCGCGCCGCTGCTCGACCGTCGCCTCGAGGATCTTGATCGCATCGAACTGGCGATTCTTAGGCTGGGTGCCTATGAGCTCAAGTATCGCCTCGAGGTGCCGTATCGTGTGGTGATCAACGAAGGCATCGAATTGGCCAAGGGCTTCGGTGCCACCGATGGCCACAAGTACGTCAACGGTATTCTCGACAAGCTGGCGAGCCGCTTGCGGAGTACTGAGGTCGCTGCGCGTCGTCGTTGACATGTTGGGAGAATTCGACATCATCGCGCGTTATTTCGCGACGCCCGATCAGTCCCCGCTCACCTCCGGTATTACGCTGGGGCCGGGCGACGACTGTGCGCTTATGAGCCCCGCCGCGGGGACCGAGCTGGCCATGAGCGTGGACACCTCGGTAGCCGATGTGCATTTCCCCGGCGATGCGCCGCCCGAGGCCATCGGGCATCGCGCGCTGGCGGTGGCGCTTTCCGATCTGGCAGCGATGGGTGCGCGGCCGCGCGGCTGTTTGATGGCCTTGACGCTGACGCATGCCGAGCCCGTGTGGCTGGAGCGGTTCGCTCAAGGGTTTCTCGATCTGGGCCGACGTATGTCGACGCCCTTGATCGGCGGTGATGTCACGCGGGGTACGCTATCCATCTCTGTCACAGTGATCGGCGATGTGCCTGTTGGCCAGGCGCTGCGGCGGAGTGGTGCGATGCCAGGAGAGCGTCTGGCGGTGACCGGTGCGCTGGGGGGTGGCCACGGTGGTCTGCGCATGTGGCAGGCCGGCGGCCATGACTTCGAGGACCCGCTGCTGGCTGCCTACTTGACGCCAACGCCTCAGCTCGAGGCGGGTCGTGCACTGCGGGGGCTGGCCTCGGCGGCGCTGGATATCTCCGATGGCCTGCTGGCCGATCTCGAACATCTATGCCACGCCTCGGGCGTGGGCGCTCACCTTGACCCGGCGTGTATTCCTCTAGCGCCGACGCTGGAAATGACGTTAGGCAGCGAAGGCGCCTTGCATGCCGCGTTCAGCGGTGGGGACGATTACCAGCTTCTGGTCAGCGTGCCTGATTCGGCTTGGGAAGAGGCCCAGCGGCGCTGTGCCGACTGTGATGTCACGCTGACCGAGATCGGGCATGTCGTCGCCGAGCCCGGTATCAGCGGGGTTCCCGAGACAATGAAGGTTGCAGGATGGCAGCATTTCACGGGAGGCGGACCATGAATCGCTCACCGCGCAGCGTCTGGCGCCGCCCGACTCATTTTCTGGCGTTTGGCCTAGGAAGCGGGGCGATTCCTTTCGCGCCGGGCACTTTCGGTACATTGGCCGCCATCCCATTCTATTGGTTGTTGTCGGGACTATCTCTCGATTGGTACCTAGGGTTGGTGGGCGCGGCCTCGATCCTGGGGATATGGCTGTGCGAAAAAACCTCGCGCGATCTGGGCGTTCACGATCATTCCGGCATTGTCTGGGACGAGTTCGTAGGTTATTGGCTGACCATGGCGGCGGTTCCCTTTTCGTGGGAGGCAGCGCTGTGGGGCTTCGTGGTGTTTCGCATGTTCGACATCATCAAGCCTTGGCCGATCCGTTGGGTGGACCGCCACGTAGCCGGGGGCTTCGGGATCATGTTCGATGATGTGCTCGCCGGCGTATATGCCTGGAGCACCATGCACTTGTGGTTCTGGCTGCACTAGCGCTTCTACAGACTATTTGGCTGTGCTACTAAAAGCGCCTCGATCTATCGATCGAGGCGCTTTTTATGCGGGGCCATATTTTTTATGCCACCGGCGCTGGTGCGGGCTGTGCATCGGCGAGCTTGAGCGTGGTGTGCGTGCGGTGACGCACTTTGCGCAGCAGCTCGCCGTGATCGGCCAATGTGTCGGCGCGCGCGGGGACGAGCTCATGTAGGCGCTGCTGCCAGGCATCGCTGGCAAATTTCTCGGGGAAGCACTGTTCGACGAGATTGATCATGATCGAGGTGGCCGTGGAGGCGCCCGGCGAGGCGCCGAGCAGCGCCGCGAGCGACCCGTCGCTGGCGGCAACGACCTCGGTGCCGAATTGCAGCACGCCGCCTTTTTCCGGGTCCTTCTTGATGACCTGGACGCGTTGGCCGGCAACCTCGAGGCGCCAGTCTTCGCTCTTCGCCGTGGGGTAGAAGGCGCGCAGCTCATCGACGCGCTGCTCATGGGAGAGCCGTACCTGGTCGAGAAGGTACTTGACCAGGCTGAAGTTATCGCGCGCGACCGAGAGCATCGAGCTCAGGTTTGACGAGCGCACGGACTTGACTAGATCCAACACCGAGCCGGTCTTCAGGAACTTGGTGGTGAAGCCGGCAAAGGGGCCGAACAAGAGCGAGGGCGTGCCGTCGACATTGCGCGTGTCCAGGTGAGGCACCGACATCGGCGGCGCGCCGATGGGAGCCTTGCTGTAGACCTTGGCATGGTGCCGGGAAACGATTTCAGGCTTGTCGCAACGCAGCCACTGGCCGCTGACCGGGAAACCTGCGTAGCCCTTGCCTTCGGGAATGCCGCTTTTCTGCAGCAGATGCAGTGAGGCACCGCCGGCGCCCAGGAACACGAAGCGTGCCCGCAGGGTGCGCGTGGTGTTGTCGTTGCCTGCGACCTTGAGGGTCCAACTGCCATCGTCGTTGCGGTCCAGGTCCTCGACCGTCTGACCCGTGGTGATGCGTACCTGCTCGTCGGGCTCTTCCTCGAGGCGGGCGAGGAGCTGGCGAGTCAAGGCGCCGAAGTCGACATCGGTACCGCCGGCGACGCGCGTCGCGGCCAACGGTTCGTCGCCCTCGCGTCCATCCAGCAACAGCGGCGCCCATTGGCCGATGACACTGCGCTCCTCAGTGTATTCCATTCCCTCGAAACACGGATGTTCGCGCATGGCATGGTAGCGATCGCGTAGGAAGCGGACGTCGTCTGCGCCGCGCACGAAGCTCATGTGCGGTACTGGGTGCACGAAGCGTGCCGGATCGCCGAGGTTGCCCTTTTCGACCAAGTAGCTCCATAGCTGTTTGGATTCCTCGAACAGGGTATTAGTGTGGATGGCCTTGTCGAGAACGATCGAGCCGTCCTCGGCGCGGGGCGTATAGTTGAGTTCGCACAAGCCGGCGTGGCCGGTACCGGCGTTGTTCCAGGCAAACGAACTTTCGCTGGCAGTGGTGTCGAGGCGCTCGATGATCTCGATGCGTGCCTCCGGCTCCAGCTCGTGAAGCAGTGTCGCGAGCGTGGCGCTCATAACGCCTGCACCCACGAGTACGATGTCTACTGACTCATCCATATGCGTGCCAACCATTCACATAGCCCTTGAGAAGGTGCGTCGGTCAGCCGGCGAACGGCATCTCGAACTGCGACCGGCGCGATGGAATTCTGCGTTGCATTATAACGCTTTTGACGCGGAAATACTGCCTCCCCAAGCCCGACATTATGACTAGTGACAAAGCCATAAGGGATCCCTTTGGCGTCCTTTGTATATGCTGCTGGGTCGAGGCATTCTCAATCACGCAGGCTGATGATGCGCCAGCCGCGTTGCTCGGCGGCCTCACGCAGGGCATCGTCGGGATCGACGGCGACGGGGTGATCGACGCGCTCGAGGAGAGGCAGGTCGTTGTGCGAGTCGCTGTAGAACCAGGCGCCGTCGAGGGTGACGTCTTCCTCGGCGAGCCAGGTGTCCAGGCGCGTCACCTTGCCTTCGCGGAAACTCGGGGTGCCCACCACGCGACCTGTGTAGCGGCCGGCATCGATCTCGGGCTCGACGGCGATCAGGTCATCCACGCCCAGGCGTTCGGCGATGGGGCCGGTGATGAAGCGGTTGGTAGCGGTGATGATCAATAGCCGATTGCCTTTGGCGCGATGGCGTGCCAGCAGTTCTTCTCCGCGCGTCAGGATGTGCGGCTCGATCTTGCTGGCCATGAACTGTTGATGCCAAGCGGCCAGTTGCTCCGGCGTGTTCTCGGCTAATGGCTGTAGTGCCAGGGCCAGGTACGCCATGATGTCGAGATCGCCGCTCTGGTACTCTTGGTAGAAGCGCTCGTTGGCGTCGCGATAGGTCGTCGCGTCGACGGCGCCTTGCTCGATGAGGAACTCGCCCCAGGCATGGTCGCTGTCGAGGTCCAGTAGGGTATTGTCGAGATCGAAGATCGCCAGGCTCAAGGAGGACTCCTTGCATCGTGCTGGGTGAACAGGAAGATTGCGTGCGGCGTAAAAGGAGATGGATTATCGCAGAGTTACTGAATGTTGCCCACCACAAGGCGTATTGATGCGCTTTCTGGCTTTGTGGAAGAATGGCCTCAACGAATATTCATTAAGGTGATGTCCGTGATCGACGCTGACGGCTTCAGGCCCAACGTTGGCATCATCATTGCCAACCGCAGTGGACAGCTGCTCTGGGCGCGTCGTGTGGGACAGAATGCGTGGCAATTTCCGCAAGGAGGAATCAAGGCGCATGAGACACCGGAACAGGCATTATATCGGGAGCTCGAGGAAGAGATCGGCTTGACGCCGGAGGATGTCGAGATCCTGGCCTGTACGCGCGGATGGCTGCGCTACCGTCTCCCACGACGCATGGTGAGAACGCATTCGAGGCCGGTATGTATCGGCCAGAAACAGAAGTGGTTCCTGCTCAAGATTCGGTGCCGGGATAGCCGAGTTTGCGTGGATTCCACGCCCAAGCCGGAGTTCGATGGCTGGCGCTGGGTGAGTTACTGGTATCCGCTAGGGCAGGTCGTGCCTTTCAAGCGTGAAGTCTACCGCCGCGCCTTGCGGGAACTGGCGCCGCGCGTTCATCGCTTGGCGAACGAAGAGGGGCCATGCTAGCCGCAGGTGCGTCTCTTGCCTATGCGTCCCAGCTTGTCGGTACGCGCCACGTTCGCCTCAGATCAACCGTCGCACGCACGTCGTGACGACAACAAGAAGAAACGCTCATGCTAGACGTTCTCCGACGCATCATCCAAGAAGTCAACGGCGCGCGTAGTCTCGAAGCCGCGCTGGCGACCATGGTGCGCCGAATCCGCAAGGCGATGCGCACCGATGTGTGCTCCGTCTATCTGTTCGATGCCGAGCGCGATTGCCTGGTGCTCATGGATACTCTGGGCCTGCGTACTCAGGCGGTGGGGCAGGTGAGCATGCCGCTGGGCGAGGGCCTGGTCGGGCTGGTCGGTCAGCGCGAGGAACCCCTCAACCTTGAGGACGCGCCGTCGCATCCGTATTTCCGCTACTTTGCCGAAACTGGCGAGGAGCGCTTTTCGAGCTTTCTCGGTGTGCCGATCATTCATCAGCGCCGCATGCTCGGGGTGTTGGTCGTGCAGCAACAGGCCATGCGTCGTTTCGACGAAGGCGAGGAAGCGTTCCTGATTACCATGGCGGCGCAGTTGGCCGGTGTGCTGGCGCACGCCATGGCCACGGGTACGCTGACCCGCCCGACCCAAGCCGATGGCCAGGCGATGTTCTCCGGCGTCGCGGCGTCGCCCGGCATGGCGGTGGGGGAATTGGTAGTACTGATGCCACCGGCGGATCTCAACAGCGTGCCGGACCTGATTCCTACCGACATCGAAGCTGAAATCACCCGCCTGCACGAAGCGATCGCTAATGTTCGCAAGGAAATCGGCGTCGCGGCGGCACGTTTGGTCAAGCGTATCTCGGCGCAGGAAGTGGCCCTGTTCGATGCCTACCAGCAAATGTTGGGCGACGCGGCGCTGGGTCAAGAGGTCGAGAAGCGCATTCGCGAAGGTCAGTGGGCGCCCGGTGCTCTAGCCGATGTGGTGAAGCGTCATGTGCAATATCTGGAGCGTGTCGACGACAACTACTTGCGCGAGCGAGCCGCCGACATTCGCGATCTGGGACGTCGCGTGCTCGCCCATCTGCAGGAAGACAGCCCGCGCACGCCGGATACGTTCCCCGAGCAGACCATCCTGATTGGCGATGAATTGAGTGCGGCATCGTTGGGTGAGGTGCCACGCGACAAGTTGGTGGGCTTGGTGTCGATTCGTGGTTCGAGTACCTCGCATGTCGCTATTCTGGCGCGTGCGATGGGCATTCCCACCGTGCTGGGGATGGTCGATCTACCCTTGCCGAGGCTCAACGGTGCTCGAGCGATTCTCGACGGTCATCGCGGTCGGCTGTTCGTGCGTCCCGATGCCGAGCGTGAGCATCATTACGAGACCTTGATCGCCGAGGAGACGGCTCTTAGCGAGGTCCTCGAACATGAGCAGGATCGCCCCAGCGAAACCTCCGACGGGTACCACATGCCCTTGATGGTCAACACCGGGCTCGCCGTGGAGGCCGTGGCGTCGCTCAAGTCACGGGTCAGTGGCGTGGGCCTTTATCGCACCGAAGTGCCCTTCATGATGAACGAGCGCTTCCCCAGCGAGCAGGAGCAAACGCGGCTTTACCACGATCAGCTCGAGGGGTTCGCGCCGTTGCCGGTGGTGATGCGCACGCTGGATATCGGTGGCGACAAGGACCTGCCGTACTTTCCCATCGACGAGGCCAACCCCTTCTTGGGGTGGCGCGGAATCCGCGTGACGCTCGATCATCCGGAAGTGTTGATGGTGCAGTTGCGCGCCATGCTGCGTGCCTCGGTGGGGCTCGACAATCTTTGCATCCTGTTGCCGATGATCTCGAGCATCGAAGAAGTCGATACCGCGCTCAAGCTCATCGACCGGGCCCAGCGGGAACTGATCGAGGAGGGTGTCAAACTGGCGCGCCCTCAGGTCGGGGTAATGATCGAGGTGCCGGGAACGCTTTATCAGCTCGATGCGTTGGCCGCCCGTGTCGATTTCTTCTCGGTGGGCAGTAACGATCTCACCCAATACCTTCTGGCGGTGGATCGCAACAATCCGCGCGTGGCGAGCCTCTACGATGCCTGCCACCCAGCCGTGCTGGGCGCCTTATCGCATCTCGCCAGCGAGTCGCGACGCTTGCAGGTGCCAGCCTCGGTATGCGGCGAGCTGGCCGGCGACCCCGCTGGTGCCTTGCTGCTGATGGGGATGGGCTTCGAGGCGCTCTCCATGAATGCCCCTAGCTTGTCTCGCGTGCGCGCGGCGATCCGGCGTGTTTCCCTTGCAGACACGCGGACGCTGCTCGACGAAACGCTGGCGTTGCCCACCACCGCGGCGGTGCGGGCGCATCTACGCCAGCGTATGGGCGAATGGAAGCTGGCACATTTACTTCCCCCCGACGACTGAGTCCTGGTGGAGTGCACTGCCGCTGGGCCGGGTGAGAATGGCTCGTCAGGACTGAGGGGCGCCCGCCAAGGCGAGTGAGTGCCGGCAGCTGCCATGCGCTACGCCGTTCGGGCCGAAGCGCGATTCCTGCAGCTCGATGCCGGTGGGTTGCCAGTCCACGAGCGTCGTGGCGCGGGTGCCGTAGCGCTCCCCGCGAATGAAGATCGGTGACAGGAAGTTTTCCATTTCCATGCCCACGCCGGTATCCGGTAGCTCCGCTGTCGGCGCCGACCGAGTATCGTGCATCGTGTCCAGCGCGGGCGCCTGCCATGCGGTCTGCGTCAGTGCACGCTCGAAGCCGTCCCGTGCGCGGATCACTTTCGGCCAGGGTGTATCCAGGGTGGCATTGGAAAGGCCATGCACGCCGGGCGAAACCCGAGCGAGCGACGTGCCTGCCGGGCCATGATGAACGTGCACTAGCGTGATGCCGTCGCAATAGAGCAGATTGAACCAGGCATAGGCCTGCGCCTCGCCCGCCGCGAGGGTCTCGAGCCAGGCGAGCGGCGCTTCGTGCGTCAGCGCCTGGTAAGGCAGGGCGCCTCGGCTGGGTGGTGAGGGCGGCGCTGTAGCGTACGCATCGCGGACATTGGTCACTGCCGCGAGGCGTCCCGTTTGCGATGCCGCTAACCACGTGCCGCCGGCACGTAGATCACGACCGCCGACCAGGGTTGGTGCGTCCGGCCATGCGGCCAGCGCTTGTGTCGGGCGGGCGTGAGTCTCATCGCGGTTGGCGGCCAAGCGCAGAGGTGTGTCACTGCCTGGGCGCCAGTCGAAGACGATCAAACACATGTCATATTTCTCTCGCCAAAGGGCTTTCGTGGACGTCGCTATCGCGAAGATGATGGCGCCAGCGTAGCGCGCCATGCCAAGGCCTGCACGTGCCATGACAGCCGGTAAGCGAGCGCGTACACTCGCTGCATCGTTACGAGCAGGGTAGGGAATGCACAAAGCCGCGACTCCTTCGAGCCCCCATCGTTCGCGCTGGAAAGCGTTGCTGTGGCCGTTGTTGCTGGCCGAAATAGGCTTCACGTTGGTGTGCCTGGGCGCCGGAGCGTTGATTTGGCAGGCGAGCGATCGTCGTGAATCGGAAAATGCGCTGGCGCGTCTGCAGGCCTCGCATAGTGTCTACGCACGCCAGCTGGATGCACGCTTGACCGCCCAGCAGCAGCATCTTGTGATGCTTGCGCGTGGCTCGCGGCGCATTCTTCAGTCGATGGACGAGAATACCTCGACCTCCCCGAACGTTTCTCCGGTGCTGCCGGCCGTGCTGTCGCACGACGATACCCAGCGGCTTCTGACGAGGCTGCTCGATGACTATGACGGCATGGATGCCTTGGTCACCCGCCTCTTCGTCTTGCCGGTGGGTATGCGCGATTTCAGCGTCCCCGAGCCGTTGGACGGCATCGACGACGATCTCCCTCCTTATCAGCGAGAACGCGTCTCTGACGATACGGAAAACGTCACCTGGTGGACTGGAGCGCAAGCGCCACCGGGACGCTTGGTCGCTACTCGCGATGTCGTGTGGAACGAGCGTTACCTTGCGCGGGTGGGTATGGAAATCTCCCTGCCACGGTTGAAGCGTTTGATTCGCGATGAGACGGGCAACACGGGGAAGCACTGGCTGGTCGACGGTGGCGGGAATGCCTTGATGCGCGATGATGTTTCCCGCGTGTTGCCGGACGCCGCGGGGCGGTATGGGATGCAGTGGCTGGAGGAAGGGCGCCGGGCGTTGATCTGGGACACGCTCCCCGGCACCGGTTGGCGGCTGGTGAGTCGCCTGAGCCTACCCGACAACAGTGCCTGGCAGAAGGCACTGCCATGGTTGAGTATCGGCTTGATTCTCGGCAATGTGCTGATCTTCGCGGGCTTCGTGACCGTGCTCTACTGGCGGTTGCAGCGCGAGGAGGACGCTTGGCAGGCCGCGCTGGGCAGGCTCGCCGGATGGCTTCCTCGCTCGCAAGACGATGCGCCGGACACCACCGCCGTCTCGCCGGCCACCTTGAATGCGCTATTGACGCGTCTCGAGCCGCAATTGGGCACTCCTGCATCGAACGATGCGTGGGATATGCCGGCGTGGCTCAACGCCTTGCAACTACCGGCCTTGCTGACCGAAGGCGATGCCATCGTCACTCTAAATCCCACCTTGGCAAGATTGCTTGGCGAGCGCCCTGAGGCGTTGCGCGACATTCTGCTGGCCGAGTGGTTGAAGCCGCGACTCGTCGATGAACAACGGCGCCGGGTGCGGGTCACCGATGCGGGAGGGGCAGCGCGCGAATATCGCCTCGAATGCCTGGCCGTGCATGGTGATCACTCCGTCTGGGCGTTGATCGATCAGACCGAGGCCGGCGAAACCTTGCACCGCTTGCGACTCGCCCGTGATCAGGCGCGCGAGGATGCGCGCCTCAAAACGGGGTATCTGTCGCACCTGCGCCAGGAGCTCGAGGCCTCTGTTAAAACGCTGACCTCGCTTCCCGGGACCGAGGCGCCGCATCCCCCGTCGCAGTGGGAGGCGCTGCGGCGGCGCCTGGAAGACGCCATGCTATTGCTCGACACCTTGACGGAGGAAAAGCCGGCGGCCGATACGCATCCAAGCGATACGAGTCCCCGGGTGCTGATCGTCGATGATGGTCCCGTCAATACGCTATTGGCATGTAGCGTGCTCGAGCGCCAGGGTTGTCATGTCGAGACCGCTGCGAATGGCGAGGAGGCGCTGGCGCTGGCCGAGCGTCAGGCGTTCGATCTGGTGTTCATGGACATCTACATGCCGACCCTCGACGGTATGGAAACCAGCCGTCGCTGGCGTCGGTTGGAACGCCGACTGGCGAGGCGGCATGCCAGCGTGCTAGTGGCGTTGACCGCCAATGTCACGCAATCCAGTCGAGAAGCCTTTCTGCAGGCGGGCATGGATGACTGCCTGGCCAAGCCTTACCGTCCTGGCGATCTGATCGCGATGGTGCGCCGTTGGGTGGGTAAAGGCGAGACATCCGAGACGTAGCCGATGCTGTGCGTCGTTGCCGCCCGGCAGCGGCTGTCGTAAGGTGTCGGGCCCACGCCGACCAGAACGTATGCAAGGAGTACGCATGCTCAGTTACCCCGATATCGACCCCATCGCCATCGCCTTGGGTCCCCTCAAGGTGCATTGGTACGGGCTGATGTATGTCATTGGTTTCGTGGGAGCCTGGTGGCTGGGGCGCAAGCGCGCCGCCCGCATCGGCCTCAAGCCCGATGATATCGGTGACTTGCTGTTCTATGGGGCGCTAGGGGTCGTTCTCGGGGGACGCGTGGGGTATGCGATCTTCTATGGCTTCGAGCGCCTGATGGCCGATCCATTATGGATCTTTCAGGTCTGGGATGGCGGCATGAGCTTTCACGGCGGCCTGGTCGGTGTCTTGATTGCCGCCGGCTTGTTCGCGCGCAAGCACCGCCTGGCGTTTTTTCAACTGACCGATTTCGTGGCGCCGATGGTGCCGATCGGCCTGGGGGCCGGACGTATCGGTAACTTCATCAATCATGAATTACCCGGGCGTGTGACCGACGTGCCCTGGGCGCTGGTGTACCCCGGCCTGGGGCCTGAGGGGCGTCATCCCTCGCCGCTTTATGAGTTCGCGCTGGAAGGCGTGGTGATGTTCGTCGTGCTGTGGTGGGTCTCTAGTCGGCCGCGTCGGCGTGGTATGATATCTGGCCTGTTTTTGTTGCTTTACGCGGTGTTTCGCTTCTCGGTCGAGTTCGTGCGTCAGCCCGACCCCCAGTTAGGTTTCATCGCCTTCGGCTGGCTGACGATGGGCCAATTGTTGACCGTCCCCATGGCCTTGGCCGGCATCGCCTTGATTGTCTGGTCGCGTCGGCAGTCGGTCGACGACGCGCGTGAAGCGTCGCCGTCAGCGTGAGCGGCCAGGCGTCCAATTCCGGCGTGGCAATGCCGCGCCTTCATCGTTCAACGTTCGGATGACATGCAGCCTTATCTCGATTTGATGCGCCATGTGCTCGACAATGGCGTGGAAAAAAGTGATCGCACCGGGACCGGGACGCGCAGCGTTTTCGGTCATCAGATGCGCTTCGACTTGGCCGACGGCTTCCCGCTGGTAACCACCAAAAAACTCCATTTGCGCTCCATCATCCATGAGCTGCTGTGGTTCTTGCGTGGTGACACCAACATCGCCTACCTCAAGGAAAACCGGGTCCGTATCTGGGACGAATGGGCCGACGAGAACGGCGACCTGGGGCCGGTTTACGGCTACCAGTGGCGCAGTTGGCCGCGGCCGGATGGCGGGCATGTCGATCAGATCGCCAATGTCGTCGAGCAAATCAAACGTAACCCCGATTCGCGCCGGCTGATCGTCTCCGCCTGGAATCCCGCGCTGGTCGATGACATGGCGTTGCCGCCGTGCCATGCCTTGTTTCAGTTCTATGTCGCCGATGGTCGGCTGTCGTGCCAACTGTACCAGCGCAGCGCCGATATCTTCCTTGGGGTGCCATTCAATATCGCCAGCTACGCGCTACTCACGCACATGATCGCGCAAGCATGTGACTTGGCGCCGGGCGAATTCATTCATACCCTGGGCGATGCACATCTCTACCTCAATCATCTTGACCAGGCGCACCTTCAATTGAGTCGCGCGCCGCGTCCGCGTCCGCGCCTGGTGCTCAACCCTGAGATCACGGATGTGTTCGATTTCACCTTCGATGATATCGCCATCGAAGATTATGATCCGCATCCGCATATCAAAGCGGAGGTGGCCGTATGAGCGAGCCCACGAACGCCTGTGTCGATACGGTGGTGCCCATTGCACTGGTGGCAGCGATGTCGCGCGAACGTGTCATCGGCGTCGATAACAAACTGCCGTGGCATCTGCCGGAAGACCTCAAGTTCTTCAAGGCCGTGACCATGAACAAACCGCTGGTCATGGGGCGCAAGACGTTCGAATCCATCGGCAGGCCGCTTCCCGGACGGCTCAATATCGTTGTCACGCGTGATCGTGGCTATTCCCATGACGGAATCAGCGTTTGTCATGATCTGGCCAGTGCTCTCGAAATGGCCGATAGCCAGGCCATCATCGAGGGCGTCGAGGATATCTGCGTGATCGGCGGTGGCGAAATCTTCACTGCAGCTTTGCCCTGCGCGACGCGACTTTACCTGACCGAGGTCGATGTATCCGTGCAAGGCGACGCCTGGTTTCCCGCGTTCGACACGGCGCATTGGCAGGAAACCCAGCGCGTGCCGGGGCAGGGCGGCGACGGCAAGCCCGACTACGCCTTCGTGCATTACGAACGGCGATGAGGTTGCCAGCGCGGCGAAGCTGGCACAGACTTACCCGGTAGCCCGCATGGGCCGGGCCTGTCTGCCGTATCGGTGTTAAATCACTACGCAGACGCTTCGAGGCCCAGTGTTTGTTCAAGGCAATCAGGGAGTGCACGCCTTGCTGACCGACCAAGCAGACGCCCTGTTCAGGGCATTGGAACATCAAGCCGAGGCCTGTCGGGCCAACCTCGAGGCCGCTCGTGGGCAGGTCTCGGCGCTCGAGTCGGAAAACCGTGCCCTGCGTGAGCGCCTCCTGGCGCTTGCCGAGTTGGAACCCGACGATACCGAGACGCCCGCCACCCAGGCGGAGTTGCCCGACGCTGGTGCGAAAGCAAGAGGGCTAGGGCCCATCGCGTTTCGTGGTCCGCGTCGGTCAGCGGGAGAAGCCACCGAAGATCATGCCTCCTCCGCCTCTGACTCGCCGTCGGAAGATCAAAGCAGAAGCGCTAGCCACGCTGAAAGTGAAGCTCCGCAGGTAAACCTGGCGCTGGGCGCGGAACATGAGCCGCCTTCTCCCCAATCGTTGCTGGCGCAGTGGTACCAGCGCTATCCGGAAACCTTCTTCAAGGGCCATACTCAGCCGCTCAAGACGGGCATTCATCTCGATCTGGTGGCGCGCGAGCCTTGGCCGGAGAAACTTGTGCGTCGCGCTCTGGCGTGCTACGTGCACTTGCCACGCTACCTCAAGGCGGTACGCGCCGATGTGGTGCGGGTGGATCTCGACGGCCAGGCGGCAGGCACCGTGAGCGAGGGCGAGGCGCGCCATGCCCGCAAGCAGCTCGATGAACTCACGAAAAAGCAGAAAAAACAGCAGAAGCAGCACCACGAGCGCAAAGAATCCGAGCAGCTAGAGCGCAAGTTGAGTCAGTTGCTCGCCAAGCACGGCCGCTAACATTCGGGTGAAAGTATTGAAAAAGAGGGGCGCAAGCCCCTTTTTTCATGCCATGTTTTTCCGCGTCGGGTGGGGATTATCTCCGCGTTATGCGACTTTTGTAGTAAAACTTGCCTTTGTGGCGATTTGCCCCTTGCCAGAGAGAGCCTTGAATCGTAAAGATGAGCGCGTCGCTGACGTCATGCCAATGTCATATTGGCGGCGTAAAGTGGATTTCAGGCCTTTCAGGGCTGGCTCGCGGAGGAGATGGTCTTGACCGAATCGTCAGGATGCGCGGAAGGAAAACAGTGTTTTTTTCTTGTTGCGTTCTCCAAAAGACCGGTATATGGTTTCCCTGCGAGCATTGGATAACAACAAGGCTTTACGGACTCGTCGCGGTGTTGCTTAGCAGACCGTTGAATAAACAAGCCGGGCCGAAAGCCGACTGCATTTGCAGACACGATCGAACAGTAAGCTAGTTAAGGAACTTATCGCGATGAAAAAGACACTCTTAGCGACTGCCGTTGCCGGTGCCCTGGGCGCCTCCGCTGGTATTGCACAGGCTGCCACTGTCTATAACCAAGACGGCACTCAACTCGACCTGTACGGCAACATCCAGATTGCCTATCGCTCCATCGACCAAGCTGATGGTGATACAGAAGATGATCTGTTCGACAACGGTTCTACCGTCGGTTTCTCCGGTCAGCACATCATTAACCCGGGCTTGACCGGCTACTTCAAGGCCGAGTTCGAGCACAACGCCGATGAAGAAAAAATCGGTGGTGGCATCGACACTGGCGACCAAGCTTACCTGGGCATGAAGGGCAACTTCGGTGATGCCCGTGTCGGTTCCTGGGATCCGCTGATCGACGACTGGATCCAGGACCCGATCACCAACAACGAATACTTCGACGTTTCTGACTCCACCAGCGATCTCGGCAACATCTACGGCGACGACGGCCTGGGCGCCGACCCGGACCGTGAAGGCGACAAGATTCAGTACGTCTCGCCCTCACTGGCTGGCCTGCAGTTTGCCGTTGGCGCGCAGTACAAAGGCGATGCGGAAGATGAGTTCGGTGGTGATGGTCAAGTCGCCGGATACGAAAACCAAGGCTCCAATGCCGGTTTCTTCGGTGGTGTTAAGTATACCGCCGGTGCGTTCTCCGTCGCGGGTGTCTACGACAGCCTGGATAACTACGAGCTGCGTAACGACGCTACCGGTGATGAAATTTCTGCCGAAGCTTATGGTGTGAACGCTCAGTACACCATGGATGCGCTGCGTGTTTCCGCCAAGGTGGAAAACACCGACGTCGAGTTCGCTGGTGACGATGGCGACATCATGCGCTATGCCCTGGGCGCTCGCTACGGCTACGGCTTCGGCGATATCTACGGTGCCTATCAGCGCGTCGACGCCGACGAAGAAGTGGCTGCTGTCGCTAACCCCGGTGGCGTGAACGGTACTACTGGTGCTTACGAAGGTGACGACAGCTTCAACGAATTCTCGTTGGGTGCTACGTACAACCTGTCTCCGGCGATGTACACCTTCGTCGAGTACGCCAAGTATGACCGTACTAACGATGAAAGTGATGGCGTTGCCGTGGGTGCTGTCTACAGCTTCTAAGCTGTCGATGCCCCAGCGATCTTGAAGATCGCACATAAACGAAGCCGGCTCATTGCGAGCCGGCTTTTTTAATGAGTATCCGTAAGGTTTGATACTTTTTAGTAAGAAATATGTACGGCACTGGCAGAAGGCTACGTCTGGGTTTCCATGGGGGCTTCCAAGGATGACTGCGCCAGAATTCGGGGGGCATCGTCGCGTATTTCTTCACGCCGCGAGCTGCATATCATCGCTCAAGTTGTCGGGAATGTCCTTGAGAAGGACCAAGTTTAGCTCATGAGAGCCCTCACGCTGGAATAGAAATAGCTCGTGACTCATAGCCATCTTTATTGAGAGTGGCGTTATAGTCTTTGCCTCCGAAATAGGAGTCATCCGCTTTTTTGAGCGTGACGGTGGTCGGCGTTTGACCTTGAAAGACTGCCTGGTTGGTCTCATCCGTGATCACGAGGCCTGCCTGCGATGGCGTACTGTTGATCGTGACTTGCTGATCTTTGTCACCGACGATACTGGCGCAGCCAGACAGCGACATCATTCCCGCTACGCATATTGCGATCGCGTGGTGGGGTCCCTGAGGGAATCGCCGACCTGGGATCGTGGTTGATCAGACGACGCTCTCACGTTTTTGATCTTGCCCTCCAGGAAAACACATAGATTGGAAAACGAATGGGCATGAGTGTCCAGCGTATACAACTCAATTTTTTGTATCTGACTACAAAAATCGCCTACTGCTCCCTGAATATAATCGACCGAAATCTTTGCACAGATGATGAAAGCCGCACATAAGTTGAGCTGCATCAGTGTTTTGGGTCGTTTTTGTTCCTATACCTGGCTCTATATCTTTGTGCGCATAAAAAAATAAATGGCTTTTATCTGGGACCTAAGTTGCATGGCTAGGGATTTAGTTTGTCGTCTAAATTAAAAGCGTGCTCGGCCTTACAACGACAAACTTTTTGGTGACGCCATGCTTTGGAAACTGCCTTGTTCACGATTGTTCTGGGTGGTCTTGCTTGCCGCCCTGCCGTTACCGGTGCTCTCTTGGGCCGTGTTACGCGGTGTCCCAAGGTGTACCTGACGCCTGAGTATGTGGCGCCGAGCGCACTGCTCCTCGCTGCCGACGACAACGACCAATTGACCAGCCAGGGATTTCCCTTCGATAGGGGGTGGTACGGATGATGAGCGCGCCCCCGATTCGTCTTCAAGGGCATCGAATTTCCCGCTCTTTTGGTGGCAATCAGGTGTTGTTCGACGTCGACCTGACGCTTCATGCCGGAGAGGTACATGCTCTTCTTGGCGAGAATGGAGCCGGTAAGTCGACGCTGGTGCGTATTCTGTCGGGATATTTGCCTCCGTCATCTGGCGAGATAAAAGTGTCGGGCGAACCCCGCCGCTTTCGCTCGAGTGGTGAGGCCGAGACGGATGGCGTGGTGATGATTCACCAGGAATTGGCGCTTGCCGAGCAACTGACCGTCGAGGAAAACATTTTCTTAGGCCGCGAGCTTCGCCGAGGGCTGTTCCTGGATCGCCGGGCCATGCGTGCACGGTGCCGTGAGGCACTCGTCGAACTCGAGACCGATATTGACCCAGCAACGCGGGTCAAGGACCTGAGTACATCCGACCAGCAGATGGTGGAGATCGCCAAGGCCGTCACGCGAGATGTGCGGGTCCTGATCATGGATGAGCCGACTGCGTCGCTGACCGAGCGTGAGGTGCAGATTCTGTTTTCCCTGGTATCGCGATTGCGAAAGAAGGGGGTGGCGATCCTGTATATCTCCCACAAGCTTCGCGAAATCGAGCAGATCGCCGACCGGGTCACGGTGCTGCGCGACGGACATTTGATCGACACGGGGCTTGCCGAGGGCCGCAGCAAGGAAGACCTGGCCAGGCTGATGGTCGGGCGCGAAATCAACGAGATGTACCCAGCCCGCAGCAGCGTTGCATCAGATGCTCCGATAGTGCTTGAAGCGCGCAATATCGAGGTGCCAGGCGCCGTGCGCTTGGCCAGCTTTACCTTGCGCAGGGGCGAGGTCCTGGGGTTCGGTGGTGTGGTCGGCGCGGGGCGAACGGCCCTATGCGAGGCGATCCTAGGGTTGCGTCAGCGGCGTGCGGGAGAGGTGCTACGCAACGGCAAGTCCGTCTCCTTCAGGCACTTGCGCGACGCGGTACGTTATCGTATCGCCTACTTGACCGAAGACCGCAAGGGCAAAGGGCTGGTCCTCAACATGGGACTGCGACCCAACCTGACGCTGCTCAACCTGCGCGCCTACTGTCATCCTCTGATCAGCCGTCAGCGCGAGGCACAAGCCTATGCCGAGGCGGCGAAGCGCTTCGATATTCGGCTGCGTACCGATGTAAGCACCGCTGGTGAGCTCTCCGGCGGTAACCAGCAGAAGTTGTTGCTGGCTAAAGTCATGTCTATCGATCCCGAGATAGTGATCATCAACGAGCCCACCCGAGGCATAGATGTGGGGACAAAACAGGAAATCTATCGCTTCATACGCGACCTGACCGAGTCGGGGTGTTCGGTCATTCTCATTTCTTCCGAAATGTCCGAACTCATTGGACTCTCACATCGTGTGGCAGTGATGTGCGCCGGGGTGCTGACCGGTGTGCTCGAGGGAGACGAAGTCAATGAACAGGAAATCATGCAGTACGCATCCGGGATCAAGGGGGTAGGGGGGAATGAGCATCGTCGTGCCTGACAATAATAAACCCATGAAGCGCAATGTCTTTCGTTTTGATATCAAGACCTGGGGGCCTTTCATCGCCCTGGTTGCACTGGCCATTCTCGGTGTGCTCATCAACCCTGCTTTTCTGGGGGCCGACAATCTCTCGAACATGCTTACCCGCAGCGCGTTCATCGGCATCATCGCTGTAGGCGCGACGTTCGTGATCACGGCAGGGGGATTGGACCTGTCCGTTGGTTCAATGGCGGCCTTCATCGCTGGGGTGATGATCATCCTCATGAATGGTTTAGTCGAGCAGTTCGGCGTCGGAATAACGACCGTGCTGTTCGGCATCGGGGCATCGCTTATCCTGGGAATGGGGGCAGGCTTCATCAACGGTGTCGTGACCACCAAGGGCAAGATCGAAGCCTTCATCGTCACGCTCGGCACCATGGGCATCTATCGTTCGCTGGTGACCTACCTGGCCGATGGCGGCACCCTGACGCTGGACTGGAACGTTCGCGACGTCTATCGCCCGGTCTACTACGAGAGCCTTCTGGGTATCCCGATCCCGGTCTGGGTTTTCCTGCTGGTCGCCCTGGTCGGCTACGTCCTGCTCAACTACACCCGCTTCGGCCGCTACTGCTTTGCCATTGGCTCCAACGAAAAGGTCGCCGAGTACAGCGCAATCCACGTCGACCGGGTCAAGACGCTGACCTACGTATTGCAGGGCGTCTGCGTTTCACTGGCCACCATCATTTATGTGCCGCGCCTGGGCTCGGCCTCAGCGGCTACCGGTGTACTTTGGGAGCTCGAAGCGATTGCCGCGGTGATCATCGGCGGCACCGTACTCAAGGGCGGTCATGGGCGCATCTGGGGCACCGTGGTCGGGGCGATCATGCTGACCATGATAGGCAACATCCTCAATCTCACGGATGCCATCTCCAACTACCTCAACGGCACCGTGCAGGGAATCATCATCATCGTTGCGGTGTATCTGCAGCGCGCATCATGGAAAAAGAACAACGTCTGAACGCCATCACCGAAGCCAGAAAGCAGAAAGCGCAAACAAGATAACAACGCAAGCCGAGAGGAGCGTGACCATGCCAACCCTAAAGACAACACTTGCTGCATTTGCCACCGCTGCCGTGCTGGGCGTACCGGCAACCGCGTCGGCGGAGGATTACACCATCGGCGTCTCGATTCCATCTGCCACGCATGGCTGGGCCGGCGGCCTTAACTTCCATGCCGAAGAGGCCAAGAAACGCTTGGAGAAGCTCTACCCTAACGTCTCGATCACTATAGCCACTGCCAGCAACCCCGGGGAACAGGCCAACGATCTTGAGGATCTAGTGTCGCTGCGCCACATCGATGCTCTAGTGGTATTGCCGTTCGAATCCGGGCCGCTGACCGATCCGGTCCGCCGGGTGAAGCAGGAAGGGGTGTTCGTCACCGTGGTCGACCGTGGGCTTACCGAGGATGGCATCCAAGATCTTTACGTTGCGGGCAACAACCAGGAGATGGGGCGCGTCTCGGGAAAGTATATTCGTGAGCGGCTCGAAGACGAAGGCAAGATTGTCGTACTGCGCGGGCTTCCGACGGTGGTCGATGACCAGCGTGTCGAGGGATTCCAGTCCGCACTTGAAGGCTCGAATATCGAGATTCTCGACATGCAACACGCCAATTGGAACCGTGACGATGGCTTCGAAGTAATGCAGGACTTCCTCTCCCGCTTCGATGATATCGATGCTGTGTGGGCCCAGGATGACGATACCGCACTGGGTGTTATCGAGGCCGTCCGGCAGGCCGAGCGTGAAGATGAACTGTTCATCGTCGGCGGGGCCGGCATGAAGGACATCATCAAGCGAGTCATGGAAGGTGATGATCTGGTACCGGTAGATGTGCTTTATCCGCCGGCGATGATCGCAACGGCAATGGACCTGACAGTCCAGCACTTCATGTCCAATGGGCCGGTGCTTGGCGAATACATCCTGGCTTCGCCGCTTATCACCCAGGATAACGCGGAGCAGTATTACCATCCCGACTCCCCCTTCTGACATGCCTCCGCACGGGCCCAAGCGGGCCCGTGCCGTTGCGACACACAGAGAACAAGGAGCGCGCGCCATGAAGACCATCAAGGGACCGGCTATCTTTCTCGCTCAGTTCGCGGGTGACGATGCCCCTTTTAATCGCCTCGATACCATTGCTGCCTGGGCGTCGGGGCTGGGCTACACAGGCGTACAGATTCCCAGTTGGGATACCCGCCTGATTGACTTGAAGCAAGCGGCAGAAAGCCAGGATTATTGCGATGAACTCAAGGGGACCCTGGCCGATAATGGGGTGAAATTGACCGAGCTCTCGACACACCTACAGGGGCAGCTCGTGGCGGTACACCCCGTTTATGACGAAGTCTTCGATGGCTTCGCGGCACCCGAGGTGCAGGGCAATCCTTCTGCTCGCCAGGCCTGGGCGGTAGAGCAATTGCACTTGGCGGCCAAGGCTTCCCGAAATCTCGGGCTGACGGATCACGCCACCTTCTCTGGATCATTGGCCTGGCCGTTTCTTTATCCTTGGCCACAGCGGCCGGCTGGCCTGATCGAGACCGCCTTCGATGAATTGGCACGGCGCTGGCGTCCGATTCTGGATGCCTTTGACGAGGCAGGGGTAAACCTTTGCTACGAAATTCACCCAGGCGAAGACCTTCACGATGGCATCACATTCGAGATGTTTCTGGAGCGCGTCGGCCACCATCCTCGCTGCCACATTCTTTATGACCCTAGCCATCTGATCCTGCAGCAGCTCGATTATCTGGGCTTTCTCGACGTCTATCGAGAGCGGATCAAGATGTTTCACGTCAAGGACGCCGAATTCAATTCGAGCCCGAAGCAAGGAATCTATTCCGGTTATCAGTCCTGGACCGAGCGCGCGGGTCGGTTCCGCTCGCTTGGCGACGGCCAGATAGACTTCAAGCGTATCTTCTCGTGGATGGCTGCCCACGACTATGACGGTTGGGCCGTGCTCGAGTGGGAGTGTTGCCTCAAACACCCGGAAGTTGGGGCGCGCGAGGGGGCTGCTTTTATCCGCGACCACATTATCGAGGTGACCGAGCGGGCCTTCGACGATTTCGCCGATGCCGGCTCCGACCAGGCCGCTAACCGCCGCATACTCGGGCTAGATTGAATCCAGCCGGCAACGGCAAACGGCACGACAAGGAGACGATTATGAGCGACCACAACAGCGCCACGCGTCGGCTACGCCTGGGCATGGTCGGAGGCGGCGAAGGGGCCTTCATCGGTGGCGTGCATCGCATCGCGGCCCGGCTCGACGATCAATACCAGCTCGTGGCGGGCGCCTTTGCCTCCAACGCCGAGCGCAGCCAGGCCTCGGCGGCGGCGTTGCACGTATCGCCGGAGCGGGCCTACCCGGACTATCGCACCATGGCCACGGCCGAAAGCCAGCGCGAGGACGGCATCGATGTGGTGGCCATCGTGACGCCCAATCATCTCCATTACGATGTGGCGAAAACCTTTCTCGAGGCGGGAATCGACGTTATCTGCGACAAGCCGATGACTACTACCCTGGAAGATGCCCAGGCGTTGGCCGAGCTGGTCGAGAGAAGCGGACGCTTTTTCGGCCTGACTCACAACTATTCCGGTTACTCGTTGGTGCGCCAGGCTCGTGAAATGGTGGCGACCGGAGAACTGGGCGATATCCGCGTGGTTCAGGTGGAATATCCCCAGGACTGGCTTTCCACACCCTTGGAAGAGAGCGGCGTTAAACAGGCCGAGTGGCGTACCGACCCCAAACGCAGTGGGCCGGCCGGCTGTCTGGGCGATATCGGTACCCATGCCTACCATCTAGCCCGCTTCGTCACGGGGCTAGAGCTCGAATCGCTGGCGGCCGATCTTCACGCCTTCGTCGAAGGGCGGGTCCTCGATGACAACGTGCACATGATGATGAGGTTCAAGGGCGGCGCGCGGGGCATGCTGTGGTCGAGCCAAGTGGCTCCGGGCAACGAGAACGGCTTGAAACTTCGAGTCTTTGGCAGCCATGGCGGACTCGAATGGCGACAGGAAGAGCCTAACCGACTTATTCATTCGCCTTTGGGCGAGCCTTCACGGATTCTCACGCGCAATGGCCCCGGCCTAGGGGCGGCGGCGCTGGCGGCTGCACGCATTCCGCCGGGGCACCCCGAAGGCTATCTCGAGGCCTTCGCGCAGCTCTACAGTGATTTTGCCGAACAGATCCGGGCGCGACGAGAAGGGCGCGAAGCTCAGACCTTGGCACAAGGCACGCCCAACGTTACGGATGGAGTCGATGGTCTCAGGTTCATCTCTCTGGCACTGGCGTCATCGAAACAAGGGGGCGCCTGGGTCGGGCTCGAAGAGCCTGTTGGGCTTGGCGTTGATCGTATGTAAGTGGGGGCGATAGAGTTCTATGTTTTTAGGTAAGTTTTTAATTTATAAAATAAAAATAGGTATGAATATCGCTTATACCAAGTGATATACCATGAAGCCTTATTAGCTGCTCATGGGTCTACCCGAATCGTGACAGCGCGAGAGGACTGGCCGTTTATGGCTAAGAGAGGACCTTGTCGTCGGCGCCCCTGGATCTAGATATGGCTGCTTACCCTACCTGGCTACATCCACCTCACTGAAAAGAAACCTTCGTTTACTTTACAGAATGCTTCAATCTTGCAGCCATGCTAAGGCTAGAGAGCCGCGTAGCCGAACATGAGGGTGAAAGCGTAAGAGAAAATACAAAATTACTCAGACTCTACTTTTTCCAACATCCCTGTTTCAAGTTTGGCCTGATATACACCAGAAATCCTCTTACTTAGAGGGCAGATAAGTCTTTCTGAAATACTAAAACTGCAATCCCTACTAGATTCTATGATTCTTAAAAATCTTTCTACATCGGCATTCTCACCTATTGTCACTCTACGTAAAGCTCCGCAATTTACCCCCGGAACTCCGGTGTCAATTCTAGCTAAAAATATTACATCGTGGCTTTTAGCAGCATTCCATATATCTGCCAAGGCCTCCGTTTTTGAATATGCAATAAAATATTCAATAAATGCCCCGTCTATCTCTAAATAGGCGCCATTGTTATTATTGATGCTGACGGGAGGTAAGCCGTACCTTGAGAGGACTATGTTTATTTTTTCAACCCCGGATTCATTAGCTAGTATTCTAGAGGTGAAATCGAATGGTAGTATGATTCGACTCTCGTCCTCTATTTTCCACTCCTCCTTCTTTTTTGTTAGATGGTACTTAAGAAAGGTTTCTGGGTGGAAATTATTGAGTTCTATTGAGGGGGTGTCTGTATAATCTACAGGTGAATATAAAAAGCCTCGATCAAAACTTAATGAAAATCCTGGAGAAGATGAATTCACAAAAAGCGAAAAAGGATCATCCTCGGGGACTTCGACAGAAATAGCGATGCCTTTTTGGTTGTCGGCGTATCTATCCCACATATGTGATGACATCAAGTCATTACAAAGAGAGACGACGCCATGAAAGTCCATGTACTTCTTTAGTCTTTCCCGCGCATCACCACCAAAATGAATTTCAGCTTCTTTTAATGCGGGTGTTTCGTCAATGCAAAACTCTTCCTCATCGTTCTGGTCCCAGCTAGGCGTAATTCTAAAACAAGGATCGCAGCAGAAGCTTTCAAAAATATCCATGCTCATGAATTTGTGAAGAACTGGCATTTCTCAACCCCCATATGCTTCGCATCATAAACCACATACAGATATCACATATAATACGGGGATGCACTCTCTGAAGGAAAGCGCACGCAACTAACAGCCAAGTGCCGCCGTTCACTAGAGAAAGACCACAACTGCTTGAATGAAGAAGCTTCCACATAGAAATGCAAGGCCGATCCGTTGAAACCGGATGCGGTTAGCATTTTTTACCTTGATATCCTTGTTGCGCTTGTTCACCTCCTCGCTTCCCAAAACACCTCCTACGAACGGCTGCAGGGCATAGCTTGCAAGGAACAGAATGACAGTGCCGATAGTGCCCAGAATGGCCGACACGAGCCCGGCGATTTGTACGTGCGTCATTCCACCAGTCCTTTCGGCTTTCCACCGTCATAGCCGTCAAGCCCTGGGATCATGGACTTTGAGATGCACTTGCAGCCGTCCTGGCGCCCCGGCCATGTCCACTCGCTATTCAGGAACATGCCTCTGCTGATCAGATAAGGCTTGCCGTCGGCCGCCTTATGCGCCGCGTCCTGTTCCTCGCCGCTGGGTAGCTTAGGGTGCAGTCGGCATGGTGTGCCTGAATAGCACCACGTCGCATATTTGATCCCAAGCTTAGTTTGTTGCTCAGCGTTCATGATCGCCTTGGCTTTTAAGTTCAGGGATTGCGAAATATCAGCGGCTCGCCCTTTGGTCATGCCGTCAATGCCCATCAAGGCGGCGGAGATGATGTGGAGCGCACCACCTGCCGAGATCGCTCGGAGCGCCGCCTGATAGATCGCCTCGAAATCGTCAGCATCCACTTCAGGAAGCAGCCGGATGTTTGCCTTCAGGTCTACCAACACGGCATCGGTCATCCTCGCAGAATCGAACTTGACGGTCGGGACGCGGCTAGCAAGGTGTTCAGGTGCATGTGATTTACGGTCTCTCTTGCTCCATTCAAACATAATTGCCCTGTGCGTTGCTTCTGGGTAGTCCGAGCTTAGTGTTTCTTTGCCTGACGTAGAATTACCGCTTTGGGTCGGAAGCGGTCGGCTTTTCAAAGCATACCGGAACAATCATCCGCATCGACTTGCCGCACCCCATTTCGTTGCTCTATTCCAGCCCCCTAGTCGTTTGTCAGTCAGGGAGAAAACCGCAACATTCCGCATCATTTTCATCTCCTCCAGTAGCCTTGTAGCCCTGGCAACGGCGTAGGTTGACGTCGCTTGCAACGCTGCATCAAAACCGACCCCATCAGCCCGCAGGCAGGCGGGGAGTCGACCGCGCGCCGTCGCCGAAAGTCGCAACCGGATGCGTTCCGGCCCTAGGAGGGGCCACAGCCACCCCAATTGATACATTTGAGTAACACTCTGGACTATACAGGCTTAGTCAGGAATCACTAATTCGTCTAGCGGCCTGGGTATGGCTGGGCTTGAACGTTACCTGGACTGATCGACTGATTTTGAGTGGTTGGCTTGATCGCTCGGCGGGCGCTTACCGCTATGCTGGTTGATAGGTGAATTGCTACGGGCATTGAGTAGGAATCGATTGCAGCGAATCGGTTGGTGGTCTAATGCAGGTTCGAGAGGCTTCGTTCTCCTAACAATCAGGGGTGACACATGAACAATTTTTGGACGCTGGGCACTGTTATCGTGGCCATGGCGACTCCCTTCGTCTCGGCAACTGCCAGCGCCGCTGACTTCGAGTGCAGTCGGGATGGCATCCGGTCATCAATGATTGAGAAGCGGGGCTCTTTCCTTGCGTTTCTAAAGGGTGTCGAGGATCCACAATCGGTTCTCGAAGAGTTTCAGAACGAGTTCAAGGCACTTCAGGAGCGAGATGATTACGAGAGCACCTACGCGGAGCTAGAAAGCCTGGACGAGAACCCCGATCAGCAGCCATCGCCTGAGCTCTGTGAAAGGGTTCAGGAGTCCGGCGATGTCGTTGATAACTTCATCGAGTCCAACTCTGGTCGTTGATTCTTGCCAGAAAGCGCCCGAGCCAGGTGCTGGCGGTGACAGGACGGCGAATGCGAGCGGATGATGATGGTCGATGGCAATGGCCCACATGCACGGGGCGCTGGGCAGTCCTCTGCAACGGCCTGGTTGAACGGGGGTTGCGAGACAACCCATGCTTCAGACTAAGCAGATGAGTAGCTGCGAAGCAGGCACTATCTAGGGTGACGTGGCGCCCCCGATAGGGTTCGAACCTATGACCTATCCCTTAGGAGGGGATTGCTCTATCCAGCTGAGCTACGGGGGCGTGGCGGGGTGGGCATTATAAGCGCCCTCGGGCTAGGGATAAACCCGTGTCATGCTTCGGGGCGGGTTGATTGTGCCTGCAAAGCAAGAGGGTAGAGGAGGGGCGCCTTGCTTGCCAGATAGTGTGCTTCGAGTTCATCGCGCGGCATGGGATGGCCGATCAGAAAGCCTTGCACCATGTCGCAGCCCATTTGGCGCAAGACATCGAGCTGCTCGACCGTTTCGACGCCCTCGGCGAGTACCATGCGTTGCATGGCATGCGCCATATCGATGATGCCACCGACGAAACGACGTTGCTGCGGGCGCTCGACGAGATGACGGATGACGGCTTGATCGATCTTGACGATGTCGATGGGGAGTTGGCTGGCGTATGTCAGCGATGAGACGCCGGAACCGAAGTCGTCCAGGGCGATCTGGGCGCCCAAGCGTCGTGCCTGCTGGAGTTGGTTGTAGGCCAAGTCGATGTCATGAAACTGGGTAGTTTCCACGACCTCGACATTGAGAAACGGCGAGGCGAGGGCATGGCGCTTGCGTGCCTGTGCCATGTCTTCGGCGAGCTGACCGGATTCGACTTGGTCACGTGTGACGTTGATGCTAACGGTGACTGCCATTTTGGAAGCCTGAAAGCGTTGCGCGGTGTGGGCGGCCTGGTGGACGAGCCAGGTGCTGTAGGCGTGCTCCAGTGAGGAGTGATTGACGATGTCGATGAAATGGTGAGGCGCGAGCAGGCCCTGCTCGGGATGATGCCAGCGCACCAGTGCTTCGAAGCTCACGATGCGTTCGTCGGTCAGCGACAAGATGGGCTGATAGAACAGCGCCAACTCTTCCTGCTCCAGGGCGCTCTGCAAGCGCGTGTAAAGGTCGTACCCATCGCTCGGGTGGCGCTTGCTCATCGCAACGCGATTCTTGCCTTGCCCTTTGGCTTCGTACATCGCGCTGTCGGCGGCGGCGATCAGCGCGTTCGCTGCGTATTGGCTATCCTCGGTATAAGCAACGCCCACCGAGGCCGAGAGCGTGATGCTATGCTCGTTGCGCAGATTGATAGGGCTGATCAGGTCATCAAGGAGCTTGAAAGCGACCTTTTCAGCTTTTTCTGCACTACGCATGCCTGCCAGCGCGATGACGAATTCGTCGCCTCCCAGTCTTGCAACCAGGTCTGTGCTGCGTGTTTGCTGCTTTAGCCGCTGAGCGATGATCACCAAGGCTTCATCGCCTGCCGCGTGGCCGTATGTATCGTTGATCGGTTTGAAATCATCGAGGTCGATGAATAGTACGGCGACCCCGATGCCGGTATAGGAAAGCCCGGATAACAGGTTTTCCAGCGCACCGCCAAAATGCTCGCGATTGAACAGGCTGGTGAGCGGGTCATAGATGGCGCGCCGCTCGAGGCGCGCCTGCTTCAGGTGTTTCTGGGTGATGTCGCGAAACACGGCAATGTAATGCGTGATGGTGCCGTGGATATCGTGGATCGCCGAGATGGTGACGTTTTCGATGAGCTGACTACCGTCTTTGCGAACGTTCCAGATATCGCCCGTCCAGTACCCTTGTTGGTGCACGGTGGCGAACAGGCTGGTATAGAACTGCGCATCGTGTTTGCCCGAGGACAGCAAGTGGGGAGTGCGTCCCAAGGCTTCCTCGGCGCTGTATCCGGTCAACTGCGTGAAGGCGGGATTGACGTCGATGATGCGTTTGTCGGCATCGGTCACGAGGATGCCGTCATGGGTGCTGTCGAAAACCGTCTCGGCCAGCGCCATGCGTTCCGTGGCGAGCTTGCGCGCGGTGATATCGGTTAGATAGCCATGCCACAGCGTGCCTCCGTTGGCCAGCCGTGTGGGCATGGCAGCGCACTCCAGCCAGCGTAGCCCTCGAGTGGGATGATGATAACGAAAGGCCCTTTGCCATAGTCTCAGCGATGTGGCGGAGCATGCGAGCGCGTCGCGCAGCTGCTGTCGATCCTCTGGGGCGATTCGGGCCAATAATGTTTCGGCGTCTTGTTGCAGGGCGTCGCGGTCGATGCCGCAATAGTCTTCTAGCCGGGGACTGATGTAGGGAAAGCTACCCTGCCTATTGGGCCATTGCCGATATTGAAACAGCACGCCGGGTGCCTGGGCACTGAGCTGTTCGAGGAGGCGGCCTTGGATGCGCCAGCGGGTGCGAGATCGATGTTGTTCATTGATATCGCGCTGCACGCTGATCAGGTAGCAATGTCCCTCCTGACTGTATAGTGGGGCCAGCATTAGTTCGCTGTCGAAACGGGTGCCGTCCTTGCGACGATTTTCGAGGGTCAGCGTCAGCGGGGTGCGTTCTTCGATGGCACGGTGCAGGCGATGGTTGGCCTCCGGGTCTGCATCGCCCGTCTGCAGCAAGCGGCAGGAGCGCCCCAACACTTCCTCGCGATCATAGCCGGTGAGTTGCTCGAAGCCCTTGTTGACGAATATCAGGGGGCAGCCAGGCTGTTCACCATCGGCAATCGTGAGTGCAATGCCTGATACTTCCAGCAACTCGGTCAGCGACGGAGGCAAGATATGTGGGGCCAAGGTCTCGTGTCCTCTACGACATCCACGCGAAGGCGTGGGAATGGCGCTATTTCGCCGGCCACCGGCCGGCGCGCGATCAAGTGGCGTTATGCGTGTTGAATCGACGCCATGCACCGTGCGTGAAAGCCCCGTCTGGTCTGGGCTGGAGGCATACAGGCAGTAACGCTAGACTACTCCTTTTTTACATTCCAGTGCCAGGCTTTGAGCGGAAAAGTGTCTTCATTTGCCGACATTTTAGAGGGACTGGATGAGCAGGGGATGCCATTGGTCACCACCGACCGGATTTTCGACGGCTTGGCCGACAAGTTTGAACGCGGCCTCTACGGGACGCCGCGCGGTGCGATTCGTCTGGCGGTGCTGGGACACGTGTTGCCGAGCGAATTGCCCACCGATGGGCGGCCCGCGTTGGATGTGGGCGCCGGCCTGGGCCAAATGAGTATATGGCTAGCGCAACGTGGTCATGCGGTGACCATGGTCGAGCCCTCGCGCGACATGCGCGAACGTGCCATTGCGGGCGTGGGGGATCTGGCCATCACGCCCGTCGATGCCACCTGGCAGACGCTGCCCGAACGCGCGCCGGGGCCGTGGGGGCTGATCGTGTGCCACGCGGTTCTGGAGTGGTTGGCGGCGCCACAGGCGGCCTTCACACAACTCGCCACGCTGCTGGCGCCGGGTGGCTATCTGTCGTTGATGGTCTTCAACCGCGATGCGTTGCGGTTCTCCAACGTGATCAAGGGCAACCTGGACAAGGCGCTCGATGATCGCCTGGAAGGGCTCGGCAAACGCCAGCGCCTGACGCCGATCTCGCCACTTACCGATGCCCAGGTACGCGCATGGAGTACGGCACAAGGCCTGTCGATCGAGGCGGTGACGGGGGTACGTATCTTTCACGACTACCTTTTGGAGCGCCACCCCACGCCGGAGCAGCTCGAGAAAGTCATCGAACTCGAGCGTCGTTATTGCCAGCAGGAACCGCACTGGCGCCTGGGGCGTTACCTGCATTACACCCTGTACAAACCGGAGACCGTGTCATGAGTGCGGAGACGCCCCCTTGCCAGTTGCTTGCCCGTCAGTCCCACGAGTATCGCGATTGGTTGTGGGTTGCGCCGCCTCGCGATGCATGGCTGGAAACGAACGGCGGCAGCGTATGGAGCGCGGATGCAGCGATTTGTCAGGCCTGGCGGGCGCGTGGGAACCGGGTGTACGACGGCCTCGCGCCGGTGCTGGAAGCGCCGGTCGAGGGTGCCGTATTGTTCTGGCCCAAGACGCATGCGCTAGGCGAGTGGTGGCTGCTGGCGTTGTGCGCGGTGTTGCCTGAAGGGACGCCGCTGCAGGTCGTCGGCGAGCATCAAGGGGGCGTCAAGCGTGTGCTCAAATCGCTGGCCGCCCTGGGGCTCGGGTGCCGCAAGGTGGATAGCGCGCGACGCTGTACGCTGTATGCCACGCGCACGGCACCGTTATCGCTGTCGCCGGAGGCGGCCTGGACCACGTTCGAGGCCGCGGGACTCAGCGTGGCGAGCCATCCCGGCGTATTCGGCCATGGCAAGCTCGATGATGGCACGCGCTTGTTGCTCGAGACACTGCCCAGTGGCCTCGGCGACCCGGCGGGTCGTCACTTGCTCGATATGGGGTGTGGTGACGGTATTCTCGCTGCCTGGCTCGGCGCACGAGGCGCAAACGTCTCGGCGGTGGATCTCAACGCCTTCGCGGTGGCTGCGACACGTCGCACACTCGCAGCCAATCGGCTGGCGGGGGAGGCGTGGCAGAGCGATGTCTACAGCGAAGTGACGGGAAAATTCGACGCCATCGTCAGTAACCCGCCTTTTCATCAGGAGCGTGCCATCGACTACGGCCCGGCAGCGCGCTTGATACGCGAGGCGCCCGACAAGCTGGTTCGGGGGGGCAGTCTGATCCTGGTGGCCAACGCCTTCCTGCCGTATCCCCGCTTGCTGGAAGAGGCCTTCGGTGACTTTACGGTGCTTGCCGATGATCGGCGGTTTCGTATATATCGCGCCATCAAGCGTTAGGGAAGCACTGCATAAATGTCTGCACAGACGAATCGCCGCGTTACGCGGTGCTCGAAGGCTCGCCTAACCCCATGTTATGTCTCGCCTTCTGTGCTCCGGGCGCCTTGCACTTCATTCTGCTCGACGATTTATTCAGCGCATCCGAGGCACTTTTCAGAAAAGAACTTAGGCGTCGGGATCGTCGTAGGCGATATCCGTAATCACGTAGGTGGTATCGCCGGCTGGGGCGTTGACGGTGACGTCTTCGTCGAGTCCTTTGCCTAGCAGGGCTCGGGCGAGCGGAGCATCGACGCTGACCCAGTGCTTGTCGGTGTCGGTTTCGTCGTGGCCTACGATGCGAATCGCCAGTTCCTCGCCGTGTTCATCCTCGAGCGTGACATAGGCGCCGAAGTACACCCGTGAGGTGTCGGCGGGCAGGCGGTCGACGACCTGAACCTCATCCAGACGCTTGCCGAGATAGCGGATACGCGCGATGACGCGGTTGAGCTCTTTCTTGTTATAGGTGTAGTCGGCGTTCTCGCTGCGGTCCCCTTGGGCGGCGGCTTCGCCGACCTTGGTGGAAAGCGCGGGACGTTTGACGCGGGAAAGATGCTCATGGATGCCCTTGAGCCGGGCATAGCCCTGTGCCGTGATCAGCGGGCTCTTCTTTTCCTGGCGCGGGTCCTTGGCAGGATCGCGCCAGCGGGTCATGTTGCGGCCTTTCATGCCTACCTCCAGAGCGTGGAATGCTTACCCTACGCAAGCCGTGCCGGTACGCCAACCCCGCTGCCCGGTGCGGAGTCGTCGATACGAAGACTCGGGCCACGACGAAAATTCGGACTACGACGAAAATTCGGACTACGACGAATCGACTTAGCGATTAATTCAAACGTTCGTTACATTTTAGAGCGAGTGAACATACCTATTATCGCAATGGTGCAGCACGCCAGGAGGTCGCATGCAGGTTCGTTATGTTGAGGGAGCACGTCGCCGACGCTGTCTCGTTCCGGCACGTCTTTATGTGGTCTTGTGCGCCGCATTGATCGGCGCGCTCAGTAGCGCTATGGCCTGGGCCGATGCTTCGCCGGATGGTGTATATCCGTTGATGTCGCGTTGGGGAAATGTGGAATATGGCATGCAGGGCGCGGCACAGGAAAAGGCGCTTGCAAGCCTGGCGAAGGAGGCCGGTGCTCTCGCTGAGGCGCATCCCGACAACGCACATGTATTGACGGCCGAAGGCGTGATTCTCGCCTCGTATGCCAAGGCCAAGGGCGGTCTCGGGGCGCTGGATCTGGCGAAACGTGCACGCAAGGCGCTGGAACGTGCCATCGAGCTCGATCCGCGCGGCGATAACGGTTCCGCCTATGTGACGCTGGGCGCGCTATACGATCGTGCGCCGGGCTGGCCCGTGTCGTTCGGCGATGACGACAAAGCCGGTGATCTGTTGCGTCGCGCGCTGGAAATTCGCGGCGATGGCATCGACACTCATTACTTCTATGCCACGTATCTCCGTGACGAGGGGCGCCGCGCCGAGGCACGTCGCCACGCGCAGCAGGCCGTCGATGGCCTGGCCCGCAAGGGGCGCGATTCTGACGAGGCGTTGCGAGAGAAAGCTCGGCGGCTATTGGACGAATTGTCATAGAAGAGCGCCGACGCGGTTGGCATCGCCATGCCGCGTCGGGATAATGAGGCGCATTGTGCCCGTGTTAGGGGGCGACGCGCCTTGCAACGTGTCGCCTCGTTCATGGCTTTACTGTCAGGAGGCGTCATGGCTGAACAGGCTCATCCCTACACGCCGCGTTACGCGCATGAGTCGGTAGAGGAGCGCTTCGATGAAACGCTGCAGTCGGGATTCTTCAGTCTCGAGCGGCGTCATTATCGGCATCGTCGTTTTGACGGTGGATGGAGCGAGCGGGTCCTCCGTGAAGTTCATGTGCGCCACGACGCGGTCGGCGTGCTGCTTTACGACCCGCAGCGTGATTGCGTGGTGCACGTCGAACAGATACGTGCCGGTGCGTTGGACGATCCGCAAAGCCCTTGGAAGCTGGAGCCCGTGGCGGGGTTGGTCGACGCGGGTGAGACCGGCGCCGAGGTCGCCCGCCGTGAATCCATGGAAGAAGCTGGCTGTGAGATCGGCGAGTTGATCGAATTGTATACGTACTATCCGAGCCCCGGCGCGTGCACCGAGCGAGTCACCTTGTTCTGCGGGCTGGTGGATAGCGACGGTGTGGGGGGTGTGCACGGTCTCGAGAGCGAAAACGAGGATATTCAGGTCCACGTACTGAGCTTTGCCCAGACCTGGGCGCTACTCGAGCAAGGCGTCATCGATAACGCGATGTCCCTGATCGCGTTGAACTGGCTGGTGCGTGAGCGCGCCTCGCTACGGGCAAGGAGGTAGAGGATGGCGAAAGCGGCATATGTTAACGACCTCAAGTCCCTGCAAGGCGAGTGCACGGCCAACTACCTGCGCCTGAGCCGACTGCTCGGCGACATGGGCGCCGGAGAAACACGCGAGGTCGCCCTGGCCGGTGAGCATCGTCGCTTTGGCTCGCTGTGGCTGGAAGTGCTCGAATGCGCGCCTTACACCACCATTTGTCGTGTCTCGCAGAGTGGTGTGCTGGACGGCATCATCGAGTCGCCGCGCATGCGTGTGCATCTTTATCACGACGCACGCATGGCGGAAGTCACCGACTTTCAGCGCCAACGGCATTTTCATGGCCGGTATCGCTACCCCAACGCGCGTATGCATCAGCCCGACGAAAAACTCCAGCTCAATCGCTTCTTGGGGGAGTGGTTGGAACATGGCTTGGCTCACGGGCTGACCGTGGACGTGCCGGAGCTGCCTTGATGCGCCTGATTCAGATCAGCGATTGTCATCTCTGCGCCAATCCCGAGGCGCGTTCACGCATCGGCTATCCGCTGCGCCAGCTGCGCGCTGTCGTTGCCCAGGCACGGCGATTGCGTCCAGATATCGTGCTGGTCAGTGGCGACATCAGCCATGATGAATCCCCGGCGGCATACCGTCATGCTTTTGAGGTCTTCACCGAGTTCGAGTGCCCATGGTTCTGGATGACCGGCAATCACGACCATCCCGAGTTCATGGAAGAGCTACATCCCTTTCACGATGAACTCGACCTCGGCGAGTGGCGGCTATTGCTGCTGGACTCCCGCATACCCGGTCAAGCGGGCGGAGAGCTGGGCCAAGCCGCCTTGCAGGACCTGGCCATGCGTCTCGAGGAGGACGAGCGTCCGACGTTGCTGGCCATGCACCACCCGCCGCTGAAAATCGGTTCGGCGTGGATGGATGCACTGGGCCTGGCGGACCGCGAGGCGCTATGGCAGACGCTGGCCGCTTACGGCCAGGTACGGGCGGTGCTGTGTGGGCATATCCATCAGGCGTTTGCGAAACGCCATGGGGACATTGCCGTTTACGGCTGTCCCGCCACCGCCGATCAGTTTCTTCCCCGGCGAGATGAGTTCACGCTCGATGAAGCGTCTCGCCCCGGTTTTCGCATCATCGACCTCGAAGGACAGCGTTTGTCGACCTGGGTGGAGCGCGTCGATCCTTGAGAGTGGGGGCGTTGTGCTCATGCCTTTTATGCTTTTGCGTGCTTAAAAGATAGTCCTTAATTCTTTGACGTTATCATATGTCTCTAGGTACCGTGAGCGCCATGACGCGTAGAGCGGCGGGCCACGAGCTTCCAGCTTGTCTCAACGACTGTTCCTAAAAACCAAGGTTTTCAGATGTCTGAAATCTCACCCGAACGCCAAACCCACTTGAAGCAGCTTGAGGCGGAGTCGATCCATATCATCCGCGAGGTAGCCGCTGAATTCGCCAACCCGGTGATGCTGTACTCCATCGGCAAGGATTCGTCGGTGATGCTGCATCTGGCGCGCAAGGCGTTTTATCCCGGCACGCCGCCGTTCCCGTTGATGCATGTCAACACCACCTGGAAGTTCCGCGAGATGATCGAGTTTCGCGACCGCATGGCGGACGAGGTGGGCATGGAGTTGATCGAGCATATCAATCAGGAAGGCGTCGAAGCGGGCATCAATCCGTTCGATCACGGCAGTGCCAAGCATACCGACATCATGAAGACCCAGGCGCTCAAGCAGGCCCTGGATAAGCACGGCTTCGATGCGGCCTTCGGCGGCGCGCGCCGCGACGAAGAAGCCTCGCGCGCCAAGGAACGCGTCTACTCCTTCCGCGACAAGCATCACCGTTGGGACCCCAAGAACCAGCGTCCGGAGCTTTGGAGCATCTACAACGGCAAGATCAACAAGGGTGAGTCGATCCGCGTCTTCCCGCTCTCCAACTGGACCGAGCTGGATATCTGGCAGTACATCTATCTGGAATCGATCCCCATCGTCCCGTTGTATTACGCCGCCCCGCGCCCGGTGGTCGAGCGCGACGGCACGTGGATCATGGTCGACGACGACCGCATGCCGCTGGGAGAAGGCGAAGTCCCCGAAGAGAAGTGGGTACGCTTTCGTACATTGGGCTGCTACCCGCTTACCGGCGCGGTGGAATCGAAAGCCGACACGCTGCCCGAGATCATCCAGGAAATGCTGCTGACCAAGACCAGCGAGCGCTCCGGCCGTACTATCGACCGCGACCAGGCGGGGTCCATGGAGCGTAAAAAACGCGAAGGGTACTTTTAATGTCACACCAGTCATCGCTGATTGCCGACGATATTGAGTCCTACCTGCACGAGCATGAAAACAAGGACCTCTTGCGTTTCATCACCTGCGGGAGTGTCGACGACGGCAAGTCGACCCTGATCGGGCGTTTGTTGCACGATTCCAAGATGATCTATGAGGATCAGCTCGCGGCGATCACGCAGGCCTCCAAGACCAGCGGTACCACCGGCGATAAGGTCGACCTGGCGCTGTTGGTCGACGGCTTGCAGTCCGAGCGTGAGCAGGGCATCACCATCGATGTCGCGTATCGGTATTTCTCTACCGACAAGCGCAAGTTCATCATCGCCGATACGCCGGGCCACGAGCAGTACACTCGCAACATGGCGACCGGCGCCTCCACGGCCAGCCTCGCGGTGATCCTCATCGACGCGCGTTACGGTGTGCAGACTCAGACCCGGCGGCACAGCTTCATCGCCGATCTGCTGGGCATCCAGCATCTGGTGATCGCGGTCAACAAGATGGACCTGGTCGATTATTCCCAGGCACGCTTCGACGAGATCGTCGCCGAGTACCGTGACTTCGCCGCCAAGCTCAATGCCCCCGACATTCACTTCGTGCCGCTGTCCGCGCTGGAAGGCGACAACGTCGTCAATGCCAGCGAGAGCACGCCTTGGTATGACGGGCCTCCGCTGCTCGAACTGCTGGAGACCGTCGAGGTCACCCATGACCGGAACCTGACGGATCTGCGTCTGCCGGTACAGTACGTCAATCGTCCGCACCTCGACTTCCGCGGCTACTGCGGCACGCTCGAGGCCGGTATTCTGCGCCCCGGTCAGGCCGTCAAGGTGCTGCCCTCCGGCAAGTCCTCCACGGTGGCGCGCATCGTCACCTTCGATGGCGATCTCGAGGTGGCGTATCCGGGGCAAGCGATCACCGTCACCCTGAATGATGAGATCGACATCTCGCGGGGTGACTGGCTGGTTGCCGCCGATGCCGAGGTGCCACTGGCCGACGCCTTCGAGGCCGACATCGTGTGGATGAACGACACCGCTCTCGAGACCGGCCGGCTTTATGACCTCAAGCTCGCCACCCGGGATCTCGCCGGCAAGGTGAGCCAGATCGACTACCAGATCGACGTCAACACGCTCGAGCATCACGCTGCCGAGACCCTGGGGCTCAACGCCATCGGCCGTTGCCGCGTCGACGTGGCTGGCACGCTACCGGTAGACGACTACCGCGTGAGCCCCGGCACCGGCAGCTTCATCGTCATCGACCGGTTGACCAACGTCACCGTGGGCGCGGGGATGGTACGTGGCGCGGCCAAGGGCGCCGGTACGAGCAACGGTGAGGTGGATTGGCAGGCCTTCGAGATAGAACTCAATGCGTTGGTTCGTAAGCATTTCCCGCATTGGGAGGCGAAAGACGTCCGCTCGCTGATGGGGCACTGAGCCGCGACTGCCTAGTGTCTTGCATGCCCCTTCCCGCCCGCGGGGAAGGGCATTTTGCATTGGGTGCTGCGGTAAGCGCTGTGGCAAGCACTACGCGAAGAAAGTGCGCGGGACCGAGGTCGCACTCGACCATGAGGCGGCTTATCATGAGGCACTCGTATTCATTGAGGACACGGTGAGGTATGCATAACGTCGATTGGCAGCTTGAGGAAATCGTGACGCAGTTGAGAGCTACTCGCGAAACCTGGCGCGAGCGTAATGGACGCTCGCGCGAGCGTGGCTGTCGTGAATTGCCGTCGCGGAGTGCCATTCGTGTCATTACCGACGACTTGATCGGGGCGTTGTTTCCGATGCGTCTCGGCCCTAGTGATCTGCGTCGCGAGAGCGAGGACTTCTACGTCGGTCACACGCTGGATGCCACCCTCAATGCGCTATGCCACGAAGTGTGCCTGGAGCTGAAGTACATCGCCCGGCAATTGGGGCACGATGCCGGTGATACCCAGGCGCGTGCGGTGGAGATCGTGCAGGGGTTCGCGGCCGACTTGCCCGAGCTTCGCCGCCGCCTCGATGCCGATGTGATGGCGGCCTACCATGGCGATCCGGCGGCGCGTAGCGTCGATGAGGTGCTGCTGTGCTATCCGGGGGTGCATGCGGTTATCCACCACCGTATCGCCAGCTATTTTTACCAGGAGGACCTGTCGTTGCTGGCGCGGATGATCGCGGAAATCGCGCATTCGGATACGGGCATCGACATCCATCCGGGGGCCACTATCGGCGAGGGTTTCTTCATCGACCATGGCACTGGTGTGGTCATCGGCGAAACCGCGATCATCGGTAATAACGTGCGCCTCTATCAGGCCGTGACACTGGGGGCCAAGCGCTTTCCGTCGGATGAGCGTGGCCACCTGGAAAAAGGCCTGCCGCGCCACCCCATCGTCGAGAACGATGTGGTCGTCTATGCCGGGGCGACCATTTTGGGACGTATCACTATCGGCAAGGGCTCGATCATTGGAGGCAACGTGTGGCTCACGCGTAGCGTGGAGCCGGGCAGCAACGTGACTCAGGCCAATCTGCAAAGCGGTCCCTGCCCGTAAGACGGTGAGCGCAAGAAGGACGGTGAGCGCAAGAAGGACGGTGAACGCAAGAGGATAGTACGACGCGCGGTTTTGGCCGCGCGTCGTTGTGTAAAGAAGCTTCATCTTTCCCAATAGCAAGCACGCTAACGCATCGTCAGAGTCGTCCAAGGCCGGTATAGTGTGCGCGCTTATCAGGCTGAGATGACATATGTATAACGATTCCGTGACCGTCTCGCGTTGGCAGCACTGGCGCGAAATGAACCGTCAACTGTGGCGGCTGGGGCTCATCGGGGTAGTGACCCTGACCTTGATGCGTGTCTTGCTGTGGCAACTGAATGCGCCGTCTTCGCTCGATGTCCCGACCGGGGAGTTGCTGCAAGCCTTTTGGATGGGGCTACGTTTCGACGCCAAGATCATGGCGGTTCTCCTGGGGCCATGGCTGGTGGTGGCGACGGCACTGCTGCCCTTGCCGCGTATCTTCTTGGCTGGCTGGCGTCGCCTGTGGCCGGTCTGGGCCATTGCCATCATGGTGCTGGTCAATCTTCTGGCGTTGATCAATCATTTCTTCTTCACCTTTTACCAGGGCCCGATCAACTCGCTGATATTCGGGTTGTTCGAAGACGATACCCAGGCGGTACTGCAGACGATCTGGAGTGACTATCCCTTTTTCTCCTTGCTGATTGCCTTGACCGGCATGACGGGGATCCAAGTTGCTTTGATGCGGCATGGCCACCGACAAGCACGGCGCCGCCTGGGCTGGCGTTGGGCCACCCTGTTAGTGGTTGTTTCCTGGGTGGCGTTGATTGGATTGGGGCGTGGCACTGTGGGCACCTTTCCCTTGCGCGAGATGCACATGGCGGTTTCGTCGAATGCCTTTGTCAACGATTTGGTGCCCAGTGGGCCGCAGGCGCTTTATCTCGCCTGGAAGGAGCGTCAGGTCAATCAGATTGGCGACGATCCTCAGTCGGGCCTGACACGTTATGGGTTCAGCTCCCCCATGGCGGCGGCAGAAGTGCTCGGTTGGTCGCAGGCCGATACTCCACAGGCGGTTCTCGACCACATGACCGAGACGACCCCCGTGCGACCCGCTGTAAAAGAGAAGTCGCCGCATGTCGTGCTGAGCTTGATGGAAAGCTGGGGGCGTCACCCGCTGGCTTTCGACGACGCCGAGAACAATGATCTTCTGGGGCACTTGCGTCCCTGGATGCAGGAAAAGGCGGATTATTTCCCGCATGCGCTATCGGCCGAGAACGGTACGCATCCCTCCCTGGAGGGGCTGCTGCTCGACACGCCGATCAGCCCGTTGACGCAAAGTCGTTACGGCTATCGTCAGTATTCGACATCGGCTGTGTTGCCTTATGAGCGTGCGGGATACCACACCGTGTTACTGAAGTCAGGCTCCGCACAGTGGCGTAACCTCGACAATGCGTTCAAGCGTCAAGGCTTCGACGAGGTGCTGGGCGAGAGCGCGATCCGCGAGCGTTTCCCTGAGGCCAAGGGCGGTACCTGGGGGCCCTTCGATGAGTGGATGTTCCGCTACGGCGAGGAGCTTCTGAAAGAGGCCGAGGCTAACGACGAGAAGCTGCTGCTGGTGATGCTATCGGTCACCAATCACCCGCCGTACAAGATTCCGGAAGACTACGATCCCGCGCCCTTGGATGTCTCGCGGCTGGGCGATGAGTTGGCCGTCTCGCCCGAGTTCGGCACCTCGATCCTCGAGACCTATCAATATGCCAATGACAACCTAGGCCGTTTTCTCGACCGTCTCGATGCCGATGGATTGATGGATCATACGCTGTTCGCGGCGACCGGCGATCACAATACACGCTCTCTCATGCAGTATCCCGACGCGCATGATTTGTTCGATCAATTCGGTGTGCCGCTCCTGATGTGGGTGCCGCCGGCCTATCGCGATGGTGGCGAGGCGCAGGTCGATGACTGGACCAGCCATCGGGATATTTTCCCGACGCTATGGGCGCATTCGCTTTCCGACGCGCAGGTGCCGTGGATGGGGCGTGATCTGTATACCCCAAAAACATCGCCCATGGCACTCACCTTCAACCATCAGGATGGTGGACAGGGCATTATGATCAGCGATGCGGGAGCGGCCACGAGCCTCACCGATCCTACCTACTATCGTTGGTCGAACGACGCGCCTGACTTGGAGGATAGCGCGCTGGCGGCCACGACGTCGCCGTCACGCGCCTTGGAGGAACAGGCTAAGCGTGCCCAGGCGCGCATGGCGCTGGAAGACTGGCGCATTCGGCGCGAGGCCTTGCAGGCCGACACCCCCGAGGTCGATTGATATCAAGGCGTGGCGTCTGGCCTCTTCGAGAGACGTGTCTCCGTCTTCGGTGGGCTCACCTGCACCCTGAGCACATGACGCACCGCCGGCGTTAGGTTGGTGCAGCGTGCTCCGGCGTCCATCCACCATACGCGGTCACAGCATGCGAGACTCGCGTCGCACTGGCTGACGACTGGCACGATGCAAAGGCGGTGGCGGCGCGAGGCGGCGCCTAGATCGGCTAAGAGGCGCTGCTCTTGCTCGGGCGCGAGAGGCTCGAGGTCAAGTAGCAGGATGCCATTGTCGCGTCGCTGCCGAAGTGGGCAATGGGGCGCCGCCGCGACTTGGCACAGCGAACGCGCGATCATCGCGCGTTGAGCATTCGCAGGGTCGAGCCCCCCTAGGCGTTGGTCGCCCATGGCTTGCAGATCGAGCGCTTTGAGTGCCGTCTCAACCGCCAGCGGAAGGCAGGGCGGCGCACTGGCACCGTGCTGCGTGACGCGTGAGCAACTCTCCAGCAGACCCAGCCCGACGAGGTCTCGCACGCGCCAATCGGCCAAGCTTTGCGGTGGGGCGACGACATGCGCGATGCGCTGGGCGCGATAGGTGCTGGGCCAGCAGTGCAGGGGTTGACCGTCGAGGCAGATGCTACCGCGCGTGGGTCGGTAGAGACCGGCGAGCAAGCCGATCAGGGTACTCTTGCCCGCGCCATGCGGCCCGCAGATGCCGAGTAGTTCGCCCGGCACCAGACGATCGTTGAAGGGCATCAGGCGCGGCGTTCCCTCCAGAGCCGTATTGAAGAGCGACAGCATGATAGGCCTCCTTCGACATCGATAATGATAAACATTATCGTTCGCATGCCGGAGGAGAGCAAGTCCAATGCGCGCAAGTCAAACAAGTGTTAGGCCTTGTCTGAAAAGTGCCTAAGTCACTCGGGTTTGCGTGCCACCAGCACGGCACGCCGTGGCGCCGGATAGCCTTCAAGGGTTAGCGTGGGATCCTCGGGATCGAGAAAGTCGGCCAGCGATTGGAATGTCATCCATGGAGTACTGCGCTGTTCTTCCAACGATGTCGGGGCTTCGTCGACGACGCGCACATCCTCGAAACCACAGCGCTCGAGCCAGTGCGACAGCGCCGCCGACGAGGGCAAGAAGTACACATTGGGCATGGCGGCGTAGCGCTCGCCGGGCATGAACACGGTGGTGACATCGCCTTCCACGACCAGGGTCTCGAGGACCAGTTCGCCGCCGGGGCGCAGGGTTCCGCGCAGTTGCGTTAGATGTTCGAGCGGCGAGGCGCGATGGTAGAGCACGCCCATCGAGAAGGTGGTATCGAACGCTTCGAGTTGCGGAGGAACGTCCTCGATGCCGACCGGCAGGAAATGCGTGCGCCATGCGTCGGCCTCGCCCACGAAATGGCGTATGGCCTGAAATTGGTAATAGAAGCGTGGCGACGGGTCGATAACCAGGACAAACGCTGCGCCTGCGCCGGCCATGCGCCAGGCGTGGTAGCCGTTGCCGCCGCCGACATCCAGTACGCGGCGTCCCTCGAGCGGTGACAGATGCGGTGCGACGCGCTGCCATTTCCAGTCCGAACGCCATTCGGTGTCGATGTTGATCCCGCCCAAGACATAGGGTCCTTTGCGCCAGGGCATCAACTTGCGCAGCAGGTTCTCGCACTGGCGTTGGCGGCTGTCGTCGAGCGCGACATCGACCCGCACGCTGTCTTGATCGAGCGCGACATGGCGTGTCTCGGGCAGCGCCGGGAGTTTGGCGACGGCCTTTTCCCAGGCAGGCAGATCGCCGAAGCGTCGACGGTCCAGACCGTTGGCGAGTTGCGTCGGCAGCTGCGCGATCCATTCGGTCAGGCCGTTGTCGAGGAAGGCATCGAAGAGTGCACGTTGGGTGCGGTCGAGCGGCAAGCGATCAGGCATCCTTGAAGGCCACCATCGAGGCGAAATTGAGATACTGAAACCAAGTACTGACGCGCGTAAAACCGGTGGTACGCAGTCGGTCGTGGTGTGTCTCGAGGGTATCCGGTACCAGCACGTTTTCCAGCGCGGTGCGCTTCTGGCTGATTTCCATGTCGCTGTAGCCGTTGGCGCGCTTGAAATCGTGGTAGCGTTCCACCAGCCAGGCATTTTCCTGCTCGTCGGGTAGCACGATCTTTTCCGAGAGCACCAGCACTCCGCCGGGTTCCAGAGCGTTGTACAGGTGCTCGATGACCGCGCGGCGGTCCTCGGGCGGCAAGAATTGTAACGTGAAGTTGAGCACGATCATGCCGGCGGGTCGGTAATCGACGTGCCGGATATCGCCTTCGATGATATCGATGCGATGATCGGGGCATTCTTCGGCGAGCGTTTCACGCGCGCGGGCGACCATCGTCGGTGACAGGTCGACCCCGGTCAGCGTGAAGGCTTCGGGCGGCAAGCGCCCGGCGAGCGCGAGGGTTACGGCGCCCAGCGAGCAGCCCAGGTCGTAGACATGCGCGCCGAAGCGCAGGTGACGTTCAGCGATCAAGCCCAGCATGCCCAGTATCTGGCCATAGCCGGGTACCGAGCGACGAATCATGTCGGGAAAGCAGGCGACGACCTGTTCGTCGAAGGAAAAGTTGGCCACCCGGTCGAGGGGTGTCGAAAAGATCGCGTCACGGTAAGATGCGTCACTCATGAGGCACTCATCGAGTCGAGGCGTGGCGGGGCCACAGGGAATGGCGCATTGTACGCGCCGCGCCGGGGCTGTGCATCCGCGGGGCCATTAGCGAGCTTGTCAAGGAGAGTACGAGTCATGACCCAGTCAACCATGATCCACCATTCGCCGGCCTGGCAAAGGCTCGCCGCGCATGCCACCGAAATGCGTGACGTGCATCTCAAGAGCCTGTTCGCCGAGTACCCCGGTCGTTCTGCGCGCTTCACGCGACGTGGGGTAGGGCTGACGCTGGATCTGTCCAAACATCGCTGGCGTGACGAGACGCTTGCGATGCTGCTCGAGCTGGCCCGTGAGGCGGATCTCGAGCGCGCCATCGCGCGTTTGCAAGACGGCGAGCGGGTCAATCTCTCCGAGGATCGCCCGGCCTTGCACACCGCCTTGCGCCTGCCCCCCGAGGCGAGTCTGGTGGTCGAGGGCGAGGATGTCGTCCCCGATGTCCACGAGACGTTGGCCCGCATGCAGGCGATGGTCGAAAAATGTCACGCCGGGCAGTGGCGCGGCGCCACGGGACGGCCGATCACCGACGTGGTGAACCTGGGCGTCGGCGGTTCCGACCTGGGTCCTTTGATGGTGACCCACGCCCTGGCCGATTACCGGCCACGCGAAGTGCATCAGGTCGACATTCATTTCGCCTCGACCATGGACGGCTCGCAACTCGCCGACTACCTGACCCGCTTCAATCCTGCCACCACGCTTTTCGTGCTGTCATCGAAGTCGTTTACCACCATCGATACGCTGTCCAACGCCTCGACCGCGCGCGACTGGTTGATGACGCGCTTGGCCGATGGCGATCAAGATACCGAGATGAGCGAATTGGTGATGCGCCAGCACTTCATCGGTGTCTCGGCCAAGCCCGAGAAGATGAGCGAGTGGGGCATCGATCCGCGTCATCAGTTGCGCTTCTGGGAATGGGTCGGCGGGCGTTATTCGCTATGGGGGGCCATTGGTTTGCCCATCGCGCTGGCGGTGGGCATGGATAACTTCCGCGAGCTGCTGGCGGGCGCTCACGACATGGATCGCCATTTCCGTGAGACACCGCTCGAGGACAACCTGCCGGTGCTGCTGGCCTTGGCGGGCATCTGGAACGTCAACTTCCTGGATGTGCGCGCGCATTCGATTCTGCCTTATGATGGCCGTCTCGAATACTTCGCCAGTTATCTCGAGCAGCTCGAGATGGAATCCAACGGCAAGTCGGTCACCAATAGTGGCGAGATCACGCCGTATTCCACCTGTCCGGTACTGTGGGGGCAGCTCGGTCCCAACGCGCAACATGCCTTCTATCAGTTGCTTCACCAGGGCACGCAGGCGGTGGAGTGCGACTTCATCGCCCCGGTGCGACGTTATGATCGGGTCGAGGACCCGGCCACTCGGGCGCACCTCAAGGCTCAGCACCGTTTGACGCTGGCCAACTGCGTCGCCCAGTCGCGGGTCTTGATGCTCGGCGACGAAGCCCTGCCCAGTGATGTGCCGCGTCCGAGCCATAAGCGCTATCGGGGCAATCAGCCCTCGACCACGCTGCTGCTCGACCGCCTGACGCCGCGCTCATTGGGCGCGTTGATCGCACTCTATGAGCACAAGGTGTTCGTTCAGGCCACCCTCTGGGACATCAACCCCTTCGATCAATGGGGCGTGGAACTGGGCAAGCAGATCGCCTCCGAAACCGAGCAGATCCTGGCCTCGCGGCGCGGTGCTGAGACGCTGGACGATTCCAGCCGAGGCCTGCTCGATGTGGTATGGCAAGCACAGGACGGAACATGATACTGGCTGTTTGTACAGGTTGTGCGGTATGCTGACGATGCCCGTAGCGAATATGACGTCTGTGGCTAATATTACGCCCGTGGCCAATATCCTGTACCTGCATGGTTTCAATAGTGGCGCGGCGTCGCCCAAGGCGCGCTTGATCGCGGCCACCTGCGAGCATCTGGCGAGCGAAGATGTGGCGCCACCTCGGTGTGTCACGCCGCAATTACCGCATCGTCCCGATGAAGCCTTGGCATGCGCTGAGCGCGAGTTGCATGCCCTGGGCGATGACACCTTGCTGATCGGCAGTTCGATGGGAGGCTTTCTAGCCACCTGCCTGGCCGAACGCTTCGGCGTGCGCGCGGTGTTGATCAACCCCGCGGTACGGCCGGCACGATTGGTGACGCAGTGGATGGGCGCGCCGTTGGAAAATCCTTATACCCATGAGCGCTTCACTATCGACGAGCGACATGGCGAAGCGCTCGAGTCCATGACGCCCGCCGCCGTCATCGACCCGAGTCGCTATCAAGTGCTGCTGGGTAGCGCCGATGAAACGCTGGATTGTCGCGATGCGCTGGCTTTCTATGCCGGTGCTTCGATGATCGTGCATCCCGGCGGCGATCACGGCTTCAGTGCCCTGGCCGATTATTTGCCGGCCATCTTCGCGCATGGTGGTTGGACGCTGCCCGCCCGATCGTACGCGCGCTCTGACGAACTCACTTAATGGACAACGCATGACGCAATACAGTGCCAGTTCCATCGAGGTCCTGTCGGGACTCGACCCGGTGCGCAAGCGCCCCGGAATGTACACCGATACCAGTCGCCCCAACCATCTCGTGCAGGAGGTCATCGACAACAGCGTCGACGAGGCGCTGGCCGGTCATGCGCGGCATATCCGTGTGCAGTTGCATGACGACGGCGGCATCGAGGTCTCTGATGACGGACGTGGCATGCCCATCGACGTACATCCCGAGCATGGGGTGTCCGGCGTCGAGCTGATTTTGACGCGGTTGCATGCGGGCGGGAAGTTCTCGCAATCGAGCTACCGTTTCTCGGGCGGCCTGCACGGTGTCGGGGTGTCGGTGGTCAATGCGCTGTCGCGGCGTCTGGAAATCGAGGTCTGCCGCGATGGCGACCGCCACGCCATGGCTTTCGCCCATGGCGACAAGGTGGAGGAACTCGCCGTCATCGGGTCGTGTGCCAAGAAGGCCACGGGCACGGTGCTGCGCTTCTGGCCGGACGAGAGCTATTTCGATAGCCCTAAGTTGTCGTTACCGCGTCTTCAGCACCTGCTGCGCGCCAAGGCGGTCCTCTGCCCCGGGCTCGAGGTGACACTGGTGGATACCGACGGCAGCCAGAGCGTGTGGCAATACGCCGACGGCTTGCGCGATTATCTGGCCCAGGCCACCGACGACGTCGAGGCGCTGCCCAGCTCGCCGTTTCTCGGCCACTTCGAGGACGACGATCAGGGCGTCGACTGGGCCATCCAGTGGCTCCCCGAAGGCGGAGAACTGTTGCAGGAATCCTACGTCAACCTGATTCCCACACCGCTCGGCGGCACGCACGTCAACGGCTTGCGCTCGGGGTTGCTCGAGGCGCTGCGTGAATTCTGCGAATACCGCAGCCTGCTGCCTCGCGGGGTCAAGTTGACCGGCGACGACCTGTGGGAGCGTGTCGCCTTCGTGCTCTCCGTGAAACTGCTCGACCCGCAGTTCGCCGGCCAGACCAAGGAGCGACTCTCCTCGCGCGTGGTGGCCGGCTTCGTCTCCGGCGTCGTCAAGGACGCCTTCTCGCTGTGGCTCAACCATCACGTCGACCAAGCCGAGGCCTTGGCCGAGCTGGTGATCAATGCCGCCCAGCGGCGCCAGAAGAGTGCCAAGAAGGTGGCCCGCAAGAAGGTGACCTCCGGTCCCGCCTTGCCGGGCAAGCTCGCCGACTGCGCAGGACAGGACCCGGCGGCCTCCGAGCTGTTTCTGGTCGAGGGCGATAGCGCTGGCGGTAGCGCCAAGCAGGCGCGTGATCGTGAGACGCAGGCGATCCTCCCGCTGCGCGGCAAGATCCTCAACACCTGGGAAGTCGAGGCGCACGATATCTACAGCTCCCAGGAGGTCCACGACATTGCCGTGGCCATCGGCATGGACCCCGGTAGCGACGATCTCACCAAGCTGCGTTATCACAAGATCTGCATCCTCGCCGACGCCGACTCCGATGGTCTGCATATCGCGACTCTGCTGTGCGCGCTTTTCGTGCGCCACTTCCCCGCGCTGGTCGATGCCGGGCATGTGTTCGTGGCCATGCCGCCGCTGTATCGCATCGACCTGGGCAAGGAAGTCCACTATGCCCTCGACGAAAGCGAGAAGGCCGCCATCTTGAAACGCCTGGAAGGCAAGCGTGGTACGCCGAACGTTCAGCGCTTCAAGGGCCTAGGCGAAATGAGCCCGCTGCAGTTGCGTGAAACCACCATGGCCGCCGACACGCGCCGCCTCGTGCAACTGACCCTCGCTACGGACGACGGCACCCGCGAGATGATGGACATGCTGCTGGCCAAGAAGCGCGCCGGCGACCGCAAGAACTGGCTCGAGGATTACGGCAACCTAGCCGATATAGAAGTGTGAGAGGGAAGCAAGAAGATGGAAGGTATAAGAGAGATGAGGCAGATTGTCTTGGGTTTTCTTCCTTCTTCCAGGCGCGAAGCGGCGTTCTTCTCTCTTCAAGCTATGTTTCGTGCGGGCACGGTCCGCGAAGTTTCCATGATGGTAGATAGGGCCCCAAACCCATGACCATGGACATCCATGTGGAAGAGGGCGACGTCGAACGTTTGTCCCTCAAGGAATATACCGAGAAGGCGTATCTCGACTACTCGATGTACGTGATTCTCGATCGGGCGCTGCCGCATATCGGCGATGGCATGAAGCCGGTGCAACGGCGCATTGTGTATGCCATGCGCGAGTTGTCGTTGACGGCGAGCGCCAAGTACAAGAAGTCGGCACGTACCGTCGGCGACGTGTTGGGTAAGTTCCACCCGCACGGCGACAGCGCCTGTTACGAGGCGATGGTGCTGATGGCGCAGTCGTTCAGCTATCGCTATCCACTGGTCGATGGCCAGGGCAACTGGGGGAGTCCCGACGACCCCAAGTCGTTCGCGGCGATGCGCTATACCGAGGCGCGGTTGTCGAAGTTCTCGGAGGTGCTGCTCTCCGAACTCGGTCAGGGCACCGTCGACTGGACCCCTAACTTCGACGGTACCCTCGATGAGCCGGCCGTGCTGCCGTCGCGTTTGCCGCACGTGTTGCTCAATGGCGCGACCGGTATCGCGGTGGGCATGGCCACCGACATTCCGCCCCATAACGTGCGCGAAGTCGTGGACGCGACCTGCCACTTGCTGCGTCATCCCGAGGCCAGCGTCAGCGACCTGATGCGTTACGTGCCGGCGCCGGATTTTCCCACTGAAGCGGAAATCATCAGTTCGCCGGCCGATCTCGGCAAGCTCTACGAGAGTGGGCGCGGCTCAGTGAAACTGCGCGGGCGCTATACGCTGGAAGAGGGCAATGTGGTGGTTACCGCATTGCCGTATCAGGTCAGCGGCGCCAAGGTGCTCGAGCAGATCGCCGCGCAGATGCAGGCCAAGAAGCTGCCTATGGTGGCGGATTTGCGTGACGAATCGACCCATGAGACGCCCACGCGTCTGGTGCTGGTGCCGCGCTCCGGCAAGGTCGATGTCGAAGCGCTGATGGCGCACCTGTTCGCCACCACCGATCTCGAGAAGAACGTGCGCGTCAACCTGAACGTCATCGGCTTGGATGGGCGTCCGCGCGTCATGGCACTCCACGCCATCCTGGGTGGATGGCTGCGCTTCCGCCGGGCGACGGTGCGCCGGCGGCTCGAACACCGCCTCAAGAAGGTCGAGGATCGCCTGCATATTCTTGAAGGCTTGCTGGCGGCGTATCTCGATATCGACGAGGTGATTCGTATCATCCGCGAGGAGGACGAGCCCAAGCCGGGACTGATCAACGCCTTCGGGCTGTCCGAGCGTCAAGCCGAAGCGATTCTCGAGCTGCGCCTGCGGCATCTGGCCAAGCTCGAGGAGTTCAAGATTCGCGGCGAGCAGGACGAGTTGAGCGCCGAGCGTGAACGCCTCAAGGAGCTGCTGGGCAACGACGAGGCGCTGACTGACCTGATCGAGCGCGAATTGCGCCAGGACGCCGACGACTATGGCGATGCCCGCCGCGCGCCGCTCGTCGAACGCGGCGAAGCCAAAGCCTTGTCCGAGGTCGAGCTGGTGGGCGCCGACCCGATTACCGTGGTGCTCTCCGAAAAAGGCTGGATTCGCAGTGCCAAGGGCCACGAGATCGACCCTGCAGGGCTTTCCTACAAGGCGGGCGACAGCTTTCATCTGGCCGCACGTGGCAAGTCCAATCAGCCGCTGGTACTGCTCGATGACGCCGGACGCAGCTATACGCTGCCCGCACATAACCTGCCCTCGGCCCGCAGCCAAGGTGAGCCCATCACGGGACGCATCAATCCCGGCGCCGGCGCGCGCATGGTCGGAGTAATGCTTGATGTGCCCGAGGCGCGCTACCTGCTGGCCTCGGACGGAGGCTACGGCTTCATCGCTCGGCTCGATGACCTGATCGGCAAGAGCAAGGCGGGCAAGGCCGCGCTCAGCGTGCCCAAGGGCTGCAATGTCATGCCGCCGGTTGCGGTGGCGGAAGGCGAAGGCATGCGCATCGCCGTGGTCTCCAACGAAGGGCGTTTGCTGGTCTTTCCGCTCGAGCAACTGCCGGTCATGGCCAAGGGCAAGGGCAACAAGATGATCGATATCCCCGGCGCGCGCGCTGCCAACCGGGAAGAGTTCGTACGTGACTTGGCCATGTTGCCCGCCGGGGCCTCGCTGGTGGTGCATGCAGGCAAGCGCAAGCAGACGCTCTCGAGTCGCGATCTTGACTATTACGTCGGTGAGCGTGGCCGCCGGGGCAGCAAGTTGTCGCGAGGCTTCCAGAAAGTCGACCGCTTAGAGGTCGAAGAAAGAGGTTAGAAGAGGCCATATGACACAGCGGTTATTGATTCGCGCCGGCGGTCCCGACCATCCGGGCCAGTTGGCAGCGCTAGGCGCGGCCTTGATGGAATGCCAGGCGCGGCTGGTGGATATTCACCAGCACAGTGCGTTGGGCCACGTCGCCTTCGAGATGCTGGTGGACGCCGAGGTCGGCGCCGACGCCTTCAAAGCGCAACTGAATGGGCATCTCGCTGCACAAGATCTCATCGAACAGGGGCTTGCCGTTGAAGTCGAAGCGGTGACGGCGGACACATGGCAAACCCTCGAGACTCAGGCCGAGATGCCGCGCCTGATCCTGACCCTGCTGGCGCCTCGGCTGCCCTCGGGGATTCTCGCCGACGTCGGTGAGCTGGCGGCGGCGCATGGGTTGAGCGTCGAGCGTATTGCGCGTTTGTCGGGGGGCGATTCTCTCGATGAGCAGCCTCCGCATGGCGCCTGCGTGGAGTTCATCCTGCGCGGCGCGGCGGTCGAGCTACCTCGCCTGCGCGAGCAGGCGCTCGAGCTGGGTGCACGCCAGGGAGTGGATGTTGCCATTCAGGAAGATTCCTTGTGGCGGCGACACCCAAGGCTAATCTGCTTCGACATGGACTCGACCTTGATCCAGGCCGAGGTGATCGATGAGTTGGCTCGCCGGCACGGTGTCTTTGAGGAAGTGGCCGCCGTCACCGAGCGTTCCATGCGCGGCGAGCTGGATTTCAAGCAGAGCTTCCGCGAGCGTATGGCCAAGCTGGAAGGGCTCGACGAGTCGGTATTGCGCGAGATAGCCGAGACCCTCCCGCTGATGGATGGCATCGAACGCTTGATGACGCATCTCAAGCGCCTGGGCTATCGCACTGCGATCATCTCCGGAGGCTTCACCTATTTCGCGCGCTACCTGCAGGAACGCCTGGGTTTCGACGAGATTCACGCCAACGAACTGGTGATCCACGCCGGCAAGATCACCGGCGAGGTGCGCGAGCCGATCATCGACGCCGAGCGCAAGGCCTGGTGGCTGGGCGAAATCGCGCGGCGCGAGGGATGGGACATGGCGCAGACCATTGCCGTGGGTGATGGCGCCAACGACCTCAAGATGCTGGAAAGCGCAGGGCTGGGCATCGCCTTCCGCGCCAAGCCGCTGGTGCGCCAGCAGGCGCGGCAGTCGATCAGCACGCTGGGGCTGGACGCCGTGCTCTACCTGTTGGGCTATCACGAGGATGAACTGACCCGCCTTTGAAGGCCATTGACTCAGGTGCCGTTCTCACGTGCACGCGTCACCGCGACGCGTGCCGCTAGGCTGCCGTCTAACGTGGCATTCGTCGGCACATGCTGGGTGTGACCCCAAAGGCACGTTTAAAGGCCGTGGCAAAGTTGGCCGCGCTGTTGTAGCCGGCCAAGGCGGCGGCATTGTCCACGCTGATACGGTCATCTACGAGGGCCCCGCGTGCGACTTCCAGGCGTTGACGGCGGAGATACTGTCCCAAGGCCATGCCGTGTCGCTGGTGAAAGCGGCGTTGCAACTGACTCAGGCTCATGTCCATGCGTTGCGCTAGTGCTTCTTGCGAGAGTCGCCCCGCTTCACCGCTTTCCATGAGGCGTTGAAGACGTATTGTCCAGTCGTGATGTGCTGGGGAGACGTCGCGAGCCAAGGGCGAGTTGATGGCGTCAAGAGCCTCGCCGACGACGGCCATGGCCAGTGCTTCCAATTGCAGTTGGTTGGCCCCGGAGGGGCGCGCCGGCGATTCGCCGATGCGTTCCAACCAGGCCTTCAAATGCACCGAGGGCGTCCACACGCATTGCGCGAGATGCTGCTGTCTTCCAAACGGCAACAGTTGGCTGGCGGCATGTACGCCCCAGCGGCGTTTCAGCCATTGCGGCGTCAGCGTCAGGGTCAACGTATTTTCTATTCCGCCGACGTGGCCGTGGCGTGAAAATGGCGCTTCTTCGTCCAGCGCGACTACCAGGGCCATGGCAGACGCCCCAGGCCCGAGCGTGGTGGCGTGTCCGCCGAAGGCAATCCGTGCTTCCCCTCGCCAGACGATCGCCAGTTTCAAGGCGGGCCACAGATTCGCTTCACTGATCAAGCCAACGCGGTCACGAACCTGTGCTAGGCGCAGGAACAATCCAGGCTGCACCTCGTACATCTGCATATTTCCCAGCAGTGGCGCCGAGCGATGATCCCAGCTCGGCGCGCGGCACCTATGTGTCTGGGTGACGACACGGGATAGGCCCTGCAGTTCTCGTACGTCAATCAATGGGGGCCGCGATAAGGCGTTCATGGGTGTCGAGTCTCGCCGGCATGCTGCCGTATTCACAAAGCTCTGGGGGACGAGGGCAAAGGCACTGGCCTTTTCACCATGGAATAATGCGCGGTGTTCTAATTAAATGCAATGAATTCTCATTTCTGTTGGTAGAGCAGGGGACAGCGCCATGACAATACTTCAGCGACAGTATGGGCGTAATATCGCGCCACGGAACGTCACGCCTATGCTACGAAGACTCACTATTAACGGCTTATATACCGGCGTCGTGCTTCTCATCAGCGGTATTGTGGGAGATGCCGTAGCCCAAGAAGGGAACACCGCCCGGCTGGATACGATCCAAGTCACGGGAAATCGGCTCTATGAAATGCTGCCGTCCGAGGTGATCGGCGGATACACCGTCGACGCCGCGACCGTGGGTACCAAGACGCCGGCAGCGTTGCGCGACATTCCTCAGTCGATAAGCGTGGTGACCCGCGATGCCATCGAGGATCAAAACTTCACGACACTCGACGAACTGGGCCGGCGCACCCCGGGGATGCGGGTGCTCAGCAACGACAACGGACGCTCGTCGATCTACGCCCGCGGCTATGAATACGACGAGTTCAACATCGATGGTCTGCCGGCGCCGATGACCAGTATCAACGGCTCGGTGCCGTCGCTGGTTGCCTTCGACCGTGTGGAGATCATGCGCGGGCCGTCGGGTCTGTTCAACAGCACCAGCGAGATGGGTGGCATCGTTAACCTCGTCCGCAAGCGTCCCACCGCTACGTTCCAGGGACACGTCAGCGGCAGCGTGGGCAGTATCGATCAACGCGCAACGCAGGCCGATCTTTCGGGGCCGATCGACGCCGAGGGACGCATTCGCGGCCGCCTGGTGATCGACCACACCGATCACGCGCAGTTCGTCGACCACAACGATAACGAGCAGAACGACATCTACGCCGCCGTGGACGTCGATCTCGACGAGGCGACCACGCTAGGGCTGGCTTTTATCCGCAACACCAAGGACATCGTGGTCAACAACGGCCAGCCGGTGGATAGCGACAGCGAGCTGCTCTACGGGCGCCGTTCGGCCTTCTATGGCGCCGACTGGAACGCTTTCGAAAGCCAGTCCAACGACTGGATCGCCGAACTGACCCACCGCTTCGCGGGAGGCGGCTACGGGCGCTTCGCGGCACGCTACTCCGACCGCAACGCCGCCTACAATTACGCCTTCGGCGGCAGCGCCCTGGCGGCCGACGACACGCTGACGGTGGCGGGCATCGGTAGCCGCGTCGACCAGCAGGCGTTGTCGCTGGACGCCAGCTACAGCCAGCCATTTTCGGCGTTCGGCCAGGTCAGCGAGTTCGTCGTCGGCAGCGACTACAAGCGCTACGAGACGGACATCGAGTCGGGGCGCTCGCGCAGTGTGGCCGGAGGGCGCGTGACCCTCGACGCGCTCAACGATCTCGCCTACGTTGATATCCTCGGCGCGGCGCGGGCCAGCGGCGGCGGGTACAGCCACAGCGATACCACGCTCGAGGAGGCCGGCGTCTACTCCAAGCTGACCTTGCGGCCGGTGCAGTCGCTGGCGCTGATCGCCGGCGGGCGGCTGAGCCACTACGACGTCGACTATGCGGACCGCGTGGCCGACGACAGCCAGAGCCGCAACGACACCAGGCTGACACCCTATGCCGGCCTGGTCTATGACCTTGGCCCCGACCACTCGCTCTATGCCAGCTATTCACAGGTCTTCAAGCCCCAGACCGAATACGACGCTAGCGGCGATTTGCTCGAACCGCGCGAGGGCGATCAGTACGAAGTGGGAATCAAGGGCAGCTACTTCGGCGGCGACCTGAATGCGCGGATCAGCGCCTTCCGCCTCTACGACGAGAACCGCGCGGCGACGCCCGACGACACCGGCGCCGACTATGTCGTGGCGGTGGGCAAGATGCGCATCCAGGGCGCCGAGCTGGAACTGACCGGAGCGCTGACGCCGCAATGGGACGTCATCGCCGGCTACACCTACATCGACACCGAAATCCAGGAGGCGTCTACCGCTCGTGACGACGGCGTCTTCCTGCTGATGCCCAATAACATTGTCAATCTCTGGACGCAGTACGGCTTCAGCGGCGGCATGCTGGGCGGGCTGCATGTCGGGGGTGGAGTCACCGCGATGAGCGATTTCAGCTCAAGCAACGGGGTCGAGGCGCCGGGCTACGCCGTGGTTGATGCGATGCTTGGCTACGATTTTACCGCCCATGTCAGTGGCCAGCTGAACTTCCACAATATCTTCGACCGGGAGTATTACAATCGGGTCGGCGGGGTGAACACCTTCAACATGGTGGGGGCGCCGTCCAACGTCGTCGCCTCGCTGCGCTATGATTTTTGATAAACGATCCGCTGGCGCTTGGTTGGCGGGGCTATGCTGGATGGTCGGCATGCCGGCACTGGCTGATGAAGGAGGTGCCCGGATGGTTCCTTCACCCGTGACGTTGCCCATGACTCAGTCCTTCACGCTGCATTCGCAACATACGGGGCGTGATTATCTGATTGAAGTGGCCCTGCCCAAGGCCGGAGCTCCGCGTGCCGGGTATCCAGTGCTTTACGCACTGGATGGCAATGCACGCTTACCTTTGTTGCGCGAAGCTCGGGAGACCCTGACACGCGGCGGCCCACGTGGTGACGGCCTGCCTCTTATAGTCGTGGGTATCGGCTATCCCGGTATTGACCGCTTTGCGATAACGGCCCGCGCCGAGGATTATATACCTCCGGGTCGTGACTCAGCGGATATGAGCGATGATACCCCGCATGGCGGCGCCGACCGATTTCTTGCTTTTATCGAAACCGAACTTAAACCTGCTTTGGCGTCGCGTTATGCGCTTGATCGCTCTCGTCAGTCACTGTTTGGGCACTCTTACGGTGGGCTCTTTACACTGTATGTATTGCTGACATGCCCGGAATGCTTCCGTGACTATATTGCCATCAGTCCCTCGTTATGGTGGCATCGTGAGCGGTTTTTTGATGATGCCGTCGCGGCGTTTGCTGATCCGGGGCTATGCCGAAAACTCAAAGACCGGCGCGTGCTGATGGGTGTGGGAGCGCTCGAGCAAACTCCTATGCCGGAAGAGCGCGGCACGCCTAAGGGTGAGCGACGACGTCACAATGCAATGGTAGATAATGCACGGGGGATGGCGGAGTGGTTGCAGCGTGAGTGCCTAATGTTGGAGACGCGGTTCACAGAGTTTGCCAATACGGATCATGGGAGTGTGATGTGGCCCGCGGCGCGCTGGATTATGGAAGCGTTCGAAGACTAGGTTTTACATGGCATTTTAGAGCATCGGTCTGCAACCGTGCGATGCTGGCAAGCATTCAAGTCTTGCGTGATATAGTCGATAACAGATTACATACCCTTACACGAGCACGCCGCGTGACGGAGGTGCTCGTTTTCGTTTCGTCAGCATCGAGACCTCAATGTCGCCATCCGATCCCGCACCCTCCCAAGACATTACGCACCCCGGCGAACTTTACGGCTTTCTCGAGGCCCTGACCCTGCCCGGGGGCGCGAGTCTGTGCTTCGAGAGTGGTGACGGAACGCCGTGGCCCGTGGTGGTCATGGACATCATCCAGGAGGACTCGCTGTGCCTGGATGTCTCGGCGGTCCGCGAGATCGTTCCTCGGCTAAGGCGCGGCGAGAAATTCCAACTGATGGGGCAGGTCGAGGGCGCGATGCTGACCATCCAGGCACTCGCGGTGAATGAATGGCGCGAGCAGGGTGAGCGCCTGCAGGTGGTATGCGATTATCCGCAGGCGGTGTCCGTGATGCATCGGCGTCAGAGCTTTCGGGCCAGCCTGCGTGCCGGCATGGAGGTCGGCGTTGTGTTACGTGTGGCGGGCGAGGACACACCGTATGAAGGGTGGCTTTGCAATCTCTCGCTGGGTGGCTGCCTGGTCGCGTTACCGTTGGCCGCAGCGGCTGCGATCAAGCCCGAGAAGGTCATCGATAGCATTCGCCTGACGTTTCCCAACCAGCGTCATTTCGAACTACCGGCCAGCGTCCGCCATGTGCGCACTGACGAGGCATGGACGCAGGCGCAGGCGGGCTGCGAGTTCGTCGGTTTATCGTCCGCGATGGAGCGCCTGGTGTGGTACTGCGTCAAGGAGATCGAGCGCGAAAGCGCGCGTACCGTCATGCATACCGGGCGTCCCCTGGAGCCTTCGACACTGTTTCAATCGCCCGACGCCGCCCGACGTGACGTTTCGCGTCGCCGGCAGGCACGCTCGCAACCGGGAGGCGCAATGGCGTCCCGGCTGCAGAAAGTCGCCGATTATCTCAACGCGCAATTGGTGCAGTTGAAAAGCGGTGAGCCGGTGGCCTCGACGCAGCTTTCGCGGAGTACCGACACGTTGCTGACGCTGTGGCAGCAGGATCGTCAGGCGCTGCTGTATGCGAGTGCGTGCCTCACCCAGGAGTCGCATCTGGTGCAGCATAGCCTGATGGTAGCCGTGCGACTGCTGGATCTTGCCCAGTCGCGACGCATGGCACCGGAACGTCTCAAGGCGGTGGTGGCCTGTGCCCTGGTTCACGATCTGGGCAAGGGCATGCTGCCCGATGCCTTGTTGCGTGATGAAGTGCTGCGCCCGGAAGAGCAAGTTCAACTCCACACCCACGTCGGTTTGATACGCGAGCGCCTGGACGACTGTCGTTGGCTGGATGGTGATGTCGTCGAGCAAGTCATCGGCATGGCCAACGAGCGACTCGATGGCAGCGGCTACCCAGCGGGCAAGCGGGGGGACGCGTTGCCCGAGCTGGCGCGCATGATGGCGGTAGTGGACGTCGCCGACGTGATGACGCGTCCGCGTCCCGGGCGTGCCGCCTGGACGCAGCGCGAGGTTTATCGACATCTGCTGACACAGGCCGAGGGTTTCGACAATACCTGGGTACAACGCTATATCCGCCGCTTCGGCATGGCGCCGATCGGATCCCTGGCACTCTATGCCAACGGCGCGCTCGCCTGGGTTCAGCGTCACGACGCGCGCGGCACGCCCAATCAGGTGCATGTCGTGCTCAACACCCGCAGCCCCTCGCGACGTCTCGATCAGCGTCTCGATGACGACGATATCGGCCAGTTGGGCACGCTGAAAGAGGCCGTGAATTCTGCGCGCTACCGCATGACGCCGGTTTAGCGTGTTTCGTTGTGCTTGATCGAGCATCCTGAGCCACACTGCCTGGGTATACCCGATAGCCGATCGAGGACCCAAGTTCATGCCGGATACGAAGACTTTAGCGCGCGGTTTCATGCCGCCCCATGTGCTCGAGCGCGTCGCGGCGCAGGGTTCGGGGCGCCTACGTCGATGTGCCCAGCAAACGCTCGAGGCCGATCACTGGTTTCGCCAGCGCGGCGCGCCGGCACCGCAACGGGATGCCGCGCGGGCCGTTGCCGGGCGCCCCGACCGTCGGATTTACAGCGCCGAGAATGAGCAGACGCTGCCTGGGCGTCTGGTGCGCGACGAAGGCCAGCCAGAGAGTGGCGATCCGGCCGTGGACGAAGCCTATGAAGGGTTGGGGGCGACCTATCGGTTTTACTGGGAGGTCTTCGAGCGCGATTCCATCGATGCCAAGGGCATGCCGTTAATCGGCACCGTGCATTACGCTCGCGACTACGACAACGCGTTCTGGAACGGCTCGCAGATGGTCTTCGGCGACGGTGATGGCGAATTGTTTCGGCGCTTCACGGCGGCGCTGGAAGTCATCGCGCACGAATTGACGCATGGTGTGATCGAGCGCGATGTCGGCCTGGTGTATGCCGATCAGGCCGGGGCGCTCAACGAGTCGCTGGCCGATGTGTTCGGGGTGCTGGTCAAGCAGTACCATGCCGGCGAGTCGCCTCAGAGTGCCGATTGGCTGATCGGCGCGAATCTGTTGACCGATCAGGTGCAGGGTCAGGCGCTGCGCTCCATGAAAGCACCGGGAACGGCGTATGACGATCCTGTGCTGGGGAGCGATCCGCAGCCGGGCCACATGCGCGATTTCGTCGACACGCAAGCCGACAACGGCGGTGTGCATATCAATTCAGGCATTCCCAATCGTGCGTTTTACCTTGCCGCGGTGGCCCTTGAAGCACCCGCCTGGGAAAGCGTGGGGCCGGTATGGTACGCAGCGATGCGCGACGCGGCACTGAGCCGCGAAGCGGATTTCGCGGCCTTTGCCGCCCTGACGCTCGATCACGCCGAGCACCTGCATGGGCCCGAGAGTCGCGAGCATCGTGCGGTGGGTGAGGCCTGGCGCGGGGTGGGCGTCATCTCATGAGCAAAACCGAACTGCCGGTGCTGTCGGGCGATACGCGCCTGGCGGTCGCGCGCGAGGGCGGTTTCGCTTATCTACCGGGGTTGGCCGCGCCGCGCGAAATCGATTGCGACCGCCTGACGCCCTTGCAATGGGCGCGGCTCGACACGGGGTTGCGAGCCTTGGTGGCGCTGCCCGAGGCGGCGCTTATGTCGCCCGACGGGCGCTTTTTCCGTCTCACGCTTTCCTCGCGCCGTACCGGGCAGCCGCATTGGCAGCGTTGTCTCGACGAGCCGCATGCCCCGGCGTGGCTGGTGCGCCTGTGGCGAGACGGTCACGCGGCGCTCGATGAGGAGGTGCCATCACCGTGAGTGGCGGTTGACAGCCATGCACGCAGCTGTTTAGTTAGCTATATGACAATCTTCGACATGCGACTACTACGTTTAGACCTACGACTTACCATCGGCCTATGAGCCGGCGGATGCCTTGCGCATCGTCACCCTCCCGGTCTAACGAAGCCCCGTCCAACGAAGAAAATGTCCGCCATGTCGAATACCGCCACTCTTTCCCTGACCTCCCCGAATGCGTTTCGCGCCATTGTCGAACGCGCGTCGCCGCGAGCCGATGTGTCATGTCATTGCCGACGCCCCGTGGTGCTTATCCGCTGCGGGGCGTCGTCGTGTTTCAGCTTGGGGAAAGACATTCCGATTCCCGTCATTAGAATATCGCAGAAGGAGACAACGCCATGATGCTCAAGGACCCCTCCACCAAATACCGTCCCTTCGAGGCCGTCGACCTGCCCGATCGTCAGTGGCCGGCACAGCGGATCACGCATCCGCCCGTGTGGTGCAGCGTGGACATGCGCGACGGCAACCAGGCGCTGATCGATCCCATGGATCTCGAGCGCAAGCGGCGCTTCTTCGACTTGCTGGTCAAGACCGGCTTCAAGCAGATCGAGGTCGGCTTTCCCTCGGCTTCGCAGATCGATTTCGACTACGTGCGTGAGCTAATCGAGGACGACGCGATCCCCGATGACGTCACCATCCAGGTACTGACCCAGGCGCGGCCGCACCTCATCGAGCGCACCTTCGAGGCGCTGGAAGGCGTCAAGCGCGCTGTCGTGCACGTCTACAATGCCACCGACCCGGTCTTCCGCCGGGTGGTATTCGGTGTCGACAAGTCGCAATGCATCCAGATCGCCAAGGACGCTACCGCGCAGATCAAGGACATGATGGCGGCCCGCCCGCAAACCGACTGGACCTTCCAGTATTCGCCGGAGCTCTTTACCTCGACCGAGCTGGATTTCGCCGTGGAAATCGTCGAGGCGGTCAGCGAGGTCTATCAGCCGACGACGGCCAAGCCGATGATCGTCAATCTGCCGGCCACCGTGGAAATCGCCACGCCCAATCACTATGCCGATCAGATCGAGTGGTTCTGCCGTCACGTCGCACGGCGCGATAGCCTGGTGGTGAGCGTGCATCCGCACAATGATCGTGGCACCGGCGTGGCGGCGGCGGAGCTGGCGTTGATGGCCGGCGCCGACCGCGTGGAAGGTACGCTGTTCGGCAACGGCGAGCGCACCGGCAACGTGGATATCGTCACCCTGGCGATGAACATGTACACCCAAGGCGTGCATCCGCAGCTCGACTTTTCCAATATCACGCCGCTGATGCGTGAGGTCGAGCACTGCAATCAGCTGCCGGTGCATCCGCGCCACCCGTATGTCGGTGACTTGGTGTTCACGGCCTTTGCCGGCTCGCACCAGGATGCCATCAAGAAAGGCATGGCCGAGCGCCGCGAGCATCCCGAGAGTCTCTGGGGCGTGCCGTACCTGCCCATCGACCCACTCGACGTGGGGCGTTCCTACGAGGCGGTGATCCGCGTCAACAGCCAGTCGGGCAAGGGCGGTGTCTCCTATCTGCTGGAACAGGAGCACGGCATCGAGCTGCCGCGTCGCTTGTCCATCGAGTTCAGCCAGGTGGTGCAGACGGTGGCCGAGCGCACCGGGCGCGAGATCACGTCAGAAATGATCTATCGCACCTTCGAGGACGAATACCTCACCAGCCGCGATCCCTATGCGCTGATCAATCATCGCCTGAGCTCGGATGACGATAGCCCCCGCGTGCGTCTCGACGCCCAGATCGATGAACAGGGCGAGCGACGCCACGTCACCGGCGAGGGCAACGGCCCTCTGGCATCCTTCATCAAGGCGCTGGCGGCCCACGGGCTGGATGTCGAGATCATCGACTATCACGAACATTCGCGCGGCCAGGGTGCCGACGCCGAAGCGGTGGCCTATGTCGAGGTGCGTGTCGAGCAGACGCCGATATTCGGGGTCGGCATCGACGAGAGCATCACCAGCGCTTCCATGAAGGCGGTGCTCGGCGCGTTGAACCGCCATTGGCGTACTCAGCAGGCGCCGGCGCCCAACGTTACCGCCGAGACGCTTGGCGAGGCCTGAGGTCAGTATGAGCATGCGTCGCCGCGCGATCCTCCTCGGCCTGACGTTCGCGGCGGCGGTACTCGTACTCGCCGGAGCGCTGGCGGTCCTGGCGCCCTCGGTGTCGGCACCGAGGGCCGGCGACGCCGCAGGTTCGGGCGTCGTGACCCTGCGCGAGGCCTACCAGCAGCACCATAGCGGGCTTCAGGTCGAGGCACGCGGCGAGGTGGTGCGCGTGCTGCCGGACGACGATGAAGGTAGCCGCCATCAGCGCTTCATTCTGCGCTTGTCGAGTGGCCAGACCGTGCTCGTCGCCCACAATATCGACCTGGCGCCACGGATCGAGGGGCTGCGCGTTGGGGACACAGTGGGCTTCTTCGGTGAGTACGAATGGAATCCCGAGGGCGGTGTCGTGCACTGGACGCATCGCGACCCCGGCGGCGATCATCTCGACGGCTGGTTGGAATATCGCGGGCAGCGCTATCGATGAGCCTTATTTAGATATACATATTCAGACACGCACGTTCGGGCACGAATCCTAAGGAGGTCAGCATGACCGAGAGCACGCCCTTTCAGCGCGCGCAGGCGGCTATGGATGCCGCCCATGCTGAGGATCCTAAGCGCGAGGCGACGGAGGAAGCCGGCGAACGGCCCGCCGAGCTGCTCTATGCGCAGCGCATGAGCGACTGGCTGGCGCGGGTCGCTCCGGAGGCCTCGGAGCCGTTGCAACTCGCGGTGCGCGCCCAGCATCTGCGGCGCTGGGAAGTACCGCGCGACGATTACCCGCGCGATCGTCCCGGCTATCTGGCTTGGCGGCGCGATCTCGGGCGTCGACAAGCGGCACTGGCGGAGACGATCGTCCGCGAGGCAGGCTACGACGAGGCGGCAGCGGAGCATGTCGGCGCCTTGATCCGCAAGGAAAACCTCAAGCGTGACGCAGACACCCAAGCGTTGGAAGACACCGCTTGTTTGGTCTTCATGGCGCACTATTTCAGCGATTTCGCCCGCGAGCATGATGACGACAAGTTGGTGCGCATCGTCGCCAAGACCTGGCGCAAGATGTCCCCGCGTGGGCACGAGCTGGCATCAGCCCTGACGCTGCCCGAGCGGGAACGCGAGATCGTGGCGCGCGCCCTGTCGGCGTGAGACCGGTTGGTCGTCGGCCATCGTGAGCGACCTAGGCTAGCGGTGTCTTGCTGGCCTCGCCGGGTATCTCGCGCACTAGGCGCGGCATCAAAAAGCCGGCGAGGTGGGTGCGTAGCGTCTCGACCAGCGTGACCGCCTCGGCATCGGGGACGTCGAAATGCGCGGCGCCTTCGACGGGGTCGAGCACGTGCAGGTAATAAGGCAGTATGCCGACCTCGAAAAGCCGCTCGGAGAGCCGAGCGAGCGTCTCGACGTCATCGTTGACGCCGCGCAGTAGCACGCTCTGATTGAGCAGGGTGACGCCGGCGCCGCGTAACCGCGCCATCGCCTCGGCGACGTGCGTGTCGATCTCGTTAGGGTGGTTGATGTGCACCACCATCACGGTCTGCAGTCGCGTGGCCGCCAGCCAGTCGAGCAGCGCGCCATCGACGCGGTCGGGAATCACCACCGGCAAGCGCGTATGCAGACGCAGGCGCTTGAGATGGGGAATGTCCGCGAGGCGTTCGGCCAGCCAGGCCAGGCGCCGGTCCGGCGAGGCCAGCGGATCGCCGCCGGAGAAAATGGCCTCGTTGATCGAGGTGTCCTGGCGCAGATAGTCGAGCGTGGAGGCCCACTGCGCGCGCGAGGGGGAATTCTCGGCGTAGGGGAAATGTCGACGAAAGCAGTAGCGACAATTGATGGCGCAGGCCGGGCTGGCGATCAGCAGCACGCGGTTGCGATACTTGTGGATCAACCCTGGGCGCGGGCGGTGCTCGGCTTCCTCGAGTGGGTCGCTGACGAAACCGGCGACGCTGTCGCTTTCCCGCTCGAGAGGCAGCACTTGGCGCAGCAATGGGTCGTCTGGATCGCCGTGGCGAATGCGCGATAGATAGGCGTGCGGCACGCGCACCGGAAACAGGGCATGGCCTCCCTCGGCGCCCGGCAGCCAGGCGGGATCGAGCCCCAGGTGCCGACACAGTGCGTGCGGGTCGCGTACCGCCTCGCGCAACTGGGCTTGCCAGTCCTGCGAGTGCTGACGCGGGGTCAAGGTGGCGCCTTCGGGGGCGTCTTCGCCGGACGCGGCATTCACGCTCTGCAAAGCGATGGATGTTCGGGTTATCATGGGCGGCTATTTCCTATGGGCCTCGTGATGGCGGTGGTGTCATCCCATGACGAGGCGCATCGAGCAATCTGCGTAGCGCACGCTACGACGCATGCAACTAGCGAGGCATCATGGCGACGTATTCTACCAATGAATTCAAGGGCGGTCTGAAAGTCATGCTTGACGGGGATCCGTGCAGCATCCTCGAGAACGAGTTCGTCAAGCCGGGCAAGGGCCAGGCATTCAGCCGTGTCAAACTGCGTAACTTGATCACCGGGCGCGTCTGGGACCGGACCTTCAAGTCCGGCGAGTCGCTGGAAGGTGCCGATGTGCTGGAACTGGACATGGAGTACCTCTACAGCGATGGCGACATGTGGCACTTCATGCGCACCGATGGCTCCTTCGAGCAGTACGCGGTCGACAAGAAGGCCATCGGCGATGTCGAGAAGTGGCTCAAGGAGCAGGTCGTCTACACCGTGACATTGTGGAACGACAACGCGATTGCCGTCTCCCCGCCCAACTTCATCGAGCTGGAAGTAGTCGAGACCGACCCCGGCCTCAAGGGCGATACCGCACAAGGCGGCTCCAAGCCGGCCACGCTGTCCTCCGGCGCGGTGGTGCGCGTGCCGCTGTTCATCAACGAAGGCGAAGTGCTCAAGGTCGATACGCGTAACGGCGAATACGTTTCGCGGGCCTAAACTCAGCTTCGAGCTGTTAGCCGCTCGGTGCCTTCGGGGTGGGTTCGTGGGAGCGAATTTATTCGCGATAGGGATCGCTACAAGTCTATCGGGAACAAGTTCCCTCCCACCGGGCTTCGAACAAAGACTGGATTTGGCCACGCTTCGGCGTGGCTTTGTCGTTTCTAAAGGAGCGTTTGATGACAACCGATTGGCAGCCCTCGGCGAGTATCGAGACACTGCGCGAGCGGGCGCGGCTATTGGCGCGGGTGCGAGCATTCTTCGCCGAGCGCGATGTGCTGGAGGTGGAAACCCCGGTGCTGGGGCACGGCGGCAGCACCGACCCGCACCTGGCGAGCCTGTCGCTGAAAGCCACGACACAGGGTGGGTGCGAACGGTTGTGGCTGCAAACCTCGCCGGAATTCCACATGAAGCGCTTGCTCGCGGCGGGCAGCGGGCCGATCTTTCAGCTGGCACGCAGCTTCCGCGACGGAGAGGTGGGGCGTCGCCACAATCTCGAGTTCACCATGCTCGAGTGGTATCGCCCGGGCTTTTCGCTTTCCGTGCTGATCGACGAAACCCAGGCGTTGATTCGCCACGTGCTGGGGCGCGACCCTGGGCCATGTCGACAACGCCGCTATCGCGAGCTGTTTCGCACTCAGGTGGGGCTCGATCCCTTCACTGCGTCGCTGGCCACGCTATGCCAAGCCGCCGAGCGCGAGACCGGTATGGATCTTCACGATGCCGAGCGCGATGCGTGCCTGGACGCACTGATGGCGTTTGTCATCGAGCCGCACCTCGGCCAAGAAGGGCTGGAGGTCGTCGTTGATTATCCGGCCAGTCAGGCGGCGCTGGCGCGGCGCCACCCCGATCCCGAGGATGGGGCGGAGGTCGCGGCGCGCTTCGAGGTCTACTGGCAAGGGGTGGAGTTGGCCAATGGCTACGATGAGCTCACTGATGCCGAGGAGCAGGCCGCGCGCTTTGTCGAGGATAATCGAGAACGCCGACGGTTAGAGCGCAGCGAGGTGGATGCCGATGCCCGTCTGCTGGCGGCGCTAACGGCCGGCATGCCTTCCGGCAGTGGGGTGGCGCTGGGCATGGATCGTTTGATCCAACTGGCGCTGGGCAAGACGAGCGTGGCGGAAGTGATGGCGTTTGCCACGCCGCGTTGTTAGCGCCGTGTCCAGCCTGACGGAGCAAGTCGCCGCGAGAGCGCTGTAAACCCTCCCTGGGCGCTACTTTTTGCCATCCCTGGCAAAAAGACCCTCGCTTCGCCTTGCCCCGCCAGTCATGGGGACTCTCTTAGGAAGCGAGCGATTGCCCCATGCTGACCATCAGGCCGTCGGTGCAGACATCGCGAAACGCGACGTCGTGACCGAAGCACATCACTACGGTGGAGCCGAGCTTGAAGCGGCCCATCTCCTGACCCTTCTCGATCACAATGGGCTCGTCGAAGCGTGTCGTTTGCACGCGCCCGCTGAGCGGCGTGATCTGGCCGGCCCAGACCGTTTCGATGGCGGCGACGATCATCGCCCCGACCAGCACCATCGCCAACGGGCCGTGCTCGGTGTCGAACAGGCAGACCAGGCGCTCGTTGCGGGCAAACAGCCCCGGCACGTGATTGGCAGTGGCCTGATTGACCGAGAACAGCCGCCCCGGCACATAGATCATTTCGCGCAGGGTGCCTGTCACCGGCATGTGCACGCGATGATAGTCGCGCGGCGATAGATAGACCGTGGCGAATTGGCCGTCCCGAAAGGGCGCGGCGCGATGCGTGTCGCCTCCCAGCAGGGCGGTCAGTGAATAGGTATGCCCCTTGGCTTGGACGAGGGTGCCGTTGTCGATGGAACCGAACTGCGACAGCGTGCCATCGGCGGGAGAGACGATGCCCTCGCCGATGGGCCGCGCCTCGGGCGTGAGCGCGCGGGTGAAGAAGTCGTTGAAACAGGCGTAGGCCTCGGGATCGCTGTCGACGGCCTGGCTCATGTCGACATCGAAGGTACGAATGAAACGCTGAATGAGCAGGTCCTTGAGCCACGGCGTACGGCTCTCGGCAAGCTTGCCCACCCCACGTGAAATCAGGTGATGGGGTAGGGGGTGTTGAATTCTGGCGAAGAGTTCGTCGCGATCCACGGGCATATCCACGGCAAGGTCGAAAGGCATGCCACGATAGTGGCGTGGCGTCATGGGCGCAATAGCCCCCGGCACGCACGCATCGCCGGGGGATGGGGCGTGGCTTATTTCTCTACTGGCGTGTCGTCGCGGTTGCCCCATTCCTGCCAGGAGCCGGGATAGGCGCGCATCTTCTCGAAGCCTAGGGCCTTGCCCACCAGCCAGGTGAAGCCGCTACGATGATGGCTCTGGCAGTGAGTGACGATTTCCTTGTCCGGTGTCAGGCCTTTTGCCTCGAGCTCTGCGACGAGTTCGGCGTAATCGCGCAGCCGCAGGTGACGCTCGGGGTCCATGGCATCGGTCCATTCGAAATTGACGGCGCCGGGAATATGCCCCATGTGGGCGTTCTTGCCTTTTTCGCCGCGATATTCGTCCGGTGAACGGGCGTCCCAGACCGCGAGTTCACGCTCACCGAGGCGGTCGATGAGTTCTTCGCGGCGGATCTGAGCCTGAGGTTGATGGATCGTCGCCTGGTAGTCGCTGGGCGTGGGCGTGCTGGATTCGCGCTCGACGCGTTGCCCGTCGGCGCGCCAGGCGTGAATGCCGCCGTTGAGATAGGAATACCGGGTGTGGCCGATGAGCTCCAGGGTCCACAGCAGGCGTCCAGCCCAGCCGCCGCCTTCATCGTCATAGGCGATGACGTGCGTGTCGCGGGTCAGGCCGAGTTCGGAAAACAGCGCGGAAAGCGCTTCTTCGTCAGGGATGTCGTTGGGTACCGTGCCGCTGCCGACGAGCAGGCGGCGATGGTCGAGAAACACCGCGCCGGGTACGTGGCCGTCGGTGTAGCTGTCGGCCTTGAGCGGTACATCGACGATCAATAGTTCGGGGGCGCCGAGATGCTCGGCGAGCTGCTCGGGCTCGACGATCAGCGGCAGCAGGTTGTCTTCTGAACTCATGGTCTTCTCCCGCGTGGACGTGGGGCGCGTGAATGCTTGCCAGATCATGGCACAGGCAAGCGGCCTTGTGCAGCCATGACGTGGCTGGGGATGAGCACGAGGGGCGAGATTGGCTATACTGCGCGACGTCTCATCCCAACCCAACCTGTGTGGAGAACGCGACGTGTTCGAACGACTTTTCGGCATCCGGGCTCAGGGGAGCACCCCGCGCACCGAGATCCTGGCGGGGATCGCGACCTTTCTGGCTTCGATGTACATCATCGTCGTCAATCCGACGGTGCTAAGCGATGCCGGTGTGCCTTTTTCCAGTGCGTTGACTGCCACCGTGCTGGTCAGCTTCTTCGGCAGTGTGATGATGGGGTTTTACGCCAAGAACCCGATCCTGGTGGCGCCTGGCATGGGCATTAACGCGCTGTTCGCCTACACCATGGTATTGGGGGCGGGCATGGAATGGCAGACCGCACTGGGCTGCGTGTTCTGGGCCGGGGTCATCTTTGCGCTGCTGGCGGCGTTCAATGCGCGTCAGTTGGTGATCGATGCGATTCCGGCGCAATTGCGTTACGCCATCGCCTGCGGCATCGGTCTATTCATCACCACTATCGGCTTGGTCAACGCACAGTTCATCGTCCCCAACCCCGTCACCGTGGTCGGCATGGCCTCGCTCGATCCGGTGCTGGTGACGTTTCTCATCGGCTTCGCGGTCACCGCCTGGCTGGTGGTGCGCAACGTGCCCGGCGCGCTGATTTTGGGGATCGTCTTCACCACGTTGGCCAGCGTGCCGATCGGCCGCCTGTGGGGCGATGGCAGCCGTTACTTTCCCGAGGACATGGCGTCGTCGACGCTGGTCAACTTCAACGGCATCTTCGCCATGCCGGATTTAAGCGGTTTGATGGCGCTCGATCTGTGGGGCTCATTATCGGTGGCCTACTGGCCGTTCATCTTCGTGTTGCTGTTCACGACTTTTTTCGACGCGCTTTCCACCTTCATGGGCGTCTCCGAGGCGGGTAACTTGAAGGATGCCGATGGTAACCCGCGCAACATTCGTCGCTCGATGATCGTCGATGCCAGCGCCGCGCTGATCTCCGGGCCGCTGGGAACCAGCCCGGCCAATGCCTATGTAGAATCCGCTGCGGGGATCAGCCAGGGCGGTCGTACCGGGCTCGTCGCGGTGGTCGTGGCGGTGTTGTTCCTACCGTTTCTATTCCTCTCGCCGCTGCTGTCGTTGGTGCCGGCGATTGCCACGGCGCCGGCGCTGATTCTGGTCGGCGTGTTCATGATGGACCCCATTCGCAAGATCCATTGGCACCAGTTCGACGACGCCATCCCGGCCTTCGTCGCCATGGTGCTGATTCCCTTCACCTATTCGATCACGCACGGGATCGCCTTTGGTTTTTTAACGTTCGTGATCGTCAAGCTGGCGGTGGGCAAGACCCAAGAGATAAAGCCCACCATGTGGGTGTTGTTCGCGCTTTCGCTGTTGCTGCTGTTCGAAGGCTGAAGGGGATATGTCGGTGTCGGCGTCCATGCCGGCACCGGTGCTGTCGTCAGCGCGTTTCCGATGTCGCGTGGCGCTCCAGACGCGCCAGGAAGACATCCATGACGCGTGCGTAGAGCCGTGACCCGAGGTAGGCGTCCTCGACACCGGCATCCAGGTTGGGGTTGTCGTTGACCTCGATGACCACGACGCGCTCGCCGATCTGCTTGAGATCGACGCCGTAGAGGCCATCGCCAATCAGGCGCGTGGCCTTCAGCGCGGCCTTGAGAATCGCCTTGGGCACGTCCGATGGCGGGTGCGTGGTGAAGCTGCCGCTACGCACCCTCGGGCGTGAGTGATCGTAGATCTGCCAGTGCCCGCGTGCCATGTAATAGCGGCTGGCGAAGAGTACCTCGCCATCCAGAATGCCGATGCGCCAGTCGAAATCGGTGGGCAGCCATTCCTGTAGCAACAGCAGCGCGGAGGAGGCGAACAAGCGCGAGGCCTGCTCCTTGAGTTCGTCGAGCGAGGTGATCTTGACCACACCTTTCGAGAACGCGCCGTCGGGTACCTTGAGCACCAGCGGGAAGTCGAGACTGGTGACCTTGTTCGACAGTTGGGTCAGATCGTCGCGACTCAGCAGTACGCCGCGCGGCGCGGGGACGCCGCGTGCACCGAGCAATGCATGCAGGTAGATCTTGTTGGTACAGCGCAGGATCGACTGAGGGTCGTCGATGACCACCAGACCTTCGTGCTCGGCGCGTTTGGCCATGCGGTAGGTGTGATGGTCGAGTCGTGTGGTTTCGCGGATGAACAAGGCATCGAACTCGGCCAGACGGCCTTCGTCCTTGCGGGTAATGAGGCTGGCATCGATGCCGCGTCGCCGACCGGCGCGAATGAATTGCTTGAGTGCACTTTTGTTGCTGGGCGGCATGGCCTCCTGGGGATCGATGAGAATCGCCAGGTCGAAACGGTAGCGACGCCGCGCCTTGGGCGTGCGCCATACCTTGCGTGAGTGTCGGTTCAAGGCCGCCGCGAAACGATCCTGATCGCTTCCCTGCAAGGCGTTGAGGGCCAGGGGCTTCAAGCGCGTCAGACGCCATGTGCCATGACGCTTTTGAAATTTGGCGTCTAGCAGGGGACACGGCAGGCGTTCGAAGAGACGGCGCGCCAGCCGGCCTAGTCCCTCTTGGTCGCATTCACCGAACAGCACCGTCAGGCTTAGTTCATCGCCGCTCAACGCGCTGCGCTTTTCGAGATCGCGCATCATGGGTTCCAGCGATTCGAGCTGAAGGTCGATCAAGGCCTTGCGCGAGAGCTGGTTGAGTGTCTCGACCGAGGGCAGGACGCGCTGGCCGCGCGCCTGGGCGAGCAACGAGACATAGTAGCCCGTCTCCAGATAGTCGAGCCCACGGCAGAGGTTGATGACATGCGTGGCATCGCGTGTCTTGTCGGGGGCAGCCGACTCCAGTGCCAGGAAATCGGCGGCGCTGATCACATCATCGCTGGGGTAGTAGGGCAACCAGTCGTCGAGGCGGTCGACGACGATACGCAGGCGGGACATAGACCTTCCTTGTGAAGGAGAAACGTCAATCGACCTTGAATAAATCGTGTCTAGAATGGGCAGCGAGCCGCGTCTCGACAATAGCCCCGCCTTGAAATAATTTCTATACACGATTCGCGCTACTCTGTCCGCGTTACCCCGGAGACATTCGCATGTCCTGTTCCCTGCGCGCCGCCACCGTTACCGACCTCGATGCGCTCTGTCATCTTGAGGCGATTTGTTTCGATGGCGACCGCTTTACACGCCGTCAACTGGCTTATCTATTGGCGCGTGCCAACGCTTATACGCTCGTTGCATATGCCGCCCCGGGTGGGGAGGTGGTCGGTTATGCTACGCTGCTATTCCGGCGCAACAGTCGTGTGTCGCGCCTCTACTCGTTCTGCGTGGCCCCACAAGCGCGCGGTGGCGGAGTAGGGCGCGCGTTACTCGAGGCACTTGAGCGTGAGGCGAGGGGGCGTGACATGACACGCCTGCAACTGGAAGTTCGTGCCGATAATCGCGTTGCGTTGGGCCTTTATCGGCGCATGGGTTTTTCCGTACTGCGCTGGCTCGAGGATTATTACGTCGATGGCTGCGCGGCCTGGCAGATGCGCAAGGCGCTGAGCGATTCGACGCTTGATGAGTGCCCCGCTACCTCGAGTGACGCCGTGGGCAAGCATGCGCGGGGTTCATGCTAGAATCGCGCCCGATTTTACCCGAGTGAGGAAAGTGTCATGCCATCTTTCGATATCGTCTCCGAGTTCGACAAGCACGAGGCCAGCAACGCCGTCGATCAAGCCAATCGCGAGATCCAGACCCGTTTCGATTTTCGGGGCGTGACCGCGAGCTTCGCCCTAGAGGGCGAGACGGTGACCCTCGAAGCCGAGGTAGATTTTCAGCTCAAGCAGATGCTCGACGTGTTGCGCAATAAGCTCATCGCCCGTGGCATCGATGCCCGCTGCATGGACATCAAGGACCCCGTCACCAGCGGCGTGCGCGCCCACCAGGACGTAGTGCTCAAGCAGGGCCTCGAGCAGCCGGAATGCAAGGACATCGTCAAGCGACTGAAGGAGGCCAAGCTCAAGGTGCAGGCACAGATCCAGGGCGACAAGGTGCGTGTCACCGGCAAGAAGCGCGATGAACTGCAGCAGGCAATCGCCTTGTTGAAGAGCGATGCCGGCCCCGAACTGGCCCTGCAGTACACGAATTTTCGCGATTGAGGGGGATTCGTTCCAGTACCTTGATACGCATCATTCTTGTGGTCGGCTAGCGTTGCCAGCCATGCCTGTGCGCTCGATCCTGTCGTTAAAATAACCGCAACGACACAATAAAACGAGCGACAGGAGAACGAAGATGTTTGATCTGGGACGCGGCTTTCTTGCCACGGTCGAGCGGCGCCCACACGCCGTTGCTATCAGTGATGGCCGGACGCAAAAGACATACGCGCAGTGGTATGCGGATATCCAGAGCGTGGCTCGCCACCTCAGGTGGTTGGGGCTCGACAAGGGGGATCGCCTGGTGGTGGCTATGCACAATCGCTGGCAGATGGCCACCTTGTATTGGGCTTGCCAGTTTGCGGGCATCATCGTCACCCCGGTGAATTGGCGTTCGACGACGCTGGATATCCGTTACTACCTCAAGAACTCGGGCGCTGGCGCTATCGCTCATGACGATGCGACCGCCGAGGCGGTGCAGGCGTGCGTCGAGGCCTATCAAATACCGCGGATCGTGGTCGGCGCTACGATACCGCCGGGAGCGATCGCCTTCGACTCGATGCTGGGTACGGACGGCGAAACGCTGTTGATGGCGACGCCTGATGATTACTCGATGATGCTCTACACCTCAGGCACTACCGGCAGGCCCAAAGGGGTGCCGCGCCGGCACCGTGTCGAACGCGCCGCGACGGCCGCGTATGTCGCCCAGAATCTTTACCGGCACGATGAGACCATGCTGGGCGTGATGCCGCTCTACCACGCCACGGGAATACGCGCGCTGCAAGCGATGGCGATGGTCGATGGACGCTTCGTATGTATTCCCAAGTTCGAATCGGAGGCGACGCTACAAGCCATCGAGCGTGAGCGAATTTCCAGTCTCAACCTGGTGCCGACGCTCTATCATATGCTGCTCGAAGCGCCAGGATTTGCCCCGCACCGTGTCGCCAGCATCGACAAGATCGGTTTTGCCGGTGCGTCCATGAGTGCGGGATTGATTGCGCGCGTCGAGGCGGCCTTTAAGCCGAGTCTGTTCGTCAATCAGTATGGCTGTTCGGAGCTCTATGCGCTGACCGTGGACCAGCATGCCAACCATAAGCCTGGCTCGTCGGGACGCGCGGCGCTCAACCAACGCCTGCGGATCGTCAAGGTGGGTGCCACGTCGCCCGAGATGTGCGTGCCGCCTGGTGCGGAAGGTGAGGTCATCGCCGACATGAACGGGGATGAGGCCTTCGAGGGCTACTGGCAGTGCCCCGAGGCGGATGGCAAAGCCCTCAGGGACGGTTGGTATTTCACTGGGGACACCGGGTATTTCGACGGCGACGGGGATCTTTTCGTCACCGGCCGCGTCGATGACCTGATCAACTCCGGAGGCGAGAACATTAGCCCGTTGGAAATCGAGAATGTGCTCTCGCTGCATCCGCAAGTCGAGGAAGTCGCGGTGGTGGGGTTGCCAGACGACAAGTGGGGCCAAGTAGTAACGGCCTTCATCAAGGCACGTAGTGACATCGACGAGCAGGAACTCGGGCGTTATTGCCTGGACGCTGGCCTGACGCGCTTCAAGTGTCCCCGCGGCTACCGCTTCATCGAGGAACTCCCCAAGTCACCGGTGGGTAAAGTCTTGCGCCGTATGCTGCGTTTGCCGCCGACCGCGACGACCGATGTGCAGGGCGCGCCGATCCAACAGGCCACCACCATGGGATAGCACCGAATGTGGTGAAGGGAGAGCGAGAACATGATCGGGCGCTGCTGACGCTGCGCCTTGGTCTTGACCCCTTGCTTTGCGCTAGAATGAACGCACGTGTCCAGTCCGTGGCGATAATCGCCTCGATAGTAAGGGACGATTTCTCTGGATACGCTATTCGGGCTTCAATGAAAGAGGTAGCGTCGGGCTTCGCCATGCCTGCCAGCGATCTCGCGTGAAGTCCGGCGTTTCCCTTTATCACGGCAAGGTGGCGCGGCGCATGTACGATATACGCAAGCTATTGTTCATCTGCTTGGCTGGCGTCAGCTTCTCTCTGGGCGTGATCGGTTTGTTCCTGCCGATCATGCCCACGACGTGTTTCATGCTGGTGGCGGTCTGGGCGGCCTCGAAAAGCTCACCGCGTTTCGCCAACTGGATTCGTCGTCATCCGCGCTTTGGCCCCTCCATTCTCGCCTGGGAGCGTGAACGCGCCATTCCCCGCCACGCCAAATGGATGGCATGCGCCATGCTGATGGTTTCGATGGGCGTGATTGCTTTCACGGTCGATTCCCTCGTGCTGCGTGTGGCGTTGATCATTGGCCTGACGGGGATCGCGGTGTGGATTTTGACCCGCCCGACACCGTCGCTGGGGCGATGCCCGGTGTTGTCCACCTTCGAGGAATCCTCTTCCAGCCAGCGCCAGGAGTCTCGCTGAGAGCGTGATGAGGCGCGGCGTTGCCCGCACTTTTGAGCCGACTCCACCGGACGCCGTACAATGCTCGGCATGTGCCTCGCGTTTTATGCGCGAGACGATGTCTTGGGGGCGAGTGCATGCCCCGATCTCAAGGAGCGTCGATCGATGTCCGAACCGCAAGCGACCCATCTCAAGGATTACCTGCCGCCCGCCTATCGGGTGACGCACACTGAGCTGAAATTCGACCTGGCCCCTTCGGCGACGACCGTAACGGCGCGCCTGCATGTCGAACGCCACCCCGAGCGCGAAGCGGGGCTCCCGCTACGTTTCGCCGGTGACAAGCTGTCGTTGGTGCGTATCGCCGTGGATGGACAAGAGCTGGAAGCCGGTGAGTACGAGGTCGATGACGAGGGGCTGACCATCGCCAGCGTGCCGGAGCGTTTCCTGCTGGATACCGAGGTGTCGATCGACCCCGCTGCCAATACCGCCCTCGAAGGGCTGTATGTTTCCAGCGGCATGTTCTGCACTCAGTGCGAGCCACAGGGCTTTCGTCGCATCACCTTCTACCCCGACCGCCCGGATGTGATGGCCACGTTTTCCACCACGGTGGTGGGTGACAAGACCGATGCGCCGGTATTGCTTTCCAACGGCAATCCGGTGGAAAGCGGCGAGCTTCCGGGTGGCCGGCATTTCGTGACTTGGGAAGACCCGCACCCCAAGCCGAGTTACCTGTTCGCGCTGGTGGCCGGGAAACTGGAAAAGCTCGAGGACCGCTTCACGACCATGAGTGGACGCGATGTCACGCTGCAGTTGTGGGTCGAGCCGGAAAACCTCGATAAGACCGACCATGCGATGGCCTCGCTCAAGCGCGCCATGCGCTGGGATGAAGAGACCTACGGGCGTGAATACGATCTCGACCGCTTCATGATCGTCGCCGTCAACGACTTCAATATGGGCGCCATGGAGAACAAGGGGCTCAATATCTTCAACTCGGCGGCGGTGCTGACGCATCCGCAAACCGCGACCGATGCGGCTTTCCAGAGCGTGGAGGGCATCGTCGCCCATGAGTACTTCCACAACTGGTCGGGCAACCGCGTGACCTGCCGCGACTGGTTCCAGCTCTCGCTGAAAGAAGGCTTCACCGTCTTCCGCGATCAGAGCTTTTCTGCCGACATCAATTCGGCGCCGGTCAAACGTATCGAGGACGTCTCCTTCTTCCGCACCGCGCAGTTCGCCGAAGATGCCGGCCCGACGGCACACCCCGTGCGTCCCGATCATTACATCGAGATTTCCAACTTCTATACCCTGACGATTTACGAGAAGGGTGCCGAGATCGTGCGCATGCTGCGTCATCTCCTCGGTTGGGAGACGTTCCGCCAGGGCTCGGATCTGTACTTCGCGCGTTTCGACGGTCAGGCGGTGACCATCGAGGATTTCGTCGACTGCATGGCGGAAGTCTCGGGGCTCGATCTGAGCCAGTTCATGCGCTGGTATTCCCAGGCGGGCACGCCGGAGATCGACGCCCACGGCGAATACGACTACGCCAAGTGCGAGTATCATCTGCGGCTCTCCCAGCGCACGCCACCCACTCCCGGCCAGGCGGAGAAGCAACCGCTGCACATTCCGGTACGCATGGGGCTGGTGGGTACCAAATCCGGGAACGATATAGCGTTGACGCTGGACGGTGAGTCGCTGGGCCACGAGACGGTGCTGCACCTGCGCGACACCGAACAGACGTATGTCTTCACCGGGATTGACGAGGCGCCGACGCCGTCACTGTTGCGCGGTTTCTCGGCGCCGGTCTACCTGCGCTATCCGTACTCGCGCGAGGAACTGTCGTTCCTGCTCACCCATGACGCGGACGATTTCAACCGCTGGGATGCGGGGCAGCGGCTGACAATGCTGGCCCTCGACGACCTCATCGCGGCGCATCGCAACGGGGTTGAAAAGGTCATGGATAGCCGCGTCATCGACGCGTATCGGCGCCTTTTGACCACCGAGACCGACGACAAGGCAGTGCTTGCCGAGATGCTGACGCTTCCCTCCGAGGCCTACATCGCCGAGCAGCAGCCGATGGTCGATGTGGATGCCATCCACGCCGCACGCGTTTTCGTCAAGCAGTCGCTCGCCACGGCCTTGCGCGACGAATTCCTGGCTATTCATGAAGCCCATCGGAGCGACGAGCCCTACGCGCCGGAGCCGGATCAGATCGCGCGGCGTCGGGTGAAGAATGTGGCGCTCGAATACCTGATGAGCATCGAAGACGAAGAGGGCGTAACGCTGGCCGAGGCGCAGGTCGACGCCGAGGACAACATGACCGATGTCCGCGCCGCCTTGACGATGCTGGTGCACAGCTCGCGCAGTGACATCGCCGAGCCGGCACTCAAGGCGTTCGGTGAGAAGTGGGCGCACGATCCACTGGTGATGAACCAGTGGTTCACCATCCAGGTCACGCGTCCGCAGGAGGATGTGCTGGAACGCGTCAAATACCTGATGGCGCATCCGCTGTTCTCGCTCAAGAATCCTAACAAGGTGCGTGCGCTGATCGGTGCTTTCGCGGCGCAGAACCGCGTCAACTTCCACCGACTCGACGGCGAGGGCTATCGCCTGCTGGCGGATGTGGTGATCGAACTCAACAGCCTCAATCCTGAGATTGCCGCGCGCATCATCACGCCGCTGACGCGCTGGCAGCGTTTTGACGAGCAACGTCAGGCGTTGATGAAGGCCGAACTCGAGCGCATTCGTGCCGAGGAACTCTCACCCAACGTCTTTGAAATGGTCGAGCGGGCGCTGGCCGAGGCCTGATAGTCGACTTTGCAAGAAAGTAACGCAAACGCCGCTGCCTTGGCAGCGGCGTTTTTGCGTGGGGCCGTGGCAGCAAAGCGCCTCAGCGGATGAGCCAGCCGAGCACTAGCAATCCAAGGAACAGCCATACGATACCGCCGACGAAGGCGCGTCGGACAAGCGCGCGAATCCCCTTGTAGAGCATCCACACGCCGATGATCAGCACTACCAGGTTGATGAGCGAGGGATTGACGCCCAGCGAACGAGCGAGGCCGTCGAAAAAGCGGTCAATGGCTACCCACAGCCCCGCGAATAGCGTGGAGAGAGCATCGATGATGACGCGCAAGGCGTCGCCGAGGAACTCGCCTAGCCAGTGAAAGAACCTGTCGATCTGCATGTCACATCCTTTTTGTGAGCGTGCTTATGTGAGTCTCGCTCCATGTACTGTCGGCGTGCATGGCCGCAGTCCGCCATTCTATGCGGCAAGGCGCCAGGATGGCAGGGGGCGCTCGCTCGCATAGGTGTTCGTGCGGTGCTGGTTCGGTATTTCGCCAAGAAATTTGACGGCGCGTCGCGCGGCGTCTAAGAATAATAAGTGAAGGCTTATTCAGCCCTCTTTCACCAATCAAGAGACAAGTCGATATGCCCCCAACGCAGGCCATGTGGACAGGTAACAACGTCGCAGTCATGAATCATGACCTGCGAGCTTGTGCCTGTCCGTGTGCCATCGACTGAAACTCTTCACTGGCCGCGGATCCTACCGCGGCCAGACTCGATTCGTTATCTCGATTGTGTTACCCGCCAGGATCCCGGCCTCGATCAGGAGACCGTGTGATGACATTGTGGGAAATCCTTCGGGGAATGAAGAAAGCTGCGATTCAGCATCGTCGTAATCGTCAAACATTCGATGATCTGGCACATCTGGAGGCGCGTTTGCTGCGCGATATGGGAGTGTATCGTGAGCGTGGTGTGGTGCGCTCGCTCGAGCCGCTGGCTTTGCAGTTCGACAATGGCAACGGTGCACCGATGACGGGAACGCCCGCGCCGGGGGCACGTCGCTCACGGACGGATTACTGTCCCCATTGTGGAGAAGTGCTGACGTAGCCTTGGCCGCGGCTGTCCTGAGGCAGTCGTGGCCAGTGCCGGTCGATAGCAAGGTGCAGAATGAAAGGAGATGGCCTTTATGCTTTTCTTCTTGCATGCTGAAGATGTCATGCGTTGGCTGTTAATCGTGGGCAATGAAAGTTTGTTGAGCCCTAGCCGATAACTAGAAGGCGTAAAGCGCATTCATTCACTTGAAGGGAGAAGCTTCATGGATTCATCCGTGAACGCAGCCGTGGGCACTGCGATGGCGCTGCAACAGCACAACGCCGATCAGCAGGCGCAGGCGAGCCTGCTCAAGGAGTCGCTCAACAATCAGGCGTCACACGTGTCGCAACTGATGGAAGCGGTATCCCCCCAGCAGTCGCTAGCGACGACCGGCACCGTGGGTACGCAGGTCAATACCTACGCTTGAGTCTGAGGTAGGTGAGTAAAGAATGCCGTGGCGCCAAGCGCCACGGCATTTTTCATGGCAGTGAGAGCCCGTCGTTGATCTCACGCAGGCGCTGCATGGCGTGATCGGAAGAAAACGGTGGTTCCCGCGGGGGATCGTAGACCTCGCCGCGGGTGCCGTTGACGATCAGGTCGATGGCATAGCAGGTATCGTCGATCACGGCTCGGTAGCCGGTGATCTGTTGGAAATGGCTCATGCCGGCGTCGTCGAGCGTGAAGGTCTGGAAATCATGGCCATCGATGCTCGCGGTGGATCGCGAGTGGGCGTTGGGTGGCGGTGTCAGGCAGTTGGATATTGCGTTGGCATCGTGACTCGCGCCCAGACGCCAGCGCGCGGCCGTGATGTCGTTGGAGCCCGGCAGTGCCAGCGTGAGCAGGCGCTCGCCCGGTGTATCATCTGCGATCTGCCAGCTTCCGGTATCGAAGTAACCCGCCTGTGGGACGGTGATGCGCTCGAGTGAGGCATCGGCGTGCAGCTTGACGGGATAGGGCGCTAGCGTGAAGTTCGTGGTTTCTTCGTTGGCCGGGGGAGACGGCGTTTCGCGAGGCCCGGTCGTGCAGGCCGCAAGCGATATGGTCCCCCCAAGTACAGCCATAATGGCAGTCGCGATAAATATCCGTGTCATGCGCGGGACTCTTGGTTTGATAGCGAGTTGTGTGATGGCGAGCGCCTATACCGTATCAGCCACCTTTTACCCCTTGTAGCGTGCCACGGTCTCCTTGGCAGCTTGTCGCAATAGGCTGATGTCGATGCCCACGGCAATGAAATCGAATCCCCAGTCGGCATAGCGTCTGGCGTCTGTCTCGACGGGTGCCAGGATACCGGCGGCCTTTCCGGCGGCGTGAGTGGCGTCCAGAGTATGCCGAATCATCGCCTGGACCTCGGGGTGATTGGGATTGCCGATATGCCCGATGTCGGTGGATAGATCGAAAGGGCCGACGAACACGGCATCGATGCCGGGGGTGGCGGCGATGGCCTCGGCGTTGTCGACGCCGCTGCGGGATTCCACTTGTACGATCAGGCACAGCTCTTCATGAGCCGTCGTCATGTAGTCTTCTACCTCGCCCCAGCGCGTGGCGCGCGTCAGGCCACCGCCCACGCCGCGAAATCCCTGCGGCGGGTAGCGTGTGGCGGCGACCAATTGGGCTGCCTGCTCGGCGGTGTCGACCATGGGGATCATCAGCGTCTGGGTGCCGATGTCGAGCAGTTGCTTGATCAGGGCTGGGTCATGGTTGACGGCACGCACGACCGGGGCGCAGGGGTAGGCGGCAATCGCCTGCAACTGCGCGAGTATCGTGGGGACGGTATTGGGCGCATGTTCGCCATCGACCAGCAACCAGTCGAACCCCGTGGTCGCGAGTATCTCCGTGGCGTAGCCAGTGGCGAAACCGGCCCAGCATCCGTAGCGCGTATCGCCGGTCAGTGACGCCTTGAAAGGGTTGCGGGGCAGTTGCATGGCGTATGTCCTTTTCGTTAGATGACTATTGCATACAAAAAACGTAACAGCCTTTCGAGTCACCGGCCATTGCACCAGCGTCTAATATGCGGGGACCGGGCGGTGCTCGAGAACTCGACGCAGGACGAAACTGGAGTGCGCGCCGGTGACGCCTTCGATACGCGTGATCTGATTGAGCAGCAGGTTCTGGTAGTCATCCATGTCGTGGACCACGACCTTGAGCTGATAGTCGGCCTCTTGGCCGGTGATCAGCAGGCATTCCTGCACTTGAGGCAGTGCTGCGACCTTGGCTTCGAAGTTGGCGAAGCGCTCCGGTGTGTGGCGATCCATGGAGATGTGCAATAGCGCCGTGAGGCTATGGCCCAGCCGTTTGGCATCTACCAGGGCGCGATAGCCGGTGATCAGGCCGTTGTCTTCCAGGACTCGCACGCGCCTCAGGCAGGGTGAAGGCGACAGGCCGATACGCTCGGCGAGTTCCTGATTGTTGATACGCCCATGGCGCTGGAGGATATCGAGTATCTGGCGGTCGTAACGGTCAAGCGTCACCCCGACGACCGGAGCGCTCTCTTTTGGCATTATCGTTCACTTTTAAGAATAATATTGGCATTGTATGCCAAAAAAATCTCTCGTCGAGGGTGATTTTGCAATCGCCTGCGGGGCAGAGCGGCGTAGACTGTGATCATTGCCACGAGCAATCGGCTCGTTCATCCATTTTCACAGGACTGTTGTCATGAGTTGCTTCGACCATCGCAAGTACCGCCCGGCGCCACGTGTGCCAGCCTTCGACCGCCAGTGGCCGGATCGTGACCTGGTGGCGGCGCCGACCTGGGTGAGCGAGGACCTGCGCGACGGCAATCAAGCGCTACTCGAGCCGATGAGCGTCGAACAGAAGCAGCGCCTGTGGCACCAGATCATCAAGGTCGGCATCAAGGAAGTCATGGTCGGTTTTCCGTCGGCCAGTCAGCCTGATTATGATTTCGTACGCTGGCTGATCGAGGAAGATCAGATCCCTGACGATGTGACCATCGCGGTGTTGGTGCAGTGCCGCGAGCATCTGATCGAGCGCACCTTCGCCTCGTTGGTCGGTGCCAAGCGCGCCATCGTGCATCTCTACAATTCCACCTCGACCGTGCAGCGTGAGCGCGTGTTCGAGATGGACCGCCAAGGCATCGTCGATATCGCCGTACAGGGGGCGAGCTGGGTCAAGGCGCATGCCGCGCGCTATCCCGACGTCGAGTGGCGCTTTGAATACACGCCCGAGAGCTTCTCCAGTACCGAGATCGACTTCTCGCTTGAGATCTGCGAAGCGGTGATGGATGTCTGGCAGCCGACGCCGGAGACAAAGTGCATTCTCAACCTGCCCACCACGGTCGAGGTGGGCGGCCCCCATCATCATGCCGATCAGATTGAGTATTTCTGCCAGCATATTAGCCGCCGCGACAGCGTGATCATCTCGGTACATACGCATAACGATCGCGGCGGTGCGGTGGCATCCGCCGAACTCGCCTTGCTGGCCGGCGCCGAGCGTGTCGAAGGCACGTTGCTGGGCAATGGTGAGCGGACCGGTAACATGGATATTGTCACCCTGGCGATGAATCTCTACAGCCAGGGCATCGATCCCGAGCTCGATCTGTCGCGCCCCGACGAGATCATCGAGGTGGTGCAGGAATGCACCGGTATTCCCATGCATCCGCGTCACCCGTGGGTGGGGGAGATGGTCTACACCGCGTTTTCCGGCAGCCACCAGGACGCGATCCGCAAGTCGCTCAGAAAGCAGCAAGCGGACGAGCCGTGGCAGGTAGCGTACCTGCCGATCGACCCGCGCGATATCGGGCGCGATTACCAGGCGGTCATTCGCGTCAACAGCCAGTCCGGCAAGGGCGGCATGACGTTCCTGCTCGAGCGCGATTACGGTATCAGCCTGCCGCGTTGGATGGCATTGGAGCTGGCCCCGGCAGTGCAGGCAGTGAGCGAGACGGTGAGCGGCGAACTCTCCAGTCAGCGCATTCGCGAGGTACTGACCGAGACCTTTTCCCGGCATGAGCCGCTCTCGCTGGCTGGCTATCGGCTCGATCGTGACGCCGACGAATGCTTGACGGTGTCGCTCAACGATGAAGGTCGGAGCGTGCGTTTGAGTGGCCAGGGCAACGGTGTCATTTCGTCTTTCATGACCGCCTGGCAAGCCCACACAGGGCAATCGGTGAGCGTCGTCGATTACAGCGAGCACGCGCTGGGCGAGGGCAGCGACGCCGTGGCGATCGCCTTCGTGCAACTCAATGTGGCGGGGCAGCGCATCAGTGGCATGGCCGAGGACGGCGACACCGTCAGTGCATCGCTCAAGGCGGTGTTGAGCGCGCTCAACCGCGCGGGGCATCAAGGCACGATGTCGGAATTAGCGGCCGAGGCGCAGGCCCCGGCCTAGCATGGTAAGGAGTGGATGCGCCACGACCGCATGAATAGGGAGCGCGGTCGTGGCGCGTTGAGTGATACCTACTGCTTGGCGAGGCCGATGGCTTTCATGATCTCACCGAATTCGGCATCGCCTTGCTTCATGTAGTCGCCAAAGGCCTGTGCGTCTTTCCATTGCACCCCATAGCCTTGCTTGGTCATGAAGGTTTGATAGGTGTCGCTTTCGTAGGCGGCGTGCAAGGCTGTTTCCAGCGTCTCGACGATGTCATCGTCCATACCTTGTGGCCCGATGACGCCGCGCCACGCGCCCGTGGTGAAGTCGCTGTCCACCTGCGAGGCCACGGTGGGCACATCGGGAAAGCTTTCCAGAGGTTCCTCGGCCATCACACCGAGGCTACGCACGCGGCCGGACTCGATCATCGAGCGCGCTTCGGGTAGCGAGGTGGCGGCCATGTCGACGCCACCTGAGGCTAGCTCCGTCATGGCCGGCGCGGCGCCTTGGCTGGGAATCCAGTTGACCTTGTCGGCGGACATGTCGAGATCCATCAGCAGTCCGCCCAGCGCAACATGCCAGATACCACCGAGCCCGGTGCCGGAGGCATTGAAGTGACCGTCGGGCTGATCGCGGATCGCATCCATCAATTCGCCAAGGTCCTGATAGTCGGCGTCCTCGGCGACGCTGATGCTGGCGGCATCGAAGTTGATCTGTCCGATGGGAGTGAAGTCTTCGTAGGTGAGATCAGTCAGGCCTTGCCAATGCATCATGTTGATCTCGACCGTGCCTAGCCCAAGGGTGTAGCCATCGGGTTTGGCCCGCGCGATGGCGGTATGTCCCACGACGCCGCTGCCGCCCGTGCGGTTGACCACATTGATGGTTTCACCGAGTTCTTCCTCCAGGGCTTTGGCGATGATGCGTGCCGTGGCATCGGTCCCGCCGCCGGCGGCCCAGGGCACGATCAGCGTGATGGGTTTTTCGGGATAATCGGCAAGCGCAGGGGTGGCGAGCCCCATGACCAGTGCTGCGGCAAGCCAATACGGTGTGCGTGGTGTGGCGTGTCCCATTGTTATTGTCCCTCGTCATCGATCCGGTCAGGCCGGGTGGGTGGTATAAGCTACTTAAGCTTTAACAGGCACTCGGGCGCTTCGCTAATTCCGAAACTCAGCATGCTGATAAAAACTGGTTATCACGAGAGAGTGTTGGGCGCTATTCGCTGTCTCGTTCGTGAGAGTGCATGAAACGGCATAGACGAATGGACAGGCTCGGCACGCCGGTAGGCATGCCGAATCAGGCATTTATAAGATACCTCTTCAGGTGTCGCTGCGAACTTGTGCATGGCTAATGAGGGCAAAGATGAAGGTGCCGCCGATCACGTTGCCGGCCAGCGTCGGCAGGGCGAAGTGGAAGAGATATTCACCCAGACTTGCTTGGCCGGCGAACATCAAGTACATCACTTCCGTGGACCCCACGATGATGTGCGTGAAACCGCCCAGTGCGACGAGATAAGTGACGATCAGAATCACCCAGATCTTGGCGCCTCCAGCGGCGGGGAGCAGCCAGACCATGGTGGCGATCATCCAGCCGGCGATGATGCCCTTGGCAAACATCTGGCTGCCCGTGTTCTCCAGGATGTGATGCCCCAGGCTGAGAAAGGCTTTATGCGTTTCGGCATCGAACAAGGGCATGTAGAGGAACGCGTACGCGGAGACCGCCACCCCCACTAGGTTGCCGATGAGAACGACGCCCCATAGCTTCAATAGCTTGAGAAACTGCATGATGCGTGGCGTGCTCATGACCGGTAGCACTGCGGTGACGGTGTTCTCGGTGAACAGCTGTTGACGCGCGAGGATGACGACTATAAAGCCGATGGTGTAGCCGAACGACTCGACGAGATAGCCGATATCGCTGTCCGGCAGGCGCGCATGCAGCAGCCCCTTGGCAAGCATCGAGAAACTCATCGATAGGCCGGCGGCAATCGCCGACCAGAACAATGCCGACGCGGCGCGTTTGAGTTCCGTCTCGCCTTCTTCACGGATCGATTCATGGACGCCCGCCGCACGCGATGGCCGAGGGCCGCCGTTGAGATGCAGGTCGTGCTCGTCTTCCTCCACCCGACTGGGTGGCGTGAGGTTGGAGGGATGGCTCACGCAGCGATCCTTCTATCGAAAGGTGGGAAATCGTCGTGGATTCTGTGGGATACAGTGGCAGACGCTATGCTGACACGATAGACGATAACGCAGGAGAAGGAAGAGGCGAATGGCGACGATTTCATGGACGATAGTGGTGCATCTGGGCATGGCCTGGCTGGCGGGCAGCCTGATTGGGTTGGAGCGGACTTTCCATGGGCGCCCTGCGGGGTTTCGGACACACGCGCTGGTGTGCGTTGCGTCGGCATTGTTGATGATGGTGACGGTCTACCAGTGGCAGTGGCTAGGCAGTGATGTGCCCGAGGAGACGATCAGAACCGATCCCACGCGCATGGCACAGGGCATCATGACGGGCATCGGCTTTCTGGGCGCGGGGGTCATTTTCAAGGAGGGACTAACGGTACGCGGCCTGACGACGGCGGCCTCGATCTGGATTACCTCGGCGCTGGGCATACTCTACGGTATCGGCTTCTGGGTGCCTGGGATACTGGCGACCGGGGTGACCTTGTTGACGCTGTCGTTGTTTCGTTTGGTCGAGGCGCGGATGCCGAGCCGTACGTTCGCGCGCTGCATTCTACGCTTCGATAGCCAGCGGATACTCGACGAGTCAGAAATCTATGCGTTAATGAAAGCCCATCGATTCCATATCGAAAGCCTCAGTTACCGCACGCGCGACGAGGGGCGGCAATTCGAATACCGCATGATGCTACGCACGCACGACCGCCACTACCTGCCGCTATTGGCCACTGACTTGCGCAACCACGAGACGCTGTTGGAATTTCAACTGTCGCCGACCGGTGATTGATGCAGGCCCCAGCATCGAGGTCTGGATGCTGGGGACGCCAACGACGGAGCCCATCCCAGGGATGCGCCACGTTTGCTGGAGAAGGCGTTTACCAGGTGGAGGGCAGCAAGGTCCTGATGTCGTTGTCCATTGGCACTTCGAAGCTCGAGGCACCCAAGACCTGGCGGTCCGCGATGCGTACCAGACGAGCGTTGACGAACAGCGTGTTCTCGCCTTGGGCATAGGTCCCCAGCAATACGGCCTGGGCATCGTGGTTATCGCTCAAGCGCTGTACGTTGCGGGACAGAATCAGTTCCCCGGTATTCTGCTCGATGTATAGGCTGTCGCGCATCTTGACTTCGATGACATTCATGCCGCCCTGGACGAGACGCGAGGTAAAGGTCTCGGACAGCGTGCGCCCGAGCGTCGATGACTGATCCAGTTGGTCGATATCGACGAATGTGGTGGCGATGATCGGTGCTCGGTTGCCGAGCTGTTCGCTACTGGTGGCGAGCAGCTTGTCGGCGGCCTCGTCGACGCGCGTCAGCATGCTGGGCTCGGGGGCGGTCGCTTGACGGTTGGGAAGAAGGCTGCAACCTGAGAGCACCAGCAACAGGATGGCCAAGGTCAGCAAGCGCACTGTAAGGCGCCCGGTGCGGTGTTGGTTGGATGACATGTCGAACGCTCTCCTCACCAGTCGGATGATAGCGGCAGGCCAGCGGAATCGCCGGTGCCGGATGCACCGTAATGATCGCTATCGCCCGCGTTGATGTAATACAAGTTCGAGGACGAGTAGCGCAGCGTGTCGTATTGGCTGACCTGGGTCGTGATAATGACCTCCTGCTTGCCGGTGGTGGTCCAGCTACCGCTGAAGGTGTCGGCCAGTGCGGCGGCGGGAATCAGCCCCAAGGCGGGCTCGGTCCAGTGATTGAAAGGAATGGTCGCCACGGCGATGCCAGTCGCCAATGCGGTCAGAGCACCCTGGGGAGGCCGTACGAAGCCGCGATCCTGGTGACTGATTACCTGGACATCGAAGCTGACATGGGCGTCGCTAGCGTCCGGCTGAGTACGAACGATGGCGCCTTGCTCGACTAGCTCACTGGTCAGCAGGGAACGGAACCCGTGGCTGAAGGCGGTCTCCTGTTCATGCTCCTCGACATAGAGCGGCTTGCCCCACAAATCGCGCTTGGCGAGGATATCGCCTGCCTCGTGTTCGGCAAGCACTTCCCAATGCTGCGCGGCCTGCATGCGTTGCTGTTCACTGATCGGGTAGGTCGTGGCGATGGGGGCCTGCGAGGTATTGACCCCGAAGCAGCCGCCCAATAGGACGGCGCTGAGCACGACCCCCCAGGTGCGGAATGGCATGGCGTTTCCTGTGCGATGGATGATCGGCGGACACGAGGCATTGCTTGGATCATTGCCCTGAAAGGAAATATCGGCGAGGTGAGTATGAGCTTTAGGCCTTGTCCTGAAAGTGTCTACGCGCGTCGATTTTTCGGGCGACACCTCAATAGGAAAATGCACGCATCATTGGCCAGTTGCATCTTGGCGTGTTCGGGGTAAGGTGGCGTTCTTTTTGTCGCTGCGGAGGTTTCATGTCGGGTGCCCGTTTGCTCCCCCTGCTGGTGGGCTGCGTGATGTTGTCGCCACTGGCGATCGATATCTACCTGCCGTCACTGACGGTCATGGCGCGCGAATTCGACGTCCCGTTCAGCCGGCTGCAGTTCACCGTGACATTACTCTTGCTGAGCGTCGGCCTAGGGCAAGTACTCGTCGGCCCGTTGACCGATCGTTTCGGGCGTCGCCCGGTGCTGCTTTGCGGCACTGTGGTTTATATGGTGGGGGCACTATTGGGTATGATGGCGACCAGTCTCGGGCCGCTTTACGTATCGCGTGTGCTGCAAGGCCTGGGGGCTTGCGCGAGTATGACAGTGGCCTTCGCCGCCGTGCGTGACTGCTTCACGGCCGAGCAAGGCGCTAAACTTTACAGTTATCTCAACGGGGCACTGTGCATCATTCCTGCCCTGGCGCCCGTCATCGGCGGAAGCCTGGCGGTGACCTTCGGTTGGCGCAGCAATTTTGCGTTCATGTTCGTCTTTGCGGCGGTACTGGGTGTGGCGGCCTTATGGCGCTTCGCCGAGACGCGGCCTCAGGACACGGCGCCCGAGCGCCGACTTTACCATTGGGCCCGCTACCGACCGGTGCTGACCAGTGTTCGCTTTGTCTATTTCGCGGGGCTGGCCGGGGTGATCATGTCGGCGATCCTGGTGTATGTATCGACCGCGCCGGTCATACTGGTGGATCGGCTGGGGCTTTCGGAGCTGGCATTCAGCGCTTGGTTCGGCGCCAACGCAGTGGTCAACATCCTGACGTTTTTCTTCGCACCCCGCATCATTCACCGTCTCGGACGCGTCGGGACCGTGCGTTTAGGGCTGGGGCTGATTATCGTCTCGGGCGTCTTGCAGGCGCTGATCGTCACGACATTACCGCTGTCGTCAGTCGGCTTCATGGGGCCGATAGGAGTGCTTTCCGTGGGCTTTTCATTGGCGCTGGGTGCAACCTCGAGCCTGGCACTCGAGCCGTTTCGTGAGCGCGCTGGGACGGCGGCTGCGTTACTGGGTGCCTTGCAGTTGGGCGGCGGTGCGTTGTTGGCTACGCTATTGCTGGCGACGCCGTTGGCGCCGCAATGGGCCTTGGCATTGATCGGCGTTGTGTTGGTTTCCCCCTTGCTGTGGCTTTCCTGGCGAGTGGCGCCGACGGCGTGAGTTTGTAAAGATACGCAAGGCAAAGCGACGTGCCAGGCGGCAGATATCAAGGAGCAGCCATGTTCATCGTATCGCTGGAATACGTGGTCGATCCGGACACGGTCGAGCCATATCGTATGGCTCATATGGCATGGGTGCGGGAAGGCTTCGAGCGTGGCGTATTTATAGCGTCGGGGCGTAAATCGCCTCCGAGTGGTGGCATCATTCTGGCCAGAGCGACCGCGCGGGAGCGTTTGACGGCCTGGCTTAATGAAGACCCATTTATCGTCGCCGGCGTGGCGCAATACCATGTCGAGGAATTTCTACCGACGACGGTCGGCAATGGTTTCGAGGTGCTCAAAGGAATATGAGACCCGTTGGTGCAAGCTGCATATGGCGAGACGAGAGGCCGGCGTGTCTCAAGGAATGAGGATGATAAAGCGATGAGTGAAACACTCCAGCCTGCTGCAAGCGATGGTGATGCGTGGCTGATACTCAATGGTAAATCCGCTCAGCTTCCGGATATCCGGGAGGCGGTGGAGCGCGTTCGTGAAGAGGGCCACCCTCTGGCGGTGCGAGTGACCTGGGAAGCCGGCGACGGTGTGCGCTTGGCACGGGAAGCCAGCGAAGCAGGTATAAAACGTATCATCGCCGGCGGCGGCGATGGAACGGTCAACGAAGTCGTTGGCGGCTTGATGCAACTGACCCAGGCTGCAAGGCCGACCCTTGGTATCCTCCCGCTGGGCAGTGCCAACGATCTCGCACGTGGTCTAGAACTGCCCTTGGACCCTCTTGAGGCGCTGCGCGTGGCATTGGAAGCCCGTCCCCACAATGTCGATGTGGGTAGCCTGGGTGGTGATTATTTCATCAACCTTGCCTCTGGCGGTTTCGGTGCTCAGATCACCAATTCGACACCGGCCCCTCTCAAGCGCCTTTTGGGTGGTGGCGCCTATTCGTTGATGGGTATGCTCAAAGCCTGGAATTACCAGCCTTACCGCGGGCGTTTGCGGCTCCCCGATGGAGAGCGCGATATTCCCTTGTTCCTGCTTGCGTTGGGTAATGGGAGTCAGGCTGGAGGCGGCCAGCAGCTAGCGCCCCAGGCCAAGATCGACGATGGTTTGCTGGAGTTGCTCATCGTGCGCCATTTCACCTCGCTTCGAGAAATGAAGCAGCTTATCGACGAGCTGGAGAACCTCCCCGAAAGCGGCGAGTTCGTCGAGTACTTGCAGGTTCCCTGGGTCGAATTCGAAGGCGAGGATGCTCTGCCGCTGAACCTCGATGGCGAGCCGTGTTCCCACGAGCGCTTTCGCGCTGAGTTGATACACGGTGCGCTTTCCTTGGCGGCACCTTCGTCTTCCGCACTGTACTCATCACCAAGCGATGAGGGTTGAGACGCGACAAGCCGTCTTGCGTGATCGCTTTCCCGGGGCTCTTCGAGGTACTGGCGCTTGAAATGAACGTGGAAGTGCCCAATGTCAACGTGTGTAACGTGGTGCACAAGGTGAATGATAAAAGGATCACCATGGATCAATTTATGCAGGCGGCCATCGACGAGGCGCGCAAAGGATACGACGCGGGTGGGGTTCCCATCGGTTCGGTGCTTGTGCATCAGGGCATTATCATCGGGCGTGGACACAACCAACGCCAGCAGCGTGGCAGTGCCATTTTGCACGGCGAAATGGACGCCTTGGAAAACGCTGGTCGGTTGGCGGCACATGTGTATCGTGAAGCAGTGCTTTATACCACACTGTCACCTTGTGCCATGTGCAGTGGCGCCATTTTGCTCTATGGCATCCCCGAGATCGTGATCGGCGAAAATTCGACCTTTCAAGGTGAGGAAGCATTATTGCGCCAACGTGGTGTCACGCTCACGGTCTACGATGACCCTCAGTGCAAGGCGCTGATGGAACGGTTTATCGTCGAACGGCCCGAGATTTGGTACGAAGATATTGGCGAGTCCGGCATGTAGGGCTTGTCAACTCTGTACCATGAGGCCTGGATGGCCTCATGGGCTTTTAGGAAAGTGCCGGCCCCCGGCAGAAATGAGCGACTCAAGGAGAGAAATGATGACGTATAAGCAATGGACGATGAGTGCGTTGGCATTGGTGATGTCACTTGGCCTAGCGGCCTGCGATAGCGGTGACGACCCCGCTCAGGAGGCTTCAAACAATAGCGAACAGGCGGCTGAAGAAACCCAGCAAGCCGCTGACGAGGCTGGCGACGAAATGTCCGAGATGAGCGACGAAGCCAGCGACGATATGGAAGAAATGGGTGACAACGCGGCTGATGAGTCCTCCGATGCCATGGACGAAGCGGGCGAAGAGATCGACGAAGCGCAAGACGCAACCGCAGACGCCGCCGATGAAGCCGGCGATGAAATGAGCGAAGCCGCCGATGAGGCGGGCGATGCAATGGATAATGCCGCCGACGAAACACAAGAGGCAACTGACGAGGCAACCGACGAAGCGGCGGATGAAATGAACGACGCAGCTGACGAAGCCGAGCAGCAAGCGGATGAGCTTGAAAACGACGCCGAAGACGACAACCAGTCGTAACATCGCCGCCTCATGCCGCTAAAGGCAAGGGCACATGGCGTGTGGGTATGCGCCATGTGCCTTCTTTCGTATAAGGCAAGGACAGTCATATATGATCGGGAAATAAAAGAGCCCACCGTTAGGTGGGCTCATGCGTTCGGAGTCCGATGCCGGTCTCACGACCGCTGGGGTATCGGAATTAACCGACCACCTTGATGTTGGACGCCTGCAGGCCTTTCTTGCCCTGGGTGACCTCAAAGCTCACTTTTTGGCCATCCTGCAGCGTTTTGAAGCCTTCAGCCTGGATCTCGGAGAAGTGTGCGAACAGGTCATCGCCACCATCTTCCGGAGAGATGAAGCCGTAGCCTTTGGTGTCGTTAAACCATTTGACAGTGCCAGTTGCCATTTCGAATTCCTTAACTTGCGAAGTAATGATGCGGGCCGACCCATGGGCGACCATGGTACGTGGGTAAGACAAGGAGGGAATGCGCAAGGGCGATCGAGAATTCGATTAACAACTGACGACATTCGACTTGCAAACCTACGCAGCGGAGAATGCATGACCCTCGGGTAAGCGTCAAGCTTATTGCTGAGGGGCCTTTCCCGGTACCATGCACCGCATATGCAACATAGATCGAAAATTCGGGGGCGTCCAGAACGCCGGTGTGTGCGCCGAGGGTAAAGCGTGGCGCCTTGATTGAAGGCATTATACTGCTGCCTGGCGAGCGCCGACGCCTTGCCATGCAAAGCGTAACGGCGCGGCAGGAATTTTGGCGTGACCTGGGTGTTTGTCATGGTGATGCCGCACCTTGGAGAGGGGTGCGGATCGAGCGAGTTTCATTTTGGAGGAGTTATCACGTGTCCCATACCGCCGTCGCTGCTAACGATACGCATAGCAAGATAGTGGGCTATCTGTTGTGGGTGTTTGGCTTTACCGGTTCACACCGCTTTTACTACGGCAAGCCCATCACCGGCACGATCTGGTTTTTCACGCTAGGCCTGCTGGGCATCGGCTGGTTGATCGACTTCTTCCTGATCCCGCTGATGGATCGTCAGGCGGATCTACGTTTTCAGGCGGGACCCACCAGCTACACCCTTGCCTGGATATTGCTGACCTTTTTGGGCATCTTTGGCCTGCATCGAATGTACATGGGGAAATGGCTGACCGGACTGTTGTATCTCGTCACCGGCGGGTTGTTCTTGTTGGGTGTTCTGTACGATTTCTGGACGCTCAATGACCAGATCTCGATGAAGCATGCCAGACGCGGCCTGTTTGACTGATAGTATGCGGCCTTCCACTGTTCAAGAGCGTCATCAAAAACCGCTCCCAAGGAGAAATCGCGCATGGAGTCGCGCATCAGTTTGACCCAGTTGCTGGAAACGCTCGACGACGCCAATGATGGCAAGACCATCTGCCTGCAGGATATCGTCGCGACATTTCGCTCGCGGGGCTTCGGCCCTCTGATTACGCTGCCTGCATTGCTGGCATTCCTGCCCACCGGTGGCGTGCCCGGCGTGCCCACGCTATGTGCCGTGTGCATCGTTTTGATGGCGTCGCAACAGTTGCTGGGGCGGCAATCGCCCTGGTTGCCGAGGAAACTGCGTGAGCGGGGCGTCAGCCATGACAAGCTGCACCGCACCGTCAAACGCGTCCGGCCCTGGACGCAACGTATCGACAAGCTGCTGGCACAACGCCTGGAAGTATTGTTGCAACCGGTCGCGCGCCGCCTCATCGCAGTACTGGTCATCGCATTGGCACTGGCCATGATTCCCCTGGAATTGCTCCCCTTCGCGGCGGCGATGCCGGCGCTGACGATTACGGTGATCGGCTTGGGCATGACAGCCGAGGATGGTCTGTTGCTACTGATCGGTGTGCTAATGGCTGTAGGACTTGCCGTGAGTGCCTTCTGGCTCTTGTAAACACTTATGGGTCACGACGTGTGACTTCCATGTCGCTTGGGTGGCTCGCGTTTTAGTTACCGGGAAACATCTATGTTCTTCGACGCCCAGTTTTGGCCGTTTCTAGTGGCGATTACACTGCTGACGCTGACACCGGGCGTGGACACGTTACTGGTCATTCGTAACACCTCGCGCGGGGGCGCACGCGATGGCGTGCTGACCAGCGTGGCGATCTGCTCTGGCCTGTTTGTGCATGCCACCGTCTCGGCGCTCGGGATCTCGCTGATCCTCCTGCAATCGGCTTGGGCCTTCAACGCGCTCAAGCTGCTCGGCGCGGGATACTTGATCTGGTTAGGGCTCAGGAGTCTGGTCAGCGCCCGCCGAGGGGGTGGTTTGCCGGTGGCCGACATGGGCGTACGCAAGGAGCGGGTCAGCACTTGGCTGTCATTGCGTGAAGGCTTTCTCTCCAATGTGCTCAATCCCAAGACCGTCGTGTTCTATATGGCGTTTCTGCCGCAGTTCATTGCGCCGGGCGATCCCGCGTTAGCCAAGTCGTTGTGGCTTGCAAGCGTGCATTTCGTGATCGCCAATATATGGCAGATGGGCGTGGTGCTGATGGTGGGAAGTGCGGCCAGATGGCTGGCTAAACGCTGGGTATCGCGGATGATGGAAGGCGCCACCGGTACGGTACTGGTACTCTTCGGCGTCAAACTGGCGCTGGCTCAGCGCCCCTGAGAAAGTTCACAAGCTTTGGTGATGCGCCGACGCCCTTGAGGGGCGTCGGCGCTTGCGTTTACGGGTTACAGGCCAGCAGCGTGGTGTCGTAAATGCCTTCACGTTCGTCTTGGGTCAGCAGTGCGACGCCTTGCGAATCGCCTTGTTTGGCGAGGCTCTCGAAGATGACTCGATACGTCAGCACGGCTTGTACGTAGGCGCGAGTTTCGTGGTACGGAATTCGCTCCACGAAAAGGTCGAAATTACCGGAAGCCTCGCGAAGCCAACGGTCGACCCGACCGGGGCCAGCGTTGTAAGCCGCTGCGGCGGCGAGACGGTTGCCTCGATAGCGCTCCATCATGTCGCGAATGTAAGCGCTCCCCAAGCGAATATTGGTGGTCGGTTCGAAGAGCTCGCCGAGGCTTGGCGCGTCGATGTCCAGGTTACGACTGACATGCGATGCGGTGCCCGGCATGAGCTGCATGAGTCCGCGTGCGCCGACCGGTGAAACGGCTTGGCGATTGAATGCGCTCTCCCGCCGGGAAATCGCCATCAGCAGATAGGGATCGACACCGTTGCGTTGCCCCCATTGAGTGAAGTCCGCTTGATACGCGGGAGGAAAGCGCCAGGCCAGGGCATCCCATTGCTGGGCCATGATTGCCCCATGCACGGCCAGGTCGTACCAACCCCGTTCGAGCGCGTAGGCGTTGAGTGCGGCGGCATCGGACGCGCTGGCTTGACCAATGGCGTGGAACCATTCGCTACGCGCCAGCCCTGGCTCGTCGATGCGCCGCAGGGCCTCGCTGCGCTGGACGCTGGGTCGCATGGCGGCCAGTTCGCCTTGCAGTGGCGTGACGTCGGGCATGTCCATGTTCAAGGCATAGGGCTGACCGAGCTTGTCGGCGGCCGCGAAGGCAAAGAATCCGCGCTCCTGGGCGGCAAGTTGCCAAGCGGCCTGCGCGGACTCGGTGTCGCCGCGCTGATTGAGTGCGCGGCCCAGCCAGTATTGCCAATGGGCTTTCTGGCGGGTGGCTTCCGGCATCGCATCGATCCAGTCGATGACCTCGCCCCAATCTTGATCGGCCAGGGCATTGCGTACCCGCAGTTCGAACAGGTCGCCATCTGCAAGACGGGGCAAGGCGTCGTCGGCCCAACCGAGATTGTTGTCGACGTCGCGCACCATCGAATAGAACGCCAGATCATGTTCGATGGTGTGGCGTTGCGTATCGCTCAACGAGAGGTGGGGCGCGATCTTGCGCCAGGCCTCGAGCGCGGCTTCCGTGTCGGCGCGCGTGAAATTGTGCATCGCGGCGGTGAAGAGCGCACCGCTGCCTTGTCCTTGAGGGCCAATATCGGTGGGGATCTGGGTAATGGCCGCGTAGTTACTGCGCAGGCGCTCGAGTGCGCCGATACCGGCGTCCCAGTCGCCGTCGAGCTGGTCTGCCAGATAGTCGACGAGGCGACTCTCGCCGCCTTGCCAGGCCAGTGTCAGCCGCGTCCAGATATCGCCCTCGTCGATGTCGCCGCGTTCGCGCAAGGTATCGAACAGCCGATCGCAGGCATCGGGTTGCGAATGTCCGACTCGCCATAGTTCGCGTCCGCCTTGCGCGGCTTCTTGTGGTTGGCGATCGAGCAGGGCGGTGTAGTAATAACATTGCCGGATGGTGCCCGAGGGCTTGCCATCGCTGATGGCCAGCAGATCATCGAAGCGGCCGTCGCGGCCAAACGCGATCTGTGCCTGGCCGCGCATCCAGTTCGAGAGGGGCGAGTCGGTATGGCGTGCGATGTAGCTTTCTACCTCTACCGCGGGGGCGCTCGTCAGGTGCGCCTTGAGCCGATGATATTCCACGTATCCGGCCAGCACGTGATCATCGATAGCAGCGTCATCGATGCGTGACCAGCGGTGATCGCGGGCAGCGGCGAGTGCGTCTTTCATGGCGCGATCCGCAGCGTCGAGCGTCTGCGTGTCGGATTGCGCCTGGACGTCGGTGGCCTGTAACGCAAGTCCTAGCGAGGCCACCGATAATAGGGTCAGCCAGCGTTGGCGAAGCCGCGATGCGAGCATCTTCCATGTCTCCTTGCTTGCCTGGCGGGATAATGATGTGATCATCCTCGCTCAGGGGACGCGCCTTGGGTAGTGTTGTCGAACGGCGACACCCTGCATGATGACGCCAGCAAGCACGCAACGCCAAGGAGGCATGCCATGAAATTCATGCGAGGACTGGCCCGGTGGTCGCGGCTCAAGCAGCGTAGCGGGGCACTGATGCGCATTGCCCGCGCGTTGCGTGTGTTCGTGCCCATGCTGGGCGACGTGATGGCGGGTCGCTATCGCCCCGTGCCCTGGGCGGCCTGCGGTTGGATGACGGCGGCGGTGGCCTACTTGATCATGCCATTCGATATCATCCCCGATTTCCTGATGCTCATCGGCGTGATCGATGACGTCTTCATCGTCGGCTGGTTGCTGACCCGCGTCGACCATTCGCTTGCGCCTTACCGCCACTGGAAAGGCATCGACCCGCCCGATACCACACCCTGAAGTTGAAGTCCCTGCCCATGGGAACGCTTGGGTCGAGCCGCAAGCGCTTGAAAAGTCTCGCGCGGCCCCCATATCGATGCGCATGACGACATCTATCGTCACATTCTTCACCGTTTAACATGCATCCGTTATGGCCACAGGGGAATTTCGACCATGACTACCGCCACTCAAGCCGAAACAATGGGCTTCCAGACCGAAGTCAAACAGCTCTTGCAGTTGATGATCCACTCCCTGTATTCCAACCGGGAGATCTTCCTGCGTGAGCTGATTTCCAATGCCGCGGATGCCTGCGACAAGCTGCGCTACGAGGCGTTGGACAACGATGCGCTGTATGGCAATGATAGCGAGTTGCGCGTCGAGATCGAGCACGATGCCGAGGCGGGCACCGTCACCGTGCGTGATAACGGCATCGGCATGAGTCGCGACGAGGTCATCCAGAACCTGGGCACTATCGCTCGCAGCGGCACGGCGGAATTCCTCCAGCAGCTCTCCGGCGAAAAGCAGAAAGATGCCAAGTTGATCGGTCAATTCGGTGTGGGCTTCTATTCTGGCTTCATCGTTTCCGATGAAATCACCGTGCGCACGCGCCGTGTCGATCAGGAACAGGGCGTGGAATGGCATTCCCGTGGTGAAGGCGAATTCGATATCGCGGATATCGACAAGGCCGAACGCGGCACCGAAATCGTGCTGCACTTGAAGGAAGACGCGAAGGAATTCGCCGACGCCGAGCGCCTCAAGCATCTCGTACGCACCTACTCCGATCACATCGAAGTCCCGGTGCGCATGCCCAAGGTCGAGAAGGCCCACGATGAAGAAGGCAACGAGATCGAGGGTAGCGAAACCGTCACCTGGGAAACCGTCAACGAGGCGACGGCGCTGTGGGTGCGGCCCAAGGAAGAAATCAGCGATGATGAATACAAGGCATTCTATAAGCACGTGGCGCACGACTTCAGCGACCCGCTGATCTGGAGCCATAACAAGGTCGAAGGCACGCTCGAATACACCAGCTTGCTTTACGTGCCGGGGCGCGCGCCATTCGATCTCAATCAACGCGAGGGCGTACGTGGGCTCAAGCTCTATGCGCAGCGCGTGTTCATCATGGACGACGCCGAGCAGTTCCTGCCGCTGTATCTGCGTTTCATCAAGGGTGTGGTCGACTCCAAGGATCTGTCGCTCAACATCTCGCGTGAATTGCTGCAGAAAGATCCTCAGGTCGACAAGCTCAAGTCCGCGTTGACCAAACGCTCGCTGGACATGCTCAAGAAGCTGGCCAAGGATGAAGACGCTTACCAGACGTTCTGGAATGCCTTCGGCAACGTGCTCAAGGAAGGGCCGGCGGAAGACTTCGCCAACCGTGACAAGGTCGCCGAGCTGTTGCGTTTCTCTTCCACACACACCGACAGCGCGACTCAGGATCAGTCGCTGGCCGGCTACGTGGAGCGCATGAAGGAAGGTCAGCAGAAGATTTATTACCTGGTGGCCGATGGCTTCAATGCGGCAAGCCACAGCCCGCATTTGGAAATCTTCCGCAAGAAGGGCATCGAAGTACTCTTGCTGCATGATCGTATCGACGAGTGGCTAATGAGCCATCTCACCGAATACGACGGCAAGTCCTTGGTCGATGTCGCCAAGGGTGATCTCGATCTCGACGAGATGGCCGACGAGGAAGAAAAGAAAGCCCAGGAAGAGACGGCCAAGGCCAAGGCGTCACTGCTCGAGCGCGTCAAGGCTGCGTTGGGCGACGAGGTACAGGAAGTGCGCGTGACGCACCGTCTGACCGATTCGCCGGCCTGTGTCGTACTTTCCGAGCATGACATGGGCTATCAGATGCGCCGCCTCATGGAAGCGGCCGGACAGCCGCTGCCGGAGGTCAAGCCGATCCTCGAACTCAACCCCGAGCATGGATTGGTGACACGCCTGGAAAGTGCCGATGACGCCAGGTTCGATGACCTCGCGCGGATCCTGCTCGATCAGGCGATCATCGCCGAGGGCGGGCATCTCGAGGACCCCGCGACCTATGTCCAGCGTCTCAACAAGCTCTTGAGCAGCTGATAGGCGTTGGCGTTCGCTTACCGGGCCGGCCTTATGAGCCGGCCCGTTGCGTTTCGATAGTGACAATATTGATTCAACATGGACGCTCGTTGTTGCTAGACTGACGTCTTCATGTTCAAGGAGTCGTCTCATGCCGATTCGACACGACTTGTTCTTTTCTCGGTGGTGGCGTGGCGTAGTCGCGGCGACATTGCTGGGGGCGCTTGGTGTGACGGTGACGCCGCCACCCATGGATGCCTACGCCGCGTCTGCCTCGCGAGACGAGCGGACGCTCGAAAGCAACATCGATACGCCGGCTCTCGACCCCGTCGAGGAGATGCCGGACCTGCGCGAATATGCGGCCGGGCCCGAGCGCAAAACGGCGTTTCTCGAGTTGCTGGTGCCGCTGGTCGAAGCCGAAAACGCCAAGATCCAGGCCCAACGTGATTGGTTGCTCGACGTGCGTGAGCGTCAGGATTCGCTGAGCGATGCCCAGCGGTCGCATCTTCAACGATTGTGCGATAGCTATCAGATCGAATGCGGCACATCCAACACGTTCGAGTACCTTCTCTCTCGTGTCGATACGTTGCCGTTGGAAATGGTGGTCATCCAGGCCGTCGAAGAGTCGGGGTGGGGGACTTCGCGCTTCGCGCGCAAGGGCAACAACCTGTTCGGCTTGCGTTGCTTCAGTGAGGGCTGCGGCTTGGCACAGCGCGGTAGTAACCGCCATTACCAGCACTTCGATAGCGTTCAGGCGAGTATCGAAGCGTACCTGCATAACTTGAATACGCACCGTGCGTATCTCGCGATGCGTCAAACGCGGGCCGCGCAGAATGAAGAAGGAGCGCCCGTCAGTGCCGAGTCACTGATTCGGACACTGGACAGCTACTCCGTGCGTGACAATTATTTCGATGTGCTGTTGGCGCTGCTGCGCACCAATGCTGAATTGATTCGCGAGCACAGCACCGACGACGCCGAAGACAGCCCGGCCTGAGGCGTTGCCTTCTCCGTATCTCAACGTCGCCTTCGGGCGGCGTTTTTGCTAGTTCGGCACACTTTTATCGGTTGTTGCCGGGCGTGTAAAGTAGGTGCATATGCCCCTTCGCGAGGTCTCACCATGACGCTCGATGCGCTGCGCTTCGACAATGCTTGGGCGCGTCTGCCCGACGACTTTTTCACCCGGGTCAGTCCCGCAGCCTGGAAAAACACGCGACTGGTGGATATCAGTCCGCGCGGTGCCCATACGCTAGGCCTCGACCCTGCGCTTTTCAATGACGATTCCCCGTCGCGGGAGACATTGCGCCAAGTGATGGGGGGTGAAACCGTATTATCGGGGATGGACCCTCTGGCACAGAAATATACGGGCCATCAGTTTGGAGTCTATAACCCCGCCCTGGGTGATGGGCGTGGGCTGCTGCTGGGGGAAGTGGCGACCGACGACGGCTTCTGGGATCTGCATCTCAAGGGAGCCGGACAAACGCCGTATTCGCGTTTCGGCGATGGCCGTGCGGTGCTGCGTTCGACGATTCGTGAATATCTCGCCGGTGAGGCCATGGCGGGCCTGGGGGTTCCCACGACGCTGGCGCTGGCCCTGTCGATCAACGACGAGAAGGTCCAGCGCGAGCGGGTCGAGCCCGGCGCGACGCTATTGCGCCTGGCACCCAGCCATGTGCGCTTCGGGCACTTCGAATGGCTGTATCAGGCGCGTCGCAACGATGACCTTCAGCGTCTCGTCGAGCATGTCATTACGCGCCACCGTCCATCCTTGGCGGAAAGTGAGGCACCGGCGGAGGCGCTGTTCGGCGATACGGTCGTACGCACGGCACGCTTGATCGCCGCCTGGCAAGCTTATGGCTTCGTCCATGCGGTGATGAATACCGACAACATGTCGATTCTGGGATTAACGCTGGACTACGGGCCCTATGCCTTCATGGATCGCTACGATCCCACCCTGGTGCCCAACCACACCGATACCTCGGGCCGTTACGCCTTCGATCAACAACCCGGGGTAGGGTTGTGGAACCTCTCGGTACTGGGCCAGTCGCTGACGCCGTTGGCCGATCCAGAGGCGCTGCGTACGCAGCTAGCAGAGTACGAACCGGCGCTGCAACAGGAGTACGCGCGTCTGATGCGGGCACGCTTGGGGCTTGAGTACGCGCAAGATGGCGACGCCCAACTGGTTCAGGACTGGCTGACGCTGCTGGCCGACGCCGGGGCCGACTACCATCGGGCCTTTCGTGCCCTGGGGGAATGGGTTGTCGATGAGGGCGAGTGGCTGCATGAAGAGGTGCCGGCCGAAGGTCTGGCGGCTTGGCTGTCGCGCTATCGTCAGCGCCTTGAGGAAGAGGAGCGTGATGCTGCGTCGCGCCGTGACGCCATGCACGCGGTCAACCCTCTCTATGTGCCGCGTACGCACCTCATTCAGCAGGTCATCGAGGCGGCGGAGGCGGGCGATACGGCGCCGTTGGCCGAATTCCGGGCCTTGCTCGAAGACCCTTTTACGCCGCAGCCGGGCATGGAGCGCTGGGCGGCCGCCCCGGCGCCGGAAGCCTCTGTGATCTGCCTTTCCTGCTCGTCATGATATTCCACGACGTCGCATCGCACGGCGTCGTATGACAGCGTCTGGCGACAGCCTTTTTTCGACAATTGCCATGATGCGCCATACTCAAGACGAAGCGGTTCGTCGAAAGGAGGCGTCATGGCACCTCGCTGTCAGGTATTACCCCTTCATCCTCACGAGGCACGCGACGCGCCGGCCGCGTTGCTCGTGGCGTCCATGCTGCACTCGCCTGCGCGGCCCACGCTTGTCGCGCCGCTGACAGCACTGCTGGATGATTGGAGAGGGGGTGAAGGCTGTATAGTGCATGTCCGACGTTTCTCGCGTGAGTCGCATGCCTCCTGCCGGAGCGATCACGCGGGTACTGAGGCCATGCCCTGCGCCGTGCCACTTCCCGGCGAGCGTGTGGTCACGACCCATACCGACGACGCCTTTGTCGATACCGATCTCGATATCTGGCTGCACCATCACGGCATTTCGCATCTCGTCTTGGCAGGGGTTACCACGCTGGGCACGATCTCTACATTGGCGCGGCATGCGCAATGCCTCGGATTTTCGGTGACGGTGTTGGCCGATGCCTGTGCCGATGAGGAACTGACGGACCGCAGCGGCCTTCATTGGCAGGCCGAGACCCTGCATGGATTGGGGCTTGCACTTCTCGAACGCCAGGGTATCGAGGTGCTGAGCGTGGAGGAGCTGTGTCGTGATTGTTGAATAGCGTTATCGGAAAAGCGGCATTCACGCTTTCAATATGCGCAAGACGTAACTGAGACAAAGTGTAAATAACGTATCGTTTATGATGGCTATAAGGGAATGGGTAGGTTGTGTTTATAAAATAATTTCAAGTTAAAACAAGGGCTTGTGATTCATTTCGAGGCATAAGAGCAGTGTTATGCTTGCTATAACTCAATGATTATGATGGAAAATTTTGTTTTTCCTGTTGATTTTCAAGACGTTTTTCCTTAAACAAATAAGATCTTTTATTCGAGATGCATCGACGTTCTTGATGTATGACGGTGTTATTTGCATGACTACGTTTCAATGTATCGACATGACACAAGATTCCATGAGGGAGAGCCCTATGCGACGAGCAAGGAGTCAAGGATGAACATCACCGAAGAGATGACAAGCGGTGCCTGGCAAGGTGCCATCCGACACGAAACAGGAGGTGCGGCATGAGAATTGGGGCTCCCAAGGAGCGTGCCCAGGGCGAGGCGCGCGTGGCGCTGACGCCGGAAAGTGCTCAGCACATCCAGAAACTCGGCCATGAATGCGTCATTGAATCAGGCGCCGGGCGGGCAGCCGGTTTCGATGACGATGCATACCGCGATGCGGGTGTCGAGGTTGTCGACGGCGGCGCGGCGTTGTGGTCGGCGGCCGATGTCGTCATCAAGGTACGCGAACCCGACGAAGAGGAAGTCGGTTATCTGCGCGAGGGGCAGACGCTGATCGCGTTTTTCTGGCCGGCTCAGAACGAGGACTTGCTCGAGCGTTGCAAGGCGACCGGTGCCACGGTCATGGCCATGGACATGGTGCCGCGTATTTCGCGCGCTCAGAAGATGGATGCGCTTTCCAGCACCGCCAACATTGCCGGCTATCGGGCGGTCATCGAGGCCGGCAATCATTTCGGACGCTTTTTCACCGGTCAGGTCACGGCGGCGGGCAAGGTACCGCCGGCCAAGGTGCTGGTCGTGGGCGCGGGCGTCGCTGGGCTCTCGGCCATCGGTACAGCGACCAGCCTGGGCGCCGTGGTACGTGCCTTCGACGTACGCCCCGAAGTGGCTGAGCAGATCGAGTCGATGGGCGCCGAGTTCCTGTTCCTCGACTTCGAAGACAGCCAGGATGGCTCGGGCTCTGGTGGTTATGCCGCCCCCTCCAGCCCCGAGTTTCGCGAGAAGCAGCTGGCGCTATTCCGCGAGCAGGCGCCCGAGGTGGATATCGTCATCACCACCGCGTTGATCCCGGGCAAGCCGGCGCCCAAACTGTGGCTCGAGGATATGGTCCAGGCCATGAAGCCGGGCTCGGTGATCGTTGACTTGGCGGCCGAGAAGGGCGGTAACTGCGATCTCACCGTACCCGACGAGCGTATCGTCACCGACAACGGTGTGGTCGTGGTCGGCTATACCGATTTCCCTTCGCGCATGGCGACGCAGGCGTCGCTGCTCTACGCCACCAATATTCGTCACATGCTCACCGATCTGACGCCGGAAAAGGATGGCGTGATCGTTCACGACATGGAAGACGACGTGATTCGTGGCGTCACCGTGGCGCATCATGGCGAGATCACCTTTCCGCCGCCGCCGCCCAAGGTCAAGGCCATCGGGCAGTCGGCGCCCAAGGAGAAACCCAAGGAGCCCACCGCTGAAGAGAAGAAGGCTGCTGAGCATGCCACCTTCCTTGCCCAGACCAAGCGCCAAGTGGGCATGCTCGTGGCCGGGGGTGTGGTGATGGGCCTGCTGGGCCTGGTGGCGCCAGCGTCGTTCATGCAGCACTTCATTGTGTTCGTACTGGCCTGCTTCGTGGGTTTCCAAGTGATCTGGAATGTCAGTCACTCGCTTCATACGCCGTTGATGGCGGTGACCAACGCCATCTCGGGCATCATCGTCCTGGGCGCGGTCTTGCAGATCGGGTCGGGCAGTTGGCTGGTAGGCTTGTTGGCCGGCATTTCGGTGCTGATTGCCACCATTAATATCGTGGGTGGTTTCCTGGTGACGCGCCGGATGCTCGCCATGTTCCAGAAATCCTAACGCGGCGGAGAAAAGACGATGTTGAGTCAAGGATTGGTGTCCGCCGCAGCGGTGGCGGCAAGTGTGTTGTTCATCCTCTCGCTGGGGGGATTGAGTAATCAGGAAAAGGCCAAGCGTGCCGTCTGGTATGGCATTGTCGGGATGGGCCTGGCGGTGGTCTTCACCATGTTCGGCCCCAATGTGGGCGGTTATTGGTGGATGATTCCGATGATGGTGATCGGCGCCGGCATTGGTGTCTATCTGGCCAAGAAGGTCGATATGACCGAGATGCCCCAACTGGTCGCGGCGCTGCATAGCTTCGTCGGCTTGGCGGCGGTGTTCATCGGCTTCAATGCCGACCTGGAGCGTCGGCGTGTCATGGCCGCGCAATTCGCCGGGGACGCCAGCGAGCGGTTTTCGGCCTTCGCGGCGCTGGTGGCTGAGAAGACGCCGGCAGAGCTGACCTTCCTGCAGGTCGAGGTGGTGCTGGGCGTATTCATCGGCGCGGTGACGTTTACCGGTTCGGTGGTCGCTTTCGGCAAGCTTGCAGGCAAGGTGGACGGCAAGCCACGCCAACTGCCGGGCGGCCATCTGCTCAATGCTGGGGCGGCGATCGTCTCGCTGCTGCTGGCGATCGCCTATCTTAACGGTGCCGGCTTCTGGACGCTGCTGTTGTTGGCGCTGCTGGCGTTCTTTATCGGCTATCACTTGATCATGGGCATCGGCGGTGCCGACATGCCAGTGGTGGTGTCGATGCTCAACAGCTACTCCGGTTGGGCAGCGGCGGCCATCGGCTTTACGCTCTCCAACGATCTGCTGATCGTGACCGGGGCGCTGGTGGGCTCCTCGGGTGCCATTCTTTCCTACATCATGTGCAAGGCGATGAATCGCAACTTCGTCAACGTGATACTGGGTGGCTTCGGTGGCAGCAAAGGGCCGGCTGCGGAGATCGAGGGCGAGCAGGTTGCCATCGATACCGGTGGCGTGGCGAGTGCGCTCAACGATGCTGATAGTGTGATCATCGTGCCTGGCTATGGCATGGCGGTGGCGCAGGCGCAGAACGCAGTCAGCGAGCTGACTCGCAAGTTGCGCGCCGCCGGCAAGACCGTGCGCTTCGGTATTCATCCGGTTGCCGGGCGTTTGCCAGGCCACATGAACGTGCTGCTGGCCGAGGCCAAGGTGCCGTACGACATCGTGCTGGAGATGGACGAGATCAACGACGATTTCGCCGAAACCGACGCGGTGATCGTCATCGGCTCCAATGACATCGTCAACCCTGCCGCCGAGGAAGACCCCAACAGCCCCATCGCCGGTATGCCGGTGCTCAAGGTGTGGGACGCCAAGCAAGTCTTCGTCTGCAAGCGTGGTCAGGGTACGGGCTACTCGGGTATCGAGAACCCGCTGTTCTTCAAGGAAAACACGCGCATGCTGTATGGTGACGCCAAATCGAGCATCGATGCCTTGTTGCCGATGATCGACTAATCGGCCTGTTGCTTGGCAGGAGCAAAGTAAGTAGTACGACGACACCGCCCACGGGCGGTGTCGTCGTTTGCAGGCAGACGATGATCGGGCGTGCGTGACACGTCAGGTCCGCTACAATGGCGTCATTTCGCAGGCCACCAGGAAACGTCCATGACCGACGAACATCTTCAAGTCGCCGTGCTGGGCGGCGGCAGCTTTGGCACCGCCATTGCCAGTATTGCCGCCGACAATGGAGCCCGTGTGCGCCAGTGGTTGCGCGATCCGGCTTTGATCGAGCAGATCAACCGTGAGCATCGCAATCCACGCTACTTGCCGAATTACGCCATCAATCCTTCGGTGGTCGCTTCCGATGATATGCGTGCGGTGCTACAGGATGCCGAGGTGGTCTTCATCGCCATTCCCTCGAGCGCCTTTTCCGCCGTCGTCCGTCAGGCTCGGACGTGGCTCGAGCCTTCGCAAATTCTGGTCAGCACCACCAAGGGAATCCGTGAGGAGGGCTTCAAATTGATGAGCCAGATCCTCGAGGAAGAGACCGGCTTCCCCCATATCGGTGTGCTTTCGGGGCCCAATCTCGCCTCTGAAATTGCCGACAAGCACCTCACGGCGACGGTCATCGCCAGCGACGATCCCTATACCCGGGCACGGGTACAATCGGCGCTCGGCTGCGATTATTTCCGTGTCTATGCCAGCAACGACCGCTATGGCGTCGAATTGGGCGGTGCGCTGAAAAACATCTATGCCATCGCCGCGGGAATGGCGGCGGCGCTGGGCATGGGGGAAAACACGCGCAGCATGCTGATGACGCGGGCGCTGGCGGAAATGAGCCGTTTCGCGGTGGCGCTGGGCGCCAATCCGCTGACCTTCATTGGGTTGGCGGGCGTGGGGGATCTTATCGTGACCTGCTCGTCGAAGCTCTCGCGCAATTACCGCGTCGGGTTCGCCTTGGGTGAAAACAAGACGCTCGAGGAAGCCATAGAGTCGCTGGGGCAGGTCGCGGAAGGCGTCAATACGGTCAGCTTGGTACGCGAGAAAGCGCGCCGTGAAGACATTTACATGCCCCTGGCCGAAGGGCTTTATCAAGTGCTGTTCAATGGCGTGCCGGCGCGGCAGATGGCACAAATGCTCATGCAGCAAGAGCAGAGCAGCGACGTTGAATTCGTCCTGCCGCGACAGGATGTATTCGAGGCACGTCGGATGGAACCTGGCGCTGAGGAGACGTGATCGTGTCGAACCTTTATATCATGCGTCATGGCGAAGCCGTGCCAGGTATGCCGGATAGTGAGCGATCACTCACTAAGAAGGGTGAGGCGGAAGCGCGTGCCATGGGGACATGGCTGGACAACATGCTTGCCAATGACGTACGCACGACACTGCGTATCGTCGCCAGCCCCTACCGACGTGCTCAGCAGACCGCGCAGTGGATGGCGACGCCCTTGGAATGCCCCGTCGAAACGCTGCCGATCATCACCCCGGATGATCCGTTGGAGCCGCTCATCGACTGGTTGCAGCACGAGGTCGCGCATACGCCGTGCCTGCTGGTCAGCCACATGCCGTTGGTCGGCGCACTGGTCGGGCGCCTGGTCGAGGGCGATGTGCGTGCGTCTCAGCCCATGCCGCCGGCCACCATCGCCACGCTGGAAGCCGACATCTGGGCAGCGGGGTGCGCGACGCTCAAACACTGGCAGTCGCCTCGTGAACTGCTTGGCTAAGGAGAAGAACGGATGAGTTTTATCGTCATCAACCGCGTTTTCGTTAATTCAGGGTATGAAGCCGAGTTCGAGCGTCGGTTTCAACAACGTGCCAGCGAGGTCGACAAACAGCCTGGTTTCAAAGCCATGCGGGTATTACGGCCTCAGGGCAACCAGGCTCCCTATCTCGTCGAGACGGAATGGGAAGACCAGGAGGCCTTCCGCGTCTGGGTAGGCAGTGATGACTTCAAGCAAGCCCACGCCAATCCCATGCCCGCCGAGGCTTTTTCCGAAGGCGGTGGTCTCGAGCAATTCGAGGTTGTCGAGGGCACCCAGGCCTAGTCTCGCGATGGTTGGCCGCTACCTCCGTACCCGGTAGCGGCGCCCCTGCGCCGAGCCTTGTTCTTCCTTCTCATCGCTCATTCTTTATACCTTGGTGTTATCGACCATTGTCGATGTTGTGTGACAGTAAGCATGCATCTATCTTTTGACTTGTATGATGTATGACATAAAGACTTTATGTCATCACGCTCAACAAGACAGATGCGAGGGGATGACGGTGCATTTTTCCAAAGAAAAAACGGTAGAAGCAGTGGGTGATGGCCTGCTTTCTTTCCCAGTCACGGATTTCGATGCAGCAGGTCGCTTCGATGAAAATAGCTATCGTAAACGGCTTGAATGGTTCGTAAGCCATGACATCTCCGCCATCTTTGTGGCAGGAGGGACTGGTGAATTCTTCAATCTCTCTTTGGACGAATTTCGTCACATCGTGCGTGTCGCGGTCGATGAAGTCGGCGGCAAGGTGCCGGTCATCGCGAGTGCAGGGTTGAGTGTGGAAAGCGGTAAAGCCTTTGCCAACGCCGCTGAAGAGGCCGGTGCTGACGGTATCTTGCTGATGCCGCCTTATCTGACCGAATGTCCACAAGACGGGTTGGTCGAGTATGCCCGCCAGATCTGCGATAGCACGTCGATCAATGTCATTTACTATAACCGTGGCAATGGTGTCCTCGAAGCGCCGGCGGTCCAACAGCTTGCCGATAAGTGCCCTAACTTGATCGGGTTGAAGGACGGCAAGGGCGATATGCAGCTTCTCAACAAAATCGTCAAGACGGTAGGCGACCGCCTGATCTATGTCGGCGGCGTGCCGACGGCTGAAATCTTCGCCGAGGCGTATCTATCCATCGGCGTCAACACCTACTCCTCCGCTGTATTTAACTTCGTGCCGGAGTTGGCGTTGAAGTTCTACCGCGCCCTGCGTGCAGGCGATAGCGCCACGGTGAAAAAGATTACTCAAGAGTTTTTTATTCCTTTCGTCGATCTGCGTGATCGCAAGAAAGGTTACGCAGTCAGCCTTGTGAAGGCAGGGGCCGACATCATTGGGATGCCGGCGGGGGATGTACGTAAACCGCTGACGATGCCTACGCCAGATGAACAAAAGCAATTAGAAAACCTGATTGAGACTGCCAAGGGCCTCTAAGGGCCTGACATTCACCCACTCTCAATAATGACAGCAAGAGGTGAAACATGAGTATGCCCAGCATTTCCAAAACACTCGGAACCTCCATTCTGATGGCCGGAATGGCCTTCGGTAGTGCCGCCGCCATGGCTGCTGACGGTCCGCTGCGTGGCAATGTACGCGTGGTGATTGGCTCGACTTCCACAGGAGGCGATACCTACCAGAACTCCAATATTGTCGTCGATGCTTTGGCCGATCATCTGGATCTTAATATGAAGGTGGATGCCGTCGGCGCGAGTGCTGCTTTTCGTGCACTGGACCGGGATTCGCGCGGCAATACCTTGATGATCTTCCATGATCAGTCCTATCTCGGTCATCTTTACGGTGTCGAGGGATATGACGATATCTTCGAGAAGTACACCATCGGACCGACTATAGCCATCAACCCCGGCAATGCCTACTTGGTGCCTAAGGATTCTCCTTATAAAACCCTCGACGACGTGATTGCGGCTGCAGGTAACGGTGAAGAAGTACGTGTGGCCATCCAGCCGGGTGGCGTTTCGGAGATTGGTTTCAGCGCCTTGAAGAATGCTATCCGCATCGAGCATCCGGGTATGGAAGACAACCTGGTCGCCGTCAATACCGGTTCTCAGGCAGATAAGAACCAGCAGCTCTTCGATGGTCAGGCGGATATGATCAACGGTACTGTTCAAGCCAACGAGCAGTATACGCGCCTTCCAGAAGACGACCAGAAATCGATGCGTTTTCTATGGCTCACTGCACGTCACGATACGATCAAGCAAGCGCCAGAAGAAGGGTTGGGTAAAACGTCTCGCGCAGAGCTACTGAAGTACGTTGAGCCGAACGTTAACGTGACCATGGGGGACGACAAAAACTTTACCTTCGATAAAGAGTTTTTCTTCCTCTACAACAAGGATATGGACCCGGCCATCGTCGACCAGATCGATGAAGCATTGACTGAAATATATGATGAAGGAGATATCCAGAAGGCTCAGAAGAAGTCTTTCTTTATTCCCAATTTCAAGCCTTCCGGTGAGTCTGAAGAATACCTGAAGGAAAAGATGTCTACTTATAAAGACATTATTGAAAATATCAAGTGATTGAGTCGGGCCGCCGGTAGGAGTTTCTCCCCGGCGGCACTTTCCGTTTATCATTTACAGTCACTGTGAAAAGCTTTCTTAGCGAAAGCCTTTGTCGGAGCCGCTATGGAATCAGGTCTGACATCTTTGTTTAGTGTCTCGATTGATTTCGAGACCTCTCACCTGTTTTTTCCTCATATTATAAACTGGCTGATGGGAGGGCTTTTCGCTCTGATCCTTGTGTTCAAAGTGGTGCCTTTCCTCGCAGCAGTAAGGCGAGGAGAAGAAACGTTGCCAATTCTGGGTGAATCCATGGATAAGTTTCGTTTCTTTGGCTCTATTGCCTTAATTGCCGCTTATTTCTATCTGATGGCGGTGGTCGGGAACCTCTTTCCTTATACGGGCTACGGCTTTTTGTTCGTCTCTATGGCTTTCGTTTTCTTGATGTCGATGATGTACATGCACACCAAGACCAAGCGAAAGGTCATTACGGCTGTCATCAATGCCATTGTGGCGCCGAGCCTGGCGTGGTTCATCCTCGCCAAGCTATTCCAGATCACCCTGCCGTAGCGGAGTCTTTCCATGTTGGATATCCTGTCGTTACTAGATATCACCTTCTTCCTGCTGGCGGCCATGGGCGCCTTGATCGGTATCATCTTCGGGGCGATCCCAGGGATGACCGCGACCATGGCCGTGGCGGTGTGCTTGCCGCTCACCTATGCCCTCGGGCTTCATCATGGTTTGGCGCTGCTACTGGGCCTTTACGTCGGGGGGATTTCCGGTGGCATGGTGCCGGCTGTGCTGCTCAATATTCCCGGCACGCCGTCCTCTATTACCACCACCTTCGATGGCTATCCCATGGCCCAGAAGGGAGAAGGGGAGCGTGCCCTGAGGGTCAGTGTGGTGGCCTCCGTGGTCGGTGGTCTTATCAGTGCCGCCATTCTTTTCTTGTTTGCGCCGTTACTTGCCGAGTTCTCGATCAAGTTCTCCTATGTGGAGAAGTTCCTGATCATCTTGCTGGCGCTTACCGTCATTGCTTCCATGTCGCGCAACATGCTGGTGGGTATTTTCAGCGGCGTGCTGGGTATCTGGCTGAGCCTGATCGGTACCTACAGTATCTCTGACGGTGGCAATGGCCATACGCGGTTGATGTTCGATTTCCTCGAACCTTACTTGTTCGAGGGTTTCTCCCTCTTGCCGGTGCTTATCGGTATCTTCGGTATCGCGACCATCCTTCTGGAAGCCGAGAAGGGCGTGAAGAGTGGGCTGGCCGGCACAGAGATCAAAATCGGCAAGGGTGGCGGTTTCTCCCTCAACCTGTTCAAGGGCCGGCTAACCAATCTGGTGCGTTCTTCCTTTATCGGCACCTTCGTCGGCATGCTGCCGGGCGTCGGTGGTAGTGCCGCTTCAGTGCTGGCCTATACCCAAGAGAAGAATCTATCCCGGGATTCCAGCGAGATGGGTAAGGGGGCGCCTCAGGGGCTAATTGCCTCCGAGTCGGCTAACAATGCGCTGACTGGCGGCGCATTGATTCCGTTGTTGTCACTCGGCATTCCGGGAGACTCCACCACTGCAGTGCTGATCGGTGCCTTCACGCTGCAGGGCATCCAGGTCGGGCCTTTGTTCATCCCGGAAAACGCCGACACCTGGTACGTGATGATGACCGCCTTGGTGTTTGCCAATATCGTAATGTTCTTCCTGATGTTCTATGCCATCAAGCATATCGCCAAGGTGGTGTTGGTACCCAAGTACATCCTTTATCCGATCATCGTGATGATGTGCGTGGTCGGCGCCTATGCCATCAATTACGGCATCATGTTCGATGTCTGGACCCTGCTGATCTTTGGCGTGCTGGGCTATCTGATCCAGAAAGTCGGACTCGAGGTGGCGCCGTTGATCATCGGCTTCATTCTTGGTGGGCAGGCGGAGGTCTACTTCGTCAAGAGCCTGGAATCCTTCGGCACTTACTCGATCTTCTTCACCAAGAGTCCCATCGCGGTGGTGCTCTGGCTGCTGATCGCTGCCTCGGTCACCTTCTCCGTGGTAATGGGGCTGAAAAGCCGCGCCAAAAACCGCCTGGAGACGACCCAATGAGTTTCTTCAAGTTACACAACCACGAGGCCCCACTATGACGCAGGTGCAGCAGTCTCCTCGGGTAATTCGCATTCACCCCAGTGACAATGTTGCCGTCGCCGTCGCTCAGGGTGGGCTGGTCGCTGGCGAGCGTCTCGACGACGGGATCGAGCTCACGGTGAATGTTCCTCAAGGGCATAAGGTCGCTCTGGTGTCTCTGACCGAGGGCGATGCAGTGATTCGCTACGGGGAGGTGATAGGAACGGCCGCCGTGGCGATCCCTTGTGGTGGTCATGTCAACGAGACCAACCTGCACATGCCTACTCCGCCGGCACTGGAAGATCTGCCGCTTGCTACTCGCCCGGCGCCGACGTCGGAGCCGCTGGAGGGGTACACTTTTGAGGGGTTTCGTAATGCTGACGGCAGTGTCGGGACCAAGAACGTGCTTGGTATCACCACCAGCGTCCAGTGCGTGGCCGGTATCGTGGATCATGTGGTGCAGCGCATTAAAAATGAGCTGTTGCCCAAGTTTCCCAATGTCGATGATGTGGTGGGGCTCAACCATAGCTATGGCTGTGGCGTGGCAATCAATGCGCCGGCCGCGGTAATACCCATTCGTACGCTCAAGAATCTGGCCCAGAACCCCAACTTCGGCGACGAGGTGATGGTTATCGGGTTGGGCTGCGAGAAACTACAGCCGTCCACCCTGGTCGATGATCGGCCGGTGAGGATCTACGAAAACACCGAGGCCGCTGACCCCCAGGCCAACGTACTGAGCCTGCAGGATGAGTCTTTCGAGAGTTTTTCCGATATGGTCGAGGGCATCATGGCCATGGCGGAGCGGCACCTCGAGCGTCTCGACAAGCGCCAGCGTGAAACCTGCCCGGTTTCCGAATTGGTAGTGGGCATGCAATGTGGCGGTAGCGATGCCTTCTCCGGGCTGACTGCCAATCCGGCCGTGGGCTTCGCTACTGACTTGATCGTACGCGCGGGGGGCAGCGTGATGTTCTCCGAGGTGACCGAGGTGCGCGATGCGATTCATCTGCTGACGCCACGCGCGGTGGATGCGTCGGTCGGCCAGGCGCTGATCGACCAGATGGCCTGGTACGACAATTACTTGTCTCAGGGCCAGGCGGATCGCAGCGCCAATACCTCACCAGGTAACAAGAAGGGCGGGCTCTCCAATATCGTCGAGAAGGCCTTGGGCTCAGTGATCAAGTCCGGTAGCTCGCCTATTGTCGATGTCATTGGCCCCGGTGAGCGGCTACGTAAGCGTGGCCTGACCTTCGCTGCTACCCCGGCCAGTGACTTCATTTGCGGCACTCTCCAGGCCGCTGCGGGTATGAACCTGCAGGTTTTTACCACTGGGCGTGGAACGCCCTACAACCTACCGATGACGCCGGTGATCAAGGTTTCCACCAACTCTACATTAGGGAAACGCTGGCACGATCTGATCGATCTCGATGCTGGGCGTATCGCAACCGGTGAGGTTTCTATCGAGGAGATGGGTTGGGAGCTGTTCCAACTAATCCTCGACGTGGCCAGCGGCCACCGCCGAGTCGCTGCTGATCGACTAGGTCTTTACAACGACCTAGTGTTATTCAACCCCGCCCCCGTGACCTGACCATCTTGAAGTCGTTACAAGAGGCAAGACTAATGTTTCCAAAAATCAAAGGCATGCGCATTGTCCCCGTAGCCGGATACGATGGTTTCCTGCTCAACTTGAGCGGTGGCCACGCGCCTTGGTTCATCCGCTGTGTGGTGATTCTCGAAGACGACGCGGGTAATAAAGGCGTGGGCGAAATCCCTTCGAGCGCGGGTATTCTCAATGGGCTGGAGCAGTGCCGTGAGGTGGTCGAGGGATCGCGTGTCACCGATATCAAGAAGACGCTGAATCAAACGAAACAGCTTCTGGCAAAAAACGGCCGTGAAGAGCGCGGCCGTCAGACGTTTGACCTGCGTGTAGCGGTACATGTGCTGACGGGCATCGAATCCGCGTTATTTGATCTTCTGGGCCAGGCGTTGGGCATGCCGGTGGCGGATCTCTTGGGACAATACGGTCGCCAGCGCGATGAAGTCGAGGCACTGGGCTATCTGTTCCTGCTCGGCGATCCGGACAAGACCGACCTGCCTTATCCCAAAGCCGAGAATCCGCAGGATGCCTGGGATGAAGTACGACGCAAGGAGGCATTGACGCCTGAGGCCGTCGCCAACCTGGCCAAGGCCGCTTATGAGCGATATGGCTTCAGGGACTTCAAACTCAAGGGCGGCGTGCTGAGCGGCGAGCAAGAGGCTGACTGCATCCGTGCCTTGCATGAGGCATTCCCCGAGGCGCGGCTGACCCTGGATCCCAATGGTGCCTGGTCGCTCGACGAAGCCGTGCGCGTTCTGGAACCGATCAAGCATCTTCTGAGCTATGCTGAAGATCCCTGTGGTCAGGAAGAAAGCTATTCCGGTCGTGAGACCATGGCGGAGTTCAAGAAGCGCACCGGCTTGCCTACCGCGACGAACATGATCGCCACCGACTTCAAACAGTTGCAGTATGCCGTGCAGCTCAATTCAGTCGATATCCCCCTCGCGGATTGCCACTTCTGGACCATGCAGGGCGCGGTGATGGTCGGCGAATTGTGTAATGAGTGGGGTATGACCTGGGGCTCGCACAGCAACAATCACTTCGACATCTCGCTGGCGATGATGACGCATGTGGCGGCGGCCTGCCCGGGTGAGATCACTGCCATTGACACCCACTGGATCTGGCAGGACGGTCAACGTATCACTAAAGAGCCGTTCAAGATCCGGGATGGCAAGCTCAAGGTACCATCCGTGCCGGGGCTCGGCGTCGAGCTGGACGAGGACAAGTTGATGGAGGCGCATCAACTTTATAAGAGCCTCGACGTGACACAGCGCAACGATGCCATGGCGATGCAGTATCTGATCCCGGGGTGGGAGTTCGACCCCAAGCGCCCGGCTCTAGTGCGCTGATGCCTGCGCTACACTTGACTTGAATTGTGCCTCTTTCGGCACTCTACGATAGGAGTAACTGCATGATTATAGAAGGGAAACAAATAATCGGTCAGCAGCTCGTCCAAGGCAGTCGTGATGCGATCCAGGCGATCAATCCAGCCACCAACGAGCGTCTCGATCCAGCCTATTCGGGCGGTACGCAAGTGGAGGTCGAACGTGCCTGCGAACTGGCCTGGAACGCCTTCGATACCTACCGCGAGACCTCGCTCGAGGGTCGCGCCAAGTTCCTCGAAACCATCGCCGATGAGATCGAAGCGCTCGGTGACGATCTGATCGAGCGCGCCGTGGCCGAGACGGGTCTACCCCAGGCGCGCATTCAGGGCGAGCGCGGCCGTACCTGCGGTCAGCTACGCATGTTCGCTCGCGTCGTGCGTGACGGTGAATGGCTCGATGTTCGTGTTGACCCGGCATTGCCGGATCGTCAGCCGATGCCGCGTGTCGATCTGCGCCAGCGCCACATTGCGCTCGGCCCGGTCGTCGTCTTCGGTGCCAGCAACTTTCCGTTGGCGTTTTCCGTCGCCGGTGGCGACACCGCTTCCGCATTGGCAGCGGGCTGCCCGGTCATCGTCAAGGCACATGCCGCCCACCCGGGTACCAGCGAGTTGGTTGGCCGCGCAATTCAGTCCGCCGTCAAGAAGTGCAGCCTGCCGGAAGGTGTCTTCTCACTGATATTCGGCTCCGGCCGTGAGGTAGGTACTGCCCTGGTCACGGATTCTCGCGTCAAGGCGGCTGGCTTCACGGGTTCACGCAGCGGCGGCCTGGCTTTGTGGAAGGCGGCTCAGTCGCGCTCTGAGCCGATCCCGTTCTATGCCGAAATGAGCTCGATCAATCCGGTCTTCCCGCTGCCGGCGGCGCTCAAGGCGCGCGGCGAAGAGATGGGCAAGGCATTCGTAGGATCGCTCAATATGGGCGCGGGGCAGTTCTGCACTAACCCGGGATTGGTCGTCGCGATCAAGGGGCCGGAACTCGATGCGTTCCTTTCTGCCGCTGGTGACGTGGTCAAGGGCAGTGCGCCGCAGACCATGCTGACGCCGGGCATCCATGAAGCCTACGAAAACGGTGTCGGCGCGCTGGTGAGTAATGGCAAGGCGAAGGAAGTGGCGCGCGGCGAGAAGGGCGAAGGTCCGAACCAGTGCCAAACTGGTCTGTTCGTGACTGCGGCGCAGGACTTCCTGAGTGACGAAGCGTTGCAAGGCGAGGTTTTTGGTGCCACCTCGTTGGTCGTTGAATGTGCCGATGCGGCCGAACTTGCGAAGGTTGCCGAGCACTTGGAAGGCCAATTGACGGTGACACTGCAAATGGATGACGCTGATCTCGATGCGGCGCGCCAGTTGTTGCCGACGCTTGAGCGCAAGGCGGGGCGTATTCTGGTCAACGGTTGGCCGACCGGTGTCGAGGTGTGTGACGCGATGGTCCATGGCGGCCCGTTCCCGGCAACGTCGGATTCACGCACTACGTCCGTGGGTACTGCGGCGATCTATCGCTTCCTGCGTCCGGTCTGCTACCAGAACCTGCCCGACGGCCTTCTGCCAGAAGCGATCAAGCAGAGCAATCCGTTCAAGCTGGATCGTTTGGTCGACGGTAAACGCGAGAGCTGATGCCCGGCGTCGCGACGACGCCTTTCAGGTACTCAAGGCCACTCTTCGGAGTGGTCTTTTTGTTCGCTTATCACATACCAGAGTTCGTAATTAGAGGATGGCGCTGACGTTGGTCGTTGCCAGCGCGTACAATGCTGCCTCGACATAGGTTGGGGCTCGTACCGCCGGGTCCGCCGTCGCTTCATTCACGCCGTTTCCCGCGAGAACCCCGATTTTGCTCTCTACCGCCAACATCACCATGCAGTTCGGCGCCAAGCCGTTATTCGAAAATGTCTCCGTCAAGTTCGGAGAGGGCAACCGCTATGGCCTGATCGGTGCCAATGGTTGCGGCAAGTCTACCTTCATGAAGATTCTGGGTGGCGACCTGGAACCCACCAACGGCCAGGTTATGAAGGACGCCACCACACGGCTCGGTAAGCTGAGTCAGGATCAGTTCGCGTTCGAAAACGAGCGTGTCATCGACACCGTGATAATGGGTAACACAGAGCTTTGGGAGGTGACCGCCGAGCGCGAGCGTATCTATTCGCAGACTGAGATGTCTGAGGAAGATGGCATGAAAGTCGCTGACCTTGAGGTGCGCTACGCCGAACTCGACGGTTATACAGCAGAGGCGCGCGCGGGAGAGTTGCTGCTCGGTCTCGGCATTCCTCTTGCGCAGCACACCCAACCGATGAGCGTGGTGGCACCGGGCTGGAAGCTGCGCGTACTGCTGGCTCAGGCGCTGTTCAGTGATCCCGACGTGCTGCTCCTCGACGAGCCGACCAACCATTTGGATATCAATACGATCCGGTGGCTGGAGGGGATCCTGCGTTCACGTAGCTCGACCATGATCATCATTTCTCACGACCGCCACTTCTTGAATAGTGTTTGCACTCATATGGCGGATCTTGACTACGGCGAGCTGACGCTGTTTCCGGGGAACTATGATGAGTATATGACCGCTGCTACCCAAGCGCGGGAGCGCTTGCATGCCGATAACGCCAAGAAGAAGGCCGAGATCGCCGAGCTACAGCAATTCGTCAGCCGCTTCTCGGCCAACGCCTCCAAGGCCAAGCAGGCCACGTCGCGCCAACGCAAGATCGACAAGATTCAGCTCGATGAGGTCAAGCCGTCGTCACGCGTCAGCCCGTTCATTCGCTTCGAGCAGACCAAAAAGATACACCGACATGCGTTGAACGCGGAGAAGCTCTCCAAGGCGTGGGGTGACAACGTGCTGTTCGACCGCTTCGATTTGCAGGTCGAAGCCGGCGAACGAGTCGCTATCATCGGGCCCAACGGGATTGGTAAGACGACCCTGCTGAACTGCCTGGTCGGCACTATGACGCCGGATGCGGGCGAGGTGAAATGGACCGATGCGGCGGAAGTGGGCTACTTCGCCCAAGATCACGCCGATGATTTCGAAGGCGGTGAGACGCTTTTTGAATGGATGCGGCAGTGGACCGCAGAAGGTGAGCAGACCGTACGCGGTGCGCTGGGCCGGATGCTGTTCTCCAACGATGACATCGGTAAGTCGGTCAAGGTGATCTCCGGGGGCGAACAGGGGCGGATGCTGTTCGGTAAGCTGGCGCTGCAGAAGCCCAACGTGCTGGTGATGGATGAACCCACCAACCACCTCGACATGGAGTCGATAGAAGCGCTCAACCTGGCGCTGGAAAACTATCCCGGCACCTTGATCTTCGTCAGCCATGACCGCGAATTCGTCGGCTCCTTGGCGACTCGTATCATCGAGATGAAGGACGACGACATTGTCGATTTCAGCGGCAGTTATGATGATTATCTACGCAGTCAGGATATCTACGGTTAAACGCAACGCTCGCCCTGCCCACCACCAGCGGATACGACAGGCCTAAAAGGCAGTCCTCGACCACCGCATGCTGCTTGCAGCATGCGGTGGTGCGCTTTAGCTGCCGATAGGGTGTATCAGCCAGACTCCCACGTTGCGTTTCGCTGTCTTAGCCTAATGTCTACACTTCATTCCGGTATGATGTATGACAACATGAAATTTAGAGCCTAGACTCATGAAGTAATGAAACATTCCACATTTAGTCCGTCAGGCAGGTTGTAGGTCTAACTCGTAGGTGCTTCGTGCATCATTGATGGGGCAGTCCAATGGAAGTGAGTTTGAAGGCTTCGAGTTATCGTAAACGGAACGGATGGATTTTAATCATGATGCTTTCGTAGTAATTACTAGGAAGCGGCATTGATTTTTAATCGTTTATGTTGTCGAGCAATAAGGGGAGAGGCGCTAACTAATCAGTATGGTCAGTTCAATATAACGAAACAATATGAGCCATAAGGAGCAACGTCATGCAAACCAACAAAAGACTCAAGACGACAAGCCATGTAAAAGCAGCAGCGATGATCGGTATGCTGTTGAGTGTTTCTATCTCGGCGGCAGCACAAGCGGACAGCTGGCGTGGATGGAACATCCACCCACCGAGCTACCCGAATGGCCAAGCCCTGGAAAGTTTTGCCAAGGAGGTTGCCGAGAAGACCGACGGTCGTGTCGAGCCTAAGGTCTATCATAACGCGGTGCTGGGCGATCAGCCGGATGCCATCGAGCAGGTGCGTAGCGGTGCGTTGGACTTTGCCAACTTTAATATGGGACCGATGGGGCCAATCGTGCCCGCCACTAACGTCCTTTCACTGCCGTTCATTTTCAAAAGTCCTGATGACATGTACCGCATCATGGATGGCGAGATCGGTGATCGCTTCGCCGATGCGCTGGCCGATAAAAACCTGATCGCGCTGTCCTGGTTCGGCTCCGGGGCGCGCAGCCTCTACAATACCGATCATCCGGTGAAGACACCCGACGACGTCGAGGGCCTCAAGGTCCGCGTCATGAACAATGATCTCTATGTCCAAATGATCGACGAGATGGGCGGTAACGCGACGCCGATGGCTTATAGTGAAGTCTATCAGTCGCTCAAGACCGGGGTCATCGACGGCGCCGAGAACAATTACCCATCCTATGAATCCAGCGGTCACTACGAGGTGGCAAAGTACTACTCCCTGACCGAGCACTTGATCCTGCCTGAGTGTCTGTGTGTCGCCAAAGCCAGCTGGGAAGAGCTCAGCGATGAAGACCAGAAGGCTGTACGCGAAGCGGCGGAAGATGCCGCCAAGCAACAGCGGCAGCTCTGGGAAGAAGGTGTCCAGGAGAGCAAGCAGAAGGTCCTCGATGCTGGCGTGAAGATCAATGAAGTGGATGACAAGTCGGCATTTCAGGCCAAGATGCAGCCAATATACGATGAGTTCATCCAGGAACATCCGGATTTGGAATCGCTGGTGACGGATATTCAGGCCGCCCAGAAGTGATCCGTTAGTTCCACGAAGCGCTCCGGGCGAAAGTCTCCCCGGAGCGTCTTGAAAGGATTGAATATCGTGAGTTCATATTCCGACCAATTAAGCGACCAGGGCGAAGAGCCGCCACTTCAGACGGCATTCGATCGCCTCCTGGATGGCATTGCACATCTGTGCATCATCGTTTCGGGTATTCTGCTCGTTTTTCTTATCGTAACGTTCGGTTGGCTGGTCTTTGGTCGTTACGTTCTCAACGACACGCCAACGTGGGTAGAGCAATCCTCACTGCTGATTGTCGTTTACATCACTTGTCTGGGGGCGGCTGCTGGCGTGCGTAATAATACCCACCTGAGCATCGATTTCGTCCGCGAAGGGTTGCCGGCGTTGCCGCGCGAAATCATGCGCTATATCGCCGATTTCTGTGTGGCTGCTTTTGGAGGCTTCATGGCCTGGCAGGGTTGGCTTTTGGTCATGGATAACCTCAGTCGTGCGATTCCCATGATCGGTCTTTCCGAGAGTTGGCGTGCGGCACCGCTGGCGATTTGCGGCCTACTGATGGTGCTATTTTCGGGTGTCAACATCGCCCAACGTCTCATTAAGTACGGGAGGAAGTGACACCATGGGCCTGATGATTCTTTTCGGCGTTTTCTTCCTTGGGCTGATCGTCGGTGCGCCGGTAGCCTTTGCCGTGGGGCTGGCCTCGGTCGTCACGTTCCTTTACGAGGGGTTGCCGCTTTTCGTCGGTTTTCAGAGGATTCTTTCCGGTATTTCTGTCTTTTCGTTACTAGCCATACCGTTCTTCATTTTTGCCGGGGAGCTGATGCTACATGGTGGCATATCCACCCGTTTGGTTCGGCTGGCATCGGCAGCAGTAGGGCGTGTTCGTGGAGGGCTGGGCATGGTCAATGTCAGCTCGTCCATGTTGTTTGGCGGTATTTCGGGCTCGGCAGTTGCCGACACCTCAGCACTTGGTTCGATCCTCATTCCGATTATGAAGGAAAAGGGCTACGACGCCGACTATGCGGTCAATGTGACTGTTACGTCGTCGGTTGCTGGCGTGGTGATTCCACCCAGCCACAACATGATCCTCTACGCCGTCGCGGCGGGTGGCGGTATCTCGATCACTCAGCTATTTATCGCCGGTATCGTACCGGGTGTGCTGATGTGTTTGGCATTGGCAGTGGCGGCCTACATCGTGGCGGTTAAACGGGGCTATAAGGGTGAACCGTTCCCTGGCTGGATGTCATTGCTCGTCAGCTTCGTGGCAGCGTTGCCTGGACTGTTGACCGCAGTGATCATCGTCGGCGGAGTGCTCTCTGGGATTCTGACGGTAACCGAATCCGGTGCTTTTGGTGCGCTCTATGCCATTGTCGTGACGGGGTTAGTCTACCGCGAGCTGCGTTGGGAGCCCTTCAAGCAGGCTGTTTATCAGGCCGTGCGTACGACCTCACTCGTCATGATTCTAGTGGGATGTGCCTCGGCCTTTTCCTACTTACTGGCGCTGTACAGTGTGCCGCAATTGCTGACCGATGCGTTGCTGGGGATTTCCGACAACCCTTACGTCATCCTGCTGATGCTCAACCTGCTCCTGCTCGGGCTCGGAATGATCATGGACATGGCGGCGCTGATCTTGATTTGTACCCCCATTTTCCTGCCAGTTGCTCAGCAGTTCGGGATGGACCCGATTCAATTCGGCATCATGATGATGATGAACCTAGGGTTGGGGCTTTGTACGCCTCCCGTTGGGGCGTGTCTCTTTGTTGGCAGCGTGATTGGCAAGATCAAGATCGAGCACGCGGTACGCACCATTTGGCCATTCTATCTGGCGCTTTTCATAGTGCTGATGCTAGTGACCTATGTGCCGGCAATATCGCTGACATTGCCTAGTTTCTTTCAGTAATGAGTCAGCAATGAGTTTCTTCTATCCGCTTATGAGTTATTCGATATGAAGATCGAAAAAGTATATACACATATTCTCGACTATAAGCTCGAACAGGCCTTCGAAAGCGCGTCCATGCGTTTCGATAGGCGCCAACATTGCCTGGTCGAAATCGTCTGTGATGATGGCACCATCGGCTGGGGTGAATGCTTGGGACCCGCCAAGCCCAATGCCGCCGTGGTCAGTGCGTATTCGGCGGCACTCATCGGATGTAACCCGCTGGAAACGGAAAAGCTGTGGCTCGAGCTCTATAACCGCCTGCGCGATCAGGGGCAACGTGGTCTGACTGTAACGGCGCTAAGCGGTATCGATATCGCACTCTGGGATATCAAGGGTAAGCGCTATGACGCGCCAGTATCCGAGCTGCTGGGTGGACGTTTTCGTGAATCCGTGCGGGCTTATGCCACTGGCTCGTTCAAACGTGATGGGGTCGATCGTATCCAGGATACGGCCGAGGAAGTTGCCGGCTATGTCCGGGAAGGCTTTCACGGCGTGAAGATCAAGATTGGGTTCGACGTCGAAGAAGATCTGGAAGTGATTGCTGCCGCGCGCGAGTCGCTGGGTCCCGAGGGGCGCCTGATGATCGATGCCAACCATGGGTACGATCTGCTTGAGGCGTTGGATGTGGGCAAGCGTGCCTCGGCCTTCGGGGTGGATTGGTTCGAGGAGCCGGTGTTGCCGGAGCAGATTTCCACCTATCACGCGGTGCGTGATGGGCAGCCGATTCCCGTGGCGAGTGGTGAAAATTGGCATGGTCGTTATGCCATGTTGGAACCGCTGCAAACTCGTGCGGTGGATATTGTGCAGCCGGATGTCTGTAGCGTGGGAGGGTTTTCGGAAATGCGCCGTGTCGTCGATATGGCGGCCATGTTCGGCGTTCGCCTGGTGCCGCATGTGTGGGGAACGGCAGTGTGCCTGGCTGCGAGCCTGCAGAGCATGGCGGCGTTGCCACCGAATCCGCCTCGTCGTCGCCCTCGGGAACCCATCATGGAGTTCGACCGGACGCATAACCCTTTCCGCCAGGCGGTCGTCAAAACGCCGTTGGAACATGCCGGCGGTGTCATGCAGATCCCCGATGGACCTGGTCTGGGCATCGAGATCGATCGTGATGCATTGCGCCAATTCGCTTTGAAGGAGGCATGAGCGTGTCAGAGATCCCTGCCAACACTCGTCCGCTCGACGGTCCGGCCCCCAAGCTCACGGCGCCGGCCGGGGCGACCGACTGTCATATTCACCTGTATCCGCCGGGCTTCGATGCCCAACCCGGCGGTCCGAAGATTCCCGAGCTGGCAACGGTCGAGGATTATCGCAAGCTCCAGCGGTGGCTGTCGCTCGAGCGTGTCGTCGTCACCCAGCCCAATGCGTATCAGCGTGACAATCGCGCTCTACTCACGGCGCTCGATCAGTTGGGCACGCAAGCTGCCCGCGGTGTGGCCGCGGTAACGCCCGATACGCCGGACAGCGACCTTAAGGTCTGGCATGACAAGGGCGTGCGCGGGGCGCGGATCATGAATCTGTCGGGGGGCGCGGTCACCAACGATGAGATGCTCGACGTCGAGAAGCGTATTCGCCCGTTGGGCTGGCACCTGATGGTGCAGTTCAACGGCTGCAATCTGAACGACTACGTCGACGACCTGCGACGTATCGAAGGTGAGTACATCATCGACCATATCGGCAAGTTCATGCCCCCGGTCGCGCCGGACGATCCCCGGATCGACGAAATCCTGCGGTTGCTGGACCGTGGCAACGCCTGGTTCAAGATTTGCGCGGGCTACGAAGCCAGCCAGACTGGCGGTCCCGACTATACGGATATCGGCGCCATCGCCAAGCGGGTCATCGCGCATGCGCCCGAGCGCATCATCTGGGGCTCTAACTGGCCGCATGTCGGCGTGCCGCGCGAGCAGTACCCCGACGATGCCGAGCAACTCGACGTGTTACTCGAGTGGGCCTCGGCCGAGCAGCGCCAGCGGATTCTCGTCGACAATCCGGCGCGACTTTACGGCTTCTAGATGTCGCTATCTTGTTGAATGAGCGCGCATGAACGCGATGACGATCATGTGTGTTGATATCGCGCGTACTGAATATTGAAGGAGTGTAGGGCATGTTGAATCGAATTTTGGTGACAGGCGCGGCCGGTGGTGTAGGTAAAGCGATCCGACCGTACCTGGATCAACTGGCAGAACAAGTACGCCTGTCCGATATCGCTGAATTGGGCGAGGCCCAGCCGCATGAAGAGTTGGTGCCCTGTGATCTCGCCGATGCCGAGGCTGTGAGAAATCTGGTCGCCGGTTGTGATGGGATCATTCACCTTGGCGGTGTCTCGGTGGAACAACCCTGGAACGCTATTCTCCAGGCCAACATCATCGGGGCTTACAATCTTTACGAAGCGGCTCGAAACCTCGGAAAGCCGCGCATCGTGTTTGCCAGCTCCAACCACACCATCGGCTTCTATCCACGTACTACACGCATCGATACCGAGGTGCCGCGTCGTCCCGACTCGCTGTATGGTTTGTCCAAGTGCTTCGGCGAGGACCTGGCAAGCTTGTATTACCACAAATTCGATATCGAGACCCTCAGCGTGCGTATCGGTTCTTGTTTCCCCAAGCCGAAAGACACGCGAATGATGGCTACCTGGTTGAGCGTCGAGGATTTCATGCGTCTGATGAAGCGCGCCTTCGTGGCTCCCAAGCTGGGGTGTACCGTTGTCTATGGCGCATCGGCGAACACCGAAGCATGGTGGGATAACAGCAAATCAGCGTTTCTCGGCTGGGCTCCGCAGGATAGTTCGGAACCTTGGCGAGTCGAGGTCGAGGAAGACGCCGGTGAGCTCGATCCTCATGATCCGGCGATCGTCTATCAAGGTGGCAAGTTCGTTACGGCCGGCCATCCGGATGACAACTGAAAAACACCCATGGTGATGTGTCAGTCGTTGGGGGCACTTATGAATGATCAGGCAAGGCTATCGCTCGAGGAAGCATGGACGCTGAGTGTCGATGTTCTTGAGCAAAATGGCTTCTCCAAGGACCATGCGGCCGCCATTGCTCGTAGTGTGGTGGCGGCGCAGCGCGATGAGTGCCATTCGCACGGTTTGTACCGGCTTCTTGACTGCGTACGCACCGTTCGCCTTGGCGGCGTCGATCCGCATGCTGTCCCCGAGGTGGCTGACCAGGCGCCGGGCGTGGTGAGTGTCGATGCGCGCGGCGGCTGTTCGCTACTGGCTTTCGAGACCGCTCGGCAAGCCCTGATAGATAAGGCGCGTGCCACCGGCGTGGCGGCTCTTGCTGTCAACAATGCCTTTCACTTCTCGGCGTTGTGGCCCGAGGTGGAATCCTTGGCCGAACAGGGTTTGGTCGCTTTGGCGATGACGCCGAGCCATGCCTACGTCGCTCCAGCGGGTGGTCATTCGCCATTATTGGGGACTAACCCCATCGCGTTTGCCTGGCCGCGGCCTGAGGGCGGGCCCTTCGTCTTCGATTTCGCCACGAGCGTGGTGGCACGCGGTGAGATTGAGCTCCATCGTCGAGCGGGGGAGTCGATTCCGGAAGGTTGGGCGATCGATGGAGCGGGGCAGTCGACGACTGATCCGACGGCCGCGTTGGCTGGGGCGCTGCTCCCTTTCGGTGGCCACAAGGGAGCCGCCTTGTCGATCATGATTGAGCTTCTGGCAGGGCCTCTCATCGGTGACCGTTTGGGACATCAGACGCGTCCGGCCGATGATGGCGGAGAGGGGGCACCGCAGCATGGCGAATTCATCCTGGCTATGGACCCTCATGCTTTCCTGGGTACGGATGCTGAAACGCGTTTACAACAGGCTGAGGTCTTGTTCGAGGGTATCACCGCCCAAGGAGCTCGCTTACCATCGCAGCGACGACATGCGGCCAGGGTACGTAGTCAGAGCGTGGGTGTGACAATTCCTGCTGCGTTGTATGCGGAACTGTTGCAGTTGAAAGATAGTGAAGCTCAAGCGTGAGCAGTGATGCCATAGCGATGCAGTATTTGATTCCGGGGGTGGGAATCGACCGCAAGCGCTTGGTGTGGGTAAGCCGAATGAATAAAGAGTAAACAACCATTATGCGAAATATGCACTATGAACTCACTTGACGTTAAACGTGTCTCCCAGCAGGGAAGCCTTTCCCAGCAGGTTTCTCAGCAGCTCGAGGAGATCATTTCGAAGGGCAATATCGCCGTGGGGGATAAGCTGCCCCCAGAGAATGGCTTGTGCGAGATGTTTGGCGTTAGTCGCACGGTCGTTCGGGAGGCGATTACCCATCTCAAGTCGTTGGGTTTGGTCGAGACGCGTCGCGGGATCGGCACGCGGGTGCTGCGCGCGGCACCGGAAGAAGCGTATCCCGCCAAGCGCATCAGCCTGACCACGGTCGAGGATATTCTGGGCATTCTCGAGTTGCGTTTGACCTTGGAACCGGAAGCCGCCGCCCTGGCCGCAGTACGGCGCGACGATGCGGATATCGAGCGGCTGCGTCAGGCGCATGGGCGCTTCATCGAGGCGTTCCAGCATCAGTCACAGGCGCGGGAAGAAGACTTCGCCTTCCATTTCGCGGTGGCCCAGGCCACGCATAATCCGGCATTCACCACGGTGTACGAGCAGTTGAACCTGGGCGCTATTCCGCGCGCCAAGCTGCTGTCCGTCGAACTCGACACGGCGGCGACGCATCGTTACCTGGAGCGTGTCGCCGAGGAGCATGCCGATATTCTCGAGGCGATTCTCGCCGGCGACTCGGACGCGGCCCGCGACGCGATGCGTCACCATCTGAGCCGTGCGAGTAATACCTATGCTTCTTATCGGGCGTGACACCGTACGTGGGCACATGGCGACCCTTGTTCGATGACCTGGGAGTCTCGGATGAGGCCCGGGTCGACATGTTCATTCGAACGCTTGTGGGTAGCGACGTCTGGCACGCTCCAGTCGATAGATGGTGATGGCGTTGGTAACGAATACCAGCGCCTCGGCGAGCATGCCGCCCACTGAGCCCACCAAGGCATGGCTAAGAAACCAGGACAATGCTGCGAGCCCCAAGCAGATGCGCATGGATATGCCGTGAAATAGAAACATACCCACCGTGCCCACCGTCATCGCCACGATGGCTGGGAAATCCGCCCAACCTTGCCAGGTCAACAGCGCTGCCACACCGCTGGCGACCAGCACGCCAGCCATGACGCCCTTACTACCTGGGTAACGACGCGCCAGCGCAATGCGAACGATCACCAGCACCGTCAGCGCCGCCGCCGTCCAGCTCTCGAAGAGGACGAACTGAAGCGCGAAAGCCACGTTCGCGGAGAGCAATAGGCCCATCAGCCGCTCATCCCGCTTGCTGGCGAAGGCCAGCAAGCAGAGTATCAAAGAGATCACGCCAAAGAATTGCCCGGCGAGTGCGCTATAACTGTCAAGCATGCGGCGGCTGACTCCTTGTCGTGTCGAGCCCTAGATCCAGCCCACTAGTTTCAGTATGAATACCCCCGCGCTGAGGGTGAACAGCGAGGCGACGGTGGTGATGACGATGATATTGGCGGCGAGTTTGGCGTTGGCATGCACGGCCTTGGCCATGACGAAACTCGCCGCAGCGCCGGGGCTACCGAAGAAGAGAAAGAGAATGCCCAACTCGCGCCCACGATAACCTAGTGCGAAGGCACCCAGCACGCCGAGAAGGGGAAGCCATACGACCTTCCAGAGGCTGGCATCCAGTGCCAGGCTGCTACTCTGCTTAACGGACGTGAACGATAGCGTACCACCAATGCAGACCAGGGCCAGCGGTAGCGACATGGCGCCGAAATAGTCGCCCGAGGTGAGCAGCCATGCGGGCAAGTCGATATGGAAATACGCAAAGGGAATCGCCAACAAGACACCCAAGATGAGCGGATTCTTGGCAATATGCTTGAGAATCGCACCGATGCCCGAACGCGCACCAGCGCTGTAATAGGCAAGGATGATCGCCGCCAGCACGTTGTAAACGATGATGATACCGCCGACCAGGATGCTGCCTAGAGAGAGTCCGTAGTCACCGTATTGGTTGGCGGCAAGCGCCAAGCCGACGATCCCGCAATTGCCGCGAAAAGCCCCTTGCGTGAAGACGCCGCGCTCGGCATGGGGGCAGCGCCAGATGGCCCAGCCCCAGGCGAGGAAGAAGCTCAGTACCGAAAAGCCCAGGAAATAGACGATCAGTCCCGGCTGCAGGGCGACGTCCAGATCGGCGCGAACGATACTCAGGAAAATCAGTGTCGGCATGGTGGCGCGAAACACCAATGCCGAGGCCATGGAAATGAAATGCGCATCGATCCAGCCGATGCGTTTGAAGACGATCCCCAGAAACACCATGGCGAAGACGGGCAGCGTGACTTGCAGCGTATGCGAGAAAACGGCCAGCAGGTCCATGCGCGATCAGTTTCCTTGTCTGGCGAGGACGAAGCCCACGATGATGGCGGCGGCCACGACGAGCCAGAATAGGGTGTTGCGCAGACGAGTGGGGCGGGGCGGTCGAGATCTTGGCACGCAGGATTCCTTGTTCCTTGGTCGGCTTGGGAAACGAAAAGGTTTATGGTAAACCCGTTAGCCTGCTAGGCCCAGTGCCGCGCTTCAAACCGACCCATGATCCATGAGGGCGGCGGCGTGGCGAGCGGGCCCTCGATCGATCAACTGTGGGAGTCTTCATGCGCGAACCCGAATCTCTGAATCTGGCCCATGGGCGACTCGCGGCCCTGGCTTGGGGCGATGCCGACGCGCCCGTGTGGTTGGCGCTGCATGGCTGGCTGGATAACGCCGAGAGCTTTTCGCGCTTGGCACCGTTGCTGGTCGAGCGTCTGGGAATTCGCATCGTCGCGATCGACTTCCCCGGCCATGGGCGCTCGCAGCCGCGCGCCGAAGGCGGCGACTATCCGATCTGGGAATATACGCTGGACGTGTTGGACGCACTCGATGCATTGGGACTCGATCGCGCGCCGCTACTCGCGCATTCGATGGGTGCGGCTGTCTCGTGTCTGGTGGCGGCTGCGATGCCGGAGCGTGTCGCTCGGTTGGTGCTGATAGACGGCTTGGGCACCTTGACCACCGAGGTCGACGACACCGCCAAGCAACTGCGCATGGGCTTGATCCAGCGTCGTCGCTCGCGTTCCACGGTACCGCGCTATCCCGACGAGGCCACCGCTATTGCAGCGCGCGTGGCGGGTGGCGTGACACCCATCGATACCGATACGGCTACCCCCCTGGTACGCCGTAATCTGGATGTGGAAGACGATGGCCACGTGCGCTTGCGCTCTGACGGTCGCTTGCTGCGTCCCTCGTTAGTGCGCTTTACCACCGAGCAGATGCTGTCGCTACTGCGCACTATCGAAGCTCCGGTGCTGTTGATCGAGGGTGAGCAGGGCATTCTCGCCGAGCGTGCCTACGCCCAGCGAGCCCGTGACGCCATCGCTCGGTTAACGCGCGTGATGCTGCCTGGAGGACATCATCTGCATCTCGAAGCGCCCGCCGTCGACGCTGTGGCCGAGGCGATCATCGCCGACTCGGATGAGCCGACGAGACGTCATGCGTGAAGGAGAACGCTGACATGGGCAAGCGAGTGGCGTTGGTACTGGGCAGCGGTGGCGCGAGAGGTTACACGCATATCGGCGTGATCGAGGAATTGGTCGCTCGTGGCTATGAGATCGCCGCCATTTCGGGCTGCTCGATGGGGGCCCTGGTGGGCGGTATCTATGCGGCCGGCCAGCTCGATGCCTACCGTGACTGGGTCTGCCAGCTAGATTATTTCGATGTGCTCAAGCTGGTCGACGTCACCTGGAGCCCGATGGGTGCGATGCGCGCCAGCAAGGTGATGAACAAGCTCGAGAGCCTGATCGGGGATATCCGCATCGAGGACTTGAGCATTCCGTTGACGACCGTGGCCACCGACCTCAATCGGCAGAAGGAAATCTGGTTCCAGAGTGGTCCGCTCTTGCGCGCGATCCGTGCCTCCATCGCAGTGCCTGGCATCATCACACCGGTGCATCTGGACGGGCATGTTCTCGTCGATGGTGGTTTGCTCAACCCGCTGCCGATCATCCCCACCGTGGCGGTTCACGCCGATCTGGTGGTGGCGGTCAACTCCACCGCGCAGACCTCCCGGCAGGTGACGCTCGAGGAAATGCTGCCGCCCGAGGAAGCGGCCCAGGAAGTGGCACGCGAGCGTGAACGCGAATCGCGCGGGCAAGGATTCGGCGGCTGGCTAGGCGGTGTGCGCGAGCGTGTGCAGCACATGTTCGGCAACGGCCAGGAAGACGGTGAGGACAGCGAGTCCTCCGAACAAGCGGCGACCGAACGTGCCTGGGGCAAGCTCGATATGATGCTGGCGTCGTTCGATATCACCCAGGCGGCATTGGCCAAATACAAAGTGGCCGGGTATCCCCCCGATATCTTGATCGAGGTACCCAAGAGCGTGTGCGGTGCCTATGAGTTTCACCGGGCCGAAGCGCTGATTCAATTGGGGCATCATCTGGCCGCGCAGGCCATCGATCGTTACGAGGGGGATCGCGACATGACCGTGACCGGAGGGGACGTGACTGAAGCCAAGCATCATCCGCTGATGACACCCGCCAGGCGCAAGCCGAGTTGAAACTTGGATACGTTAAAACTTAGATATAAGTTGGAACTTGGATATAAGTTGGAACCTGGATATAAGTTGGAACCTGGATATAAGTTGGAACCTGGATAGTAGTTGGCACCTGGATGCTCGTGGCCGATAGCGGTTGATTAGACGGCATCGCCGCGCCGACGGAGCAGGATATAGACCGCTCCGGTACCACCATCCGCATCGCGTGCCGAGCAGAAGGCGAGCACTGCGGGCCATTCGCGTAGCCAAGCATTGACGTGGCTCTTGATGACGGGGTAATCGTCGTCCTTGCCCAGTAGCGATGCGCGAGCCTTGCCGTGTATCACCAGCACGCAACGCCAGCGTTGCCCGTGGGCGTCTTGAAGGAAGGTTTCGAGTTGCTCACGTGCTTCGCTGACGGTGTAGCCGTGAAGATCCAGGCCGGCTTCCCATTCGATATTGCCGCGCTTGAGCTGTGTCCGCGTTCGGTAGGGGAGGTCAGGGACCGCGAATTCCAGCGCCTCGCTGGGGCGCACCGGCTCGACGCGCCCATCACTGGTGCGGCTGGTGGGGGCTTGGGTGTCGGCGCTGGTGGCGGCGGCACGGCGCTCCGCCACGGCCTCGTCGTCGCGGCGACGCGGGCGTCCGGTATCGGCGCGGTTGGTATGCAGGCGATGCACACCGGCGTCTTCCAGCGCTTGACGAAACACGTTGATATCGGCGTCGTCGGGCTGGTCACGGCGTCGGCTCATGACGAAACTCCCCAGGCGGCACGGTCGGTTGAAAGGTCACCCAGTATAGCGACTTGCCCACGGCTGTGAACCGGCGCGCGCTCCGGGTACAATCGCCGATTCCATGGAACCGCTTAACAGGATGCTTCGTGCCTGCTTCCCGACCGACCGACGTTTCCACGCTGACCCTCGACGACGCATCACTGGCCGAAGGGCTGGTGTCGTTGCGTGATTGCCTGCGCTGGGCGACCAGTGAATTCAATGCGCATCGCCTGCATTTCGGGCATGGCACGGCCAGTGCGTGGGACGAGGCAGTGGCACTGGTGCTGGGCGCACTGCATCTGCCCTGGGATGTCGATCCGGCGGTGCTCGACGCTCGCTTGTTGCCGATCGAGCGTCGCCGGGTCGTGAGCCTGGTGCGCCAGCGCATCGAGCAGCGCACGCCACTGCCTTATTTGCTGGGCGAAGCCTTCTTCGCCGGCCATCCCTTCGAGGTCGACGAGCGGGTACTGATCCCGCGCTCACCGATCGCGGAGCTGGTCGAGGACGGCTTCGCGGCCTGGTTCCCCCAGTGGTCGCCGACGCGGGTGCTGGACTTGTGCGCCGGTTCCGGCTGTATCGGCATCGCCACGGCGCTGTACCTGCCCACGGCCGAGGTCGATCTGGTCGATATCAGTCCCGAAGCGTTGGCGGTGGCCAAGGCCAACATCGTGCATCACGATGTGGGTAAGCGCGTACGCGCGGTGACCTCGGATCTGTTCGCCGGCGTTGCCGGCCAGCGCTATGACATCATCGTTTCCAATCCGCCCTATGTAGACGCGCGTGACCTGGCGGGCATGCCGGCCGAGTTCCGCCATGAGCCGAGCCTGGCCCTGGCAGCGGGCGACGATGGGCTGGATATCGTGCGCCGCATGCTGCGCGAGGCGCGTGAGCATTTGACCGACGATGGCGTGTTGATCGTCGAAGTGGGCAATTCCGCGCGGCATCTCGACGCGGCGTTTCCCGAAGTTCCGTTCTTGTGGCTCGAGTTCGAGCGGGGCGGCGAGGGCGTATTCGCGCTGACCGCCGCCGAGCTCGACCAATATGCGGCATCGTTCGCCTGATCGTTGAGGAGCGCGGAATGTCCGGCAATACTTTTGGCAAGTTGTTCACCGTCACGACCTTCGGCGAGAGCCACGGCGAAGCGCTAGGCGCCATCGTCGATGGATGCCCACCGGGGCTCGAGCTCGATGCCTTGGATTTGCAGCATGATCTGGATCGGCGGCGGCCGGGCACCTCGCGGCATACCACGCAGCGCCGCGAACCCGATCAGGTGCGCATCCTCTCGGGAGTTTTCGAGGGCGTGACCACCGGCACGCCGATTGGTCTGTTGATCGAGAATACCGACCAGCGCTCCAAGGACTATTCGAAGATCAAGGATCAGTTCCGTCCCGCGCATGCCGACTACACCTATCATCACAAGTACGGGATTCGTGATTATCGCGGCGGTGGGCGTTCGAGCGCCCGCGAGACGGCCATGCGCGTCGCTGCCGGGGCTATTGCGCGCAAGTACTTGGCGTCGCAGGGCATCCGCGTGCGCGGCTATATGAGTCAGCTGGGCCCCATCGGCATCGACTTCAAGCAGTGGGAAGCGGTCGATAGCAACCCGTTCTTTTGCCCCGATCCGGACAAGGTCCCTGAGCTCGAGGCCTTCATGGATCAGCTGCGCCGCGACCAGGACAGTGTCGGTGCGCGGATCACCGTCGTCGCCGAGGGCGTGCCGGTGGGGCTTGGTGAGCCGGTCTTCGATCGTCTGGATGCCGAACTGGCCCACGGTTTGATGAGCATCAACGCCGTCAAGGGCGTGGAGATCGGCGACGGTTTTGCCGCCGTGGCAAGCCGTGGCAGCGAGCACCGTGATGAGATGACGCCCGAGGGTTTCCTCTCCAATCATGCCGGTGGCGTGCTGGGTGGCATCAGCTCCGGTCAGACACTGGTGGCGCACCTGGCGCTCAAGCCGACCTCGAGCATCACCCAGCCGGGGCGTTCGATCGATATCCATGGCGAAGCCGTGGAGGTCATCACCCGGGGGCGTCATGACCCTTGCGTGGGCATTCGGGCCACGCCCATTGCCGAGGCGATGATGGCGCTTACTCTGATGGATCACTTCCTGCGCCAGCGCGCCCAGAACGCCGATGTCGAGGTCGACACGCCCCGCTTGAGGTAGGCGTTTTCTTTTAAGCGTCGTTGTATCGAAAGTTGCCTGATCAGCGTCATGCATGACGAAGCCCGCCTTATTATTATCTAGGCGGGCTTTTTCGTAGGGGCGGCTCTCATTTTAGGCAAGGCTCGCTACACTGAAAGGAGCTAGCAATGGGAGCGTCTCATGAAAGTCCATGTCGAGTTCGACCTCACCCCCGCAGAATTCCGTCAGGCGATGGGGCTACCGGATGTCGAAGTCTTTCAACAGGAACTGATGGCCCATATCCGCCAGCAGATGGAAGCCGGGGTGGAGGGCTATGACCCCTGGAGTCTCATGCAGCCTTTCCTGCAGCAGGGCATGGCGCAGGGCGTCGCCAGTTTCGGCCACTACCAGCAGATGTTGATGGATATGCTGCGCCAGGCCGATACACAAAGTGACGGAGAGACTCACAGTTCGAAACGAAAAAAGTCCTAGGGTCTTGACATATGGCAATTGCAAGCTCAAAGGGGTAGGGCTATTATTTGTGCAGTGCAGCATAAATGCACTGGCCTTGCCTTAGATCCTCCAGGAGGAATCCGTCATGCAGGACAAAATGTTTAGTGCCTTTTCCGAACAGACGCGCGGCTTTTTCGAGCCGATGCGCAAGTTCAACGGTCTGATGCTGGACAATATGGAGCGGATGACCGAATACCAGCTCGATGCCATGAAGCGCTATAGCCAACTGGGCGTGGAGCGTATGCGGGCGGCCTCCGAGGTCAAGGACGCCGAGGACGCACGCGATTTCACCACCCAGCAGGCCGATATGCTGAACTCGCTGTCCAAGCAAATGCTGGAAGACGCCCGCGCAATGGCCGATATTAGCCTCAAGTTCAAGGCTGATCTGGAAGAGATGATGTCCGAAACGGGGCAGCAGGCTGCCGATCAAGCCTCTGAGAACATGAAGGCGGCGTCCGAACCCGCCAAGGCGGCGAGCAGCAATAGCCAATCGTCTTCTTCACGCAGTAGCAGTACCAGCAAAAACAAAGAGTAGAACAGCAGGCACCACGTGACGTGTCCCCGGCAGTCGCGAAGACAGGCGGCTGCCGACGGCGCGTATGCGCGTGAACCGTTTTGCGATGCGGGAGATGACGTATGTGGCAAGGGCCCGAGGAAGGCTATGACGCCTTCGGTGACCCGCACGCCTGGCAACGTCAGGTGAGCGAGTTCGGTGAGCAATACCAATCCCTCATGCAGGAAGCCTTCAATCGGTTGTGGCCCAGCGATGCGGGTGCTTCGGTGTATGCCGACATGCAGGAGAGTCTGCGTATCGGCGCCGAGGCCATGGTCTTCAATGCGCCGGCGGTCTATACCGTGCAGATGCGTCTGGCGCAGGATCAACTGCGTGTCTGGCAGAATGCTCTGCGGGAGCTCATGGGCGAGAATGTGCCTGCAGTGATCGAGCCGAGTCCCGAGGATCGACGCTTTCGCGATGATGCCTGGCACTCGCATCCCTTCTATCGCTATATCCTTCAGCAGTATTTGCTCTTCGTGCGTGCCGTCGACGAGTTGTTGGCGAATCTCGGCGGATTGACGCCGCAGACACGCCATCAACTGGAATTCTATGCGCGGCAGTACGTCAATGCGCTCGCGCCGAGCAACTTCGTGTCCACCAATCCGGAAGTGGTCCGCAAGACACTCGAAACCCGCGGGCAAAATCTTGTAGAGGGCCTCAAGCGTTTGCGCGAGGACCTGGCCAATTCCGCCGAGGGACTCAACGTCGCGATGAGCGATCGCAGTGCCTTTCGATTGGGCGAGAACCTTGCCATCACGCCGGGCGAGGTGGTCTTCGAAAACGATTTGATGCAACTGATTCAGTACCATCCGAGCACCGACGAGGTCTTCAAGACGCCGCTTCTGATCGTGCCGCCCTGGATCAACAAGTATTACGTGCTCGACTTGCGCCCGGATAACTCGCTGGTGAAATGGCTAGTGGCGCAAGGGCATACGGTGTTCATGATCTCCTGGCGTAACCCCGGGCCCGAGCAGCGTCACCTGACCTGGGCCGATTACATGCAGTTGGGACCGATCGCCGCCATGGGAGCCATCGAGCAGGCCTGTGGCGAGAAATCCGTCAACCTGTTGAGTTACTGCATCGGTGGCACGCTGGCGGCGACCACGGTGGCGTATCTGACCAGTAGTCTGCGTGGTCGCAAGGTACGTTCTGTCACCTACATGGCGACGCTGCAGGATTTCAGTGACCCCGGCGAAATCGGCGTGTTTCTCAGTGAGCCGGTGCTGGCTGGCATCGAGCGTCAGCTTGCGCGTGACGGCTACCTCGATGGTCGTGCCATGGCGTTTTCCTTCAACATGCTGCGCGAGAACGATCTTTTCTGGTCGTTCTATATCAGCAATTATCTCAAGGGCGAGGCGCCGGCGGCGTTCGATCTGCTGTATTGGAACAGCGACGGCACCAACCTGCCGGCGGGCACCCACGGCTGGTACCTGCGCCACATGTATCGCGAGAATCGTCTCGTCCAGCCCGGCGGCATCGAGCTCGATGGCGTCAAGATCGACCTACGCAAGGTCTCGACACCGAGCTATTTCGTCTCCACGCGCGATGACCACATCGCCAAATGGCGCGGCAGCTATTTGGGAGCTCGACTGCCTAAGGGCCCCGTGACCTTCGTGCTGGGGGGCGCCGGGCATATCGCGGGAATCGTCAATCCACCAGCGAAACGCAAGTACGGCTACTGGACCCATGATGAGATCCCCGACGACCCCGATGCCTGGCTCGAGTCGGCGACGTTTCAAGAGGGCTCCTGGTGGCCGCATTGGCAGGCCTGGATGACCGACAATCGCTACGCCGATCCCGATAAAACAGTCGCGGCGCGTCATCCGGGAGAGGGCGAACTAAAGCCCATCGAACCCGCTCCCGGCCGCTACGTGCGTCAAACCATCCCCGAGGTGCTGGGTACCCACCCTGTTGATGACGACAACTCGTCGTCATGATCGCGAATTGCCTCAGCGCTTGACGGGAAAAAGGCGCACAGGAACCACCGGTGCGTCTCGCGATTGCAGGCGGTCGTCGCTGGGCGCGCAGCCGAAGAAGCGACGGTAGGCACGGGAGAAATGCTCCAGGGAGCCGAAACCGGCGCAACTGGCGACCTCTGCCACGCTCAGGTCAGTTTGCTGCAGTAGTCGATGCGCGCGATTGATGCGCAGCCATAGATAGTAACGAATTGGCGTGACACCGAGTTCGGCCTTGAAGCGCCGCTCCAGCTGACGCGGCGAGAGCCCGACGAGGGCGGCCAGCGCCGGTGCCGAGAGCGGCGTCTCCAGGGTGCGGCGCATGGTGCGAATCACCTTGCGTAACTGCGCCGAGGTCTCGACATGGTGTTCGGGCGCCGCCGACAACTGTTCGCTGTCATCGCGCCGTTGGCGGCGTTCCAGCAAGTGATTGCGCAACTCTTCCATGTAGGGAGGTTCCACGCGCGGAGTGAGCCAGGCGAACATCATGTCGAGCACGGCGGTACCGCCGGCGCAGCTCAGCCGCTGGCCCGCGATGCGATAGAGATCGCTGGTGGCCTGGATGCGCGGATAAAGCTCGCGAAAGCCTTCCAGGTTATCCCAGTGCACAGCCACCTGATGATCGTCGAACACACCCGCCGCGGCCAGCACTTCGCTGCCCATCTCGATGCCGCCCAACGCCACGCCGGCCGCCGCACACTGGCGAAGCCACGTGGCGATGCGTTTGTCGCCGGTATACGTCTTCGTTTCGAAACTGGCGAGGACGAACACGCTATCCAGGTCGGTCGGTTCCGGCCACTCGGTGTCCACGTTTAGGGGGACGCCGTTGGAGGCGGCGACCGTGGCATCGCTGCCCAGCAACTGCCACTTGAAGCGCGACTCCTGGGTCAGCCAGTTGACGATGAACAGCGGATCCAGCATCGCCCCCAGGCCGGCAAAGGAAAACTGCGGCATCAGCAGGATCGCGATGCGCTCCGGCCCGTGCGTCGGACGCCGTGTGTCAATCACGGTAATCGGGGGCATCGCGGTCGAGTAGGCGCATCAAGGCGGCAAGATGCATGTGCGCCGAGCCTTGCGCCAGATAGTCCTCCCATTGCTGGGCGGTCTTGCGCGCGATCTCGGGCGCGACGGGACGCACGGGAAGGCCGCTGGCACGGGCCACCAGATAGGAGCGGCAGGCACGCTCGAAGTAGTAGAGGTGGTCGAAGGCTTCGGCGACGTCCCGGCCGGTGGCGACCACGCCATGATTGCCGAGCAGGAGGATCGGTGCCGTGCCGGCCAGCTTACCGAGGCGTTCCGCTTCCTCGTCGAGCCCCATGCCATCGAATCCGGCATCGACATGCACCCGCTCGAAGAAGCGCATGGCGTTCTGTTCCACCGGGGGTAGCTCCGGCATCTCCAGACAGGCCAGGGCGGTGGCGTAGAGCGAGTGGGCATGCATCACGCATCCCACGCCGCGGCCCTGACGATGCATGGCGCCATGGATTGCCCAGGCGGTGGGGTCGATGGACTCGGGGCGTTGCGCGGCGCTGGCATCCACCTCGACGAGATCGCTGGCACGCATTTCCGCGAAATGGCGTCCTTCGGGATTGACCAGAAAGCGCTTGCCATCCGCCTGGGTGGCCAGGCTGCAATGATTGGCGACCCCTTCGTGCATGTCGAGGCGGGCCAGCCAGCGGAACGCGCAAGCCAGTTGTTCGCGGGGAGTGCCGGGAAGCTCGGTAGCGGTCGTCATGTAACGCTCCTGTGGCGATGGCGAAACCGAGGCCATCAATAGTGGATCCAGCGCGTCTTGAGCGCCATGTACTTGTGCATGCCGGCCAGTGCGTAGTCGCGGCCTATGCCGGATTGCTTCATGCCGCCGAAAGGCGTCTGCGGGCTGACGGCATCGACGCCATTGACCGTCACGGTGCCAGCCTGCAGAGCATCGCAAAGGCGATGGGCGCGTCCCAGGTCGGCGGTCCAGAGAGACGCTGCTAAACCATACTGGCTGGCATTGGCCAATGTCACGCCCTGGCGCTCGTCGTTGAAGCGCGTCACGCTGAGCACGGGGCCGAAAATTTCTTCCTGGAAGAGCCGGTGATGCGGTTCGACATCGGTGAACACCGTAGGGGCGACGAACAAGGCGCCGCCTGCTGCCTGCAGCGTCTCGCCGCCGCTTAACAGCGTGGCTTCGCGCTTGCCAACCGCCAGGTAGTCGCGGACCTTGTCGAACTGCGCCTGGCTGACGAGCGGGCCGAGCGTCGTCGCCGGGTCAAGCGGATCTCCCGGCACGAGTGTCGCGATGCGTGCCTGCAAGGCCTCGAGAAAACGCTCGGCGATACCGTCTTGCAGCAACAGGCGCGAATGCGCCGAGCATACCTGGCCGGCATTGGTGAAGATGCCGGCCACGGCGTTGTCCACGGCGGCATCCAGGTCGGGGCAATCGTCGAACACCAGATGCGGGCTCTTGCCGCCGCATTCCAGCCACACGGGTTTCATGTTGGATTCGCCCGAGTAGACCAGAAAGCGCTTGCCGATCTCGGTGGAGCCGGTGAAGCCGAGCGCGTCGACATCCTCATGACGGCCCAGCGCTTCGCCGGCGATATGCCCGTATCCCGGCACGACATTGAGCACACCGGGCGGGAGGCCGGCCTGGGTCGCGAGTTCTGCCAGGCGCAGCGCGGAGAGCGACGATTCCTCGGCAGGCTTGAGCACCACGCTATTGCCGGCGGCCAGCGCGGGCGCCAGTTTCACCGCCGCGTTGTGCAAGGGAAAGTTCCACGGTACTACGGCGGCGGCGACGCCGAGAGGCTCGTGGGCCACCGTGGCCTGTACGTGATTGGGGCTGGGCGCGAGCTGGTCGTAGCATTTGTCCTGTAGCTCGCCGAACCAGTCGAAGAGCAAGGCCGCTTCCTCGACATCGTCCAGGGCTTCGTGGATGCACTTACCGACCTCCAGACTGTCGAGCAGGGCCAATTCCTCGGCGTGATCGCGAACCTGAGCGGCGAGCGCCTGCAAGCACCGGCGACGCGTCGTCGGCTCGGCATGTGACCAGTCGCCGGTGTCGAATGCCCGGCGCGCTGCATCGACAGCGTCATCGATATCCGACGTGTTGCAAGCCGCGATCGTCGTCAGTGAAGCGCCCGTCATGGGGTTGATCGATTCGAACGACTCGCCCTGACGTGTCGCGTAGCGGTGACCGTCGATATAGGCGGCGCCATCCAGCGAGAGGGTGGCGGCACGGTGTTGCCAGTCGGCGTGGGCGGTGGGCATAGGAGAGGAAGACATAACCATACCTTGGTGATTGTCGAATGAGTGTAGAAAGCGCTCGCGCTGGCGCGCTGTTTTCACAGGTCGAGCACCAGCCGCTCTCCCTGGGGACGCGAAACGCAGACGTAAATGATGTCGTTGGCAGCTTTTTCGGCATCGGACTGGAGAACGTCGCGATGCTCGACTTCGCCTTCGAGCACGGGAATACCACAAGTGCCGCAGGCGCCTTCGCAGCATAGGCTGTCCGGCGCCGCCCCGGCGCGTGCCAAGCCATCGAGCAGGGTTTCGTCCTCGGCGAGCGTGAACTGCTTGTCGCTGCGCGCGAGCTCGATTCGGCAAGGCGTGGTGCGCGCTGCTGGTGCTTGCGATGCGCCCCGGAAGCGTTCCATCTGTAGCGCTCCCTGAGGCCACTCTTGAGTTGCTTCGGTCAAGGCGTCCAGCAGGCTTTCGGGGCCGCAGGCATAGACGCCGGTGTCCGGCGTGTAGTCGCCCAGTAGCGCATGCGGGGCGAGTCTTCCCTGCGTGGCGGAGGCGTGCAGGTGCAACTGCGATGCGGGCAGGAACGCGCGGAGTTCGTCGAGGAATGCCGCCTCGTCCCGGTGGCGCACCAGATAATGGACCTCGACCGTATCGCCCCGCTCGACGAGTCGGCGCGCCATGGCGACGAGCGGCGTGATACCGATCCCGCCCCCGATCAGTCGGTAGTGCTGCCGGTCGTCGGCGAGGGGAAAGCGATCCTGGGGCGGGGAAACGCTTAGCCGCGTGCCGACGCTTGCCTGCTCGGCCAGAAAGGCGGATCCCCCGCGGGACACTGGGTCATGCAGCACGCCGATGCGATAGCGGCCGTGACGCGCGTCGTCCAGCAGCGAGTAGTGACGTATCAGACCATTGAGGAGGTGCACCTCGAGATGAGCGCCCGCCGGAGCAGGTGGCAGGACGGCGCCATCGGCGGCGACCAAGTCGATCTGGTAGATAGCGCTCGATAGCCGCTGGTGGCTCTCGATCACGACGTCGAATGGTGTCGCGGTCATGGCATGTCCTCCTCAACGTTGCTGGTGTTGCCAGTCGTCATGCAGCCAGAAGGGAGCATCCGAGGGAGCCGGCGGCGCGTGGCCGAGGATCATGTCGCTGGCCTTTTCGGCGATCATGACGGTCGGCGCATTGGTATTGCCGCTGACCACGCGGGGCATGATCGAAGCATCGACCACGCGCAAGCCGTCGAGGCCATGCACGCGAAGCTCAGGATCGACCACAGCCTCTGGATCGTCGGCCGGGCCCATCTTGCAGGTGCCGGCGGCGTGATAGCCGGTTTCGGTGGTGGCGCGCGCCCAGGCATCTAGCGCCTCATCGCTCTGGCAGTCGGCACCGGGGGAGATTTCCTCGCCCCGCAACTCCGCGAATGCCGGCTGTTCGACCAGTTCCCTGACCCGACGCACGGCCGCGCGCATGTCGGCGCGATCGCGCTCGGTGGCCAGGTAGTTGAAGACGATCTCCGGCGCCTGTGCGGGGTCCGCGCTCCCGAGGCGTAAGCGGCCCATGCTCGTGGGGCGCATCAAGTCGATGTGCACCTGGAACGCATGCTCGCGCAGGCTTTCGGTGGTGCCGGGCGCGATGGCCAGAGACATGAACGTCAACTGGATGTCGGGATGCTCTACCCCCGCCCGCGAGCGGATGAAGGCGCCGGCGTCGAACTGGTTGCTCGCCGCGAGGCCGCGCCGGTCGAGGAACCAGCGCATGCCCAGCCACCACTTGCGGGGAGCGTGGGTCCATAGCGCATGCGAGACCGGCCGGCGGCAACGGTATGCCACGACTGTGTCGGGATGATCGCTGAGGCGACGGCCCACGCCATCGAGCGTGTGTACCCGATGAATGCCCCAGCGAGATAGTTCGTCGTCGGGGCCGATGCCGGAGAGCATCAACAACTGGGGACTGTTGATGGCGCCACCTGCGAGGATGACCTCTCGGGTCGCCATTGCCTGTTGCAGCGCCCCGGCGTGGTGATATTCGATGCCCTCGGCGCCGGTTTCGCCGACGAGCACGCGGTGCGCCAGCGCGTGGGTGATGACCGTCAGGTTGGCGCGCTTTTCGGCACGCGCCAGATAGCCGCGCGCCGTACTCCAACGCTTACCCGCACGGGTCGTGCGGTCGACGCGACCGAAGCCTTCCTGACGATAGCCGTTGAGATCGTCGCTGGCGGCATAACCAGCCTCTTCACCGGCGGCCAGGAAGGCTTTCGCCAGAGGATCCTCGGGGCGACCGGCACTGACATGCAGAGGTCCCGTGTCGCCATGATAGGCATCGGCGCCCAGTTCGTGGGTTTCGGCGCGGCGAAAGTAGGGCAAAACGTGCCGGTAGCCCCAGCCGTGGCAGCCGGCGTCTTCCCAGGCATTGTAATCGCGGGCGTGGCCACGGATGTACACCATGCCATTGATCGATGACGAGCCGCCCAGTGTACGCCCGCGAGGTGTAGCGATGCGGCGTGCGTCGAGATAGGGTTCGGGGCCCGACCAGTAATGCCAGTTGAAGTGCGGGCCGTCGATGGCTGCCCCCATGGCAGCGGGCATGTCGATGGTCCACGAGCGATCGCGAGGCCCGGCTTCGAGCAGTAATACGCGTGATTCGCCATCGGCGGTGAGTCGGTCTGCCAGCACGCAGCCGGCCGAGCCTGCCCCGACGATGATGTAATCGTAATCTTGGTTAGCCGTCATGCAAGCATCCTGAGGCGAAGGTCGAAAGGTCAACGCGTGGCCTGATAGGCGTCTTGCGCACGCGTGTCGCCATCCGCTGTGGTGACACCTTCGAGCCAGGCGTTGACCCGCTCGGGATGCGACTGGATCCAGTCAGCGGCGACATCTTCCAGTGATTGATCCTCACGGCTGTAGGCGTAGACCCATTGGTCCTGCACCTCGATGGGCACGATCATGTTTTCGAGAAAGGTGATGACGTTGGGATGGTGCTCGGCGAAATCGCTGGCGACTACTGAGGAGACCGAGCTGGCGTCGCCCCAGAGGTTTTCGGGGTCCTTGAGATAGCGAATGTCGAAGTCGACATTCATCCAGTGTGGTTCCCAGCCCAGGAAGGCGATCCATTGGTCATTGCGAATATCGCTTTCGACCTGCGACATCATGCCGGTCTCGCTAGAGGCAGCGACTCGCCAGTCGCTCAGGTCGTAGGTGCCGTCGTCGATGGCCTTTTGCATCAATTCGTTGCCGACATTGCCCGGCTCAATGCCGTAGAAGGTGTGATCGAAGCGTTCCGCGTGTTCGGCGAGATCGGCCATCGAGTGCACGCCGGCATCCCACACATATTCGGGTACCGCGAGCTTAAAGCGTGCGCCGTCGATATTCTTGACGACTTCGACCAGCTCACCAGCTGCCAGGCGGGGGTCGAGCATGCCGCTTTGTGAAGGCCGCCAGAGCGCCATGTTGATGTCGAGATCGCCACTCGACATGCCTTCCAAAATGATCGACGAACTGGCTTCCCTCAGCGTGGTGTTATAACCCAGCGTGTCCAGGAGCTGCCGTGCCACTTCCGACTTGACGGTGGCGCCGGGCCACTGTGGTGTGCCGAAGCGAACCACGTCGGTCTCGGCTTGGGCGAGGCTGAAGGGCGTGAGCAGCAACGCGCCCATGGCACCGCCGATGAGAGCACTCATCAGGCGGCCATTCCGGGCACGGTGTGGGAGCGTATCGGTCATGGGAATATCCTCGTTAAGTCTGATGTTGTCGTTGTGCGTGCGGAGGGCGCGATACGTAGTGCTTAAAAGCCGCATACGCCACCACCGTCCACGGACAGAATGGCGCCATGTGTGAAGCCGGCTTGGGGGGAGGCGAGATAAAGCACGGCATCGGCGATCTCTTGCGGTTGCCCCATGCGCTTCAAGGGTGCACGTCGATGGGCGGCGTCTCGGTAGGCGCGTGGGTCGTCGCTAGTCTCGGCGGCGTGTTGGATCATGTCGGTCTCGACATTGCCCGGGCATACGCAGTTAAGGCGTATGCGACCAGCGAGCTCCAAGGCCAGGGCGCGGGTCAGGTTGACCACGGCGGCCTTGGCACCGGAATAGACGCTGCTTGGCGGAAAGCCAATCAGCCCGGCATCCGAGCCCAGATTGACGACATTGCCGCCACTGGACTCGAGGTGCGGTAGCGCTGCTTGGATGCAGAAGAACGTGCCGCCGACGTTGACGCGGAAGGTGGTATCCCAATGCGCCTGGGTAACCGCCTCGAAAGGCACCTCTTCGAAGACGCCGGCGCAATTGACCAGGATGTCGAGCCCTCCAAGGCGCTCGACGGCAGTCTCTACGACTGCCTGGCATTCGGCCTGGGTGCCGATCTCGCCGACGGCGGCTTCCACTGTGGACGTGGCAAGTTCGGTATCCGTCAGCGCGTCGCGAAATGCGTCGATGGACGATTGGTGACGGGCGCCGATGGCGACGTTCGCGCCCTGTTCCAGGAAGCGTCGTGCGGTGGCGGCGCCGATGCCACGGGCACCGCCGGTCACCAGCACGCGTTGACCGGTGAATGTCATGCTGGCGTCTCCTGACGTGCGGTGGCATCGCCGTGCAAGGCCTGGAACACCAAACGATGGAAGTGAAGCACCAGATGCTCGCTTTCATTGCTGCGCGCGGCATCGATCATGTAGCGCCCCTGGTCGTAGCCCAGGGAGTGGAGGCCTTTCTGCACGCTGATATTGAGTTCGATATCCTCGGGGCCGAGCTCTTCGTTCATCCAACGCATGCTGGCCTTGGTCACCTCTGGCAGCGTGTCGTGCGGGGTGTAATACCCGAAGCGCAGAATCGAACGCTCGGCATCCAGCGGGATGATCATGAAAGTGCCCATGCACTGCGAGAACGGAAACTGGTAGAAGGTGTTATGCGGCCAGATGCCGATGTTGAAAAAACCGTCGCCGTTGCCGACCGGGCGGTCCAGCGGCACGCCGTAAGCTTCCTCGGCGCTGGCATTAGGTGGTGCGCCATAGGTCCACCAGTTGTCATGATGGGTCAGGCGGTAGCCATCGAAATCGATTAAGGCAGCTAGATCGACGTGATGGGGCCCAGAAAGCTGGAAGTGATAGCCCTCAATGGAGTTATCCATGATCACTTTCCAGTTGGCGGGGATGATGACGTCGTCTTCCTGGATCAGCTGCATGTCGTCCAGGTCCGGAATTGCCTCGCGAATGGCAGTCTCTGCGCCAGGGAAGAGTGTCTGCATGTCGGCGGCATTGGGATCGAGATTGAAGTAGACGCACCCGGCGAAGACTTCCAGGCGTACTGGCGGGATGTGATAATCATCAACATTGAAGGCTGCAATCCGGTCACTGCGCGGCGCGGCGCGCAGGCTGCCGTCCAGCCCGTAGCACCAGGAGTGGTAGGCACAACGAATAACACCTTTCTGAACGCCTCGCGTCTCGTTGAGCAGACGGTTGCCACGGTGCTGACAGACATTATGAAATGCGTGCAAGTCGCCTTGGCGATCACGTATCACGATCACGCTCTGATCGAAGATCTCACGCACCACGAAAGCACCGGGCTCGGCCACCTCATTGACATGGCAGGCGAAGTGCCAAGCGCCCATGAAAATGCGATCGCGTTCGGCGGCGAAGAGTTGCGGGTCGAAGAAGTAGCGTGAAGGAAGCGTTAGCGCCTTTTCCGCAGGCTGGTCCGCCCACGCTTGGAAAGTCGTATTAGTCATGTCCTGCCTCATGCAAGCGTTTGTGTCGTTGGTCTGGCACAAGGCTAAGGCGGTACCGAGAAGGCTACATGATGTTTTCTGACATGACGTATCCGTCGAGTTGATAGTAAACGGCGTTTTTGTGTCGCTATAGATCAAATATGGATGACGAAAAAAGGCGAAAGCCTTGGCTGTCTATTGATTCCTGTTGATCTTTAACGACATTTTCATCATGACGACCAACCTTGAGCGGTCTTATCCTGGGCATCATCGAGCATGCCGAGCATGGCGCGTGCAGCATTGGAGAGGGTGCGGCTCTTGTGAAACAGATAGCCCAGCGGACGCTGGATGGGGCGGTGGTCGATGGGCAGGATCTCGATGTCGTCGTCGATCATGGTTTCAGGCAGCACGCTCCAGCCTAGCCCGATGGCGACCATCATCTTGAGTGTCTCGAGGTAGTTGGTGGATAGCGAGACGTTTACCTTGAGTCCGTCGCGGGCGAAGGTATCCACCACGATGCCGCGTGTGAAGGTCAAGTGCCCCGGTAGTACGGCGTCGTAATCGGACAGCGCCGATAAGGCGAGTTCCTCGCGCCCGGCGAGGGCATGCTCGCGCCCGCACACGAAACGCAACTGGTCGATCCACACCGGTACGACCGTCAGCGCTGGGTCGGGCACTGGCGCTAGCGTGACCACGGCGAGTTCCAGTTCGCCGTCCAGTACACCCTGATAGGCTTGCTCGGAATCCATAAAGCGCATGTCCATGCGCACCTCGGGATGCGCCTGGGTGTAGGCCTTAAGCAGCGGCGGCAGGCGATGCAGGCCGACATGATGGCTGGTCGCCATGGTCAAGCTGCCGCTGACGTCGCCGGCGAGGTTGGAAAGCGCGCGACGGCTATCGTCGAACATCACCAGAATCTCGCGGGCGCGAGGCAATAAGGTGCGTCCTGCCTCGGTGAGCGTCACGCGGCGGTTGATACGGTCGAATAACTGCGCGTCGACTTGAGTTTCGAGTCCTGCGATACGCTTGCTGACCGCAGGCTGGGTCAAGTGGAGCTGTTCCGCGGCGAGCGAAAATGAGCCATTGTCGGCCACGGCGAGGAAGGCTTGCAGACTTTGTGTATCCATGAACGCGCTCTAGTGGCCATGTATTCTATTAAGGAATGCAAAGCATAAATAACATGAATTGCTTTTATCCATAAGCCCCCTTAGGCTCGGGGATATCAAAGGTTGCGCCGGTTATCGCGGCGCGTTGCAAGGCGGCATGTTGCAAGACGACATGCTTCAAGACGACATAGAGCGTCATCGCCCAACCTTCCCGGTCGGGGAGGCACGAGTGGAGGAGATTCCATGGCAGGCCAGACTCTTTACGACAAGCTCTGGTCGCGGCACCTGGTAAAGGAACGCGACGATGGCACGGCGTTGATCTATATCGACCGTCACCTGCTGCATGAGGTGACCTCGCCCCAGGCCTTCGAGGGGTTGCGTCTCGCTGGGCGCAAGCCATGGCGGTTGGATACCAACCTCGCCACGCCGGACCATAACGTGCCGACCACGCTCAAGGAGCGTGCCGAGGGCAACGCGGGCATCGTCGATCCGGTCTCGCGCATTCAGGTCGAGACGCTAGACGACAACTGCACCAGCTTCGGCATCGAGGAATTCCGCATCAACGACGCGCGCCAGGGCATCGTGCACGTGGTCGGGCCGGAGCAAGGCGCCACGCAGCCGGGTATGACGGTCGTCTGCGGCGATTCTCACACCGCCACGCACGGCGCCTTCGGAGCCTTGGCGCACGGCATCGGCACCTCCGAGGTCGAGCATGTCTTGGCGACCCAGTGCCTGATTCAGCGCAAGATGAAGAACATGCAGGTGCGTGTCGAGGGTGAGCTTGGTCTCGGCGTGACGGCGAAGGACATCGTGCTGGCGGTGATCGGCCAGATCGGCACCGCCGGAGGCACCGGCTATGCCATCGAGTTCGCCGGTAGCGCGATTCGCGATTTGTCCATGGAAGGTCGCATGACCATCTGCAACATGGCCATCGAAGCCGGCGCACGCGTGGGGTTGGTGGCGGTCGACGAGACCACGGTCGAATACCTGCGTCGGCGCCCCTTCGCCCCCAGTGAGGAATACTGGGACGCGGCGGTCACCGATTGGCGCGAGCTGGTCTCCGATGACGATGCGCCGTTCGACAAGGTCATCGAGCTCGATGCCGCTGCGATCGAACCGCAGGTCACCTGGGGCACCAGTCCGGAAATGGTCGCGGGCGTCGGTGCACAGGTGCCGGATCCGGCCGCTGCCGGCGACGAGACCGTGCAGCAGGGCGTGTCGCGCGCGCTCGAGTACATGGGGCTCCAGGCGGGGCAGCAGATCACCGATATCCAGCTCGACAAGGTCTTCATCGGCTCGTGCACCAACTCGCGCATCGAAGATCTGCGTGAGGCGGCCAAGGTCGCCAAAGGCCGCAAGGTGGCGGATACCATCCAACTGGCGATGGTCGTGCCCGGCTCCGGACTGGTCAAGCGCCAGGCCGAGGAGGAAGGGCTGGACAAGATCTTCCTCGAGGCGGGCTTCGAATGGCGTGAGCCGGGATGCTCCATGTGCCTGGCGATGAACGCCGATAAGCTGGGTGCCGGTGAGCATTGCGCCTCGACCTCGAATCGCAACTTCGAGGGGCGCCAGGGCTATGGTGGCCGCACGCATCTGGTGAGCCCCGCCATGGCGGCGGCGGCGGCCATCGCCGGTCATTTCGTCGATGTGCGCGACTTCGGTGCCGAGCGCGCCGCCAACGACGACAGCCAAGTACAGGAGGCGTGAGCATGCGCAAGTTCGACCGCCATCAGGGCCTCGTGGCGCCCATGGATCGCGCCAACGTGGACACGGACCTGATCATTCCCAAGCAGTTTCTGAAGTCGATCAAGCGTACCGGCTTCGGCCCCAATCTGTTCGACGAGCTGCGCTATCTGGATGAAGGCTATCCAGGGCAAGATGTCGCCAATCGTCCGCTCAATCCGGATTTCGTGCTCAACCAGTTGCGCTATCAGGGCGCCAGCGTGCTGCTGGCGCGCCGCAACTTCGGTTGCGGCAGTTCGCGCGAGCATGCGCCCTGGGCGCTGGAAGATTTCGGGTTTCGCGTGATCATCGCGCCGAGCTTTGCCGATATCTTCTTCAACAACGCCTTCAAGAATGGCTTGTTGCTGATCACCTTTGACGAAGCCACGGTGGATCGCCTTTTTCAGGAAGCCGAGGCCGAGGAAGGCTATCGTCTGGATGTCGATCTCGAGAGCCAGCAGATCACCACGCCCAGCGGCGAGACACTGGCCTTCGAGGTCGATTCATTTCGCAAGCAATGCCTGCTCGAAGGGCTGGACGATATCGGCTTGACGCTCAAGGATGCCGATGCCATTGCGGATTTCGAGCAGCGCCATCGTCAGGCGCGGCCGTGGCTTTTCCGCCAGGCTGGATGACGCTGGCGGCCTTTGAATAATAACAACGCTGGACACAACCGATAGGGAGGCCCGGCTCAATGAGCCGGGATGGCAGGGAGTGCCCACCTTCTCGTGGTCGGCGTCGCGGCGCCGGCCACCCACGAACCATCAGTCACGTCATCCACGATGATGTGTCGAGTAGTGAGAGAGTACGCCATGAGTCGCAAGATTCTCGTTCTACCGGGCGACGGCATCGGCCCGGAAATTACCCGCGAGGCCGTCAAGATTCTCAACGCGTGCCGCGAGACCGGGCTAGACGTCGACCTCGAGGAAGGTCTCGTCGGCGGGGCGGGTATCGACGCCCATGGTGTACCGCTGCCCGATGAGACACTCGCGAGCGCCAAGGCCGCCGATGCCGTATTGCTGGGCGCCGTGGGTGGCCCCAAATGGGACAAGATCGAGGACCTGGCCAAGCGGCCCGAGAAAGGCTTGCTGGGCTTGCGCAAGAACCTCAACTTGTTCGGTAATCTGCGCCCGGCACTGCTTTATCCGCAGCTGGCCTCGGCCTCGAGCCTCAAGCCCGAGATCGTTGCCGGGCTGGATATCATGATCGTGCGCGAATTGACCGGCGGTATCTACTTCGGCCAGCCGCGCGGCATCGAAGAGCGTGATGGTGAGAAAGTCGGTTTCAATACCTACGTCTACGCCGAGCACGAGATCGAACGCATCGGGCGGGTGGCCTTCGAGATGGCGCGCGCGCGGGGCGGCAAGCTCTGCTCGGTGGACAAAGCCAACGTGCTCGAGGTCACCATTCTGTGGCGCGAGGTCATGGAGCGCCTGGCGCCGGAGTATCCCGACGTCGAGCTGTCGCATATGTACGTCGATAACGCCGCCATGCAACTGGTGCGTGCGCCCAAGCAGTTCGACGTCATCGTTACCGGCAACATGTTCGGTGATATCCTCTCCGATGCGGCGGCGATGCTGACGGGCTCGATCGGGATGCTGCCCTCGGCATCGCTCAACGAACAACGTCAGGGCATGTACGAACCCTGCCATGGCAGCGCGCCGGATATCGCCGGGCAAGGCATCGCCAACCCGTTGGCGACGATCTTGTCGGTGGCCATGATGCTGCGTTATTCCCTTGAGGCGCCGGCGCTCGCCGAGCGCATCGAACGCGCCGTAGGTTCGGTGCTCGACCAGGGACTACGTACCGCCGATATCGCCTTCGAGGGCACGGCCCCCGTCTCGACTCAGGCGATGGGCGATGCCGTGTTGGCGGCATTCCAGGCGCAGTGAGCGCGGCTCACGTATCATGGCCATACGCCCATTCGTAGATTTCAGGAGGACGACACATGCTTAGAGTCGGTTTTGTCGGTTGGCGGGGAATGGTGGGGTCCGTCCTCATGCAACGCATGCGCGAGGATGGCGATTTCGCCGGCCTCGAACCGGTGTTCTTCACCACCTCCCAGGTAGGTCAGCCGGGCCCTGACATCGGGGTCGAGGTACCGCCCCTCAAGGATGCCCGCGATCTGGAGGCCCTCAAGAGTCTCGACGTGGTGGTAACTGCGCAGGGCGGCGATTACACGGAAAGTGTCTACCGTCCGCTGCGCGAGGCCGGCTGGCAGGGCTATTGGATCGACGCTGCCAGCACGCTGCGCATGGCGGACGAGGCGACCATCGTGCTCGACCCGGTCAACCGCCATGTCATCGAGCGCAGTCTCGCCAACGGCGGCAAGACATTCGTCGGCGGCAATTGCACCGTCAGCCTGATGCTGCTGGGCCTGGGCGGTTTGTTCGAGGCCAACATGGTGGAGTGGATGACCTCCATGACCTACCAGGCCGCGTCGGGCTCGGGGGCCAAGCACATGCGCGAGCTGCTCTCCCAGATGGGCGCCCTGCATGGTGCGGCGTCGTCGGCGCTGGCCGATCCCGGCAGTGCGATCCTGGATATCGACCGCCAGGTGACGCAGGCCATGCGCGGCGGTGATTTCCCCACCGAGCAGTTCGGCGAGCCGCTGGCCGGCAGCCTGTTGCCGTGGATCGACAAGGCGATGGACAACGGCCAGAGCAAGGAAGAGTGGAAAGGCGGTGTCGAGAGCAACAAGATTCTCGCTACCGGCGATTCTCCGATCCCCATCGACGGTTTGTGCGTACGTATAGGTGCGATGCGTTCGCATAGCCAGGCATTCACCATCAAGCTCAAGCAGGATGTGCCGCTCGACGAGATCGAAGACCGTCTGGCCAAGCACAACCAGTGGGCGAAGGTGATTCCCAACGACAAGGACGCTACCTTGCAAAGCCTGACGCCGGCGGCCGCGACCGGCACGCTGGATGTCCCGGTGGGGCGCCTGCGCAAACTGGCCATGGGCGGTGAATATCTCTCTGCCTTTTCGGTGGGCGATCAGCTGTTGTGGGGGGCGGCGGAGCCGCTCAAGCGGATGCTGGGCATCCTGCGCGAGCAGCGCTGAACCGTACGCCTTGCAACTGTAGGTCTTGAAACGACACGCATAGAAAAGCAAGACGAAGGGCGCCGCATGGGCGCCCTTCGTGTGTGTGGACGTTGAGTCATGGAGCCGGCACTAGAACTGTGATTCCTCGGTGGAGCCCTTGAGCGCGGTCACCGACGATACGCCACCTTGGATGATGTTGGTCATGTCATCGAAGTAGCCGGTACCGACTTCCTGCTGGTGGGCGACGAAGGTGTAGCCACGCTCGGCCGCTTCGAATTCCGGCTGCTGGACCTTCTCGACATAATGCTTCATGCCTTCGCCTTGGGCGTAGGCGTGGGCGAGGTCGAACATGTTGTACCACATGTTATGAATGCCGGCTAAGGTGATGAACTGGTAGGTGTAGCCCATTTCGGCCAGGGCTTTCTGGAAGCCGGCGATCTCGGCGTCGTCTAGATTCTTCTTCCAGTTGAACGACGGCGAGCAGTTGTAGGCCAGCAACTGATCGGGATATTCGCGGTGGATCGCATCGGCGAAACGCTTGGCCTCATCGAGATCCGGCTTGGCGGTTTCGCACCAGATCACATCCGCGAAGGGCGCGTAAGCCAGGCCTCGGGCGATGGCCTGATCGAGCCCGGCGTTGACCCGGTAGAAACCTTCGGCGGTGCGCTCGCCGGTGATGAAGGGCTTGTCGTAGTCATCCACGTCGGCGGTGATCAGGTCGGCGGCGTTGGCATCGGTGCGTGCGATGACCAAGGTGGAAGTGCCCGCCACATCGGCGGCCAGTCGCGCGGCGACCAGCTTCTGCACGGCTTCCTGGGTGGGAACCAGCACCTTGCCACCCATATGGCCGCATTTCTTGACGGCGGCGAGCTGATCCTCGAAATGCACGCCGCTGGCGCCGGCGCGAATCATCGCCGTCATCAGCTCAAAAGCGTTGAGCACGCCGCCGAATCCCGCCTCGGCGTCGGCGACGATGGGCGCGAAGTAATCGACGAAGTCGTCATCGCCGGGGTTGGCGCCTTTCTGCCACTGAATCTGATCCGCACGGCGGAAGCTGTTGTTGATGCGCTCGACGACCTTGGGCACCGAGTCCACCGGGTAGAGCGACTGGTCGGGGTACATCGAGAGGTAGCTGTTGTTGTCGGCTGCGACTTGCCAGCCCGAGAGATAGATCGCCTCGATACCCGCCTTGACCTGTTGCATGGCCTGGCCGCCGGTCAGCGCGCCGAGACAGTTGACGTAGCCCTTGCGAGCCTCGCCGTTGACCAGGCGCCAGAGCTTTTCGGCACCTATCGTGGCGAGTGTATGCGCTTCATTGACGCTACCGCGAAGCCTTACCACTTCCTCGGCACTATACGGACGCATGACGTCCTTCCAGCGCGGATTCTCATTCCAATCCTTTTCCAATGCGGCGATTTGCTGTTCGCGTGTCTGGGACATGTCGCTTGCCTCTTGGTCGTCGTGAGCGTTCAGAGCGTGCCCAATAGGGCATTTCACGTTCAGCCGAAGTAGGTTCTTTTCCGCTGCAGTACGCGTGATGACGCGGATATTGCGCTGCAGTAAAACAACCGTTTTAAATTCGGCTTTACGAAAAATATGACGCACTCAAGCGAGACGAACAATGCCTAGTTAGGCGCAGGAAACGTTGTAGTTTGACTACATAACGCCCGAATGGCGCAGCGTCATGTAGTGTTTTTCCGAGAGGTAAGAAAGGCCCGAGACAACTTATTGAAAAAGCAGGTTATTGAAAATGCAGGCTCATATGGTAATGGGGGATATTGGCATCGAGAAACTCGTCGCCATGCGCGGTAAAGCCCAGACGTTCGTAGAAGGGGATGGCGTAGGTCTGTGCATCCAAATGCACGGCGTGGTGGCCGGCTTCGCGGGCCGCCACCAGCGTCGCTTCCATCAGATGCAGGCCAAGTCCTTGGCCGCGCACTTCCTCGAGAATCGCCACGCGTCCGATATGGCCGTCCGGCAAGAGGCGTGCCGTGCCCACTGGGCGGTCATCGACGTGCAGCAAAAAATGCAGACACTGTGGGTCGCGGCCATCCCATTCTTCCGCCTGGGGGACGTTTTGCTCTTCGATGAATACGACCTTACGGATCGCGCTGCACGCCGCGCCCAGCGTTTCCCAGTCGCCGCTGGTGATATGCCACTCACGCATCGCCGTCTTCCTGAGTTTCGTCTTCTTGCGTCTCGTCTTGCCAGTGGAGGCTGCCGTGATTGAGCAGCTCGGCGAGCAGCGTCAGGGCCTGATCGTCCAAGTGTGAGGCCAGCGTGGCGGCATGCAGTGGCGTGGTATCGGCCAGCAGACGCGCGAGCCCTGGCGGGCAGGCATGACCGTCGCCATCCGCGAACAACGTGGTGTGGCCGTTCTCCTCGTGAAACGCGAAGCGCGAGCCCAGCGCACGTTCCAAGTAGTGCCCCTTCGACAATGCCTCGGCGATGGCATCGCTGTCGGTTGGCGCCTCGAGAGGCGCGAGCTGGTCGGCATACTTGGGCTGGGTCATGACGCGCCCAAACCATTGCGTCATCTGCGCGGGATCGTCGATTACCGAGAGCATCAAGGTGCGCAGGCGCGCGATGGCGTCGTCATCGAGGCGGCCGGCGTGTTCGATGGGGCGCAGATCAGGGTCGGTGTAACGGGAGGTCTCGGACTGCATTTCACCGAGGTAGTCGGCGAACGAGGTGATGATCTCGTCAGTAGACGGTGCGCGAAAGCCGATCGAATAGGTCATGCAGTCGGCACTTTGGCTGACGCCGTGATGGGCGATGCGCGGCGGCAGATACAGCATGTCGCCGGGCTCGAGCACCCAGTCCTCGCCGGGGGTGACCTCGAAGCGTTCGAGCATGCGCAGGTCGACGCCGGAGACGATGGGGGCGTCGTCGGGCTGCTCGCCACCGAGCTGCCAGCGGCGCTGGCCGCTGCCCTGAAGCAGGAAGACATCGTAGCTGTCGACGTGGGGGCCGACGCTGCCCTCGGGGGGCGCGTAGCTGACCATGACGTCGTCGAGGCGCCAGCGCGGCAGGAAATCGAAGGCGTCGAGCAAGGTGGCGACTTCGGGCACGTAATGATCGACGGCCTGGACCAGCAGAGACCATTCTCGGTCGGGCAGGCGCGCGAAGGTGGCGTCATCGAAAGGCCCATGGCTGACCTGCCACGGCTTGTCGGGGCCGTTGGCCTCGACAAGCCGGGCCTCGATGCCGTCTTCGCAGGCCAGGCCGGCGAGTTCCTCCGGCGCGAGCGGCGACTCGAAGTCGGCGAAGGCGCCACGAATCAGCAGCGGTTTTTTCTGCCAGTAGTCACGCAGGAAAGTCTCGGCGGTCAAACCGCCGAGTATCGATAGGGGAGTGTCGCTCGACATAAGAATCTCGGGATTCGAAAGGGATGAGTGGGCAACCGCGACCATGTGTGAAGCTTGAAGAGCGGCGCTGCGCGCCTGGAAGCCGGAAGAAACGGCTTGGCACCGTTGATGGCGAGTTCATGCTTCCTTCCAGCTTCCAGCTTCCAGCTTCCAGCTACTTACAGCCCGCGCGCTTGCTCGGCGGCATTGCCGATGTAGGCGGCCGGCGTCAGGGCCTTGAGCTCGGTCTTGACGTCGTCGGGTAGTTCCAGAGAGTCGATGAAGGCCGCGAACCCGGCCTGGTCGACCCGCTTGCCGCGCGTCAAGGTCTTGAGCTTTTCATAGGGCTTTTCGATCCCGTAGCGGCGCATCACGGTCTGGATCGGCTCGGCGAGGACTTCCCAGTTCTGATCGAGGTCCTCGTCGAGGCGGGCCGGATTGGCCTCCAGCTTGCCGACGCCCTTGAGCGTGGCTTGATAAGCGATCAGGCCGTACGCTAGCCCCACGCCGAGGTTGCGCAGCACCGTGGAATCGGTCAGGTCGCGCTGCCAGCGGGAAATCGGCAGCTTCTCGGCGAGATGGCCGAGCAGAGCGTTGGAGAGCCCGAGATTGCCCTCGGAGTTCTCGAAATCGATGGGATTGACCTTGTGCGGCATGGTCGAGGAGCCGATCTCGCCCTCGACGGTCTTCTGCTTGAAGTAACCCAGCGAGATATAACCCCAGACGTCGCGATCGAAGTCGATCAAGATGGTGTTGAAGCGCGCGATAGCATCGAACAGCTCGGCGATGTAGTCGTGCGGTTCGATCTGCGTGGTGTAGGGATTGAACGTCAGCCCGAGCCCTTCGACGAAGGTGCGGGCGTTAGCCGCCCAGTCGACTTCCGGATAGGTGGTGAGGTGAGCGTTGTAGTTGCCTACCGCACCGTTGATCTTGCCGAGGATCTCGGCGGCTTCGATCTGCTTGAGCTGGCGGCGCAGGCGATACGCGACGTTGGCCATTTCCTTGCCCAGCGTGGTGGGGCTGGCGGTCTGGCCGTGGGTGCGCGAGAGCATGGGCTGCTCGGCGTGCTCATGGGCCAGCCGCTCGACCGCGGTGACGATCTCACGCAGCGTGGGCAGCAAGGTATCGAGGCCACCGCGCAGCATCACGCCGTGGGACAGGTTGTTGATGTCCTCACTGGTGCAGGCGAAATGGATGAACTCGGTGACCGCATGCAGTTCCGGGAAGTCGGCGACCTTTTCCTTGAGGAAGTACTCCACCGCCTTGACGTCATGATTGGTGGTGCGCTCGATTTCCTTGATGCGCTCGGCGTCGGCGACCGAGAACTCACTCACCAGCTGGCCGAGAAAGGCCGTGGCCTGTGCCGACAGCGGGGGCACTTCGGCAATCTGTGGATGCGCGGCGAGGCGCTCCAACCAGCGGACTTCGACGGTCACGCGGGCACGGATCAGGCCGTACTCGCTGAAATGCTCGCGCAGGGCCGCAGCTTTGGCGCCATAGCGACCATCGACGGGGGATAGGGCGGTGAGAGCGGAAAGTTCCATGGATGTCGTCTTCCGGGTCGTGGATCGAATCGCGCGGCGAGGACCGTCAGCGGTCGTCGAGGGCATTGAGTGATTTCTTGATGGACTGACGCTGAAGCAGCAGCTTCCAGCGACGGCCTCCTTGCTGGTGCCAAAGCAGGGCGAAGCGTACGCCCGTCAGCAAGGCGGCTCGCACGCGTTCGGGCATCATCCGGCTTTGTAGCAAACTCGGGTCACCTTGCACGACGATGCGGTAACGAAACGTGGACAGCGTGTCCTGATAGAGCTGACCGAGACTGGCGACCACGTTTTCGTGCGTCTCGCCGAAATGCTTGGCTTGGCCCTGCACGCGGCCCAGGCGCTCTCCCAGCGAGGCCAGCATGGCATCGTCCTTGCGCAGCTTCTGCATCAGCAGCACCAGCGAGAAGCCGTAACGCATCACGGCGGGATCGTTGCGCTGGCGATCCATCACCGCGCTGAGGGTGTCGATGCCCAGACGCAGATTGTTGTGATGGCCGCCGTAGATCGCCGCGAAGCTTTCGGGATTGGTCTCCAACGTGGCATGAATCAGCGTATTCCAGGCGCGTTCGTCGCACTGTCCGGTACGGGCCAGCTCGTCGACCACCGCAGCGGCCTGGAAGACGCCCGCCAGGGCCAGGGCCTGGCGGGCGACGGCGCTTTGTGGTGCGCTTTGGATCGGGGTGGGCGTCATGCGGCGTTGTCTCCTTGGCGCGCGTGTCGGTTCCATGTCTCGCGAATGACGCCGCCGCCCAGGCAGATATCATCTTCGTAGAGCACCAGCGACTGGCCCGGCGTGACCGCGCGTTGGGGGTCGTCGAAGAATGCTTCGACACCGCCGTCCTCGAGCACGCGAACTTGGCAGGCGACATCTTGTTGGCGATAGCGGGTCTTGGCCTGGAGGCGTGCCTGCGGTGCCGGCGGTTGACCGGCGACCCATTCCACAGGCTCGGTGCTCAGACTGTCGGTGTACAAAAGCGGATGGTGTTTGCCTTGCACGGCGACCAGGACGTTGCGTTCGAGGTCCTTGGCGGCCACGTACCAGGGCGCGTCGGGGTGGTTGGGCAGGCCGCCGATGCCCAGCCCCTGGCGCTGACCGAGGGTGTAATACATCAGCCCCATGTGCTCGCCGATGACCTCGCCCTCGGGCGTTTCGATCGTACCTGGCTGTGCGGGCAGGTACTGCTTCAGGAAGTCGCCGAAGCGCCGCTCGCCGATGAAGCAGATGCCGGTAGAATCCTTTTTGCGCGCGGTGGCCAGGCCATGGCGCTCGGCGATGGCGCGGACCTCGCTTTTCTCCATCTCGCCGACCGGGAATAGCGTACGCGCGATGGCGACTTCCGGCACGGCGTGCAGGAAGTAGCTCTGGTCCTTGTTGGCATCCAGACCCTTGAGCAGGCGCACGCGACCGTCACGCTCACCATTGCGCACGTAATGCCCGGTAGCGATGCGTTCGGCGCCGAGCATTTCGGCGTATTCGAGGAAGACCTTGAACTTGATCTCGCGGTTGCAAAGGATATCCGGATTGGGCGTCCGGCCGGCCTTGTACTCGGCGAGGAAATGTTCGAAGACGTTATCCCAGTACTCGGCGGCGAAGTTCGCGGTATGCAGCCGAATGCCGAGCTTGTCGCACACGGCCTGGGCATCGGCAAGATCGTCCTTGGCGGTGCAGTACTCGGTGCCGTCGTCCTCGTCCCAGTTCTTCATGAACAGGCCTTCGACCTCGTAGCCCTGCTCCAGCAGGACGAGGGCGGTCACGGACGAATCGACGCCGCCGGACATGCCGACGATGACTTTGCACGCGGTAGCGGCCCCCGCGGTGGAGGATTCCGTGGCGTGAGACATGGTCACTCTCGAATGGGTTGAGGATGGATTGATGTTCGGGGCGATATTATACCTGAAACCGGCTTCGTGCTTCGAGCTTGAGCCATCAGCGCTCGTAAATTGAGCCATCAGAGCTCGTGAATTGAGCCATCAGCGCTCGTGAATCACATCGAGCGGAAACTGGCGTCCGGCGATGGCGGCGCGTATGCGCTTGAGCACCAGCGGGCTGCGCAGGCGGTGCGCGCGCTCCAGTGCCTCGATTTCGTCGAGCGTGAGCCAATGCGCGGCGACGATGCCACTGTCCAGCGCATTACCCAGATGCGCCAGGGGAATCCCCACGAAGGCGTGGCTGTGAAACGTCACCTCATCGGGGGCGGTATACACATAAAGCCCCAGATAGCCGGTCAACGTGATGTGCCAGGCGGCTTCCTCGCGGGTTTCGCGTTCGGCAGCCTGGGTCAGGCGCTCGCCGGGTTCGAGATGGCCGGCGGGCTGGTTGAAGAGGCTGAACGGGCCGCCCTTGTCTTCCTCGACGAGTAGGTAACGGCCGGCGCGCTCGACGACGCTGGCAACAGTGACGTGGGGCGTCCAGCGGCTCATCGACGACTCCGGTGGCGCTTGGCCGGCGTAGAGGCCTTGCTGCGCGGCGCATGCAGTGTTTCCTTGCGCCAGGCGCCCGGCGCTAGATCATCGAGGCGCCAGGGGCCGATGGCGACGCGGATCAGGCGCAGCGTAGGATGACCGACATGTGCCGTCATACGGCGTACCTGGCGGTTTCGACCTTCGCTGAGGACGATTTCGAGCCAGGCGGTGGGAATGGCCTCGCGGTAGCGTACCGGCGGCTGGCGTGGTGCGATACCGGGCGCCTCGAGGCGCCGCACCTGGGCGGGCCGCGTCGGGCCGTCTTTTAGCGTGACGCCGCTGCGCAGCGCCTTTAGGGTCGTTTCTCCGGGGTCGCCTTCGACCTGCACCCAGTAGGTTTTGGGCTGCTTGTGACGCGGATGGCTGATGCGGTGCGCCAGGGCGCCATCGTCGGTCAGCAGGAGCAGGCCCTCCGAGTCGTAATCGAGACGCCCGGCGGGGTAGACCTCGGGGACATCGATGACGTTGGCGAGCGTTGCCCTGCCTTGCGTATCGGTAAACTGCGAGAGCATTTGATAAGGTTTATGCAGCAGGTAAAGCGAACTCATGGGCGGTCTCGGATCTTTCGACAAGCAGCGGCGATGGGCAAAGCCTACTCCGCACTCGGGGCGCGATGCCATACTTGCGCCTGCCAGGAGTGGGCTTTTTCATGGCGCCTACCTTGCATCCACGCCCAGCCGGCCGCACATTGAAGAAACCGGAGATAGGCGGCGGTGTTGGCCCTTGGGCGCTTCGTCTTGCCTATCCGGCGCGCACTTACGGACATTTCCATCTATGTTTGAATTAGAAAGCCCATTCGCATCTCGAGCGCCTGACGCGGCGGTCACCCTTGGCATGACGCGACCGCCCGGTGAGGATCCCCACGAAGACCCGGAGGGCGACGTATCGGTCCAGTCGGCGGACCCGGAGCTGGCCAAACCGCCGATGTACAAGGTCGTGCTGCACAATGATGACTTCACTCCCATGGAGTTCGTCGTCGAGGTGTTGCAAACCTTCTTTGCGTTGGAGCGGGAGAAAGCCGTGCAGATCATGCTTGTCGTGCATACCCATGGCAAAGCGACATGTGGCATCTTCACCCGTGATATCGCGGAAACCAAATGTCATCAAGTCAACGAGTACGCACGCGAATGCCAGCATCCGTTACTGTGCGATATCGACGAGGCGGACTGAGACGGCACTGCTGCGTTAAATCGTGGTCCAAGGTAGCACTTGCATAACCTCTGTTTGTGCCCGATTGTGAAAGTGCCGACAGACGCCATAGGCGGCTAAAAGGGGATTGCCATGTTGAGCAAAGAACTTGAACTCACCCTGAACACGGCCTTCACCGTGGCGCGCTCCAAGCGCCATGAGTTCATGACCGTGGAACACCTGCTGCTGGCGTTGTTGGACAATGCCTCCGCGGCCGATGTGTTGCGAGCCTGCGGCGCCAATCTCGAAAAACTGCGCGCCGATCTGCAGGACTTCATCAATTCCACCACCCCTTTGATCCCCGACGATCAGGAAGATCGTGAAACGCAGCCCACGCTGGGCTTCCAGCGCGTACTGCAGCGTGCCGTCTTCCATGTGCAATCCTCGGGGAAATCGGAAGTCACGGGGGCCAACGTCCTGGTCGCGATCTTCTCAGAGCAGGAAAGCCAGGCCGTTTACTTCCTCAAACAACAGAATGTTGCGCGCGTTGATGCGGTTAATTACATCGCGCATGGCATTTCCAAGGTTGCCGGACATGGCCAGTCTCCCTCTTCGCATGAAAGTGAAGAGGCCGAGGAGGGCGTGTCGGAGGGTAGCCCCCATCCGCTGACGGGCTATGCCACCAACCTCAACGAACAGGCGCGCCTTGGCAAGATCGATCCGTTGATCGGTCGCGACCATGAGCTTGAGCGCGTGATTCAGATCCTTGCGCGGCGGCGCAAGAACAACCCGCTGCTGGTGGGCGAGGCAGGTGTCGGCAAGACCGCCATTGCCGAAGGCCTGGCCAAGCGGATCGTCGAGGAAGATGTCCCCGATGTCATCAGCGATGGTGTCGTTTATTCACTGGACATGGGGACCTTGCTGGCCGGCACCAAGTACCGAGGTGACTTCGAGAAGCGGCTCAAGGGGCTGCTGGCCGAGTTGCGCAAACAGCCTAACTCGATCTTGTTCATCGACGAGATTCATACCGTGATCGGTGCCGGCGCAGCATCGGGCGGCGTCATGGATGCCTCCAACCTGCTCAAGCCGTTGTTGTCCTCGGGCGAGTTGCGCTGCATCGGCTCGACCACCTTCCAGGAATACCGTGGCATCTTCGAAAAGGATCGTGCCCTGGCACGGCGCTTCCAGAAAGTCGACGTGCCCGAGCCGACGGTGGACGACACCATCCGTATCCTCAAGGGGCTGCGTGGACGCTTCGAAGAGCATCACGCGCTCAAGTACACCGATGGCGCGCTGGACAGCGCGGTACGTCTGGCGGATCGCTACATCAACGATCGCTTCCTGCCGGACAAAGCCATCGATGTGATCGACGAGGCAGGGGCGCATCAGCGGTTGTTGCCGCCGGAAATGCGCGTCTCGACCATCGATGTCGATCAGGTCGAGGCGGTGGTGGCGTCCATCGCGCGGATTCCGCCGAAGAGCGTCTCCAGCTCGGACCGTACGCTGCTGTCGAATCTCGAGCGCGATCTCAAGATGTTGGTATTCGGCCAGGATGAAGCCATTACCAGCCTCTCGGCGGCGATCAAGCTATCGCGAGCGGGCCTTAAATCGCCCGACAAGCCGGTGGGCAGCTTCCTGTTCTCGGGGCCGACCGGGGTCGGCAAGACCGAAGTGGCGCGCCAGCTGTCGCAGTTGATGGGCATCGAGCTGGTGCGCTTCGACATGTCCGAGTACATGGAACGCCACACGGTGTCGCGTCTGATCGGCGCGCCTCCTGGCTATGTGGGATACGACCAAGGTGGCTTGCTGACCGAGGCGATCACCAAGCAGCCACATTGCGTGCTGTTGCTCGACGAGATCGAGAAGGCACACCCCGAGGTCTTCAACCTGCTGCTGCAGGTCATGGACCATGGCCGCCTGACGGACAATAACGGTCGTGAGGCCGATTTCCGCCACGTGATCGTGATCATGACCTCGAATGCCGGGGCCGAGCAGATCGCGCGTCGCTCCATCGGTTTCCAGACCCAGGATCATTCCACGGACGGCATGGAGGTGCTGCGCAAGACCTTCTCGCCCGAGTTCCGCAATCGCCTGGATGGCATCATCCAATTCCACGGCCTGGCACCTTCGGTGGTGCGCAATGTGGTCGACAAGTTCCTGGTCGAGCTACAGGCGCAACTCGACGAGAAACGCGTGCAACTGGATGTCGACGAATCGGCACGAGCCTGGCTGGCCGAGGAGGGTTACGATCCGGAAATGGGGGCGCGCCCCATGGCACGTGTCATCCAGGAGAAGCTCAAGAAGCCGCTTGCCGAGATGATTCTGTTCGGCGATCTCGCCGAGCACGGTGGCGTAGTGTATGTCACCCTCGAGGAAGGCGAGCTACACATGGAGACGGAGGCGGCCGTGGCCTGAGCGACTCCTCAACTCACGCCGTAACGCCGCACGCTTCACGCCCTGTCGTCATGACGGGGCGTTTTTCGTGGGCGCAGTAGCAAGCCGACAGCGCGAGTGCGCCGTGGTGGTGGCTCAGCGGGCGCGGTAGACGATGCGACCCTTGGAAAGATCGTACGGAGTCAGCTCGACCTTGACCTTGTCGCCGGTCAATATGCGGATGTAGTTCTTGCGCATCTTGCCGGAGATATGGGCCGTCACGACGTGGCCGTTTTCCAGTTCGACTCGGAACATGGTGTTGGGAAGGGTATCGACCACGACACCTTCCATTTCAATATGGTCTTCACGTGCCATATTAGGCGTTTCCTCGTATTGCGTTGAAAGCTTCTTCGAAAGTGCGCCACGGTTTGCGGCCGTTGCCAGCGCTAATTACCGACCGTGGCCAGCATCGGTTTTGAAGATAGCCCGATATTCTGCCGCATGCCGAGGGTTAAGGCAAAAATCATGTGCATGATGTTGCGCTAGCGTCATGATAAGGGCGTGTCGGCTAGGGGGATTCGACGCCGCCAATATCGGCCATCGAGGTATTCTAGAGGCTGAAAATCCTGTTTGTAGCGCATCTTGCGGCACTGACGAATCCAGTAGCCGAGGTAGACGTGGGGGAGCTCGAGCCGGCGTGCCAGCTCTATCTGATGGAGGATCGAGTAGGTGCCGAGAGAGCGGCGCTCGAATTCCAGTCCCGGGTCGAAGAAGGTGTAAATGGCCGACACGCCATGGCTCAGCAGATCCGTCGCCGCGACCGCGAGCAGTTGGCCTTCCAGACGAAATTCGATCAAGCGTGCGTAGGGGTGATCCAGGGTCAGGAAGGTGCGGTATTGCTCGTGGCTGGGCGGGAACATGTCGCCATCGGCGTGGCGGGTGCGAATGTAGCGTGCGTAAAGCGCATAATGTTCTTCGTGAAAAGCCGCCGGCCGTATGCGTGTTTCGAGGTCGGCATTGCGTGACATCAGCTTGCGCTGCGTGCGAGAGGCCGCGAAGTCTTGCACCGGGATACGTACCGAAATACAAGCCCGGCACCCCTCGCAGTGTGGGCGATAGAGATGTCGGCCGCTGCGCCGAAAGCCCAGCAACGACAGCGCGTCGTAGACGCCTTGACCGGGCTGTTCCTGAGGATCCAGAAATAGCGTAGTCGCCTCACGGTCCGGTAGATAGCTGCATCCATGCGGGACCGTGAGGAAGAAACGCAGATCTCGCGTGAGTTGGGATGGCGTGTTGCTGCTCACGTTGGCTTCGGCTCTTCGACTGGGAAATGATCGGGCGTAGCAGAAGACCACAGCATCGGTGATCCGTGGCCCTCCACATATTGGTCAAGATAGTCGATGAACGTTGAGCGGGCGATGCTGCGTGCGCCAAGACTGGCCAGATGAGGCGTATGCACCTGGCAATCGATCAGTCGTCCGCCGTGTGCCGCCAGATACCGGGCAAGATGCACCAGCGCCACTTTCGAAGCATCGGCGACGCGACTGAACATCGATTCGCCGAAGAACACGCCGCCCAGGCCGATGCCGTAGAGCCCGCCGACCAGTTCACCACCGCGCCATACCTCCACTGAATGGGCAACGCCTTCGGCATGTAAACGGCAGTAGGCATGGCGCATCTCTGGGGTAATCCAGGTGCCTGCATAGTCTTCGCGAGGCGTGGTGCAGGCGTCGATGACAGCGCTGAAAGCGTGGTCGAAGGTCACCGTGAAGCCCGCGTTGCGTAGGCGCTTGGCGAGGCTGCGGCGCACGTGGATCTCGTCGGGAAACAACACCAGGCGCGGGTCGGGGCTCCACCACAGGATGGGTTCACCCGGTGCGAACCATGGGAATATGCCGCGTCGATAGGCGCAGCGCAGCCAGTCCGGCGACAGCCCGCCGCCGGCGGCAAGCAATCCGTCGGGCTCGCGTAATGCTTGTTCGACGGGCGGGAAGCCGACCCGGTGGGGAGGTAGCCAAGGCAACATGGGTACGCGTCTCTGCTGATATCGTCCAAGAGGGAGCTTCAGCGTACGCCAGGTGCGGCATCGATAACTACCCGCTTCGCCTCCCGGCCGCGTGGCGTCGCCCTTCCGCGACAACGAGAGGTATGGCTTTTCCCCTGTGACGCAGCGCATGGGGTGGGTATGATGGCAAACCAGAAAAGCCCATCGGATGAGATGCGAGCCGTTCTCTCGCACGTGAAAGACAGGGACGGCACGCGTCGGGCAGTGTCGGCAACATTAGGTATCGCCATACGTGGCGCAAGGGGGATGGCCACTTGAGTGTCAATGGAAAACGCAACGAGCGCGGACAAACGGCGTCCCACGCCAAGGAGCAGGCACGTCGGGTCGTGATGCATTTGCAGGGGGTGACGCGCGAAGGCGCGGCCATCGTGCTGCTGGCTATCTGTGTCTTTCTCCTGTTGTCGCTTTTCAGTTATGTGCCTGGCGACCCGGGCTGGTCACACAGTGGCCCCAATCAAACGATCAATAACTGGATGGGCCCCGCCGGGGCGTGGCTGTCGGATGTGCTGTATTCGCTGTTCGGTGCCAGTGCCCTGTGGTGGCCGGGCATGTTCGGCTTCGCGGCCTGGCGGATGCTGCGTGCGCGGGAAGTGAATATCGCTTGGGACCCGACGGCGCTTTCGGTACGTACCAGTGGTCTGGTACTGCTGCTGCTGAGCACGACTACCCTGGGGGCGCTGCATTTCTATCATCCCGATAGCGAGCTGCCTTACGCGGCGGGCGGTATTCTCGGCGAAGGGCTGGTCGGTGCGTTACAGCCGCTGCTCAATGTGCAAGGCACCACACTGGTATCACTGGTCGCTTTCATGTGCGGCTTTACCCTGTTCACCGGCATGACCTGGCTGGCGGTCATGGATGAACTGGGGCGTGGCATGTATCGCCTGCTGGCGTGGAGCATCGCCAAGTGGCGCGGTAGTCGGCAGCGTTCAGCCCAGCGACGTGATGCCTACGACGAGGACGACATGGATGCCGCCGAGGCCGATGCGGCATTGGAGGAGGATGAGGCGCCGGCGAATGAGGGAAAACGCCCCTCATGGTGGCAGCGCTGGCGGGCGTCACGGCGGGCCCCGCAATTGGCGAGTGCGGCCGCGGCGCCATCATATGCGACTGCTAGCGAACGTCGTGTGGAACCCTCTTTCGAGACTACCGAGCCCACGCTTGGAACCTCGGCGTGGCGCAATGATGGCAAGACCGATATCCCCTGGGATGTTCCCGAGCACACGCCCTCCGCCAAGCGCCCGGATGCTGCCTATACGGCCCGCCAACGAGCCGATGACGAGCGAAGCGGCTCCACCAACTCTGACGCGCCACAGCACCACGCGGCCACTGCCTCAGCGTCGCATGACCGGGCTCGCAACGCGCGTGGCGAGAGCGAGGAATCTCGCCCCACGGCGCATGCCTCCGATGAGCCTGACGTGTCGTCTCAGACGCCGTCCCAAGCGGATACGAGCTCTGCGGCCTCGATGCGCGCCGATGTTACCCGACGGCGTGTTCCTGAACCCATCCCGGAGCCGCTGACCGCTGACGACGATGACGACGTTCCGCTCGGTGATTGGGGCATCCAGGCCCGCCGCGACGATGATGACGTCGGAACGGCGCCCCCCGCCACGTCAGCACGCGAGCCGGATGACGCTTCGACGACGGCGTCCGAGGATGCCACGTCGCCGGAACCCGCGCCCGAGGCGCCGTCGGAGCCGCCACGCCCCCGCATCAGCTGGGACGACGAAGCCCCGGAAGCACGCTCATCGGCACCGGCCTCGGCGCCGCCCGAGCCCGAGGTGCCGGATGCGCCTTCGGAGGATATGTCACGGTCAGCGCCGCGTGGCCAGGTAGAAAGCGCCCCCGGGGAAGCGCCCGACGTGCGCACGGCCGAGCCGTCGGCGAGCGAGCCGGAAGGCGATGATGAGGCTCCGGCATTGTGGACGGTGGAGCATCTGCAGAATCAGCGTCCCGAGACCGTGCCATCGACCGAGCCCGAGGGGGCGTTGCCCACGTTGCGGCTGTTGACGCCGACCGGTGAGCAAAAACCCAACTATACCGATGAGCAGTTGGCGGACATGGCCGAGCTGCTGGAAACGCGGCTGCGTGAGTATGGTGTCAAGGCAGAGGTCGTCGACACCTGGCCGGGCCCGGTCATCACCCGTTTCGAGATCAAGCCCGCCGCTGGGGTCAAAGTCTCCAAGATCAGCAATCTATCGAAGGACTTGGCGCGTTCGCTGATGGTCAAGAGCGTACGCGTGGTGGAGATCATCCCTGGGCGTCCCACGGTAGGGATCGAAATCCCCAACCCTAACCGCGCCATGATTCGGCTGCGCGAAGTACTGGACTCGGATGTCTACCAGCAGGCCGATTCGCCGGTCACTATGGGACTGGGGCAGGATATCGGTGGTAATCCCGTGGTCACCAATCTCAATAAGATGCCACACCTGCTGGTGGCCGGGACCACGGGGTCGGGCAAGTCGGTGGGCGTCAATGCCATGCTCATCTCGATGTTGCTCAAGGCGACGCCGGATGAAGTACGCATGATCATGGTCGATCCCAAGATGCTGGAACTGTCGGTCTACGACGGCATTCCGCATCTGCTGGCGCCGGTAGTCACCGACATGAAGGAAGCCGCCAACGCATTGCGCTGGTGTGTGGCCGAGATGGAGCGACGCTACAAGCTGATGGCGGCGATGGGCGTGCGCAACCTGGCCGGCTTCAACGCCAAGCTCGACGAGGCCGAACGGCATGGCGCCCAGGTTGCCGATCCGCTATGGGAGCCTCAGCCGTGGGAGATGCATCAGCAACCCCCGGTACTCGAGAAGTTGCCATACATCGTGGTCGTGATCGATGAATTTGCCGACATGTTCATGATCGTCGGCAAGAAGGTCGAAGAGTTGATCGCACGCTTGGCGCAAAAGGCCCGCGCCGCAGGGATCCATTTGATCCTTGCCACTCAGCGTCCTTCGGTCGACGTGGTCACGGGTCTCATCAAGGCGAATATTCCGACGCGCATGGCGTTTCAGGTGTCCTCCAAGGTCGATTCGCGCACCATTCTCGATCAGGGCGGAGCAGAGAACTTGCTCGGCCACGGCGACATGCTGTATCTGCCCGCTGGTGCCGGCATGCCGACGCGTGTGCACGGCGCCTTCGTCGACGACGATGAAGTGCATCGTATCGTTGAGGACTGGAAGCGGCGCGGCGAGCCTGAATACGTCGATGAGATCCTCTCGGGAGGTGTCTCGGCGGATGCCTTGACGGGGCTCGAGTCGGAAGGTGCTGAAAGCAACGATCCCGAGCGGGACGCGCTCTACGATGAAGCCGTGCAGTTCGTCACTGAGTCACGTCGCGCTTCGATCTCGGCGGTGCAGCGTCGTTTCAAGATCGGCTACAACCGGGCCGCACGCCTGGTCGAGGCCATGGAGTCGGCGGGTGTCGTGTCGTCGATGGGTACCAATGGGTCCCGCGAAGTGCTGGCATCGCCACCTGCCGCCGATCATTGAGCGCACAAGCGCTCCTAGAGGCCAGTAAAAAGTGCAAAGACGGTGAACGTTGCCTCGGGCGTTGCAACTTTTTCGTCCGAGGTGGCGTCACACCGTGTAACGCAGGATGAGGAAACAAGGAGTGGTAATGAAAACATTCAAGCTGGCCTTGGCCCTGGGCGCGGCATTGGCGTTTCCGAGTATGGCGCAAGCGGATGGTGTGGAACGTTTGACGAACTTGTTGGAGCCGCTGGACAGCTATTCGGCGGATTTCGAACAGCAGATCCTCGATGGTAGCGGCCAGCGCCTGCAGAAGGTCGAAGGCCATATGTGGTTGTCCCGTCCCGGCAAGTTCCACTGGGAAGTCGACGCGCCGTATCAGCAGGTCGTGGTCTCCGACGGTGACAAGGTGTACCTCTACGACCCCGATCTGCAACAGGTCAGTGTTCGCCCGCTCGATACGCGGGTGACACATACGCCAGCATTGTTGCTTTCGGGAAGCGCCGAGGCATTGACCGAAAACTATGAGGTAACGAGCCGCCAAGAATCCGGCATCGAAACCTTCACGCTCATACCCAAGTCGCCCGACACGTTGTTCGAGAGCCTCGAGCTTACCTTCGAGGATGATCGCCTGGAGGGGTTGCAGATGGAAGACAGCACCGGACAGCGTACCGCGATCAACTTCGATGACATCGACGTCAACGACGACATTTCGGACTCGCGTTTCGAATTCGAGATTCCCGACGGGGCCGACGTCATCCGCGAAGGCGGTTGATCGGCGCCGTCTACTGATGCGCCAGGCCCACGTGGCCTGGCGTTTTGCGTTTCAGAGCAGGCTTGCCGAGAGTTACCGAGGCGAGCGTCAAGACGAGGAGGAAGTGCTATGCATGTCATCGTCGATCTATGCGTCGTGCCGTTGGGCGTGGGCGTTTCGGTGGGGGAGCACGTCGCGGCCTGTCAGCGCGTTATCGAGGCCTCGGGGCTTGAGTACCGCATGCATGCCTACGGCACCAACATCGAGGGCCCGTGGGACGACGTCATGGCGGTGGTCAAGGCGTGCCATCAGCGCGTGCACGAAATGGGCGCGCCACGCATTACCACGACGCTGAAGATGGGCACGCGCACAGATCGCGAGCAGCACATGGATGACAAGGTCGCCAGCGTCGAGCGGCACCTACAGTCGCCCTGATTGCGACCATTAGGCCGTCTAGAGTAGGGGTTGAGACTGCGGTGAGGGCGGCATGAGCCAAGCGCTGCTCATAGCGAGCAAATGAGTGGTCAAGGCGTCCAATGTGTCGCCACCGTGGCGCCAATGATGCCAGTACAGCGGCACATCGATGTAGCTGTTCGCGTCGAGGTCGACCAGACGCCCCTCACGTCGTTCGCGTTCCACCTGTCGTTCGGGAATCAATCCGTAGCCCATACCGGCCAGGGCCAGATGCACGAAGCCTTCCGAGGACGGGCATAGATGGTGTGGAAATGATTCCTTATAGCCTCGCATCTCCAGGTAACGATGCTGAAGGCGATCATCAGGCCCGAATACGATGGCCGGCGCCTTGCGCAAGGCATCGTGCGTCAGCCCTTCGCTGAAATGGCGTGACACGTAGCCGGGGCTGGCGATGGCACGGTAGCGCATGCTGCCCAGGGCGTGCGCGCGGGCCCCTTGAACGGGGCGCGGCGTGGCGCAGATGCAGCCAGCGACCTCGCCATCGCGCATGCGCTTGAGCGCGACATCCTGATCCTCGACGATCAAGTCCAATAAAACGCCTTGGCGTCGGCAGAAGTCGCCGGTGGTCGGCGACCACCAGGTGGCCAGGCTGTCGGCATTGATGGCCAGGCGCAGGCGTTGCTCGCGCTCTCCCAATGCCGGGATCTGGTCGAGCAGGTCATGCTCGAGCAGCCGAACCTGTTGCACGTGATTGAGAAGCCGCCGACCCAGCGGTGTCGGAGCAAGCTTGGGCGTGCGTACTAGCACCGGTTGGCCGAGGCGCGCTTCCAACAATTTGATGCGTTGCGAGACAGCCGACTGAGTGAGCCCCAGATAATGCGCCCCGCGTTCGAATCCTCCTTGGTCGACCACGACGGCCAGTGCTTCGAGCAGTTTGTAATCAAGCATCAGTAAACGTTATCACCCATTCCTTGAATTAATTTAACTTATTCTTGTAGTCAAGCGTATTCTGCGTCACTTATCAATGTATCCCGGGTGAAAAGAGGGGACGGATATGTGGGGTTCTTGGCTCAATGGTCTGTTCGTGGGGGCGGGGTTGATCATTGCCATCGGCGCGCAGAATGCGTTCGTACTTCAACGCGGGCTAACGCATGAATACCCCTGGTGGGTGGCGACCGTCTGTGCATTGTGCGATCTGATGCTAATCGGTGCGGGCGTGCTAGGGCTGGGGGCTTTGCTAACGTCGCATTCGGTGCTCATGCAAGTAGCGCGCTGGGGCGGAGTAGCGTTCTTATGTTGGCAGGCGTGGCAGGCCTGGCGTCGTGTGCGTCGTCCTTCCTCGCTAAAGGCCGGCGGTGAGACACGACCTCGCCTGTGGGGTGTGTTGATGGCAACGCTGGCCGTGACCCTGCTCAATCCGCATGTGTATCTGGATACGGTGATCATGCTCGGCGCCATCGGCGCCCAACAAGCCGTGCCCGAAGCCTTCGTGGGTGGCGCGGCCATGGCTTCGTTGGGATGGTTCTTCGGGCTCGTGGGGGGCGCGAGCTGGTTGGCACCGCGTCTGGCCAACCCGCGTGCTTGGCAGATCATTGAGGGCGGCATCTGCGTCATACTGCTATTAGTGGCATGGCAACTGGCCACGGCGCCATTGGGAGCTGCCTGAGCTTGCTACCAATGTCATCCCATAAGATTCAAACGAACGCTTGACTTGGTCATTGTCGGCGCTTAATTTCAAACGCATGTTTGATGTCCTCGGGACACCTGCCCCGTACCGTTCAGGAGCTTCAAGATGCCCAGTTACCAGGCGCCGCTACGCGATTTTCGTTTCGTGATGGACGAGGTTCTCGACTATCCGCGTCATTATGCTCAGTTGCCCCAGGCCGAAGAGATCACCCCGGATGTGGTGAGTGCGATCTTGGAAGAGGGCGCACGCTTTACACGCGAGGTGTTACTGCCGCTCAACCAGACCGGCGACGAGCAGGGCTGTCGACTCGAAGGTGGCGAGGTGCTGACGCCTGCGGGATTCAAAGAGGCCTATGCCCAGTACGTGGCAGGCGGCTGGCCGAGTCTATCAGGCGATACGGCGTATCACGGTCAAGGATTGCCGACGTCACTCGGCATGATGCTCTCGGAGATGGTGTGTTCGACCAATTTGGCGTGGGGCATGTACCCAGGGCTTTCCCAGGGCGCCGCCGATGCGCTTCGTCATCATGGTAGCGACGAGCAGAAGGCGCAGTATCTGACCAAGCTCAATGACGGCACCTGGACGGGCTCCATGTGCCTGACCGAGCCGCAATGCGGCACCGACCTGGGCCTGATCAAGACCCGAGCGCGTCCCGACGAGGCGGGTGGTTATCTCATCACCGGGACCAAGATATTCATCTCCGCGGGCGAGCACGACCTGGCCGAGAACATCGTGCACCTGGTTCTGGCCAAACTGCCCGACGCACCGGAGGGTACCAAGGGGATCTCCCTATTCGTGGTGCCCAAGTACCTGCCCGATACCGAGGGCGAAGTCGGTGAACGCAATGCCGTGAGTTGCGGCGCCCTGGAGCACAAGATGGGCATTCACGGCAACGCTACTTGCGTGATGAACTTCGATGGTGCGCGCGGATATCTCGTCGGCAAACCCCATAAGGGGCTGGCCTGCATGTTCACCATGATGAACGTGGCGCGTATCGGTGTTGGCATCCAGGGACTGGGGCTGATAGAGGTAAGCTTTCAGAATGCCTTGGCCTACGCCCGCGATCGCCTACAGATGCGTGCATTGTCCGGCACGCGGGAAGCGGACAAGCCAGCCGATCCCATCATCTCGCATCCCGATGTGCGCCGCATGTTGTTGACCCAGAAGGCGTTTGCCGAGGGTGGTCGCATGCTGGTGCTGCATGCCGCGCAACTAGCGGATCGCGTGGAATGCGCGACCGACGCCGCCGAGCGCGAAGCGGCTGAAACCGAATTGGGATTGCTGACGCCCATCGTCAAGGCATTCTTGACCGAGGTAGGTTTCGAGGCCACCAATGAGGGCGTGCAAGTCTTTGGGGGGCACGGCTACATCCGCGAATGGGGCATGGAACAGTATGTGCGCGATGCCCGCATCACGCGGCTTTACGAAGGCACCACAGGTATCCAGGCACTGGATCTATTGGGGCGTAAGGTGTTGATGAGTCAAGGGGAAGCACTCAAGCCCTTCACCAAGCAGATCCACAAGTTCTGTCAGGCTCACGAGGGCGATGACGCCATGGCGGAGTTCGTCACCCCCTTGGCGAAGCTCAACGCAGAGTGGGGTGATCTGACCATGGCGGTCGGCATGAAGGCCATGCAGGACCGTGAGGAAGTGGGCGCCGCGAGTGTCGATTATCTGATGTATGCCGGCTATGTCACTCTGGCGTTCTTCTGGGCCCGCGCGGCACAGGCGGCGCATCAGTCCCTGGCCGGTAACCCCGACGACGCGGCGTTTTACCGTGCCAAGCTCGATACCGCTCGCTTCTATTTCCAGCGTCTGTTGCCGCGTACCCGCGCGCATGCCGAGATGATACGCGCCGGTGGTGAGACGTTGATGGCCATGCAGGCTGAGGACTTTGGGCACGGTTTCGACATTTGATCGGGCCTTGAGCTTGCGCAACTGAATGATGCGTGGCGGACCGGAGCGTGTCGGGTCCGCCTTTTAGTCTCTCGTGGCGGGGAGTGGCGTTTGTGCAAGTAACCCCTGCCAGGCAGAATAGGGCCTTGGTTTCGTCAAGGATGCGAACGCCCCATGCCCCCCGGACACGACCCCGGTTCACAGAACCTACCTCTCAACTTGATGCTGACCCTGGCGTCTTTGGTGATCATCGTTGGCGGCATGCAGGCAGGCGCCGACTTGCTGATTCCCATACTGCTATCACTGTTCATCGCCGTGATCTGCACATCACCGGTGCATTGGCTGCATGAGCGCGGCTTGGGCATGCGGCTTTCGGTATTGGCCACGTTGCTGATACTCGGCGTGTTGATGACCTTGTTGGGTGCACTTCTCGGCAACAGTTTCACGACCTTCATGGACGCCTTGCCCAAGCTTCAGGACCAGCTGCAAGAGCACTATCTGACCGTGCTGCGATGGCTGGCGGGGCAGGGGATATCCATTGATCCCAAGGGTGTCTCCGAGCTTTTCGATGCCTCCCGGGCGACCGACTGGGTTCCCGTTTTCCTTGGCAGTGTGGGTAACCTGCTCTCGCAGAGCGTTGTGATCATGCTGTTGGTGATCTTCATGCTGTTCGAGACATTGGATTTCCGCAACAAGGTCTCGCAAGCGTTGCTCAACCCGGCGCCGAGCCTAAAGCGTTTCACCGAGTTCAGTCGCAATCTCAAGCGCTACCTAGCCATCAAGACGGTGATCAGTTTGGTGACCGGTGTGCTGGTGTGGGGCACGTGCATGGTGATCGGAGTCGACTTCGCGCTGTTGTGGGGAACCTTGGCGTTCTGTCTCAACTACATTCCCAATATCGGCTCGGCCTTGGCGGCCGTGCCTGCCGTGCTCTTGACCTTGGCGATGCCGGAAGGTGGCCCCTTCAAGGCGATGCTGCTGGCGGGTGCCTATCTGGCGATCAATTTCCTCATGGGAAATATCATCGAGCCCCGGGTCATGGGACGCACGATGGGACTTTCCACGTTGGTGGCGTTCTTGTCGCTGGTGGTATGGGGATGGATCTTCGGGCCAGTGGGCATGTTGCTGTCGGTGCCGTTGACCATGACGCTCAAGATTGCGCTGGATAGTCATCCCGAAACGCGTTGGTTAGCGAAATTACTGAGCCCTTCCGAACGCGCGCGGCGCCGGCGTGCCGAGATGAGATCCCCGGAACCGCCTCCCGAGTAGTCTAAGCCTCGACGTCCCCCGTAACGACAATCGCCCCGCATGAGCGGGGCGATTGTCAGCATCCTTCGACGGCTTAACGCCGTGACGATCAGGCGTTCTGATCGATGAACTGTGTCAGCTGCGACTTGGACTGTGCGCCGACCAAGGAAGCCACCTTGGCGCCGGACTTGAACATCATCACAGTCGGAACACCGCGCACGCCTTGCTCGGCGGCGATTTCCGGTGCGTCGTCGACGTTAATGCTGACGACCTTGAGACCACCGGCTTTCTCATCGGCGACTTCATCGACTACAGGGGCCATCATCTTGCAAGGGCCGCACCACGGCGCCCAGAACTTGAGCAGTACGGGCTGTTCGGCGTTGACGACTTCCTGCTCGAAGTTAGCGGAGGTGACATCGACATTATTAGCCATTACGAATCTCTCCAGTATTCCGTTGCGCTTTTGCGAGCGTAGATGAGGCGATGGTAGCCGCTGACCATGGCCCTGGCAAATGCCCCATCGGTATGGTGACAATAGCATCAGCCTATCATGTCGGCGCTTTTCCACGCACCACCACGGTGCGGTATTGCCAGGGTGTCGACGCTCTTCTACTCTCGCACCATATGCTTTAAAGTAATCACAAATTTAAATTTTATGCCATAAAAGATTGCCAGGTCGGGAGGCATCGCTCATGAAACTCCAGCAACTGCGCTATATCTGGGAAGTTGCCCGGCACAACCTCAATGTCTCCGCTACCGCGCAGAGTCTGTTTACTTCTCAGCCGGGCATTTCCAAGCAGATACGCTTGCTGGAGGATGAGCTGGGGGTGGAAATCTTCGCGCGTAGCGGCAAGCATCTAACCCGTGTGACACCGGCCGGCGAGGCGATCATCGAGCTGGCCGGCAAGGTGCTGCGCACCGTCGACAATATCAAGCACGTTTCGCAAGAGCACAGTGACGAGCGGCGCGGTAGCCTATCGATCGCCACTACCCATACCCAAGCGCGTTATGCCTTGCCGCCGGTCATTCATGAATTTCGGCAGAAGTATCCCGATGTCGCCCTGCACATGCAGCAGGGGACACCCAAGCAGATCGCCCAGATGGTCAGCGAAGGGCAGGCCGATTTCGCGATCTGCACCGAGTCGCTGGAGCTTTTTACCGACCTGGTGCTGTTGCCATGCTATCGCTGGAACCGCTGCGTGCTGGTTCCACAAGACCACCCTTTGGCGTCGGTGGAAACACTGACGCTCGAAGCCCTGGCCGAGTATCCGCTGGTGACCTACCTGTTCGGCTTTACCGGCCGTTCGCAGCTCGACGATGCCTTCAAGGCACATGATCTGACGCCCAACGTGGTACTCACCGCTGCCGATGCCGATGTCATAAAGACCTACGTTCGCCTGGGGCTCGGCGTGGGTATCGTCGCACACATGGCGGTCGACCCTGTCGTCGATCGCGACTTGGTAGCGCTCGATGCCAGCCACCTGTTCGAGAGCTCGACGACCAAGATCGGTATTCGTCGTGGCACCTTCATGCGCGGTTTCATGTTCGACTTCGTCAATCGCTTTGCCCCCCATCTCGATCGAGACAGTATCGAAGCCGCGCTGGCGGCGGGGCCACGTCACGAGCAGGTGTTGTTCGAGGGCATCCAACTGCCGGTGCGCTGAGAACGGCCTGGCAATACGAGAATGCCGATGCCCCATAAAGGCGGCATCGGCATGGCAGGCGTCGTGTCATCGGTTCGGCGGATGCTGGGTTTCGGCGCCTAGTGCTGAAGGTGCAGCCCGCACTCGCGCTTGTCTTCCACCTTGGTCGGGTCGAAGTAATCGAAGTTGTTGGGCAGATCGTGCTTCTGCAGGTACTGATACATATCCTTGGCGCTCCAGTGCAGTACGGGCGCGACCTTGATCAAGCCATCCTGATTGATTGATACCGGCTGCATCTGGGCACGTTCGGCGGTGTCTTCGGCGCGCAGTGCGGTGAGCCATACACGCGGCGCGGCCTCGCGCAGCGCCCGCTGGAATGGCTCTAGCTTGACTTCCTCAGTGAACGCCGCGTGGCGCGGATCGTCGATGGTCGGAAACTCACCCTCGACGGCATCGCGATGCGCGCGTGAGCGGCGCGGATGATAGATCGTCAAGTTGAGGTCCAACTGACGGCTGATCTCTTCTGCGAAGCGATAAGTGGCCTCGGTGTTATAGCCTGAGTCCATCCAGACCACGGGAATGTTCGGCTGCACCTGCGTGATCATATGCAGGATCACTGCCTCGAAAGGCCGGAAGTTGGTCGTGCAGATTGCCTTGCCATCGAGCGAGAGTGCCCAGCGCACCAGGGCCTCCGGGTCGTGGCCAAGATCGCGATTGATGGCATCGATATCGAGCGACATGATGAGCTCCTGTGGAAGGTGGCGTGAAGTCTGCCGACTTCGACGAATGGCCATACCCTAGCAAACCGCCGAAACGATCCCCCAATATCGATTGGTTCGAAGCTTATATGCCTTTAACGAAGGCAGTGCTTGTCTTGTTAGAACCTATCTGCATGAACATTGCCTAGGGAGTGAATCGCTGTGAGGGGCGTGATACGCGGCGGCTCGTCGTCCGGCCATTCGATGTGCGCCTCGATGGCATAGACATCGCGCAGGCGCGCATGGGTTAGGACGTCGCTGGGAGTGCCGCTGGCAGCGACGCGGCCTGCCTTGAGCATCCATACATGATGGGCGAAGCGCGCCGCCAGGCTAAGGTCATGAATGGCGATGACGACGATGATGTGGCGCTGCGCCGCGAGGCGAGTCAGCCAGTCGAGCACTTGCAATTGATGATGAAGGTCCAGCGCGCTGGTCGGTTCGTCGAGCAGTAGCAGCGACGGCTCACGCGTCACGGCTTGCGCGATGGCGACCCGTTGTCGTTGACCGCCCGAGAGCTGGCTCAAGTCGCGCTCGGCCAGTGGCTCCAGCTCCAAAGCCTGAAGTGTCTCCTGCACCTTACGTAGCGCGCATTCATGCGCTTCGTGAATGCAGGTGCGGCGTGCCAGCAAGACCGCTTCGAACACGCTGAGCACGGCGCGTGAGCCGAGCTCTTGCGGCAAGTAATAGAGGTATCGGGCACGTCGTTCGAGCGATAGCGTTATCAATTCCTGGTCATTCAATATGAGCGAGCCGTCGGCACGCTGGAGGCCAGCGATGGCCTTGAGCAGTGTCGATTTCCCGGCGCCATTGGGGCCGATCAGGGCGGTGACCTCGCCGGGACGTGCCTGCAGACCGGCGATGCCCTCGAGGACGGGCGTGCCTCCCAAACGGCAATCGAGACGTTCGAGTCTGAGTGTCATCCCCATATCTCCTTACGGCTGCGCAGGATCAGCGAGACGAAAAACGGCAACCCGATGAGTGCGGTGAGTAAACCAATCGGCAGCAGAATGCCGGGCACCAGGGTTTTCGAGAGGATCGAGGTGGCGGACATGATCAGTGCCCCGCTGAGGGCGGACATGGGCAGAAAGACACGCTGATCCTCGCCAACCAGCAAACGCGCGATATGCGGGCCCACCAGGCCGACGAAACCGATCGTCCCCACGAAGGCTACGGCGGTGGCGGCCAAAAGCGAGCAGCACAGCAGGATACGCAGTCGTAAGCGCCCGACATTGATGCCCATGGCCTGGGCGTGAAGATCGCCTAGGCGCAGCGCGGTGAGTCGCCAGCCGGCATGGAGAAATACTGGCAGCGTCACGCAAAGCGCGAGTGTCGCCAGGCCGACCTTGCCCCAACTGGCCTTGCCGAGACTGCCCAGTGACCAGAACACCAGTTGCTGCAAGGCCTCGGCGGAGGCGACGTACTGCATCAAACCGAGCATGGCGTTGAAGAAGAACATGATGGCGATGCCCATCAGCACCAGGGTCTGCACGCTGACGCCGCGCAGACGACTCACCCCCCAGATGACCAGCGATGCGGCCAGGGCCAGCAGGAAGGCATTGCCGGTGACCAGTAATGTATCGGCGAAGGGGACGATGCCAACGCCAAGGGTGATGGCGAGCGCTGCGCCGACACTCGCCGCCGAGGAAATGCCCAGCGTGAACGGATCGGCGAGGGGATTGTTGAGGATGGTCTGCATCTCAGCGCCGGCGAGCGCCAGGCTTACCCCGACGACTATGGCCATCAAGGCCACCGGCAGACGAATGCCCCACACGATGACGCGCAGCGCGTCCGAAGCGCTACTTGGTGCGACGAGGGTCATGAGCACATCGCGCAATGGGTAGTGACCCGGACCGGTGGCGATGTCGACGATGACCATGGCGAGTGTTAGCAAGGCAACACCGACGATGAGACGACGCTGGCGCCGCCGCCGCGTGCGATACCGGGAGACGCTGTCGGCAGGGGAGGACTCAGGCATTGCGGTTGTCATTCGCTCAGGATACGCGATTCGTCGCGCTCATGGGGTCCATCGGTGCCGAGCGCTTCCATAAGGCGCGAGATCTTGGCGAGTGTTTCCTGGTATTCGGCCTCCTCGTCGGAGTCGGCGACCAGGCCACCGCCGCCCCACAGGTGGAGCTGGCCGGCATCCGCCACGGCGGTGCGGATGGCGATGGAGGTATCCATTCGCCCGCGCGTATCGACGTAGCCGATGCTCCCGCAATACACGCTGCGGCGACTGGGTTCGAGATTGTCGATGAGCTGCATGGCACGGACCTTGGGCGCGCCGGTGATCGAGCCACCGGGGAACGCCGCTCCCAGCAGATCCAGCGCATGCCGTGTCGCGTCGAGTTCGCCGGTGACCACGCTGACCAGGTGATGGACGTTGGCATAGCTCTCCAGGCCGCATAACTGTGGGACGCGTACGCTTCCCGGCTGACAGACGCGCCCCAGGTCATTGCGCAGTAAGTCGACGATCATGACGTTTTCGGCGCTATCCTTGAGGCTGTCACGCAGCTCGCGGGCGTAGCGCCGATCCTCTATGGAGGTGCTGCCGCGCGGCCGAGTGCCCTTGATGGGGCGCGTTTCCACGCGTCCCTCGACGACTTCGAGAAAGCGCTCCGGCGACAGCGATAGAATGCCCTTGTCGTCCCAGGCGAGATAGGCGCCATAAGGCGTCGGCGTGGCTTGGCGCAGCCGCCGATAGGCGTGCCATAAATCGCCTTGGTAGTGAGTGCTGAAACGCTGGGCCAGGTTGATTTGGTAACAGTCGCCGCTGCGGATGTAATGCTGCACGGCACGGAAGCGCTCGCCGTAGGCGGCGCGGTCGAGTTCACCTCGAAAGGGGGCAAGCAGTTGAAACGTCGAGGCTGGTGATGGCGCTGCTTGTAGCCATTCCAACACCTGGGCGCGGCGCGCCGGCGTGGCCACGAGCCAGGCTTGGCGGGCGTGATGATCGTGGATGAGGGCCCAGTCGTAGAGGCCGACACGGCTGTGGGGCAGCGTGACCGCCTCGCAAGCATGGCCTGAGAAAGCCTCCAAATGGCGTCCGAAATCGTAGCTCCAGTAGCCGATCAAACCGCCCAGAAACGGCAGTTCACTCGTCACGTCGGTGGAGGGAAGACGCTCGAGCAAGGCACGCTGAGCGGCGAGCGGATCGTCGGGAAGATGCGCGACGTTACTGGTGACCTGGCCGTCTCGGTTCACTTCCAGCCATGCGATGGGGTCGCTAGCGATAATGTCGTAACGTCCGCCGGGAGCCGCCGGGAAGCCGCTATCCAGCAGCACGGCATCGGGGCGACGGCGCAGGCGCTCGAAGCGTGCCAGCGGATCGCCATGATAGGGCAGGGGCGTCAATTCGAGTGTCGGCATCGGTGCAGCATCCTGTCGCGGGCGACTCATTTTAGGGAAGCTAGCCGGATTTGTCCGCCCATGAGCGTGTGCGGATAATGACGGCCATTCAACGCCCCAGAGGCGTGGCACATAGAGGATGACGAATATGACAACGTCGCTGGACGAAGGCGAGATGCGGCAAGGCACACTGGCGCGCCCGGATCAGCAGTGCCATTGGCGTCGTCTCGAGCGTCGCGAGGGCGCGGGCAATGTGGTCATGCTGCATGGGGCAGGGGTAGCGGCCGAGCTGACCTGGGGACCGATGGTGACGTATCTCGATGCCTGGCGGACGTTCCTGATGCCCGACTTGCGGGGCATGGGAGCGACGCGTGCGGTAGATGGCCGTGAGCGGCCTTTCTCGCTGGATGAAGTCGTCGACGATGTCGAAGCCGTGCTCGAGGCCCAGGATATCGAGCACTGCGATGTCATTGGCTATTCGTTTGGTGGGCTGGTGGCGATGCGTCTCAAGCAGCGCTTGGGTACCCGCATCGGGCGTATGATGTTGCTCGAGCCGGCACTTCTGGAGCGCGAAGACCGCGCGACAATGGTACGCGTGCGCGATGGCTATGCCGAGGCGGCGCGTGCCATTCGCGAGGCGTCGACGCCGGAAGCGGGTGTCGTCGCCTTTCTGGATTTGATCGCGCCACATCGCTCGCGCAACCCACGGGCCGAGCGCATGATGATACGGCGCCTCGCGCAACGTCCCTTGGGATTCGCCAATGCGCTGGATTGCGTGACCGATGCCGTCCGGCATCTCGACCGCGACGCCTTGCTCGAGGCGCAACGGGATGTGACGAGTGTCGTGGGAGGCAAGAGCCTCGCGGCCATGCAAGACTACCACTCAACCTTGGCGCAGCGACGCTCCGACTGGCGCTACATCGAACTGCCGGGCACTGACCATTCGCTGCCGTTTCAAAAACCCCGGCGGCTCGCCGGCCTGTTGCAAGAAACATCTTCGCTTAATTAAGGATGAAGATGATTGATTGTCGACAATATGGGCACCGGTAAGTGCTGCCCATGCGGCGAAAGGTGTAGGGGCGCCGGGCTTCAGGCAGTTGACCCTTTTGGGGTAGATTACTAAAGTAATGCTTATTCTTTATTGTCGACAATTACATGACGCTTCCTCCTTTACCTCATAACGCCGATTCTCATGATGCTTGGCAATCGGCGACTGGTCATGACGACGCTCCCGAAGTGCGCACACTCGCCGAGCGCGTCTTTCACCAACTGCAAAGCGCCATCGTGCGGGGTGAGCTGGCGCCCGGTGCCAAGATCACCGAGCCAGGCCTGGCCAAGGCTTACGGCATCTCCCGCGGGCCTTTGCGCGAGGCGATGCGTCGCCTGGAAGCCCACCGCTTGATCGAGCGTATCCCGCATGTCGGTGCACGCGTAGTCAAACTCTCCATGCGTGAATTGCTGGAGTTGTTCGATCTGCGCGAAGCCCTGGAGAGCATGGCGGCGCGCCTGGCGGCGCGACACATGACGGCGCCGGAAATCGCTGGGCTGCGCGAGGTGCTGGCGGTCCACGAGCGACAGGAGGACCTGCAGCGCAACGAGGCCTATTTTCAGCGCGAGGGCGACCTGGACTTCCACTACTGCATCGTACAAGGCAGTCACAATCGCATGCTGATGACCATGCTGTGTGACGACCTTTATTACCTGGTGCGCCTTTACCGTACGCAATTCAGTGCCAGCGGCGCGCGCCCGCAGCGGGCTTTCGTCGAGCACCACCGTATCGTCGACGCCATCGAGGCGGGCGATGAGGAACTGGCCGAACTCTTGATGCGTCGCCACGTCAGTGCGTCTCGCGAGAATGTCGCCAAGCACTATGCCGAGACGCTCGATGAACAGTCGTCCCATACCCATTTCGAGGAGAATACGACGTCATGAGCCATTCTACTCCCGGTGCGCGTTTTCGTGCGGCACTCGAGGCGCACCGTCCCTTGCCGATCGTCGGTACCATCAACGCCTATACGGCTCTCATGGCCGAAAAGGTTGGGCACCCGGCGATTTATCTCTCCGGGGGCGGCGTGGCCAATGCGTCCTTCGGCTTGCCCGACCTGGGTATGACCACGATGAACGATGTCGCCGAGGACGCTCGGCGTATTACGGCGGCCTCAGATACGCCGCTGCTGGTCGATATCGATACGGGATGGGGTGGGGCGTTCAATATAGAGCGTACCATCAAGGAAATGCAGCGCGCTGACGTGGCAGCGGTGCACCTGGAAGATCAGGTCGCGCAGAAGCGCTGCGGACACCGGCCCAACAAGGAGATCGTTTCCCAATCGGAAATGGTCGATCGCATCAAGGCGGCAGCCGATGCGCGTCTGGATGACGATTTTTATCTGATCGCGCGTACCGATGCCTTTCAGAAGGAAGGGTTGGAAGCGGCTATCGAGCGCGCCAATGCCTGTCTCGAGGCCGGTGCCGATGCCATCTTCGCCGAGGCCGTGCATAGCCTTGAGGACTATCGCGCATTTTGCACGCGCGTCAATGCGCCGATCCTGGCCAATATCACCGAGTTCGGCGCCACGCCGTTGTTTACTCAGCAGGAGCTGCATGATGTGGGTTGCCGCATGGTGCTGTATCCGCTGTCGGCCTTTCGCGCCATGAATGCTGCGGCACTCGAGGTGTATCGCAGCATTCACGACAATGGGCATCAGCGCGATGTCCTCGACAAGATGCAAACGCGCGATGAGCTTTACGAGTTTCTCGATTATCACGCCTTCGAGCGCAAGCTGGATGCCCTGTTTGACGAAGACAAGTGAACGGGCGGCATGGCTGTGCACTATCTAGCGTGAGGCAACAACGATAACGATCTGGCACAAGGAGGCTCGCCATGGCGGATAAAACGCCCACCAGTACCGGCTTGCGCGGCATGAGTGCGGGCAGCACCGCGTTATGTACCGTTGGCCAGTCAGGCTCGGGGCTGACATACCGTGGCTATGACATTCACGACCTCGCCGAGCATGCGCGCTTCGAGGAAGTCGCCTATCTATTGTTCAAGGGGAAATTGCCCAATCAGGCGGAGCTCGAGGCCTACGTGGCGCGACTCAAATCGCTGCGTGGCCTGCCCGCATCGCTGAAGGCTGTGCTCGAACAGATTCCCGCCGAGGCCCATCCGATGGATGTGATGCGCACCGGGGCGTCGATGCTGGGCAATCTCGAGACGGAGGAGGGCTTCGCCGAGCAGCAGGATAAAAGCGATCGGATGCTGGCGGCATTTCCCTCGATCATCAATTACTGGTATCGCTTCAGCCATGACGGCGTGCGCATCGATACCGAAACCGACGATGACTCGGTGGGTGGCCATTTCCTGCACTTGCTGCATGGTAAGCCGGCCTCTGAATTGCATGCGCGGGTGATGAACGTTTCGTTGATCCTGTACGCCGAGCATGAGTTCAATGCCTCGACGTTTACCGCTCGCGTGTGCGCCTCGACGCTTTCGGATATTCATTCCTGCGTGACTGGCGCCATTGGCTCGCTACGCGGTCCGCTGCATGGTGGCGCCAACGAAGCGGCGATGGCCATGATCGAGGATTGGCAAACGCCGGAAGAGGCCGAGCGCGAGCTGTTGGGCATGCTCGCGCGCAAGGAAAAGGTCATGGGCTTCGGACATGCGATCTATCGCGAATCCGATCCGCGTAACGCCATCATCAAGCAGTGGTCGAAACGTCTCGCGGACGACGTTGGCGATACGCGCCTCTATCCCGTCTCCGAGCGTGTCGAGGCGGTGATGTGGCGGGAGAAAAAACTCTTCTGCAACGCCGACTTTTTCCATGCCAGCGCCTACCACTTCATGGGCGTTCCCACCAAACTGTTCACCCCGATCTTCGTGTGCTCGCGCCTCACTGGCTGGTGTGCCCATGTGTTCGAGCAGCGCGAAAACAACCGCATCATCCGGCCCAGCGCGGACTATGTCGGGCCGGAAAAACAGGCGTGGGTGCCGATCGAGCGACGTCATTGATGTCGGGGGTCGTGGGAGCGAATTTATTCGCGATTAAGCGGCTTGATCCATCGGGAACAAGTTCCCTCCCACAAGACCGTTAGCCGTCTCGGCCAAGCCGGTCTAGTAACAAGTTCAAGGAATCAACATGAGTGCCAACGTCGAACAGAACCAGCGCCCCGACTACGATCCCGAGCTACAGGCGATCGCCGATTACGTGCTGGACTATCGCGTCACCGGTCAGGAGGCCCTGAAGACCGCCCGTTATTGCTTGATGGATACGCTGGGGTGCGGCTTGTTGGCACTGCGTTTTCCCGAGTGCACCAAGCATCTAGGGCCGTTGGTCGAGGGAACAGTGGTGCCGCACGGTGCGCGGGTGCCGGGCACCCAGCTACGTCTCGATCCGGTCAAGGCGGCCTGGGACATCGGCGCCATCATTCGTTGGTTGGATTACAACGACACCTGGCTGGCGGCGGAGTGGGGGCATCCCTCAGACAATCTGGGAGGAATCCTGGCGGTTGCCGATCATTTGTCGCAAAAGCGCGTGGCCGAAGGTGAAGCGCCGTTGACCATGCGTGACGTACTCGAGGCGATGGTCATGGCCCATGAGATTCAGGGCGTGCTGGCACTCGAGAACTCATTCAATCGGGTAGGGCTCGATCACGTTGCCTTGGTAAAGGTCGCCTCGACGGCAGTGGTCGCCAAGCTGATGGGGGCGGATCGAGAGCAGTTGCTTGCCGCGCTGTCACATGCCTTCGTCGACGGCCAGAGCCTGCGAACTTATCGGCATGCGCCGAACGCCGGGTCACGTAAGTCCTGGGCGGCGGGCGATGCAACCTCGCGCGGCGTGCGCCTGGCGGATATCGCCATGCGTGGCGAAATGGGCATTCCCGGTGTGCTGAGTGCGCCGCAATGGGGCTTCTATGATGTGCTGTTCTCCAAGACCAATAAGGACCAGCAACTCAAGCCGGAAGAAGATCGCCAATTTCGAGTCAGTCAGAACTACGGCTCCTATGTCATGGAAAACGTGCTGTTCAAAATCAGCTTTCCGGCAGAGTTTCATGCCCAGACCGCCTGTGAGGCAGCCGTGACGCTGCATCCTCAGGTCAAGGACCGCCTGAGAGACATCGACAGGGTGGTGATCACCACCCATGAATCGGCGATTCGCATCATCTCCAAGCAAGGGCATCTGGCCAATCCTGCCGACCGCGACCATTGCCTTCAGTACATGACGGCCGTCCCTTTGATCTTCGGACACTTGGTCGCCGAGCACTACGAAGATGCCTTCCATGCGGCGAACCCGGTCATCGATCAATTGCGTGACAAGATGGAAGTGGTTGAAGACGCGCGTTACAGCCGTGAGTATCTTGAGGCCGACAAACGCTCCATCGCCAACGCGATTCAGGTGTTCTTCAAGGATGGCAGCAAAACCGAGCAAGTGGCCGTCGAATACCCCATCGGCCATCGTCGGCGCCGGGAAGAAGGTATGCCCCTTCTAGAGGCGAAGTTTAGCGCTAACCTCGCGACACGCTTCCCGGCACGCCACTGTGATGACATTCTGGCGCTGTGCGCGGATCAGGCGCGCCTGGAAAGCACCCCCGTACATCGTTTCGTCGATCGCTTCGTAATCTGAGCAAAAACCCCTTGCGTTCACGACGGCGGATCCGTAAAGTACGCATCCGCTGCCGGCGACGGACCTCGTGGCCAGCGGTGGAGAGGTAGCGCAAGTGACTGACGTGCTTGAGAAATTCAAACCTTCGGGGGTGCTTTCTCGCTTGACAGTGACGCCGGTTTCGGTAAAATGCGCCGCACCTCGAAAGGCCTCTGATAACGCCCGCATGTCGGCCGATATCAGCGATTGTCTCCTCGGCTAACGCCTTGACAATCACGGCGCTTTCGGTAGAATACGCCTTCCTTGCGAGGCGGCCCATCGGGCCAACGCAAGCCGCTCCGCTCTTGTATATCGAGCCCGGAGCCGCTCTTTAACAAACGATCAGGTAATTCATGTGGGCGTTT
>NZ_JARANZ010000004.1 GCF_029889905.1 Chromohalobacter sp. 11-W | reverse complement strand
CTCAGGGTCGCTGATGACCGCCCCTTCGTCGAGAAGCAGATAGGCCAAGTCCGGCCGATAGCGTTCGAGCCCTCCGGGTACCTGTTCGACCAGGTCCGCCACGTTTTGTGCTGCCGTCCAGCGCTTCTCCCCATTATAGAGCACAATCGGCAATACCGGCGGTAGCTTGCCATTGGGAGTAAAGGCCCCCTGACGAATCAAGTCCTGATAGAGCAGCCCCAGGTAGGTCATCACTCGCACGGCCATGAATCTATCGACGCTCGACTGGAACTCGAGCAGCAAGTAAACATAGAGCCAGTCGTCGCCCCAGCGCACTCGCCAGATGACGTCGTCCTCGCGATCCCGCAGATCTTCGGTGATATAGGAGCCGCTGACCTTCTCCAGTGTCGAGAAGTCGAGTTGTTCCACCCAGGCTTCCTTGACGAACCCGGTCAATAGATCTCTCACCATCTCGGGGTGAGAGAACAGCAACTTATAGCTGTGGTCGTGAGGGTGGTGGGGTTGACTCGCCATGCGTGCTCCTGTCTCGACCCTGGAAGCTTACCGCGTTGCGGGCACCTGGGACAGGGACTATCGCGAATAAATTCGCTCCCACTAATATCTTCTCACAACCTGGGTGGGCGCCATGCCTCGGCCGTGTTGACCAATATGCAAACTCCAAGAAGCAAGCTTCAGGGAGCGGGCTTCGCCAGATCGCTGATCTTTTCGAGATCGTAGCGCTGCGCGGTCTCGGCGGTGACCACGAAGCCGTTCTTGTCTTGCGCAGGGGCTGGCTCGAAGCCCACCAGGTCGTGTTCGGGCAGCAATGCCGACAGGGGTTGTCCGCTCGTGTCCGCGATCGTGTTCAGCCAGCCACCCAGACTGCCGGTGTATTCCGGGAACAGGTCGATCTCGCCACTCTCGAGCAGGGGCAGATAGGTGGCGCGGTTGCCGATTTCCTGGCGATGCCGGGTGGGGTATCCCGCCTGATCAAGCGCCTGGCGATACATCTCCGCCAGGATGATGCTCTCGGCGAAGTTACCGGAGCCGACCACGATGGTGGGGCCCTCTTTTTTCGGCGCACTCTCCGAAGGCGCGGACGCTCCATGTTCCTTAAGCCACTCTCGTGCGATGGTCTCCGCCTCCACCCCGTCGAGCGCGAAGCGTCGGTTCATCTCGGTCAGTTCCGGAGTCGTCAGGGCGGCGCTGAGCGGATTGAGCACCTCACCGAGCTCGGGGTAGGCATCGCCGATGGACTGATGGGCCACCGGAATGACGTTTTCCGCCGGCTGGGCGTTACGATCATCCTCCAGCAGGACGAAGCGGTCAGTGGCAAGATACCCATTGGTGGTGAAGAGCACGCCGATCTGGATGTCTCCGTTCAGAAGCGCCTCTCGCGTGCGCGGCCCACCGGGGTCGGTGACCACGAAATCGGCGAAGTGCAAGCCGTACTCTTGCTCGAGCGCGGGCAGGCAGTACGGTTCATGAGGACACTCCTTGCCGGAGCCGAACACGAATTGGCTGGCGATGGTTTCCGACCCGCGCTTGCTGGCCGACTCTTCCTGCTCGGCCTCACTGGCCGACAAGGACGGCGCTGCCAGAAACAAAGCGGCCAAGGCCGTGCTGAACATCAGGGAGCTGCGCCCGGTCAGTAGCTGGTTGCTCAATTCGATCACCCCGTAATATTGAAGTTGTAAGTCAGATTTTTAGGCATCGTCGAGGCGCCGAGCCACATCGCCGGCATCGACGTTCGACACAAAATGAACACACACCCTATATAGCTATCGCTGTCGTTACAAAACCTGGGCGTCGTATACCACAGCGCCACCGATCAGCCCGCGAGCGTCTCATAGCGGCGTGCAATCGTATCGGGAGAGAAGCATGTGTAATGCTCGGCCTTTATCACCGGCGGAGCTTCCAACACCTCGCGCATTTTACGGGCTAATGCCTGCTCATCGTCTGTTTGTACCAGACAAGTCGCCAACTCTCCCGTCAGGATATCCCGCGGCCCCGACGGACAATCGGTGCTCACCACCGGCGTGCCGCAGATCAGCGACTCCGCGATGACACGGCCGAAGCCCTCGTAATCAGATGCCAGCACCAAAAGATCGGCGTGACGAATATACGGGTAGGGATTGGCCTTCTGGCCAAGGAACACCACGCGCGATTCGAGCCCCAGTTCACGGACCAGCGCCTGGACGTTTTCAAGCTCCCCATCGCCGACGAAGACCAGCTTCTGTGTGATGCCGCTCTCTTTGTAGGCACGCAACAGGCGATCATAGCGTTTTTGCCACAGTCCCAGGCGCCCCACGCTAACGATGTAGTCGCTCACCTCGACGCTCTGGTCCATGCGGCGTTCGATGGTGCTCGCGTCGATGACATTGTGAATGACCTTGCCATGTCCCGGCGCCGCCTTAGCGTCGGATAACGAGGCCAATATGCCGTGGGAAATAGCGACGACCCGGCGCCCGCCATAGAGCTTTCTAATCCTGCGTAACGCTTTTGGTCGAGAGCGCCGTTTACTCAGCAATGCTTCCGTAGGATCGGTGCGAATGCACAGCCACGCTTGCGCCGCCAACGAGGAATATGTGACGACCCGGTGCGCGTAATACAGGTTCGCGATGACGACATCGTACGTTTTCGCGTCCTCGCGCAGCCACGCATCGACTTTCGCGGCGTGCAAACGAAAGCGCCGCAGCTTTTGCCAGACGTTCTTGTATCGGAAGGGAAGCGTCTTGACCGTCACTCCCTCGGGTATGTCGTGCCACACCTTATCGCTGAGCACGGCAATGGTGACATCATGGCCACGTTGGGCCAGTATCTCCGCCAAGTTTAAAATCGAGATTGGGGCACCGCCCCCACCCAAATGGTCGGAAACAAATAAAAAAGATTTTCCATCAGCCACTGTAAATTCCTTTTTCAGTGCCTGTGTCAAGCGCCATCCTAGGCGCAATTCAACCCACAGGCATCATCCGTATATGACTATCATCTTCTACCAAGCTTTCCTTAGGGACCTCCTTCAACTTGTCCAGGTCGGGTTGCCAGTTGGTCGTGATGCCGAGAAAGTGCAAGAAGTACGCATCGGCATCGACCAGAGCATCCGGCTTGTTGCGCTTCAAACGGCTCGCCAGGAGATAATTCTTTTTCACCCAGGTGTTATGCGGTGAAATCAAGAAATTGGCATCCGCGTCACAGACAAACTTGCGCGCCGTTCTTTTCCTTTCCGGGTAGCGATACCTGAAATCGCAGAACGAGTAATCGCGTTTACCGGGATTAACGTAAGGCACGTTATGGCTTTCGAAGTAGACGACCTTATGACGAGCAACCGCCGACATGATGCGGTCTTCGTCGGCAATCAGCAGCTCGTCTATGTCGAAATTGAACAGCACCCCGCCCTTGGCAAAACGCTTCAGACAATGATTCAGGGCGACCGGCTGGGCAAAAGAGCTGAAGCGCTTGGCCGTTGGGCCAAAGGGAAAGTTCCAGCTGACGATATTCGCCTTCTCGCCTACCTTCTCCTCAAGCGCTTCTAGGTTGTCGCTTCCATTGTCGTAAATGAAGACATCGTCAATGCCGTAATTCGCCTTATAAAAATCGATCCACTCATCGATCCATTCAACGGCATTGTTCTTGGATATCGCGGTCAGCACCTTACGACCCCGCGCCGTCGGGTTCCGCGACAAATCTCGCGACGAATCTCGCAACAACGTCATCTCGTGTGTCGCATCCGAAAACTCCAGCACTACCTCATACCGTTCGGCATGCGGCACCCGCGCCTTCAACAGGGACACCTTGTGCTCCGGGTAGTCAACGAAAGAAAACTTCCGCTGGCGCCCGTTCACCCAGACCTTCATATCCTCGACGTAAGGCTTCACATTGAGCGCGGGAGGACCGATTCCCACCAGCTCATCCACGTCAGGGTCGATGAATACATCATAAAATACGAACTTATCATCGAAGTTTTGTAACTGCTCTTCGCTGATACTTCCATCTTTCGGATGAGGCTGTCGCCGTATAGCGACATTATTGGGTATTGAAACGGGATTAACCTTATATTTCATGCCTATCTCGGGGAGATATGAATGTAAGAAAAACCCAATAACCTAATACAAAGGGCTTTCTGTCTATATATCACTTCAAATCTAAGATAGCACGAAAGGCTAATTTTTAAGGAGGGGTTTACAAGAAATTACTACGCAGGTGCCAGGCCAGCACATAGACGACCCGGCCGTGGAAGCGCTCCATCATGTCGTTGGCTTGAGGTCGCCTGGCTTGATCAGGCGATATGAAGCTAATAAGCATCATGGCTTACTTATCAATGGCTCTTTTGGCCATTCCATGGATCATACAAATCTATTCCATAAGCCGAGGCACGTTTACTGATATAATCAATATCCTCTTCCGAGAGGTTTTCCGTATACGTTCCAACTTTTCCTTTTCTTGCCTTATAGCTCTCTTCATCCTTCGTATCAGCCGGACGAAAAGCCGATGACGTTCCTTCTCCACTCTTCTCCATTTTTTTCATGTTATTGAACGAACATGCATCAACAGACTTCCCAACTAAATCATCATCAACTTCAACACCCATAAAATTCAAAACACGAGTCAACTCTCGTCTTGCATCTTCATGCATCAACTCATAACTCGTGTAAAGAAAGGCGCGAGGCTCATTACATGCAGAATGCCATAGCTGGTAAAAGCTCAATATTTTATCAGCGCCATACGTATCGCTTCTCAAAAAATCACTAACACTTCCCTCGTAGACATTAACTCTCTTTGTGGCTTGAAAATAAGCCGATACCAACGTATCCCTGACATCTCTTCCAACAAAAACTACCTTGTTTTTTCTATAATCTCTATGTCCGCTTCGCAGATCTTTATAGCTTAAGCTAGCCTGCATGGAAGCCCCATCATGGGTAAACTTAATCTTAGGCAACCCATTTTTATCACTCAACTCTCTCACATCGGGGAAAGTACCAGCACTATCGCCCTCGTACTTTAAAGAAAAGTAACTTCCTAACATGGCACGCAACCAAGTCCTGCCACTCTTCGGGTAAGAAACAAACGAAACTCGTTCTCTAAAAAAACGTTTTAAAAGCACATTCCCTCCCGCTCGACAGATTTCTCAATACCCAAAGAAACGAATTTCGTCCGCGTAAATAGACCTGACCCTCTGAATATCATCCTCGCTGTACCAGCTACTGATTTCACCTTTATCACCTTTAGCCTTTTTTTCTTTCATCAACCTGTCTTGGCAAGGGACACCAAGGTGTTGGCAAACAATTTTAAACTCTTCCTCGATACTTTCATACTTACCAGCATAGTCAATAGCCAGCTCATCATCACAAGTATAAAGTGGCCAGTTACTTCTAAATCCATGAGGCACGATTTTCGGGTCATCCACCTCGCCCGCCATCGCTTTCAAGAAATGGCTAAAAGAGACATCTCGTTCCAAGCCTCGAGTTTGATAAAAATATTCCGACAAGGCCTGATCGAATGGATTTCTCACGAAGCAAAACTTATAGTAGTTCTCCCACTCATAAGGAAAATAGCGCTTTACAGCCTCAGCCGGTGAATGCACAGGATTTCTAAAAAGCGTTTTTTTATATTTGGCCTTAACCGCAGTATTCACAAGGTTGCGATATCGGTTCGTATTACCGTATCGCCACCTTTCCAAGAAAGCTTTTCGTGTCACATTCAGCGCTCTAGGATGATATAAGGTTTTTTTGGCTCTGCTATTTAATGTATGCCCATTTTTAAGAATCTCATCTAGGCTTCCTATCACAATGTCATCATCACCCAAATAAGGCCATAGCGTATTTTTGATAGAGCTTCCGGCCACTTTTCGACAATGTATAAACATGAACCTATACTTATGACTAATTATCAAAATACCCCCTGCGACGAGACCAGTTTAAATTATTGATGCTACTAAAAGGTAACAACACTTCGTTACCTTTTACTGGAGGTTACGCAGCACTATGTCCGTATTTTTGTCTTCACGACTCTATAGGGTCGAGGGGCCCAGCTTCCATTTCGGGTATGCAGGTAGGTAACTCTCCACATGTGCGTTGCCAAGCAACATGGCCTACTGTACCTTGCGTCACCCGCTCCCACCACTGGCGATGCACGGCCTTAACCATAACCGGCACGGAAGGTAAGCCGATATGCTGGGCCATGGCCAGGCGATGCAAGCCACGGTTGATCTTGAGAAGCCGCCCTTCGCGTGTGACAGCGACACCCAGCATATCCTTGCCACGCGTGGAATCGAAGCCGCGCACGGCCATGTCGTCCATGAAACTCAGGTAAACGCGCAAGAAGGTGAGAATGCGGGCCTCGCTATCCAGCAGAATGCCTTGCTGATGCGACGACCAGGGCTTTCCGGCTTTCAAGCGCGCCATGTACTTGGCGAAGGCTTCCGACTGTGCGAGGTCATCGCGGTGCGCATCGATATCCGCGATGAATCGTGCGCGGGAGCTGGTTCGTAAGTCTCCACGCCGCAGGTCCCACTCGCCATCCCAAATAAACGCCGAGGAAGTCGGTCGGTACTTATGGGGCCAGCCTTGCCAGTGAGTGGCTCGAACCAGGTCGTTCGGATTCACGTGCAAGATCAGCTTATCGTCAAGCGTTAATTCAACCGCGCGGCGTGGCAAGCCGATACGTTCGACCCAGGCGGCGCCCGGCAGATTATGTTGCCACAAGCGAAGCAAACCCAGTTCCACCGGCACACCCAAGGATTGAGCGCCCTCTCTCACCGTTTTTGACAAGCGTGCCCGCTGTACCGGCCAGTACATGCGGGGGTCTTCCAGGGGAGCGAATGCGGGGTCGCCCGCGGGCGGCGTGGGCAATCGGTGCTCACGAAGCAGCAAAGACTTCACGCCGCGCCCTCCTGTTTCACCGAGGAAATAAATGAAGCTCTTTGCTTGTGCCCTCGTGGCAAGCCGAAGATAAGATACGTTTGCCCATGTTCCATGCGTCGTGCCTCGTTATATGCATCATGCTTTCTTAATAGTTAGCATGATATCAATTTACGCGCACGTTGCATAAGGGTAACGTTTTATAAAATCACGTTTACTTAGTTTATAACGCTATGAGCATCTTCGCCTAACGCTAACTACCTGGTGATCGCAGAAACCGCGCCGCCACCCTCTCCGACTTGAAATCGTCCAGCCAGGCTTCGTTGATGTCGGGTGGATGATCCTCAATGGCCTTTTGAATACCCGTGGCAAGATCCTCCTCGCTATGTACGACGATACTGCTCTCTAACTCTCCCTTGAGAATCGCGCGAATACCGCCTGGGCAATCCACACTCAGCACTGGCGTGCCACAGGCCAACGCCTCGAAAAGCACGATGCCCATGCCCTCGAAGCGCGAACTGAGTACGAACAGCCGAGCATGATGCATCCAGGGATAGGGGTTCTCCCGTTGACCGACGAAGACCACACGCCCCTCGACACCCAACTCCGTGGCCAGTGCTTCCAGGTTGGATCGCTCACAGCCATCCCCTACCAGCACGAGCGGCATTGTCACTCCGGAACGCGCATAGGCACGCAGCAGTAGCGCTTGGTCTTTAGCCGGCACCATACGCGCCACGTTGACGATGTAAGGCTCGGCGGGAATATCCGGCTCCGGCGCCAGCATCGCGTGGCGTATATCCATCACGGGGCAAGGGTTAGGGATGACCTCCAAACTCGCTGGCGAAAACCGCCACATTTCCATGCCCTGGCGCACTGTCTCGGCAACGCCTTCCGATACCGCCACCAAATGCCGATTCTGGTAAAGACAACGTGCAAACAACCGGCGGCTGAGACTCGGCCTATGCGCGCGGACAATGTTTTCCAACACATAACGCGCGCGGTTATCTCGAAACGTCCATACCTGCTCGAAAGTGCCCTGGCCGCGAAAGACGATCCTATCCACCCGCCCGTACTGACGCTCGAAGCGCCGTAGCCACAGGCGGAACACGACCCCGCCCATAATCCCGGTGCCCAGGAACACGGCACGCTTGAGCATAGGGTTGAGTACCCAACGCGCGAAAAACTCCAGAAGAGCCCCGACTATTGTCAAACGACTTAAGTGCCTCAGCGGCAAATGATGCTGCCTCACCTCGGGATGCAGGGGGCATAACGGTTTCGCCACCTTACGAAAGCTGACCAAATGGCTCTCGTGCCCAGCATCTGCAAACGCATCGGCCAGATTGACCGCCACCCGCTCCATGCCACCCATCTTCAGGGAGCGCACGACCACCAAAGTGCGCATCAGGCCTCCAACATGGCAGTGACTATTGTTGATATAGCAGGCGGCCGATAGAGGTCGAACATCCTTTGTAACTCCGCGATAAATGCCAAACCTACGATCGCACCAGCATACGACGACGGCGAATCTTCGGCTGTTTCAATAACAAACGAATACGTTTTCCCCACGGCAATGTCGATCTCAACGCGGCCTTTTCTATGGGCCAGGGGGTAAGCGTCGAGTAAGCGATAAAGTCATTCTGAAATGGATGAACGCATCGTGCGTGCCATGGCTTCACCGCCCCGATAAAATGCACGATTCGCGGCTGTCGGCTGGCCGCTTCCAGTGAAGGCAAGTACTGAGTGAGATGCGCGTAGCGCTTTTCCATAGCCGCATAGGCCGTTGGCTGGAAATTCCACTCCGGCCCAAGTCGGCGCCATTTGCTTTCCAGCACCTGATTCAAGGCATCCTGATCGGGATAGCGAGCGGTCTCATCCGTTTGCAGACATTCCAGCGCCTTCTCAGCGACTCGCTCGCGACGCCATGCCACCAGATTCACCAGCATCACGCCTGAGTTGAAATAGTTATCGGGATCACGCCGGGTATGCTTGCTGGATGGATTGCACAGATCCATCGCCGCCGCTGCGGCGTGCCCTTCCAATGGCGTGGACCACAGCTCCTCGAGATCACCAAGCACCAACACGTCACAATCCAGGTAGATGACACGCTCACAATCGGCCGGCAAATAGCGATGCATCAACAATGGAAGCAAAGCCGCGACACCGAAGCGTCCAGTCGGCAAACCCTGCAGCTCCTGTACATCGACGTCGATGATGTGAATGGTAGCACCGGCCTCTTCCACCAAAACACGCAAGCATTCCTGAGTGTTTTTTTCCAGCCCTGTGGTCAGTACGAAAAAACGCAGCCGCTCGGGGTTGGAGGCGTTAGCAATGGCAGACGCCATAACGACGGCGCCATAGCGCGCATAACCCTCGTCCGCACACAAGACGACATTCATTTGGTTACCACCTCCGTCTCCTCACGCTCTCCGAACAGGTAGTAAGACATCCCCACGCCGCCGACGATGATGTAGAAGTACATGCCGGAATTGAAGATCAGGTATGACTCGAACACGTTGATGATGAAAAAGAACGCCCAGGCCGATAATAGCCCCACGCCCCAATAACGCTGCCCTGGACGAAGCAGTCGAACGGTCCCCTTGAGAATCATCCAGGTGAGAATCATCAACGCCAGCATCCCCAGGGCGCCGTACGCCAGCAGGATTTCCAGATAGGAATTATGGAAATGCCCGAAGCGATGTTTCACCCGGTCCGGAAAGGGGCCTTCATCAATCAAGGGTTTGCGGCTCTCCGCGCCCCAGCCCGTCAAGGGGCGTTCGGATACTCTCTCCAAAGCATACAGCCAGGTATGGATACGAATGCCGATACCATTTTTTAATGAAATCTCGTCTAAATCCCCCGTCTCAAGCGATTGAATTGTCGCTTGCGAGGCGTGGAGCCGTTTCTCGAAGAATGGTGCCAACGAGTATCCGAGCGCCAACAACACGCTAACCACGGCAATGGATACCACCACGCCCTTGGCGCTTAACGCCTTGTAGTGCCGCCGCCTGCATAGAGACACCAAGCCCACGAGCAGCAAACCCGCCATTACAATAGCTATTGCCAACAAGACCGCCCGCGTCTGGGTCACGGCAATGCCCACCAAGCCAAGTACCGTCAAACTCAGCGCTGCCCCCCATTCGACGCCTCGAACAGGCCGTTGTAGACACCGGGCAAGCCAACTGCCGCCCACGATCAATACAAGGCCCATGAAGAAGGCGGTGTGTTGTGCGTTCGTGTAGCCGAAATCCGCTCGGCGCCCCGCGATAGCCGCCAACCACTCCCCAGTGTTGGAATTAAGCGCCAGAGAAACGAGGAAGCCGACCAGAAAGACCATCAACAGATACTTGGCCGCCCGCATGGAGCCCCGCAACCACCAGGCCACGGCAATGCACAGAAACAACTTGCCAAAGTGCCTGGCGGCCTTTACCTGCTCATCGGCAAAATCAGGGAAACGCTTTACCGCAAAAAAGTATACGCCGATCTGTAGCGCGACGAACGAGAGCAGCAGCAAGAACACCCTATGCCGCTTGATCGATGGCTCGGGCTCCGTGCACCAGGCGATAACGAAACATAGAATGAAAACGGATTCTCCTGCACGTGAGAGATCAAAATCGATCAGCCACGTGAAGGCATAGAGGGATAGCGCCACCCAACCAATCGCGTAATTCGTCTGTTTCCAGCCGGGCCGCGACACCCACCTGCTGCTACTTTCCATCTACCGATCTACCCCTGTGTTCGCGCCCTATCCGGCTTTACACACGTCGAGACAGGTATCTCGCCTCGCCAGTGCTATCAAAAGCGCGACAGAGTACCAGACGTCGCATATCCGGGGAAATTTATAAAGCTACATTCAGACACAAAGACGCCCAGCCCCACGAGGGGGCCGGGCGTCTGAAACGGGCGTATTGCTAATGCTTTGACGTGCCCGATGGCACAGAAAGCCGTACTGTCTCTGCCGGCGTTGTTGGCAGCAAATCCACCATATTGCCATTATGGGCAAACCCCCTCACGCCTTTCTTCAAAATGGCGCAAGAGCGCTGGCTATCGAGGGTTCGCTCGGCCGCTTGCAGCTCTCCCAGCAGTGCGATCAATTCTTGATGCGTTAGGGCTTCTTCCTGGGCACGCATGATCTTCGGATGCTTGGTACCCACAACGTTATCTCCAATCAGCAGCTCTTCATAAAGCTTCTCACCAGAACGCAGTCCGCTATAGACGATCTCGATATCACCGTCAGGGTTTTCTTCATCTTTCACTTCGAGGCCGGTGAGCTGGATCATACGTCGCGCCAGGTCGATGATCTTCACCGATTCGCCCATATCCAGCACGAATACATCGCCTCCCTCGGCCATGGAACCGGCCTGCACCACCAGCAACGCCGCTTCGGGGATGGTCATGAAGAAACGCGTGATATCGGGATGCGTCACCGTGATCGGCCCGCCTTCGGCGATTTGGCGACGAAACAATGGCACCACCGAGCCACTAGAGCCCAGCACGTTACCAAAGCGCACCATAGAAAAAGTCGTGCGATGGCCATCCTTCAAGGCGTAGCGCGTAGCCAGGTCCTGAAGCACCAGCTCCGCCATGCGCTTGGTCGCTCCCATCACATTGGTGGGCCGTACCGCCTTATCGGTGGAGATCAACACACAGCGTTCCACGCCCAAGCTAGCGGAGCTTTCAGCTACCACGCGGGTGCCGTGTACGTTGTTACGCACCCCTTCCAGCACGTTGTTCTCGACGATGGGTACATGCTTATAAGCGGCGGCATGGTAAAGCGTCTGCACGCCGTAGTGGCGAATTGCCGCCTCCACCCGGTTACGATCACACACGTTGCCGAGCAGCGGCACGATGGGATAGCTTTCCCCCATCTCGATACGCGCCGCTTCCAACTCTTGATTGATGGCGTAAAGGCCAAACTCGCTCACCTCAAACAGAATCAGTGCCTTAGGCTTACCGCGAACCACCTGACGACACATCTCACTGCCGATAGAGCCACCCGCCCCGGTGACCATGACCACCTTATCGCGGATGCTGGCATTCACCAGATCATACTGTGGCGGGACAGGGTCACGCCCCAGCAGGTCCTCCAGCTCCACCTCGCGCAATTGATCGACGCTCGCAATACCCGAGACGATCTCCGGCATGGAAGGCACCGTTTGCACTCGCACCGGCACATCGCCGAGATTATCCAACGCCTGCTTGCGCTGTGCCTTGGTGGCACTGGGCATAGCCAATAACACGCGCTTGATGCCCAGTTCCTCAGCTACCGCCTTGAAGCGAGCCGGGTTATGGACCTTCACTCCTTTGATAGTGAAGCCCCACAACGCGGGGTCATCGTCCATGAAGGCCGCCGTGTAGAACTCACGGCTATTGGCTAGCGCAAGCGTCAATTGCGCTCCGGCACCGCCAGCTCCATAGATGGCCACCGGCTCTTTTTGTGTATAGTGCTTGATCAACCACTGATAGTAACTTCGTACCACCAGTCGCGTACCGCCCACGTACACCAACGTTACCAAGGCAAAGTTTACCGGCACCGAGCGCGGGAACATCTGCCATCGATAAAAGAACGCCGAGGCCCACATCAACAGCGCCAATAGCAGCGCCCCCTTGACCACCGCCCACAGCGCCTGAGGCCCCATGAAGCGTACAACGGCGCGATAGAGCCCCAACCGGGCAAAAACGAACACGCCGACCGGCGGCACGATCAAAAACAACCACCAAAAAGGCTCGAGATAGCGTGCCGGCCACCACTCGGCAAGGCGAAGTGCATAGGCAGACCACAGCGCCAACGGCAACGCGACAAGATCCGCCGCGACCATCACCAAACGCTTCTTGCCGCGACTGAGCCCGGCAATCGACTGATGCATACGTGCTTGGGCCATCATCTCATCCTTGTGTTGTCACGCATTCAGATGACTCTTTTCCAAATGACCTTTTTCAAATGACTCTCTTGAGCAACTGAGCGACCAACTCCTGTTGGCTATATTCCGCACTCTGTACAGATACCTCCGCCTGGGAAGGTGCTTCATATGGGCTGTTGATCCCCGTGAAGTCTTTGATCTTGCCTTGGCGGGCCTTTTCGTAGAGCCCCTTGGGATCGCGCTGCTCGCAGATATCCAACGGTGTGTCGACATGCACTTCAATGAAGTCGCCGTCTTCGAACAGTTCGCGCGCGGCCGCCCGGTCGGAACGGAACGGCGAGATGAAGGCGGTAATCACGATGATACCGGCATCGGCGAACAGCTTGGCGATTTCCCCTACCCGGCGGATGTTCTCGGTACGGTCGGCTTCGCTCATGGCGAGGTCTTTGCACAGGCCGTGGCGAATGTTGTCACCGTCCAGCAGCATGGTGTGATAACCACGCCGGTTGAGTTCGACTTCCAGCGCGTTGGCCAGGGTGGATTTCCCCGAGCCGGAAAGTCCGGTGAACCAGATGCACTTGCCGGCATGCCCCTTGATGTGTGCGCGCATCGCAGGCGTCACGCTGGAACGATTCCACACCACCTCGGCTTTGCTGTCGTGTGTGCGGTATTCGTAGGGCGGCTCGCTTTCCAGATGCCGATGCACCATACCCGCGCCAACGGTGACGTTGGTCAGCCGGTCGATGACGATGAAGCTGCCGGTGCCGGGGCTCACCCGGTAATCGTCTACCGGCAGCGTGCCGGCAACTTCGATGCGGCAGCGGCCGATGGCGTTGAGATTCAGCGTCTCGGCGGCGTGATGCTCGAGCGTGTTGACGTCGGTCTGGTAGTCGATCCGGCTGATCTTGCCCGCCAGGTCTCGGGTGGCGAGCTTGAGATCGTACAGCCGGCCGGGTTCCAACGCGGTGTCGTGCATCCACACGATGTCCGCCTCGAAGGCATCGGCCAGCGGCACCTCGGCATCCTCCGCGACCAGCCAGTCGCCCCGCGAGATGTCGATCTCATCTTCAAGGGTGACGGTGATCGCCTGCCCCGGATAGGCCACCTCGAGGTCGCCGTCGAAGGTGACGATGCGCGACACCGTGGAGGCCTTGCCCGAGGGCAGCACCTTGATGGCCTGCCCGGGACGCAGGATGCCGGCCTCGAGCGTGCCGCAGTAGCCACGGAAGTCGAGGTGCGGGCGGTTAACGTACTGCACCGGCAGACGCAGATCCGTCAGGTTTCGGTCGTGGGTGACCTCGACGGTCTCAAGCAGTTCGAGCAGCGGCGTCCCCGGTTGTCCATCGACGCTGTACCAGGGCATGTTCTCGCTACGATTGACGACATTGTCGCCTTCCAGCGCGGACAGCGGCACGAAGTGGATGTCCGGCGCGTTGAGCTTGGCGGCGAATTCGCGGTACTCGGCGACGATCTCGTCGAAGCGCGCCTGGGAGTAATCGACCAGGTCCATCTTGTTGACCGCGATCACCAGGTGCTGGATGCCCAACAGGTCGGCGATGAAGCTGTGCCGCCGGGTCTGGGTCTGCACGCCGTGGCGAGCGTCGATGAGAATAACCGCGAGGCTGGCCGTGGAGGCGCCGGTGGCCATGTTGCGAGTGTACTGCTCATGCCCCGGGGTATCGGCGATGATGAACTTGCGCTTGTCGGTAGAGAAATACCGATAGGCGACATCGATGGTGATGCCCTGCTCGCGCTCGGACTGCAGGCCGTCGACGAGCAATGCCAGATCAACCTGGTCACCGGTGGTGCCGCTGGTCTTGGAGGCCTGGGTGATCGCCGCCAGCTGATCCTCGTAGATCATCTTGGAGTCGTGCAGCAAGCGCCCGATCAGGGTCGATTTGCCATCGTCGACGCTCCCGCAGGTGATGAAGCGCAGCAGGTCCTTGTTCTCATGTTCCTGCAGGTAGCTCTGAATATCGTCAGCGATCAAATTCGATTGGTGTGACATACCCATTCCCATAGCTGAAAGCTGAAAGCTAGAAGCTGGAAGAAACCCCAACCCCACGTAGCTTCCTGCCGATTCATTCGTTGGTGAGCTTGCCGATCAACCCCGAAAGCATGGCGGCAACCTCACGTGTTTCCTGTAACCACCGGTTTCCACAGGTCTTATCGATGTAACCAATGTCGATACCGATGTAGATTTGTGTTCTGAGCTCAGCACATGAGCCCTTCGCAATCAGGAGAAAGTGACGCTTGTCCTTAGGTGTTCCTCGCGTCATGCCTTCTGCAATGTTGCTGGGTACCGAAAGCCCGGATCGCGTAATCTGATCCTTGAAACCGAAGTCCCGCAGGTCGCGCATCGACTTATAAAGCTCTGCCGACAGCCTGGCAGAACGCTTCCAAACCTGAAGTTTTTCGAAGTCCATAAGATGTCTTTTTTGCTTTTTCTTCCAGCTTCTAGCTTCCGACTTCCGGCTCTTCTGAGCCTTCGGCTCAGAAGTACCCTTCCCGCTTCTTGCGCTCCATGCTGCCGACTTGGTCTTTGTCGATGGCGCGGCCGGAGCGCTCGCTGGTCTTGGTCAGCAGCATTTCCTGGATGATCTCGGGCAGCGTGGCGGCGGTGGATTCCACGGCGCCGGTGAGCGGGTAGCAGCCCAGGGTGCGGAAGCGGACCCATTTCTCTTCGGGGACTTCGCCCTCTTCGAGCGGCAGGCGCTCGTCGTCGACCATGATCTGCATGCCGTCGCGCTCGACTACCGGACGCGGGGCGGCGTAATACAGCGGGACGATGGGGATCGATTCGAGGTAGATGTACTGCCAGATATCCAGCTCGGTCCAGTTGGAGAGCGGGAAGACGCGAATCGACTCGCCTTTCTGCACCTTGCCATTGTAGATGTTCCACAGCTCCGGGCGCTGGTTCTTGGGGTCCCAGCGGTGGTGCTTGTCACGGAAGGAGTAGACGCGTTCCTTGGCGCGCGAGGCTTCCTCGTCGCGGCGCGCGCCGCCGAAGGCGGCATCGAAGCCGTGCTTGTCCAGGGCCTGCTTGAGCGCCTGGGTCTTCATGATATCGGTGTACTTGGCGCTGCCGTGATCGAAGGGGTTGATGCCCGCGGCCCGGCCTTCCTCGTTGATGTGCTCGATCAACTCCATCCCGACCTCCGCGGCCATGCGGTCGCGAAACTCGATCATTTCCTTGAACTTCCAGGTGGTGTTGACGTGCATCAGCGGGAACGGAGGCGTACCGGGGTAAAACGCCTTGCGTGCCAGATGCAGCATCACCGACGAATCCTTGCCGATGGAATACAGCATCACCGGGTTGGCGAATTCGGCAGCCACCTCGCGGATGATATGGATCGACTCCGCCTCAAGCTGTTTGAGGTGGGTTTGGCGTTCGGGAGTTATCTCAGACATCTAAAAACCTTGGTTGTTAGAAACGGGTGTTGAGGCGATTTGAAAGCCAGAGACTGAAGAAGTAAGACGTAAGAAGGAAGGAAAACCAACGGCCACCCCGTCTCCTGTCTCTTGCTTCTGCCCTCTTCCTTCTGTCTTCTTCCAGCCGCGAAGCGGCGCTCTTCAAGCTTGTTCAAAACCCCCACACCAGCGGTATGAGGCCAATGGCGATAACACCGACCAACAGGCTCATGGGGGCGCCGAGGCGCAGGTAATCCACGAAACGATAACCGCCGGGGCCGAGAACCATGAGGTTGGTCTGGTAGCCCAGTGGGGTCATGAAGCTGGCCGAGGCGGCGAACATGATGCCGATGGCGAAGGGCATGATGCTCACGCCCAGTTGCTCGGCCACGGCGGCGGCCACCGGAAACATCAATACGGCGGCGGCGTTATTGGTGATCAGCTCGGTGAAGATCACGGTCAGGACGTAGACCATGGCCAGGGCCATCCAGGGCGAGAGGCCGTCCATCAGGAGTAGCCATTGCGCGATCTGGCTCGCGGCGCCGGTCTTGTCCATGGCGTTGCCCAGGGCGAACGAGGCGGCGATGACAATGAGTACCGAAAGCTCCAGATAGCGCCGTGCCTTGCTCGCCGTGACGCATCGCGTGAGCAGCATGGCACCACCGGCCAGAAACGCCGCCTCAAGAATGCTCAACAGACCCGTGGCACTGACCAGCACCATGGCACCGAGAATGCCCAACGCCCAGGGCGCCTTGCGAAAATCCGGCGGCGTGGAGTCGTTGAGCGCGCTGACGAGCAGGAAATCCTTGCGGTACTGGTATTGCGAGACGAATTCCTGGGCGGTTTCCATCAATAGTGTATCGCCCACCTGAAGGCGAATATCCCCCAGCTTGCCGGGCAAGCGGCGGCCATGGCGAGAAATGGAGAGAATCACTGCCTGATAGCGCGAGCGAAAGCGCGATTCGCGCACCGTCTGTTCGATCCCGGTGAAATCCGGGCCGATCACGGCCTCGACCAGGCAGCGCCGATGATGCGCGATATCCAGCTTGCGCACGTCGCCATTGGCCGGGCGCAGGCCGTGGACACGGCGCAACTCACGGGCGCATTCGGGGGCACCGACGAAGACGAGGATGTCATCGGCCTGCAGTTTGGTTTCCGGCGGCACGGCGGTCATCAGCTCGCCGTCACGCTCGATGTCCGCCAGGTAACCATGCGCCAGGCTCCGCAGGCCCGCATCGGCGATGCTCTTGCCTTCCAGGGGGCCTTGCGGAATCACGCGGACTTCCACGGCGTATTCTCGCGCCTGTTCGAGCTGTTCCAGCGCCCCTTGGCGGTTGGGCAAAAGGCGATCCGCCATCAGGTAGAGGAAGCCCCCGGCGATGACCACAAGCGGCACGCCCACCCAGGCCAGCTCGAACATATGCAGCGAGATGCCCCGCTCGCTCTGCAGCAGGCCATCCACCACGAGATTGGTGCTGGTGCCGATCAGCGTGCAGGTGCCCCCGAGTATCGAGGCGTAGCTGAGCGGCAGCAGCAACTTGGAGGTCGGCAACCGCAGGCGCGCCGCCCATTCCTGAATCGCCGGGATGAACATGGCCACCACGGTGGTGTTGTTCATGAAGGCGCTCAGCCCCGAGGCCGGGAGTAATACGCGCAACTGCGCCTGCCGCAAACGCCGGGGCTGACCGAGCAAGCGATGCGCCAGCCACTGGATGGCCCCGGTTTCCTTCAACCCCGCCGCGACCACGTAGAGCGTGGCGATGGTCATCACGCCGGGGTTGGCGAACCCCGCCAGCGCTTCGCTGGGCGTGAGGATACCGCTGATCACCAGGAAGGCGAGCGCCGCCATCAGGACGACGTCCGGCGCAATGCGGGTAATGACAAGCGTGGCGAGTACCGAAAGTACCGCGCCCAGCGTCAGCAAAGCTTCCAAGGGCATATCAGGCTGTAGCCTGTGCCATGACCGCCTGGATTACCTGACAGGTTTTATCCACCTCGGCCTCGATAAGCGTCGGATGACATAGAAACATCAGGCTCGTCTCGCCCAGCTCTTGCGCTATGGGAAGCGGTTTATCAGGTCGCCACTCCGTACCATCGAAAGCTCTCTCACGGTAGACCTCGGAACAGGAGCCCGAGAAGCAAGGCACACCACTCGCCACTATTTCCTGTTGGATACGATCCCGATCCCAGCCGTCTGCGAGCCGCTCAGGTTCGACGAATACGTAGCACTTGTAGGCAGCATGCTCGACATGCTCGGGAATGGTCGGTGCCCGCAGCCCCTGGCATTCAGAGGCCGTTTGCCAGATTCGCTGGGCATTGGCCTGCCTGGCGGCCTTCCACTCGGGCATGCGCTCCAGTTGAATGCGCCCGATAGCGGCTTGCATTTCCGTCATACGCCAGTTGGTGCCAAAGCTCTCGTGTAACCAGCGGAAACCAGGGGGATGCTCGCGCTCGTACACCGCCTCCCAGCTTTTACCATGATCCTTGTAGGCCCACATGCGTCGCCACAGAGCTTCATCATCGGTCGTGACCATGCCACCTTCACCGCCTGTGGTCATGATCTTGTCCTGACAGAAGGACCAGCAGCCGACATGCCCTATGGAACCGACACTTTTCCCTGCATAGGTAGCACCATGAGCTTGGGCACAGTCTTCGATCACATAAAGCCCATGTTGCTCCGCCAGGGCCATGAGATCATTCATCTCACATGGCCAACCTGCCAGATGCACGGCGATAATCGCACGAGTGTGGGGAGTAATCTTTTCGGCCACCGTCTCGGCCGTAATGTTCTGAGAGTCGCGATCCACATCGGCAAACACCGGCACGGCCCCAGCTGTCACGATACTTGAGGCCGAAGCGAGAAAGGTGCGCGATGTCACGATCACTTCGTCACGTGCCTGCCCTTCTCCTTGGCCAATTCCCAAACTCTTGAGAGCCAAATCCAGCGCGGTGGTGCCATTGGCAACAGCAACTGCGTAATGCGTTTGCGCGAAAGCCGCGAATTCACGCTCAAACTCACGTCCCTCAGTCCCCGTCCAATAGTTGACCTTGTTGGAAAGCAGCACACGCTGTACTGCCTCGGCTTCTTCATTTGTAAAAGAAGGCCAAGGCGAAAAGGGTCCATTCAGCATCTAATCACCAAATTTGATAATAACTCATAAACTATTGAGTGACGGGAGCAGCCGGAACTCCAACAACAACCTGGTCATCTTGTACATCTCTGATGACTGCTGCCCCTGCCCCGACCGTCACTCCGTAACCAATTTTGATCAACTGTTTGATAGACGAGCCGATACCGATCCAACTGCCCTCGCCTACACGTACGGAACCAGCCACAGCCGCACCAGGGCAAACATGCACTCCATCACCCAGAAAGCAGTCATGATCGATACTGGCACTAGTATTGACGATGCATGCAACGCCAAGCTCGGAGTCCACTTGGATTACTGAGCCGGCAAGTATTACACTCCCAGCACCGATTTTAACAGAATCACTGACGGTTGCACGGGGATGAATAATGGTTGTCAGTTTAGCCCCCTTCGACTGCAGACCACGCGTCTTCTCCAAGCGAATTCGGTTATTCCCAATACCCACAACAACGCCATCGAAGTCGCTCAGGCGATCAAACAAAGAACTGGAATCGCCAACCACTGACCAGGAGCCATTCTCGGCAACCTCTGGCCAGGCGTCATCGAAAAACACGACCTGAGCCCAACCAGCTTGCAACGCGGTATCCGCTATCACCTTGCCATGGCCACTAGCACCTAGGATGGCAAGCTTAATCATCCTTATTCCCCCGAAAACGCTCCATCGTTGCCTGCCCTTCCGCAGAGATGCCATCACGCATGATGACTTTCTTGATTGTCAGCCACAAGATCTTACAATCTAGCCATAATGATTGATGGTCAACATACCAAACATCGAGTTTGAATTTCTCTTCCCAACTCAAAGCATTCCAACCGTTAACTTGGGCCCAACCAGTCACCCCAGGGCGCACCTCATGACGACGATACTGCTCTTGATTGTAAAGGGGTAAATACTCCATCAGTAGTGGGCGCGGGCCTACTAAACTCATATCGCCCTTCAACACATTCCATAATTCCGGCAATTCATCCAAGCTGGTCTTGCGAAGAAAGTTACCAAAGGGCGATATACGCTCGGCATCTGGTAGCGGATTGCCATGAGCGTCGATGGCATTACACATAGTGCGAAACTTGACCATCTTGAAGGGCTTGCCGTAACACCCCGGTCGGGTCTGGCGAAACATCACTGGCTTCCCCACTCGACGACGAATGAGCAGCGCGACGATTGCCATTACGGGCGACAGTAGCAGCAACGCGAACGAAGCAACGATGATATCCAACAGGCGTTTCATGGGCAGTAATTCAGTCGGCTAATGAGTGTAGGGAGTCATCACATCATTCAGGTAACATCACCTGCCTTGCTAGAATGCAGGCATGGCGAAAATGTCGCGAGCGGTTCGAATTATGCTCCTACACAGTGGTTTCGAGTGGGAGCGCCTTCCATCCAGGCCTCGCAGCTATCGGCTAGAAGGTAACGGTCGAACGCTCGGCGGCTAAGGCTTGAGCACGCGGTCCATCTTCGCCGAGCAGTCGCGGCTGATCTAGGACCTCGGCGAAAGCCGTTAACTCATCGAGCGTCCCGGCGCTCCCTCCAACACTGGCTCTCATCCTAATGCCTCCGCCAATCATTCGACCATGGCGTAGCCCAGAGGGTTGTGGCACCAGTGACCAGAATGCATACCGCAGGTGCATCGTTCATGCTTGGCACTTAAAGATCGCCAAAGGACTGATCAACAGTCCGCTGAATGGCAAAATCTTGCTCGACAAGTTCTTGGATGGCATCGACCAAAGCCATGGCATTCCGGGCGGGAGCCAGTATGTCCGTTTCCCTGCGGTTCAATAGTACTTCGGTAGCTCGGTACATCTAAAGCAGGCAGACGATAAACCGCCTAGCCCTCAGGCCAGCAGCGCTCTTCTCAACCGATTTTAGCGCTTCGGTGCCGATGTATTCTTTCACTGTTTCAGGTGGTAAGAGAGCATGGCTAAACTGAACTGATGTCTTCTTGCCTATTCTGAGGTCTCTGATTGGGGAGTGCATAGGGCGCCTACAGAGTCAACAGCGTACCATGATGCCGACGCCACGGATGTTTCTATTATAGGTTCTTAACCATCATCAAATACCTCGTCAAACTCACAGAAACCCCGAAAGAAACGAACTCTGGCCACTCCCTCCGGCCTACAGGTTTGTTATCGACAACAGGTGGTCGTTCACTCGATCCACATCAAATCGCTCACGCACTAACCCAAGGCTTTCCTCTGACATCGAAACAATCACATCCCTTGGCCGTTGAAGGAGAGATTCCATTGCATCAGCCAGCCCACGACTGTCCCGTGGCGGTACCAACAGCCCATTGCGCCCATGCTTAACCGTCTCCCGACAACCCGGTGCATCGGTGGTAATGATCGGACGTCCAGTAGACATGGCCTCCAGTACGGAGCGCGGAGTTCCCTCTCGATAGTAAGATGGCAAGACAAAGTAGCGACACTGGGCTAGTACCGACTGTATCGGCTGAACGGCTCCTAGATACTCGATTGCTCCCTCCGCAACCCATTCGTCAACTTCAGCCTGAGAGATACCCGCCGGGTTTGGATCAAGCCCCCCGGCTAAAAGAAAGCGGGTATTCGGAAACCGTTCCCTCACCTGGCGAGCCGCCTCGACATACTCCCGCACCCCCTTGTCCGCCACCAGGCGGGCGACCATAAGGAAAACCTGGTCATCAGGCAACGGGTGCTCTGGAAAGTCAACCCGGTCCACGCCTGAACCGTAAACCCGCACGGACCGTTGCGGATCATTCACCAGCCCTAGTTGCTCGAAAAGTGCCTGATCGTCCGGATTCTGAAAGATCACCTTTTCGGCGTCCTTCAGCCCACGGCGATACAACCCCATGACCACCTGGCGCAGTAGCGCGCGCTTCAAACCAGCTCCTTCCGTGAAGGCGTAGCCCAACCCGGTGATCATGGGAAAGAAACGAACCCCCCCTACCGAGCGGGCCGCCATTCCCCCATAGACCACCGGCTTGACTGTATAGGCAATCAGGCTATTAGGACGCACCTCGGCAAGCAAGCGCTTGATTGCACAAAACGAGGACCAGTCCCTAATAGGGTTTGCACTGCCACGCGACAATGATACCGGCATGAAGCGGATGCCCCAAGACTCCAAAGTATCGGCAACACTAGCAGCATTCTCATCCGGAGGTGCCGCGGCCACCACCTCATGGCCCCGTAATTTTAGCCGTTTTAGCAGCGGACCGCGGAAATTAAGCAGGGAAAGCGACACTCCTCCCAACACCAAGATCCGTTCGGGTTCGATAGTGTTACTCATAAAACCTTCCTATCTCTTATTAAGCGCCTCACTTCGACAACCAGCAGCGAAATCAAACTTACCCCCTTTTCCATAACAACCTCCTCGCGCGGGTCATTTCATTTCTCCTCGTAACACAAAGCATTCATAAAAATAAATACTGGTTCACGACCGACCAAGACCAAGAGCCTCTTAATATGCACACATACGGCCCGCCCACATACCCCCCACGATAGGAGGAGGTAAACATGACCATGTCCGATTCTCCATCAGCGGCACGACATCAGACAGGCGACTGCATACTCGCCGGTCCAAGCAAAGCGAGCCTCGGGGTAACGTTGTCGTACTAATTTAGCGACCGCCACAAATACATGGATCTCTTCTGGCTTAACATGATGCCATAATGCTTCACAATTATGTTGGGTACGATCAACTAGGGTGAAACGATCAATGTCGATGCCCGACCCCACGATCAGGCGCTGATTGGTGGCTGACACCCAGCCATGCTTTTGAAACAAGGCCTAGTCATCTCTATTCTGGAAGACAGGCATATTTCATTTCAGCAATGCAAAACGATAGCCAGCACTCGCTAGTTGGGTAACCAGCCCTTCCTTAAACGAAAGTATGCGCAAGGCCAGTTATGAAATTTACGACACGCACACTAGCGCAAAGCTCACGGCAGGCTACGATAGACCCAAGGATAACTGGCTTGGCATGAAAGTGGTGTCCAACTTGGGACGATAGCGGCGATAGGTATCACGCAAGCGCTGATACGCCTTAAGGTCAGTTGTTAAGGGAAAGTTACCACAGCGAAAGGTAACTGACTTGAGAACTACCCCGAGTGCGACGATTTCTCGACTCTCGACATCATTCGCAGTCATCAATATGACCTGCCCCACTATCAATAAGTGTTGAGAAATATTTACACGAAAACTTTTGGGAGCATAGAGTGATTGGCGGAAAACACAATACCCCCATTAACCTGAATAATAAAATCATTATAAAACTAGATATGTAAAAAACACATTTAAATATGAAACAGGAAACAAAACTCTATGAATCATTCTATAGAGGAAAAAATAGTAGCCAATAAACGAGGAGATTGAGCGCCCAATGAATACCATTTCTCAACACACGCTCGGCCAGCACTGCCCATCGCCTCATGGTTTGAAAAATCTGCTTGTAACAGGGCTCGCAACGCCTGATCCCACTCTTCGACTGTCTCAGCAAGTAGTCCATTTTTCTCTGGCACCACAATCTCTTTATTTACCCCCACAGGGGATGCTACTATTGGTAAACCACAAGCCATATACTGGATCAATTTGTAACCACATTTGCCTCTCTCGAACGGGGTGTCAGGAAGGGGCATTATACCAATATCAAACCGCTGAATTGACTCCACTTCCGTTTCTTCAGACCAAGGCCAGGCTTCCACCGGCGAGTTTGCGAAATCCCCCTCTCGAGCCCCAACGGCCACAAAGCGCACCGGCATTTTCTCTTTGATCGACTCGAACACCGGCAAAAGTGGCTTCAAGTATCGGCTGGTTTTTGGCGTTCCGATCCAGCCAACGATCGGAACCTCACCAGTCACTCTGAGCTTCGGCTGATAGCGGTCGGCATCTACCACGGTGGGGACGATTTCTATTTTTCGCGCACCAGCTTTTTGTGCCCGCTCGGCCAGGTATTTATTACCCGCTATTACCGCTGCTGAATGGCGCATTACCGTATCTATTTTACGACCCAGTATCTGCCTAATTATTGCACTGGAGTGGCAATCATAGCGATGGAATAGAGCATCGTCATAATCCACCACGTATGGGACACCTATTGCCCGCAAAAGCCGCTCGGCAAGTGCGGGAGTGAAGGGGAACAGCTCCTTTTCGATAATCACCACATCGAACCGCTGTGCACGCATCAAAAACGTAATTCTGCGGGCGTATCCCCTGAATACTTCACGCCAGCGAGAACCGCCGTTATAGAGGGCGTACAGGTAGGCATTAGACAATAGCGGCTCAACGGTAACTTCAACACCCTGAGCCTGAAAATAAGGCAGGTATTGCAAAAATCGAACCCTGGAACTGGCAGCCATCGGGCCGTACCGGGATAACAGAAGGACTTTCATGGATTCCAACGGCCCTCACCACGCATAATACGACCCATGCTGCACCATAGCATTCGATACGCAGACCAAGTTTGGCGCACCCCAGCCCTATCGCCACGAGCAATACACCAAGCCGTTCGAGTAACCGGTTCAATTAACCCTGTTACCGCCACTAATAACCAGGCCTGCCACGATGGAAAATGTTTGAAACCGTATAGCAAACGGCTACGCAGAGAATAAAACAGACGCCTCGTCTTGACCTGCCGCGACGTGCCGCCGCCAGCATGGAAAGCCCTGGCGCCGGTCAGATACCAGCTTTCCCAACCGGCGAGCTGGGCACGGCGTGCCAGCTCCACCTCCTCGAAATATACGAAAAACCGTTCGTCAAATCCCTTGCACTCGCTGAACACTTCTCTTCTGACCAAAAAAAAAGCGCCCATGACCTGATCCACACGCCGCGTATCATCATGATCCCACTCGGCCATGCGCATCCCCATTCCACGAAGCCCAGGCAACCGATCAACTCCCAACGCCGACGCCGTCAGGCGCAACAGCGTCGGGAACTCTGCACAGGTCCGACTTACCTTCCCGTTTTTATCAACGAGTTGTATACCGCAGATGCCTACCCTTGCATTTTCTGGCTGCCGCATAAATGCCAGCGGAACAGAGAAAGAACCCGCTTCCACACGCGTGTCCGGATTAAGAAACAACAGATATTGCGCATCCCCCACCATCGCTCCCATATTGCACGCTGCGGCAAAGCCGAGATTTTCACCCGTGCGGATGACCTTGACACCAAGGAGATTTTCAACCATGTCAGAAGAACCGTCGGTAGAGCCATTATCCACCACGATCACCTGCGAGACGACATCATCCCCATGCGCAAGCACCGAGTCTACACACTCGCGCAATTGTGAGCCGGCGTTCCAGTTTACTATAACAATATCAATATTCATCAGCCTCATCACTTATAAACTTTTGAGCACGCCGAGCGAGATACACAAAAAAACAATGGAAACAGCAATATCGCCAAATAAACAAATGTAGTCAAACTAAACTGCCAAGCGTAAAAAACCATAACCAAAGGATATACAAAAATCGACAGCAACAGAACCCACACACCCTGATTTCTCGAAGCCACATGAAACAAAAAAGAATAAAACAAACCTAATAAGGCCATAGCAGCATATACTCCGATTGAACCAAAAACCACATAAGGATTCGACATATATGTATACACATTAAACTCCCCGGGGGGAGCGCCCGGGACATAAGCACAACGAGAAGCTGTACCAATTAAACTATCAATACTCCCGCCTAAAATAGTACCAAAGACGCTTTGGTAGCAAGGTACTGGTTCAGCTCCATAGATCCAATTATCAAACGAACTTACCCCATAACCAATATATTTCACCAAAAAAAACTCAGAATCAGAACCACCTACCTTTCCGGCACCGAAAGCAATAACAAAAGACAGGACCAAAAAAACCAAAGCTGCAGTCAGAAAAAACTTTAATCTGAACCCGTAGACCCAAACAAAAATGTAAGAAACAGCCGCAATCTTCATCAACAAGCCAGTTCTTTCAGCAAAAGCCAAAGTTCCCAAAAGAGACATTGCCAAGTTAACTAATGACAGCTTAGGGAACCCCTTGTACGCATAAAACAATGCCAGAGAAAAACTAAATAAAGAAAGATAACCAATAGATTTTGGAGTAGCCCCCTCAACAGTGTGCGAGTACCGCAGATTGAAAAATAAATCGCGCTCGCCTAGTGCACCAATCATTATAATAACGTACAAAGAGACAACTGCACCTAGAAGACCAAGCAACCAATATATTGAAACCAATGGTTTATTGATTCTGTTTGACGGTACGAAACGGGAATGTCTGCGAATTGATTGGGTGGAAACGGGCACGCTAAACAATAGACGGACAAAAAGATAAGCCACACCAAAAGACAACAATCCGCCTAAAAACAACCAATGAGAAAGGGACCAATCAGAATAAACCAAAATATTGGTTATCAAGCCAACACTTCCAAACGACATTAAAATCGTTAGAGGAGAAAGCCAAATGCTATTTTTTGAAGTAAAGAAAGAGGCTTTCATGCCCAACACACCATAGGATAAGAATCAAACACTAGGGAATCAACCCTCTCGGTTTATCAGTTCAGGAAGCTCGAATATCAGCAGAGATCTCAAAACATTGCGTACATTATCAAGGCGTATAGCCCCATAACCTCAAACGATCCTCCTGCGCTTCCGCAAATTTAAGAAGCTCTGAATTCTTGCGGTAAGAGCATGCCCGATCAGGGTTAACAGTCCTTGTAACCATTCGAATTCTTTCATCGAGTACTGACAAACCACAAAAACTGGCAGCACCTTTCAAAGTATAAAAAGGATCAGATAGTAATTCTTCGTAACGCACTCGAAAAATTCTATTTTCGGGGAAATTTTCCAACTGATCCAGTGCTTGATACTGGTAAGATTCCCACAAAGAAAAACCACCTTCAAGAGACAAGCAGCGTGGGGAATCGGAGAACCCGCCTCGTTTTGGGTAAACCCATGAAATGGGTTTGAATTGCTCATACCTTTTCGTTGTCGTATCTACCGAACGACTAGCTCGTACGCACAGGCTTTGCGCAACGTCGACGCCATGTCTTTCGATAAAAATAACCCGTGCATTCGGAAAAAATTCCAGCCAAAAAGGAAGCGTGTAGGTATTCCTGGGATCCTTCCATCCCCAAGGGACACTCAACTCCGGAATCGAACGGTACCTAAGATAACGACGGAACCCTAGGTAACGAGCGGCACGCGGGGAATTCATCAACTCCCTCACGTAGCTTTTGGAAGAGGAAAGCACAGTTTTAGAGGCTTCTTTCCATAGATCAGAAATCGGCTCAGGCTGGTCCCAACGTGCACCACATTGCGACATCAACCAAGCATTGAGCTCCAAGAAGAAAAGTGCTTCATTGTTTTCATCTTTTTTCTCTCCAACAAACAACCCAAGTTGCTCAAGCAAACGCCCCAGCAAGCTTGTCCCTGACCTATGCATACCGATAAATATAATTGGCGAACTCAAAACAAAGCCTTCCCTCAATAATCAGTAAAACTGCTCAGTTACTTCCAGCAACTCAGATCCCAACCCAACTCACACTCCAACCGCTCAACATCGCGAAGAAATAAATTCCTCAAAAAAACCTCGTCGTCATCATTCAATGGAGACTCGTACTGTCTGGAATGAACACGCTTTTCTTCCACCACACTTAATGATGATACCCCCAAAAATTCAGTTATTTTGTTTAGCGTCGAGGACGGAGCCCCCAAAAGGTCTTCATGCCTAAGAAAAAGGACTTGGTCTTCCGGGAATATTTTTCTAACTCTTTTAACTTGCTCAAAATAGAAACCACGAGAAACGTATGAAGACACTCTCGAACAGTCACCGACGGCATCTTCTCGACGAATACATGTAGAAAAGGAATCTTTTTCGAGACCGCGTTGACGCTCCATATTCCAATGGCTATATGCCCTAGATACGGGGTCTCGCAGAACAAATATCAGCTTAATCTTAGGGTTATATTTTTTTATTCTCTCCAGGCTATTCGGCCACCAAATGTATATTGGTGTAGATTCTCCACGCAAGCCATCAGATCCGCATGGGTAAAAGAATGAATGATAATACGCATAACGAAGTCGCGATGGAAGTTTTTGCACCAACTCATTGTCAAAAAAGTGGACCTCCTTCCTACTTGCCATACATACCTGTGAATGATCTCTAAGGTATGTGTCGAGTGCACTCGTACCACCTTTTTGCACACCACCTACTACAAACCCAATTCGCGGGCTAGAGTTCAAAAAAAACTCTATAAACATTTGACTCATTCTTAAAGGCAGACTTTTCTTTGGGTTAAAAATTTTACCTATGATTTTCATTTTACCTTCAAACCACCCCAGGCCGAATGCCTAAAACATAATAAACTTTAAAGGACAGCACTACATTCCAGATCAAAATTCCAAAACCGATTGCAACTGAAGCCCCCGTGGCACCATAAGCAGGAATTAGAAAAAAACTACACACCACCACAACCAACAATGCAACGAGTTGCCCCAATAAGGAGTGAGCTTCATAACCACTCATTACCAGCAGCCTCCCTACCGAGCCAAACACGACATTGACGAGCTGGCTAATTGCGAGGATCACTAACGGCCATGTTGCTATCTCAGCATATTCCGCTCCAAAAATAACATTCAGAATAGATTTGCCGAAAAAAATCAATGGCAGAGCAATCGGTAGCGCCACTACTAGTGCCATCCGGGCCGAGTGACGACTTATGGCTTGCAACCTTGCGCGATCCCCGGAACGATGTATCCGGGTAATATGTGGACCAATCACTAAGTTAACTACGGTCAGGGATAGAACCACCAACATTCCTCCCCGTTCGGCCACCTGCATGGCAGCCACTTGTTCGTCCGTGCTCATCCAGCCCAGCAAGAGAATACCGACTTGTGCATTCAGAGTGCTAGCCATCACTAGTAATGTAAAGGGAACCCAAGCCCTCAACCATTGTCGGTTCTTCACGGGACCGTCTGGAAGTGTTACTTCTTCGCTTTCGGCAAATGTACGTCTGAGCAGCACACTGCCCACGACGAAGGCCAATGTGACCCCAGCGAGGAAGGCAAGCAAGGCCGTCAAAGGATTCAAAGCACCTGCCAGGAGCAGGGAAGCGGCAACGAGCAACAATGTTAGCGGGCGCACAAATAGCTCGGCGAACTGCCCTTGTACCACCCGACGCAGCCCTGCCAGGATTCCGGAACGCACGGCATTGAAACCGAGTAACGGTAACGCAGTCAGCCCCGCCAGCAGCATTGTCCAGCGATCATCGGCTCGCCAATCGGCCATCCAGACAGCGACGCTACCCACCACCATGATTGCCAGCACACTACCGATCAAAACATGGCGATTGGCCCAGCGCAGAAGCGCACGGATCAAATCTTCTTGACCAGACTGATGCAGAGCCGCCGTTTCACGGGTAGTGAGTTGCATCATCGCCGGCGCAAGAGGAATGGATAGAGTGGTGATCAAGGCAATAACGAATGCATATTGACCAAATCCTTCCGGGCCAAGGCCACGAGCAAGTAATATACTTGCCAGAAAAGTCAATGGCACCGAAAGCAGCTTCATCGCGCCCACGCCCATCCCCCCACGAAGAAGTTGGGCGCGCAGTCCACTCCCCTGCCCCATCGCAACTAAACGTTTCACCCGCCCTCGACTCAATCGAAATACTCCGCCTTGAGGAAAGACGGCGCTTGACCATCCTTGGGAGAGATCAGTGGTTGTCCCTTGATCGGCCAATCGATGCCCAGTTCGACGTCGTCCCAGCGAATTGCCGCTTCACAGTCAGGTGCGTAGAAGTCTGTACACTTATACTGAAACTCGGCCATCTCACTAATGACTAAAAAGCCATGTGCCAAACCAGGCGGAATCCAGAGCTGATTTTTGTTATCCGCAGAAAGCAACTCTCCTACCCACTGTCCAAAAGTTGGTGAACTCTTCCGGACATCAACCGCCACATCGAACACCTCACCGACTGTCACACGGACCAGCTTACCCTGAGGGTGTGGTGGTAGCTGGTAGTGCAACCCCCTCAACGTGCCTTTCACCGAGCGGCTGTGGTTATCCTGTACGAAGGTCACTGGGTGTCCTACTGCCTCGTCAAACGCTTTCTGGTTGAAACTTTCATAAAAATATCCACGTTCATCACCAAATACCTTGGGCTTGATTAGCTTAACGTCGGGGATGCGAGTCTCGATCACTTCCATATGATTAGGCCTCTAGGTCGGCGAGCTGCTGGAGATAAGTACCGTAGCTGTTCTTTTTTAACTCCTCTGCCTGTACAAGCAGCGCCTCGCGGCTAATATAGCCCATTCGGTAAGCCACTTCTTCCAAGCAAGCCACCTTCAAGCCCTGACGTTTCTCCAGGGTCTCGATGAAATTCGAGGCTTCATGTAGCGAATCGAAAGTGCCAGTATCAAGCCAGGCATAGCCACGCCCAAGCAGCTCGACATTGAGATCACCGCGATCTAGATAGGCTTGGTTAATACTGGTAATTTCCAGTTCGCCACGATGCGAGGGTTTTACCGTTTTAGCAATCTCAACTACATCGCGATCATAAAAATAGAGCCCGGTCACCGCATAGTGTGACCTGGGGTTCTCGGGCTTCTCTTCAATAGAGGTGGCACGCCGATTCTCATTGAACTCCACCACGCCGAAACGCTCAGGGTCGGTGACTCGATAGCCAAATACCGTGGCGCCATTTTCACGGGCATTGGCGGCCTGCAGCAACTTAGAAAAACCTTGACCATGGTAGATGTTGTCACCCAGCACCAAACAGACCGAGTCATCGCCAATAAACGTCTCGCCAATAATAAAAGCCTGCGCTAAGCCATCTGGGCTAGATTGCACAGCATAGCTGAGCGCGATACCAAACTGACTACCGTCACCTAATAGACGTTGAAAGCCTTCCTGGTCTTCTGGGGTCGTAATGATTAGGATTTCTTGGATACCCGCCAACATCAACACCGACAGCGGGTAATAGATCATCGGCTTGTCGTAAACGGGCAATAGTTGCTTGGAGATACCCTTGGTAATGGGATAAAGACGCGTACCAGATCCGCCCGCGAGAATGATACCTTTACGAGCCATGAAATACTCCTTTACTTGTTCCCGTCCACATATTGTTCGTTACGTTTCAAGGTAGTCTTTTAATGTAAGCCCCAACTGGAAATCCCAAGTTGGCATTGTGATAGAAAGTGCATCCTCGAGCTTGTCGAGGTTGAGCCGAGAGTTCAAAGGACGTTGGGCAGGCGTCGGGTATTCTGAGGTGGGGATGCCAGAGACGTTGTTTTCTTCAATTTTCAGGCTCTCGCCTAGCGCCTCTGCCTTTTCAAAAATGCACTTGGCAAACCCATGCCAGCTTGTCGCACCCCGCGGCACAAGATGATAAACCCCTGGGTTGATGTTGTGACTCAAGCCCAATAGCGTCACTTGCGCGATCAGGCGTGCGGACGTCGGCGCTCCAATTTGATCGGATACGATATTGAGCGCATCCTTTTCACGAGCAAGGCGCAGCATCGTTTTCATGAAATTATTACCACGCGCGCTGTATACCCAGCTTGTGCGGAATATCAGATGGCGGATACCCGCCGCCTCGATGGCTTGGTCACCTTCCAGCTTCGTTTGGCCGTATACGCTGAGTGGGCCAGTCGGGCTATCTTCTTTCCACGGCGTATCGCCACTGCCTGAGTAAACATAATCGGAAGAGTAATGCACCAGGCATGCATTGTGATTGATACAATAGCTCGCCAGTTGTTGCGGTAGCTCGGTATTGAGCCGCTTCGCCAATACCGGCTCACTCTCAGCCTTGTCGACTGCTGTATAAGCGGCCGCGTTGACGATGGTATCGGGTCGGTGAGTCGCCAGCCAATGCGAGACAGCGTTTGCATCCGATAAGTCGAGCTCATGACGGTCCGGCGCCATGACCTCACCCAGCACGCTCAGATCGCGCTGCAGTTCATGACCGACTTGTCCCGTGCCCCCCGTTACGAGAATCTTGTTCACGGTTTGTCTCATGCCCCAACCCCTAGGCGTTGTCCTTGGTAACTACCATCCTGTACACGTTTCCACCAGGCCTCGTTCTCCAGATACCATTGCACAGTCTTCTTCAACCCCGTTTCGAAGGTCTCGTCAGGCGTCCAGCCTAATTCACGCTCGATCTTGCTGGCATCTATGGCATAGCGAAGGTCATGCCCCGGCCGGTCAGCCACAAAGATGATTTGATCGCGATAGTGCCCCGCATCCTGCTTGGGAGCTAACTCCTGCAGCAAGTCGCATAGTGTCTGTACGACTTCCAGATTGGTTTTTTCGTTATGGCCGCCGATGTTGTACGTCTCACCGACTTCTCCACGTGTTGCCACTTCCACCAAGGCACGTGCATGATCTTCCACGTACAGCCAGTCCCGCACTTGTTGACCATCTCCATACACTGGCAACGGCTTACCGGCCAACCCATTGAGAATCATCAATGGGATAAGCTTCTCAGGAAAATGGTAAGGCCCGTAGTTATTGGAGCAGTTGGTAATCAACGTCGGCATGTCGAAGGTGCGCTGCCAGGCCCTCACCAGATGATCCGAGCTTGCCTTGCTTGCGGAATACGGGGAGCTTGGAGCGTAGGGTGTTGCCTCTGTGAACAATCCTTCCGGCCCTTCCAGATCACCGTAGACTTCATCCGTCGAAATATGATGGAACCGAAACGCCTGCGCTTTTTTCGGGTTGGTCTCCTGCAGCGCTTTCCAATAGCGGCGCGCAGCCTCCAATAAGACAGAGGTGCCCATCACATTCGTTTGAATGAACTCTGCGGGACCATCGATGGAACGATCGACATGGCTCTCCGCCGCCAGGTGCATGACGACATCAGGCTGATGCTCATCGAAGATCGCCTGCATTGCTTGCGCATCGCAAATATCCGCTTGTTCGAACGTATAGCGGTCATTGTCGCTTACATCAGCTAGTGATTCTAGATTGCCAGCGTAGGTCAGCTTATCGACATTGACTACGCTGTCGACCGTATCCTTAATGATATGACGAATCACAGCCGAGCCGATAAAACCCGCGCCGCCGGTGATAAGCAGTTTCATAATTTCCCATCACAAGTTTTCCCAAAGCAAAAATCGCTTTGGTCAATAAAAAAATTGTAAAATTATTCAGCATTACGACGCATATGCTGACAAATCAATCCTATAAACTGCATCAAAAACGCCCCCATAATAGCCAGCATCCCACCTAGCACGGTACCTAGAGCGATAATGAGCTTTTTATTCGAACCGGTGGGCTCCAAACTCTGTACCGCATGCTGAGTAATCTCCCCTTCACGCAGTTCATTGAGCTGGCCTTCCAAATCAGAGACGCGGCTATAGTAAGTAGCGATTAATTCTGCTGCACTCGGGCTTGAAGATTGTCGAGCGCTTTCCAGCGCTTGCTTAGCCGAATCAAGTTGACGTTCAAGCGATGCCTTGCGGCTCTCCACCAATTCCGCCTGATCTTCTTGCAAGCGGTCAATCACGTGTTGGTGAAGCGTCGCTACCAGCTTTTGATTATTTTGCGTGGCGTCGCTACTTAATTGCAGCAGTAACGTATTGCTCGGGTTGGAGGCTTCAACCTTAAACGGCAGTGATTGGAGGCCCTTTTCTTCCAGGAGCTTGCGCGTTTCCGGTCCGAGATACAGATTCTCCGTTTTGGCAACGACAGAAGCAGGGGATTCGATGGCCACGCGTTGACCATTGCTATTAGTGTACTCGGCCACGCTGTAGAGCGAGGTGTATTGATAACGCGCCGCTTGCATCAGCGCGAAAACCACCGCCAGAGCCACGACGACAACGAAGATCACGGCCATGGCCTTCCAGCGGCGTATCAGGATGACAGCGAGGTCCACCAAGGATATTTCATCATCGTGTTCGTAGCGCCGCTCGGGCGTAGGGTTCTGGTTTTGTTGCGCGGGCGGTTGTGTCATTACGCAGTTATCCTTAATCGCCAACAAGGTCTTGATTTGGGCACGCTACCGCCCTGGGATTCACCGGGCGGCTTCCCAAGGCCCTAGCATAGAATAGGCGCGATTGCTCCGCTTGGTGCGTTAAGCTGGTCAAGCGATCACGAGAGGCCAGCAGGAGAAGATGCAACGCAACGAGCGGACGCCGCTCACCTTCCTGGTTCAACCCCCGGCCTGTAAAAGCATCGCGGTTGTCGATGGCGCTCGATTCGAGGAGACAGCAACGCGTAACCTTCCTTGTTACGCCGCCCCATTCTATGTGACCCCTTCCCCCTTCTCTACCACCAACACGTTGATTTTTTGTGTGTTCGACCGCTTCGCTTGTCGCCTGCTCGCGACAGGCAACCATGGCCTACAGGTCATTTCGTGGTTGCCATGTGCCGGCTCAAGGCGATTACGGCGACCGCTTAGGGCCTATTCGGGAAAGCGATAAGGTACGCGCCTCACGCTGTTTCCTTGAGGCGCTGGGAGACTTGCTTGATGAAGTGACCAACGAATACGGACATCACAGCAAGCAGCAGCCCGAACATGGCCCCGCCCACCAGGATCACTAGCGGATTGAGGCTGGTGGCACTCTCGCTCGGCGATGCCAGTTGCTCGATACGGCCTTTCCGAAGGCCTTCCAGGCGGGTGGAGGCTTTCACTTGTTCTTCTTGGTATTTGACCAGGACTTGGCCGGTGTTGGCGCCATCATCGCCGCGCAGTTTCTCGATGCTTTCATCCAGACTGGCTACCTTTTTCGAGAATAGCCCATGAACTCGCTCATACTGCTTGTTCTGATGGGCTGCTACGGCTTGCAATATCCGCTGATGCAAGACTTTGACATTGTTGTGCTGGCCAGGTGCTGCTTCGCTCTTCAGCACCAACAACAGCGTATCCTCCGGCTGCGTCAGGGTGACGTTGAACGGAAGTGAGCCGAGCCCCTGCTGCTTGAGCATCTCGCGGATGGCCTGGGGCTGATAGTAGAGGCGGGTTTTGTTGAGCACGCCCTCCGAAGCTTCAAGGCCCTGCGCTCGCTCTTTGGCGTCTTCCGGTTGGGGTTTGGCCGTATCCTCGGCCATCTGATAGACAGACGAGTACGTGTACTGGGTCGGTAGCCACCAGGCGACCAGCGCACTGGCGAGCAGCACGCCCACGAAGACGAACAGCGCGACCTTCCAGCCACGCACGAAGACGACAGCCATATCAACCAACGACACTTCATCGTGCGTGGCCGACGTGGCGGTTGCAGCATTTCCTGACATGAAGCCCCTCGCGTTTACGGTCTTGGGGCGCCTTATATGCCGCGCCCTTTATTCTTTATGTCGGTTAGCGTTGCGCTAACACGGTTACCTACGGTCTTGTATGCCGCTTGGAAACGAAAAACGCGGCCTTAGCCGCGTCAGCCTGCAATATTAAGGTAAGTTAACTTTCGTGACCAGCCGTCATGAGGTTTTTACTCATTGAGACTTAGCGGAACCTCATTACAGGCCACGCTCTCGCCCCAGCCCCGCGGCCTCGCTGCGTTCCCCCTCACTGCCGTTACGGCAGCACCATTCCTACTTCATGAATTCTCCTCCCACAGAGGTAGCTTTCTCGAATGCGACTGGCAATTTAATCAATAGTTACTTATAAAGTGACATATAGGTTACGCAGCTACGGGAGGAAAAACACGATGCCACCGGTTCGAGCGTCCGCCTGCCATCACGACGGCACACCGCCCTGCGACGAGACGGGGTTGTTCAGCGAGGCGCTGCAGGCGCAGGTGCGAACGCACTTCTATTACGTCGATCACTGCCCCATCGATGGTAGGCGGATTCACCTGAACGCCGCCGGGGAGCCGCTGGCCTTGAAGGCGGCGGTCCAGGTGGGCGCGGAGCTGGCGAGCCTGCCGGCGCCGCTGGAGGCGGATGCGCCGGGGTATTCTGCGCAGGCAACGGTGGCCACTCACGGCTGGGAGGATCTCGAGACGTTGCTTGGCGTGTCGCATGGTCGCTTGTGGCGGGCGCCCAGCGTGGATGAGTGCTGGGCACGGGTGTTGGGTCTGGCGCTGGAGGCGATTCCCCCGCAGAGCCAGGTGGTGAGTACAGTGCTGGCGTCCAGCAATGAGACCACGGCCATCGCGCTGCATGCCAGGCGGCGGGCGCTGAGCACCGCCACGGTGCCGGTCAATCCGCTGACCGGTCGGCTGGAAACACTCGAGTATGCCCGCTGCGTGACGCCCGAGACGCGTGTTGCCACGCTCGTGCATACCTGCCCCGTCACCGGCATTCGCCAGGATGTGGCCGCGATTGCACGCACCATACGCGAGGTCGCGCCCTCTTGTTTCATTCTGGTGCTGGGGGCGCATCATGCCGCGCATGGGCCGCTGGATGTGGCGCAGTGGGAGATCGATGCCTATGTGGTGGGGTCGGAGGCGCTCTTCTGCCGCCCTCGCCAGGGGTTTGCGTGGCTGTCGCGGCGGTTGTGTCTCACCATGCGCGATGCGCCACCGAGCGGCTTGATGCCACCGCAGCGAGGCGAGACGCCCGACGTGTTGGCGAGTATCACCGAGTGGGTGGCGTATCTGGATTGGCTGGGCGGGTTTTTCTCCACGACGATTCCCCGGCGCCCGCGCCTGGTGGCGGCGAGCGAGGCGATTCAAGCCCATGAGCGGGCCTTGCTGCAGCGCTTGTTGCATGGCGTCGATGACGGCCTGCCGACGACGCGCGCTACCATTACCACTACCACGCCCCCGCTTTCCCGCTGCGGCTTGCAGGGGCATCCCCGCGTGCGGGTGATCGGCGCGCCGCATGCACGATGGCGAGACGGCACCCTGGCGTTCGATGTGCGAGGCATCGAGGCGTGGGAGGTGGTGCAGTGGCTGGCCGCCACGGGGATCAGCGCCCAGCTTTTGAACTCGCCCGAGGCCGAACGCTTGCTCACCCCCTTCGGGTACAAAACGGCCACGCGGTTGGCGCTGAGTCATTACAACAGCGAGGAAGAGGTCGTGGCCTGCTTGCAAGCGCTGGAGCCCTTGCTGGAGCGACCAGCGAAGGGGAAAGGGTAGGTGGCATGCACGCATGCCCTGCACACTATGACCGATAATGCTATGCTACATGGGAGTAGCATTTATGTAGCATATCCGTTGCGAGGCGCTTCCCATGACCGCTGAAGTTCTGAAAGACCCCTTGCCCGACCCGGCTGAGTATCACGCACCGGCATCGTATGCACGTTTCGTTGAGGACCTGAAAGCCTCGGCACGTGCCGAAGGCGAGCCGGTCATCAGCCCACGATTGTTTGCCAGTGCCCTGCGCATGGATATTCAGACACTTGCCAGCCGCGCCCACGTGCATAGATCGACCATCACTCGGGGCCAAGGGGCCGAAAAGCTGCAAAGTTTTCTACGCGACGCCATCCGCGTGCTGGGGGTAGCCGCAGATATCAATGGAAACCTGCCGGACGCCCTCTTCTGGTTCCGCAATGAGCCGATTCCCCCTTTCGACTATCAAACCCCCGAGCACCTGGTGAGTGCTGGCCGCACCGATGATCTGGTGCGCTATATACAGTCGCTTAAAGCTGGGGTCACCGGATGATCCAGCGCCTGCGGTTTGCAACAGAGGCTTATCGTGTTCATGTGCCTAGATGGGCATTTGCTCCTACTAGCGGAGCCGGTGCAGGTGAACATGGTGGTCGACTGAACCGCCCTGGGGTACCGGCACTTTATCTGGCTCTCGAAGAAGCCACCGCGTTGGCTGAATACAAGCAGCTTTCAAGTTTGATGCCGCCAGGGCTCATCGTGAGCTACGAAGTCAAGATACGCCACGTCGTAGACTTCAGCAGAGGGTACAACGAGGACTGGGACGAGATCTGGCAAGAGCTCCACTGTGATTGGCGCAGACTATGGTTTAACGACCATATTGAGCCCCCTTCCTGGCTTCTCGGCGATATTGCCCTCGCTGCGGGCAGTTCAGGCATTCTCTTCCCTTCGCAAGCCAATCCTGCTGGCACCAACTTGGTCATCTACCCTGAATCACTGGAAGAGGACGATATGTTAAAGGTCCATAATCCCAATGGGCTGCTTCCCAAAGATTCGAGTTCTTGGGAGTGACGTGAACATGTTAGTGCGACTCGAAGCGCACCAGAGCGTGCAGTTCAGCGAGCAGCTACGCTCAGGAGGGCTGATCTAATGGAAAAACTCTTGAACTTCGAAACAGGCACTACCAAGGGAATTCGCACCGACCACGCCAAGCGTCTGAGGTGACACATGGCCCACATGCACAATCCCCCGCACCCCGGTGAGACGCTGCGCGAAGATGTGTTGCCAGCGCTGGACATCAGCGTAACGGAAATGGCTCGCCGTCTGGGGCTGGCGCGGGAAACCCTGTCGCGGATTCTACACGGGCGGGCGCCGATTAGCCCCGACCTCGCCGTTCGCCTGGAACGGGCCGGCATCGGCCGGGCGCGTACCTGGCTGGCGGTACAAGGCGATTACGACTTGTGGCAGGCCGAACACCGCGCCCAGCCGGACATCGAGCGCTTCGCCAAGCTGGCGTAAGCGTGGTTTGAGAAAATTTCCCCAAGCCAAATGGATTATGGGTAGGGCGCCACAACGGCGCCCTTTGACTGTGTCGATCAACCACTAAATCCGGACACCAGTAACGACCGTCGAAGGCGAGAGAAACTGGAGCGCCAGCCCGGTGCATCACCGTTGACGGCTAGGGATATTCCCGGCGAGCGTGGAGTACGTCCAAGCACGCCACTCAACCGTTAGCATGCCGGTGCTTCTTGGACTCGATCATGGCCCGGATACGCGCCATCGCTTCGTCATGGGGGACGTTGGGGCGCGGGTCGTCGAGGCTTTGCTGAATGCGCTCGCGAAACCACCGGTCGTAACGGTCGGCTTGCTCCTGCGTCTCGAACTCCGAGACGATAGGGTCTAGTGAGGTACTCATCATCAATTTTCCTCGTGTACCTTTGGTCTACTCTAACCAGCGAAGAACCGTTGGATGCATCTCGTACTAGGCGGCGGGCTTCGAGCGCCGGCTACGTAATAACTCGCGGCGCCAGCTTACTCAAGCAAGTTTCTCCGCTTGGCATCACTGAGCATGGCATGGGCAAACGCCATGAGCGTTTCCTGATAGTCATGTGCTGTATTAAGCGCGTCGGCCAGCACCTGAGGGGATTCGATGTATTCATGGATCATTTGATTACGTGTCTGACGAATCTCGAGCCACTTGTCGGCAGAATCGAGCACACCAAGCTTTTCGGCGCGATCCAGGTTGTCGGCAACGGCCCCAGTCTTCTCGCCCAGGGCACGTAGCCAAAGCGGAAGCAGTTTATCGCCGGTCGTGTCCTGAAGTCGGCAGAATCGGCTGGTGTAGGCTTCCAGCTTCTCTGCCAATGCCTCATCTTCACCCAGCCTGGCGGCAAGTTCCTCGGTGAACGGCGCGGCAAACACGCGATCCGATGAGTAGCGAAGATGGTGGATCTCACGCTCGACCACGCGTTTCAGGAAGCGCAAGCGCTCCGCAAGATTGTCGTTCATAGGGCGGCCGTTCATGGGACTGTCATTCATAGAACTGTTATTCATAGACACTCGCCTTGTTCCCGTGCCAGCTTGTGTATCGTCTGCTCATTGAGATTCGGAGCACTCAGCAGCACATCCACCTTGCGCCCGTGCATGGCGCGCATGATACGCACACTGAGCCGGGCGGCGAGCTGTGCGGGATGCTCCACCGGCGCGTCAACCTCAACGAACAGGTCGATATCGCCGCCACGGGCGCTATCATCCAGCCGTGAGCCGAAAAGCTTTACCGTGCTGCCCGGACCAAGCTCGTCGGTGACGAGCTGCCGGATGGTATGTCGTTGGCTGTCAGTCAAGCGCATGGTGTTCATCTCTGCAAGGCGTTCGGCTCGTTGCTCGTGGCAGCGTTATCCCGCCAGCTTTAGCGAGGGCACCGCGCTGACGTCTACTTCGCGCTCGGCATGCCAGGCGTCATAGGCCGCCTGGAGCCGTAGCCACAGGCCCGGACCGTTACCAAACAGCTTGCCGAGCCGCGCGGCTGTTTGTGGTGAGACAGGCTTGCGTGTGGCGAGAATGGCGTGCAGCTGCTGACGTGAAATGCCCAGCATCTGGGCAATATCGCCCTTGCTGTAGTCCATATCTTCCAGCATGTCTTCGATCACCTCGCCAGGGTGCGGCGGGCAGCGGTCGGGGTTTTGCTTCGCAGTAATAGCCATGGTGGCTTCACCTTTTAGTCAGTGGTATTGCTCAAAATTAACTTGATAAGCGTTGCCGGCCTCAAATTCAAAAGTGAGGCACCAAGGACCGTTCACATGTACGGTGTAGCGCTTTGGGTTGAAGCCCTGCAAAGCATGAAACTTATAACCTGGTAGGTTGATATCTTCGACGCTGGCAGCTTCGTTGATCACAGCCAAGCGGATAAGAATGCGCCTATGCATACGCTTGTCGATTTTGGATGTACCGGTTTCCCAAAGCGTCGCTAGGGCCTTGTTTTTGAACGTCTTGATCATTAGAGTAAGTGTAGCCTATTTGGCTACATGTGTAAACTAAAAGATTACAAAACATCCCTAGTTTGACGTATTTGCTTCGGGCTTCGGGCGGCATTGTCGCTCGTAGCCCGCCGCTCGTAGCTCGCAGCTTTTAGCTCGTGGCTCGGGTTAGGCGACGCTTTCGCGCAAGGCGATCTCTATGGCCCACTTGCTTCGTCTTCCCGCAGTACGTCGTCATGCAGGTCATCCAGGCTCACGCCGAGCACATCGGCGATCCTGCGCAGTGCCTCGATACGCCCGGTTCGGTCCCCGCGCTCGATCATGGCGACGTACGACTGGGATACGCCAGCCGGCTCGGCCAGCGCGGCCTGGGTCAAGCGGCGGTGTTCGCGCCAGACCTTGACGGGGTTCTCCCCGGCAAGCAGCCGGTCGACCACCTCTGCCGGCACCAGCTCGTCACGTCCCTCTGCCAGCTCGCGCGTCGCATGATCAAAAGCTGTCACGTCATCCAGCTCTTCAGCCTTGTGCAACAGCTCCCGGTATTCGTCATAAGGAATGACGGCTTATTCTGGCCGCCCTTCCCGTTCAATGATCTGTGCGTTCATTTGTAAATGTCTCCTCTGGGGCCGATGTCCAACACCAGAATCACCAGCTCATCGTCGACGATCTTGCTACGCGATGCCATCCGCGTGCTGGGGGTGGCCGCGGATATCAATGGCAACCTGCCGGACGCTCTATTCTGGTTCCGCAATGAGCCGATACCGCCTTTCGACTATCAAACCCCCGAGCAACTGGTGAGTGCTGGCCGCACTGATGATCTGGTGCGCTATGTACAGTCGCTCAAAGCCGGGGTCACCGGATGATCCAGCGTCTGCGGTTTGCAACAGAGGCTTATCGTGTCCATGTGCCTAGATGGGCATTTGCTCCTACTAGCGGAGCCGGTGCAGGTGAACATGGTGGTCGACTGAACCGCCCTGGGGTACCGGCACTTTATCTGGCCCTCGAAGAAGCCACCGCGCTGAGAAGGCGATATGCTAAAGGTCCATGATCCCAATGGGCTGCTTCCCAAAGACTCGAGTTCCTGGGAGTGACGTGAACATGTTAGTGCGACTCGAAGCGCACCAGAGCGTGCCGTTCAGCGAGCAGCTACGCTCAGGAGGGCTGATCTAATGGAAAAACTCTTGAAGTACCGGGGCTACTACGGCTCTCTCGACGTCAGCACCGAAGACAACTGTCTGTTCGGCAAGCTACAGTTCGTTCGCGCCCTGGTCAGTTACGAAGGCGAGACAGTGGCGGAGCTGGAAGTCGCGTTTCGCGAAGCCGTCGACGACTACCTCGCCACCTGCGAGCAACTCGGCGAGACGCCCGAGACGCCGTGCAAGGGGTCCTTCAACGTGCGCGTCGGCCACGACCTGCACCTGGCCGCCGCCGTTTCAGCCTCGCAGCACGGCATCTCGCTCAACGACCTCACCCGCCATGCGCTGAACGACTACCTGCAACAGCATCCTTGATTGCCAGGCACTGCGGGCGGCAGCCTCGCTCGTTGCTCGTAGTACGCGCTCTGGTATTCGAGGAAAACGTCAGAGGCGTTTATCCGGGGTAAATGCCATTTCCTTGGCGCTCTCGACCATTGCCTTGAAGCCGGGGTGCTCCGGGTTGACGAGATAATTCGTTTCCCTGGGCACGACGACACTCGGTATGGCCAGCACCAGACTCGACTGACTTTCCAACCAACCGTCGCCGATCTCGGCGGTAGACGATGGCGCTGGCTCAACCATCCAATCGTCCGGTCGCCCATCCTCTGGAAGCTGCATGAGGTCATCGTCATGAAACGTCACCTCGAGCAGCGCATAGTCTTCCAACAGGCGGTAGTCGTTGAGATGCACCATCACTTCGAGGATGGCCAGCGACTCAGCACTCGCGAGATATACGCAAGCTTTTCCTTTGCTGTTCCACCGCCCACCGTATAAACGGGCGCCTTCGCCATCGAAGGCGCTCTTGAGCCACTTACGCTTGACGAGACGGTATCCTTGTATCGTGCTCATGCGAAAACGCCGTGCTCAAGCCGCCCGATAAGGTCCAGCACGGCTTCCGCCCCCGCGGTCGTCGCAATCATCTCGACTGGACGCTGGCCCCCTAGCCCACGCACCGGGTTGAGCAGCCAGGTGTTGGCCCGCTGCCGGTCTCCCTCGAACAGGTCGACGGCACTTTTGTAGACTTCAGCAAAACGATACAGACGGTCGCCTTCGTCGCGCTTGAAGTGGCCTGCTTTCGCTCTCCGCTGCAAGGTGGCCGAGGAGATGACGACATACCGCGCCAGCTCTTGGCTTTCCAGGCCAGAGACAGCGGCGAGATTGGTGTAGACCTCGTAGGGAACGCCTTCGCTCAGCGCTTCATGCAGTTTTGGCCCTCGAGAAGGCAAGCCCAGGGTCTGCCAGAAACCCTTCTTCCGATCCACCGCCTTGGGACGATACTCTTTGATCGTGCTGGACATGGCCGCCTCCTTCCATCACTTGATAGATCTATAGCATATCACGTGATGCTTTCGGCATCGCTATTGTTCTACGCTGCGGGCTGCGAGCGCCAGGGCCGGGCCGCTGTGGAGAGCGGCTTAGTGAAATATTGTAGCTCGTGGCTCGTGACGCAGGCTTACTCAAGCAAGTTTCTCCGCTTGGCATCACTGAGCATGGCATGGGCAAACGCCATGAGCGTTTCCTGATAGTCATGTGCTGTATTAAGCGCGTCGGCCAGCACCTGAGGGGATTCGATGTATTCATGGATCATTTGATTACGTGTCTGACGAATCTCGAGCCACTTGTCGGCAGAATCGAGCACACCAAGCTTTTCGGCGCGATCCAGGTTGTCGGCAACGGCCCCAGTCTTCTCGCCCAGGGCACGTAGCCAAAGCGGAAGCAGTTTATCGCCGGTCGTGTCCTGAAGTCGGCAGAATCGGCTGGTGTAGGCTTCCAGCTTCTCTGCCAATGCCTCATCTTCACCCAGCCTGGCGGCAAGTTCCTCGGTGAACGGCGCGGCAAACACGCGATCCGATGAGTAGCGAAGATGGTGGATCTCACGCTCGACCACGCGTTTCAGGAAGCGCAAGCGCTCCGCAAGATTGTCGTTCATAGGGCGGCCGTTCATGGGACTGTCATTCATAGAACTGTTATTCATAGACACTCGCCTTGTTCCCGTGCCAGCTTGTGTATCGTCTGCTCATTGAGATTCGGAGCACTCAGCAGCACATCCACCTTGCGCCCGTGCATGGCGCGCATGATACGCACACTGAGCCGGGCGGCGAGCTGTGCGGGATGCTCCACCGGTGCGCCGACTTCCACGAACAGGTCGATATCGCCGCCACGGGCGCTATCATCCAGCCGTGAGCCGAAAAGCTTTACCGTGCTGCCCGGACCAAGCTCGTCGGTGACGAGCTGCCGGATGGTGTGTCGTTGGCTGTCAGTCAGGCGCATGGTGTTCATCTCTGCAAGGCGTTCGGCTCGTTGCTCGTTGCTCGTGGCAGCGTTATCCCGCCAGCTTTAGCGAGGGTGATACGGTGAATGGGTCGCATCGAATCTCTGGCCAACCCTCTCGATATGCTCGCGTAGGGCTTCGTTATCGAGTTCGCGCTGGCCCTCCATCGTCTCTCGAAACTGCTTCAATGCCGGATAGTAGCGTTCGACGATGTTCTTGAATTCAGTTTCCAGGATGCTGTAACGATATGCATGCACCGTATGGTTACGGGTTTCTATCATATCCATCCAGGCTTGGCCGTCTTCCAGAAGGCCGATGTTGAAGGCATGCCGGGCTGCGCTGCGTGATCCCGTCACGTTTTGAATACCTTCATGCTCCAGGTAATCCTTCATCACCTTCCAGGCAAGCTCGTGAGTGAACTCGAAACGCTGGATGACACCCTCCTTGATGATATCCAGCGTCGTGTCGCCATACGCCTCGACAGCTTGTTCCAACCGGGTAAACACATTGATGTAGTTGGCGAACCGCTGTTGCCAACGGATATCGTCCGCCATTGTCATCCCCCTGGATCGTTTGTCGCAGCAGGCGACCGTTCATATTTTCGGGCTTCGAGCGCCAGGTTCGGGGCGCTGTGAAGAGCGGCTTCGAGCAATATTGTAGCCTGTAGCTCGCGGCCCGTGGCTCGTATCCCGCAGCTTTTGCCCCGGGTTAGGCGATGCTCTCGCGCAGGGCGTTTTCCCAGCGTTGGTCGCGCTGACCGCAGACGATGAAGAAGGGGTTCAAGACGCTGTCTTGCTGGTTGCAGCGAAGCGGCTGGAGCGTTTCGACATCAAGCACTTGGCCGCCAGCGGCGGTGACAACGGCTTGGGCGGCGGCGGTGTCCCATTCGCAGGTGGGGGCAAGGCGCGGGTAGAGATCGGCTTGGCCTTCGGCGACCAGGCATAGCTTCAACGAGCTGCCCATGGAGACACATTCATGCGTGGGCAGGCGCTGGCAGAAGGCTTCGAAGATGTCGGCGCCATGGCGGCGGCTACCGATGATCTTCCAGGGTTCGGCCTGGGGATCGGGCAATGCGCGGGCGTGAATCGGTTGATCGTCACTGCCGTTCTCGCGCTTGTAGGCGCCCTGCCCGTGCTGGCCCCACCAGGTCGCGGGGCCACTTTCCAGCGCGGGCGCGTGGACGATGCCGAATACCGGCACGCCGTCTTCCACCAGGGCGACATTGAGCGTGAACTCGCCATTGTGGCTGATGAATTCCTTGGTACCGTCCAGCGGGTCGATCAGCCAGTAACGCTGCCACGTTTGGCGGGTCTCGTAGCGGATCTCGGCGGATTCTTCGGAGAGAATCGGCACCTTGGGGGTGAGCACTTCCAGCAGCCCGACCAGGGCGTGGTGCGAGGCCATGTCCGCCTCGGTGAGCGGGCTGGCGTCGGCCTTTTCCTCGATGGCGAAGTCGCGGCGGTAGATCGCCATGACTTCTTGGCCGGCGGCGTGAACGCCCTCGATAAGTCGATCGCGCGTGGAATCGGTAATGAAGTCGGTCATCTTGATTCGGGTATCCGGAATATCGGGTTGAGGCTATTGCTAATGGGCATGGTGACTGAACGGCTCAGCTAGAAGCTCGCTTCTTTCTGTTGGCGGATGGCCAACACCACCACGGTGTTAGTATCGACAAGGTACCGGGCGATATAGCCGCTATCACCGAAGTCAATCAGCCAATCCCGATAGGCTTCTGGCAGGTCGTCGATTGGGCGTCCGATATGGGGATTTTCTCCGAGTGCCTGGACGCCTTGCAGGATAGCCTGAGCAGCTCGCTCGGCCGCTGCGGGGTTCTTCGGTCGCAAGAATTCACGCAGCCGCTCGAGGTCTCTGATCGCTGCAGGGGCGAAGATCACTTGTGGCATGTGGGAGCGGACTCCTCGTGATCCGTTCCCCAGCTATTCAGCCACTTCTCTACTTCGCCTGCAGTCGCGTGCAGGCCCGTTGCTTGGTAGTCCTCCCAAGCCCGGAGCGCATCTTGCTTGAAGGCTTCCCGGCCTTCCTCACGCACTACATACTGCTCGATGGCCTCACGCATGAGCCAGTGCGGTGAGCGTCGGCGCGCATCGGCCAAGTGCTGCACCCTGCCTTTCAAGTCGTCGTCGAGCTTGATGGATGTCGGGGTCGCCATGTCAGCCTCCGTGGTTAAAGCTTGTAGCAATAGGTAATACCTCTAACTACCATAGATCGCTTAGGCGTGACTGTCGATGGAAGCAATGAGGCCAAACTGCTTTATGCCAGCTCCGTCACGCTAATATCGAGTGCCGACAATACAACTTCAAAACAATTACAGACGGGTATGGTTGCTAGGCGGGGAGGATATCAAACCCGTCGATCAGCGAGTTTATAAACTTCTTCATCTCGTCGCGTGCCCACCGCCACGAGCAAAACCTGGAGGGCCTCTCCATCCACCTTGTACACGATCCGCGTATTGCCAGTACGAATTTGCCGGCAACCGGCTAGCGTCCCTCGAGGTGGCTTCCCGAGCTTGTCAGGCTCGCCATCGCGGATTCGCGCTTCAATGACATCCAGCCTACGTGTTGCAGCGGCCGAGCCCAGTCGCGTCAGGTCTTGCTGTACGTCTGGGTGGTAGAAAACACGCCAAGTCACAACTCACTCGACCGATCAAAAAGCGCACGCATGTCGTCATGGGCGATCCCCTGATCGGCTTGATAGCTGGCCCAGCACGCCGTCACCAAGCTGTCTTACGCCAATCACTGTCGCCTATCCAGCTCGTTGATGTCATGCTCGGCCAGAAACTGGCGAAGGGCTTCATTCATGCGCGTTTGCCAGCCAGGGCCAGATTCCCGGAAGGCGTCGATGACGTCTTGGTCATACCGCACCTTTACCGGCATCTTCTTGCGCGCCAAAGGCGGTCGCCCACGGCCACGCTTGACCAGCTTGTCATCCTCGTACTGATAAGCTCCCTCAAACCAATCGTCGTCGAGCTCTGGAGCATCATCAGGATCAATCCAAGTAGTCTTTGAATCGTCTTTTTTCGCGATCATTGGCATACCTCATTGGATTATCCTTCTTTCTTTAACGTACCCCCAATAAATAATTTTGACAAGGAAAACGCGATAGATAAGGCACGCTACACCCACCCCGCCACCCTCCGTCGAAAAACGCCTCACGCATGGATTGACAGTCTTCTTAGGGACTGGATAAATACTCGCTCCATTCTCAACCAAGAGTCTTCATGGTCCTCCTTGCGGCCTTTGCCCTGCTTTCCATCGGGTTTTCGTTTCTGTGTTCCATTCTCGAGGCGGCGTTGCTGTCACTCACGCCGAGCTATATCGCGCAGTTGAAGGATGATCGCCCGAAGCTGCATGCCTCGCTTTCCAAGCTGAAGTCCAACATCGATAGGCCGCTCGCGGCGATTCTCACGCTTAATACCATCGCGCATACCGTGGGCGCGACGGGTGTGGGCGCGCAGGTCGCGGTGGTGTTCGGCGATGCGCACGTGGCGATTGCCTCGGCGCTGATGACGCTGGCGATTCTGGTCGTCTCGGAGATCATCCCCAAAACCATCGGCGCGAGCCATTGGCGGGCCCTCGCCCCGCTGCTGCCGCCGATTCTACGGGTGATGATCGTACTGCTGACGCCGTTCATCTGGCTCTCCGAGCGGATCACCAATCGTATCGGCAGCACGCAGAACGATGTCGACATGCGCGGGGAGATCAAGGCGCTGGCGCGCATCGGCCTGGATGAGAAGGCGCTGGATAGCGACGAGACGCGCGCCATCGTCAATATCCTCAATCTGCATGAGATTCGGGTGAAGAGCGTGATGACGCCGCGCACGGTGTGCGTGGCGGTGACGCCGGATCTCAGCGTGGCGGAATTCGATGCGCAGTACGGCAAGATGCAGTTCACGCGCTTTCCGGTGATGGACGGCGGCGAGCAGGCGATTGGCTATATCCACAAGGCAGATACTTATCACGCCGAAGATGAGCAGACCATGAAGGCGCTGATGCACCCCATCGAGGCGCTGCACGAGACGGATAACGTGGAGCATGTCTTCACCGCGATGCTCAAGGATCACGGCCACATGCGCGTGGTGTACGACGAACACGGCACCTGGGTGGGTTTGATCACTATGGAAGACGTGATCGAGACGATTCTTGGCCAGGATATCGTCGATGAGACGGACAACGTCGAGAACCTGCGCAAGTATGCCAAGCAGCGCTGGGTGAAACGCCTCAAGCGTGATGGCGGCGATACGCCATGATGCAAGCGTCAGGTTGATGAATAGCTGCTACCGATTATATCGGCTATACTGTAGTCACCATGTAGCTACAAAAGGAGGCAATGCCATGAGCGCCGATACTGTCGTCCGTGCTCGTATCGACAGCGAAACCAAAGAGCGCGCCACTGCGGCGCTGGAAGCGATGGGACTGTCGGTTTCCGATGCCATCCGCTTGTTGATGCTGCGAGTCGCTGACGAAAAACGTTTGCCCTTCGCCGTTCAAGTGCCGAATACGACCACTACAACGGCGATGAATGAGCTAGAAGCCGGAAAGGGAAAACGCTTCGATAGTGCTGACGCTCTATTCGATGATTTGGGTGTCTGATGCTGACACCTGTTCGCTCCAGCCAATTCAAACGGGATGTGAAGCGCGCCGTTAAGCGTGGCAAGGACACAACAAAACTGAAGAGCCTGCTCGCCCTACTCGTCGCGCAGGCTCCATTGCCTGAGGAATACCAAGATCATCCGCTGCGGGGAAACTGGAATGGCTACCGGGACGCCCACATCGAACCAGACTGGTTATTGCTGTATTGCGTCGTGGGCGATGAGTGGCATTTGGCACGTACCGGCAGTCATTCCGACCTTTTCCAAGACTAGGCATAGTCCGCAAAGTGCCTAAGGCCTTCCCCAACGTCGAGAACCTGCGCAAGTACGCCAAGCAGCGCTGGGTGAAACGCCTCAAGCGTGATGGCGGCGACGCCAGCTAATTCGCGCCCATTCGGCGATGCCACCGGCGACCAGCCCCCAGAAAGGATCGAGCGCGAGCGTGATCACGGCGGTCGCGGCGATTACCAGCCAGCACGAGGGCTTGCTATCGAACAACCGCTTGGTGATGGCCAGTTGCCAAGCGGCAACGAGTAGCAAGGCACCGAGCCCGGCGCTAGGAATACCGGCAAGCAGCCCCAGCCCCCATTGCGGTGGTAAACATGCCATGGCCAGCAACAAGCTTCCCAGTAGTAGCGGCGCGGTGCCGGTGCGTGCGCCGAAGCGGTAATGCGCGGCCAAGCCCCCGGCGCCGTGACACATCGGCAAGGCACCCATCGGGGCGAAGACGAGATTCGCCAGCCCGGTGGAAACCGACAAGCGCGCCGGCGTGACATGCGCGGCGCGCTCACCGAAGTAGTCGCCGGCGACGAGCGTGGTCAAGACGATGGCGTTGGTGACGGTCAACGAGAGTTGCGGCAACACCAGCATCGACATGGCGCGTTCGATGCTTTGCATATCCGGCCAGCTCGCCAGCGCGGGAAACCACGTGGTGCCGGTGTCGATGAGCGGCGCGCTCGCAGCCTGAAAATGCCCTAGCCCCCAGGCCGTCAATAACGCCAGCACCACGGAAGGCCAGCGCGGAAAGCGCATTGCCACCAGCAGCACGCTGAGCGTAGCGATGCCTAGCCAGGCTTGCTCGGCCATTAGCGTGAGGCTGGTCAAGGCCAACAACGCCCCCAGCCCCAGTTGCAGACCGGTCAATACGGATTGCGGGATCAAGCGGTTGAGGCGCGCGATCCAGCCGGTCAGCCCCAGGATCAATAACACCACACCGATCGTTGCCCCGGCGATGGCCAGTTCCAGCGGCGACATGCCTGCCGTCAATATGACGGCTGCCACGGCCTTCATGGGCTGCACGGGGATCGGCAGGCGATAGTAAAATGCCGTGCCCAGATAGAAGATGGCAAACCCCAGCACCACCGGAACGGGCGCTAGCCCGCCGATGGCGATACTCCCCAGCATCAGCGGCAGCAAGGTGCCGAGATCGCCCAGCGCCCCGTTAACCTCGCGCAGATTGAAGGCAAACGCTGTGTTCATTGTTTTATATCAACCTTCTACAGCGACAGGGTTCATGTGCCGTGTTTAACAATTGTTATTGAAACTGAGTTTATGACATATCAAGCTACATGGCCCACGCAATAGGTGTAATGCACCGCGTCCTTCGCGCCGCACGCTTCACAGCTTTTGCTAAAGTCGCACAGTCAACGCTGCCGGACGATACTTGTCAGGTAGCGTTTTTCTTTTCCAAACAATAACGTTTACTTAGCACTTACAAGGAGAGCAAGGAATGCTTGAATGGCTCAACAATAACAGCGGCGCGCTGAGCGCGGTCGCGAGTTTCTGCACCCTGGGCGTATGGCTATTCTACGCGCAGCTTCTTTACCTGGGCTTTGCACGTCAGCGCCGGCCGCGCATCATCATCAATCGCGGGCGCAGCAAGTCGCCGGACGGTATGTGTCTGATCAGCAACATGAGTTCGGAGGCGATCTTCGTCTCGAATGTCATGGGGGTATTGCACACGTCCAGGGGTGAATATACCTGCGACCTGACTGATTACACCCGATCAGACAACAGCGAGCAAGGGAGTAGCGAGCAGCATGCCACCCGCCAGGGACCTCTGGATTCCGGCGATTATCATCAGGTGTGCTCATTCAGAGAGATCATCGATCATATCGCCGAAGGGCACGAGCTTGATATCGACCGAAACACGCTGACGCTAGAAGATGAAAAGCTGAGGATGCTGGAGATCCGGCTGATCGCGATCTATGGCAGCGAAGACCGCCCAGTCGGCGCGTACCGGTGTTTCATGCTTGAGAAGAGCGAGCTCGACCCCAACGAGAAAAATAATGATTGCTTGATCGTGCCCACTACGTTCGACACCCATCGGGTCTCGCGCCGCTGGCATCAACATCGTATACGCCAATGGCTGGACTCACTGCCGAGCGACCGTTGATCAACTGCTACCCCAAACGCAACAAGGCCCGCCGAAGCGGGCCCTGTTATGCGAAGCCTTGCGGCTTCGAATCAAACGCGAAGTTACTCGGGCTTGATGTTAGACGCCTGAAGGCCTTTCTTGCCCTGAGTGACGTCAAAGGAAACCTTTTGACCGTCCTGCAGAGATTTGAAGCCTTCAGCCTGAATTTCGGAGAAGTGGGCAAAGAGGTCGTCGCCGCCATCGTCCGGAGAAATAAAGCCGAAACCTTTAGCGTCGTTGAACCACTTAACTGTACCAGTTGCCATTTTCGATATCCTTTACACGCATTGCGCTTTCAATTGCCGGGTATTACCCGAGTTGCAGTGGGTAAAACAAATAAGCGATACACCAGGCTCTCGAAGACATCGATTACTACTGACGGTATGCCACTTGCTAACCTACTGAGCTAAGCTTGGACCTTTGCCGGAGCGCTGTCAACACTTTCTCGTCGTATCTTCTCAGCGCGCCAGTGGCGCGCCCCGAGCGATATGTCACTGCGCTTCGCGTGACGCGTGACCGATCTCGACGATGGTACGCATCAGCGTGGCGACGCTTTGGCTGGATTGGTTGTACTCCTGCATCAGCGCCTGCAGGCGTTCCTCGAACGGCGGCTCTTGGGGCGCGGCATCTTCATTGCTTGCGCCGCCGCCATCGAGCTCTTGGAGAGCCGTGGCGAAGGCGTCATCGAGTTCACGAAACTTGCGGAGCTTTTCACGCTCGTCCATATGGCGTGACGAGGCTTGACGATTGTTTTTCATGGAAATATTGAAATCACGATGTAGCGGTTCAAAAGCGTAATAACACGGCTTCGGTCAGGTGTACCGGAGACGCTCGACGTACGGCAACGAGTCACACAGATAGGTAACGCGGAAAAACGGTTGCTCTGAATAGGCGATGTCTAAATCGCTTGGCGTTGACTCGGCCCGATATTATAGATGATGCCAAATCTGCGAAGTTCAATCCCTACGTTTCTTTATGTGCTATATGCGCCATGCGCCGCACTCACCGAATTGGCGTACAGAAGCTAGTGCGTGCGCGCGGAGCGCGCTAGTGGCGTTTCTTGGCGCTGTGATAGCCGCCACAGGAAAGACTCGACGGGCCTGGGTCGCCCTAATAGATAGCCCTGGCCAACGGGGCAACCCAGTCCGCGCAGGACATCCATCTGCTCTTGAGTTTCTATCCCTTCGGCGACAACAGTCAACCCCAGCCCCCGCGCCAGATCGATGATGCCCTTGACCAGCAATTGGCTGCGCTCGTCCTCGGCGATGGCATCGATATAGACCTTATCGAGCTTGACCTTGGTGAACGGCAGTTCCTTTAAAAAACGCAGCGACGTATAACCGGCCCCGAAGTCGTCCAGCACCAGCCCGAAGCCGTGCAGGCGCAAGATGCGCATGATTTGGCGCACTTGAGAAAGGTCTTGTGTGGCGACGTGCTCGGTGACCTCGAGCTCGATGCATTGTGGGGGAACGCCGTAATGCTGGCAGCGTTCCAGCAGCCAATCGGTGAATCGCTGGTCGTCGAAATGCCGTATCGACAGATTGACCGCCCATACCAGGCTCTGCGTATGCGGCAGTTCGTGACGCGCCAGCCAGGCGAGCATGGTGTTGAACACTTTTTCGTCCAGCGGCACGATCTGGTGGCTGGCTTCGGCCACCGGGATGAATTCACCGGGCGAGATAGTGCCGAAGGTGTCGTGCTGCCAACGAATCAAGGCCTCGGCGCCCACCAGTTGCCGATTGGCGAGACGGTATTGAGGTTGTAGATACAGCTCGAAGAACGGAGCTTCCTGCTCCAGGGCATCGGCCAACGTCTCCGCCAGGAAACGCCGACGCTCGGACGTCTTGAGCAGATCGAGCTCGAATAGCTGCGGCTCGGCCCCGGCGCTGGCTAGCACTTGGTCGGCGGCATCCTGCGCGGCTTGTAACAGCGCCGTGGGCGTCTTGCCATGCTCGGGCGAAACGGCAACCCCGATGCGTGGTTCGAGCCGATGCGGCACACCATGCACCTCGATGGGCGCGTGGAGCATTTCCTGATAACGCGCAGCCATCGCCAGGGGATCTTGCGCGCCAGAGGCCATGACCACGAAGACGTCGTCCGAGAGGCGCGCCGGGTAACACACGCCGCCGCAGGTATCGCGCAGGCGCTCGGCGATGCCCTGAGCCGCCAGGTCGGCGCATTCGACCCCGAACTGAGCGCGCAGATGGCGCAAGGCATCGAACGCCAGATAATAAAGCGAGACGGCGTAGGCATCGTCCATGAAGCGTTGCAAGTGTCGCTCGAGGAGCACGCGCCCCGGCAGATCGGTCACTCGGTCGTTGCGCAGGGCTTGGCGCTTCAGACGCTGCTTGCGCTCGCGCCACCACGCCAGCCAGATGGCAAGGCCCGCCATGGCCAGCGCGGCCGACGCCAGGGCGAACGTGAGCCAAGCCTCTCCCAGCGAGAGGGTCGCCAGCACCAATAAAAGCCCTAATAAAAGCCCTAGCCAAAACCTGGCCTTGTTAATTCCCATTGCCATGTTTACGGCCTCCTGCCGTTGATGAGAAGCCTTTCATCCTTTTACCCGAGGCCTCATCAACTAGCGTAGACGCCCGTGGCGCCTTTTGTGCCATTCCGTTATGCCTCTTGTGTTATTGATCTGCGCTCCAGCCAAGCTACCACGCTGCTGTCTATTGAAACGGGATAGCCGGAGTCATCGATCAACCGCGAAACTCACGATACCCATTCGCTGGGCGCAGTGGCTTTCGAACGCCACTCTTGACGATTGACGATTCATTAGCCAATGGGTACGGCACATAAAAAAAGGCTGATGCTCAAGCATCAGCCTCTTCCGAACATACGCTTTGGAACGCAACGCGCTTTCGCTGGAAAGCGCTTGTTCTCAGAAGACGTTTAGTCCTCGACGCGTACCAACCAAGACTCGACGGTCTCGTTGCCGTGTTGATCTTTCCACGCCTTGAGCGTCTTCTGGTTACCACCCCGCGTTTCCACCACTTCACCGGTGTTGGGGTTCTTGTAGATCTTCAGCTTACGCTTGCGGCGTCCGCCGGTGCTCGCCTGAGACGACGACGCAGTACGAGAAGCAGGCTGCGGATCAAGCAGTTCGATAACGGCAGCAGGCGTCTTGTCGTACTCTTTCATCAAGGTTTCGAGCTTTTCCTTGAATTCCAGCTCAGATGTCAGGCGCTGGTCCTGTTCCAGCTGCTGCAACTCTTCGCTGAGTTGCTTTAGCAGCTGTTCCTTTTTCATGTACTCGCTCAACAGAGACATTCTTTACCTCTAGACAGTTGGGATGTGTCCATATTATCGCCATTTATTCGCTTATTGCCAAGCCCCACCTTATTTTTTATTTACCTATCGCAACCTTCGCCTTTCCGAGTTGCCGTTAATTCGCTTTCAAGCAAGCAGATCGACATTAGCCTGTCTCACTTTCAAAGCAATGCCCCCATTTAAAGCCACATTGCCGCCAGCCAGCCGAAGACGATGAGCGGGATGTTGTAATGTAAAAAGGTGGGGACGACCGAGTCCCAGATGTGGTCATGTTGGCGATCGACGTTGAGTCCCGAGGTCGGCCCCAGCGTCGAATCAGAGGCCGGCGAGCCAGCATCGCCCAGCGCGGCGGCGGTACCCACCAGGGCCACCGTCGCCATGGGTGAGAAGCCGAACTGTATGGCGAGCGGTACGTAGATCGCGGCAATAATGGGAATCGTCGAAAACGACGAGCCAATCCCCAGCGTAATAAACAAACCAACTAACAGCATGATCAACGCGGCAAGCCCTTGATGGTCGCCGATAATGGCGAAGGCGTTTTCGACCAGTGTGTCGATCTCGCCCGTCGCTTGCATGACCGAGGCAAACCCCGCCGCCGTAATCATGATGAAGCCAATAAGCGCCATCATTCGCATACCGCTGGTGAAGAGGTCATCGGCTTCACGCCATTTGAAGATGCCGCCTAGCGACAATAGGGCGAAGCCAACGAGCCCGCCCATAATCATCGAGCCGCTATACAATTGAATCGATAAGGCGGAGACGATGGCCACGACGGCCATTACCAATCCACGAGTATGGAGACTGACCTCACTGGAACGATGCGGGATGTTACTCGTCACGACATCGCGCGCTTCATAATCACGCGGTTTGCGGTAGGAATAAAAAATAGCCACCAGAAGCCCCAGTGCCATGCCGGCAACGGGAATCCCCATGGCGAGCGGCACCATGCCACGCGTCACTTCGAGTCCCACGGCTTCACCCGCCGAGTTGATATTGGCCAGCAGGATATCGTTGAGAAAGATCGCCCCGAACCCGACCGGTAATAACATATAGGGCGCCGTTAAGCCGAAGGTCAGTACGCACGCCACCATGCGTCGATCCAGACGCAGGGGATTCATGATCTTGAGCAGCGGCGGGACCAGAATGGGAATGAAGGCAATATGCACCGGAATCAGATTCTGCGAGGAAATCGCCACTAATAGCAAAGCCACGAGCAGGATGTATTTCACCGCCGATTGACGTTTATATGACGCCTCGTGCCCAAGCAGACGAATCAAGCGCTGAGCCAATAAGTCGGGAAGCCCTGAGCGTGAAATCGCCACCGCGAACGCCCCAAGCGTTGCGTAGGCCAGCGCCACCTTGGCGCCGCCTCCCACGCCCTCGTTGAACGCAGCCAACGTGTCCTCGAGTCCCAGGCCGCCAACCAGGCCGCCCACCAAGGCGCCCACGATAAGCGCAAACACTACCGATACTCGCGCCAATGCGAGCCCCACCATGACCAGAACGGCCAAAATAACCGCATTCATTGCCTTGTTCCCGTTGAGTGTGTTGTATCAAAAGTGCGGGATACTAACAGAAGTGGCCATTAGAAGCGGCCATCAAAAGTGGCCATCAAAACGTCACATCCGTGACGCGACATTGTCACAGAGGTTGGGTACAACAGGTGGTGACGATGCATGGCAACAGGCCATTGCTCGTCAGACAAGGGACACTGTCGTTAAGCGCGTTAGGGAAGCATGCTGAGCTAGGAGGCTCACGGGAACCGGCAAAGCACCGGTGCGTCAGGAAGACGCCAAGGGAGCGCAGGATATTACGCCATGGCCGAAATGATCGGCCATGGCGTTTTTATGATGCAGGGAACGGTCATCATGAAATGATCGCGCGGGCGCTTTTAATGGCGCTTCAGCAGTTGCCTTTCTTGGCTTGCCCGGGCGGACAGAAATCACCGCCATGCCCATGCTCATGTCGCTCATCGTGGTCATGGTGTCCATCACCGACTTCAACAACGGGCTCGGGGTCGATACGCGCGGGTGTGTAACTGCACGCCGACACGCTTGCTCCGATACCGCCTACTAGAATCGCCATTAGCCAGACTTGGCGCATCTCGTTCTCCTTGTCCCTTTTGTCTACTGACTTCCTCACCATACTCGCCCTGCCTTTCACCGGGCGTTGGTGGGACATTATCGTCAATTGGGCCCTCAGCGTCATCTCACTAGCCCTCGCCCCCCCCATTGCGAGATCCCTCCGGCGCCCTTCATAAGCGCTCATACGGGGACTCCCCCGCCATTCCATAACACCTATTTATGTAACGGCAAGATTTAGGTATGATACCGCTCATAATGAAAATAAAGGCAATCAAGGGAACGCCTGAATCATATCCAACGCATGGCTCGCGAAGCATGGGAACCGTCCTCGCTTTCAGGGGGCGCGTCTTCGTGTATGGCATGGCGTTGTGTGCTCATTTCAAGCACGCGGTTCAGGGTTTCCTGGCGTCAGTTCGCAAAGGGCTACCCAGCCCATCCGACGACTCACGACCCTAAGCAGGAAACGGAGAAAAAAGTGGCACAACTATCATTCAAGGCAGCCGGCCTCGCCATGGGCGTTACCGGCACACTGGCTTTTGCTGCACCGGCATTGGCACAACAAGACACCGAAGCCATGCAGCGTCAGTTGGATGCTCTGCGCGCACAAGTCGAGCGCATGGAGCAGCAACTCGATGCTCAGCAGTCGACCACGACCGCCGACAGCGGCCAGGCTACCTCAGAGACGCGTGAGCTTGCCGAAGAAAACCGCTCACTGATCGACTCGATCCAGAACTCGCAGATCAGCGGTACGCTCCAGCTCAACGCGAGCTACAACGACTGGGACCAGGCCAATAAAGACAAAGCCGGTGACATGAACTTCGGCAAGTTCGTCCTCGCCCTCAACGGTGAGCACGGCAACTTCCTCTACGGGTTCGATTATCGCTTCTACGACGGCTACCAGTTCCTGAAGAGCGGTTGGATGGGTTACCAAGCCAGCGAAAACGATACCGTCAAGGTGGGTCTGGTCCAGACGCCGTTCGGCAACATGGATTACGGTTACCTCGGCTGGTACGGCACCCTGCCGTATCTCTCCGGTTTCAACGACAACCAGAACGCCGGTATCAAGTGGGATCACAGCCAGGGCGCCTGGGACACCTCGCTGGCCTTCTTCAAGAGCGACCAATTGGGTGACGGCAACGAGCACTACGGGGCGAACCCCGTCGGTAATGCACCCACAGACGATGACGGTAACCCCACCAACCAAGGCAATACCGCCGAGAACCAGCTTGCCGGTCGTGTGGCGTATACCTTCGGTCAGGGCACCGACTACACCACCGAGATCAACTTCTCGGCCAAGGGCGGTCAGCTTTACAACAACTATACCAATGACAGCGGTGATAATTGGCAGGCCGCCGTGGGCTTGAACGGCAGCTACGGCAACTGGTATACGCTGTTGCAGGCTACCGCCTACGAATACGATGCCGAGAATCCAGACGATAGCGGTATTTCCGACGACGTAATGCAGGTCGGTGCATTCGCCTTCAATTACTTCATCCCCGCTGAAGGCCAGATGTATTCCGCCAGCTTGGCGTACAGCATGAACGTCGACTGGGGTGACATCGATAACCTCTATTTCTACAACGACTTCAGCTATGTCAGCCCCGAAGGCGATTACTCGCCGAGCGGCGATGGCGGCAATGTCGACGATCCGATGCTCAACGACCTGGGCATGAAAGTGACCGCCGGTCCGTACTACGCCTGGTTCAGTGTCATTGCCAACAAGAACGCCCTCGGCTACTTCGGTTCGCCGACCGACGGCGACTGGCACACCAGCCTGCAGACCAACTTCGGCTTCAACTTCTAAGAGCTTTCTTGACTAGCTGACGTTTTTGCCCCGCTCCCCAGGAGCGGGGTTTTTTATGTTATGCGCTATGCTCTACGCCACGTCGGGCCGAGCATGTCACGCATGCCTTGTCTCGTGCCTACCCTCGCCTTTCTTCTCTACCACGCGATTGAACCGATACTTTAAAAGTAAAACATAACTTCAATACTGCATTTGATATATCACTTCCATCAAACGCATGTTTAAAATGATCTGCATCAAATCACAAAATTTAATTTTATTTTACTTATAAGATAACTTTATTTACATTAGCTGACTGTTTAGACTAATCGCTTCATAAAAAAACGGCATGGATACTAATGTCTATAATATCGATGCAGGGAAAACAACCACTTATCCTCAAGGGGCGATGGGCGCGCCTGAGTGTGCTGGCCTTCATGGGCAGCGGCCTGCTCGGCTGGGGAGTCGGTGAGGCACACTGGCCCTGGCCCATACAGGTCATCGCGCTGCTATTGCTGATATCACTGACAGCAGGCTGGGTGTTACTGAGAATCGAAAGGGACCTTTTACACCCCATGCGGCGGCTCGCGGAGCATGCGCGTCGACTGCATGAAGGTGACAATACCCACCTCATGATGACGACCTACCTCTCCGAACGCCGCGATGAAGTCGGCGAGCTGGCACGCCAGTTTCAACACTTGGTCGAGGACCTCAAGGCACACAATGCCCAGTTGCTGGAACAATCGCTCGTCGATCCGCTCACGAAACTGGGCAATCGCCGCATGCTGGAAAATCGTCTCGATGTCGCCCTACCGCTGACGCGGCGTCTCGACTGTACGGTGTCAGTGCTGATGATGGACGTCGACCATTTCAAACCTTATAACGACTACTACGGTCATCCAGCCGGCGACGAGTGTCTGGTGCAGATCTCTGGCGTATTGCGCGATACTTTCCGTCGTGAGACGGATATCGTCGTTCGCTTGGGAGGTGAGGAGTTTCTCGTCTTACTCATCGACACCCCTAGTCAAGAGGCCTGGCGCTTGGCCGATGCCATGCGTGGCATGATCCAGGCCATGGGCATCCCGCATGAGTACTCGCCCACCGCCAAAGTCGTGACCGTCAGCGTGGGAGTCGTGACGAGTCCTCCCGGCGTCGGCGCAGACATCGACGACATGATTGCCTGCGCCGATGAAGCCCTGTATGCCTGCAAAGCCCAGGGCCGCAATACCACCCAGGCGCGTATGCTCTCGTCACCCGTCGAAGCGCTTGAGACCCACGCCGGATAGCAGCCCCCCCTGATTACAACCTCGCTCCACCGACACGGTGGCCCCTTGCGGGGTTGGCATGTCTAAAATACTGTATATAATTACAGCATACAGGATATCGCTTTAGATCAGCTCAATAATCGATTTATTTTGCGATCGGTTAGACTTATAGATTTATTATACTATTATTGCCATATATCGTATTAAAAGGCGATAAAACGACATGAATGAAATCCCACTCAGCGTATTGACCGGCGACATCGTCGGGTCACGCCGTATCGATGATCACACGCGCCTCGATCAAGCGCTAGAAAGCGCACTTGGACTCTTAGAATTGCAATACGGGGCATACGTGGATCGCTACCGTGGCGATGGCTTCCAAGTCGCCTTGCGCTCGCCCGCGCAGGCCATGACGGCTGCCGTGCTGACCCGTGCCGCGTTGATACGGCACTCCCCTTCTCGGCGCGAGACCTGGGACGCCCGCATCGCAGTGGCCATCGGCCCGGGACATTTACCCGAAACGGGACGTTTCGCCTCGGCCAATGGCGAGGTCTACGTGCGCTCCGGCCAGGCTCTGGATGCCTTGAGCGAGGGCGATACGCGCTTTGCGCTGTCATTGCCCGCGCCTGATGACACCTTGGCCCTGTTGACGCGTTTCGCCGATGCCACCATCCAGGGTTGGACCCATAACGCCGCCGAAGTAACGTACTGGCAACTGCAGCATGCCGAAACGCAGAAAGCCTTGGCAGAACGCCTCGGGCGCGCGCAGTCGACGATTCATCAACGCTTGCATGCCGCACGCTGGCCACTGATCGAGGAGTATCTCGCGCATGTCGGTCAGCGCATCGCCGCCATCATGGAGGCGCCACGATGATCGGTTCTCCCTTGACCACACTGCTGCTTTTGCTGATCGCGCACCTGGCCGGCGACTTTCTGCTTCAGAGCGCGGCCTGGGTTCGCGACAAGAACGCGCGTCGCCAGCGTTCCCGAGCCCTTTACTTGCATGCTGGCGTGCATGGCGCATTGGCCTGGCTGGTATTGATAAGTTCTCAATCCTTTGCCACCGCTTTGCTGGGGGCGGCTTTCATCGCCGTCACGCATCTCGTCATCGACGCCTTCAAGAGCCACGCCCCAGCCGAGCACGTGCGTTACTTCGTCGTCGACCAAGCCCTACATGTCAGCGTGCTCGTTATCATCTGGGCATGGTTGGTCGGTGACGGCGCTTGGCTCGGCCACGCCGTCGCATGGCTATTGCACCCTCGAACCCTGCTGGTGGCCTTGGCGTATTTGATCGTCATGCGGCCGTTCTCGATTCTCATCGCCCTGATCATGCGGCGTTGGAGCCATGGCGTGGACAACAGCGGTACGCTCGCCGATGCGGGCGCGCGGATCGGCATGCTCGAGCGGTTTCTAGTGCTAACCTTCGTGCTGGCCGATCAACTCGTGCCCATTGGCTTCTTACTGGCCGCTAAATCGGTATTGCGTTTCGGCGATTTGCGTGAGGATCGCGACCGCAAGCTCACCGAGTACGTTTTGCTGGGCACCATGCTGAGCTTCTCATTGACGCTCACCCTGGGCATATTGATCGCCCACTGGTATGCCGCACTGTAATACGTCAACGCCGGAGACGCCGCCATGCCAACGCCATGCTTTCATTCGCACCCAGCGCGCTGGCGGCTACCCGCGCCTTGCCTTCCGCTGGCCTGCCTCATTGTCATTTGCCTATTCGCGCTGACGGCGTGCGGCGGAACAGCGATAACCGAGTCGCGAGACGGCTACCGAGTCGATCATTCTTATCAGTCCAGTGCACAGAGCAGCCGCGTACGCCACTTGGTGCTGCACTACACCGACAGCGATGCCCGGCGTTCGCTCCGCACCCTGACGGGACCGCGCGTAAGCTCACACTATTTGGTGACGCGCGAAGCGACGCCGAGACTTTATCAACTAGTCGATGAATCGCGACGCGCCTGGCATGCCGGGGCTAGCGCCTGGGGGTCGCGTTCGAACCTCAATGACACCTCCATTGGCATCGAGATCGTCAACCGAGGGCCACGCGACACGCCCCGTGGACGTACCTGGACGCCCTACCCCGCGGCACAGATCGACACGCTCATTGCCCTGGCGCGGGATATAATCGAACGCCACGACATCGACCCGGTGGATGTCGTGGGACACGCGGATATCGCACCGCGACGCAAGATCGATCCCGGCCCACGCTTTCCCTGGTATCGCCTGTATCGGGCCGGCATCGGCGCCTGGCCGGAGACAGAGCGCGTGATGGCCTACCAGAGGCGTTTCATGACGTCGCCGCCCTCGCTGACCCAGTGGCAGCGCGCGCTGGCGGCGTACGGTTATCCCGTGGATGTCACCGGCCGCTTCGACGCGCTCACACGCGATACCTTGCGCGCGTTTCAGATGCACTTTCGCCCCATGCGCCATGACGGCTATCCGGATGCGCACAGCGCCGCCATTCTCTGGGCGTTGCTGGAGAAATACCGGCCCGAGGCTAAACCTGCGGGTAATGAATGATGTCGTGAAAGCTCACCGCATGATCGCCAGGATTGCGATAGCCATGCTCGCGGTCGGCGGCAAAACGGCGTGCCTCACCAGCGCCGAAGGCATACCACGTCCCATCGAGACCCAAATCCAGTACGCCTTCTAGTACCACGACGTGCTCGACCACGCCACGCTCGTGGGGCGATGACTCGCTACACGCGCCCGGTGCCAGCTCGATCAAGAACATCTCGAAGCGCAGAGCCGGATCGAAAGCGAAGAGCGGGGTCACCGTCATGCCGGCGGCAGCGTCTTCCAATACCGCCGTGGCGGCGTTGTTCGGGGGGCCGCCCTCGACCGAAGCCTGTTCGAAGAAAAGCGAGAACGACACTCGGAACCCCCCCGAGATTTTCCATAACGTCGCCACGGTGGGACTCGACTCACCACGTTCGATCTGCCCCAGCATCGCCTTGCTGACGCCCGTGGCGCGAGATGCCCGATCCAGGCTCCAACCTTGCGCGGCGCGCAGTGTCTTGAGTGTCGCGGCGATGTGCGGTGTCGGTTCCTGCATGTCCCTGACCTCCGAAAAACCGTCCTTGGAATGACAAGGCACTGTCCGAAAAGTGTCTGCGCTCGACCATGCTGTGTTAAAAATTGGCTCGTGCGCGAGTCCGATCAAAGTACTCATTTACCATTGTAAACTCCGTCTTTTCGCCGATTTTTGCCTTGCCTGATCATCGCTCGTCGACTTTTCAGACAAGGCCTACACCGTGGATTAATGCACTGCGGGTTAATGCACTGCAGATTAATTGTACGTCATCGTCGGCGCTGCTATCGTGCGTTATAACGCACAGCACGCCAAAATCATCCGACTGCCTGGGCAAGGAGCCACCATGGGTCAGCCTTTTTTCCTACGCGATTTTTCCGTCTCGGCAATCGTGGCGGGATTCGTAGCCGTGCTGGTGAGCTACGCCAGTTCAGCGGTGATCGTCTTTCAGGCGGCCGAGGCCGCCGGCGCCAGCCCTGCGCAGATCGGCGGCTGGCTGAGCACGTTGGGGCTGGGCATGGGCGTCACTTCGTTGGGGCTGTCGCTTTATTATCGCGTGCCGGTGCTGACTGCCTGGTCGACTCCCGGCGCGGCGCTACTGGCAACGAGCCTTGGCGACTATACGCTCGCCGAGGCCATCGGCGTGTTCCTGTTCTCGGGCGCGCTGATGGTGATATGTGGAGCAACGGGGATATTCGCGCGGCTCATGGAACGCATTCCGCATGCCCTTGCCGCTGCCATGCTGGGCGGGGTGCTGCTACGTTTCGGGCTCGAGGCGTTCGCTTCCCTCGAGGATAACCTCACCCTGGTGGGTGCCATGTGCATCGCGTATCTGTTGGGGCGGCGCTATTGCCCCCGCTATGCGGTACTGGGTGTCCTGCTGGCGGGGTTGGCCGTCGCCGGACTGCAAGGCGGCATCGACACGACGCAGGTCACGCTGGCCATCGATATGCCCGAACCGGTCGCGCCACGCTTTACGCTGTCATCACTGATCGGCGTGGGTATTCCGCTATTCGTGGTCAGCATGGCGTCCCAGAACGCGCCGGGCGTGGCGACTTTGCGCGCGGCGGGCTATACGCCACCGGTATCGCCGTTGATCGCCTGTACGGGGTTGGCGACGCTAATATTGGCGCCATTGGGCGGTTTCTCGATCTGCCTGGCGGCGATCACCGCCGCCATCTGCATGGGACCCGAGGCGCATCCCGACCCCGAGCGACGCTACATGGCCGCCGCTTGCGCGGGGGCGTTCTACTTGCTGGCGGGGCTCTTCGGCGGTTCTATCGGCACGCTGTTTGCCGCCCTGCCTGGCCCCTTGGTCCTAGCCATCGCAGGGCTGGCGCTATTGACCACCATCGGCGGTAGCCTGCATAACGCGCTACACGACGCAGCCCACCGCGACGCGGCGCTGGTCACCTTTCTCATCACCGCCTCGGGGGTGATGCTACTGGGTGTCGGCGCCGCGTTCTGGGGCCTCGTCGGCGGCATGCTGACCCGGGCGCTGCTGACGCCCGCCCGCCAGTCATGACAAGCGCTCGGCGCAAGCAGAAGCAGCACTCACCCAGTGTTGCGCAGCCCTGCCGCGATGCCCGCCATGGTCACCATCAATGCCCGCGACAGCTCGGGGCTGATCGCGCCGTCGGCGTCGCGATTACGCTGTAGAAGCTCCGCCTGCAAGCCATGCAAGGGATCGATATAGGGGTTACGCACCTCAATGGCCTGGCGAATCAGCGGCGTGTGCTCGAGCAGTTCATCCTGGTCGAGGATATCCAGCAGCGCCGTTTCCAGATGCGACAAGCGATTGCGCAGCGACTTGCCCAGGGCTTGCAGCGCCGGTTCGTCGACCAGGCGGCGCTCGTAATACGCGGCGATGTCCGGATCGGCCTTGGCCAGCAGCATTTCGAGCATATCCAGATAAGTGCCGAAGAACGGCCAGCGCGCGCGCATGTCACGCAGGCGCTCGCGGCCGTCGGGTTCGGCAAGACGCGTGGCGAAGGCTTCGCCACTGCCCAACCAAGCCGGCAGCATGAGGCGCGTTTGGGTCCAGGCGAAGATCCAGGGAATCGCGCGCAGCGACTCCACGCCGCCTTCTTGGCGACGCTTCGCCGGGCGCGATCCCAGCGGCAGGCGGCCGAGCGCGCTTTCCGGCGTTACCGAGCGGAAATAGGGGACGAAGTCGGGGTCCTCGCGCACCACGCCGACGTAGGCGCGATGCGCGATATCGGACAGCCGGTCCATTTCCTCGCGCCACACCGGTTCGGGGTCGGGTGGTGGCAGCAGCGTGGCTTCGAGCACCGCACAGGCGTAGATCTCCATCGAGCGCAGGGCGATATCCGGCTGACCGAACTTGAAACGGATCATTTCGCCCTGCTCGGTGACGCGCAAGCTACCGTTCACCGAGCCCGGCGGCTGCGAGAGGATCGCCGCATGCGCCGGACCGCCGCCACGCCCCACGGTACCGCCACGCCCATGGAACAGCGTCAATGCGACGCCGTGCTCGCGGCAGATGCCGACCAGTTGTTCCTGGGCACGGTACTGAGCCCAGGCGGCGGCCAACTGACCGGCGTCCTTGGCCGAGTCCGAATAGCCGATCATGACTTCCTGGCCATCGCCGGCCATGCGCCGGTACCCCGGCAATGACAGTAACCGGGCAATGACGTCGCCAGCGCGATTGAGATCGTCGAGCGTCTCGAACAACGGCGCGATGGGCAGGTGCATGTCGCCGCCGACTTCCTTCATCAAAAGCGCCACCGCCAGCACGTCGGACGGCTGCCCCGCCATGGAGATGACGTAGGTACCCAGCGCTTCGCGGTGCTCGCGCGCGATGACGCGGAAGGTATCGATAACCTCACGGGTTTCCGCCGAACAATCCCAGCGCCGAGGAATCAACGGGCGTGGCGATTCCAGTTCCTCGAGCAGGAAAGCCTGGCGCTGTTCTTCATCCCAGTCGCGGTAGTGGCCCAAGCCCAGGCAATCGCTCAACTCGTCGAAGACCTGGGCATGACGACTGGATTCCTGACGAATATCCAACTTGGTCAGCGAGACGCCGAACACCGCCACCCGCCGCAGAGTATCCAGCAGGCTGCCATTGGCGATGGTATCCAGGCCCACGTCACACAACGAGCGATAGCAGGACAACAACGGCGCATAAAGCTGATCGCGCGTTTCGATGATGGGGATATTGCTGTCGAAGGGGCGCCCGTCGAGACGCGCCTTGGCCCAATCGCGCGTCGCCTCGACCCGTGCCAGCAAGCGCTTGAGCAAGGCGCGATACGGCTCGGGATCACTGCCGACCTCGGCGCGCAACGCGCCGTTGGCCTTCCACATCGAGAGCTCCGACTTGAGACGCAACAGGTCACGCGCGTAGAGATCGGCGGCCATCCAGCGGCCCAGCAGCAAGACTTCCTCGGTGACCCGCCCGGTGACGTTGGGGTTGCCGTCACGATCCCCGCCCATCCACGAAGCGAAGCGCAGGGGCGCGGCATCCAACGGCAAGCGTTCACCGGCCGAGGCCAGCAACAGGTCATCCAGCTCACGATGAAAATCGGGCACCGCCTGCCACAGCGAGTTCTCGATCACCGCGAAGCCCCACTTGGCTTCGTCCACCGGCGTCGGACGCTCGTGGCGAATCTCATCGGTGTGCCAGGCCTGGCCGATCAATTCTTCGAGCCGCCCACGGGCGCGGTCGGCGATTTCCTCACGCTCGGTAGCGCCTTCCATGGTGCTCAGGCACTCGTCTATGGCGTCGTACTTGCGGATGAGAGTGCGCCGGATGACCTCGGTGGGATGCGCGGTGAGCACCAGTTCCACGCGCATGGCGGCCAGTGTTTCGACCAGCTTGCGCGGCGCGTGCCCGGCGCTTCTAATACGCCCGAAGAGTTCGCCGAGATCGGGCTGGGTGCCGGGCTTGTAGTCCTCGACGCGACGAAAGCGCGCGCGGTAATGTTGCTCGGCGATATTGGAGAAGTTGAGGAACTGGTTGAAGGCACGCGTCACCGGCAGCAAGTCCTGCTCGGGCAGCGCGCGCAGGTATTCGATCAATTCACGGCGGCCTTCGCTGTCTTCCTGACGCCCTTGCTTGGCCAGGCTGCGAATGGTCTCGATCTTATCGACGAAGCCATCGCCCAGGTCATCGGCAATGGTGCGCCCTAGGCTATCGCCGAGGATGCGGACGTTGTCGCGCAGCGATTCATGCAAGTCGTGACTCATGATGCCCTCCGTGGTGGATGTGCCGGTCATCGCGGTGACCGACATGGCAAGTTGTTGTCTTGACTATTGTTGTCTTGACTACATTACCCGGGCACGCCGACACCCACAACGGATGTTCCCTCTCAGGACACCGAGGTTTCGCCGCGCTTGGCGGCTTGCCAGTGGCTCTCCATCTCGTCGAGGGAGGAGGCTTCGAGCGAATCGCCCTGCTCCGCCAGCGCACTCTCCACATGACGAAAACGGCGCTCGAACTTGCCATTGGCTTCGCGTAGCGCGCGTTCGGGGTCGACATCGAAGCGCCTGGCCAAGTTGGTCACGGCGAACAGCAGGTCGCCGATTTCCTCGCGCACGTGGTCTGCGTCCTGGTGATCCGCAGCTTCTTCTACCTCTGCCAATTCTTCGCGGATCTTGTCGTAAACGCCTTGGGCATCGGGCCAGTCGAAGCCGACCCGCGCGGCGCGCTTGGAAAGCTTGGCACCACGCGACAGCGCCGGCAGCGTGCGAGGCACGTCATCGAGTACCGAGACCGCCTCGCGGGTCTCGCGCTCCTGCGCCTTGAGGGCTTCCCAGCGCGTCTTGACGCCCGCCGTTTCGACCTCGTCGGCCGAGACGCCAACCGGACGCCGCGAGTCAAGCGTTCCTTCGGGGAAGACATGCGGATGGCGCGCCACCATCTTGGCGGTCAGCACGTCGACGACAGCGTGAAAATCGAAGCGCCCTTCCTCCCGCGCGAACTGGCTATAGTAGACGACCTGAAAGAGTAAATCGCCCAACTCGCCGGGCAGCTCGTCGAAGGCCCGGCGCTCGATGGCATCGGCCACCTCGTAGGCCTCCTCCAGAGTGTGCGGGACGATGCTGTCCCAGTCCTGCTTGACGTCCCAGGGGCAACCTTGATCGCTGTCCCGCAACACCGCCATCAACGTCAAAAGATCGTCGAGCCCGTAACGCGCGGATGCCTCGCTCATGCCGTCTTGCCTCCTCCACTGCGCAGCCGCTTGACGTCGATGACGTTGGGGAGCTGCTGAATTCGCGAAAAGATGCGCTCCAAGGCCTCGAGGCCATCGACTTCCAGGGTGATCTTCATACGTGCCAGGTTGTCGTGCTTATCGGTCAGCGTATTGACCGACAGCACATTGATACGATCACTGGTGAGAATGTGCGTGACATCGCGCAGCAATCCCGAGCGGTCCCAGGCTTCGATCTCGATATCCACCGGGTACTGAGCGCTGGCGTTGCCCCACTCGACATCGACGATGCGTCGCGGCTCCTCGGCACGTAGCTGCAGAATATTGGGGCAATCCTGACGGTGGATAGTGACGCCACGCCCCTGGGTGATATAGCCGACGATCTGATCGCCGGGTACCGGGTGACAGCAATTGGCCATCGAGGTCTTGAGGTTGCCGACGCCGAGCACGGTAATGTCGTCCACCGCCGCTTTGGACGAGCGCCCCGGCTTGGCCAGCAGGCGGTCGAGCTGCTCTTGATCGTCGGTATCGCCGAAAAGTTGCTGCGCCTGGTGCAAGACTTGCCCGATGCGCAGATCACCGCCGCCGATGGCGGCATACATGTCGTCGACCGTCTGGTAATTGACGGCTTGCGCCAGGGCGTCGAAATCCACGCCCTCGATGTCCAGGCGCCGAAACGCCTTCTCGAACAGGGTGCGACCTTCCTCGATGTTCTGACTGCGCGCCTGGTACTTGAACCATGCCTGGATCTTGGCCCGCGCCCGCGAGGTCTTGACGAAGCCCAGGTTGGGATTGAGCCAGTCGCGGCTCGGCCCGCCCTTGGTCGCGGTGAGAATCTCGACCTGCTGCCCGGTTTCAAGCTGATACGTCAACGGCACGATGCGGCCATCGACCTTGGCGCCCCGACACAGATGGCCGACCTCGGTATGCACGCGGTAGGCGAAGTCGATGGGCGTGGCGATCTTGGGCATGTCGATGACATGGCCATCCGGGGTGAAGACGTAGATACGATCCGGCGCCACGTCGCTGGACAGGCCCTCGCGCAGGTCGCCCAGCTCGCCGACTTCTTCCTGCCATTCGAGCACCTGGCGCAACCAGGCGATCTTCTCCTCGTAGCTGCGGCTTTTCGAGTCGACATCGTGGCCCTTGTAACGCCAATGGGCACAGACACCGAGCTCGGCCTCCTCGTGCATGGAGAAGGTACGGATCTGGATCTCCAGCACCTTGTTCTCGGGGCCGATCACCGCCGTGTGCAGCGATTGATAGCCATTGCGCTTGGGATTGGCGATGTAATCGTCGAATTCATGCGGCACGTGATGCCAGCTCGAATGCACGATGCCCAGCGCGGTGTAGCAGTCGGCGACTTCCGGCACCAGAATGCGCACCGCGCGCACGTCGTAGACCTGTGAGAAGTCGATGTGCTTGCGCTGCATCTTGCGCCAGATCGAGTAGATATGCTTGGCACGGCCGTCGACATCGTATTGCTTGATGCCTTGCTGATCGAGCAATCCCTTGATGGTTTCCACCACGTCATGGATGTAGCGGTCGCGGTCGAGGCGTTTCTCGGCCAGCTGCTTGGCGATGGCCTTGTAGTCGCTCTCTTGCAGATAGCGGAACGACAGGTCCTCGAGCTCCCACTTGAGCTGCCCGATACCCAGACGGTGGGCCAGCGGTGCGTAGATATCGAAGACCTCGCGCGCCACCCGCAGACGCTTGTCGCGCGGCGCGTCGCGCACCATGCGCAGCGCACAGGTACGCTCGGCGATCTTGATCAAGGCAACGCGCACATCGTCGACCATCGCCACCAGCATCTTGCGCAGGTTTTCCTGCTGATTGTGCTGCGATAACCCCTGACGCGGCGCCTGCAGTTGGCTGATCGCCGCCATGTGCAACACGCCGTCGATCAGCGAGGCCACTTCCGCGCCGAAGCGCTTCTCGATGGCCTCCAGCGTGATCAACCCCTCGCGTACCACGCGGTACAGTACCGCCGCCTCGAGAATCGACTGATCGAGCTTGAGTTCGCCGAGAATATCGGCCATTTCCAGGCCGGTGCGGAAGCTCGAGGCCGGTTCGGCCCAGTTGTGGTGCGGTTTCTCGGCGTTATAGGCCAGATGCCGGGCAAGTTCGCAGGCCTGGCGCATCTCCTCGGTATCGCGCAGCACGACGTCATCCTGGAGACGCTTCAACCACAATGCGATATCGACCTCGCCGGCCGGCGTCAGCGGTTGGTCTTCACGGACCTTGACCATGATCTTCCCTTTCTGCGGACATGGATCGACCGCGCGATAACTCGCGGGTCAGCAACAGCATGGACTCCAAGTGCGCGGTGTGCGGAAACATATCGACCACCGCGGCACGTTCGATGCGGTAGCCACCTTGCACAAGATGTGCCGTATCCCGCGCCAGCGCGGCGGGATCGCACGAGACATACAGCACCTTTTCCACCGGATGCTCGGCAAGCCCCCGACACAGCGCTTCGGCACCGCCACGCGGCGGGTCGAGCACGGCCCAATCGACATCGTCGACATCGGGCATTCGCGTGGTCAGATCGGCCTGATGTGCCTCGACATGGTGCAAACCGGCGCGGCGCGCATTGTCGGCAAGACGCTCGACCATCGCCGGGCTACCTTCGATGCCACTGATCGCGGCCACATGCGGCGATAGCGCCAGGGTGAAATTGCCCACGCCGGCGAACAGGTCGAGCACCCGTTCGTGCCCTCGTGGTGCAAGCCAGTGTAGTGCCGTACGCACCAACTGGGCATTGACCTCGGCGTTGATCTGCAGGAAATCGCCCGGCGCGCACCCTAGTTGCAAGGTGGTGTCGTCCAGCGCCAGCGTGACGTGTAGCGTCTCGCCAAACGGCGCATGCAGCCAACGCCGGGTGGGCGACTCGCGCCCCACCTGCCAGATCAGCGTGATGTCGCGTTCGGCGGCGAAACGTTGCCAGCGGGTTTCGTCACCGGGCACATCGCGCAACTGACGTATCACCACACAGGCGCCTTCGGCAGTGGCGAGCAATTCGATGTGGCCGACGCGTCGTGGCGCCTCCAGAGTGGTCAGGCATTCGCGCAGCGGGGCGATCAAGTCCGCGAGTACAGGCTCGAGCACCATGCAGGTGTCGATATCGATCAGATGCTCGCTGCCCCGGGCGCGAAAGCCGAGATGCGGCGTGCCCTCGGCATCGCATTTGACGCCCAGGCGCGCGCGACGCCGATAGCCCAGCCCCTCGCCGGCCAAACGCTGCACCTCAGGGAGCTCGAGCCCCTGACGCGCGAACAGCTCCTCAAGCGTACGCTGCTTATGGGTGCGCTGCTCCTCGAGTGCCAGGTGCTGCAAGTCACAACCGCCGCAACGCCCGTAGTACGCGCAAGGCGGTGTTACCCGCTGCGGGGAGGGCTCAAGGCACTCGACGACATGCGCCTCGTCGAAGCGCTTGCGCTGACGATGCACGGCGATGCGCACACGCTCACCGGGGAGCGCCTGATCGACGAATACCGTCTTGCCATGCGGGTCGCGTGCCACGCCCCGACCATCATGCGCCAAGCGCTCGATGGTCAACGTATCTGCCGCCTCGCCACTACGTGGCGTATTCGCCCCACTTTCACGACGCACGCGGCCTGTAGCGGCGCGCGGTGGGCGCCGTTTGCCCAGCATCGCCATCTCAGCGCTCCGGAGCGAACAGGCCGGTGGACAGGTAACGGTCGCCACGATCACAGACGATGAACACGATCACCGCGTTTTCCACTTGCTCGGCGATCCGCAGCGCCCCCGCCAGCGCGCCGCCGGAGGAGACACCCGCCAGGATGCCTTCTTCGCGGGCGAGCAACCGCATATGCTCCTCGGCTTCCTGCTGGCCAATATCCAGGGTGACGTCGACCCGCGAGGCATCGAAAATGCTCGGCAAGTACTCATGCGGCCAACGGCGAATGCCAGCGATGCTGGCGCCATCGGCGGGTTGCAGGCCGACGATCTGAATGTCGTCGCGGCGTTCCTTGAGATACTGCGAGACGCCCATGATGGTGCCGGTGGTGCCCATCGAGCTGACGAAATGGGTGATTTGTCCGTCGGTCTGCTCCCAGAGCTCCGGCCCGGTGGTGCGATAGTGCGACAAAGGATTGTCGGTATTGGCGAACTGGTTGAGCGGCTTACCCTCGCCCCGCGCGATCATTTCGTCAGCCAGGTCGCGCGCACCTTCCATGCCCGCTTCCTTGCTGACTTCGATCAACTGCGCGCCATAAGCGGCCATCGCCTGCTTGCGCTCGCTGGAAGCGCTCTCGGGCATGATCAAGGTCATGCGGTATCCCTTGATCGTCGCCGCCATGGCAAGCGCAATGCCGGTATTGCCCGAGGTCGCCTCGATCAGAGTGTCGCCGGGGCTGATCTCGCCACGCGCCTCGGCTTCTCCGAGCATCGATAGTGCCGGGCGGTCCTTGACCGACCCCGCCGGGTTGTTGCCCTCTAGCTTGGCCAATAACGTGTTGTTGCGACCAGCGTGCAGGCGGGTCAAACGGACCAACGGCGTGTGGCCGACCACATCCGCGAGAGTGGGAAATTGCATGATTCATCCTTTGCGATGCGCGTCGCATCAAAACGCATTCGTCGGTAATTCGATGCGTCCAATTATATCCGGGACGGCCCGTCGGCGACAGGCGAACCCGCTGAGTGTGGCATACTGCCAACGGGGAACACGAAGGGAACGGTAGGAATGTCACTAAGGCTGCGCTTGCTGCTTTTATTGCTGGGTTTGCCCCTGGGCGTGGGAATCGCCTATGGGACATATGATATCTATGCCGGGCGCCAGGAGGCGCGTCAGGCACTCGCCACACGCATCGCCGATGTCACCACGACGCTGGCGCCGGCTCTCACGCTGGCGCTCGATGAAGGGCGTGACGAGCATCTCCGCCAGTTGGCCCAACGCCTGCTGGATATCGATGAGGTCGACGCCGTCAGCGTTCGCGACGGTGACGGCGAGGCCGTGCTCAGCCTCGGCGAAACGCAGCAAGCCCCCGCCCGGCCGATGCCGACCCAGGGCACATTACAGGAGCACGCGCAACGCTGGCGCTGGCTGCAACCCTTGGGCACGATCAATACGGAGACGGCAGACGATGCCACGCCCTACTGGCTCGATGTCGATCTGGGCACCACAGCGCTGACGCTGACCTTTTATCGCCAGCTAGCCGGCCACGGCATGGCCGGATTGGTACTGGGCTTGCTGCTGTTCTTGCTCGCCTACCCGCTGAGCCGCCGCCTGACCCGGCCGCTGCAACATCAGATCGACCTGCTCGAACGCCTCAACGGTGGCGATTACAGCGCCCGCCTGAAGCCTCGTGGCGCGCGTGAACTGGCAACACTGGGTCACCAGCTCAACGACCTGGGCGATCACATGATGCGCCTGCGCGAGGACACCCAGGCGCAGATCGATCAGACGACCTTCGACCTGCGCGAGTCGATGGAAACCATCGAGGTCAAGAACATCGAGCTCGACATGGCCCACCGTCGCGCGTTGGAAGCCAACCGCATCAAGTCCCAGTTTCTCGCCAATATCAGCCATGAAATTCGTACGCCGCTCAACGGCATCATCGGGTTCTGCCAACTGCTCGGACGCAGCGCCCTGGACAGTCGCCAGCGCGAGTGGCTTGAACAGGTACAAACTGCCTCGGACAACCTGCTTTCGCTGATTAGCGATGTGCTGGATTTCTCCAAGATCGAGGCTGGCAAGCTCGAACTGGAAACCGTACCGGTGGACATGGTGGCCCTGGTCGACGAAGTGCTTGGCCTTCAGGCCCCCAACGCGCAGCGCAAGAACCTGCACCTGCTGGGCCTGATCTACGACGATGTGCCCGACCAACTGCTCGGCGATCCGCTGCGCATCAAGCAGGTGCTGACCAATCTGGTCAACAACGCCGTCAAGTTCACCGAGCGCGGCGAGATCGTGGTGCGCGTCATGCTCGACGATCTCAGCGCCACCAGCACCAAGCTGCATATCAGCGTCCGCGATACCGGCATCGGCCTCGACCTGGCGAGTCGCGAGCGGCTGTTCCAGGCCTTTAGCCAGGGCGATGCGAGCCGCTCGCGCAAATACGGTGGCACCGGGCTGGGGCTGATGATCAGCAAGCGTCTGGTCGAGCAGATGGGCGGTGAGATCGATGTCGAAAGCGAAAGCGGCGAAGGCACGACTTTCACGTTTTCGCTGACACTGATCGCCACGCAACAACGCGAACGCCTTCCCGAATTGAACCTGGGCGGCTACCGCGTCGGCTTGTTCGAAGCTCACGCCGCCAGCCGGCGAGCCTTCACGCATCTGCTCGAGCGCTGGGATGCCCGCGTCGTGTCGCTGCCCTCGCGGGAGGCCTGCACGACCCCGCCGCCAGAGATCGACCTATTGGTGCTGGGGCTGACCCAGGACGACCTGCGCCCCCGGGAGATCACGGCCTGGCGCGAAGTGCTGAACCAGTGCGCCTGTCCGGGGCTGTTGCTGGTCAATGCCGACCCCTTCGAACTCCCCGACCTGGCGCTTCCTCATGGCGGCGAAATCACCACCAAGCCTGTCTCGCGACGCGGCCTGGGTAATGCCATCAATGTCTTGCTGACGAGCGAAAGCGCACCGGCGCCCGCAACGCTGGAAGCGCCATCCCCCACGCCGGCCGGCAAGGTGTTGGTCGTCGATGACACGCCCTCCAACCGCTTGCTGGTCAAGGAGTTGTTGCAGGACCGCGGTTTGACGCCGCTACTCGCGGGAAGCGGCGAGGAAGCGCTGGCAATGGCCTATGGAGAGTCCATTTCGCTGGTGTTGATGGACATCCAGATGCCCGGCATGAACGGCGTGGACGCCATGAAAGCGCTCCGCGCACTGGGCGACGATTGGCAGCGGCGGCCTATCGTGGCGCTGACTGCGCACGCTCTCGAAGAGGAACGCCAGCAGTTGCTGCGCGATGGCATGAGCGACTGCTTGATCAAGCCGATTCGCGAGGAGGCGCTGGACACCCTGCTCAAACGCCACCTGGGCGAGGCCGTCAACTCCACACCCGACTCTCGCCCCACGGCGCTGCCCTCGCCACCACCCGACGAGGCCCCGACGCAAGCAGCCCAGGACGATACCGCTGGGGATGAATTACCGGTGGTCGATATGCAGCTTGGCATGCGCATGGCCGGAGGCCGCGAAGCACTGGCGCACGACATGCTTACCCTGCTGTTCGAGCATCTGGATGAATCCGAGCAGGCGATTCACGCCGCCTGGGTCGCCCAGGATGCCGAGGCTTTCCATGAGCAGGTCCATCGCCTCAATGGCGCTTGTCGCTACTGCGGCGTGCCGCAACTGGCCTTGTTGGCGGAGACGCTGGAAACCCGCTTCAAGGCCCAAGGGCTCGAGGCCTGCCAGGGACTCTACGCGGCGCTGCAGACCGCGATCACCCGGCTACGTGAGTGGCAGGCCCAGCACTGGCAGACCTGACAAACCCAGGATCAATCGCCGCAACACTCGCCGTTATCGTCATGATCGTGGTCATGGTCATGACCGTGCTCGTGGGCATCGATCTGCGCCATGACCCCGGCTTCCTGCCCGGCGATGGCGAGACGCTTCATTTCCGCTACGGCCTCTTTGAGGCCCACGAACAGCGCTCGCGCGATAATCGCATGTCCGATATTCAGTTCATGAATGCCGGGGATCGCGGCAATCGCCTCGACGTTATGGTAATGCAGCCCGTGACCGGCATTGACCGTCAGTCCCAGTTCGAACGCCATCTCGGCCGCCGCCACCAAGCGCTGGTACTCGATACTCTGTGCTTCGCCACGGGCCTCGGCATACGCCCCGGTATGCAGCTCGACGGTCGACGCGCCCAACTCGAACGCCGCCTGGATCTGGGCGGGCTCTGGATCGATGAACAGCGATACTTCGCTGCCCGTTGCGGCTAGCCGGCGGCAAGCCTCGCCCACCCGCTCGCAGGCACCCACGACATCGAGCCCGCCTTCGGTGGTGAGCTCTTCGCGCTGCTCGGGCACCAGGCAGACGTTGGCGGGACGCAACGTCTCGGCGAAGGCGATCATCTCCTCGGTCACGGCCATTTCCAGGTTCATGCGCGTGGCCAGCGTTTCGGCCAGCACGCGCACGTCGCGTTCCTGGATATGACGGCGGTCCTCGCGCAGATGCAGGGTGATGCCATCGGCGCCGGCCTCTTCGGCCAGCATGGCCGCCTGCACCGGGTCGGGATAGCGTGTCCCGCGGGCCTGGCGCAGCGTGGCGATATGGTCGATGTTGACGCCCAATAGGATACGTGGCGGATGCATGGCGATGTCCTTTCGATAAGAAGTTGAAATAAGAAGAAGATGAAATGATCGTCAGGAAGTGCGTCGACGCTCGGCCAGTCGCCGCATCAACTCTCGCGAGCGCAGAGGGCGCTCGCCCAACAGAGGCGCCAATGCCGCACGCGTGACATGCTTGGCAACGCCGGCCAGACCCGGCGCTTCCCAGTCGCCCCGCGCCAACCACTTGAGGCTGCGCCCGTCGATGCCCCCCTGACCGGCAGCGACGGCGCGAAAACAATGACGTTCGGCGTGGTACCGATAATGCGTGTAGGCATCCAGCGGGGCGTCGTGCTCATCGACGAAACGGGGCGCCATGTCGAGACTCTCCAGCAGGGTGATTTCCAGGCGTCTCAACGCGCCGGCCCGCTTGGCAGGCGATGGCAAGGCCTCGAGCGTCAGCGCGTAAAGCGAAAATACCTCGCCCACCGGATACTCAAGCGGCAATACCCGCGCCATGAGTTCGTTGGCGTAAAATCCGCACAGCAACCCTTCGCCGGCCAGCAAGGCCGTACTGCCCTGGCTTTCGAGCAGTCGCAAACGCTTGAGTTCGCCATTGCCGCTCCAGGTGACGTGCAGGGGGGAATATGGCTGCAGAATCCCGCGCGCTTTGCTGCCACCGCGTTGCACGCCTTGGGCAACGGCACGCACACGCCCCTGAGTGAGCGTCAGCAACTCGACGATGGCGCTGGTCTCACGGTAGGGACGCTTGTGCAGTAAAAAAGCCGGTTCAGGCGTCATCGCGGCATCCATGCGCCATGGCAAGCGCCATCAATCGAGATCGTAACCCAAGCTTTTCAGGGCGCGATCGTCGTCGGACCACCCCCGCTTGACCTTCACCCACAGATTGAGCATGACCTTGGCATCGAAGGCACGCTCCATCTCCAGACGGGCTTCGCGGCCGATGTTCTTGATACGTTCGCCCTGGTCGCCAATCAGGATTTTCTTCTGCCCCGAGCGCTCGACCAGAATCAAGGCACTGATGTGCAGCGTCTTGCCGTCATCCTTGAATTCCTCGATCTCGACGGTCATCTGATACGGCAGTTCGTCACCGAGCTGACGCATGACCTTCTCGCGCACCAACTCGGCGGCCAGAAAGCGCTGACTCTTGTTGGTGATCTGGTCTTCGGAAAAGTAATGCACGCTTTCCGGCAAGCGCTGGGCGACTTCGGCTTCAAGCTCAGGCACGTTGGTGCCGTTCTTGGCCGAGAGCGGTACCACGGCCGCGAACTCGCGCTTCTTGCTCACGCTATCCAGCCACGGCAGCAGACTGCTCTTGTCCTCGAGCCAATCGACCTTGTTGACGGCCAGAATCACTGGTGCCGGCACGTTGCTGAGCTTCTCGAGCACGACGTCGTCTTCCTCGGTCCACTTGGTGCGGTCGACGATGAAGATCACGCAGTCGATATCGCGCAGGGCGTGCGTGGCGGCCTGATTCATGAAGCGATTGATCGCCTTGTTGCGATCGCGCGTCTGAATGTGCATGCCCGGTGTATCGACATAGATGAACTGGGTGTCTTCCTCGGTCTTGATGCCCATCACCTGATGGCGCGTCGTTTGCGGACGCCGCGAGGTGATGGAAATCTTCTGACCGAGAATCCGGTTCATCAGCGTCGACTTGCCGACATTGGGGCGGCCAACGATGGCCACGAAACCACAGTGTTGCGTCATGCGTGCCTGCTCTGGGAAGGTTCGAGTATTTCCAGCGCCTTTTCGGCGGCTTGCTGTTCGGCGTGGCGGCGACTGGAACCGACGCCTAGCGTATGATCCTCGAGCATCTCGACATGACACTCGATGGTGAAGATCTGCGCGTGCGCTTCGCCTTCGACCGAGACCACGTCATAGCGTGGCAACGCCGACTGCCGCGACTGCAAGAACTCCTGCAGTCGCGTCTTGGGGTCTTTCTGGTTGTCTTGTAGATCGAGCGCTTCCAGGCGCGTCGCGTACCACGACAGCACCCGCGCTTTGGCGACGTCCATGCCCGCATCGAGATAGATGGCGCCGATCAGCGCTTCCACGCCATCGGCAAGAATCGAATCGCGCCGGTAACCGCCGCTTTTCATCTCGCCGGAGCCGAGTCGCAGGCATTCGCCCAGCTCGAACTCGCGCGCCAGTTCGGCCAGGGTCTGCCCTTTCACCAGGCGCGCGCGCAAACGCGACAACTGACCTTCTCGCGCTTGGGGGAAGCGCTGGAAAAGCGCTTCACCGATCACGAAGTTGACGATGGAGTCACCCAAAAATTCCAGGCGCTCGTTGTTCTTGCCCCCATAGCTACGATGGGTCACCGCCAACTCAAGCCGCGCGGCATCGCGAAACTGGTAACCAATTCGTTTACTGAGGGCGTACAAAGGGCTACTCACGACACTGCCTTTTTCATCTGTTCTGGGTGAAGCGGCGGAGAGCGTTGCTCTCCCCCAGTATGAGTCATACAAGAGTATGGTTCATTCGATGACTCTGACACTAGAGAAACTCGGCAAGCCGCTATCCCAGTGCATCCACACCGCGAACGCCTTGCCCACGATATTCTCTTCCGGCACGAAGCCCCAGTAGCGGCTATCGTTGGAATGGTCGCGGTTGTCGCCCATCATGAAGTATTGGCCTTCCGGCACCACGACCTCACGCATTTGCGGACCGGGATCGTCGGGATTGTTATAAATGGCATGCGACACGCCGCCCAATTGCTCCTCGAGCTGCTGCTCGCCGGGCGCTGCCTTGATCTCGTCATCCGTCACCGATTTGCCGACCGGCTCATCGTTGACGTAAAGCTGCTTGTCTTCATAGCGAATGCGGTCCCCCGGCAAGCCGATGACACGCTTGATGAAGTCGACCGAGGGATCGTCCGGGAAGCGAAATACCATGACATCGCCCCGCTCGGGCTCGCCGAAATCGACGACCTTGGTGTTGATGACGGGTAACCGCAGCCCGTAGGTGAACTTGTTGACCAGGATGAAATCCCCGACCTTGAGTGTCGGGCGCATCGAGCCGGAGGGAATTTGAAACGGCTCGACCACGAAACTCCGCAGCACCAGCACGATCAGCAACACGGGGAAGAAGGAACGCGCATAATCTACCGCCCAGGGTTCCTTGCTCAACTTGTTCCGCGTCGCGGTATCCAGCCCACCATCGACTTGCGATTCGGCCTTTTCCAGACGGGCGCGGCGGGCTCGCCGCCACCATACGATATCAACCAGCCAGACAACGCCGGTGATGGCCACCGCCAACACCAGCAACAACGAAAAATCCATGGCTATGATTCCTAATCATTCATCTTGAGGACGGCAAGGAAGGCATCCTGGGGAATTTCCACTTTACCTACCTGCTTCATGCGCTTTTTGCCTGCCTTTTGCTTTTCGAGCAATTTCCGCTTACGGGTCACGTCGCCGCCGTAGCACTTGGCGGTCACGTTCTTGCGCAACGCCTTGACGGTCGAGCGCGACACGACCTGACCGCCCAACGTCGCCTGGATGGCAACATCGAACATTTGTCGCGGGATCAGCTCTTTCATCTTTTCCACTAGCGCGCGCCCACGCGGATGGGCGTGATCGCGGTGCACGATGGTGGCGAGCGCATCAACGCGGTCGCCGTTGATCAATACGTCGAGACGCACGAGATTGGCGGCTTCGAAACGCTCGAAGTTGTATTCGAGCGAGGCATAGCCTTTGGAGATCGACTTCAAGCGATCGAAGAAGTCCATCACCACTTCGCTCATCGGCAATTCGTAGGTGAGCTGAATCTGACTGCCCAGGAACAGCATGTCGAGCTGTGTCCCGCGCCGCTGCTCGCACTCGGTGATGACATTGCCGACGTATTCCTGCGGCACCAGAACGCTGGCACGCACGATGGGCTCGCGCATCTCTTCGATGTCGGCCATGTCCGGCAATTTGGACGGATTGGACACGTAACGTATCTCACCGTCTTTCATGACCAGTTCGTAAATGACCGTCGGCGCCGTGGTCAGAAGATCCAGATCGTACTCACGTTCGAGACGTTCCTGGATGATTTCCATGTGCAAGGTGCCGAGGAAGCCGACGCGGAAACCGAAGCCCAATGCATCGGAATTTTCCGGCTCGTAACCCAGCGACGCATCGTTGAGGGCCAGTTTCTCCAGCGCATCGCGGAAGTCTTCGTAATCGTCGGAGCTGACCGGAAACATGCCCGCATAGACCTGGGGCTTGACCTTCTGGAACCCGGGCAGGCGCGCGACGTCATCCCCTCCCTTGGCATGCACGATGGTGTCACCCACCGGCGCACCATGAATGTCCTTGATGCCCGCCACGACGAAACCGACTTCACCGGCACGCAGGACACCGGTTTGCTTGCGCTTGGGCGTGAAGATACCGACTTCACTGACCTCCCAGGCCCGCTCGGTGGACTTCATGCGGATCTTGTCGCCCTTCTTGATCGTGCCGTCGAAGAGGCGTACCAGGGAAATCACACCTAGGTAATTGTCGAACCACGAGTCGACGATCAGCGCCTGCAACGGCGCTTCCGGGTCGCCTTTGGGCGGCGGTACGTCACGCACCAGACGCTCGAGCAAGGCTTCCATGCCCAGGCCACTCTTTGCGGAGACCTGACAGGCATCGGAGGCATCGATGCCGATGATTTCCTCTACCTCATGGGCCACGCGATCGGGGTCGGCCTGGGGCAGATCGATCTTGTTGAGGACCGGCAGGACTTCGAGCCCTTGCTCCACCGCCGTGTAGCAATTGGCCACCGATTGCGCTTCGACGCCTTGCGCCGCATCGACCACCAGCAACGCGCCCTCGCAGGCATAAAGCGAGCGCGACACTTCGTAGGAAAAGTCGACGTGGCCCGGCGTATCGATGAAGTTGAGCTGATAGACCTGACCATCCTCGGCCTTGTAGTCCAGTGTCACGGACTGAGCCTTGATGGTGATGCCTCGCTCACGCTCGAGATCCATCGAGTCGAGCACCTGCTCCTTCGTCTCGCGCTCGGTCAAGCCACCGCAGATCTGGATGATGCGGTCGGAAAGCGTCGACTTGCCGTGGTCGATGTGGGCAATGATGGAGAAATTGCGAATGAGTGGAAGCGTTGCGTTATTTTCGTCGCGGCTCATCAAGTCCTACCTGAGTCAGAAACACGATCCGGCCAAGCAATACCGCGAGGCAAGCGTACGCGGACCGACGGGCATTCAATTGAAAGGCATTGTACCGGCAAGCACCCTTCATGGACAGCGAGGGTGTGTGATCGACATGACGAGGCCCCGGCTGAGCGGGGCCTCGATTCCTAGCGTCGGCACATCGATCCGGCGTCAGTCATCAGTGGACTGCAACCGCAGCGCCACGAACAGCGAACGCCCCTCGCGAACGATACGCACCGGGATGGCGCGATCGGTCGGCGCGTTTTCCACCGCCTCGATCAAGGCATCGGTGTCATCAATGGCGGTGCTATCGAAGCTGACGATGACGTCGCCGCGCGCGATCCCGGCGGCCGCCGCGGCACCGCGCGGATCAAGCTGACGCACCACGACACCGCTGTCGACGTCGAGTTGGCTACGCATCTGATCGTCGAGGTCGCTGACCGCGACACCCAGGCGCGATTGGCTGTCGTTTTCGGGGTGTTGTTGGCTGGAAGCCATTTTGCCCTCTTCCGGCCAATTGCCCACGGTGACCTCGACCTTCTGAGGCTCGCCATCACGCAGGATGTTCAGCGTCACGTCATCGCCAGGCGACACACGGCCCACCAAACGAGGCAAGGTGGTGGAGTCCTCGACCTCTTCGTCGTCGACCGCGAGCACCACATCGCCGGCCTTGAGTCCAGCCTCACTGGCAGGGCTGTCATCGCTGACATCGGCAATCAACGCACCACGCGTATCGTCGAGACCGAAGGATTCCGCCAAGTCGTTCGACACAGGTTGGATCACCACCCCGAGCCACCCACGGCTGACGTGTCCGGAGTCTTTCAACTGATCGGCGATGTCCATTGCCACGTTGATCGGAATGGCAAAGGAAACACCCATGAAGCCACCGCTACGGGTGTAGATCTGCGAGTTGATACCCACGACCTTGCCATCGAGATTGAACAAGGGACCGCCGGAGTTACCGGGATTGATCGCCACATCGGTCTGGATGAAGGGGACGTAAGCGTCACTCGGCAGGGTACGGTTGATGGCGCTGACGATGCCTGCGGTGACCGAATGATCGAACCCAAAAGGCGAGCCGATGGCAGCAACCCACTCACCCACCTGCAGATCGTCGGAGTCGCCCATGTCGAGTGTCGGCAAGTCGTCGGCATCGACCTTGAGGACGGCGACGTCGGTTTTTTTGTCGGCGCCCACCAGCGTGGCCTCGAGCTCGCGGCGGTCGTTGAGCCTCACCACGATCTCATCGGCACCGTCCACCACATGGGCGTTGGTCATGATGTAACCGTCATGGCTGATCACGAACCCTGACCCCAGTGAGTGGCGCTCTTGACTGCCCTGGCCAGGCGCCCCCGGCGTCATGGGCGGCATCTGATCGCCGAAGAAGTGGCGAAAGATATCGGGGACGCCCTGTTCACCGAATGGCGAGCCCTGCATGGCCCGTGTATCGACCGTGCTGGTAGTGGAAATGTTGACGACGCCCGGCGCGGCGTCCTCGACCAATTGGGTGAAGTCCGGCAATTCGCGCGCCTGCGCGAACTGCGCAGCGCATAGCGCTACAAACGCCAATAACAGTGGAGTGACATAACGAGAGAGACGTTGCATAAAAGACTCCTGATGAAAAGCGTGAACTCGTTAACCAAAACGAGGAGTCACATTGACAAGGTGCCGGTGCGCATTACCGGCTTACCATGGGTCGACGGCTACGAAACCTAGCATCGCCAACTCCATTGATACACTAACGGGACAAGAGTTCACTGAACAACGTAATTAGTTCAACGCCACGAGTTCAATGCGCGGCACGGGTACCTGCCAGCCGCGCTCATCCCACCCTGCTGCACCGCATATCGGCGAGCGCAAAACGACAAAAGGCGCGCCCCTGATAACAGGTGACGCGCCTTGGCGCAGTGACCGACGAGAGCGTCACACGCGAACGACTGACGACTCTGAATTAACGCTGGCGCGACACCTCGGCACCCATACCATCGGATGCACGAGAAGACGACATCCAAGCCTCGTTCGCACCACCGGACTGCTGGTTCAGGTACGCCTGTAGGAGACGCGCCTGTTCATAGTCGCTGCGTGACGTCTGACGCGGGGAGTCGGAAAAGAGCGACGCGTCCATGCTGGCTTCCATGGCACCGCCGGGACCCGAAGGTGCTAGGCTGGGAAATACCGGATTCGCCCCAGACGAGGTCAAGAACCCAGTACCGTCACCGCCGAAACTCGCGAGCCTGGCACCGACCGCGCCCCCCGAGGGCGCGCTTTGCAGCGATGCTGGCTGCACGCTGGCGCCGCCCTCGGCGGAAGGCGTCTCGCCGGAAGAGGCGTTACCGCTAGCGAACTCGGCACCTTCACCGCTGACGCCACTCGGCGAATTGGCGTTATATACCTGAACGCCGGTGATGACCATCAGCGACACCGCCGCCGCGATGGCGGCACTTCCGGCGAAGGAAAACGGCACCGCACGACGCGAGCCGGGGGGCGTCGCCTCCTGCACCCCAGGCTCATCGGCCAAGCGTGCCATTACACCGGCGGAAAGATCCGCACTGACATCCACACCACGATCACGCTGCATCATGCTGCGTGCCAAGTGATAACGTCGCCATGTTTCAGCGTCTTCAGGGGCGTCTTGCAACGACCTCATGACACGGCGTACCTCGAGCTCGTCGCCCTCATTATCCATCAGCGCGGACAAGGACTCTCGCACGTTCTGATTCATACCTACACCCTCACATTCGAGAAGACGAATGCCCATCGTCTACTGGGCGCTACGCAGCGGTTCACGTGTGGCAACACCTTTTCTTGATATCTGGCACGAGCGCCTTGCCCACCTGACGCGGTAGCGCCCACTCATTCCACTGGTACTCGTTGAGACGTCAAAGGCGCCGGACAGTTCAATTTTGAATGCGTCGAGCGACACTTTTTTATCACCCGCCTTGATCACTCGACCGTGGCATCGGCGTGACGCGGTGCGTTGAGCATCGGCTCGATGGCTTTGTCCACCGCCTCACGCGCCCGGAAGATGCGCGAGCGCACCGTCCCCACCGGGCACTGCATGATATTGGCGATGTCTTCATAGGCGAGACCGTCCATCTCGCGCAAGGTAATCGCGGTGCGTAGATCTTCCGGCAAATTCTCGATGGCCTCGAACACCACCGCCTCGAGCTGATCGCGCTGCAAGGCAGCTTCCGGGGTCTCGATATCGGAAAGGCGACCGCTATGATCGAGCACCTCGGCATCCGCGATGTCCATGTCACTGCCCGGCGGCCGCCGACCGCGCGAAACAAGATGATTCTTGGCGGTGTTGATGGCGATACGATACATCCACGTATAAAAGGCACTATCGGAGCGGAACTTGCTCAAGGCGCGGTATGCCTTGATGAAGGCTTCCTGAGCGACATCCTGCACTTCGGCAGGATCATGCACGTAACGCCCGATCAATCCGAGAATCTTGTGCTGGTACTTCTTGACCAGGAGATCGAAAGCCCGGGTATCTCCCTTCTGGGCACGCTCGACGAGCTGGTGATCGGTTTCCCTAGTGCCCATTCATTCCTCCCCCATGCCGGAGGCACTATAAAGCGAAGCGCAGACAACGGCGCCAGCGCAGGAAAATTGTCTCTGCTGTGTGGTCATCATGTTCCAGTCGAGCCCACGGGGCGCTGAATAATCAAGGTAATAGACGAAATTGGGCGAAGACCTAGGGTCATGTGGCCGATCCACTTGCTTAACTTAAGTAGTGCCTAGTGTTCCTTTTTCTGCTCGCCCCATCAAGACGATAAAGCGGCGGATGCGCTGATGGCATCCGAGCATTGACCGCCATCATGGCGAGAAGTTCGGCCATGACATTGATTTTCCCAGCGCCGACAAGCGATAGTAGCGCTTCTTTGCAAGCGAAACCGATGCCCTTCGCGACACATATCTACAGGTAGCGGAATGTCAGAACAGCAGGTCAATAACATTAACGTCCTTTCCCAGGACGTACTGGTCACACCCGAAGCGCTCAAGCGTGAAATTCCCCTTTCCGAGGAGGCGGAGCGCACGGTACTCGAAGGTCGCCAAACCGTTCAACGGATTCTCGACGGCGACGACCCGCGTCTTGTCGTCGTCATCGGCCCCTGTTCGATCCACGATGTGGACGCGGCACGCGATTATGCTCGCCGCCTACGCCAGCTCGCCGACGAGGTGAGCGATAGCCTGTACGTGGTCATGCGCGTGTATTTCGAGAAGCCGCGCACCACCGTCGGCTGGAAGGGGCTGATCAACGACCCGCACCTCGACGACACCTTCGACATTCAGGAAGGACTGCGCACCGCTCGGCGCCTTCTGGTGGAGCTCGCCGAAATGGGCCTGCCATTGGCCACCGAGGCGCTCGACCCCATCTCGCCGCAGTATTTGCAAGATTGCATCAGCTGGTCGGCCATCGGGGCGCGCACCACCGAGTCCCAGACCCACCGCGAGATGGCGTCCGGCCTGTCGTCGCCGGTCGGCTTCAAGAACGGTACCGATGGCAGTCTCGATGTCGCGGTCAACGCGCTCAAGTCGGTTGCCCATCCGCACAATTTCCTGGGTATCGACCAGGGCGGGCAGGTCGCCGTGATTCGCACACGCGGTAACCCCTACGGCCATATCGTGTTGCGCGGCGGCAACGGCAAGCCCAATTACGACAGCGTCAGCGTTACCCTCGCCGACAAGGAACTGCGTAATGCCGGCGTGATACCGAACATCATGGTCGACTGCTCGCACGCCAACTCCAACAAGGATCCGTCCTTGCAACCCCTGGTGATGGATAACATCGCCAACCAGATCCTCGAAGGCAACACCTCGATCATGGGGCTGATGGTCGAGTCGCACATCGGCTGGGGCAACCAGAAGATCCCCGAGGATCGCTCACAGCTACAGTACGGCGTTTCGATCACCGACGCCTGCATCGACTGGCCGACCACCGAAACGGCCATGCGCGAGATGAACGAGAAGTTGAAGCCGGTGCTGACCCAACGCCAGCGCGGCGAATAAGTCCCTCGCGAGCAAGACCCTCTCCACGACCCCGCTTCACCCGCGGGGTCGGTTTCATCGCCTATCGCTCGTGAGACCCGGCATTGCTCGAAATAGGCTGTCTGAAAAGCGCCTTACTGCGCCGCGCCGTCTATTTCACGTCGGAAAGGCGGTAATGAATCGAGCAGCGCCCGTCCGTAACGGCGCGTCAGGACACGGCGGTCGAGTAATGTGATACGCCCCTGATCGGCTTCCTTGCGGATCAATCGGCCGCAGGCCTGGACTAGACGAATCGAGGCATCCGGCACCGAGATGCGCATGAACGGATTTCCGCCTCGGCTTTCGATCCACTCCGCCAGGGTCGCTCCTACCGGATCATCAGGCACGGAAAACGGCAGCCGCGTAATCACCACATGCGTCAGGTATTTGCCCGGCAGGTCGATACCCTCGGCGAAACTTGCCAGCCCGAAGATGACACTTCCCTCCCCGGCATCGACGCGCGCACGATGGCGCTGCAGCAACTCACGCTTGGGCAGATGATTCTGCGCCAACACCCGCTGACGCACCGCCTCTGGCAATGCCTCGAGCACGGCACGCATCTGCTTGCGTGACGAGAACAGCATGAGCACGGCTTCGCGCTCGCCCAGTGCCTGGGTGAAATCGATCAGCGCACGCTCGTGGGCCTCGCGATTGCTGGGGTCGACGGCTTCCGGCGGCACGCTGAGCACCGCCCGCGAATAATCGAAAGGGCTGGGCAGACGTTGATAGCGATAGCGGTTGGCAAGACCGGCGCGCTCTTGCAAACGCTCGAAGCGATTGAGCGCGGTCAGCGTCGCCGAGGTTACCACCGCACCATAGCATGTGCCCCACAGATGCCGGGCCAAGGTTTCGGCGGCCGAGACGGGGCTTGCCGAAAACGTCAACTCCGCCTCACCGGCGACACGCTCGAAGGTCAGCCAACGTGCCTGCGGCACGCCGTCCTCGGGGTCCGTCGTGGCCAACGCCTGCCACAAGGCGTGCGCTTCCAGGGCACGGCCATGCAGCAGAGCGATCAACGGCAGCCAGGCCTCGGCCTGTTCGCGCGGTAAGCCCGTGGCCTTTTCCGGGTCGAGGCTCTCGCGCAGGATATCGGCCATGCTCTCGAGCGTACGCGACAACTCGGCAAAGGCCGTGACCATCGCCCCGGCCTGCTCGGAAAGCGCCTCGGGCACCCGCCCCATGGAGAAGCGGTGATGCACGGCGTCACTGGCCTCTTCAGGCAGCCCGTGCTCCAGTTCGGCGATACGATGCCCCATGGCGAACGCCTCGCCGAGGCGCGGCTCCAGCGCGGCGATGGCTTCCGGCAGGCTGCCCAGCAAACGCGCCAGGGTCGGCTGCACGGCCAGCGCGGTGTTGAGCTCGGTCAGTGACTTCTTCAGCGTGCGCAGCCAGCGCAGCGTGCCGTTGACCGGCAGACGATGATAAAAGTGATCGAGCGCCTTATCGGGCAGATGGTGACCTTCATCGAAGACGTAGATGCACTCCTTGGGCGATGGCAATACCAATCCGCCGCCCAAGGAAAGGTCCGCCAGCACCAGATCGTGATTGGCCACGATGATATCGGCCTGGTCGAGCCCACGGCGGGCACGGAAGAAGGCGCAGGCGCCGAAGTGGCCACAGCGACGATTGGTGCACTGGCGATGGTCGATGGTCAGACGGCGCCAATCGGCATCGTCGATCCCCGTCGGCCAGCTATCGCGATCCCCTTCCCAGCGCCCTGCCGAGTAGGCCTCGGCCATCTCGTGCGCCAGGGCCTGGAAGTCGTCACCGTCGCCGGAGGACATCGCCTCCTCGAAAAGCGACAGCGTGGGGTTGTCTTCTCCGCCTTCCAAGGCTTGATCGAGTCGCGCCACGCACAGGTAGCGCCCCCGCCCCTTGGCCAGGGCGTATTCGAAATCGAGGCCGCTATGCGCCTTGAGGGCCGGCAGATCGTGATGCAACACCTGCTCTTGCAGCGCCACCGTGGCGGTGGAGATCACCAAGCGCTTACCGCGCGCCTGGGCGATGGGTAGCGCGGCAAGCAGATAGGCCAGCGTCTTGCCTGTGCCGGTCCCCGCTTCAAGCACGCAGACATGCTCGTTGGAGAGACGTCGCCCAGCGTCATCTGCCTCGATGCCGCCCAGGGTCCGCGCGATCTCGGCGATCATCAGACGCTGCCCATAACGCGGCGTCAGCTCGAGCCCATCGAGCACCTGCCGGTAGGCCGTCTGAATAGTCGCCTTGAGCTCGGGATCGAGCGTCTGTGATGCCGTTTCCGCCAAGGGTCAGAGCAGCCCTTCGGGAGGATGCTGACAGGGCAGCTTGGCGTCGATGTAGGATTCGATTCCCGGCAGCGCAAAAGCGTCTTCTTCGCCGACGAAGCTGATCGACACACCCTCGGCGCCGGCACGACCCGTGCGGCCGATACGGTGAACGTAATCCTCGGGATCTTCCGGCAGGGTGTAATTCACCACATGGCTGACATCGTCGATATGAATGCCACGCCCTGCCACGTCGGTAGCGACCAGCACATCCACCTCGCCGTTGCGGAAACGATCGAGAGTTTCGATACGTGCTTTTTGCGGTACATCACCGGAAAGCATCGCCACATTGATGCCGGCGTCACGTAAACTCGAGTCGAGACTACGTACCAGATCACGGCGGTTACCGAACACGATCACGCGCTCCATGCTCTCTTGGTTGAGCAAGTTGATCAGCAGGCGTTGCTTGTCGCTGTCGCCCACCAGATAGACACGCTGATCGATGTTGGCGGCATTCTCGAGGCTGGCCTCGATCTCGACGTGCGTGGCGCCATGCGTCCACTGCCTGGCCAAGTTGAGAATGTCCGGACTGAACGTCGCCGAGAACAGGAAGGTCTGGCGCTCTTCGGCCTTGGGCGTATGTTGGATGATGCGCTTGACGTCGGGGATGAAGCCCATCGACAGCATACGATCCGCTTCGTCGAGGACCAGCACTTCGGTTTGCGTCAAATCGACATCGCGCTTCTCGTGGAAATCGAGCAGACGCCCCGGGGTCGCGACCAGCACATCGAGCTTGCGCGACAACTGATCGCGCTGCTTCTGATAGTCCATGCCGCCGACGACGCTGGCCACATTGAGCGACGTGAAGCGCGCCAGTGCCTTGGCGTCTTTCTCGATCTGCAGCGCCAACTCTCGCGTCGGCGCGACGATCAACGCACGCGGCGCACCGGGCTTCTGGCCGTCGGGGGCTTTCTCTTCCAGGAAGTACGCCAGAATCGAAATCAGGAAAGCGGCGGTCTTGCCGGTCCCCGTCTGCGCCTTGCCGACCACGTCGCCGCCTAGCAGCGTATGGGTCAAGGCTTCTGCCTGGATCGGCGTGCAGTATTCGAATCCCAAGGCGTGAATCGCGCGCATAAGCGGCACAGGAAGATCGAAATCGTGAAAACGCCACTTGCCCGCCACCGGTGTCACCTGGAACTGCTTGATGTCCCACTGGGACTGCGACCGGCGCGGCTTGCGACGCCGACGCTTGGGCTTGCGGTTCTGGGCCGGTGCTGGGGTTTTATCCGACTCACTCATAGGCTTCTATGTCTGTCCATATTCGTACGCAAATGCATGAATCCAGCGCGCTTGTCCGCCTTTCCGGAGCGCGCCACGGCCATCGCGACAGCCAAGCTGGATCACGACGCAAGCGAGCATTGTATCAGTCATTGCCGAGCGTCGCGCGGGCATCGCGCTCAAGCACGGATGTCGCCCGGCAACGCGACTGGTAGAATGATCCTCAAGTCAATACGACACAGGGTCACGACATGACACGCAGTAAAAAAACACGCTCGATCGCCAGCAAGGTGACGATTCGCACCGGGCGTCGCAAGGACTTTCGTAAATGGCGCCACGACAACCCCGATCAGGTCAAATCGTCGCCGCGCTACGTGCAGAAGAAACGTCAGCAACGCAAACTTCAGGCCGCACGTCGCCTGGCACGTCAACAGCAGGCGCCAACCCTCGATGTGCATGGCGCACCGACACCCGACGACGATTCACGGGGTGATCGCTGATGCGCCTGGTCTCCTTCAACATCAACGGCATCCGCGCCCGCTTGCACCAGCTTGAGGCGCTCATCAAGTCGCATCGCCCCGATATCATCGGCCTCCAGGAAACCAAGGTCCAGGACAGCGAGTTCCCTCGCGAGGCCGTTGAAGCGCTCGGCTATCACGTCGCTTTTCACGGGCAGAAAGGTCATTACGGCGTCGCACTACTCACCCGACAGGCTCCTGAGGCCGTGCATTACGGCCTCCCCGACGATGGCGACGAGACCCAACGACGCTTGATCGGCGTCCGCGTCAATTGTGAAGACGGCGAGAGCATGACCGTGTACAACGGTTATTTCCCGCAGGGTGAAAATATCGAGCACCCCACCAAGTTTCCCAACAAACGCGATTTCTATGCCCGGCTCACGGCATTGCTGCAAGAACGGCATACGCCCAGCGAAAGGCTCGCGGTCATGGGGGATTTCAATATCTCGCCCGCCGATATCGACATCGGCATCGGCGAGTCCAATCGCAAGCGTTGGCTGCGCGAGGGCAAGACCAGTTTCCAACCCGTCGAGCGTGAATGGCTCACACGGCTCGCCGACTGGGGGCTGAGCGATTGCTACCGCCTGCGTTACCCCGAGGTCGACGATCGCTTCAGCTGGTTCGACTACCGTTCTCGGGGCTTCGAGCGCGAGCCCAAACGCGGCTTGCGGATCGACTACATCATGGTCACCCCCACGCTGTGCGAGCGGGTGGAAGACGCAGGCATCGATTACGAACTACGCGGCATCCAGCGCCCTTCGGATCACGCTCCGGTATGGGCACAGCTAGCGTTGTAATACGCCTCAACGCGCGTATAAAGCGGATGTCATTGCGTATCGGAAGGCGCCTGGGGTGTCGGCTCATCGAGTGATGAGTCGACGTCGGGCGCTTTCCCGACATCCCCTTCGCCGAGCGATGCCAGCCAGGCCTCGGCCTGCGACGCACCGGCATCGCGCGCTGCTTCGAACGCCTCTCGCGCCGCCTCTTCATCCGACGACGCCAGTTGCGACACTCCCTCCAGCAGCCAGGTTCGTGCGGGATCGGCCCCCTGCTCACGCGCTTGGTGAAGCGCGTCTATCGCCGTCGACCATACGCCCCAGCCGTAGGCCAGCTCGCCTAGCTGGCGCCAGTCCTCGGCGGCCTGGGTCTCTTCGGCCAGCGCGCGCCACGCCGACAGTGCCTTGTGGTGCGCACGCGCCGACGTCCACGCCTCGGCAAGAAGACGTTGGTGCTCGCTGTCGCGTGGCAGCGTACCTTCCTCAAATGCCGTTTCCAGATGCTCAGCGGCACGCGCCGGGGTCCCGCCCGCCAGATGCAGCCGAATCAAACGCTCGAGATCGTCCTCGCCCGCGAGCGCGCCCCGCCGCCAACCGGCCTCCCATAACGCCGCTGCCAAACCGGGTTGCTGCATGCGCTGCGCCAGCGCTGCGGCACGCCGCCATGCCTGGGGATCGTCAGTCTCGCTTTGTAGCTGATCGTCGAGCAGCGCCAGTGCCGCGTCGTAACGCTCGGCGTGCTGATAAACGCTGGCCGCCAGGCGACGTCTTTCGGCATCCATGTCGCCCGCGCGCCGCGCGCGGTCGACCCACTGCGCCGCCTGCGACCACTGATCGAGCGTCGCCTGGGCTTGCACCATCAGCCACAGGCTGTCGCGATCACCGCCATGACGCTCGATCCACTCGCCGAGCAGTTCGGTGCCTTGCGCGGTCTGCCCCGCGCGCAGCCTCAAACGCGCCTCTTGATTGAGCCAGCGCCGGCGCGAATCGCTACCCACACCGTCAATGCGCCGCGCTTGATAAAACAAATCCGCAGCGGCGGCATCCCGTCCGCGCTGCGCTTCTCCGGTGGCCGCCAGTTGCAGAAACAAGGCGCGCGCCCAGCGATCCGCCCGATTACCGCCTTGTAGCCGCTCAGCGGCCGCCTTGGCGTCATCGATGGCGCTCTCGCTGGCGTTATCCTGCATGCGCTGCTGCAGCGACTCCAACGCTTGTACCATGTCCGGTGCCAGTGCCGGCCCGGCGGCACTGGCACTCGTGCTGGCCACCCCCAGGCCCAGACATAGCATCGCTACACATCCCCAATGACGCCACTGCATGCGTTACCTCTTGAGACGAAATTCTAACCGCTGACGCGCTTCACGCGGGTGATCGCTTTGCGGAAACTGCCAGTCGGCAACGGCCTTGAGCGCCGCGCGCTCGAACATGCTACGCGGCTCGGCATCGGTGACGTGCAAGGAGCCGCGATCGACTCGCCCATTGGGCTTGATCGTGAAGCTCACCTCCACGAACCCTTCGATGCCACGTCGTTGCGCCCGCGACGGATACTCCGGTGGTACGCGTTCGGTGGGCTGCGGCGAGCCGACTTTTTCAGCGTTCTGCTCGCTCGTTTCGCCACTCGCCGAGGCGTCGGCATCCGAGGCCTCAGCACTGTCGCCTTGCGACGCCGCATTCGAGGGTGACGTTTCTTGTGCAGGCTCAGGGTCGGGCTGCGGTTCGGGATCGGGCTGCGGTTCAGGCTCGGGCTCGGGCTCAGGCGTGGGCTCGATTTCCTCAAGCTCGGGCAACGACTCCTCCGGCACTTCCGGCGAGGGAGGCGCCGATGTTTCCGGCTCGGGCAACGTCAGCGCGCTATCACTCTGGCTCGCGGGCACTGGCGAGGGCGGCGGTGGCGGTGGCGTTTGCGCCGGTGGCGTCGGGGCATCCGGTGCAGCCGCTTGCGGCGCCGACGCCTGTTGTGCCTCGGGCGCCTCGACGCGTGACACCGACATCGGCTGCTCTATCGGCTCACGATTATCTTCCGGCGGCGCCACCAGCAGAGCCAACAGGTAGAAAAGCCCCAGCGCCATCAAGATGCCGCCTACAGCGCCTGCGATCGTTCTCATCCGTCGGCGCCTCGATCCGCCGCCACGGCGACGTTTTCAACGCCAGCATCGCGGATGGCATCCATGACTTCAATGAGAAGCCCGGTGGTCGATTGGCGATCGGCCTGAATCACGACGCCGCCTTCGTCGCTCACCAGACTGGACACTTCGTTGCCCACGCGATGCGCATCCACCGGCTGTCCATCGACCCACACGGCGTCCTCGGCGGTGATCGCCACCATGACTTGCGCTTCGGGGCGCGCGGTCGCGGAGGATGACTCGGGGCGGTCGATTTCCACGCCACTCTCCTTGATGAAGCTGGTCGTCACGATGAAGAAGATCAACATGATGAAGACCACATCCAGCATCGGCGTGAGGTTGATTTCCTGGGCGTCGTCGTTGACGTCCTGTAGTCGACGCCTACGCATTGGCATCCTCCACGGCACGCGCCATGCGGTCATGTAGCCGCTGATCCTCGCGCCGAATCACGTGTTCAAGACGGGTGGTGAACAATAGCCCCACCACGGCGACCGCCATGCCGGTCAATGTCGGTAACGTCGCACGGGCCACGCCATCGGCCATGGCCCGTGCCTGGTTGACGTCGGTCAAGGAGAGGCTATCGAAGACCTGGATCATCCCGGTGACCGTCCCTAGCAACCCCAGCAGCGGGCACAGCCCGACCAGCAGCTTGAGCCACGGCAGAGGGCGCCGCAGTTGACCGATGAGCTCCGAGGTCCAGACCTCGCGCAGTGTCAACGCGCTCCAGCTGGCGTGATCGTGGCGTGCGACCCAGCGCGCCACCAGCGCCCGACGACGACGGCTATGCACGAACTGCCAGTACAAGCCGCGCTCCAGCCCCATGGCGAAAAGCGCCATGGCAACCAGGGCAATCACCACCAGCACCGGACCACCGGCCTGGACCAGCCAGACGATGGGCTCAGCGAGCGTGGACATCGGCCTGCGTCCTCGTGTGCCCATGTGAGGCCTCGAGATGCTCGGCCAGCACGGCACTCGCTCGACCCTCGAGCGTGCCGAGCAATTCGCGGCTGCGACTGCTCAAGGCGGTATGCACGAATAGAAGCGGTACGGCGACGATCAGGCCCAACACAGTGGTCACCAACGCCTGGCTGATCCCGCCGGCCATGAGTTGCGGGTCGCCGGTGCCGAACACGGTGATTGCCTGGAAGGTGCCGATCATCCCGGTCACGGTCCCCAGGAGTCCCAGCAAGGGCGCGACGGCCGCCATGAGCTTGACCAGGGGTTGACCCCGCTCGAGGCGCGGCTTTTCGGCCAGCAGCGCTTCATCGAGGCGTGCCTCCAGCGCTTCCGGTGCGTGATCGTGGCCCAGCGCCGCAAAGCGACCGAGCACCCGCCCCAGCGGATTATCGCTCCGCAGGGCCTCGGGAGTGCGGAGCTGGCGACGCAGGCGCAGGCTGACCATCAGCAGGTACACGTATTGCGCCAGCGCGACCAGCAGGCCCGCGATACCCAGCACGACAATGACATAGCCAACCGCTCCACCTTGCTGAAAACGCTCCCACAGCGAGGGTTGCTGCGCCAGGGCATCGAGCACATTGCCATGCGTGGGGTCGAAGACAACGCGTTCCCCTTCGCCATGCTGGAAGGACTGCAGTGCCTCGCTGGCATCCTCGGGCGTATGCGACACCACACGCAGACCGGCCTCGTCCGCTTGATTGCCCGCATCACGCTTCAGAAGCTTGCCACCGCTGAAGGCGAGAAAGTCGCCCAGACGCACCGCCTCACGCTGTTCGACATTACCTTCGGCATCGGCGATGGGCGCCTCGAAGCGCACGCCGCGCCCGGTCTCCGCCGTCAACTCGGCGAACGTCCGCCCCAGGTTTTCCAGTGTCTGGGTATCGATGATGGCGTCATCGTCGAGCCGTTCCGGTAGTGTCGTCTGCGTCCCCACTGTCAACCAGCCGTCGCCCAGCGCATCACGCAACTCACCGATTTGCCCTTGCGCCACATCGAACACGCCATCGAGATCGCCCGCTTCATCGCGACGCCGCTGGTTAACGGCATCGAGCGCTTCACGCTGGCGCGTTTGCGTTGCCTCTAACTCGTCGCGCCGTTGACGCGCGTCATTGCGTTCGGTCTCCGCTTTTTCCACCGCGTCACGCAGTGCAGAGCGGTCATCCACCAACGCGTTCAAGCGCTTCCGATCTCGCGCCTCGGCAGCCTCGCTATCCGTACGCAGACTTTCTAGCATTTGTTCCAGCGAGGGACTTGAATCGCTCTCCTGGGCCAACGCCGATGGCACGATGCCCGGCAATGCCATCGTCAATACCAGCACCGGGGCCAACACCAATACCCGGGACCGCAGAGACTTCCATGTGCTCATGACGACTCCTCGTCCTCGGCTGGAGAATTCGCGTCGCCGGCCGACTGCGTCTCGACCGTTACCGAGACCGGGAGATCGAGCAATGCCGGCGCCCGCTGATCGCGCGCGATACGCAGCCCCTTGCGCAGTTCATCGAGCGCATCGCCCTCGAGGGGTTGCCATTCCTCGGCATCGGCGCGCCAGACGCCCCCCGCGCGGCCGTCCGGCGTGGCGTAATAAAGCCCGATACGCCCCACGCGGAGGTAATCGACCTGGCGGTCGTCATCACCCACCAGCGGGCCTTGCCAGGCATCCATCTCGCGGCCGTAGTCGAGTTCAGTACGCCAGGCGGAGAGTACGCGATCGAGCTTGTCACCCGCGCTCATTTCGCTGTCATCGAGCATCGCATCGAGGCTCTCGACGCGTGCCAGGCGCTCCTCGCGCAAGAATGGCAAGTCGGCTTCGATCAAGGTGCGCAATTGCGACACCATATCCCGCAATTGCCCTGGCAAGGCCTCGCGCGTCACCGAGAGTTGATCGATGGCCTCGCGGCGCTTCTCGATCAAGGCCTGCTGCGCCTGATTACGGCGGGCAAGCTCGTCGTTGTAGCGCTCGAGACGCGAGGCTTCGCGGCTGGCATCGCGCAAGCGCGTCAGCAATTCACGCGTTTCGTCGGCGGCGGCGTCTATCTTGTCCTGCAACGCCGCCTGCTCTTGCTGCGCCTGCGCACTGGCGTCTCGCAATGACGTCTGCTGCGCCCAGGCCGTTGCCGAAACGCCCATCAATAACGCCATACCGGCGCACACCACACGCCGGCATGCACATGTTCGGCTTCGCGTGTCGTTAGGCACCACGCTTTCTCCCGTTGCTTGATCGTGTCGGTCACTCATTAGCGCCGACCAAAGGACGGCTAGTACGCTAATACAAACAAGAATAATTATCAATCATGCGCCATGATACAGAAAACCGGCCACGAAGGCCGGTTTGGCAGTGCATCGCGAGCCAGTGGCAGGCCGCGTGGAGACTTCGACTTACAATTTGGACTCGAGTTCGGGAAGTACTTCGAACAAGTCGCCCACCAGGCCGTAGTCAGCGACCTGGAAGATCGGCGCTTCTTCGTCCTTGTTGATCGCCACGATGATCTTGGCGTCCTTCATGCCCGCCAGATGCTGGATGGCGCCACTGATGCCCACGGCGATGTACAGCTCCGGCGCGACGATCTTGCCGGTCTGCCCGACCTGCATGTCGTTGGGAACGAAGCCAGCGTCCACGGCCGCGCGCGAAGCACCGATCGCCGCGCCGAGCTTATCGGCGATGCCGTCGAGCAGCTTGAAGTTCTCACCGTTGCCCATGCCACGACCGCCCGAGACGACCACGCGCGCACTGCCAAGCTCAGGCCGATCGCTGCTGGCCAGTTCCTCACCGACGAACCGCGACAGTGTATTCTCGACGGTGGCACTGATCGCCTCGACCCCGGCGCTGCCCGTCGCGTCGACGGCATCGAAAGCCGTGGTGCGCACGGTGAGTACCTTGAGCGCATCGCTCGACTGCACGGTGGCAATCGCGTTGCCCGCATAGATCGGACGCAGGAAGGTATCGGGACTTTCCACACCGACCACCTCCGACAGTGCAGCCACGTCCTTGAGCGCGGCGACGCGCGGCAGGACGTTCTTGCCCTGCGTGGAGGCGGCCGCCAGTACATGGCTGTAGTCGCCGGCAAGCCCGGCGATGAGCTCGGCCACCGGCTCAGCGAGTTGGTGGGCGTAGACGCTGTCATCGGCGACCTTCACCTTGGCGACACCGGTCAGCTTGGCGGCCGTCTCGGCAATGCCCGCGACGTTCTCACCCGCCACCAGGATATCGATGTCCCCGCCGATGGCCTGGGCCGCGGCGACCACGTGGGCGGTGCTGTCCGCCAGTTGGCCGTTATGATGTTCGGCGATAACCAGAATGCTCATGCGATCACCTTGGCTTCGTTCTTGAGTTTGTCGACGAGTTCATCCACGGAGGCCACTTTGGTGCCGCCCTGGCGTTCTGCCGGCGATTCCACCTTGAGCACACTCAGGCTGGATGCCACGGCGACGCCCATATCGTCGGGGCTCTTGACGTCGATGGGCTTCTTCTTGGCCTTCATGATGTCGGGCAGCTTGGCATAGCGGGGCTCGTTGAGGCGCAGGTCGGTGGTAATCACCGCCGGCAGCTTGAGCGCGACAGTCTGCAGACCGCCATCGATTTCACGGGTCACCTGGACGTCGTCGCCCTCGACCTGGACCTCGGAGGCGAACGTCCCCTGCCCCATGCCTGCCAGCGCAGCCAGCATCTGTCCGGTCTGGTTGTTGTCGGTGTCGATGGACTGCTTGCCAAGAATCGTCAGGCCCGGCTGTTCGTCGTCGACGACCTGCTTGAGGAGCTTCGCGGCGGTCAGCGACTCGACCTTGTCGTCGGTCTCGACGTGGATCGCGCGATCGGCACCCAACGCCAGGGCGGTACGCAGTTGCTCCTGCGCGGCCTTAGGGCCGATGGTAACGGCGACCACTTCGCTGGCCACGCCCTTTTCCTTGAGGCGTACCGCTTCTTCCACGGCAATCTCGCAGAACGGATTCATGGCCATCTTGACGTTGGTGAGGTCGACGTCGGAGTGATCCGGCTTGACCCGGATCTTGACGTTATAATCGATGACGCGTTTGACCGCGACGAGTACTTTCATGGTGTCCTCGCTTGGTTAGAACCGGCAGGCATGCCCTTAGAATAAATTCATTCAAGCGTTTGATAGGGGGCGTGTCCCGAAAAATGTCGCCCGTTAAACACTCGGCGACCCTATATAATATTGCGTGATCTCGTCCAACCTGGTCAAACCCTGAAGCGCCGTCATGGCAGTGCCGGACGACAAACTCCATGGAAAATGACATCATGCGGACCGGCCACTCCGGGTGGAATCAAACGGCCGTTTAAAATACAATCGTTAGAATACAACCAAGAAAAACGCGACTTGTCCATGCACCATTGCTCGAAAGACACTGTGCATGCTCGGGCGCGTCGACCGCCCAACGCGAAGATGGAGGAGATCAAGCCGTGGAACGCGAATACATGGATTTCGACGTCGTCATCGTCGGCGCCGGCCCATCCGGGCTCTCGGCGGCGTGTCGCCTGATGCAGCAGGCCCACGAGGCCCAGCGCGAACTCAGCGTCTGCGTGGTCGAAAAAGGCTCAGAAGTGGGCGCGCATATTCTGTCCGGTGCCGTGCTCGAGACACGTGCCCTTCGCGAACTCTTCCCCGACTGGGAATCGCGCGGCGCGCCGTTGACCACCCCCGTGGTCAGTGACGACCTCTACCTGCTCAAGGACGCCGATAACGCCCAGAAGCTACCCAATGCCCTGGTGCCCAAGAGCATGCACAATACCGGCGGCGCGCATGACAATTATGTCATCAGCGCAGGCAATCTATGTCGCTGGCTGGCCGAACAGGCCGAAGAACTGGGCGTGGAAATCTTCCCCGGCTTCGCCGCCCAGGAAAGCCTGCACGATGACGATGGCACAGTACGCGGCATCCTCGTCGGCGACATGGGCGTGGCCGCCGACGGCAGCGAAAAATCCGGCCATATGCCGGGCATGGAACTGCGCGCCAAGTACACACTGTTCGCCGAGGGCGCACGCGGGCATCTCGGCAAGCGCTTGATCGAGCGCTTCGACCTCGACGAAGGCCGCGATCCACAACACTATGCGCTGGGTTTCAAGGAACTCTGGGACGTGCCCGCCGATCAGCACACGCCCGGACGCGTCTTGCATGGCTCGGGCTGGCCGCTGCCCAATGACACCCATGGCGGCTGGTTCCTCTACCACGCCGAGAACCAGCAGGTCGTGGTGGGGTTGATCGTCGATCTTTCCTACGACCACCCCTACCTCTCGCCTTTCGATGAATTTCAGCGCATGAAGCACCATCCGGTGCTCAAGCAACATCTCGAGGGCGGCTCCCGCGTTTCCTACGGGGCTCGGGCTATCACCAAGGGCGGCGCCAATAGCCTGCCCAAGATGACCTTCCCCGGTGGCTTGTTGATCGGCTGCGATGCCGGCACGCTCAACTTTGCCAAGATCAAGGGCATCCACATGGCGATGAAATCCGGCCTGGTCGCCGCAGAGGCCGTGTTCGAGGCCTTCGTCGCGGGTGACGAAGGCGGCGCGGAGCTGACCGCGTTCACCTCGAAATGGCAAAATAGCTGGGCTTGGGCAGAGTTGACCGAAAGCCGTAGTTTCGGGCCGGCGATTCACAAGTACGGCACCGTCAAGGGCGGCGCCTACAACTTCCTGGATCAATTGCTGGGCGGCAAGTTGCCCACCGTGCACGACACCACCTCCGATCATGCGCGCATGCGCCATGCCAACGAGGTAACGCCCATCGACTATCCCAAGCCGGATGGCAAGCTCTCGTTCGACAAGTCTTCGTCGGTGTTCCTCTCCAATACCAACCATGAAGAGGATCAGCCTTGTCACTTGCGGCTCACCGATCCCGAGATTCCGGTACGTATCAACTTGCCAGAATACGCCGAGCCCGCGCAGCGCTACTGCCCCGCAGGGGTTTACGAAATAGTCGAGGAAGACGGCGAGCCTAAATTCCAGATCAATTTCCAGAACTGCGTGCACTGCAAGACCTGCGATATCAAGGACCCTTCCCAGAACATCACCTGGGTGGCGCCGGAAGGCGGCGGCGGTCCCAACTATCCCAACATGTAGTCATGCTCACGCTGTCCTCGCCAAGGGGCGGGGGCATCTAGATGTTTGCAAAAGGGTCGTACCCGCCTCAGCTCGGCACTGCCTGATCCGCCACATGCGCCAGCGGCGCGCGCGCGGCGATCAACCGCCGACGTCCCGCCTGCGTGAAGCGCACCTCGATGACTGGATTGGCGGGATCGCCCTCAAGGAGGACGATCTCGCCATCGCCGAAGACCTCATGCCGCACCCATTCCCCCACCGCCCATGTCGCAGACGCTGATTCAGCGACTGGTTCTGACGCACGAGTGACGGCTAGGTTCAGGCCGCAACGTTCGAGATAACGCCCGACCACCTCGGGTGCACGCACCGCCAGCGCGTCAGGCGGTGTCTCGCCGAGCGCGGCAGCGGCGCGATGGCAGTCGTCCCAAGCGGTTTCGTCGAGAAAGCGACTGGGACGATGATCGCCGCCATCGTGCAGCACCAGCAAACGCTCCCGCGCTCGCGTGATCGCTACGTAGTAAAGGCGACGCTCCTCCTCCAGACGCTCGGCGTCCAGAGGTGTCTCACGCGTGTAGTGCGGAAAGTCTTCCTCGTTGACGCCCCACAGCGCGACCATCGGCCATTCGAGACCTTTGGCGCCATGCACCGTGGTCACCAACACGCCATCCTCGCGCGCTTCGACCGGTTGGCTGAGCAACTCGATGAAGCCTTCGGGATCGTTGGCCAGTTCACCGGCCTGTTCGATCAACACATCAAGCAGACGCACATCGTCCTCGGCCTTGGCGCGTCTCGAGGCGGCGCGTTTGAGCGCCTTGTCCGCCTCGGTGGCCTCGACGACATGTTCGAGCAGCTTGGCCGGCGGCCAATTCGACATGCGGGGCAGTTCGCATAGCAACTGCCAGCGACGCTTGAGGTTGCGTCGCTGAAGGGGCTTCAACGCATTCAACAAAGGGTCGTGTCGCTCAGGCCATTGCTGGGTCTGGGCCAGTTGGTGCGCCAAGGCGGTCAGCGTCTCGCGAGGCACGAACACCGTCGGCTGCGACAACAGCAAGTTGAGCTGCTCGGGATCCTGCAGACGGCGTCCGTCTCGCGCCAGGGCCAGATACCCCGCCAGCGCCTGCACCAGCGGCAGACGAAACACGAAGCGATCCTCACGCGCGAGCCGGAATGGAATGCCGGCTCGCAACAGCTGCAACTGCACGGAGACCGACAACGCCCAACTGCGCACCAGTACGCAGGCCTCGCCCAAGGCTCGCCCGTCGCCGCGCCATTGCTGAAGGGCATCGAGCAGCTCACTGCTGCCCACCGCCACGTCGGCGCGGGTCGTCGGCGTGCCGGGTGCGGCCAGGCATAGCTGATCGGGACGCCGACGGTTGGCGCGGATGGCATGATTGGCCGCCAACGCCAGCACATGGCCATGACGAAAGGTATACGACAGCGGATAATCGTGGGCGGCGCCGAACAAGGTGGTAAAGCGTTCGAACATGGCATCGGGGCGCGCGCCTCGCCACTCATAGATGCACTGATTGGCATCGCCCACCGCCATCACCTGGGCGGAAGACCCCGCAAGAATCGCCAATAAGCGCTGCTGCACCTCGTTGATGTCTTGATACTCGTCGACGATCACATGATCGAGAAAGCCCTGCACCCGCGAGCGCGCCTCGGGGGTTGCTTCCAGGCAGCGCAACGGTCGATAGAGAAGATCGGCGTAGGTCATCAAGGCGTGATCCTCGAGCAACCCCTCGAAGACCGCATACGCTTCGCAGAAGTGCTGAGTATTCTCGCCGAAATCCAGGCGTTCGTGGAGCAGCTCCGGGGCGCACATCTCGGCCTTGACCAGCTCGCAGAACTGCGCCAGCGCTTCGAGACGATCCGACTCCAGCGCGGCGTGGCGCTGACTGTCGTCAGCGTGTTCCAGGCTCATCTGTACTGCCTGACGCAACAGCCGCTCGCGCTGCCAATCGGCGGCGATCAACTGACGCGATGATAGATAGCCCCAGCGCGTCAGGGTCTGGGTCAGACGATGGCCGATGGAGTGAAAGGTTCGCACATCGGGAAGGCGCTGCCCCGCCGCCTCGTGCGCCAGCTTGTGGGTGAAGTCCTCGCGCGCGGCGCGATTGAACATCAGCACCAGCATGCGTTGCGGTGGCACGCGGCTGGCCAGCAGGTGCAAGACGCGCTGCACAAGGGTGGTGGTCTTACCGGCACCGGCGACCGCCGATACACGCGCATGCCCCTCGAGATGCGCGACCACGGCACGCTGTTCGGGCGTCTCCTCCCTCACGGTGTCTCCTCGGGCAACCAGCCGAGAGGCTGCCAGACGCCGGCGCTATATATCCCGAGCTCGCTACCGTTGGGCGTCTCATACATCTCGGCGATATCGATCAGGCGATAGTAGACGTTGCGGTTGAGCCGTGCCGACAATCCGAAGCGAATGGCGACCTCGGGAACCGGATCGCCGGCCGGCATGGGGCTGACCACGAGGCGGCGTTGCGCACCCAATGTGACGCTATCGCCGAGATTGGTGGTCAGCGTCCACACCCCGTCGCGACAATCGGCATCGGCGATCACAAACGGGCGATCCTCAACCTGAACACGCAGTTTTTCGACCGGCGTGACCAGATAATAATCGCCATCTTCTTCCCGACGCAGCAGGCGCGACAGTAAACGTACCAAACGCGCGCGCCCGATTGGCGTGCCCTCATGCCACCAGCGGCCATCGGCGGCAATGGTCAACGCCATGTCACCGCAGAAAGGCGGGTTCCAGGTATCGACCGGCGGCAACGCTGCCGTGGGTGATGCGTCGAGATGTGCCGTCAACGATTCTAGTGGCATGCTCGCTCCTCGTGCTTTACTGACCGCTCATCTGTGCCAATGCCTCGCGCACATCCTCGGGCGCCTCGGGCAGTGCAGCGCGGAACAGCCGGTAGAAATTGGCACTCGTCTGCATCGCGACCTCGTCGACACTGATGCCCCGCTCGGCGGCGATGCATTCCGCCACCTCCACGACCCACTGAGGCTCATTGGGCTTGCCACGATGCGGCACCGGCGCCAGATAAGGGCTATCGGTCTCGATCAATAGCCGGTCGAGGGGCACAAGACGCGCCAGTTCGCGAACCGAGGTAGCGTTACGGAAGGTCACGATACCGGAAAGCGAAATGTAGAAACCCAGCCTCACCGCTTCCCGCGCCATGTCGAGATCGTCGGTGAAGCAATGCAAGACGCCCCCCACCGCGGGATCGGTATGCTCACGAATCAACGCCAGGGTGTCTTCCTTGGCATCACGGGTATGCACGATCACCGGCAATTCGAGTTCACGCGCGGCGCGCAGGTGGTGAGCGAAACGCTGGCGCTGCACATCGTGAGCCACTTCATCGTAGTGATAGTCCAGCCCGGTCTCGCCAATCGCTACCGCATCATGACGCTGGGCACAATCGACGATAGCCTGGACGTCGGGCTCGTGCTCGACTCGATGCAGCGGATGCACCCCGGCGGATAACGAGACGTCATCATGGGCACGGGCGATATCGACCAGGTTAGGTACGTCGTCCAGCGTGACGGCGATTGCCAGGAATTGACGCACGCCACGTTGGCGGGCGGCTTCCAGAGCGCCCTCGAGCTTGCCGTCATGGGCGGTGAGGTCGAGTCGATCGAGATGACAGTGGGAATCAACGAACATGCGGTACCTAAAGAATCGAAAAGGGTGTGACTGTCTGAAAAGTCGACGAGGCCTAAAGGGTATAGCTGGGGCGTGTGGCGGTGACACCTGCGAGTTGGATATCGATCAGCTCCCTCACACGCTGATCGGCGTCGCTGAAATGCACGCCGATCCCCGGGACGCGCCGCCCGCCGACACCCGGCGGCGACAGCCAGGCGACCGTGCCCGAGACCGGTAGGCGCTCGGGATCCTCCGGCAAGGTGATCAGCAGATACACCGCATCGCCGAGCGCATAACGCTCCTGCGTGGGAACGAAGACGCCGCCCCGCTCCAGCCAGGGCATATAAGCTGCCTGTAGGGTCTGTGTATCGTGGAACGTCAGAGATAAGGCTTTTTGTGCCACGCTGAGTACTCCTCGGTCAGGATGCACGACTCGCTGCATGCACGATGTTTATGCCTCGCCAGCGTGGCGTTGTCACGAGCGCAACAGCGATGCCCAACGCACCAGCCAGGCTTCCAGTACCAGCTGTGCATTGGGGTTGCCCCCGGCGGCGATCAAACGGCGCTGTTCGCGCGCGTAGTCGAGCAGGCGAAACCAATCGCGCACCCGCGCATTCTTGGCTGCCTGGCGATACAGCGGCAGGAGGTCCGGATTGCGCACGTGCTGTGCTTCGCCGGAGACGCCCAAGCGAATAAGGTCTTCGAGCCAAACGATACCGTACCACAGCACGCGGTCCAACGACTGGGGATCGAGACGCGCCGCCTCGGCGACTGGCTCCGCGCCACGCACCAGGGCATCGAAGAGCTCACGAAGCTCCTGGCGCAAGCCGCGTCCCTCGGCCAGCTCGACGGCAAACTGGGGCAAACCGCCGGCCACGCGCAACCAGAAACGCGCTTGTTCGGGATCCTCGAAGCGTTCGTTCAGCCACTCCAGGGCGCTGTGTGGCTCGGGCACGCCCAGGCTCCAATGCTGGCAACGCGAACGAATGGTCGGCAGCATGCGTGAGGGAATGTCCGCCAGGAGCACGAACAATGTCTTCGCGCCCGGCTCTTCGAGACTCTTGAGGAGAGCGTTGGAGGCGGCCACGTTCATGGCTTCCGCGGGATGCAGACGAATCACGCGATAGCCGCCTTGTTGCGCGGTCTGCGACACGAAAGCATTGACCTGCCGAATCGGATCGATGCGAATCTGGCGGCGCTTTTCTGCCGGGGTGATATCGAGCAGGTCGGGATGATATCCCGACGCCAGCATGTGACAGGCATGGCACTCGCCACAGGCGGTGTCGCCCGGGGCATGACACAGCGTGCGGGCTACCAGAGCATCGGCGAGATCGTGTTTGCCGACCCCGTGCGGGCCCGAAATCAATAGCGCATGCGCTAAACGGCCCGCGTCCTGTTGGCGAATCAGGCGCTGCCACAAGTCACGCTGCCAAGGTAATGGCGTCACGACCATAACGCGCTTCTCGCTGCCAGGTGATCGGCGATCGACGCCTGTACCGCATCCAGCTCTCGGTCGGCATCGATCACGGCGAAGCGTGCCGGCGCTTGGGCGGCGCGGGAAAGGTAGCTCTCACGCACGGCGGTGAAGAAGTTTTGTCGTTCGCGCTCGAAGCGGTCGCGTGTGGTGCCCCGACGTTCGACACGGTGCTGGGCGGCCTCGACCGGCATATCCAGTAACAGCGTCAGGTCGGGTTGCAAATCGTCTTGCACCAAGGCTTCGAGTGTCGCAATACGCGTCTCATCCAGTCCGCGCCCGCCGCCCTGATAGGCGAAGGTCGCATCGGTAAAGCGGTCGCAGACGACCCACACACCCCGCGCCAACGCGGGACGGATCTTGGCCGCCAGATGCTGGGCGCGGGCCGCGAACATCAGCAGCAATTCGGCCGTCTCGTCGAGCGGCTCCTGCGGGGTGGGGTCGAGCAGTAGCGCACGAATCGCCTCGGCCCGCGGAGTGCCGCCCGGCTCACGCGTACGCAACACTTCGATACCGCGAGCGCACAACCAGTCGCACACGAAATCCACGTTGGTGGATTTCCCCACCCCTTCGCCCCCCTCGAGGGTGATGAAACGTCCTGGCGTCATGGCGATGCTCTACCCCGCTCAGCGGTTGAGAATGTAACGACGTACCGCGGCATTGTGCTCGGCCAGCGTACTGGAAAATTGATGCGAGCCGTCGCCTTGTGCGACGAAATACAAGGCATCTCCCGGGGCCGGATCCACCGCGGCTTGCAACGCCCCCTTCCCCGGCATGGCAATCGGCGTCGGCGGTAGTCCGTCGATCACGTAGGTGTTATAGGGCGTCTCGCGACGCAGATCGGCCCGCGTGATGTTGCCATCGTAGTCGTCTCCCATGCCGTAAATCACCGTGGGATCGGTCTGCAGCCGCATGCCGCTTTCGAGGCGCCGCGTGAAGACGCCGGCGATCTGGCGTCGCTCTTCCGGGACGCCCGTCTCGCGTTCGATCAAAGAAGCCAGGATGAGCGCGTCGTAGGCGCTATCGATAGGCAAGTCGTCCTGCCGCTGTGCCCAAACATCCGCCAGAATGGTCGCCATGCGTTCGTAAGCGCGACGCAGTACCTCAAGGTCCGTCATCCCCTTGTGATAGCGATACGTATCGGGAAAGAAACGTCCCTCAGGATATTCATCCTCGTGCCCCAAGGCCGCCATGACCTCGTCATCGCTCATGTCTCGAGTGCGATGCTCGAGCTTGGCAGCGGCGTCCAGTTCGCGGCGCATCTGCGCGAACGTCCACCCTTCGGGAATGGTAAAGCGATAGGACACGACATTGTCGCTGGATAGTCGCGCCACCATGTCGTTGCCGCTCATTCCGGGGTCGAGTTCGAACTCGCCGGAACGCAGTCCGTTGACCTTGTCGGGCGAAACTTGCGCCAGGACGCGATACGGCCAGGTGGCATCGATGATGCCGCGCTCCTCGAGTTCGCCGATGACCCGCAAGAATCCCGCACCACGCGGGACTTCGTAAATCGTCGTTTCATTGAGGGCCAGCGGGGCCGCCAGGCGGGATTGCCAATACTGATAGGCCCCCAATACCGCCACGCCAGCCAATATCGCAATCCCTATGAGAACCTTCACCACTCGCATGTCGATACCTTGTCTCACGCCTCATCGAAGACGTCATGGGGATAGCCCAGCAATGGATGGGCATGCTGTTGCAGATACCGGTGCGCGGTATGTACCGCCCACCGCTTCAGGCAGGTACCGTCGGTATCGTCCAGCCGGTTCAGGGGCCACACCCCCTGAACCGAGTTGATGACCCAGGCTGCGTCGGCCTCCATCAACGCCTCGATCCCCGCTCCGCGCGTGTGAATCGGCAAACGCTCGCGCAACGCCGCCAGCAGCGTACCTTCCACGCCACATGCGCTCAGGTCGGGGGTCTCGAGCAGGCCGTGCCGCCTCCAGACCAGGTTCATGCTGGTCGCCTCGACGAGACGCTCGTGCTGATCGCACAACACCCCTTCGGCAACATCGGGATCGCGCCACTCACGGCGCGCCATGACGTTCTCGAGACGGTTGAGATGCTTGATGCCTGCCAATAAAGGCTGGTGCCCCAAGCGCAGCCGGCACAGGCGAACGCGTACACCCTCGCGCCAATACGCGGACTGCGGCATGAAAGGCGTACATCGCCAACGCAGGCGCGGCACGGGCGGTTCGGGAGATGCGTACCCACGACCGCCGCTGCCACGCGTCACGAGCAACTTGAGCACGCACAACCCAGCCCCCGCCTGCCCCGGCAAGCTCGCCAAGGTCTGCGTATCCGGCAATGGGATTTCCAGCCGCTCGGCACCGCGCGCCAGCCGCCGTAGATGCGCGTCCCACAATAAAGGCTGCCCATCACGCACGAGGACGGTCTCAAAGAGACCGTCCCCATAAGCGAAGCCGCGATCGTCGAACGGCACTGCCTCGTCGGTCATGACGCCTAAACGCGGCCGAAGATCAGTGATCCATTGGTACCGCCGAAGCCGAAGGAATTCGATAGGCTGTACGCTACCGACTTCTCGCGCGCTTCGTTGGGCACGTAATCTAGCGTGCACCCCTCGTCGGGATCTTCGAGGTTGATGGTCGGCGGCACGACGCTATCGCGGATGGCGAGCACGCTGAATATCGCCTCGACAGCGCCGGCGGCTCCCAGCAGGTGGCCGATCATCGACTTCGTGGAACTGACCGCTACGGACTTGGCCGCGTCGCCCATGACGCGCTCCACGGCCTGGCTTTCCGCGACATCGCCCGCCTGGGTCGAGGTTCCGTGTGCGTTGATGTAATTCAACTGCCCGGCATCGATAGCGGCGTCCTTGACGGCATTGCGCATGGCCATTTCCGCTCCCTGACCGTTGGGTGCGGTCATGTGGTAGGCATCGTCGCTCATGCCAAAGCCCAGAACCTCGGCATAGATGGGCGCGCCACGCTGCTTGGCATGCTCGTACTCCTCGAGCACCAGCACCCCGGCGCCATCGGAGAGCACGAAGCCATCTCGTTCGCGGTCCCAGGGGCGGCTTGCTGCAGCAGGGTCGTCATTACGCGTGGACAGCGCACGCGCCGACGAGAAACCACCCAGACCCAGCGGCGTGGTGGCCATTTCGGCTCCCCCGCAGACCATGGCATCTGCATCGCCATAGGCAATGGTGCGCGCCGCGTAGCCGATGTTGTGCGTCCCCGTGGTACAAGCCGTGGTGATGGCGATGTTGGGTCCGCGAAAGCCATGCTGGATCGCCAGATTGCCGGAGATCATATTGATGATCGACCCGGGTACGAAAAACGGCGAGATCTTGCGCGGGCCACCGCGATTCAAGGCATTATGGTTATGCTCAATCATCGGCAGCCCCCCGATGCCCGAACCGATCGCCACACCGATGCGATCCGCATTGTCCTCGTCGCTCTCCAGTCCGGCATCGGCGATGGCCTGCCCCGCCGCGGCGATCCCGTACTGAATGAACAGATCCATCTTGCGCGCTTCCTTGGGATTCAGATAAGGACTGATATCGAAGTCCTTCACCGAACCGCCAAAACGCGTATTGAATCCCGTAGTATCGAAGTGGTCGATCGGTGCGATGCCGCTCTTGCCCGCCAGGATGTTGTCCCAGCTTTCCTTGACACTGTTACCGACCGGGGTTACCAGGCCCAATCCGGTTACCACGACCCTTTTACGAGGCATCAGCTCTCCTCCAGACTTGCGAGTTGGCACGGCAGTGCCGTGTTTGGCGCGCATTATACCCGAAACACCGACGGGATGGAGACCGCACGCATGCACAAACGACGAAGGCCGCCCTGATGACAGAGCGGCCTTCGCGAGTCGATGTCGAACCGGGCGACCCGGTACCGCTCTACTTACTGATGAGCGACGACGTAATCGATCGCTTCCTGAACGGTCGTGATCTTCTCGGCTTCTTCGTCGGGAATCTCTGTATCGAATTCTTCTTCGAGCGCCATCACCAGCTCGACAGTGTCCAGCGAGTCGGCGCCGAGATCCTCGGTGAAGGAAGACGTGTTCTGGATGTCTTCTTCCTTGACGTTCAGGCGCTCAGCCACAACCTTCTTCACGCGCTCTTCGATGGTGCTCATTCTCTTGTTACTCCTAGTGGTACGAATCCGCTAGCTCTGGAAAGCTGCGGCTAGTTTATAGACCGCTCCCAGACGACGCAACAGCGCCTTGGAGAGCGTCAACGCATATTCATGCCGCCGTTGACCTGCAGCGTTTCACCGGTAATGTAGCCGGCATTGTCGCTGGTGAGAAAGCCCACGGCAGCGGCAATTTCCTCGGGAGCGCCCAGACGCGACAGCGGAATCTGCCCCAACAACGCGTCGTGCTGGGCCTCGGGTAGCGCCTGCGTCATGTCGGTAGCGATGAAACCCGGCGCAACACTATTAACGGTAATGCCACGCGAGGCGACTTCACGCGCCAGGGAGCGTGAAAACCCTTCCATGCCGGCCTTGGCCGCCGCATAGTTGGCCTGCCCCAGATTGCCCATGCTGGCGACGACCGAGCTGATACTGACGATACGCCCGAAGCGCGCCTTGGTCATGCCGCGCACGCACGCCTTGGTGACGCGATAAAGCGACTTGAGATTGGTGTCGAGCACCGCGTCCCACTCGTCTTCTTTCATGCGCATCAGCAGATTGTCACGCGTAATGCCAGCATTGTTGACCAGTATGGTCGGTGCACCGAACTCGTCGCCAATCGATTTGATCAGGCTCTCGACGCTGGCCTGGTCGGTGACGTCGAGCACACGACCAGCACCCTCGACATCGTGCGCCTTTAGATCGGCATCGATCTTGTCGGCGCCGGCCTGGCTGGTTGCAGTACCGATCACCACACGTCCTTGACGGCCCAGCTCACGGGCGATCGCCTGTCCAATGCCGCGACTGGCACCGGTGACCAGGGCTATCCTGCGTTCGCTTGTCATCTGGTTTCCCGCATTCATTGCTAAGACTGCCCCCCTTCGCTACGCGCCAATTCCAGCGCACTCTCAAGCGATTCGGGGTCGTTGACGGCAAGCCCTTTGGCTTGGCGTTGAATTCGCTTATTGAGCCCGGTCAGAACCTTGCCCGGCCCACATTCGACAAAGACCCGGGCGCCACGTTCGTACATGGCATTGACGCAATCCGTCCAACGTACCGGCCGATAAAGCTGCTCGACGAGACGCTGACTGAGCGTTTGAACGTCCTCATGCGCGAGCGCATCGACATTCTGGACCACAGTATAACGTGGCGTTCTGAGATCGAGTCGATCGATCTCCGCTGCGAGGCGCTCGGCGGCCGGCTGCATCAAGTTGCAATGCGAAGGCACCGACACCGGCAGCGGCAAGGCCCGCTTGGCACCGGCTTCCTGACACAAGCCAATGGCCCGTTCAACGGCGGCTTTATTGCCCGCAATCACGACCTGGCCCGGGGCATTATAGTTGACCGCCGCGACCACTTCACCTTGCGCCGCTTCACGACATGCCGTCTCGACCGTCGCGTCATCGAGACCAAGCACCGCAGCCATCGCGCCTTGGCCTTCCGGTACCGCCGCCTGCATCGCCTCACCGCGCAGACGCACCAGGCGCACGCCTTCTGCGAAGCTGATGACGCCGGCACATACCATGGCGCTGTACTCACCCAGGCTATGGCCCGCCATCACCAGAGGGCGCGGGCCCTCGAGCTCTTGCCAGACGCGCCAGATCGCGACGCTAGAGGTCAGCAGTGCAGGTTGCGTGCAGGCCGTGGCGTTCAAGGCACTCTCGGGGCCTTCCTGTACGACTTTCCAGAGGTCGTAACCTAACGCACCGGACGCTTCGTCGAACGTAGTTCGCACGACGCTGTAACGCTCGGCCAGCTCCCTCAGCATGCCGACCTGCTGGGAGCCCTGCCCCGGAAAGACGAGGGCGAGGGATTGTGTCATGACAGTCACCTTTGAGGATGGGGGTCGTCGGGTTGAGCATCGCTCGCTAACCCACTATCCGCTCGACCGCTATCGGAGTCGACCGAGAGGATAGAAGGCTCAGAGTGCACCGCATCGCCCAACTCCCGTGCCAGATGCGAAGGTAAATCCATGTCGACCTCGCGCACCGCGCGTGAAATGGCATAGGCAAAACCTTTGGCATCTGCCCCGCCGTGACTTTTGACGACAATACCCGACAGTCCCAACAGACTAGCGCCATTATAGCGTACCGGGTCGAGTCGCCGCTTGAGACGCAGTAACGCAGGCCTGGCCATGGCACGCACCACGCGCGTGGTAAAATGCGCCTCGAACGTCTCCTGCAGACGCGCTAGCAACATCGTCGCCAAGCCCTCGCTGGCCTTTAGGACCGCATTGCCCACGAAACCGTCGCACACCACGACATCCGCCGCCCCCGAGAAGACGCCATCGCCTTCGAGGTAACCGATATACTCGAAACCATAACCATCTCGATGGCACGCCACGCCTTGACGCAGACACTCATCTGCCTCGCGTACGCTAGGCACGCCTTTACTGGCTTCGACACCGATATTCAAGAGCGCCACACGCGGCGTCGCCACATCGTCGATCACCCGCGCCATGATCGCGCCCATGCGCGCAAAATCGACCAGATGACGCGCCTGAACACCGACGTTGGCACCCAGGTCGAGCAGATAACAACGCCCGCCGCCTTGAGTAGGTACCGCCGTGCTGATAGCGGGCCGCGCAATGCCTTTGACCGTGCCCAATTCGCGCCTCGCCAACGCCATCAGCGCCCCGGTATTCCCGGCGCTGACACAGGCATCCGCCTGATCGTCGCGAACGCTCGCGATGGCACCGAGCATGCTTGTCCCGCTGGCCTCACGCACGGCATTCGCTACCCGCATGGCCTGCGAAATGACGCGCGGCGCGTGCTGCAGGACGAGACGGGAACGGTAGCCGGAAAGGCGTTTGGGAAGGGACTCTAGCTCGGCTTCCAAGGCGTCGCGAGGGCCGTGCATCTGAATCTCGAGATTCGAGTGCATGGCGAGCGCCTGGAGAGAGCCGGTGACGGTGGCGCGGGGACCCAGGTCCCCGCCCATCGCATCGATAGCGATTCGCACGGTCACGTGCGCGTCGACGACGTCTTAAACGTCGAAGACCTTGCGGCCACGGTAGAAGCCATCGGACGCCACGTGGTGACGACGATGCGTGGTGCCGGTTTCCTTGTCCTGAGACAGGGTCGGGGCGCTCAACGCATCGTGGCTACGACGCATGCCACGCTTGGAACGGCTCTTGCGTACTTTTTGAACTGCCATGGGTTACACTCCAGAGTGTCGACGATGATTCAAAGTTTGCCTTTCAAGTTGCGCAGCATCTCGAAAGGGCTTGTAGAACGCTGCTCCGACACCTCGGCATCAGCGCCGCTTTCCAGCTGATCGCGCGAAACGGCGCAATCCGCTTCGTCATGATAAATCACCTGAGGCAGGCTAAGGATGAGCTCATCCTCGACCACCGGCAGAAGATTCAGCTGCTCGTTTTCCACCAATACCGGCTCATAGTCGCTCGGCAAATCACCCGCTAGACTATCATCGGTGACCAGTCCCAGCAGGAAGTGACTCTCCAGCGTCACCGGCATGGGCTCCAGGCAACGTCTGCAAGGCATCTGCACATGCGCCAGAAGCTGGCCGTCCATGAGGCGCCGCCCTTGGGTATCGATATCGAAACTCAGGCGTACCTCGCAGTCGCTCTGCTGCGCGCCGATCTCTTCGCCAAGGCGCGACATCGCATCGAGTGCCGCCAGGCCTTCGAGACGTTCGCGATTGGCAGCGAGCTTATAAGGCTCGACCTGCTTAGGAAGTCGTGTGGTCAACATAGGCGCGCAATAATAGGGACTCACCCCGACGCTGTCAAAACAAGCGCACTGTACAGAACCGACGGAGCGCGGCAGACTGCGAATTGACGCGCCATCCCGCCATCGTTTTTCCAGGAGACGCCATGACTCGCCTTGTCCTCGCTTCCGGCTCCCGTTGGCGCCGCCAGCTCCTCGACCGTCTCGAACTGCCTTATGCGTGGGCCGCGCCAGACATCGACGAAACCCCGCACCCCCGCGAATCGCCCCAGGCCCTGGTGCATCGCCTCGCCCTCGGCAAGGCCACGGCGCTCGCTGGCGAGTATCCCGAGCACTTGATCATCGGCTCGGATCAGATCTGCCTGTTCGACGGCGAGATACTCGGCAAGCCCGGCGACATGGCCACCGCCCGCGCCAATCTACGCCGTTTTTCGGGCCGGCACGTTCGCTTTCTAACCGGCATCGCACTCATCGATACCGCCCACGCGCGCCACTGGGTCGATCACGAACGTTACGACGTGGTGTTTCGCGAACTCAGCGATACCCAGATCGAGCGTTACGTCGAAAAAGAGCGCCCGCTGGACAGCGCCGGCAGTTTTCGCATGGAAGGGCTGGGCATCACACTCTTCGAACGCCTCGAGGGACGTGACCCCAACACTCTGATCGGCCTGCCGCTGATACGCCTTTGTGAAATGCTGCGCGAGGCCGGTCTCGATCCGCTGGGCTGACACCGGCCTGGCGCCGTCATTGCACTTGGCTGTCATTGCACCTGATAGCGCACGGGCGACGCGTTGCTGGAGATCCCAGCCCAGTCGGCCGCGACACGCCCCAGTTGGCGTGACAAACGAGTCAAGGGATCGAGCGCTGGCGTATAATCATGCAGCCGCACATCATCGAAGCGCTCCCGGGACAATCCATCGAGGCTCTCCAAGCCGTCGATCAGCCCCAGGTCGAGCGCTTGCTCCCCGGTCCAGACCAAGCCTGAAAAGAGCCTGGGGTCGTCGGCCAGGCGTTCGCCGCGCCCGTCCTTGACGTCCTCGATGAATTGACGATGAGTGGTGTCCAACACGTCCTGCCAGAAATCTCGCTGCTCATCGCGCATCGGGGAGAAGGGATCGAGAAACGCTTTGTTGTCGCCGGAGGTAAAGACCCGGCGCTCGATGCCCAACTTGTCGATGGCCTCCTGCATTCCAAAGCCGGAATAAATGACACCGATGGAACCCACCAGGCTCGCCGGAGCGGCATATATGTCGTCCGCCGCCGACGCCATGTAATAGGCACCGCTCGCACCTATATCCTCGATCACCGCAACGACGGGCTTGTCGCCCTTTTCCGTCAAACGGCGCACTTCATCATATACACGCTGTGACTGCACGGGGCTGCCGCCAGGGCTATTGATATGCAGTACCACCGCCCGTGAAGACGGCGCCTTCCAGGCGGCACGCAGCCCCTCGATGATGCGCTCGGCACTGGCCTCGCCATCGGCATCGATGACACCCTCGACCTCGACGACGCCCAGATGGGGTGCACCGGCACCACCGGTCATGTCGCGACCGTCGAAGAATAGCGCATAAGCCGTCATCGCCAGCGACGACGCAATCAGCAGCACGACCACCAGGCGAAAGAATAGCTTCCAGCGCCGTGAACGCCGCTGCTCGACGAGCACACCGTCGATCCAGCGATCGAGCATGCGTTGCTCGCGCAGGCGCCGCAGCTCACGCAAGCGCTCGGGATTACTTGTCGCCTCTTCGTCAGACTCGTCCGCCTGGTTGCGTTCGCGCGACGCGCGCCCGACCTCGGGGCCCTGCGTCCAAGCGTCCTCGCGTTTATCGTCACTCATGAGATTTCGCTCCGACTCACGATGCCCGGTCCGGTATCGCGTACATCATCGTGGTGATCCACATACAGCCAATCCATCAACGCCGTGAACGTATCGGCCATCAGCACTGGCTCGCTACGCGCCAAGCGCTCGCGGGCATGCACGCCATAGGTCACCGCCACGCGATCCATGCCCAATGCCCGCGCCATTTCCATGTCGTACTCGGTATCGCCGACCATTAACGCCTCCTCCGGCGCCAAGTGCGTCTCGGCCAGCAACTCTTCCAGCATGCGAGGGTGCGGCTTGGACAGGGTTTCATCGGCCGTACGGCTAGCGTGGAACCATTCGCCACTGCCCGTGCTCGTAAAAATGCGATCCAGACCACGACGGCTCTTGCCGGTCGCCACTGCCAGTCGCAGGCTCGACTCGCCGCGCAGGCGCATCATGCCGGGCTCCACCCCATCAAAGAAGTGCATCGGCTCCCGCTCGGCAGCAACGAAATGTGCCGCGTAGCGCTCGCGCAAACGCTCACGCTGCTGCGCAGCCATCCCCGGGCACAACTTGGCGATGGCCTCCGGAAGACCCAGCCCAATAATGTCCCGTACCGCCGCATCCGACAGCGGCGTCCAGCCAATATCCTGCGCGGCTGCCTGCATGCAGGCGACGATCCGCGCCGCGGAATCCATCAAGGTGCCATCCCAGTCGAAGATCACTAAACGATAGCGCAAACCACTTTCCCCTCATCGGCGTTATTCGATGCCGCACCCGCGCGACTCATGAGCCAGTCAACTGGCACGGCGCGCTCTCGCCAGCACCGCTTCGAGCGTTTCTCCCAGCGGCGCCTTGACATGCACCGGGCGACCGCTCGAGGGCTCGGGAAAGGTCAAGGCATGGGAATGCAGGAACAAGCGATCGAGCTTCAACTCACGCGCCAAACGGGCGCCCTCGCGGGTACCGTACTTGTCGTCACCCAACAATGCATGCCCGGCATGCTCGGCATGCACACGAATCTGGTGAGTACGACCGGTCACCGGTTCGGCCTCGATCAACGTGACACGCGAGAACGCCTCGCGCACGGCGAAGCGCGTGCGCGACACCTTGCCCTGGTTATCGACACGCACTCGCCGCTCGCCGTTGCCCGCATTGAAGCGATCGAGCCGGGCACTGACGAACTCACGCCGCGCCGGCCAGCGCCCTTGAACCAGGGCTAGATACTGCTTATCCATCTGATGTGCCTTGAGCGCCTGATTCAAGGTCACCAACGCCTCGCGAGACTTGGCCAGCAACAGACAACCGGAGGTATCACGATCCAGGCGATGCACCAGCTCCAGGAAATCGAGATCGTCACGGACCTGACGCAGCGCCTCGATCAACCCGATTTTCACGCCACTGCCGCCATGCACGGCGAGCCCAGCCGGCTTGTTGAGCACCAACCAGTCAGGGCCTTCGACCAACACGCTGCCCGCCAGCAGATTGCGCAGCCCGTCACTGACTTCGCGCACGGCTTCTTCGGGCGCCAGGCGTAACGGCGGTATGCGCACCATGTCGCCGAGCTCCAGGCGGTAGTCCGCCTTGACCCGCTTCTTGTTGACGCGGATCTCACCCTTGCGCACGATGCGATAGATCAAGGATTTGGGCGCTCCCTTGAGCCGCGTACGCAAAAAATTGTCGATACGTTGCCCGACCTGCCCTTCGCTTATTTCCACCCACTGTACGTCGCGGCCTTCGGCCATGCGCACCCTCTCCTTTACGAATCGCCACCGAATTGTCGCCAGACAACATTCTACCGCAGCGAGACCGACTTGACGCCAATTGCTGCGTTATCGCTTTACTGTTATATTCGAGACTCGTTCAAATGGGTATCAAGCGCCCGTCAGTTGCGCCTGCTTTGCAGACACGCAGGCCCGAACGAAGAACATGACATCCCCGCTGGCGACGACACCATCGCCGCACTAGGGGAAGAGAACGTTTGGAACGCCATGCCCGCCAGGGGCGCACGATATTTTCGGCGCCACCACACGGGGTGACATAAACACCGTGCCGGGGCCGGCGTCGCCGAATCGACTTATTGCTAGCTGTCTGGCGGATGACCGCAGGGCCGGACGGGCACACTCCCGCCGGGACACGTCCTGCCTCCGTCGCGTACTCAACATGCTCTTACAGTGTTCAGGGATGTATACGACAGGATCGATACAAACGGGATAACGAAGTTGAACACCCCTCGAAGCGCTGGCGGGCCCCCTCGTCCACCGCATTCGGCGGCCATCATCACGCGCATCGTCCCCGTTGGGCGATGACGACCGTTGGTATGCCTGTCTTGTCGCCCACGGCCCTCTGGGTCGCCAAGACATCGTCACGACATGCACTGAGCACAAGCATGCAAGCAAACGATTCGACGCGCCGTTGCCACGCCTTGTCGTTAGACCGGCACGCCTAGTCAGTGAGACTTGCATGAAACGAATGCTCATCAATGCGACACAGCCCGAAGAGCTGCGCGTCGCGCTCGTCGATGGACAACGCCTGTACGACCTCGACATCGAATCCGGTGCTCGGGAACAGAAGAAAGCCAACATCTACCGTGGCCGCATTACGCGGATCGAGCCCAGCCTCGAAGCCGCCTTCGTCGATTTCGGCGCCGAACGACACGGCTTCCTGCCGCTCAAGGAAATCTCCCGCGAGTATTTCACCAAGGAGCCTTCCGGGCGCCCCAACATCAAGGAAGTCCTCAAGGAAGGTCAGGAAGTCATCGTCCAGGTGGACAAGGAGGAGCGCGGCAACAAAGGCGCCGCGCTGACCACTTTCATCAGCCTGGCTGGGCGCTTCCTCGTACTGATGCCCAACAACCCTCGTGCCGGCGGCATTTCGCGCCGCATCGAGGGCGAAGACCGCGCGCAGCTCAAGGACGCCATGGGCCAACTCACCGTTCCCGACAAGATGGGCGTCATCGTGCGCACCGCCGGGATCGGGCGTTCCCCCGAGGAACTCCAGTGGGACATGGACTATCTGGTCCAGGTCTGGGAGGCGATCACCGAGGAAGCCGGCAAGCGTAGCGCGCCCTTCCTCATCTACCGTGAGTCCAACGTCATCATTCGCGCCATGCGCGATTACCTGCGCCATGATATCGGCGAGGTCCTGATCGACAGCCCCGAGGTACACGAGGAAGCCCTGCATTTCATCCGCCAGGTCATGCCTTCCTACCAGAACAAGATCAAGCTCTACGCCGATGACGTGCCGCTGTTCTCGCGCTTCCAGATCGAGTCGCAGATCGAGACCGCCTATCAGCGTGAAGTCAAACTGCCCTCCGGCGGCGCCGTGGTCATCGACCACACAGAGGCCCTGGTGTCCATCGACATCAACTCGGCACGCGCCACACGTGGCAGCGATATCGAGGAAACCGCGCTGCAGACCAATCTCGAAGCCGCCGACGAAATCGCACGGCAGTTGCGGCTTCGCGACATCGGCGGCCTGGTGGTCATCGACTTCATCGACATGACACCGGCCAAGAATCAGCGCGAAGTGGAAAACCGTGTCCGCGATGCGCTCAAGCTCGACCGCGCCCGCGTGCAGATCGGACGCATCTCGCGTTTCGGGCTGATGGAAATGTCGCGCCAGCGCCTGCGGCCCTCGCTCGGCGAAACCAGTGGCGTGGTCTGCCCGCGTTGCAACGGTCAAGGCACCATCCGCGATGTACGCTCCATCTCGCTGTCCATCATGCGTCTCATCGAAGAAGAGGCCATGAAGGAGCGCAGCTCGCAGATTCGTGCGGTTCTTCCGGTACCGGTGGCAACCTACCTGCTCAACGAAAAGCGCAGCGTGCTCAATGACATCGAGCAGCGGCAAGGCGTTCAGGTCGTCCTCTTGCCCAACCCCGACATGGATACGCCGCACTACGACATGCAGCGTCTGCGCGACGACCAAGTCAATGAAGAAGACGGTCAGCGCTCGAGCTTCGAATTGGCCACCGAAACCGAGCTGACGCAGGAACCCGACCCGGCACTCGAAAAGCCAGTGCAGCGCGCGGAAGCAGCGGTCAAGAGCATCGCGCACAACGCCCCGGCTCCCACCTCGCTGCAGACCGATACCGCCCCCCAAGGCAAGTCGAGCGCAGCGAACTCTACGCCGAGCGCCACAACGACACCTGCAGCAGCGCCCGAAAGTGGGCTGTTCTCACGCATGGTGAAAGGCCTCGGCAAGCTGCTCAATGGCGATGATAGCGCCGCCTCGTCACAGGACACCGCATCCGGCGCCGAATCGCCCAAGCGCGCGGCCAGCAAGTCGTCCACGACGGATTCCTCGCAACAGCGCAACCGTAACGGCAACAGCCAAGCGGGACGTTCGGGCGATAAGAAGCCCGCCGACAAACAGCAGCGTCAGACGTCGCACGACAACGATGATGCGCGCCGCGATACAGCGTCCAACAGTGGCAACAATAGCCGCAACGGCAATAATAATAACCGCCGGCGTCGCAATGGCGAGGAATCACAAGAGCGCCAGGCATCGCGTAACGAAGGCCGTCGCGAGGAGAGCAACAACTCGCAGTCCAACCGCAATTCAAAGCCTTCGCGTGGCTCCGGCAAGTCGAACAATGCCGAACGTAGCGACAACACCAGTAACGGCGAGAACTCGAAGCAGGACACTCGTAACGACGGTCGCAACGAAGCACGTAACGCCGGCAAATCCAACAAGCCCCGCGCGGAAAACAAGGACACCAAGGCCAATAAGCCCAAGTCGGAGTCTGCCTCACAAGCGGCGTCCGAGGACAAGGCCTCGGCCTCTCCAGCGCAAGGCGAAACGCCGAAGGCAGATAGCAAGCCAAAGCGCACGCGCAATAACCCGCGTCAGCGCAGCCGCAAGCATGCCGTGAATCCGCAATCCGTCGCCGAGCAGGAAAAACTGAAAGCTCAGCAGCAAGAAGCGGCAAGCGAACCGGCACAAGACATCCAGGGCGAAACCTCCAGTGCCGCTCCCTCGCCCGCTGAGCCCGCAGAAGACAACGCGAGCGCCAAGCCGAGCCAGACGGCCTCGTCCGCCACGACCGAAGCGACGTCCGAGACGACGACACAGCCCCACGAGCCTCAGTCTCGAGAGAGCACGCCCAAGCACGCCAAGACGGACGAGCGCGATTTGGCGGATACGTCCCGCGCGGACGCAAAGAAGCCGTCATACCCGGCCGAGGCACCGGCAGCCGATAGCGCCACCGACGCCGCGAAAAACGGCGCGGCACAGCTCGACACCACGTCGCCGGCAGCGGACAGCACCGAACGCCCCGCCGCCCAGGCGACATCGGAAGAAGCTTCCGCGGATGACGCTTCAAAAGCACCTGCTGATGGCTCTTCACAAGCGTCCGCTGATGGCTCTGCAAAAGCGTCTGCTGATGGCTCTCCGGCACAGGCACCGACGCAAACCGCGCCCGAGGATGCCGGCGAAACCGTCGAAGTAGCCCCCAAGGAGGAAAGTGACACAGCTTCTCAGGCCGAGAAGCATGCTCCGCAGGCCAGCGACGCGCCGGTCGCGAGCGAGAAAGCCGCTCCGTCTACGCCCACCGAGCCCCTTGCGGCTAAGGCGAGCGATGACAAGCCGGCCAACGATGACGTGACGCCGTCCTCCCAACCTGAAGACGATAACGCCACAGTCACCGATACGACCGCCGCGACAACGCCCAAGGACAGCGCCGAGGCAGAGGTCAGCTCGGCTTCGACTTCAACGCCTGCATCGGCGCCCGAAGTCGACACGCCGACCAGCGCCGAGGAAACGCCCGCGACGCCGGCCGAGTCCCCGGCACCGACGGCTACGCCTCGCGCCGAGGAGGCATCCGCGCCGGCAGCCACCACCACGGTAGCGTCGCAAGCGCCCCAGGAAACGACCGCGCCTCGCCAACGTCGTCGCGCCCACAACGATCCACGCGAACAGCGTCATCGTCTCCAGGAAAACCTCTTCCGCGGCGACGACAACGCCTAAGCGACTGCCAAGGCGGCCGACTCGGCCGCCTGCCAGATACAAAAACGCCTGAAGGATTTCTCCTTCAGGCGTTTTTTATGGTCGCTTCATCTTGGTGCTCAATAATGCATCGTCACAAACATAGCGGACGCCGCTACCCCATCAGGCGCGGCTCTCGCTCCAGCAACACCCCGAATGCCTGATGTACGCTATCGCGAATATGATCGGCCAGCGCCAAAAGCTCTTGCCTGTTGCCACCACCGAAGTGAACCAGCACCAATGCTTGGCGCTCGTGCACGCCAAAGGCGCCCCATCGAGCCCCTTTGAAGCCACAGCGCTCGATCAGCCATCCCGCAGCCAGCTTGACGCTTCCATCCGGTTGCGGGAAGTGCGGCATCGCAGGATATTCCCGCACGAGACGTTCGGCTTCGGTCGCCTCGAGCACGGGATTAGTGAAGAAACTGCCGGCGTTACCCAGCACGGCGGGATCGGGCAGCTTCTCTCGTCTCACGGCACACACGGCATCGAAGATTTCCCGCACCTCGGGATGAACCGAAACACGCTTGGCAAGATCGCCGTAGCCCAAGCGAGGCGAAGGACTGCGCGACAATCTCAATACCACCTGCGTTACCACGACGCGCCCTGCCAGCGCGCGCTTGAAAATACTGTCTCGGTAGGCGAATCCACAATCATCGCGCGAGAAAACGGCGGCGCGGCCATCATCGCAGTACATGACATGGACCGCGTCCAATACGTCGGCGAGCTCGACACCGTAGGCGCCGATATTCTGGATCGGCGCGGCACCGACATGGCCCGGGATCAACGCTAGGTTTTCGATCCCCCACCAGCCGCGTTCGACGCATGCCGTGACAAGATCGTGCCAGGGCAACCCCGCCTGTGCGTATACGAGAATCGTCTGGTCGTCGCTTTCTTCCCACCACCAGTCGGCACACGTCACCTGCAAGGTCACCCCCGAGAGACACGGCGCCAAGATCAGATTGCTGCCGCCACCCACGATGTTGAGCGGCGCCGCATCATCCGCCGCCATGGTCAGTGCGGTGCGTATCTCATCGTGCGTGGTGGCCGCGATGAAACGTTCCGCAAAACAGGGCAACCCCAGCGTATTATCGAGTGTCGCGGTCTCAGCGAACGCCATCGCCACGCTCCGAACGCTGCGCTTCAAGGCGCTGACGACAAGTTTCGATCAGGCCGTCGGCCGCCTGCTCGATCAAGGCGAACACATTGGCAAAACCGTCCCCCGCCCCGTAATAAGGATCCGGCACCGAGCGTCCGGGTGTCCCTGTGAAATCCAGCAGCAAGCCGAGATGAGACTCACAGCCGGCAGGTGCCATACGTCGCATATGGGCCAGGTTGTCCGCATCCATGGCCAACAAGTAATCGAACGCATGGAAATCATCGACTCGAAGCTGGCGCGCGCATAGCGAGGCGATATCGATACCCCGCGCTCGCGCTTCCTCCTGGGCGCGCGGATCGGGCGATTCGCCCACATGCCAGCGCCCGGTGCCGCAGGAGTCGAGCGCCACGGCCTCCGCAAGGCCTGCCGCTTGCAAGCGCGCCCTGACGATGCCTTCAGCAGTGGGCGAACGGCATATATTGCCCAGACACACGAAGAGAATGCGGATCATGCCGTGCCTTCCTCCTCGGCGATCAGACGGCGCACCCGTTCGAGATCCTCCTGAGTATCGACCCCCGCCGGATGGGGCTCGCAGGCCAGCGCCACCTGAATGCGATGCCCATGGTGCATGGCGCGCAATTGCTCGAGCTGCTCCAGCTGCTCGAGCGGCGACGGCAACCAATCGACATACTCGGCCAGGAAACCGGCACGATACGCATAGAGGCCGATATGGCGAAGCCAAGCATCGGTCTCGAGATGATCGGGACGCTGAGCGAAGCTCTCTCGGGCCCAGGGCACCGGCGCCCGGGAGAAGTACAAAGCGCGCCCGTATAGATCGCGCACCACCTTGACCACGTTGGGATTGAACAAGGTCTCGACGTCACCGATGGGCTCCGCCAGGGTGGCAATCGAGGCACTCGCATCGTCGGCGAGACGCCGTGCCACCTGATCGATCAGCGCCGCTGGAATGAACGGCTCATCGCCTTGCACATTGACCACGATGGTATCGGCATCCAAGCCTAGACGTGCCGCCACTTCGGCGAGGCGATCGGTGCCGGAGGGATGGTCGTGCTCGGTCAGCATGACCTCGGCCTCATAGGGCCGCATAGCCGTCTCGATACGCGCATCATCGGTGGCCACCACCACACGCGTGGCCCCGCTTTGGCAGGCGCGTCGCCATACGCGCGCGATCATGGGCTCGCCGTGGATCTCCAACAAGGGTTTGCCCGGTAGTCGCGACGAGCCATAGCGCGCCGGTATCACCACGACCACATCATTCATGTCGCGTCATCCCGTGCCTCTCCGGCACCACTGCGCGACTTGGCTAGCTTCTCGTCGGCGTCCATGCGGCGCGCTTGCTCGGCCAGCATCACCGGGATTTCGTCTTCCACGGGATATGCCAGGCCATCGAAGTAACACTTGAGTTCACCGCGCTCGCGGTCGTACTTGAGCTTGCCCTGGCAGTGGGGGCACACCAGCATTGCCAGCATTTGCTTATCCATGTTTCACCTCTCGGTCAGCGCCGCCAAGCGGCCTTCTAGCCAGGTCATGAGCGCCGGATCGGGATGTGCTTCGACATCCAATACCCAGCACCGTTCATGCGCGAAAGGACGACACTTGACCGCATCCTTGGCCGTCATGACCACCGGACGATTGTCGGAAAATTGCAGGTCGGCAGCATCGAAGCGATGGTGATCGGCCAACGGGCAAGGATCGAATTCGACGTTCAGTCCCGCCAGTGTCTCGAAGAAACGCGCTGGATGGCCGATCCCCGCCAGGGCATGCACGCGCCCATTGAACGGCCGCCCCTCGATGGGATAGCAGACATCATCGATCAGATGCCGCCAACGCGACGGCGTCAGATGCATGCTGTAGTGAGGTACCGGCAAGTCCTGCTGCAGCGGGCCGTTGCCGATGACTGCGTCCACCTCATCCAATCGGGAAAGCGGTTCGCGCAGCGGCCCCGCGGGCAGACAGCGACCATTGCCGAAGCCGCGCGCACCATCCACCACCACGAGTTCGATATCACGCCCCATGGCCAGATGCTGTAGCCCATCATCGGACAACAGGATATCGCAGCCGGCCGCGATCAACTTGCGCGCGGCCCGTGGGCGGTCGGGGTCCACCGCGACGGGAAGTCCTGTCTGGGCCGCCAGCATGACCGGTTCGTCGCCGGCTTCTGCCGGAGAGGTTTCCGGCGTCACGTACAGCGGATAACGACGTGCATGGCCGCCATAGCCACGCGAGACGATGCCCGGATGCCAGCCACGTTCGGCGAGCCAGCGCGCCATCCATGCCACCAGGGGCGACTTGCCGGTTCCTCCCACGGAAAGATTGCCGATCACGATCAACGGCACCGGAGGTGCCCAGACCGTCTTCGTGCCACGCTGGTAGGCCCTGCGTCGCGCGCCCATCGCCGAAGCATACAGCCCCGCCAAAGGACGCAACGGCATGAGCCAGGCCGCGTCACGGTACCAGGCATCCTGCAAGCGACTCACTCGGCCTCCTGGAATTGCAGTTGGTGAAGCGCAGCATAGGCGCCATCCTGCGCCAGCAATTCAGCATGCGTGCCGCTTTCGATGATCTCGCCCTGCTCCATGACCAGAATACGGTCGGCACGTTCGATGGTCGACAAGCGATGGGCGATGACGAAGGTCGTTCGCCCACGGCATACCGTTTCCAACGCTTGCTGAATATAACGCTCGGACTCGGTATCCAGCGCCGAGGTGGCCTCGTCGAGCACCAGCACAGGGGCATCCTTGAAAATGGCCCGCGCGATGGCCAGGCGCTGCCGCTGGCCGCCGGACAGCATCACCCCATTATCGCCGACGACGGTCTCATAGCCATTGGGCAAACGCTCGATGAACTCATGCGCGTAGGCGGCGCGCGCAGCGCGCTCGACGGCTTCCCGGTCGGAATCGGGATGTCCGTACGCAATATTGGCACCGATGGTGGTGTTAAAAAGCGTTACCTGCTGGGAGACCAGCGCGATGCGCTGACGCAGCGGCGACAGCGAATAGGTCTGGATATCTACGTCATCCAGCGTCACTCGCCCCTCGGTGGGACGATAGAAACGTGGCAGCAAGCTCACCAAGGTCGACTTGCCGCTGCCGGAACGCCCCACGATGGCGACCATCTCCCCGGCGGGGATATCCAGATCGATACCCTTGAGCACCTCGGCCTGATCCTCGCCATAGCGAAAGCGAACGCCCTCGAAACGCACACGCCCGTCGATGCGCGTCGGCACATAGGTACCCTCGTCGACTTCGGGCGGTTGCTCGAGAAGGCCGAACAACTCCTGCGAGGCCGACAGTCCCTTCTGGATCGTGCTGTTGACCTCGGTGAGCTGCCGCACCGGCTTGGCCATCAACGACGCAGCGGTAATGAAGGCCACGAACTCACCCGGCGTCATCGAGGCCATCAAGGCCGGTGACATCGCCAGCCATACCAAGCCCGCCAGCGACAGCGCCACCAATAACTGGATGACCGGCGTGCTGACGGCTTTGGTCAACGCCACCTTCATACTCTGTTCGCGGTTGTAATCGCTGGCCTCGGCGAAGCGCGCCTTTTCATAGCCTTCGGCACCGTGAGTACGTACCACGCGATAACCCGATAGCGCCTCGGAAGCGACGTGGGTGACATCGCCCATCGAATTCTGAATACGCCGCGACAAGCGGCGGAAGCGCTTGCTAGTGTAACTGACCACAAGGCCAATCAACGGTGTGACGGCCAAGAAGATCAGCGTCAGCATCCAGTTGGTCCAGAGCAGATAACTGACCAGGCCGATCACGAACAGGCCTTCACGCAGGATGATGGTGATGGCGTTGGTCGCGGCCCCGGTCACCTGCTCGACATGGTAGGTAACGCGTGACAGCAGATGGCCGCTGGAGTGCATATCGAAAAAACGCCCCGGCAAGCGCAACATGTGGTTGAACACTTCGCAGCGCAACGCATGGACCACATTACGGGCTACATCACTCATGTAGTAGGTGCCCAGGAATGTCCCCACGCCCCGCGCCGCGAACATGCCGATCACGAACAGGGGCAACATCAGGCGAAAGGCCGCATCGGGGTTCTGGATGCCGTCGATCAGGCGCTTCATCATTTCCGCCAACGCGGTGCTCGAGGCCGCATAGATGGCATACCCCACCACAGCGGCCATGAACGCCTTCCAATGCGGTTTAACGTATCCCAGCAAGCGACGGTAAAGGGACCAACTGGTAGCGTTTCTCACGGCGTCTCCGCTGGTTGAGAGGCTTGCTCGCCCCACTCAAGGGGGCAACTACTGAAGTAAATGGTGCATGAGCCGCGGGGCGGCGTGCCATTTTGAATACGATGCACAAGCATCAATCGCCGGATTCTACCCCAATGCACGCCCCTTCGACACCGCCGGGCGGGCGCGCCGGATGCATGCGCGGCGCCGGTACGCCCAGCGTGAAACGCAATGCGCCGTCCGTGGCGGTATTCCATAAGCAACTGCCGGCGCGGCGAAAACGGCGCACCACTTCGGAATGCGGATGCCCATGCGCATTGTCCCGGCCGGCACTAAAGATGACGTGCTCCGGCCGAGTGCGGGCGACGAACGCCTGCGAGGAACTGGTACGACTGCCATGATGCCCTGCAACCAGGACCGTCAACGGGGTCTCGAGCCCCGCCAGCAAGCGCTTTTCGACGAAGTCTCCCGCATCCCCCGTGATCAACAAGCGCTGATCGTCAGCCGTCACCTGCAATACGCACGAACGATCATTGTCGGAGCGCGTCACGTCACCCCCAACGGGCGATAGAAAACGGTAGTCGACGCCATCTCGCTGCCACCCTACACCGCGACGACACGCCCGTGTGGCGACGCCCAGGGGCATCTCCGGCGGCCCCCACCAGCGCGCCACATGATGCATCTCGTCAAGCGTCTCCACCCCGCCGGCATGATCGCGATCGCTATGGCTGACGATGATATCGTCGAAGTGCCGTCCCGGTGGCCACAGCGACTCCGCGGGAGTGAATCCCGAGCCATAACGTGGCCCGGTGTCGAACAGCAAGTGCTGAGTGGCACTGCGCAGCTCGACCAACTGCCCCTGTCCCACATCGTGCACGGTGACCACGACCCGCCCCGGCGCAATAGCGGGCGGACGCAGGACGAACGCCAGAGCGATCAGGCTCACCGAGGCCCAAAGGCGCAGATATCCCCACAGCCCGGGGATCAGCCACACCATGCCCAGCACAGCCAATATCAGCGCCAGCGGCCATGTTTCCCATATCGGCGGCGACCACACAGGCAGCCACGCGGCAGCCAGTGTCAGCCCGTTCCAAACGCCCTGAGCGAGTCCATCGAATATCCCCCACGGGATCATCGCCAGACTCGACGACCAGGCCAACGCCCAGCCCAGCAGCCCCAGCGGCACCATGATGCTGCCGACCAGCGGCACCGCCACCAGATTGACCAGCGGCCCCACCGGCGCCAGCCTCTCGAACCCGATCAGCACGGCGGCGGCCATGAACGGCGCCAGCAAGCATTGCGAACGAGCCAATGCCCACAGCCATCCCCGCACACCACGCGGCGCGGGACGCCCCTGCCAGGCCGCGATCAGCACGCCCACCGCCAGAAACGATAGCCACAGCCCAGGGCGCCACATCGTCAGAGGATCACTCACCACGATCACCAGCAACGCCAGCCACCAGGCCTGCCAAGGCCCTGGCGCATGACGTCCGCTGGCCACCCACAACCCTAGCAAGGCCATCACCGTGGCGCGTAGCGCGGGCGGTTCGAACCCCGCCATGCCGGCATATCCTAACGTCGCAAGCCCTGCTAGCCACCACGGCCAAGTCGCGAGGCGCCAATGCCCTGGTGTCATACCTCGCGCTAGCAGGCGTAGCAAGACCAGCGTCACGCTCGCCACCAAGCCGACATGCAATCCGGATATCACCATCAGGTGCGTGGTGCCAGTCGCGTTGAGCAAGTCCCAGTCGTCCTGCGTCAGACGCTCACTAGCGCCCAGCGTAAGCGCCGCCAACCAGCGGGTAGCAAGCTCGGACAATGGCTGCGTATCCAGAAACGCCAAGCCGGCATCGCGCATGGTAGGAGACGCAGTCATCAAACGCTGTGTCACGGACGAATCACGCACATACCCCGTCGCCTGGATGCCTTCGCGCCATAGCCAGGCCGCATAATCGAAGCCGTAATCATTGGCGAAGCCCTGCGGCGGACGCATGCGCACGCACCATCGCCAGCGCTCTCCGGTGTGCATCACCGGGGCGTCGTACCATGACAGCCGCACCTTCGAAAGCGCCTCGCAGGACGGTAAATCGGTCTCTCGAGGCGCGCAGTGTGTGACCGCAACGCGCACGCGTGTCAGCCCTTGATCTTCACTTACCTGCGTCACCCGCCCAGCGAGCGTGACATCCTGACGCGACAAGCCCTCGGGCAACGTGCCTACGCGCTGCTCGGTAATCTGCCACGCGCATATCCCCGCCACGACGAGCATCGCAAGCCATCGCCAGCGTCCGCGTGCCACAGCCAACAGGACGGCCAGCCCCCACACGCAGACACCGCCGGCCAGTCCCCACCAACCCCAGACGCTGCCGACAAGAGCCGCCAGGGCCAGCGGCATCGCCCACCCCAGATTCATTCGCCATCCTTTTCTTAGCTAATGACGATATATCATCGACTGATGCGCGCCGACGCGCAACGATAGCGAGAGCCCAGGGTTGTATGGATAATGAATCGACACTTCGATAGCTCGTGGATCATGCCTCGCCGATTTCTGCAGCGTTACATGCCCCGGCCGGAAACGCTGAAACGCCAACGGTCGCTGCGTTTCATGCATCACCTGCTGGGCGACCCGTCCCTATGGATGCTGTCGCGCCGTAGCGTTGGCAATGCTTTCATGGTGGGTCTTTTCGTTGCGCTATTACCGATCCCATTACAGATGGTCGTCGCCGCCTTCGGCGCCTGGCTGTTGCGCTGCAACCTGCCATTGTCGGTTAGCCTCGTCTGGCTGACCAACCCGCTCACCATGCCGGTGATTTTCTACTTTAATTACCGTGTCGGCGCATGGCTGCTCGACTCCCCCGCACGCCACATGCCCGACAGGCTGTCGACGGCGTGGATTGCCGAAAAAATGGCGGATATCTTGCCCGCCCTGCTCGTGGGCTCGCTCGTGGTGGCGATCATCGTCGGTTTGCTCAGCAACCTGATCATTCGCCTGATCTGGCGTTGGCAGGTGGCCCGAAGCTGGCAGCGCCGCGCACGGCGACGCCGCCAGCGTCAGACGTAACGTCCTCACTCAGTCCGCACTCAGGCGCCCCTGATCAAGGCGCATCACGCGGTCCTGGTGGGCGGCGAGACCGGTGTCGTGGGTGACGATGATGAAGGCGCAGGCACTACGCGCGGCAAGGCTATCCATCAACGACAGGATATTGCCCGCCGTGGTCTGATCAAGATTACCGGTCGGCTCGTCCATCAGCACCAGGCTGGGATCGGTCACCAAGGCGCGGGCTATCGCCACGCGTTGCCGCTCCCCGCCCGACAGTTCGCCCGGTTTATGCTCGCAGCGCTCTGCCATGCCCACGCGGGAGAGAATGTCACGCGCCTTTTCCTGCGCCTCCTGCCGCTTTTGCCCACGAATGAGCAATGGCATGGCGACATTTTCCAACGCCGAAAACTCCGCCAGCAGGTGGTGAAACTGATACACGAAGCCGATATGGCGATTGCGAAAGCCGCCCAATGCGGCTTCCCCCATTTCGGTCAGCGACTGGCCGGCAATGCGTACATGTCCCGCACTCGGACGGTCGAGGCCACCCAAGAGATTGAGCAATGTGGTTTTGCCTGATCCTGAGCTACCCACTACGGCAACGCGCTCACCGGCACGCACTTCCAATTCCAGCGCATCAAGCACAGTGACGTCCTGCGGACCCTCGCGATAAATACGCGTCAGGCCGTCGCACTGCAGCATGACCTCATTGTTGGCGAACGTGGGGTTGCCATTCGATGCCATCGCGGCTTCCTCATTCATAACGCAATACCTCGGCCGGTTGAATACGCGCCGCACGCCAAGCGGGGTACAACGTTGACAGGAATGTCAGCACGAAAGCCGCTCCCGCGATGATGCCCACGTCGCCCCACTGAAGTTGCGAGGGTAGATAGCTGATGAAATAGACATTGGGGTCCAGGAACTGGATCCCCGTCAACGCCTCGAACCAGGCAATCAAGTCCGATATCGACAACGCCAGCACCACGCCGAGCGCCACCCCCACGACGGTGCCAATCGTCCCGATCGCCATCCCCTGGACTATGAAGATACGCATGATAGTGCCCGGCTTGGCGCCGATGGTTCGCAAGATCGCGATGTCGGCATGCTTGTCCGTCACCACCATGACCAGTGTGGAGACGATGTTGAATGCCGCCACGGCGACAATCACCATCAATAGCAACCCGATCATGCGTTTTTCCATCTGGATCGCCTGAAACAGATTGCCGTGGGTATAGGTCCAGTCTACCCCCCGGTAACCACTACCCAGATCGTTCACGATCTCGTTGGTGACCGGCCCCGCCTGGAAGAGATCATCCAGTTCCAGACGCAGTCCACCGACCGCATCTCCCAGGCGGCCCAGCTTCTGCATGTCATGGATGTTGGCATAAGCCAGGTTGGCGTCGAGATCGGCGCCTATCTTGAAGATACCGCTGACGGTGAAACGCTTGAGGCGCGGGAAGACGCCCCCCGGCGTGATCGAGGCCTCAGGCACCAGCAAGGTCACGCGATCCCCCACACCCACGCCAAGGTTGCGTGCCAGCAAGTCACCCAGCACCACATGCCACTCGCCGGGCGCAAGGTCGTCTAGCGAGCCTCGCGTCATGTGCTCGTCGATGATCGACACCTTGCTTTCGTAGCTCGGGTCGATCCCGTTGACCATTGCTCCCTGGGTACGTCCTTCGGAGGAAAACATGCCTTGCTGTTGAACGTACGGCGCCGCGCCAATGACGTGGTCACGCTTCTCCAGGCGTTCGGCGAGTGTCTTCCAGTCCGTCATGCCTCCCTGGGCTTCGATCTTGGTATGCGGCACCATACCCAATATGCGTGTCCGCAGTTCATGATCGAAACCGTTCATGACCGACAACACGAGGATCAACACCGCCACGCCCAGCATCAAGCCCAGCATGGACGTCAGAGATATGAATGAAATGAAATGGTTGCGACGTTTCGCGCGTACATAGCGCAATCCGATAAGAAACGGCAAGCGATCCAGCATCGACATCGATTCCTTGGTATGAGCCGGGCTCATGGTACGTGTTTTTGCGTGCTCCTGCATGAGCCAATGACGGCGAAAAAACCATCCGATGGCATCATCATGGGCAGCGCCTGGTGATACTTGCATCCGTGTCGGCGAAGACTAAAATGCCGCGGTCGCTGTCATATCGACATGACGAACGAGGTCCTGCCACGGTGTCGTGCCTCAATCCCTATAGGAGACCGCAATGCTCCCACGCCTGTTCCCCGAATGGCATCCTCAGGACGCCATTCAACTCACTTGGCCCAGTGCCGAAAGCGATTGGGAGCCTCTGCTCGAGCGTATCGAAGCCTCTCTGGAAGCCTTGGTCGTGGCGATCACACGATACCAGCCCGTATTGGTTATCGTCGCCGATGACGCGACACGCCAACGTCTCGACTCACGCTTTTTCCGCTTGGGCATTCATCCTAAGCAATGGCATCTCATTGAAGCGCCCTCGGACGATACCTGGACCCGCGACCACGGGCCAATTGCTATCGAACGCGACGGCCAGATCGTGCTGCTCGATTATCGCTTCACGGGCTGGGGCGGCAAGTTCGCCGCCGAACGCGATGATGCGCTGACCGCGACTCTCTCGGGTATTGGCATTTACGCCGCCCTGCGGGAGGCACGCGAAATGGTTCTGGAAGGCGGCGCCATCGACGGCGATGGCTATGGCACGTTACTGCTCACCGAAGCCTGCCTGCTCAATCCCAACCGCAATCCACACCTGACGCGTGAAGAGATCGAAGCCGCCTTGCGCGACGACATGGGCATCGAACGTTGTCTGTGGCTCACGCAAGGTCATCTCGAAGGTGACGATACCGATAGCCACATCGATACCCTGGCGCGCTTTTGCGATGCCGAGACCATTGCGTATGTGCGCTGCGAAGACCCTGACGACCCGCACTTCTCCGCGTTGGCGCAGATGGAAAGCGAACTCAAGGCCTTTCAGCGTGCCGATGGCGAGCCTTATCGCCTCATCCCCCTGCCCTTGCCCCGCGCATGCTATGACCCCGATGACGGCCATCGCCTGCCCGCTACCTATGCCAACTTCCTGATCATCAATGGCGCGGTCCTCGTGCCCACCTATGCCGATGCCGCCGATGGCGTGGCCCTAACGGCACTGGCCAGTGCGTTCCCCGGGCGCGATATCATTCCCATCGACTGTCGCACCGTGATCCGCCAACATGGCAGCCTCCACTGCCTGACCATGCAGCTGCCACGCGGCGCTTTCTTCACCGCATCCACCGCCGAGGCCAATGACCGCGGTGCCAACGATCGCAGTGCCAATAATAAGGAGTGATGCCATGTCCTCGACGCTCAAGGTAGGACTCGTTCAGCAACAAGCCTGGCCCGACAAAGCCCGTAGCCTGCAGGAAAGCGACGCCGGTGTTCGTGAACTGGCAGGTAAAGGCGCCGAGTTGATTCTGCTTCAGGAACTGCATGCCACGCATTACTTCTGCCAGACCGAAGACGACCGCCTGTTCGACCTGGCCGAACCGCTCGACGGCCCCAGCGCCCAGCATCTGGCCGCCCTGGCCGCCGAGCTCGACATCGTGCTCGTCGGCTCGCTTTTCGAGCGCCGCGCCGCTGGGCTCTATCACAACACGGCAGTAGTCTTCGACCGTCAGCGCGGGCGCGTCGGCCACTATCGCAAGATGCATATTCCCGACGATCCAGGGTTCTACGAAAAATTCTATTTCACACCCGGCGATGCCGAAGAAAATGCCGGGTTCGAGCCCATCGAAACATCTGTCGGCCGGCTCGGTGTCTTGGTCTGCTGGGATCAATGGTATCCGGAAGCCGCGCGCCTGATGGCCCTCGCCGGCGCCGATCTCTTGCTCTATCCCACCGCCATCGGCTGGCACCCGCCCGACGACAATCCCGAGAAGCAACGGCAAAAGGACGCCTGGACATTGGTTCAACGCTCTCACGGCGTAGCCAATGGTCTACCGGTCATGGTCGCCAATCGCGTGGGCCACGAAGCAGACCCCTCGAATGCGACGTCGGGCATCGACTTCTGGGGCGGCAGCTTCATTTGCGGCCCACAGGGCGAGATGTTGGCCCAGGCCGACGATGACACGACACATCTACTGACCGAGCTCGACATGACGCGTAGCGAACAAGTGCGGCGAGCCTGGCCCTACCTGCGTGACCGACGCGTCGATGCTTACGCCGATCTCACCAAGCGTTACCGCGATCGTTGAATAGCGGGCCGCACTGGCCCGCTCTCCATGAGCGGGCGCTGCCCATCCCCCACGATCGATGTTGAACGCCAGGCATGCTTGCGAAGACGCACCAAGCTTGCCATTATGTGGCCATGAGAACTGAGATAACGGTATAAATATGGAGCGACAATATCACCTCCTGGCCCGGCTCGAGCACGACTTCGATCATGTCATCGAAACCTGCGAGGCGCTCATCGGCCATGTCGAACACGCGCCCCCGAAGGGCTGGGTACTGGGCGACATTCCCTTCGATATCGCTTGGCTACGCCATGCACTGCTCGACTTCTGGTATCAAGACGGCCAGGACGGTCGCGCGACGCGCAATTACATCGGCCTGATCGCCGCCGACCCCACATTGCTGGCGTACGTTGCCGACATCAATCACGCCAAGCAGACCTTCGCGGCAACACTGGCCGAGATTCGTCAGGATGCCCCGAGCCTGCTCGCCGAGATCAAGGCCGTACTGCCCTTTCGCCATCCCACGCTACACGACCATCTACGCGGCCAGGGCTTGGCGCGTCTGCATCTCAAGCAATGCTGGCGCCACCTCCCCGTGGCGGATGCACCGCTTTCGCGTGTGCGTCTCGCCTGGTATACCAGCGGGCGATCCATCAAGCGCTTGAACGTGCGCGATGCCGAACGGCGGCTTATGGAAATGGATACCGAGAGTCCGCATATTCGCATTCAGCTACGTCACTTGGCGGACATACCCGATAGCGAGCCATTGGCTCAGGTGCAAACCCAGGCCCCCGTCATGCGTGCCAACCTTTTCTTTCGCGAAGCGCTCGCGGATGGGCGCATGCGTCGTGCCATGAATCTGCCGTTGCCTCTCTTCATTCCCAGCGAGGACGGCCGCCTGCCTTCGCACAACACCCCGAAGGCGACACCACCCAGCACGCGTACCCGTGCCCAACGCGCCGACACGAAGCTCGAGGACACTCCCTTCCTGCCCAGCCTGAGGGTCTATCGCTACCGATAGTCGCCTCAGAATTCCTGACTACTGGACGGCAACTGCTTGAGAGTGAACTGACGGTGCAGACGAATCACGGGGCGCACCAGCAGTTGCAGGCTGCCCACCACGAACAGCCAGACGCCCGCTTCCTTGACACTGCCCTGGAAGAAAAAGCATACGCTACCGATCGTGAACCACAGCCCCAGCAAGAGATCGTTCACGGTACTGGCCAATTCATGACGACGGTGAATGACCAATTCTTCGCGTCCCAGCGTGAACGTCGTTTCATCGCTATGCTGCTTGTCTTCGCGGTACATAAAACCTCCTTGTGCTCATGTGACGATAGATGCCCAACGCAATGAGCCGGCACAAGTGCCGGCTCATTGAATGCCGAACCACGCCGGCGAACGCTCAAGGCTCTCGAACTACGAGCCCCCCGTCGGCCCATATTAGAATATACGATTCAGGCCGTTTTGCGCCGCGACGCGATATGCCTCGGCCATGGTCGGATAATTGAAGGTGGTATTGATGAAATATTTCAGGGTATTGGCCTCGCCCTTTTGCTGCATGATGGCTTGGCCGATATGCACAATCTCGGAGGCTTGATCGCCGAAGCAGTGAATGCCCAAAATCTCGAGTGTCTCGCGATGGAAAAGGATCTTGAGCATCCCTACCGTGTCCCCGGTGATCTGCGCACGCGCAGTGTCCTTGAAGAACGCCTGCGCGATCTCGTAGGGCACCTTGGCTTCGGTCAACTCGCGCTCGTTCTTGCCCACCGAGCTGATCTCGGGAATCGTGTAGATACCGGTGGGAATATCTTCGACGAAGCGGAAGTCTTCCTCCAGGAAGTCATCGCTGGCACTCCGCCCCTGGTCGTAGGCGGCACTGGCCAGACTCGGCCAGCCGATGACATCCCCAACGGCATAGATATGCGGCACCATGGTGCGATAATGCTCATCGACCTGTAGCTGACCGCGCCCATTGGGTTCGAGCCCGATGTTTTCCAGCCCCAATTGATCGGTATTGCCGGTACGCCCATTGGCCCACAGAAACGCATCCGCGCGCAGACGCTTGCCGGACTTGAGCTTGACGACCACCCCGGACTCATCGCCTTCGATGCTCTCGTAGTCTTCGTTATGGCGCACCAATACGCCATTCTGGCGTAGATGGTAGGAAAGCGCGTCGCTGATCTCGTCGTCGAGGAACGACAACAAACGCTCGCGCATATCGATCAAGTCGACCTTGACGCCGAGCCCCGAAAAGATCGACGCATACTCGGACCCGATGACCCCGGCCCCGAAGATGATCAAGGTGCGGGGCGTGTGGGAAAGCCCCAGGACGGTGTCCGAGCAATAAATGCGTGGATGCCGGAAGTTGATATCGGCGGGACGATAAGGGCGAGAGCCCGTGGCGATCACGAACTGTTGAGCGCACAACTCCTCGACGCCTTCCTGATTGTCCCGCACGATCAGGGTGTGCTCGTCACGGAAGTTCGCCACGCCGAAGAAAAGATCGATGCGATTGCGTGAATAGAACTGAGTGCGCATCTCGACCTGCTGGTCGATGGTCACCTTGGAACGTTCAAGCACACGAGGAAAAGAAAACCAACGCGGTTCGCCGATGTCGCGGAACATGCGGTTGGTATTGAACTGCATGATCTGCTTGACCTGGTGGCGTAGCGCCTTGGACGGGATCGTCCCCCAGTGAGTGCAGTTGCCACCCACCGCTTGCTGCTTCTCGACGATGGCCACGCGCTTACCGTGCTTGGCCGCGTTGATCGCAGCGCTTTCTCCTGCTGGGCCCGAGCCAATCACCACCACATCATAATTGTGAACTGCCATTAGGTTCGCCTGCTCCTCTCGATGCATGAGGAACCGCTGCGATAAGCCTCAACGCAAGACTGGCCACGGCAAGCGGGGATGACGAGGCGTGCCGCGTTCAGGGCACATACCCGGGTTCCCCGCGATAGCATGTCGGGACACGCCCTCGGGCGCCTTGGACTCAACCAACGATTCCAGCGTCAGTATTGATTGACGAGTGCGCTCAGCGTCGAACGGCGTCGTAGCCGAGGTCGGCGCCCCGGTTCTCGTCGCTGGAACGACGTGCACTCTTGCGGCGCTTTTGATTCTCTTCTTCGCAGACCTTGTCATTCCCACCGCAGATGTCGCATCCCTCCTTGAGGCCCAACTGATTGAGCCCCCCGCACGAGCCTGCAATGGGCTTACGACCGAGAATGACGCCGATGGCCATGCCGGCCAACAGCAATAGCATCAATGCGAATACCAAAAGCCATACTGTCATTGCTTTTCCCCTTCGGACGGCTCATCCGCAAGATAGGTATGAAACGCCTCGCTGAGCTCTGTCTTGAAGCCCTCATCGGTTTTGACGATGAAATACGCCGCAATATCCTTACGGTTAGCCAACGCCATGCCTTTTTCTGGCCCCAGGACTTCCAACGCCGTCGCCAGCCCATCGGCCGTCGAACAACGCTCCGCAACGACCGTCACCGAAGCAAGGTGATGCGTGATCGGGCGGCCGGTACGCGGATCGATGGTATGCGAAAAACGCTGGCCATCTTCCTCGTAATAATTGCGGTAATCCCCCGATGTCGCCACCGCCACGTCTTCGAGCTCGAGCACGCGTTGTACGCTACGTTCCCGAGACACGGGTTTTTCCACGGCGATGCGCCAAGGTTCGCCATTGGGTTTTGCACCCCGCGTGCGGATCTCGCCACCGACCTCCACGAGGTAAGACGTCACGCCCAGTGCATCCAGACGAGCCGCCACCTGGTCGACCCCGAATCCCTTGGCGATGCCCGAAAGATCGACATACACCGGTTTGGTCTTGGTCAGACGATTGCCATTCAATTTCAGCGCTTGATAGCCGACCTTGTCCAGCGCCTGGGCGATTTCGTCATCGTCGGGCACTTCCTCCGGACGCATCTCGGGACCGAAGCCCCAGAGGTTGACCGCGCTACCGATGGTGACATCGAATGCGCCATTCGAGAGATCGCCGATGTCGATAGCTTCCCCGATCACGCTTGCCGTGGGCGAGGATAATGCGAACGGCTCATCCACCGGCGCGGCATTGAATCGCGACAACTCCGAATCGGACTTATAAGTCGACATGAGGTGGTCGACCTCGTCGAGCGACTCTTTTATTCCATCCTCCAGCGAGGCAAGTTGCTTATCGCTGAAATCGCCATAGGCGGTCACATGATAGCCCGTCCCGAAGATGGGGCCCTCGAAGCGATGCGCCTGCGGCGGTTGATCGCAACCGACCAGCACCAATAACGCAAACAGGACCAGCCCTTTCCAGGCCGGCCCTGCACAGTATGCTGCCAGTTTCATCCGCCGAAGTCGTCCAGCATGATGTTTTCAGGCTCTACGCCCATGTCGGTCAGCATCTTGATGACGGATGCGTTCATGATGGGCGGGCCACACATATAGTATTCGCAGTCTTCCGGCGCCGGATGATCCTTGAGGTACTTCTCGTAAAGCACGTTATGGATGAAACCGGTGTCGCCTTCCCAGTTGTCTTCCGGCAAGGGATCGGAGAGCGCGAGGTGCCATTCGAAATTCTCGAACTCTTCAGCCAACTGATCATATTCTTCATTATAGAAGGTTTCACGCCAAGAGCGGGCACCGTACCAAAACGAGATCTTGCGCTTCGACTCGAGGCGCTTGAGCTGATCGAAGATATGGCTGCGCATGGGCGCCATGCCCGCACCACCACCGATGAAGATCATTTCCGCATCAGAGTCCTTGGCAAAGAACTCACCGAAGGGCCCCATCACCGTTACCTTGTCGCCTGGCTTGAGCGCAAAGGTATACGTCGACATCAGTCCCGGAGGATGATCGGTGTTGGGCGGCGGCGTAGCGATACGGATGTTGAACTTGAGGATACCCTTTTCATCCGGGTAGTTAGCCATCGAGTATGCACGGATGATCTCCTCGTCGTTCTTGTGGGAGACATCGAAGAGGCTGAACTTGTCCCAATCGCCGCGGTATTCATCTTCGATATCGAAGTCCGAGAACTTGATGTCGTAAGGCGGCGCCACCAGCTGAACATAGCCCCCGGCCCGGAAAGCCACATCCTCGCCTTCGGGAAGCTTGAGGTTGAGTTCCTTGATGAAGGTGGCGACGTTGGGATTCTCGGTGACCTCGCATTCCCACTTCTTGACGCCGAAGACCTCCTCGGGAACTTCGACCTTCATGTCCTGCTTGACCGGCACCTGACAAGACAACCGCCAGCCTTCTTTCTTCTCGCGCAGGGTGAAGTGCGACTCCTCGGTGGGCAGGATCGAGCCGCCCCCCTCTTCCACGCGGCACCGGCACTGTGCGCAGGAACCGCCCCCGCCGCACGCCGAGGAAAGAAAGATGCCGTTGGCAGCCAGTGTTTGCAACAACTTGCCGCCGGCCTGGGTCGTCAGGGTGTTCTCGGGGTCGCCGTTGATCTCTATGGAGACGTCGCCGCTGCTGACCAGGCGACTGCGCGCCGTCAGGATCACGGCCACCAGACCGAGCACGATCACGGTGAACATGACGACGCCGAGCACGATGATGGATGTATCAACCATGTCGGTTTCCTATTTCCATTGCTTAGAGCTGGATGCCGGAGAAGGACATGAAGCCCAAAGACATCAGTCCGACGGTAATGAACGTAATGCCCAACCCTTGAAGGCTGGCTGGCACGTCACTGTACTTAAGCTTTTCACGAATCCCCGCCAATGCAGCGATCGCCAGCGCCCAGCCGAAGCCAGCCCCGGCGCCGTAGATCACCGATTCGCCGAAGTTGTAGCTACGTTCGACCATGAACAGCGAAGCGCCGAGAATCGCGCAATTCACCGTGATCAGCGGCAGGAAAACCCCCAGCGCGTTATAGAGCGAGGGGACGAACTTATCGAGAAACATCTCGAGGATCTGCACCAGTGCCGCGATGACCCCGATATAACTCAAAAGTCCCAGGAACGACAGGTCGATATTTTCGGCGCCTTCAAGGCCCGTCCAGGTCAGTGCCCCTTCCTTCAACAGATAGGTCAGGATCAGGTTGTTGACCGGCACGGTGATGGTCAGCACCACCACGACCGCGATCCCCAGCCCGATGGCCGAGGACACCTTCTTGGAAACGGCAAGAAACGTACACATGCCGAGGAAGAAAGCCAGTGCCATGTTCTCCACGAACACTGCCTTGACGAAGAGGCTCAGGTAATGCTCGAACATCACACGGACTCCTTAATCTTAGCCTTGCTGTTGGCTACGATTCGGTACTCGGCTTTTTCGACCTGCTCGGTACGCATGCTCCGCAGTACCCAGATGATCAAGCCAATGACGAAGAATGCCGAGGGCGGCAACAGCATCAGGCCGTTGGGCACGTACCAGCCACCGTCCTGAACTGGCGTCAGCACCGTGTAGCCGAAGACGCTACCGGACCCGAAAAGCTCACGGAAGAAGCCGACGATCAGCAGGATCACAGCGTAACCCAGGCCGTTACCGACACCATCGAGAAAGCTCATGACAGGGCCGTTTTGCATGGCATAGGCCTCGGCACGGCCCATGACGATGCAGTTGGTGATGATCAGACCGACGAAGACCGACAGCTGCTTGGACATCTCGTAGGCATACGCCTTGAGCACCTGATCGACCACGATGACCAGTGAGGCAATGATGGTCATCTGCACGATGATGCGGATCGACGACGGAATATGCTGGCGAATCAACGAAACGAACAGGTTGGAACACGCCGTGACCGCGATAACGGCCAGGCCCATGACCAACGACACACTCATGGAGTTGGTCACCGCCAGTGCCGAACAAATCCCCAGCACCTGCAGCGCGATCGGGTTGTTCTTGAAGACCGGCGAGAGAACAACGTCTTTTACGGAATCAGCAGCCATGTTCACGCTCCTTCGGAGTTGCCGTGGAAGCGGGCGAGATAGGGACCGAAGCCACTCTCGCTCAGCCAGAAATGCAGCATATTGGTAACGCCGCGGCTCGTCAGCGTCGCCCCCGACAAGGCATCGACTTCATACTTGTTGTCGGCACCGCCCTTGACCAGGGAGATATCGGGACTCATGCCATCTTCTGCATAAATCTCCTTGCCTTTCCACTTCGACTTCCAACGGGGGTTGTCGACCTCGCCGCCAAGCCCCGGTGTTTCGGAGTGAGAATAGTAGGACAACCCGATAATGGTATTGCCATCGCCTTCAATGGCGAAGAAACCACGCATCAGCCCCCACAGGCCCTGTCCGCGAATCGGCAGAATGATCTGCTCGGGGTCATCGGGATCGTCCCCCACCAGATAAACAGTCGAGTACATTTCTTCGCGGCCGATGCCCGCACTATCCTCTTCACCGGACAGAGTGCGTGATGTCGCAGGGTCTCTGGCGGCCTCGAACTGATCGTAACTTTGCGGATCGAAACGGTCACTGTACTCGCCGGTCTCCAGATTGATCACACGCGAGGTGATCAGCTCATCGAACGCATCGTCGACGTCCATCCCCGGCTCGTAGAGATTGGCCACCTGCAGGATGTTGCTCTTGCGGTCGAGCTCCTGGTTCTTCTGCTGGGTAGGCTGCAAGACCACGGCGGCGGTCGATACCACCACCGAGCACACGATGCAGAGCGCGAGTGCGACCGTCAGCGTCTTCTTGATGGAATTGTTACTGGCCATCAGGTGGTCTCCTCGGTCGTCGCGGTGGAATACGCGGCATCACGCTTCTGGCGGCGCTTGATGTTGGCCTGCACGAAGAAGTGATCGATCATCGGCGCGAACAGGTTGGCGAACAGAATCGCCAGCATGATGCCTTCCGGAAACGCGGGGTTGACCACTCGGATCAATACCGTCATCACCCCGATCAAGAGGCCGAACAGCAACTTGCCACGGTCCGTCATCGACGCCGACACCGGGTCGGTGGCCATGAACACCATCCCGAAGGCGAAGCCGCCGAGCACGAAATGCCAATACCACGGCATGCCGAACATCGGGTTGCTGTTCGAGCCAATGGTGGTGAACAGCATCGCGGTCAGCGCCATGCCTACGAACACGCCCAGCATGATGCGCCACGAGGCAATACGCGTGATCAGCAAGACCACCGCGCCGATGAGGATTGCCAAAGTCGAGGTTTCCCCCACCGAACCGGGGATGAACCCCAGGAAGGCGTCCCACCAGCTATACGCCTGCTGCACGGCACCCATGCCGTTCTGTGCCGCCGTGGAGAGCGCGGTGGCACCGGTATAACCGTCGGCAGGAACCCATACGCTATCGCCGGAGATCTGCGCCGGATAGGCGAAATACAAGAAGGCGCGCCCGGTCAGCGCCGGATTCAGGAAGTTCTTGCCGGTACCGCCGAAGATTTCCTTGCCGATCACAACCCCGAAGGTAATCCCCAAGGCCACCTGCCACAACGGAATAGTCGCCGGCAGAATCAGCGCATAGAGTACGGAAGTGACGAAGAAACCTTCGTTGACCTCATGGCCGCGCTTGACGGCGAACAGTACTTCCCAGAACCCGCCGACGACGAAGGTCACCAGATAGATAGGCAGAAAATAAGTGGCGCCCAGTACGAAATTGGCCCAGATGCTGCCGGGATCGTGGCTCCCCGCCAGCGCCATGGTGATGGCTTCACGCCAGCCGCCCAGCGCACCGAAGCCGTCGCCGATTGCCATGTTGGCCTGCAGGCCGGCGTTGTACATGCCGAAGAACATCGCCGGAAAGGTACACAGCCATACCGTGATCATGATGCGCTTGAGATCGATGCCATCACGCACGTGCGCCGTGCTCTTGGTCACGTCCGGGGGTGTATAGAAGATCGTATCGACCGCTTCGTACAGCGCGTAGAACTTCTCGTATTTACCACCCTGGTGAAAATGCGGCTCGAGCTTGTCGAGCGTATTACGAATTCCCATCGTCAGACCTCTTTCTCGATCATGGTGAGGTTATCACGCAGGATGGGGCCGTACTCGTACTTGCCGGGGCAAACGTAGGTACAAAGCGCGAGATCTTCTTCATCCAGCTCCAGACAGCCGAGCTCCATCGAGCTCTCGATGTCGCCCACGATCAATGAACGCAGCAGCTGCGTCGGCATGATATCCAGCGGCATCACGCGTTCGTAGGCGCCCACTGGCACCATGGCGCGCTCGGAACCGTTGGTGGACGTATTCGGCGAATACTGATTGAGCCCCAGAAACTGGGAGACATAGATGCCCATCACCGAATGACGCCGCAACCCGAGTGACAGCCAGCCCAGGAAGGCACGTTTATTGCCCTCTTCGAGCAGCGAGAACTGGCGATGGAAGCGTCCCAGGAAGCGCCGCGAGCCCTCGGCGATCTCGCCACCGAAGACCGAGCCTGAAATCACGCGAGTGTCCTCGGGCGATTCGATCTCGCCTTCCAGCAATTCACTGCTGCTCGCTCCGAGGCGCGTCCGCAACAAGCGTGGCTGCTTGGCACGCGGACCGCCGACGGCCACTACGCGCTGTGTATCCAGGCGCCCTTCGGCAAACAGCTTGCCGAAGGCGATGACATCCTGATAACCAAGATGCCACACCTGACGCGCAAGGCTCACCGGCGAGAGATAATGGATATGGGTGCCCACCAGCCCGGCGGGATGCCGGCCGGCAAAGGCCTCGAAACGCACGCCTTCGAGCTCGCGGCCCGGCAGCTCGGCACCTTGCCCATGGCATACGAACACTTGGCCCGGCGTCAGGTGCTTGAGCACCTTGAGCCCCTGCTCGAACGCAGCGGCGTCCTCGCCGATCACCACGTTGGGGTCGGCGGAAAGGGGGTGCGTATCGATGGCGGTAACGAAAATATCGGCGGGGGTGGCATCGGGTGCGGGCGTGCGAGAATAAGGGCGAGTCCTGAATGCGGTCCAGAGCCCTGAATCGACCAACTGATCGACGACCGTCTGGCGTTCCAATCGATCCAGCGCGTCCGCGCCATGCGCCGTGAAGGGTACGGCCTCTTCGTGATCATCGAGCTCGATGACGACCGACAGCAGGCGCCGCTTCTCGCCACGGTTGATCGCCACCACCTCACCTGCGCCTGGTGCCGTGAACCGTACACCCGGGATCTTCTTGTCGGTGAACAGTAGCTGGCCCAGTTTAACCTTGTCCCCCTCTCGGACCTCCATCGTCGGCTTCATGCCCACGTAGTCGGTGCCAAGAATCGCCACCTGCCGCACGGGCGGCGCATCGTATATGCGCTGCTCGGGCGACCCGGCGATGGGGAGATCCAGGCCTCGTTTGACTTCGATCATAGTCTCGCCCAGTTGTCGGATCTGATGTTTCGAAAGGAAAGGGGTCCATGAACGCCCACACGCTTGCCACGCGTCTTTTAAGCATGCTGAACAGCGCGGGCACCCTTCACGGTAGTCGGATTCTTTTCTTATCAGACGATTGCTTCTTTCGGCCCATGGCCAAGGGCCGTCCCCAAAATCGGGCACCATTATAGAGAGACAAGTCCCGAATGACTACATAACCTTAGGAAGTATGGGGCTTACGATGGCGCATGCGAGAAACGACGGCGCCCCGGGATCGGGGCGCAGGTGAGAAGAGGCGAGGAATATTCAGCGCGTCTCGCGCGGCAAGTACACGAAACGCACGTTGGACATGTGCTGCAGGATACGCACGACCTGACAGCTATACCCGAATTCGTTGTCATACCACACATAAAGCACGACCTGACGATCATCGGCAATCGTCGCCTGAGCATCGATGATGCCGGCATGACGATTGCCCACGAAATCGGACGACACCACCTCCGGCGAATCGACGTAATCGATCTGCTTTTGCATGCGTGAATGCAAGGCCATATCGCGCAGGTACTCGTTCAGCGCCTCGCGATCGGTGGCCTTGTCCAGCGTAAGATTGAGAATGGCCATGGACACATCGGGCGTGGGCACGCGAATGGCATTCCCGGAGAGCTTGCCCGACAGCTCGGGCAACGCCTTGGCCACGGCCTTGGCGGCGCCGGTTTCGGTCAAAACCATGTTCAGCGCGGCGCTGCGTCCCCGCCGGTCGCCCTTATGGTAGTTATCGATCAGGTTCTGGTCGTTGGTATAGGCATGCACCGTCTCGACATGCCCATGCACGATACCAAACTCGTCGTTGACCGCCTTGAGGATGGGCACGATCGCATTGGTGGTGCACGACGCCGCCGAAATCACACGGTCGTCGTCGGTAATCTCATCGTGGTTGATGCCGTGCACGATATTCTTGACGTCGCCCTTGCCAGGCGCGGTCAGCAACACCTTCGCCGCGCCGTTGGACGCTAGATGCTGGGACAGGCCTTCCGCGTCACGCCACTTGCCGGTGTTATCGACGACCAGAGCACTCTGGATGCCATACGCGGTGTAATCGATTTCGCTGGGCGAATCGGCATGAATGATCTGGATGTAATTTCCGTTGGCGATGATCGCCTCGTTCTCATGATCGACTCGGATCGTGCCGGCGAACGGCCCATGCACGCTATCGCGACGCAAAAGGCTGGCACGCTTCTCCAGGTCATCGCCGCCGCCGCGCACCACGATGGCACGCAAGCGCAGCAGATTACCGCCGCCCGCCTTCTCGATCAGGATACGCGCCAGCAGACGACCGATACGCCCGAAGCCGTAGAGCACGACATCCTTGGGCTCGCCACCCATGCCGGTATCGGCATGGCGACCCACGATATCGGCCAGTTCCGTTTCGAGGAAGGCCCTGATGTCGTCTTGCTCGGAGCGCTTGAAGGCCACTCCCAGCTTGCCGATATCGATGTGCGCCGGCCCTAGCTCGAGCTCGGTCATGGCCTTGACCATCGGCAACGTATCGCGCACCGAGAGTTCGATACCCTCGACCTTCTTGACGTAGCGATGATTCTTGAGAATGCGAATGACCGAGCGATTGATCAACGAACGCCCGTACAGGGATGGCACAACATTGTACTTGCGGTAGAGACGACCCAGCAGGGGGATCATCTCCTCGGCCAATGCTTCGTTTTCTTGCCAATCCTGAAAATAGGTCTCGAGTTTTTCTTGACTCACGGCGGGCCTCGTCACGGCAGCAGGGAACGAAATCGGATGCATTATCCGTAGCCTTTCACATCCTTAGCAATGCCTGCTTGGTCGCATGCGGTGTAATTCCACTACACCAATAGGCCCTTGACTACAGGGCTTAAAACAGGCATTGAACGTCGATTTATGTAGCTTTTTTCGACTACAAGAGCGGTGCCGTATCTGGCTTTAAATCCCCGCGTAGTGCCCCCAACCCTTGTTTTGCCTGCTATCATCGTCTCGACTTAGAAAATGAAGCGCACCATGTCGTATTTTTCACCGCTCGATCCACCACATCCTCAGGGCATGCGTGACACTGTCTATTGGCAACGTCCGCACGCTGCCGCTGGCGCCCTGGCGCTGGCACGCCTCGCCGACGACGCTCCGCTGATGGTCGTGACTCCCGATACTTCCAGCGCTCAACGGCTCGAGGGCGCACTGCAATTCTTCGCCGATCATCCCATCTTGTCGTTCCCCGACTGGGAAACGTTGCCCTACGATAGTTTTTCGCCGCACCAGGACATCGTCTCGACACGCCTCAAGACGCTGCGCCAGCTGCAAGAAGGGACGCGCGGCATCGTCGTGGTGCCCATCAATACCCTGATGCAACGGCTCCCGCCCACCGACTACATCGCCGGTCGCGTACTGACATTGCATACCGGCATGCAACTCGACCGGGAAGGCTTCCGGGAACGCCTCTCACGGGCTGGCTACCGCGCCGTGGAGACCGTTTACGAACCCGGCGAATACGCGCTTCGTGGTGCCTTGATCGACCTTTACCCGATGGGCAGCGACCATCCTCTGCGTATCGATCTGTTCGATGATGAAGTCGATACCTTGCGCTATTTCAATCCCGACTCTCAGCGTTCCCTGGAGAAGGTCGAGCGCGTGGAGTTGCTGCCGGCACACGAATATTCGCTGTCGCGCTCGGCAATCGCCTGCTTCCGCGAAGGGTTCGAGACATTGTTCGACGTCGACCCGCGCCAATGCCCGCTGTACAACGACGCACTCAAGGGCATTCCGTCTCCCGGGCTGGAGCAGTACCTGCCGCTTTTCTTCGAGGAGACCGCAAGCCTGTTCGAGCATCTGAATGCGCACACGCGCATTGCACTGATGCCCGGCGTCCACGACGCGGCCGAGCACCACTGGAGCGCCATCGAAAGTCGCTACGACAATCTTGGCGTCGACCCCACGCGGCCCTTGCTGCCGCCGGCACATGCTTTCGTGCCCGTGCCCGAGGTATTCGCTTCCATCAAGCAGCATCCACGCGTGGCACTGATTGACGACGACGAACCGCATCCGCATGCCAAGGTGCCGGCCACGCACCCTCTCCCGGATGTGGCCATTCATGCGCGTGGCCATCACCCGCTCGCCAAACTGGAGGCATTTCTCGGTGCCCCCGACGCCCCGCGCGTCCTGCTGGTCGCCGAGTCGAGTGGTCGCCGCGAAGCACTGGAAGAAACCCTCGCCCCCCTGGAGCGCCCTCTGGCTGTGGCCGATGGCTGGCAACATTTCCTGGATGGCAGTGCGCCGCTGGCGATTTGCGCGGGCGGCCTCGATGAAGGGCTATGGCTCGACAGTCCCGCGACCTGCGTCATCACCGAAACCGAGCTGTACGGCGATGTCGTTCGCCAGGCACGCCGCCGAGGGCGGGTCACCGATGACAACGAACTCGCCGTGCGCCACCTGGCGGAACTGCGCCCCGGCTCTCCGGTGGTCCACCAAAGCCACGGCGTAGGCCGCTACCAAGGGCTCGAGACACTGGAAGCCGGCGGCCAGGCCGCCGAATTTCTGGCGCTGGAATACGCCGGTGGCGCCAAGCTCTACGTTCCGGTCGACAGCCTGCATCTTATCTCGCGTTATGCCGGGGCCACCGATGAACTGGCTCCGCTGCATAAACTCGGCTCGGAAACCTGGGACAAGGCCAAGCGCAAGGCGGCCGAAAAGGTACGCGATACCGCCGCCGAGCTGCTGGATACCTACGCCCGACGCGAGGCGCGCGAAGGCTTCGCCTGCGACGCACCCGGCGAGGAATACGCACGCTTCACGGCCAGCTTCCCCTTCGAGGAAACGCCCGACCAACACGCTGCCATCGATGCGGTCATCGGCGACATGACCGCACCGCGTCCAATGGATCGCGTGGTCTGCGGCGACGTGGGCTTCGGCAAGACCGAGGTCGCCATGCGCGCGGCCTTTCTCGCCGTGCACTCCGGTCGCCAAGTCGTGGTACTGGTCCCCACTACCCTGCTGGCACAGCAACACTATGACAATTTCCGCGACCGTTTCGCGGATACTGCGGTGCAGATCGAGCTGCTCTCGCGCTTCACTGCCGGCAAGGGGCAGCAAGCGTCGCTGGAGCGCATTAACGAAGGCCGTGCCGATATCGTCATCGGCACCCACAAGCTGCTCTCCAAGTCGATGTCGCTCCCCAACATGGGATTGTTGATCATCGACGAGGAACACCGCTTCGGCGTCTCGCAGAAGGAAAAGCTCAAGAGCCTACGGGCCGAGATCGATATTCTCACGCTCACCGCGACACCGATTCCCCGTACCTTGAACATGGCGATGAGCGGCATTCGCGATCTCTCGATCATCGCTACGCCCCCGGCACGCCGTCTATCGGTCAAAACCTTCGTCCAGCAGCGCAATGAAGGCGTCCTGAAGGAAGCCCTACTACGCGAAATTCTACGCGGCGGCCAAGTCTACTTCCTCCACAACGAAGTCAAGACGATAGAAACCACTGCCGAGCGCGTTGCCGAGTTGGTGCCCGAAGCGCGCGTGGCCGTCGCCCACGGTCAGCTACCCGAGCGCTCGCTGGAACGCGTGATGTCGGACTTCTATCACAAGCGTTTCAACGTGCTGGTGTGCTCGACGATCATCGAGACCGGCATCGACGTCCCAAGCGCCAACACCATCATCATCGAGCGCGCCGATAAGTTCGGGCTCGCTCAGTTGCACCAGCTCCGCGGGCGTGTCGGTCGCAGCCATCACCAGGCCTACGCCTACCTCCTCACGCCACCGCCCAAGGCCATGACCCAGGATGCGCTCAAGCGCCTCGAGGCGATCGGCCTGGCGGAGGATCTCGGGGCCGGCTTCACCCTTGCCAGCCATGACATGGAGATTCGCGGCGCCGGAGAACTGTTGGGTGATGAACAAAGCGGACAGATGGAAACGGTCGGCTACAGCCTGTACATGCAAATGCTCGACCGCGCGGTCAAAGCCATCAAGAGCGGCAAGACACCCAATATCGAGTCTCCGTTGGACGATGGCGTGGAAATCAGCCTCAACTTGCCGTCATTGATCCCCAACGATTACCTACCCGACGTGCAACAGCGCCTGATCATGTACAAGCGCATCGCCAACGCCGAGGATGAAGCCGAGCTCAAGGAATTGCAGGTCGAGATGATCGACCGTTTCGGGCTGCTACCAGCGCCCCTCAAGACGCTTTTCCGTCAGACCCGGCTACGCCAGCGTGCCGAGCGCCTGGGCATCGTACGCCTCGAGGCCGGCGCCGAACGTGGTCGCCTTACCTTCGGCACGCAAACCGCCGTCGACCCCATGACGCTGGTCCAGATGATTCAGCAGGACCCAACGCACTACCGACTCGACGGCGCGGACACGTTACGCTTTGAAGGCGATATGAGCGACGAGGATAAGCGCTTTTCCCTGCTCGAGGCGTTACTCGGGCAACTCAATCGCAAAACGGAAGCAGCGTAACAGGCAGCACCCGCCCTGCGGGTGCCCTGCCAGGCCGCTTGCACGGATGCGCGCCACAAGCCTGCTGAAGGCTTGTGTCGGCATGAAAATACGCCAGAATGCAGGTGACCGTGGCGTCCGCCACTTGCCTGAACGAAAAAGAGTCCATATCCATGCCGGTTACTTCCCGTGGCCTATCGCCTTTCCTGCTGGCCCCGTTGCTCTCTCTGTCCACGATGGCGCTTGCCGATTCCGCCCCGGGCCCCGTCATCGACCCTGAGGCAATCAGCTTGCCGCAAACCCAAGAGGCGCCCCACGATCAGCGTGTCACGCGTTTCGAGATCGACGAGGACAGCAACATCGTCGGCGAAGCACGCGTCGTCGAAGCCGAAAAGGAAGACACGCTGCTCGATATCGGTCGCTACTATGGGATCGGCTACGAGGAAATGCGCCGCGCCAATCCTGGCGTCAGTGTCTGGTATCCCGGCGAAGGCACCGAAGTCACTGTTCCCACGCGTTTCATTCTGCCCGATGCCGACCATGAAGGCGTTGTGGTCAACATTCCCGAAATGCGCCTCTATTACTATCCCGAGCACAAAGAGGGAGAACCGGCCCAGGTAGAGACCTACGCCATTAGCGTCGGCCGCATGGACTGGTCGACGCCGCTGGGAGAGACACGGATCACCGAAAAGCAGAAAAACCCGCCCTGGTATCCGCCCCAGTCAATCATCCAAGAGCACGCCGAGGACGGCCGAGAACTCCCCGACGTGGTGCCGCCCGGCCCCGACAACCCGCTGGGCAAGTACAAGATGCGCCTGGGCATTCCCGGCTACTTGATCCATGGCACCAACCGCCCGCAGGGTGTCGGCATGCGCGTGACGCATGGCTGCATTCGCATGTTCCCGGAGGACGTGGAGCATCTCTTCGGCAAGCTCCCGGTGGGTACTCAGGTGAACCTGGTCAGCGAACCGACCAAGTTCGGCTGGCGCGACGACACGCTCTACGTACAGTCTTTCCCTCTGCTCGAGGAAGACCGTCGGTCGCCGGTGCTCAAGCGTGTGCTCGACGCCGATGAAGCGCTCGTTGCCACCTTGAAACGCCACGATATCGACACCGATATCGATCACCGGCGCCTAGCGGACGCAGTGTTGATTCCCGATGGCGCGGCAGTAGCACTGAACGTCGAGCCAGAAGAAAAGGCGCCGCGCGAACCGCTGCCCGGCAGCCTGTACGACGCCTTGCCGACACCGCCACATCTGCTCTATCAATCCATCGAGATCTGAGTACTCGCCTGCGGCTTGTCGCGCAGCGAATCGATCGGTGCATCGTCGTCTCCCCGAATCACGACGCGTGTACCGATCGAGACCAGGCGAGTCAGCTCTTCGATCTGATCGTTGGTGACGGCTACACACCCTTCCGTCCAGTTAAAGCGCCGGTGAATATCGGGATCGCTGCTGCCCAAGCCGTGAATGCCAATATAGCCGCCCAGCACCGTATCCTGCGGCGGCGCCCCGTCACGGTAATAGGCATCCTGGAAATCGGCGTACTCGGTCGGAGACATCAATCCGGCCCGCATCGCCTCGCGTGCGGTATCGAGTTTGGGATAATCCAGTCCCAGGAAGGTATTGAACTTGCTGTCGCGATTGATACGGTTGATATGAAATTCGCCGGTAGGCGTCATCCTGCTACCTTGCTGGCGCACGCGCGCCGTTCCACCCCGACCCAACGCCACCGGCTCGAAACGCTCAATGCGTGTATCGCCGCGATAGATATCCAGCGTGGAAGCATTGTCGTCGATCAGTAGCCAAACCTCGTCATCGGCGTTCGCTAACGCGCATGACCCACTCCAAACCGCTAACGCCAAAACACTCAAGGTCATTACCAAAGCACGCGCCCATCGCCTCATGTTTCACTCCGAATGATCGTGACAAGGCGCTAGCGTACACCGAAAGCCCCCGGGGGCGTCATCCCCGTCGGCTGCAAACGAAAAGGGCCCCACCAATGGCGGGGCCCTTTTCTGGGCCAGACGTCGAAACGCTAGCCCCATACTGCCTACGCATTACTTGCGCATGGACTTCTCGAACATACGGTCCATCTCGGCACGGTTGCGCTGAGTCGCTTCGAGAGCGGCATTCGCATCGCGCTGAGCTTTCTGGGCAGCATTCATTGCCTGCTGAGACATGCTCTTGGCTTCAGACGCATCAGCCTGCGCCTGATCGATATCGCTCCTCATCTGTTCCTGGCCAGAGGCACAACCTGCCAACACGGCCAGAGAGCCAGCGGCAACCAGAAGCTTGAGCGTATTCTTGCTGTTGGACAACATCTGCGTTCTCCTTGAAAACCTTTCTGTGTGTGGTGATGAAGCCCTGATACATCAGGTCCCTCATGTACCGCCCACAGGATAATACGAATACCGCTAATATCGCCAATATCAATTGCCTGAGAAACGGTAAATTTTCCCGCGCCGCCCATGATCAAGGGGCCCAGAGCTCCCCATTCGTCGCCGAATGGACACACCACCGACGCCGATAAGCGTCATAATTACCGTTGTAGAAGCGATGACTTACCGCTACATGGCAGGATGAATCAGCGATTAACGCTCCATCAGCATCGTCTTCATTGATATGCAACGAAGCCCCACCCAATAAAACGCCCTCACATGCGAGCATGTGAGGGCGACTAACAGACAGGCGCGGCAGAACTCAGTCTTGCCAGACGGCCTTGGCGATATCCACGACATGGCGCAGCTTGTCCCACTGCTGCGTCTCGCTGAGTAAATTGCCTTCCTCGGTCGAGGCAAAGCCGCACTGCGGGCTCAAGCAAAGTTGGGAGAGCGGCGTGTAGCGCGACGCTTCGGCAATCCGGGCGCTCACCGTATCGGCGGGCTCGAGATCGCCGGTCTTGCTGGTGATCAGCCCCAGGACAGCCTGTTTGTGCCCTTCGGGCAGGAAGCGCAGTGGCTCGAAACCGCCCGCGCGCTCGGTGTCGTATTCGAGGAAATACGCATCGACATCGACGCGCCCCAGCAGTGTCTCGGCCACTGGCTCGTAACCGCCCTCGCTGATCCATGTCGAGCGGAAGTTGCCACGGCACACGTGCAGGCTGACATGCAGATCGTCGGGACGATCTGCCAGCGCGTGGTTCAGCACCTCAGCATAGATGTGTTGCAGACGATCGGCGTCCTCGCCACGCTCACGCGCCGCCGCCAGCTCCTTCTCGGAGCACAGATACGCCCACACCGTGTCATCGAGCTGAAGATAACGACAGCCCGCCGCATAGAAATGCTTGATCACGTCACGGTAGGTGTCGGCCAGGTCAGCGAAGAAGGTATCCAAGGAGGGATAGACGCTACTGTCGATATTGCGGCGACCGCCACGGAAGTGCAGCACACTGGGGCTCGGCAACGTCATCTTCGGCGTCGCTTTGTCGACCGTGTCCGCCAGGAAACGGAAGTGCCCGAGCATCGGGTGCTCGGGATCGAAACCCAGTTTGTCGGTCACGCGCACGCTGCGCGCCTGCGTCTGACGCCCCTGAAACTGGATCCCTTGATCCGAGCTATAGCCTTCTACGCCCTTGAGGCCTTCGAGAAAATCGAAATGCCACCAGGCGCGGCGGAACTCGCCATCGGTGACCGCCTTGAGGCCCAGCGCTTCCTGCTTGGCGACGACACGTCGAATCTCGGCGTCTTCGACATCGCGCAATGCCTCATAGTCGGTTTCCCCGGCTTTGAAACGGTGTCTCGCCTGCTTGAGTTCGTCGCTACGCAACAGGCTACCCACGGTGTCGGCACGAAATGGAGGCTGATACTGGCTCATAGCGTTTCTCGACTCTCGGCTCGAAGATTAGGGTGCTCACTTTGCCGTGCCACAGCGGCCATGACCACTGCATATCCTTCAAGTCATCATGAAGGAAATTCATGATGGCGCTCGGCGCCTTAACGGCAGTCGGACATCATGACACCAACACTAGCATCGAACCTCAAGCAAGGCGCATCAATGCACCGTTTCCGGGGCCTCTTGCGACTCTTCTTCATTGCCTTCCCACAGGCGCGTGCGCGTGATCGCATGGTCGATCATCTGACGCGCCACCTCGAAGCGGCTCTGACGCAATAGATCCAGCGCCTCCTCCGAGAAGCGAATGCTTACCAATGGCTCGCCGTCGGCTTCGGAAGGCCGGAGCACGACTTCGCCATCGGCAAGCTCGACGATTTCCAGAATCGCGGTATCGGACACGCTATATTCTCCCGTTTGTCCCAATAAAAAACGACCAAGGCAAACGCCATGGTCGTTTCTTTTCGTTGCCGACAAGGATACCACCGCATGCATGCGGCGTCACCACTCCTCGCTGGTCTCGCGCAGTTGGTCAAGCTGAGCCTTGAACGCCGCGATACATGCGTCGAGCTCATCGGACAAGGCCATGCCCGAGGCGCTGGCGATCATGCCCGAACCGCCGGCACGACGACGCGAGGCGCCCTCGACGTCATGCAAAGACTCGAGACGCGCCAGCAATCGATCCAGCCAGCTGTCCTCACGTCGCGCCAGCTCGCGCAACTGCACGACACCCGCTAGAGCCGGGCCCTGATCGGCCAGCAGTTCGCGCCAATCGTGGCGCGAAAGCTGCGCATGCTCGGTCAGCTCACGCAGCGCCGCGTTGAGTGCCAGCTCCAGCGTGGCCAAGGCGCCTTCTTCATGCGCCATGCGCCGGGCATCGGTATGCTCGTCGTCGGTCCAGGCGGTATCCAATAACAGCTGAGCATGATAGAGCAGCTGGTTGGTACGACCTCTCGGCGTCATTTGCGCTTATCCTCGATTCGCCACTTTCCGTCTTCGAACTCGGCCCGCCAACCGCTGGCCTTGCCGTCGCGCTCACTCATCACGTACTGGCTTTTGGTCTTGCGCGAGAAACGAATCTGCGCGTCACGCCCCTCAGGATCTTCCCCTGGCGCGTCGAGCAGGAAGTGATACTTCTCGGGTAGCTCGTCGCGATGCGCCTTGAGTTCCTTGACCAGCGGGGGACGCGTTTCGCGGTTCTTGGGAAATTGACTCGCTGCCAGAAACAAGCCGCTGGCGCCATCGCGCAAGACGTAATGATCCTCTACCTTCTGGCAGGCCAGCTCAGGCATGGGGATCGGGTCCATCTTGGGGGGGGCGACTTCGCCGCTCTTGAGCAGTTTGCGAGTATTCTTGCAGTTTTCGTTGGTACAACCGAAGTACTTGCCAAACCGCCCGGACTTGAGCTGCATCTCGCTACCGCACTTGTCGCATTCGATGACCGGGCCATCGTAGCCCTTGATACGAAACTTGCCCTGCTCGATTTCATACCCGCTGCAATCGGGACTATTGCCGCAGATATGCAGCTTACGTGTTTCATCGATCAGGTAGCTATCCATCGCCGTGCCACATTCCGGGCAACGGTGCTTGGCCCGCAAGGCCTCGGTTTCGGCCTCCTCATCGGCATCCGAGGCCACCGCTTCGTCACCGGCGATAAGATCGATGGTCGTCTTGCAACGCTCCTTGGGCGGCAGGTTATATCCCGAGCACCCCAGGAAGACACCGGTCGATGCCGTGCGGATCTGCATCTTGCGGCCACAAGTGGGGCAGTCGATGTCCGTCGGCACCGGCTGATTCGGCCGCATGCCCTCTTCAGCCTCGGCATGCTCGAGCTTGGTCTTGAACTCCGCGTAGAAGGCGTCCAGCAACTCACGCCATTCCCGGTTACCAGTGGCGACTTCGTCGAGATGATCTTCCATGCGCGCGGTGAAGCCGTAATCCATCAGGTCGCTGAACGATTCAGCCAGCCGGTCGGTGACGATATCGCCCAGCTTTTCGGCATAGAAACGACGGCTTTCAAGCTTGACGTAACCGCGATCCTGGATCGTGGAAATGATCGAAGCATAGGTGGAAGGCCGTCCGATCCCCCGCTTTTCGAGCTCCTTGACCAAGCTCGCCTCGGTATAACGCGCCGTCGGCTTAGTAAAATGCTGCTGAGGATCGAGGGCCTGCAGGGTCATCGACTGCCCTTCCTCGAGATTCGGCAGCGCCTGGTCCTCTTCCTTCTTGCCCGCCGGCTTCATCACCCGCGTGTAACCGTCGAACTTGAGCACTCGGCCACGCGCTTTGAGCTCGAACTCTTCGGCCTCGACGGTAAGCGTCGTCGCCAGGTATTCCGCCGGTACCATCTGACAGGCCACGAACTGGCGCCAGATCAACTCGTAAAGACGCTGGGCGTCGCGCTCCACCGCAAGCTCGTCGCCGTTTTGTGCCACCTCGGTGGGGCGAATCGCCTCGTGCGCTTCCTGCGCCCCTTCCTTGCTGGCATAACGGTTAGGCGATTCGGGCAGGTACGCTTGGCCGAAACGCTCGTCGATATAGGCTCGGGCACTCTCCACCGCGTCTTGCGACAGGTTGGTGGAGTCGGTACGCATATAGGTGATGTAACCCGCCTCATAGAGACGCTGCGCCAAGGTCATGGTCTTCTTCACCGAGAACCCGAGGCGTCCACTGGCGGCCTGCTGCAGGGTCGAGGTAATGAACGGGGCGTTCGGCTTGGAGCGTGTCGGCTTGGTTTCACGATCGGTGATCGCCAGCGCCGCCTCACGCAGCGGCGCGATGCGCTCTAGCGTTTCCTGTTCGGAGGTGGGACGAAACGCCTGGCCTTTATGACGTGCCACCTCGAAGCGAACCGGCGTCGTATCACCCTTCTCAGGCACGAGATCGGCGTGGACATCCCAGAACTCTTCGGGAACGAAGGCGCGAATCTCACGCTCGCGCTCGACGATCAAGCGTACCGCCACCGACTGCACCCGGCCCGCCGACAGTCCCCGCGCTATCTTGCTCCACAGCAACGGCGACAGCATGAAGCCTACGACACGGTCCAGGAAACGCCGTGCCTGCTGCGCCTCGACGCGTGACAGGTCCAACTCGCCGGGCGTCTTGAACGCCTCCTGAATGGCATTCTTGGTGATCTCATTGAAGACCACGCGACGATAGCGGGACGCATCGCCGCCAATGGTTTCTTGCAGGTGCCAGGCGATGGCTTCCCCTTCGCGGTCCAAGTCGGTCGCGAGATAGACGGCATCGGCCTTCTCGGCGTGCTTCTTGAGCTCGGCGACGACTTTTTCCTTGCCCGGCAGTATCTCGTAGTTGGCGTCCCAGCCATGTTCGGGGTCGATCCCCATGCGCCGCACCAACTGGGTCCACTGCTTATGCTTTTTATAGGTGGCTTTTTCATCGGGCGACATCTTGCGTGTCGCCGCCGCCTGGCGGGCTCGCTCCTTGGGATCGGTGGCGTTCTTGCCGCTGCCACTTGTCGGCAAGTCACGGATGTGCCCGACACTCGACTTCACCACAAAATCGTTGCCGAGATACTTGTTGATCGTCTTGGCCTTGGCCGGCGACTCCACGATGACCAGTGACTTGCCCATAACGCTCCGCTCGAATGGCCGACGCGCCCTAGCATGGCGCCGGCAGTGATATCATGACCGGGAACCGCCCGGCGAAAAATGCGCCTACCCTACCTTAGCGCCTCGTTGCGCGCCAGTCCGTCGCGACGCAGCCTTTAGCGTCAGGTCCATGGCGCCCTGCGCATCACTGACTTGAAAAACACTAGTCGCGACGCCTGGCCATCGGCAAGCAAAACCCAACGCCTGATAGGCACACTGGCCAGTCCGTGACACTGGCAAGCCTCTCGCGTGTCATCCAACCTATGAAGCATGTCCGTCATGTGAAAGTGGTACGCTGCCGCTCACAGACCTATGGGCATCGCACCTATCGAGACGATGAGGCACAATGTAGTAAAATAACGACATGGCTCGCACGTAGCCGCCATTACCTTTCATGAGGCCAAGGAGAATTCCATGCAGAATGCGTTTCACGGTCCGATTCGCCGCACCAAGATCGTCGCGACTCTGGGTCCTGCCAGTGACCGCGAAGGTGTCCTCGAAGACATGATCGCCGCAGGCGTCGACGTGGTACGACTCAACTTCTCCCACGGTTCCGCAGACGATCACCGCCGCCGACTGAAGGCGGTACGCGAAGCTGCCGCCCGCGTCGGCCGGACCGTCGCCGCGCTGGGCGACCTGCAGGGCCCCAAAATCCGCATCGCACGCTTCCAGGAAGGTGCCGTCACCCTCGAACAGAACCAGCCCTTCGTCATCGACGTTTCCCTTGAACGCGATGCTGGCGGCGCGACACAAGTGGGTTGCGATTACAAAGACCTGGCCGATGATGTTATCCCCGGCGATGTTCTGCTGCTCGATGACGGTCGCCTTGAGCTCGAGGTCGAACGCGTAGAGGCACCGGCTATCCATACCCGGGTCAAGGTCGGCGGCAAGCTTTCCAACAACAAGGGCATCAACAAACAAGGCGGCGGCCTTTCCGCCTCGGCGTTGACCGACAAGGATCGCGAGGACCTCAAGACGGCCATCGATATCGGCGTCGACTATCTCGCCGTGTCCTTCCCCCGTCACGGCGATGACATGCGCCTAGCACGCGACCTTCTCGGCGAAGCGGGAAATGACATCGGCCTGGTCGCCAAGGTCGAGCGCGCCGAAGCGGTAGCCGACGACGACACCCTGGACGATATCATCCGTGCCAGTGAGGCGGTCATGGTCGCGCGTGGCGACCTGGGTGTCGAGATCGGCGATGCCCAGTTGATCGGTGTGCAAAAGCGCATCATCCAGCATGCCCGTAGCCTTAACAAAGTGGTGATCACCGCGACGCAGATGATGGAGTCGATGATCGAGTCGCCGCTGCCGACCCGCGCCGAAGTGTTTGACGTCGCCAATGCCGTGCTCGATGGCACCGATGCGGTGATGCTGTCCGCCGAGACCGCCGCGGGCGACTACCCCGTGGAAACCATCAAGGCCATGGAACGCTTGTGCCTAGGGGCAGAGCGCGAACGCGCCGCACAGCAGTCGCAGCACCGCATTCACGAAGGCTTTACCCGGGTCGATGAGACCGTGGCGCTGTCGGCGATGTATGCCGCCAACCATCTGGCTGGCGTATCCGCTATCGTCTGCATGACCGCCACCGGTTACACGCCGCTGATCGCCTCGCGCATTCGTTCGGGTTTGCCGATCGTTGCCTTGGCGCACACGGAAGTCGCGCAACGTCGCATGGCGCTGTATCGCGGGGTCGTCTCGCTACCCTTCGACACGCTAAGCCTCGCGCCCACCGAGTTCAATCGCCACGCGGTCGATAACCTCATCTCGTTGGGCATCGTCAAACAGGGAGATCACGTCATTCTTACCCGTGGCGACCATATGAATGCGCATGGCGGCACCAACACCATGAAGATCATTCAAGTAGGCGATGACATTGACTGAGCAACGCCCCCGCCGGCAAGCCACGCGCACCTTGCCACCGTAAAACACTACGACGCATGCCACGTATTGGCGGCATGCGTCGATTTCACATGCCAGACACGCGTTTTCGGGTTACGCTCAATATTGCAGTGCAGCAATTCGTGACCAGGAGCGCCCCTCATGTTTCCCATGCACGCCGCTTGGCTGGAAGCCGCCAGCCCCATTCTCGATCCCTTCGGTCTGATTCGTGCCACGCAGGACTACTGGCAGGATACCTTCGAGCGTAGTGTGCTCTACTGGGATGTCATGCGTCAGCGTGGCAACCAGTATCTCGAGCACATGGAGCAGACCAAGCCCAACGTGCTGGGGTTCGAGGCCGAGGTGCTCGTGGATGGCCGCAACTTGCCACGCCCGGTCAACTACGAATTGATGCGCATCTTGCCCCCGTCCGGGGTAACGATCGACCCGCTCAAGCGCCCTTTCGTCATCGTCGACCCGCGTGCCGGCCATGGTCCCGGCATTGGTGGCTTCAAGCCCGATAGCGAGATTGGCGTCGCCATGCGCGCCGGCCACCCGTGTTACTTCATTGGCTTTCTACCGTTCCCGGTTCCGGGACAACACGTCGAAGATGTCGTCGATGCCGAGATCGCCTTCATGCGCGAGGTCGCAGCGCGTCATGCCGAGGCCAATGAAAAACCTGTAGTGATCGGCAACTGCCAGGCGGGCTGGCAATTGATGATGGCCGCTGCCCTGGAACCGGACGCCTTCGGACCGATTCTCGTCGCCGGCGCACCGCTGTCCTACTGGGCCGGCGAGCGCGGCCGCTATCCCATGCGCTATAGCGGGGGCCTGCTCGGCGGTAGCTGGTTGACCGCCTTGGCCGGTGACCTGGGCGCAGGACTGTTCGACGGGGCCTGGCTGGTGCAGAACTTCGAACGCCTCAACCCGGCGAATACGCTATGGAGCAAGCAATATCGGCTTTACGCCAACGTCGATGACGAAAGCGAGCGCTATCTGCAATTCGAGCGCTGGTGGGGCGGGCATATCGTGCTCAATGCCGAGGAAATACAGTACATCGTCGACAACCTCTTCATTGGCAATCGCTTGAGCACTGCCCAACTGATCACCCGCGACGGGCGACGCATCGACCTACGCAACGTCCGCTCGCCCATCGTGGTGTTCTGCTCGCAAGGCGACAACATTACGCCACCGCCCCAGGCGCTGGGCTGGGTATCCGATCTCTACGATGGCGTGGACGACATCGTCGCCAACGAGCAGACCATCGTCTACTGCGTTCACGACTCGACCGGGCATCTGGGGATTTTCGTCTCGGGCAGCATCTCGCGCCGCGAACATGCCGAATTCACCGCCAACATGGACTATATCGACGTCCTGCCGCCCGGTTTGTACGAAACCGCCATCACGCCACGCGATGCGACACAGGATGCCACCGATGGCGACTATCTGCTCGAATTCCGCCCACGCGGCGTCGACGACCTGCAACCGCTGGTGCAGCGTCGCGATGACGACGAGCGCCGCTTCGCCACCGTGGCGCGTCTGTCTGAGAGCGGGCTAGCGCTGTATCAACAATACACACAGCCGTGGATACAAGCCGTCATGACACCCGAAGCGGGGCGCTGGATGCGTCGATTGCACCCCATTCGACTGGGCTACAAGCTGCTGTCCGATCGCAACCCTCTGATGTCCACCGTGCCGGTGCTGGCCGAGCGTATTCGTCGTCAGCGCCAACCGCTTTCGCCGGACAACCCTCTGGCGCAATGGGAGCGCAGCGTGGCTACTCGTATCGAGGAAAACCTCGAGGCCTATGGCGAATGGCGCGACCGCATCAGTGAGACGCTATTCATGAACGTCTATGGCCAACCCTGGCTACAGGCGCTCGCCGGTATTGGCCCGGATACGGCACGTATGCGTCCCCACCCCGGACGTGCCCCGGAGCATCAACACTTCCTGCGTACACGGCGCGCCGCCTTGCGGGAACGCATCGCCAGTGGTGGCGCGCGCGAAGCGGTGGTGCGGGCCTTGATCTACGTTCTGGGCGGGGCGCCGGCCACCGATGAGCGCAATTTCCAGCGCCTCAAGGCCACGCGCGAGGAACTCGGCAAGAGCCTGGACCTTCAACAGTTCAAGATGCTGGTCCGCGAGCAGTTCTTCATCCTCAAGCTCGACGTGCGCGCGGCACTCAAGGCGCTGCCCACACTCATCGCGCGCAGCGATGCCACAGAAGTCGACGCCTACTTGGCACACATCACCCACATCCTCGACGCCAGCGGGCCGCAAAGCGAGCATGTGCAGAAACGCCTGGAGCACGTTCGCGCTCTGTTCGAGCAAGCCAGGCCCGCAGCACCGAATCACGACGCGCCACGGGCATGAGCAACGTTACCGTCAGGTGATCTCGATCAACACCTCGCCTGGCGTCACACGGTCGCCCTTGGCGACGTGGACCGCCTCGACGGTACCCGAGACCCGTGCCTGAACCTCGGTTTCCATCTTCATCGCCTCGGTGATCAAGACCGCCTGGCCTTCCTCGACGCGATCGCCCTTGGCCACCAGCACATCGACGATATTGCCAGGCATGGAGGTCGTGACATGACCAGGCTGCGAGGCACGTGCCCGACCCGAAGTCTCGCCGCCAACGAAGGCGTCCTTGGCCTCGAAGACGACCTCTTCCGGCATACCGTCGAGCGTCAGATAAACCTGACGCTTGCCGCCGCTGTTACCGCCCACACCGGTAATCTGCACCTCGTAGGACTCGCCGTGCACGTCGATGACGAACTCGGTCGGCACGCCTTCGGTCACCGGCCGGTTGGCATCCCCCGCATCGGGCGCGGGGATTGGCTCAGGGACCAATGACCCGTCGCGCCGCCCCTGCAGGTAATCGCGTCCCAACTCAGGGAACATGGCGTAGGTCAGCACGTCTTCCTCACCCTCGGCCAATTCGCCGATGTCCTTCGTCAAGCGCACCATCTCGGGATTCAGCCGATCGGCGGGGCGTCCTTCTTCCACCGGGGAGTTGCCGATGGCCTGACGGCGCACGTCGTCGTCCACCGGCGCTGGCGGATGCCCATAACCGCCCTGGAGATAGCGCTTCACCTCGTTGGTAATGGTCTTGTAGCGCTCCCCAGTGAGCACGTTCATCACTGCCTGGGTGCCGACAATCTGCGAGGTCGGCGTCACCAGCGGCGGATAGCCGAGATCGGCACGCACGCGAGGGATCTCGTTGAACACGTCGCGGATCTTGGACAGCGCGTTCTGCTCCTTGAGCTGATTGGCGAGGTTGGACATCATGCCACCCGGGACCTGATTGATCTGTACCGAGACGTCCTCACGGGTGAACTCGCTCTCGAAGGCGGCATACTTCTGGCGCACGCCCCGGAAGTAGTCACCGATCTCCTTGAGCGCTTCGAGATCCAAGCCGCTGTCGTATTCGGTGCCCTGAAAGGCAGCGACCATGGCTTCCGTCGACGGATGGCTGGTACCGCCGGCAAACGCTGAGATGCAGGTATCGATATGCCGGCACCCCGCTTCCACGGCTTTGAGATGGCACAGCGGGGCCAGCCCCGAGGTGGCGTGGGCATGCAGATGAACCGGCACGTCTACGGCCTCGACCAGGGCGGCCACCAGCTCGCCCGTGGCATACGGCGTCAGCAGCCCCGCCATGTCCTTGATGGCAATCGAGTCGGCGCCCATGTCGACCAGGCGCTTGGCTTGGTCGACATACATCGCCAGGGTGTGCACCGGGCTCACCGTATAGCAAATCGTCCCCTGGGCGTGCTTGCCACTGGCCTTGACCGCGCGCATGGCGGTTTCCAGATTGCGCAGATCATTGAGCGCATCGAAGACACGAAACACATCGACGCCGTTATCTGCCGACTTGGCGACGAAGCGCTCGACGACGTCATCGGCATAATGGCGATATCCCAGCAGGTTCTGGCCGCGCAGCAGCATTTGCAGCGGGGTGTTGGGCATGGCGTCCTTGAAGGCGCGCAGGCGCTCCCACGGGTCTTCCTTAAGAAAGCGCACACAGGCATCGAAGGTCGCCCCGCCCCAGACTTCCAGCGAGTGATAACCGATGGCGTCCAGCTTGGCGCAGGCAGGCAGCATGTCTTCCGTGCGTAGGCGCGTGGCGATCAGCGATTGATGGCCGTCACGCAACACGACGTCGGTGATATTGACTTGGGAAGATGATACGGCATTCATGATGGGTATCTCCTTATAGACCGGCGTGGGCGGCGATGGCGGCGGCAATTGCCAGAGCGACTTCCTCGGGATTGCGCTTGACCGAATAATTGAGCAGTTCGGGGTGGCTGGGCACGAAGCCGGTATCGAAGTGCCCGCTGCGGAAATCGGGGTGGCGGAGAATTTCCTGGTAGTAAGGCGCGGTCGTCTTGACCCCTTGCAGACGCATGTCGTTGAGAGCGCGAATCCCGCGGTCGAGCGTCTCCTCCCAACTCATGCCCCACACGATCAGCTTCAGGCACATGGAGTCGAAATACGGCGGAATGGTGTAGCCGGTGTATATCGCAGTATCGGTGCGCACTCCTGGCCCACCCGGAGCGTAGTAGCGCGTGATGCGTCCGAACGACGGCAGGAAATCGTTCTTGGGATCTTCGGCGTTGATGCGGAACTGGATGGCATAGCCATGGTGGCGTATGTCCTCCTGGCGGTAGGCGAGCTTTAGCCCCGCGGCGATGCGCAGTTGCTCGCGCACGATATCCACCCCGGTGATCGCTTCTGAAATGGTGTGCTCGACCTGCACGCGAGTATTCATCTCCATGAAGTAGACCTCGTTACCCTTGACGAGGAACTCCACGGTGCCGGCGTTTTCATAGCCCACCGCACTGGCAGCGCGTACCGCCATTTCGCCGACGTAGGCACGTTGCTCAGGCGTTAGCTGAGGGCTCGGCGCGATTTCGATGAGCTTCTGGTTGCGGCGCTGGATCGAACAGTCCCGCTCGAAGAGATGGATCACGTTGCCGACGCTGTCCGCCAGGATCTGCACTTCGATGTGATGCGGCTCGACGACGCATTTCTCCATGAACACATCGGCACTGCCGAACGCCTTGGTCGCTTCGGAGATCACCCGCTCCCAGGCTTGCTCGAGCTGCGCCGGCGTATCACAACGGCGAATGCCGCGCCCACCACCGCCCGAGGTCGCCTTGAGCATTACCGGATAGCCGATGGTCTCGGCCAGAGACAAGGCCTCGGCACAGGTTTCGAGGTTGCCGTCCGAGCCCGGCGTCACGGGCACGCCGGCGTCACGCATCGCCGCACGCGCCGCCGTCTTGTCACCCATCCGCGCGATCACCTCGGCGCTTGGTCCAACGAAGGCTATTCCGGCGTCTTCGCAGATGCGCGCGAAGTCGGCATTTTCCGAGAGAAAGCCGTAGCCGGGGTGAATGGCGTCACAGCCGGTCTCTCGAGCCAGGTCGACGATACGCCGCGGGTCGAGATATCCCGCCAGCGGGTCCTCGCCGACGAAATGCGCTTCATCGGCGCGCTTGACGTGCAGCGCGAAGCGATCGGGCTCGGTGTAGATCGCCACCGAGCGGATGCCCATCTCAGCGCAGGCGCGTACAATGCGTACAGCAATTTCGCCACGATTGGCGATGAGAAGTTTCTTGAACACCGTCTGCCCTCCGGTTGTGGACGTCGCGTTGACACAGCGTGTCATCGTGGCGCCCTCTGGGTCGCTGAGTGCTTGTCGTTATCGTACTCTCACGCTACCCACCGAAGGATCAATAGAAAAATTGATATTTTTTTGCCAAGCTATAAGTAATAGCTTATGACCACGCCGGGGGCGTCATGTCACGACCCAATCTGCTCAATCGTCTGACCTTTCGCCAGTTGCAGGTTTTCCAGGCCGTGCACCGGCAGCAGTCCTATTCGCGTGCGGCCGAACAACTGGGCCTCACACAGCCCGCCGTCAGCGCACAGATCCGCCAACTCGAGCAGGCGCTCGAGCAGCCACTCTTCAAGTACGCGGGCAAGACGCTGCACGTGCTGCCGGCCGCCGATGCGCTGGCCGCCTCGGTACAGTCGATCTTCGGTCAGGTTTCCAGCCTGCAGATGGAACTTTCCGAATTGGCAGGGACCATACGCGGCGAGCTCAACCTCGCCGCCGTCAGCACCGCGCAGTATGTCGTGCCGCACATCCTGGCCCGCTTTCGCGCCCGCTACCCAGAGGTGCAGGTGCGCCTGCGCGTCTGCAATCGCGGCCAGGCGCTGGAGCGTCTCGCCGAGCGCCGCGACGACCTGGTGATCATGGGCATGGTGCCCGAGGATGCCAATCTCGCCTTCATGCCGATCCTCGACAATGAAATGATTCCCGTGGTGTGGCCTGGGCATCCGCTGTTGACGGCCGACTCACCCACACTCGAAGACTTCACGCGCTATTACGTGCTGATGCGCGAACCCGGTTCAGGGACGCGCACCGCGTTCGAGGACTTCGTCGCCCGTGAGCGGGTATCGCTGCGCCATACCTTGGAACTTGGCACCAACGAGGCGATCAAGCAGGGGGTCATGGCGCATCTCGGGGTCGCCGTGCTGCCGCGCCTGGCGGTCCAGCTCGAGCTCGCTTCGGGGCTTCTAGCGTCACCGACGCTACCCGGCTTCCCGCTGCGTCGGTCCTGGTGTACCGTGCACCCCAAGGATCGCTACCCTACGCCCGTGACCGAGCTCTTCCTGCGCTTCGTCCGCGAACTGTTACCCGAGTTGAATGCGCACTTCAAGGCGCCACTGGTCCCCGCGCCTGGTCCCAGCTTCGCCTGCACCCCCTGAATCAGCCACGCTTGACTTGACTCCCACCTGAACGACCCTCATCTAGGGGACAGCGTCATCACGTTTCGCCTTTTAGAGGGAGTCAGTCATGCAAGTAGTCGCCACCACCGGTCAGCCTCAAGCGGCGCCCTTGGACGCTTTCGAGGTCCACGAACGCGAGATGCCCACCCCCGGCGAATGGGATCTTCTGGTGCGCGTCGAGGCGGTGTCGGTCAACCCGGTGGATACCAAGATTCGCCAGGGTGCCTTCCTGCCCAGCGATCAGCATAACGTCCTCGGCTGGGATGCCGTGGGCCGGGTGGAGCGCGTCGGTGCCAGCGTCGAGCATTTCGCCCCGGGAGATCGCGTGTACTATGCCGGCGAGGTCGAACGCCCCGGCTGCAACGCCGAATATCAACTCGTCGATGCGCGCCTGACTGCCAAGGCACCGAGCAAATTAAGCGCCGAGGAAGCGGCCGCCATGCCATTGACGGCACTCACCGCTTGGGAAGCCCTGTTCGACAAACTCAAGCTCTCGCAAGGCGACGATACGCACCGCGACCAGACCCTGCTGATCATCAATGGCGCGGGCGGTGTCGGCTCGATCGCAACGCAAATGGCCCGCCAGCTCACGGGCATCAAGGTCATCGCCACGGCGTCGCGCGATCTGTCCATCGAATGGTGCCGACGCATGGGTGCGCATGAGGTCGTCGATCACCACGATCTGGTGGCGAACATGCAACACGCCGGTCACGAGCAGGTCGACTACATCTTCAATTGCCACGATATCGGCGACCACTGGGAGAATATGACCACGCTCATTCGTCCCTTGGGCCACATCGTGGCCATCGCCGAGACCCAGAAGACCGTCGATCTCAACGCCCTGCAAGGCAAGGCGGTAACCTTCAGTTGGGAGTTCATGTTCGCGCGGCCGTTGCACGGCACCGACATCGCTCACCAGGGCAGCATCCTGGCCAAGCTGGCCGAGCATTTCGATGCCGGTCATCTGCGCAGCACACTCAGCGATATCGTCGGCCCGTTGACCCCAGCCAATCTCGGGGAAGCCCATCGCCGCCTCGAGACCGGTCATACCACGGGTAAGCTGGTGTTGAGTGCCATGCCAGAGGCGTGACATTCATCACGGACTCGCCCCTGCACAAGACGACACGCGCCCGGCATCGGCCGGGCGTGGCATCGCGTGCGGCCGGGCGCCGTCCTTGACACTCACGCGCCGTGGCCAGCCTGTCCAGCACTACGCCTTTTGTGGTATGTTGGGCGCATCAATTCACGCATCATCAGACGTGCCAGGCCCCCCGGAAACGTCGACCGACGCCCTTCCCCTCCTTCTGTGGTAGCGTCGCCTCGGCGCCGTCGGCCGGCTTGCAGAGAGGCTCACGCTATGAGCGACACTCCTACCCAACGCGTCACCAGCGGCAAGAAATACCGCAACGACCAGGGCATCGCCGCCATCAAGGATGGCATGAAGTCACGCGAGCAATCCGCAGGCGATGGCGTCGGCGGCCGCAAGCCCTCATGGTTACGCGTCCAGATGCCCGGCGGCGAACGCTTCGAGGCGGTCAAGCGCAACGTTAAGGAGCACCGGCTCAGTACCGTCTGTGCCGAGTCCCACTGTCCGAACATGGGTGAGTGCTGGAGCAACGGCACTGCCACCATCATGCTGATGGGGTCGGTATGCACCCGGGCCTGTCGCTTCTGCGCTGTCGACACCGGCAACCCACGCGGCTGGCTGGACCCCGAGGAACCGGCGAACACTGCCGAATCGGTGGAGCTGATGGGGCTACGCTACGTGGTACTGACCTCGGTGGACCGCGACGACCTACCCGATGCGGGCGCTAGCCACTACGCCGACTGCATTCGCGCGATCAAGGCACGCACCCCCCAGGTGGCGGTAGAAGCCCTGACGCCAGACTTCGACGGGATCCCCAGCGCCGTCGAGCGAGTCGTCGATTCCGGCCTGGAAGTATTCGCCCAAAACGTCGAAACCGTGGAGCGCCTGACCGGGCGTGTACGCGATCCGCGTGCCGGTTACCGCAAGACCCTCGATGTGCTGGCGCATGCCAAGCGCCACCGCCCCGAGGTCATCACCAAGACCAGCATCATGCTGGGGCTTGGCGAAACCGAAGAAGAGATCCTCGAGACCTTCGATGACCTTCGCGCCATCGGCGTCGACATCGTGACACTGGGTCAGTACCTGCAACCGACCCGTAACCACCTTCCGGTGGAACGCTGGGTGACGCCGGACGAATTCGAGCATTATCGCCAGCAGGGCTTGGCAAAAGGCTTCATGGAAGTGCCGTCGGGGCCGTTGGTGCGCTCCAGCTATCGTGCCGACCGGGTGTTCGAGAAGAACAACCTGGGGCTGGCAGAGCCCGCTGAGGTGCCCGGTCAATCGACCGACCCGGACCGCATTGCGGTCGTCAACGTCGGCTGACGGCCGCGCTTTTCAAGCCTCAGTGGCCCAAGACAAACGGCCCGCCGTGGACTCAGTCCACGGCGGGCCGTTTTCATTGAGACGCGCCGACCGATGTTGAAGGACGCTGAACGACGGCGCGATCAGGCAACTATGGCCATTAGACGTGCGCGGAGGCAACCGGCACGAGCGTTCGTTCCAGCGTTCGCGCCAGACGCTCGGCCAGCTCGACAGCGACCGTGTCGCTATCCGGACAGTCGTCGATCAGGTCGGCAAGCCGTGTCATGGTCATGCCGGCATAGCCACAGGGATTGATGCGCTGGAAGGGAGATAAGTCGCCATCGACGTTGAGCGCGACGCCATGAAAGCTGGCACCGCGTCGAATACGCAAACCGAGCGAGGCAATCTTGGCCTCGCCGACATAGACACCCGGCGCGTCAGGGCGCGCATGCGCCTCCACGCCATACTCGCCTAGCAAAGCGATCACCGTGTTCTCGAGCGCCGATACCAACTCCCGTACGCCCAGTTTGGCACGACGTACGTCGATCAGCGGATAAAGCACGACCTGGCCCGGCCCATGATAGGTCACCTGCCCGCCACGATCGGTGGCGACGACCGGAATATCGCCGGGCATGAGCAGATGCTCGGGCTTGCCGGCCTGCCCCTGCGTGAACACTGCTTCGTGCTCGACCAACCAGAATTGATCCGGCGTTGTGGCATCACGCTCGTCGGTAAGCTTGCGCATGGCCTGCCACACCGGCTCATAAGCGCGACGTCCTAGGCGGTGCAACTGCACCGGCGGGCGCTCTTCGCTGATCGCCACCTACAGCACCATATGCACACGACCCGTCGCCTTCAGCGAATGGAACAGTGCATTGAGCTGGTCTTGACCGGTGGCGTGAATCACGACGCGCACGGATTGAAAGCGGCCATTGCGACTATCGACCATGCGCACGCTGCGACGATCGAAGCCAGGCGAGTGTTGCTCGACGATATCCACCACGGTGACCTTGAAGTCCGGTGCCGCGTCACCGACGATCTTGATGGGATACTGACAGGGGAACTCGATCTTGGGCGCATCTGGCGATGCACCCTGCTCGGTTGGTGAAGTCTGTTGCATGGAGAACGGCCTCACATGGGCTCGGCATGATATTTCCGAGTATTCTACTCAACCTTATCGTATCGACCAAGGGCGAAGCTTTCAAAACACTTCGCCCTCGAGCCGAACCACAATGAATCAGTCGAAGAATCCATTCACGAACTGCAGGACGCTGTCCCAAAGGCGCTTGAAGAAACCACCCTCGGCGACCGACTCCAGCGCCACCAGGGGACGCTCGTCGAGCACTTCACCGTCCAGCTTGATCTTCAACGTGCCGAGCTGATCTCCCTTCTCGACCGGCGCATCGATGGTTTTCTTGATATCGAGCTGGGCGTTCAATTCGTCACTATGTCCCCGCGGCACGGTCAAGTACACGTCATTCGCCACGCCCAGACGCAGTTCGTCCTTCTCACCCCCCCAGATACGCGGCTTGTTGAGCACGGCACCAGCTTCGTAGAGACGCTGTGTCTCGAAGAAGCGGAACCCATAGCTCAACAGCTTCTGGGTTTCTTGGGCCCGAGCCTCGTCGGAATCGGTCCCCATCACCACGGCCACCAGGCGTGTATCGTCCTTCTTGGCAGATGCCACCAGGCAGTAGCCCGCCGCCTCGGTATGCCCTGTCTTCAAGCCATCGACGCTGGGATCGCGCCACAACAGACGGTTACGGTTGGGCTGACGGATATCGTTCCAGGTGAAGTACTTCTCCGAATACACCTCGTAGTGATCGGGGTAGTCCTTGATGATGTGTTGCGCAATGATCGCCAGATCGTGAGCCGAGGAGTAGTGATCGTCGTGCGGCAGGCCGGTGGGATTCATGAAATGCGTATGCTGTAGGTTCATACGCGAGGCTTGCTGATTCATGAGATCGGCAAAGGCGTCCTCACTGCCCGCAATATGCTCGGATAGCGCAACGCTGGCATCGTTGCCCGACTGAATCACGACCCCTCTGAGCAAGTTGTCGACGCTTACCTTGCTCCCCGGGTTGAGGAACATCCGCGAGCCACCGGTGCGCCACGCATTCTCGCTAATCGTCACCTCGTCGTCGGCATCGATATTCTCGGCATCGATTTCACGCTCGACGATATAGGCGGTCATCATCTTGGTCAGACTGGCCGGCGGCAGCTCCTTGTCGGCATTATGTTCGACTAGGATCTTGCCACTATCGGCGTCCATCAGCACCCAGGAAGACGCCGCCAGATTCGGCGCCGACGGTACCATCGACGACGGCACTGGCGAGGGCTCGGGAGGATCCTCGGCTTGCGCTACAGGGGTGAGACCACCGACACCTAACGTGACCAATAAAATAATGCGTAACAATGACGATCGGGCAAACACTCTCATGACAACTTTTCTCGCTAAGCGGGGTTACTCGGTAGCGGAAACGACAAACGACTGATCAAAACCCGCCGCTTGTAATTCCGCTTTGATGGAATCGATATGCGACGCATCATGCACAGGCCCTACCTGAACACGATACACGGATGCCTCTTCCCTTACGCGTACCGGACGCGATACTTGTCCTTGCAAGCGCTTTTCCAGCGTCTTGGCCCTGGCCGCGGAACTCAGTGCCGCGACCTGAACATATTGTCCCGTGCCACCCTGGCGCTCGGTGACAGGATCTTGCTGAGGCGCCTCAACGGTCGAGGCTTCATCCACTGCTCCCTGCGCCGGCACGCCCGAGGATGCCTTGGCCACCTCCCCTGGGGATGCTGACTCGGTGGAACGCTCATGCTGCTCGGCCCATTGCTCGGGGTCAATGGCTTCCACGCGCACATGTCCTGTTCCGTGTCCCAGGATGTCCAAGCGTGCCGCAGCGGCATACGACAGATCGATCAGCCGATCGCCATGAAACGGGCCACGATCGTTGACGCGTACGATGACACTGCGCCGATTATCGAGATTGGTCACGCGGACATACGTCGGCAGCGGTAATGTGCGATGCGCCGCCGACATCTTGTACATGTCGTAGGCTTCCCCGCTCGCGGTGTCGTAGCCCTGGAATTTGGTGCCATACCAGGACGCATCGCCTTCTTCCACATAGCCGTTGGGATCGGACATCACATGATAGGTCTTGCCCCACACTTCATAGGTGGAACGATTGCCGCTCTTGGCAAGCGGCTCGTCCTTGGGCACCGCATCGGGAACATCCGTCACATCGGGCGGCGCGTCCGGATAAGCATCGTTTTGCTGCGCATAACGACCGCCGCCGTCACTGGCACACCCTGCCACCAACAGCATCAACATACACACAAGCACACCGCTGACCCTCATGCATCATCCTTGTCGAGCGCTGCCTGGATACCTGCCGCGAGCTCGGTGACGGCCATCGCATACAGGTAACTGTGGTTATAACGCGTGATCACGTAAAAATTTTCATGTCCCAGCGCGTAGCGGTAACCCCCCGACTCGAGTGCCAGAGACAGCGGAATGACACGCGACGCGTCGAACTCACCGCGCGGATGGATACCGGCATCGGCAAGAGGCGCCAATCTCGCGTAAGGCGCACGCGTGCGGTTGAAGTCGATCGCTTGCGGAGGTGTCTTGGGGCCATCGGCGGGCGTCACGACCGGCGCCCCTCGACGCCACCCATGCTCGGCGAAGTAATTGCCCACGCTGCCGATCGCATCCACGGGATCGTCCCACAGATCGCGCCGCCCATCGTCATCGAAGTCGATGGCATAAGCGCGGTAACTGGTCGGGATGAATTGCGGATAGCCCATGGCGCCGGCATAGGAGCCTTTGGGGGCTTCCGGCGAAATCCCCTGATCCAGGGTGATCTCGAGAAACGCCGCCAATTCGCCACGAAAGAACTCGCCGCGCGACGGGTGATGAAAAGCCAACGTCGCGAGCGAATCGAGCACACGATGCTCGCCCTTGTACTGGCCATAGCGCGTCTCGACACCGATGATCGCGGCAATGTAGGCGGGCGGCACGCCGTATTCGCGTTCGGCACGTGCGAAGGCGTCACGGTGCTCGCGAATGAACGCCACGCCTTCTTGAATACGCTTGGGCTGCACGAAGATGTCGCGATATTCGTGCCAACTCAAGCGACGCTCCGCCGCCCCTTGCATGGCGTCCAGCACTTCCTGGCGAAATCGGGCGTGACGCAAGGCCTGAGTCACGTCATCGCGAGAAATGCCGCCCCTCGACACGTCATCGACCCATGCGCGGATATCAGCATGCGAGGCCGGATCGAATTCCTCGGCCGCATGCGCCGACGGAAACAGGACCAACCCGCACAGCAACAACGCCGCCGGGGAGAGCCCTCGCCAATGGGACCGCGCATTATTCCACTTCATCACGCTCTTACTCCTTGGCCCTGGGCTGTCGTCGCTTCCTTTCCGTGTCTCGCCCTACCTAGCGAGGCAACAACCGTCGATGGGTATGAACGGACATGAGGATACCGAAACCGATCAGCAAGGTCACGCTGGACGTGCCGCCAAAACTGACCAGTGGAAGCGGCACGCCGACAACGGGCAAAATGCCGCTGACCATGCCGATATTGACGAACACATAGATGAAAAATGTCAGCACGATGCTGCCCCCGACCAGACGCCCGAAGGTATCCTGGGCGGTATTGGCGAGAAACAACCCACGCCCCACGATGAGCACGTAGAGGGCCAGGAAGACCAGCATCCCGATCAATCCCCACTCCTCCCCCAGTACGGCGCCGATGAAGTCGGTATGGCGCTCGGGAAGAAATTCCAGCTGAGATTGAGTACCCAAGCCCCACCCCTTACCGAAGACGCCGCCACTGCCGATGGCCGTTTTCGACTGGATGATATTCCAACCCGCCCCCAGCGGATCGCTTTCAGGATTGAGGAAGGTCAATACACGCTGGCGTTGGTATTCGTGCATATTGAACCAGAGCAGGGGCAAGGCGGATGCAAGCAGCACCGCCAGCAAGCCGATTACCCGCCATGACAGGCCCGCGAGAAAGATGACGAACACCGCCGCACATGCCACCAGCAAGGATGTCCCCAGATCAGGCTGACGCATGATTAGCATCACCGGTACACCGATGATCAAGGCACAGATAAGCAAGTCGCGCATGCTCGGCGGTAGCGATCTCTTATAAAGGTACGCCGCCACCATCATGGGCACCGCCAGCTTCATCAACTCGGATGGCTGAAAGCGGATTATTCCGGGGATTTCCAGCCAGCGCTGCGCCCCCATCCCCATATCGCCCATCACCTCCACCGCCACGAGCATGGCTACCCCTATGAAGTAGCCGAGGGGGGTCCAACGGCACAACGTACTTGGCGAAAACTGGGCGATCACGAACATGGCCAGCAAGGCCACACCGAAACGCGACGCCTGTCCCAGCGTGACGGCGAGACTCATGCCACTGGCACTGTACAAGACGACCAGTCCCGCTCCCATCAGACTCAGCAGCAGCAAAAGCAGCCAAGGGTCGAGATGCAGGCGTGACCAGAGGGAACGCTTGCGCCCCATGCCATCCGCCGGTGCCCGACTGAAGCGACGCCATTCAAGTCCCTTCAACTTCGACGTCCTCCTTGATGAGTTCTTCGGCTTGATGGGTGTTCTCGTCATCGGACAGGAGCCACTCGTCTGCCAGAGCGCGAGCCAGACCCGCAGCATGCGAACTACCGCCCCCGGCATTTTCGACGATCACGGCGATGGCGATCTGCGGATCGTCCACCGGCGCGAACGCCGTGAACAAGGCGTGATCACGTAAGCGCTCCTTGAGCTCATCGGCATCGTATTTCTGATTTTGCCCCAAGGAAAACACCTGTGCCGTGCCCGACTTGCCCGCCATGTCGTATTTCAGCCCTTTACCGATGTGGCGTGCAGTGCCCTCTCTGCCACTGACGACTTTTTCCATGCCGTTGAACACGTCATCCCACCAGACATCCTTGTCGAGCTTCACGTCGGGCTTGGTATTCTTGAAAGGCGGTTCGACCGAGGTGTCACCGACGCGCTTGGCCAAATGTGGACGCACCCAATCCCCACGATTGGCCAGCGTTGCCTCCGCCGTTGCGAGCTGCAACGGCGTGACCATCCAGTAGCCTTGCCCGATACCCGCCGAGAGCGTTTCCCCGGGATACCACACTTGACCGTATTTCTCGCGTTTCCACTCACGAGAAGGCACGGTTCCCGATGAAGCCCCTTGCACATCCAACGAAGTGACCTCCCCAAACCCGAACTTGTACATGAAGCTGGATAAGGCATCGATGCCCAAGCGATGAGCCATGGTGTAAAAGTAAGTATTGTTGGAAACGGCCAGCGCGCGCTCCAGATCGACACGACCGTGCCCCCAGCGCAACCAGTTCCGATAGTGGCGAGAATCGTTGGGCAGCTTGTAATACCCCGGGTCATAGATGACTTCTTGAGGCGTCACGACTCCATTCTGAAGCGCAGCCAAGGCTTCGAAAGGCTTAATGGTCGACCCGATCGGATACTGGCCGCGCACGGCCCGGTTGAACAGTGGCAGGTCAAGATTGTCTTGCAGCGACTGATAGTCCTTGTAGGAAATACCGGTCACGAACTCGTTGGAATCGAATCCTGGGGCGGAGACCATCGCTAGAATGTCACCGGTCTGGGGTTGAATCGCGACGATGGAGCCGCGCCGCCCATCCAGCAGATCGTAAGCCATCTGCTGAAGCCGTGTATCGATGGTCAGCGTCAAGTCCTTGCCCGGTTCGGGTGGTGTACGTTCGAGTTCGCGCAGCACACGCCCCCGGGCATTGGTTTCCACCTTACGCAGGCCAGCCTGCCCGTGCAGCGCTTTTTCGTACTGCTTCTCGATACCGGTCTTGCCGATATAATGCGTGCCCGCATAGTTGCCACTGTCCAGCGAGGCCAGTTCTTGCTCGTTGATTCGACCTACATAGCCCAGCACATGCGACATAATCTTGGGATCGGGATAGTGACGCAGCCACTGTGCTTCAACCTCGACCCCAGGAAGCCGGTAACGATTGACGGCTAACCGCGCGATTTGCCGTTCGTTGAGACCGCTCATCAACAATGCCGGTTGATAGGGTCTTTGACGCTGACGCGACCGTTTGCGAAACGCCTCGACCTGCGTTTCGTCCAGCCCCAGGATGTCGACCAGTCGATCGAGAGTGGCATCAATATCCTGGACCCGCTCGCGTACGATAGTCAGGTTATAAGTTGGGCGGTTTTCAGCCACCAATTTCCCTTGGCGGTCGTAGATGAGCCCACGCGTCGGGGGCAGCGGTTCGACGCGCACACGGTTCTTCTCGGAACGCGTGGTGAACACCTCATGCTCGACAACCTGAAGATAAAAAAGACGAGCGCCCAGCCCCCCGGCCATCAATAATACGAGTAATGCCGCCAGTAGCGAGCGTGCCCGGAATACACGGACTTCTCGAGCGGTATCCTTGATTGGGTCGCGTCGTTTACGCATGGGTCCCCGATAACAGGCGGGAAGGTGGAAGGTAGCCGCTGAGCAGGTATCGAGCCCCGTTGCTCATCGGTGATAGGGATGACCAGCCAGCAGGGTCCAGGCGCGATAAAGCTGCTCGGCCAGCAGAATACGTACCAATGGATGAGGCAGCGTCAATGCCGAGAGCGACCAACGTTGCTCGGCCCGCGCCAACAGACGTGAGTCGAGCCCGTCCGGACCACCCACCAGGCACGCTACGTTGCGACCGTCCTGGCGCCATTGATCGGCGTTGGCGGCCAAGCGTTCGGTACTCCAACTTCGACCCTCGACATCCAATGCGATGACACGTTCCTGATCGCGCAGTTTCGCCAGCATGGCATCGCCTTCGCTCTGAACCGCACGGGCCACATCGGCGTTCTTGCCTCGCTTGCCGGGCGCTATCTCGACGATGTCCACGCTGAAATCACGCGGCAGCCGCTTGAGGTATTCATCGACGCCCTGCGTGACCCAGTCGGGCATGCGAGTCCCCACGGCGAGCACACGCAGCTTCATCCACGCACCTCGCCAAGCGCCCCCTCAACGGATACCCCATCGCTGGGCAGATCCGACCACAAGCGCTCAAGATCGTATAGCTGACGAGTCTCGGGCAACATGACGTGGACCACGAGATCGCCCAAATCGACCAGGACCCAATCGCTTCCCTGGTGCCCTTCGATACCCAAGGGGCGGCATCCCGCTTCCTTGACTTTCTCCACCACGCTCTCGGCCAGGGCGCCGATGTGTCGGCTCGATGTACCGCTAGCGACGATCATGGTGTCGGTGACGCTGGTCAGCGAGGCGACGTCGAGTTCGGCAACGTCACGTGCCTTGAGTTCCTCGAGCGTGTCCATTACCAGCGTTTTGAGTGCTTCAGTCTGCATAGCTCCTCGTTCATATGTCATACCCCTTCGGGCAAGGCCCGCATTCTACCGCGCTGACACCAAACCGCCAGGGGCAAGGTTAAAAAGGCCTTGAGGTGATACCACCACTCGCCAGGCCCCTTTCATTGATTGATGACGACATCATCGATAAAGACGACGTGCCAGGAGATAGCGCTCCACGGCCTCGGGCAGCAAATAGCGCACGCTTGCACCGCGCTGCAAGCGTTCTCTGATCGCTGTAGCCGAAATCGCCATGCGCGTGGGCAGGCTCAAATGCAGCAAGCCTCCTGCAGGCGACTGCATCAGCGACTCGACACTCGCCACTTCACGGCCGTCGATCAGCGTCTCGAGCGCCGTCGGAAGCGGCTGTTGATGATCAGGACGATCGACGACGACGACATGCGCGAGCTCGAACAGACGCGCCGGCTCGTGCCAATCGGCCAAGTGCAGATAGGCGTCGTACCCCAGCGCCATGACCAGACGTGCCTGCGTGCCCAATTCTTCTCGCAAGGACGCCAGGGTCGCGGTGGAGTAGGAAGGCCCCTCGCGGCGGATCTCGCGATCATCCACGTAAAGGCCCGGCGTGTCGGCGATGCCCAGCGCCAGCATGGTCGCGCGCTGCTCGGCATCCACACCGGGGGTGGCGCGATGCGGTGGCACTCGCGCCGGGACCATGTGAACGCGATCGAGTGCCAAGGCTTCACGCAGCTCGATAGCGCTACGCAGGTGCCCCACGTGCACGGGATCGAAGGTACCGCCCAGCATCGCGACGCGCGGCGGGGCCTCAGCTGCGCACATGGCCATCGCCATATACGATGTACTTCTCGCTGGTGAGGCCTTCCAGACCGACGGGCCCGCGCGCATGCAGCTTGTCGGTGGAAATGCCAATCTCCGCCCCTAGCCCATATTCAAAGCCGTCGGCGAAACGTGTCGAGGCATTGACCATGACCGAACTGGAGTCGACCTCGGTCAGAAAGCGCCGTGCGTCGGTCAAGTTCTCGGTGACGATGGCATCGGTGTGGTGCGAGCCATAGGTATTGATGTGCGTGATCGCCTCTTCCAAAGTATCGACCACGCGGATGGCCACGATCGGCGCAAGGTATTCGCTATGCCAATCTTCTTCGGTTACGGCGACGGCGTCCGCCACCCAGGCCCGCGTCCGTTCGCACACACGCATCTCGATACCCTTGCGGCGATAGATGTCGGCCAACTCGGGAAGTACTCGGGGCGCTGCTTCGGCGTGTACCAACAGCGTTTCCATGGCATTGCACGGCGAGTAACGCTGGGTCTTGGCGTTGTCGGCAATGGCCACCGCCTTGGCCGGATCGGCGGCCTGATCGACATACACATGACAGATGCCATCGAGATGCTTGATCACCGGCACACGTGCGTCTCTCGAAATACGCTCGATCAGTCCCTTCCCGCCGCGCGGCACGATGACATCGACGAACTCCGGCATGGCGATCAATGCACCGACCGCTGCACGATCGGTCGTCGCCACGACTTGCACGCAGGCCTCGTCGAGCTCTGCTGCCCTGAGCCCTTGTCGGATACAATCCGCAATGGCCCGGTTGGAATGGATCGCTTCGGAGCCGCCACGCAGGATCGTGGCATTACCTGATTTCAAGCACAGGCTGGCGGCGTCCACGGTCACGTTGGGGCGCGATTCGTAGACGATGCCCACCACGCCCAGCGCGACGCGCATCTTGCCCACTTGAAGCCCCGAAGGTAGATAGCGCATGTCACGAATCTCGCCGATCGGGTCGGACAAGGCAGCCACTTGACGCAAGCCTTCGATCATCGTGTCGATACGCGCCGGCGTCAGCGCCAGGCGATCCAGCAGCGACTCGGCGAGGCCGTTGTCGCGTCCCGCCTCGAGATCGCGGCGATTGGCGGTGTCCAATGCATCGCGCGCCTCGTCCAGGGCACTCGCCATGGCGAGTAGCGCGCGGTTCTTTTGCGCGGTAGTGGCGCGGGCCAACACACGTGACGCACCACGCGCCCGTTCGCCCATCGCATGCATGTAAGCATCGACGTCGACGATCTCGGACTCGGAAGTTTCAAGGGCCATGCGGGCAATTTTCTCCTGGGTATCCGCCGGGAAGCATATGATAATCGGTGCTTTCCGAAGCATGACGGCAGAGGCACAACGGCTATACTGCCGGCACCGTTGGGAAAGGAATCACTATACGGCACCATGCAGAGCAAATACAAAACACCTCTAACCGGGCTTTTCCTGCTGGGCGCGGGACTGGTGACCATCACCGCCTGGCAGGAAGACGACTCGATCACGCAGGGCCTGCTCATCGCCGCCATCATAGGGTTGACGACGCTTGCGTGGCGTCACTTATCGCGCCGCGCCTGGACATTGGCGATCCCGTTGTGTGCCTTGCTTTTACTGGCGCTACTCTGGCAAGCGCCCATGACATACGCCATCAGCATATGGCTGTGGCCGATCATGCTGCTCGCACCGCAACCTCGGCCCATGCGCTATATGCTCCTGGTGGCCGCCGCACTCGGCTGGTGGCACGTTCAAGCGCCCCTCGGGGTGGCGCAAGCCGCCTTGAGCGGCGCGTTATTGGCCGCCCTCATGGCCTTGGGGCTTGCCAAGGCCATCGAGCACAGCCGGCTACGTCAAGAGCTGGAGCGTCGCCATCGCCTCACCCCGGAGGACTCGCTCTGGTCACTCAGTCGTCTGCGTCAGGATCTGACCGTCGAATGGTCGCGGCGCCAGCGCGAAAACGTCTACGCTGAGTTGCTCGTGGTGCGACCCCATCAACGAGGCCGCAATGTTCGACGGCGTCTCAAGGAGCGTCTGGCCGCGCTTATTTACGCCTTCGAGGGATGTTACCGCGTGGATGCACAGACCTTCGCGGTCCTGCTGATTGCAAAGGACGAGCAACACGCCGCCTTACGTCGTGACGCGATCTCGACCGAGCTTCAGGCGCACTGTCGTATACGCATCGCGCCCGTCACCCCCCATCTAGACCCCATCACGCTGGGCCATGAACTCTCTGTGCAAGCCAGCGGCCTGCATTTCCGACAGGAGACAACCGAGCATGCCTGAACGTCTCTCGTCGTCACGCCTACACGCCATGGCATACGCCTGCGGGGCGCTCGTGCTCGCTAGTCTCGCGGCCTGGCACTACCTGATGGGCCATTACGCACGCATCCTGCCGGTCACTATCCTGGCGATCATGGTGTCTACCGCCGCCCTGATGGCCGAAAACGCTTACGCGCGTCGACTGCCTGCCTACCTGGTGCTGATCAGCGGCTATCTGGCGATTGCCGTGGAAGCGCCTTACCTCGAGGCGTCCGGCGCACTTTGGATGGGGGTCCCCCCGATACTCGCTACGCTGCTCTTACCGCCTGGCGCCGCGCTACTTCTCAACGTACTGCTCGCGCCCATATGGCTGTTCCTTATCAACTCTGTACTATCGACGCCCGCAGGTGGCCTGCAGTACTTCACGCTCGTCATCATCTCGATACTGCCTCTCGGGTGGTACATGCAACAGGCCCGCTTACTCAAGACCACCGATCAGCTCGATACGCAAAGCGGCATGCTATCGCGTGACGCGCTCAGCGAACGACTTATCGCCGAGGTCGCTCGCGCCCGTGCATTGAACCAATCACTGAGCGCGCTAGTCATTCATTTACCTCAACTCGACATGGCCAACGAGCAGTTCGGCCAAACGACACAAGACACGCTCTTGACGACCTTCTGTCAGGTGGTACAACGCAACTCTCGACGTGGCGACGCCATGGGCCGACATCGCCATAGCGTCTTTTGGCTGCTGCTTGCCGACGCCGGGGAAGCCGGCGCTCTCATCGTCCGTGAGCGCTTGACGCATGCGCTCGGGGAAGCCCCGCTTCGCGACATCGGTGCCATCGAGGCCCAGGCTCGGATTTGCCACCTGGCGGATGACGAGTGCGCCGAACGTTTCGAACAACGGCTGATCAAGCGTGGATTCAACTTGCTGGAGCCCGATACTTGAACGTGACCGAGTGGCTGTACCAATTTTCCCCCTCGCCGACATTATTGGTCTTGATCGTGCTGTTGGTGGCGCTGCTTGAATCGCTCGCCGTGGTTGGCCTGCTAGTACCCGGCATCGTGCTACTGACCGCCGCCGCGTCACTGGCGGGGCATCAGCATCTTCCCCTGCCGTTATTGTTGGCGGCGGCCTTTGCGGGGGCGACCCTCGGTGATGGCCTAAGCTTTTGGCTGGGCCACTCTCAGCGCGAACGCGTGCATCGACTGTGGCCATTCACCCGCCATCCTGAATGGCTGGCGCGGGGCATCGATTTCTTCAAGCGCTATGGCGATTTTTCCATCCTCATCGGTCGCTTCGTGGGACCGGTACGCCCTATCGTGCCGATGGTCGCCGGCATGCTACGCATGCCGACATGGCGCTTTGCCGCCGTCAATATCGCCTCTGCCTTGCTTTGGGCTCCAGCCTATCTATTACCCGGCTATCTGCTCGGCCATTCATGGGACAAACTCCTCGCTTTGCCTGCAAGCAGCGAACGATGGCTCGTTACTCTGGGACTCATGCTGATAACGCTGGGGGTAGGGTTTTCCTGGTTTCGCCACCATCTCGGACGCGGCGGCTGGGTTTACATGCGCCTGGCCCGCTTTTCCCGCGCGACACCACGTCGGCGACGCCTATGGCTCGCGTTGGGCGCCGCTCACCCGCGCAACGAAATACCGCTGGCGTCTCTCGCGCTTCTCGTGGTCAGCCTCATCGCCCTGTGCGGGTGGACGCTCTGGGTGCTCGAACACCCCGCGCCTTCGTTGCCGATGGATCGACAGATTCAGGCATTGCTGGCGCCCCTCGCAGACAGTTGGCTAGCAGAATTCAGTACTCTCATGGCCCTGAGCGGGGATCTCTTGGGCATCATCGCACTGACCCTGCCATGGCTGGCATGGCTGCTCTTTTCGCGGCGTATCGCAGCCTTCCTTCATATCAGTAGCGCGTTGGTAGGTGTCGGGTTCGCCAACCTTGTCTTCAAGCATCTCGCCGGTCGCGCTCGCCCCGATACGCCGGACTATCTCATGGGTTCGTTTTCCTACCCCAGCGCCCATACCTCGACGAGTATCGTGTTGATCGGCCTGGCGGCAGCGTTCATGGCCGAGACGCTGCCCGCGAAACGGCGAATGTGGGTATATTGGGGGGCGACACTGGTATGCCTGCCGATGGCCCTGTCACGCCTCGTCCTTGGCGTGCATTGGGCCAGCGATGTGATCGGCGGCGCGCTTCTCGGCCTGGTGGTGTGCGCCATCACGCGCCTTAGCTATCAGCGCTTCGTACACGTACCGCTTACGCCCTGCCCTTGGGCACCGCTGGTGGTCGCCTCCTTGTTGTTGCTAGCGGCACGCATTGCCTGGCTGCCCTACGTCTAAGCCGAACATGTTTAGATCGAACGTCTGCGACAGATAACGTTCAGCCCAGCGCCAACCAGAGGCCGACGCCCACCATCAAGCTGCCCGCCACCCGATTCAGCAAGCGTACGTTGCCGTCGCGACGCAGGAAGCGACTGGCGGTACGGCCACCACCGGCATAGATCAGCAAACAGGTCAGCTCCAGGGTGAGAATCACCCCCACCAAGGCCACCAATTGCGGTGCCATGGGTCGACCGGCATCCAGGAAGGGCGGCAGCAGCGCGATGAAGAACGCCCAACCCTTGGGGTTGGCGACCGCCGTGACAAAACCCTGAACCACCAACTGCAACGACGAGACGCTCGGCGCCGCATCGCTGGCATCAGGGATCGCCATGCGCCCCTTGGAGCGCCACATCATCACACCGAGATAGATCAGATAGGCGCCCCCGAGCCACTTGAAGGCCGCGAATATCTCGGGATAGCGCAGCATGAGCGTCGCCACGCCGATCACCGCCGAGACTGCGACCAGGCCGACACCCACCAGCTCGCCGAGCATCATCCACATGGCACGGCGCACGCCTATCGTCATGCCCAGTGTCATGGAAAGCGTCATGCACATGCCCGGCGTCAACGAGACCATGAAAAATGTCGGCACGAACACCGACAATATCGACAAGTTGATCATGTCGACTCCCCCCAGCGCGGCATCAGTGTGTGGGCGATGCCCAACTGGTTGAGAATACGGGCGACGATGAAATCGATCATGTCATCGAGTGTCTGCGGACGGTGATAGAACCCCGGCGCTGCAGGAAGTATCACCGCCCCCATGCGGGTCAACGTCAGCATATGCTCGAGATGGATGGCCGAAAACGGCGTCTCGCGAGGCACGAGAATGAGTTGGCGACGCTCCTTGAGGGCCACGTCTGCGGCGCGCTCGATCAGGTTGTTGCTCGCGCCCGTGGCGACCGCGGACAGGGTGCCGGTCGAACAGGGGCAAATCACCATGGCGCTCGGCGCGCCGGAACCCGAGGCCACGGGTGCCATCCAGTCCTCGCGACCGAAGCAGCGAATCTGCCCCGGTGCGGCGCCGCTTCGCTCTCGCAACGCCTCACTCAGACGCTCGGGATTCGACGGCAAACTCACATCGGTCTCGGTGGCAATCACCATCTGCGCCGCCTTGGAGATCAGCACCAGAACCTGATGGCGTGACGCCACCAGGCAATCGATGAGTCGCAGCCCGTATTGCGCGCCCGAGGCGCCCGTCAACGCCACCGTCACCGGTTTCTCGAACGCCGTCTCATCCGCCATGCCGTACCTCCAGAGCCGCGAGCAATTTCTCGTGGATGCCCTCGAAGGCGCCGTTCGACATTACCACGATACGGTCCCCTGGCATGGCATCGGCGATCACTGCCGCTACCAGCGTGTCGATGTCATCGCATACCGCTGCCGGCACGGAGCAGGCGTCGACCAAGGCGTCCAGCGACCATGACAGCGTCGGCGGTTGGTACCACCAGACGCGATCCGCCGCCGCGACACTAGCCGGCAGGCGTTCGCGCATGCTGCCCAGATGCATGGTGTTGGAGCGTGGCTCGATCACCGCCAGCAGCCGCCCTGCCCCGGTCGCCGCCCCCAGGCCCTCGAGCGTGGCGGCAATCGCCGTGGGATGATGGGCGAAGTCGTCGATCACCTGGATACCGCCGATCTCGCCGCGCACTTCCTGACGCCGCCGGGGCGATTCGAAACGCGATAACGCCGCTGCGCCTTCTCCCAGCGCGACACCGCATGCCGCTGCCGCAGCCAATGCCGCTACCGCGTTGGCGACATTGTGGCGCCCACTCAGCGACCATTCGACATTCGCATGATGCTCGCCGCAACGCACCTCGAAACGGCGTCCATCGGCGCTGTCCAGCCGCCACTGCCATTGCGCTTCGTCGGTGGCGCCGAAGCGAACGACGGAGCTCCAGCAGCCTTTTGTCAGCACACGCTCGAGCGCTGGCTCTCCAGCCGCCACGACCAACTGGCCATTGCCGGGAACGGTGCGCACTAGATGATGAAACTGACGCTCGATGGCGGCCAGGTCGGGGAAGATATCCGCGTGATCGAACTCGAGATTGCCCAGCACCGCGACATCCGGGCGGTAATGGACGAACTTGGAGCGCTTGTCGAAGAATGCCGTATCGTATTCGTCCGCCTCGACCACAAAAGGCGTCCCGGGCTCTCCTAATCGCGAGGACACACCCAGATTGCGGGGCACGCCGCCAATCAGGAAGCCCGACGCGTGGCCGGCCGCCTCCATGATCCACGTCAACAAACTAGCCGTCGTGGTCTTGCCGTGAGTGCCCGCCACCGCCACCACTTGCCGCCCAGGCAGGACGTGCTCGGCCAGCCATTGCGGCCCCGAGACATAGGGCAGTTTGGCGTTGAGGACCGCCTCCACCTCAGGGTTGCCGCGCGACAACGCATTGCCAATGATCACAAGGTCGGGACGCGGTATCAGGTTGTCGGCGGCATAGCCTTCACACAGCGCAATCCCCGCCTCCTCGAGCTGCGTGCTCATCGGTGGATACACATTGGCGTCCGAGCCACTGACATGATGGCCAAGGGTCTTGGCCAAGCGCGCCAGACTGCCCATGAACGTACCGCAAACCCCTAAAATATGGACGTGCATCTGAGCCTCCTGCCGTGATGCGGCGAGACTAGCATGGCGCCGCGCGCCCCACCAGCCGAGCGCCGCGGCATAGGCATCGAAGGCCGATGTCGGCTATCATTCGCTCATTCATGCGCCCAGACCCAGGAGCACCAGAAGTCCCATGGCCCAGCACAATGCCTTTTACGCCCAGTCCGGTGGCGTCACCGCCGTCATCAACGCCAGCGCCTGCGGCGTCATCGAAACCTGTCGTCGCCATTCGGACAAGATCGGCAAAGTCTATGCCGGCCATAACGGCATTATCGGCGCCCTGACCGAAGATCTTATCGACGTCTCTCAGGAAAGCGACGACGCCATCGCGGCACTGCGCCACACGCCGGGTGGCGCATTCGGTTCCTGCCGCTATAAGCTCAAGGACATCGAAACGCATCGCGCGCAATACGAGCGCCTCATCGAGGTGTTCAAGGCGCATGACATCCGCTATTTCTTCTACAACGGCGGTGGGGACAGCGCCGACACGTGCCTCAAGGTGTCGCAGCTCTCAGAGAAGATGGGCTACCCGCTGACCGCGATTCACGTGCCCAAGACCGTCGACAACGACCTGCCGATCACCGACAACTCTCCAGGTTTCGGTAGCGTGGCCAAGTACATCGCCACCTCGACCCAGGAAGCGGCGCTGGATATCGCATCCATGTGCGCCACCTCTACCAAGGTCTTCGTACTCGAGGTCATGGGACGCCATGCCGGCTGGATCGCCGCAGCCGGCGCGCTGGCAGGCAATGGCGAAGGCGAGCCGCCCCATCTGGTCATCTTCCCCGAGCTACCCTTTCAGCGCACGCAAGTCATGCAGCGTGTCGATGAGGCCGTCAAGAAATACGGCTACTGTGTCATCGTCGTTTCCGAGGGCGCCCGCTACGAGGACGGCACCTTCCTCGCCGACGCCGGCAATACCGACGCCTTCGGCCACCGCCAGTTGGGCGGCGTGGCGCCGACGCTCGCGGGGATGGTCAAACAGGATCTGGGCTACAAGTATCACTGGGCGGTCGCCGACTACCTGCAACGCGCGGCACGCCACCTGGCCTCCAAGACCGATGTCGAGCAAGCCTATGCCGTGGGCCAGAAGGCCGTCGAGCTGGCCCTGGACGGCAAGAACGCCATGATGCCGACCATCAAGCGTGTCAGCGAAACACCTTACGAATGGCGTATCGAAGCGGCACCGCTGGCGGAAGTGGCCAACAAGGAAAAGTTCATGCCCCGCGAGTACATTCGCGAGGACGGCTTCGGCATCACCGCAGCGGGACGGCGTTACCTCTCGCCGCTGATCCAGGGCGAAGATTTCCCACCGTTCGAAAACGGCCTGCCCAAGGTGGCCAAGCTCGATAAGGTCAAGGTCGCGCGCAAGCTGCCCACCTTCGAGCTCTGACGCATTTTATCGCCCCCGACACACCACGCCCCGGCTCACTGAGCCGGGGCGTTTCGTATGCGTTCGGCCGTTCATACCCACGCGACGAGGGGCCTATTCGGCATACGGATACAGTAGCGCGGAAGGCGCCAACGTCAGGCGGTACTCGATGCGCTGCAGACGGGGCACGCGGGATCGCGCCCTACCTTGAACCGGCGCCATTCGCCGCTCAAAGCGTCGAAAGTCGCCAGTCCGCGATGAGTATGCCCAACACCGGCGAGCAACTTGAGTGCCTCGAGCGCCTGAAACGTACCGATGACGCCCACTAATGGCGCGACCACCCCGTTTTCGGCACAGCGCAGCGCATCGTCGTCGCCGTCCTCGCCATACACGCAGGCGTAACAGGGCGAGTTGGCATCACGCGGGTCGAAGACCGCCAACTGCCCCGAGAAGCGAATTGCCGCCCCCGAGACCAGCGGCGTCTTCGCCGCAACGCAAGCACGGTTGATGGCATAGCGGCTGGAAAAACGATCCGTGCAGTCGAGCACGACATCCGCCGCCGCTACCGCACGCTCGAGCGCTTCTTCCTCGAGACGCGAGGCGATGACCTCCACCTCGCAGCCGGAGTTAAGACGCCGCGCCGCCGCCGCCGCCGATTCCGCCTTGGCATGTCCTACGTCGCTCTCGCCATGCGCGATCTGGCGCTGCAGATTGGAAAGCTCGACGACATCGTCGTCGGCGATCGACAACCGGCCTATCCCCGCAGCGGCAAGATACAGCGCCGCCGGCGAGCCCAACCCACCGGCACCGACGATCAGCGCATGGCCTTCGAGCAAGCGCTGCTGACCGTCCACATCGAGCTGTTCGAGCATGATCTGGCGGCTATAGCGCAGTAGTGCGTTATCGTCCATTTCCTTCATTTGCGTCCATTGCCTCCCGGCCTGCGTCCGTCAGGTATCGAGCTGCTCGGTGTCAGGCACATGCAACGAGACATCCTCCTTGACCTCTTCCATGACCACGTAACTCTTGGATTCCTTGACCCCGGGCAGCGTCAACACGACATCGCCGAGCAACTGACGGTAGGCCGACATCTCCGGAATCCGGCACTTGAGTATGTAATCGAACTGCCCGGAGACCAGATGACATTCCTGAATCTGCGGTAGCTTGGCCACGGCTCGGCGAAATTCGTCGAACACCGCCGGTGATTGCGTCTCCAGGCTGATCTCGACGAACACCAGCAAGTTGGCCTTGAGCGCCTTGGGGTCGAGCAACGCCTTGTAACCGCGGATGATCCCGGCCTTCTCCAGACGTTTGACACGTTCCAGGCACGGCGTGGTGGACAAGCCGACCTGGGAAGCCAGATCGACATAGGAAATGCGCGCGTTGTCCTGCAGGCAACGCAAGATATTGAGATCGATACGATCCAACGAACGGGTCTTGGCTTTCATTATATTGTTGTTCCGAGACAATGAATGACAAAAGAAATCGCAACCAGGCCCTATGACGAGTGATGCTTACCCAGGGGCAGGACCAGCGATGCGAGACGTATTACTACCACAACCACCGCCCGCGCCTCCAGGCAACCGACGGTGCTTGTTTACCGCGGTCAATGTTGGCCATCCTGCATCACTGGCGCACGCCCTAGCGTGAGGCGTTCACGTGCGCCGAGATCGGTCTCGCTGACGATATCTTCATATCCGGCCCGCGTCAGTGCCTCACGAACTCGAGAGGCCTGCTCCCAGCCATGCTCCAGCGCCAACCAGCCTCCCGTCACGAGGTGACCACGCGCCGCCATCGCCAGATGGCGCAAATCGGCCAGCCCGGCATCGCTTGCCACCAACGCCGAGCGCGGCTCGAAGCGCACATCGCCCTGCGCGAGATGCGGATCATCCTCGGCGATATAGGGCGGATTGGCCGCGATCACGTCGAACGTCTCATTGCCGAGAGCAGAGAACCAGTCGCTGACGAGGAAGGTAGTGTTGGTAACCCCCAAACGCCGGGCATTATCTTTGGCTACGGCTACGGCCGCCTCTTCGCGATCGACGCCGGTGACGTGCCATGCCGGCCGCTCGGTGGCCAGCGCCAAGGCGATGGCGCCCGTTCCCGTGCCCAGATCGAGCGCCTTCCCGGGTCCATGCGGCATCTTAGCCAACAGTGTCTCGACCAGGCACTCGGTATCGGGCCGCGGGATCAGGGTCGCCTCATCGACACGCAGCCGTAGTCCCCAGAACTCGCGTTCGCCGATGAGATACGCCACGGGATGGCCCAGCGCCCGTGCCGCTACCAACGCCTCGAAACGTGCCCGGGGCACGCCTGCGAGTTCGCGGTCACCCCAGGTATATAGCCAGGCGCGTGTCGCCGAGGCCGCGTGCATCATCAGCACCTCGGCATCCAGGCGCGGCGAGGCACTGCCCGCCGCCTGCAACCGCCGCGATGCGCGCGTCAGCAAGGTATCGTAGGTCATCAAACCGTCTGCAGCGCCGAGAGCTGCTCGGCCTGGTACTCATGAATCAGGGGATTGATCACTTCATCGAGCTCGCCCGCCATCACGTCGCCCAGCTTATAGAGGGTCAAATTGATACGGTGATCGGTGATCCGTCCCTGGGGGAAATTGTAGGTCCGGATACGCTCGCTACGATCGCCCGAGCCGACCAGCGAACGACGTGTATCGGCCTGCTCCTGGCGTTGCGCGTCCACGGCGGACTGCTTGAGGCGCGCCGCCAGAAACGCCATCGCCTTGGCGCGATTCTTGTGCTGGCTACGCTCTTCCTGGCACTCCACCACCACGCCGGTCGGCAAGTGCGTGATGCGAATAGCCGAGTCCGTGGTATTGACGTGCTGCCCCCCGGCGCCACTGGAGCGGAACGTATCCACACGCAGGTCATTGCTGTTGATCTCTACATCGCCGACAGCGGAGGCCTCGGGCATGACCGCCACGGTACACGCCGAGGTATGGATACGCCCCTGGGACTCCGTGGCAGGCACTCGCTGCACGCGATGCGCGCCGGACTCGAACTTGAGCCGTGCATAGACGTTGTCGCCACGCACCCGGGCGATCATTTCCTTGTAGCCGCCTTGCTCGCCGTGACTGACGTTGATCGCCTCGATTCGCCAGCCCTGATGTTCGGCGTAACGCGAATACATGCGAAACAAATCGCCGGCGAATAACGCTGCCTCGTCACCGCCGGTCCCGGCGCGAATCTCGAGAAACACGTTACTGCCGTCATCAGGATCCTTGGGCACCAGGAGCTGCTTGACGTCCGCATCCAGCTCCTCGAGGCGCGCCTGCGACAGACGCAACTCCTCTTCCGCCAGCTCGCGCATTTCGGGGTCGCTATCCTCGCGCATCTGCTCGGCCGCCTCGATATCGCCTTCGGTGCGCCGGTAGACTCGCCATGTCTCGATCAAAGGCTCGAGTTCGGCATATTCGCGCGAGTAATCGCGAAAGCGCGACTGATCGGCGATCACGTCGGGCTCGGCCAGTAAGGCGGCGAGTTCTTCGAAGCGTTCCTGGAAGCCATCGAGACGTGTGCGCAGAGTCGCTTTCATGCGGGGTCCTGTGTCGATGCGGCCGGGTCGATCAGCAATGTATCGGCCGCCTGGAGGATATCGTGCCGCTCCTCGCCCGATGCTTCGCGCAAGCGCAGCGTCGGGCCGTGCAGCAATTTATTGGTCAGTTGACGCGACAGCCGCTGCAGGACTTTTTCGGGGTCCTCGCCGCGGGCGAGTTGCGCCAGCGCTTGGCGCTCGGCTTCTTCACGCAGCGCCTCGCCCTGCTCACGGTAGCGGCGAATCAAATCGCCGGCGCCACGCACGCGGCGCTCACGCTGCCAATGCTGGATGCCGTGCTCGATCAGAGACTCGGCTTGGGCCGCGGCAACGGCACGCTGTTTGCGGTTTTCCTCGATCACTTCCTGTAGGTCATCGACGCTGTACAGGAAGACATCGTCCAGCTCGCCGACCTGGGACTCGATATCGCGAGGCACGGCGATATCGACCATGAACATGGGGCGATGGCGGCGCTTCTTCAGGGCGCTCTCGACCATGCCCTTGCCGAGAATAGGCAACGGGCTCGCCGTGGAAGAGATGACGATATCGGCCTGCGCCAGCGCCTGGGGAATCTCCCCCAGCGAAATCGCTTCGGCGTCGAAGGCATTGGCCAGGGCCTCGGCGCGCTCACGGGTACGGTTGGCGACGGTCAGACCACGAATGCCCGCTTCACGCAGGTGCCGCGCGACCAGTTCGACGGTTTCGCCCGCCCCGATCAAGAGTGCGCGAGCACGCCCGAAATCGTCGAAGATATGACTCGCCAGACTGACGGCAGCATAGGCCACCGAGACCGGATTCTCGCCGATACCGGTTTCGCTGCGCACCTGCTTGGTGACGGAGAAGGTATGTTGGAAAAGCCGTTCGAGCTCTCCGCCCAAGCCAGCGTTGTCACGTGCCAGCTGGTAAGCCTCCTTGAGCTGGCCAAGGATTTGCGGCTCGCCCAGCACCATCGAGTCGAGCCCCGCCGCCACACGCATCAAATGGCGAGCGGCCTCGCCATCCAGGTAGTGGTAGGCGCTTTGCATCAGGGTTTCGGGCGGCAGCCCGTGGAAGCGTCCCAACCAGTCGAGCACCGAGCGCTCTCCCTGAGCGTCGGTCACGCAATAGAGTTCGGTACGATTACAGGTCGACAGCACCGCCGCTTCGTTGACGCCGGGCAGCGATTTGAGTTCGGCCAACGCGCCCGCCAACTCGGCCGGCGTAAAGGCGACCTGCTCGCGAACCTCGATGGTCGCTGTCTTGTGGTTGATCCCCAGGGCGAGAAGCGTCATGAAATCACGGTCATCACATCGGTCTATCGGCAGCGTCCGGCCTTTGCATTCGGGCGCGGCGGACAATGTGGGGGTGACGAAGCCGGAATACTAGCCCCGCCTAATGCGCTGCAGGATCGATATCCTAGCATAGGACTGAGACATTTGGGCATGGGGCGGCAAGTTGCCGCGCAGCGCGAGGTTTCCCGCGCCTGACGCTTTGCCCGGCCTGATCGAGCCGGTATGCTGATGCTTTCAAACGCACATTCGAGGATGGCATGCGCATACGCTTGACCCTGGCCTCCGTCCTGGCGTTGCTGCTGGCGGGCTGCCAAAACGCTCCGACAACGCCCAACGCCATCCCGCTCGATGACCCCATGGAAAACGCGCCACCGGTGACCCGTGGCTTCGATGCCGAGGGCCTTTCATCGTTGCTGCTTGCCGAACTCGCGGGACAGCGCGGCGATTATCGGCGCGCCGCCGAGGGCTATCTGGATGTCAACGAACGCTACGCATCGCCCGCCCTGGCAGAGCGCGCCACTCTCGCGGCACGCTACGCCGACGACAGTGCCCTGCTCGAACGCGCCGCACTGCGCTGGCAAAAGCTCGATGACGACGCCACCACGCCGCGCCACGTCCTTGCCAGTCTCGCGGTACAACGTGGCGATTGGGAAACCGCCCTGGCCCAACGCTTGCGCATCGCCGAGCAGGAACCCGAGGCGGACCTTGCCGCGCTAGCCGAACTCGCCATCGAGCAGGATGCCGATATCACGCCGCTACTGGCACCTCTGCATGATTTCGTCGAACGTCATCCCGATCACCTTGATGCCCAGCTAGCGACCGCCCAGCTCGAGGCCGCGAGCGGCGATACCGAAGCCGCCGATGATCGACTCGCACGCCTGACCGACACGGCAGAGGCGCCCGCCGAGGTATGGCTGACGCGCAGCATGATCGCCCTGCACAATGGCACCCTGGACGACGCTAGGCGCTATGCCCGCCAAGGACTCGAGCGTTTTCCCGGCGACAGCCGCCTGCGCCTGACCCAGGCCCAGGCGCGCCTCGCCGATGGCGATATCGAAGCCGCCGACGAGGATGTCGAGCGCTTGCTCGCTCGCCATGACGACACGGCGTCGCTACGCTTGGCGCTCGCCCAGCTTTATCTCGACGCCGCGCATCCCGATGGCGCCAGGCGCATTCTTCTGCCCTTGCTCGACCGCGACGAAACGCCTACGGCCGCCTACTTGATGTTAGGCAGCATTGCCGAGCAAGCCGGCGAAATCGACAATGCCCTGCTTTACTATCGTCAGGTACCCAGCGGCGAGGGTTTCATCGAGGCACGCGCACAGGCCGCCAAGATGCTGGTCGGCGCGGACCGGGCACAGGACGCCAGCGCGTTTTTACGCATCGAACGTCTTCGCCATCCCGATCAACGCGTCGCCCTGTTGCGCCTCGAGCTCGACGTGCTCGACGCCCAAGGACAGCGCGCACGCGCCGACGAACTGCTCGATGAAGCCATCGCCAAGACGCCCGAGGCCACCGAGCTACGCTTCCAGCATGCCATGCGCGCTTATCACCAAGGCGATCTTGACACCATGGAAGCCGACCTGCGTACGATCATCGAACGCGAGCCCGATAACGCCGAAGCACTCAATGCCCTCGGCTATACGCTGAGCAACGACATGGGCCGCCATCAGGAGGCCTTGCCGCTGATCGAAAAGGCCCATCGCCTCGAGCCCGATAGTCCCGCCATCCTCGACAGTCTCGGCTGGGTCTATTTTCACCTCGATCGCGCGCAAGAAGCGCTACCTTATTTGCGTGAGGCCTATCGCGGCCAGCCTGATCAGGAAGTGGCCGCCCACCTCGCCGAGGTGCTCGCCGCTACTGGGCGTGACGATCAGGCGCGCGCGCTGGTAGAAGAAGCGTTACAGCACTTTTCGCCGCACCCGCTCATCGATGACTTACTGCGCCGGCACCCCGAACTCGCCCCGGCCGACGAGAATGATGCAAGCAACGTCGACCCGGACTCTACTCGCGACATGGAAGCCAGCTCATGATCCGCTCTCTCTCATTGCGCCATCGCTGCGCTGCGCCTCGCGCCTGGCTCAGCCTGCTGCTCATCGTCATGCTAGCGGGTTGTGCCAGCCAAACCCCGAGCCCCGACCAGGCCCGTGAGCGTGGCGATTGGGACGCTCAAGCCAAGCGCCTGCAGGCACTCGACGCCTGGAGCCTCGCCGGCAAGGTCGGACTGCGCACCAATGAAGGCTCCGAAAGCGCCAATATCGACTGGCAGCAGCGTCCCGACACCTACCGCATCCTGATCAGCGGCCCCTTCGGGGCCGGCCGTACCCTGCTGAAGGGAGCACCCGGGCAAGTCACATTGGCCAACGGCGAAGGGCGTTTCAACGCCGAGACACCGGAAGCCTTGATGGAACAACAGCTCGGCTGGTCGTTGCCCATTTCCGCACTCGATTACTGGATCCGTGGCCTTCCCACGCCCAATGCCAGCGAGCGCCTCGAGTACGACGACCTGGACTTCCCGCGACGCCTGCAGCAATTCGGCTGGACGATCGAGTACCGTGATTGGACGCACGCCGACGATCTATGGCTACCGCGCCGACTGGTCATGACCTATGGCAAGCTACGCGCTACGCTCGTGGTCACTCAATGGAACCCCATGACCGACTCATGAAGGTACGACTCAGCCTGCCCGCGCCCGCCAAACTCAACCGCATGCTGCATATCGTCGGCCGCCGCGCCGACGGTTACCACGAACTGCAGACGCTGTTCCAAATCCTCGACCGCGGCGACACCCTGCACTTTGCGCCACGCGAGGACGGGGCCATCCAACTGCAACCCGCGATGGCGGGCGTCGATCACGAGGCCAACCTCATCGTGCGCGCCGCACGCCTGCTGCAGCATGAAAGCGGCACGTCACTGGGCGCGAACATCCATCTGGAAAAGCACCTCCCCTTGGGCGGCGGCTTGGGCGGCGGCAGCTCGGATGCGGCCACCACACTACTCGCGCTCGACCGACTCTGGTCACTCTCGCTGGGGCTTCCCCGCCTGGCTGAGCTAGGGCTTTCGCTGGGCGCCGATGTGCCGGTCTTCGTATACGGCCGGAGCGCCTGGGCGGAAGGCATTGGCGAACGCCTGACGCCCGTGACGCTCGAAACCCCGTGGTTCGTGGTCCTTCACCCGGGGGAAGAAATATCGACGCCTGCTGTGTTCGGCCACCCCGAATTGACACGCAACACCCCGCCCATTAGTATGGCGCGCGCACTGCGAGGGGAAGCCGAACAGGGACGCGCCTGGCGCAATGACTGCGAAGCTGCGGTAAAACGCTTGTCGCCGAAGGTCGCGCAAGCGCTCGACTGGTTATCGGCTTTCGGCCCAGCCATGCTGACGGGGACAGGAAGCTGTCTATTCTGTCCCTTGACGAGTGAGCAACAAGCCGATAGGATTTTGCGCCGTGTTGATAGCCATTGGCATGCATTCAAGGCACGCGGCTGCAACACTTCCCCCCTCCACGACGCTCTCGACATTCACGATGAAATGTCACTCATGAGCTAATACGGGGACGCCTGATATCGGCATCGTGTTCCATGTGGGCAATACGACACACGAAACAACGAGTCGATGTGTTGCTGGGGTATAGCCAAGTGGTAAGGCACCGGTTTCTGGTACCGACATTCCCAGGTTCGAATCCTGGTACCCCAGCCAATTTCTCAGAGCGCCCGACGAATCCCACTCCGAGATCCCTCAAGACTCCAAAGGTGGCTGCGCGTGTCTAAATTGATGGTGTTCGCGGGAAATGCCAATCCCGAACTCGCCCGCAAGGTGGCCGAAAGCCTCGACAACCGGCTGGGCCATGCAACCGTCGGTCAATTCAGCGATGGTGAAATCGCGGTCGAGATCAATGAAAACGTTCGCGGCAAGGACGTCTTCGTATTGCAGTCCACCTGCGCACCGACCAACGACAACCTGATGGAGTTGATTCTCATGGTGGATGCACTGCGCCGTGCCTCCGCTACGCGAATCACCGCCGTCGTACCGTATTTCGGGTATGCTCGCCAGGACCGCCGAGTGCGTTCTGCACGCGTGCCGATCTCGGCCAAGCTGGTCGCCGACATGATGGTCAAGGCTGGCGTCGACCGTGTCATGACCATGGACCTGCATGCCGATCAGATTCAGGGCTTTTTCGACGTCCCCGTCGACAACGTCTATGGCTCGCCGATCCTGCTCGATGACATCGAGCGCCAGAACTACGACGATCTCGTCGTGGTCTCCCCCGATGTTGGCGGCGTCGTCCGTGCAAGGGCCATCGCCAAGCAACTCAACGCCGATCTGGCGATCATCGACAAGCGTCGTCCACAGGCCAACCAAGCCCAGGTCATGCATATCATCGGCGAGATTCAGGATCGCACTTGCGTGGTGGTCGATGACATGGTCGATACCGCCGGCACCCTGTGCAAGGCGGCCGAAGCGCTCAAGGGCCACGGCGCCCGGCGTGTCGTCGCCTACGCGACGCACCCCATCCTGTCTGGGCCAGCCGTCGACAATATCGTCGGCTCGGTACTTGACGAACTCGTCGTGGCCGATACCATTCCGCTTTCCGAGACGGCCTCCCGCAGTGGCCGGATCCGCCAGCTCTCGGTCGCGGGTCTGATCGCGGAAGCCATTCGCCGCGTCAGTAACGAAGAATCCGTCAGTGCCATGTTCCACTGAGGCAATAAGCCACAGGGAGCGTGCACGGATACGCGGGCCGCGAGGCCCTCACGGAATCGGCATCGTCTGGTCGCGGGCGGTGCCGCTTTCCTTACATAACCTATGAGGTGACAATCAATGTCCCAATTCACTCTATCCGCCAAGGTTCGTCACGACCTGGGGAAAGGTGCGAGCCGCCGCCTGCGTCGTGAGAACCAGAAAGTCGCCGCTATCATCTACGGTGGCGACGAGACGCCGCAACCGATCACCCTCGATAAGCCCGCCTTTTACAAGGCCATCGAGGATGAAGCCTTCTTCTCGTCCGTGATCAACATCGATCTCGAAGGCAAATCGGAGCAGGTCATCATCCGTGACATCCAGCGCCACCCTTACAAGGCGTTGGTAACCCATGCCGACTTCATGCGTGTCGATGCTACACACGAAATCACCATGAACGTGCCGCTGCACGTCAACGGTGAAGAAGCGTGCAAGGGCGTCAAGGAAGAAGGCGGCGTGCTGCACGTGCTGGCCAACGACGTCGAGATCAGCTGCCTGCCCAGCAAGCTTCCCGAGTACCTGGAAGTCGATGTGGCATCCCTGGGACTGGGCGAGACCTTGCACCTGTCCGACCTGCCGCTGCCGGAAGGCGTATCCCTGGTCGCTCTGAGCCATGGCGAAGAGCACGACTTCGGTGTGGTCAGCGTCACGCATGCCGATACCGGCACCGAAGGTGACGAAGAAGACGAGGAAGGCGGTGACGACGCTGCCGCAGAAGACGGCGAAAAGACCGAGTAATCGGTTTTCGAGGGGCCCGCATGAGTCACGTCAAAGCGTTGATCGGCCTGGGCAATCCAGGCTCCGAATATGATGCCACGCGACACAATGCGGGCGCCTGGGCCGTTGAAGCCCTGGCGCGCGACAGCCTGACCCCGCTACGCGCCGAGCGTAAGTTCCTTGGGCAATATGCCAAGGTCCATTACGCCGGCCATGATCTTCATTTGTTGGTGCCCAGCACCTACATGAATCGCAGCGGCAAGGCTGTCGCCGCGCTTTGCCAGTTCTTCAAGATATCTCCTGACGAACTTCTCGTCGCCCACGACGAACTGGATATCGCCCCGGGTACGGCACGCTACAAACACGGCGGTGGCCATGGCGGCCACAACGGTTTACGCGACATCGTCAGCGCCTTGGGCAACGACAAATCCTTCCATCGCTTGCGCGTTGGTATCGGCCATCCGGGCTCGGCCAAGCAAGTGACGAACTATGTCCTCGGACGTCCCGGCAAGGCGGAACGCACTGCCATCGATGCCGCCATCGAGGAATGCCTGCGCACACTCCCCGACGTTGTCGCCGGCGACTGGGCAAGCGCCATGAATCGCTTGCATAGTTTCAACGGCTAGACACAAGCCGCCTCGCGCCCATAGCCCCACACCCGCCACATCGGTAGAATGCGGGCCACGTTCATCACGCCCTTTCGCATACGATTCAGGAAGATCCCATGGGTTTCAATTGCGGTATCGTCGGCCTTCCCAATGTCGGCAAATCCACGCTGTTCAATGCCTTGACCAAGTCGGGAATCGACGCCGAAAACTTTCCTTTCTGCACCATCGAACCCAACGTCGGCATCGTCCCCATGCCGGACCCGCGTCTGGATAAGCTGGCGGCCATCGTCAAACCGCAGAAAGTCATCCCGACAACCATGGAGTTCGTGGACATCGCCGGCCTTGTCGCGGGCGCCTCGAAAGGCGAAGGGTTGGGCAACCAGTTCCTGGCCAATATCCGCGAGACCCAGGCCATCGCCCACGTGGTGCGTTGCTTCGATAATGACAACGTCATTCACGTCGCCAACCAGGTCGACCCCAAGACCGACATCGAGACTATCAATCTCGAACTCGCGCTTGCCGATCTGGATACCGTGGAGCGCGCCATCCAGCGCCTCGCCCGCGTGGTCAAGGGGGGCGACAAGGAAGCCATGGCGACCAAGGCCATCCTCGACCGCATCCTGCCCCACCTGGCCGAGGGCCAGCCGCTACGCAGTTTCGGCCTCGATGACGACGAGCGACGCCAGCTCAAGAGCTTCGGCTTCTTGACCCTAAAACCCACCATGTACATCGCCAACGTCAACGAGGACGGTTTCGAGAACAATCCTTATCTCGACACCGTTCACGCGATCGCCGCCGAGGAAGGCGCCGTGGTGGTGCCGGTGTGTAACCAGATCGAAGCCGAAATCGCTGAGCTCGATGAAGAGGAACGCAGCGCCTTCCTCGAGGAGATGGGCATGGAAGAACCCGGCCTCGATCGGGTCATTCGCGCCGGTTATGCCCTGCTCGGCCTGCAGACGTATTTCACCGCGGGGGTCAAGGAAGTCCGCGCCTGGACCACGCCTATCGGGGCCACCGCCCCGGAAGCTGCCGGCGCGATTCATACCGACTTCCAGAAGGGTTTCATCCGCGCCGAAGTGGTCGGCTATGACGACTTCGTGACACTGGGCGGCGAACAAGGCGCCAAGGATGCGGGAAAATGGCGCCTGGAAGGCAAGGATTACATCGTCGTCGATGGGGATGTCGTGCATTTCCGTTTCAATGTCTAGTCGCCCCCGGCGGCGTCGGGCGCCCTGATGGCGGCGAATAGTTGACACATCAGGGAGTTACACGTAGTATTCGCCCGCACTGAACGGCTACGTAGCTCAGTTGGTTAGAGCACATCACTCATAATGATGGGGTCCCCTGTTCGAGTCAGGGCGTAGCCACCAGGATCCAAAAAGCCCGCCGACATTCGTGTCGGCGGGCTTTTTCGTGTTTCCGTGCTCGAGACAAGCGCCTAGTTCAATTCTGCGCGATTGACGTAGGCCGTCAACGCGCGAATCAGATAGTCGGCGTCACGACTGCCAGCGGTTTCGCGAATCGAGTGCATTCCCCACTGCGGTACCCCGACATCTAGCGTCGGCACCCCGAGCTCGGTGGCGGTGATCGGCCCGATGGTACTGCCACATCCCATGTCGGCGCGTGTAACAAACGTCTGGACCGGCGCCCCCGCCTCGCGACAGATATCCCGGAACATCGCCGCCGTAGCGCTATTGGTGGCATAACGCTGATTGGCGTTGACCTTTATCACCGGACCGCCGTTGATCGTCGGGCCGTGGTGGGCATCATGCTTTTCGGGGAAGTTAGGGTGCAGGGCGTGGGCATTGTCGCAGGAGATCATTCGCGATCCTTGAATCAGACGCACCCAGCCGTCTTCGCCGCCCTCGCCCAATTGGGCATGCACGCGGCGCAGCACGTCCCCCAGAAACGGGCCCTGGGCGCCGCTGGCGCTGGCACTACCCACTTCTTCATGGTCGTTGGCGACGAATACCGCGCCTTGCTGACCATCACTGGCCAACAACGCTTCGATACCCATAAAGCACGACAGCAGGTTATCCAGACGCGCGCTGGCGATCAGCTCGCCCTCGATCCCCACACGCGACGGCCGCTGCATGTCGTAGAGGGCGAGTTCATAATCCATCAGTTGGATGTTTTCCAAACCATGCTGCTCATACAGCCAGCGCTTGAGCCACTTCTCCAGATCGGGCTCACTACCGCCCTGCAGCATGACCGGCAGCATCTGTGTCTGAGCGTTCAGCTCACGCCCATTATTGGCCTCCCTGTCGAGATGAATCGCCAGACTGGGGATGATCGCGACGGGGCGATCAACGTGCAATAATACGCCCTGCAGTCGCCCATCCTCACGCCGTACATGGACACGCCCGGCCAGGCCCAAATCTCGGTCGAACCAAGGCGCCAACAACGCACCGCCGTAGACTTCGACGCTCAGTTGAAGCCAGTCGTTGCCGGTGACCACCGGCTGGGGCTTGAGCCGCAGCCCCGGGCTATCGGTATGCGCCCCGATCATGCGCAACCCGCCCAGGGCCACCTCCGGCACCTGCATGGCGATCAACGACGAATCATTGCGGGTAACGTAAAAGCGCTCGCCAGGCGCCAACTGCCAAGCCTCGGTTTCCTCGAGGCGACGGTATCCCGCTTGCTCGAGTCGCCTGGCCATATTGTCGACGGCATGCCAAGGCGTGGGGGAACGTTCGAGAAAATGTAACAAGCGATCAAGGGTGGGGGCGTGAGCCATGGCGTCCTCGGAGAAGTGTCTGTGACGGATGATACAGACTGCTACAATGCCAGTCCGGTCTGAGAAAACTCAACTCAAGGGACCGGCAATCTGGGAACGAGAGTGTACATGAAACCGGGAGTGCTTGATTAATGAGCCTGTTTGCAGCCGCTCGGCGCGCGGCGATCTTGTCACTGTGGCTGGTGGTGTGTGCCCCGGCATTGGCCAATGCCCCAACACCCACCGACGAACAGCGGCAAGCAGCGGCGGAAGTCGCTGAATCGCTGCGATATGGACATTACGCCGATATCAACCTGGACGATGAGTGGTCTTCGAGAGCGTTTCAGCGCTACCTCGATGTACTTGACCCCCAACGCGCCTACTTACTAGCACGTGACGTAAAGGACTTCCAAGATCTCGATTCTTCTTTCGACGAGGCGCTCGACGAAGGAAAGCTCGAACGCGTCTACGAGCTCTACGCACGCTACCAGGAACGTCTCGAGGCACGCCTGAAATGGATGATCGAGCGTCTCGATGATGGCAGCAATTTCGATTATCAGGGCAACGAGCGCCTGGCGCTGGACCGAGAAGACGAATCCTGGGCCCAGGGGCCGGACGCACTCGACCGACTTTGGGAAAAGCGCCTCAAGAATGCCGCGCTGACCCAATCTCTCAGCGCCCCGGAGGAAGATGACGCCAAGGACATCATCAAGACCCTGCGCGATCGTTACGAGAACCAACTCTCCCGCGTCGAACAGACCAATGCCGAAGACGTTCTGGTGCTGTTCCTCAATGCCGTCACCGGCACCGTCGACCCGCATACCAGCTACCTGTCCCCAAGCCAGAGCGAATCCTTCGACATCCAGATGAAGCTCTCGCTGGAAGGTATCGGTGCGCTGCTGCAAAGCGAGGGGGAATACGTCAAAGTATCCAGCCTGGTGCCCGGCGGCCCCGCCGACAAGGGCAACGCCCTGGAACCCGCCGATCGTATCGTTGCGGTGGGACAAGGCGAGGATGGCGAAATGGTCAATGTCGTGGGCATGCGCCTCGACGAGGTCGTCGATCTGATTCGTGGCCCCAAGGGCTCGACCGTGCGTCTCGACGTCATTCCGGCCAAGGCCGTCGACGTGACACGCACGCACACGGTTCGCATCACCCGCGACACCGTCAAGCTCGAGGATCAGGCCGCCCAGAGCGAGGTCGTGACCGTGACCCGCGATGGCGAGGATCACAAGGTCGGCGTGATCGATGTGCCCACCTTCTATGTCGATTTCGATGCCTGGCAGGCCGGTGACAACGACTACCGCAGTAGCACGCGGGACGTCGCCAAGGAGATCGATAAACTCAAGCAGGAAAACGTCGAGGGCATTGTCCTGGACCTGCGCAATAACGGCGGCGGCGCCCTACAGGAAGCCAACTCGCTGATCGGCCTCTTCATCGATCGGGGCCCTACCGTGCAGGTACGCGACGCCCGCGGCCGCATCAACCTCTACGGCGACTCTGACCGTGGCGCCCACTACGACGGTCCGCTGACCGTGCTGGTCAACCGTCTTTCGGCGTCCGCCTCGGAAATCTTCGCTGGCGCGATTCAGGATTACGGTCGCGGCCTGGTGGTCGGCAACCAGACCTTCGGCAAAGGGACCGTACAGACGCTCAATGACCTCAGCCATGGCCAGATCAAGCTGACCCGCGCCAAGTTCTACCGCATCACGGGCGAGAGCACCCAACTGCGTGGCGTCGAACCGGACATCACCTTCCCCAGCCTCATCGGCAAGGACGAAATCGGAGAAAGCGCACTCGATAATGCCCTTCCCTGGGACAAGGTACGTTCCGTGCAATACCGCCAATACGGCGAGCCACAACGCTATCTCGACACGCTGCAGGCGAAACATGACGAACGCGCCAAGCAGGACCCCAACTTCGTCTATCTCGAACGCGAGGCCACGCTGGCCAAGCAACTCAAGGAGCAACGGACCAGCATCAGCTTGAACCGCGAGCAGCGCCAGCGGGAAATGGATGCCCAGGAGGCCGAGCAACTCTCGCTGGAGAATCAACGTCGCAAGGCGCTGGGTCTCGATCAGCTCGAGGAATGGACCGATGCCCGTGAGAGTGACGATCCAGAAGACAAGGAAGAGGACGACAAGCCGGTCGACCGCGCGCAAGTCATCGAGGCAGCGGAAATCCTGCTCGACTATGCGCACCTGAAAGAAGCGCAGTAAACGTCTCGCCGCCGGCATACGCCGGCGGCAATACTCGTCGCCAGAGGGTTGGTCTTTTTCATCGTTTCCAGTTAAATGAGGTTTATCTAAACCTTGGAAGCGATGAACCCTCATGCTCGCCTTTTGCCGTTCCTTCCGCGTCGCCTCAACCCTTCTACCCTGCAGCATGCCCTACTTCTCGAGACGCTGGCTCCTGCGAGGTCTCGTTGCCTATGCCCTCGCCATGGGCACCCCAGTACCGGCTTCGACGTGCCCTCAACAGCCACCCCGGGCACTCCAGGAAGATTACCAGGCACTGAATGCCCAACTCGCGCGCTGGGACCAAGCCTACTATCACCAAGGCCGGCGCCTGGTCGACGATGGCACCTATGACTCCGCCAAGCGCCAACTCGCCCGCTGGGCGCGCTGCTTTCCCGCTTTGACCGCCTCGCGCATCGCCTTGCATGAACCGGGCGGCGCGCAACGCCAACCGATCCCGCAGACCGGCGTGAACAAGCTTCCCGACCGAACCGCCGTAGCCCACTGGATCACACAGCAGACAAACCATTCACTGTGGATACAGCCCAAAGTCGACGGCGTCGCCGTCACCCTGATGTACCGGCAATCGCGCCTGGTCGCAGCTATCAGCCGTGGCGATGGCATCGAAGGACAAGACTGGCTTGCCAAGGCGTCGCACATCGCGGCCATCCCGTTGAAGCTTCCCGCTACGGCCCCCTCTCGCGTCATTTTGCAAGGCGAACTCTATGCACGCCGCGACGCCCACACACAATCCCGCGATGGCCTCGACGGCGCACGCGCTCGTGTTGCCGGGCTGATGGCTCGCAATTCACTGACGGATCGCCAGGGCGAGGAGATTGGCTTGTACGTCTGGGCCTGGCCCGACGGCCCGGCTACCATGCCCGCTCGTCTTGCCACGCTTGCCGACTGGGGGTTCGACGATGTCGCCGATACCACGCACGCCATCACCACACCGGAAGACGTCGCCCGGTGGCGCGAATACTGGTATAACCACGCCCTGCCCTTCGCCACCGACGGCATCGTCGTCAAGCGTGGCGACCGTCCCGACGGACACGAATGGGAAGCTTCGCCTCCCGACTGGACCATGGCCTGGAAATATCCCGCCCAACAGGCGATCGCACACATCGACGCCCTCGACTTCACGGTGGGTCGTACCGGGCGCATCACCGCCGTTGCCACCTTGACGCCGGTCATGCTTGGCGACAAGCGCATCACCCACGTCAGCCTTGGCTCGCTAGCGCATTGGCGCAAGACCGACGTGCGTCCCGGCGATCAAGTCAGGCTGCGCCTGGCCGGCCTGACCATCCCCCAACTCCAGGACGTGGTCATACGCACGCGACCGCGCCCAACAGTCGCGGCACCCGACGCCGAGCGTTACGATCGCCTGTCATGTCTACGCCTGACACCGAAGTGCCGCGAACAATTCCTCGCTCGGCTCGAATGGCTGGGGAGCGACAACGGCCTGGACTTCGCAGGCATCGGCCCCGCTACATGGCGCCAACTCGTCGATGCCGGGCTAATAGAGGGACTTCTCGACTGGCGCACGCTAGATTCCCGGCTCCTGGAGAAGCTACCCGGCGTCGGCACCAAGACCGCACATGACTGGCGAGCTCGCTTCGCGGCGGCCGATAAACGCTCTCCTCGCCGTTGGCTGCGTGCGCTGGGGCTACCCGCCATCCCGCAGAACGCCCTCGAGGCGATACTCGCACGACACGACATGCGTGAGCTCACGCGATGGGCGCCATCCGAGTGGCAACGTTATTCAGGTATTGGAGAAACGCGTGCGACACAGCTGGAGGACTTTTTCCACCATCCGGAAATACGACGCTTATTGAAATCACTGCAGAAAGATAGGACACCGCGCGAGGCAGGAGCGACCGTGACGGTCAACGATGCGCGTTAGTGAAGCATAAAATATCGCCTGGCTCCCCGAACAGGACTCGAACCTGTGACCCAATGATTAACAGTCATTTGCTCTACCAACTGAGCTATCGGGGAATATCAGCGATGTCACTCGGCGGGAAGTTGGCTCCCCGAACAGGACTCGAACCTGTGACCCAATGATTAACAGTCATTTGCTCTACCAACTGAGCTATCGGGGATCGCCGAGCGCGATCCGGTATTGGCTCCCCGAGCAGGACTCGAACCTGCGACCCAATGATTAACAGTCATTTGCTCTACCAACTGAGCTATCGGGGAACGATGCCGGAGCACGCGGCGTAGTATACGGATTAGTTCGAGGGCGTCAAGGCTGGAAGTGAATTCGTTTGCCAGAACGCCGCCTTAGCCCGCGCTCATTCTTCTATTGAAACAGGCACCTAGCTACGCCGGGCAAGACTACGATGCGTCGCAAGGGGATTATCCCTCCCCCGGCGAATTCACGGCGGCGATGGGCCTCACCCACCAAGCGCGCAATGCGACGGATATACAGACGCAACACGTTCCGCAGAACGCATAGCACAGCAAAACGCCAACGAGGTGCATCAGACAGAGAGGCTCTGCTTAGGCAAGCAGGAAATTTAGCGGAACTTGCGGGATGGGAGGTGGTGGCTACGCCCTGACTCGAACAGGGGACCCCATCATTATGAGTGATGTGCTCTAACCAACTGAGCTACGTAGCCACATATCGCATAGCAGGAAGCTTGGCGACGGGGGCGAATTATGCACATGGGCTTGCCGCTTGGCAAGCCCATGGCAGTGACAAGGTGCCGACGTTTAGGCGTCGATGTCGAGCTCGCGCTTCACGACATCCAGGCCAGGCTCGCCCTTGACGGTGGTCACGCCATCGAGCCACTCGTCGAGCACACCCGGATTGTCCTGGAGCCAGGCACGGGCGGCATCGCGCGGATCTTCGCCCTCATCCATGATCGCGCCCATGATTTCGTTCTCCATGGACAGGGTAAAGCTCAAGTTATTGAGCAACTCGCCCACGTTGCCGCACGTCTCGGCGTAATCGGCACGAGTGTTGGTATACACGGTGGCGCCACCCAGGTTAGGGCCGAAGTAGTCATCGGCATCTTTCAGGTAGGCCATGTCGTAGTTGGTGTTCATGGGGTGCGGCTCCCATCCGAGGAACACCATCCACTCTTCGTTCTGGGTTCTGGAATTGAGCTCGGCGAGCATGCCCGATTCGGAAGAATCGATCAGTTCCCAGTCGCCCAGGCCGAAGGCATCGTCACTGATCATCTGCTGGATGATTTCGTTGCCGTCGTTACCGGCTTCGATGCCATACAGGCGGCTACCGAACTTGTCCGCATGATCGTCCAGATCTTCCACCGAAGTGACACCGGCGTCATAGACATACTGCGGTACCGCCAAGGTGTACTTGGCGCCCTCGAGGTTCGCGCCCAGTCGATCGACCTGCCCCTTGTCGATGTACTCGTCGCTGATCGACGCCATCGACGGCATCCAGTTGCCCAGGAAGACGTCGAAGTCGCCATTCTTCATGCCGGCGTAGGCTACGGGGACGGAAACGGTATCGGAGGTGGTTTCATATCCCAGCCCTTCGAGCACTTCACGCGTCAATGCAGTGGTAGCGGTGATATCCGTCCAGCCGACTTCGGCGAAACGCACGGGTTGGCAAGCCTCCGGCGTGTCCGCCATGGCCAGCGGTGAAAGCAACGTGGCACTGCCCAGCAGCGCAATCAATGGGGTCTTGTTGGACATGGAATTCTCCCTTGCGTTGATGTTGATATAGTCATTGAATGACGATTCAATAACGTTTTTTTATGCTAAATGAATTCGGCGATTCTTTTCCACTATGGATTTCATTTACCATAGGAAAGATAGCAGATTTTTTATTGATTGAACGTTCAATAAAAAAATTCCATAATGATTCGATGACGGGTAGCTCATGAGGTGCGCAAGCGGACTACCCAGAACGTCAGCAAAGGAGAATGCTCGGTGCCCAAGCTCGGTATGCAACCCATTCGCCGCCGCCAGCTGATTCAAGCAACACTGGAAGCCATCGACGACGTCGGCCTGGCGGACGCCACCATCGCGCGGATCGCCAAGCGTGCCGGCGTCTCGGCGGGCATCATCAGCCACTATTTCGGCGGCAAGGACGGGCTGCTCGAATCGACCATGCGTCAGATTCTTTGGGACCTCGGCAACGCCGTCGCACAGCGGCGTGCCCGGGACGATGTCGAGTCCCCACGCCAACACCTGCATGCCATCATCGACGGCAACTTCGACCGCAGCCAGGTCAACAAGATCGTCATGAAGACCTGGTTGGCTTTTTGGTCGGTCAGCATGCACCGTCCCGATCTGCAGCGTTTGCAGCGCGTCAATGATCGGCGACTATATTCAAACATCTGTCACCACTTCCAACGCTGCCTGCCAAGGCCCGACGCACAGCAGGCAGCACGCGGCCTGGCCGCAATGATCGATGGGCTCTGGTTACGCGGCGCGCTCGCGCCACAAGGCATCGATGTCGACCGAGCGCGACAACTGGCCTATGACTATGTGGAAGAGCAACTCGCTCATGCCACGAATCAAGCGCCGATAAACGCCTGACACCAGGCCTCGACACTTTTCAATCACGACACGGGAGGACCTCATGGCCACTTTCGAGACTCAAAAGCTCTATATCGGCGGTCGATTCGTCGACGCTACATCCGGCGAGACATTCGACACGATCAATCCAGTCGATGGCAGTGTGCTGGCGAGCATCCAGCAAGCCTCTCAGGACGATGTCGATCGTGCCGTCGCCTCGGCCCGCGAAGGCCAGCGTACATGGGCAGCAATGAACGGCATGGAACGCAGCCGTATCCTGCATCGCGCCGTCGCGCTGCTGCGCGAACGCAACGATGAACTGGCCCATCTGGAAACACTGGACACCGGCAAGCCGATCAGCGAAACCCAAGCCGTGGATATCGTCACCGGCACCGACTCGCTGGAATACTATGCCAATCTGGCGCCCTCCATCGAAGGCACCCAGGTGCCGCTGCGCGAGGACTCGTTCTTCTACACGCGCCGCGAACCGCTAGGTGTAATCGGCGCCATCGGCGCCTGGAACTATCCCATCCAGATTGCTTGCTGGAAATCCGCACCGGCACTGGCGGCGGGCAACGCAGTGGTCTTCAAGCCCAGTGAGGTCACGCCGCTGACCACCCTGAAACTGGCGGAAATTCTCACCGAAGCCGGCCTGCCGGATGGCGTGTTCAACGTCGTCCAGGGTGACGGGCGCGTCGGGCAGATGCTCACCAACCACGCCGACATCGACAAGATCACCTTCACCGGCGAAGCCGGCACCGGCAAGAAGGTCATGTCCGCCGCGGCGGGTTCGACGCTCAAGGAAGTCACCATGGAGCTGGGTGGCAAGTCGCCGTTGATCGTCTTCGAGGACGCCGACCTGGAGCGCGCCGCCGACGCCGCGATGCTGGCCAATTTCTATTCCAGCGGCCAGGTCTGCACCAACGGCACGCGCGTCTTCATCCACCGCTCGGTTCAGGCAGACTTCGAAGCCAAGATCAAGGAGCGCGTGGAGCGCATCAAGGCCGGCGACCCGCTCGATCCGGCGGTCAACTTCGGTCCGCTGGTCAGCTTCGAGCACCAGGAAAAGGTGCAAAGCTATATCGATCTTGGCGCCCAGGAAGGCGCGTGCCTGCTGGTCGGCGGTGGCCGCTGGGACCAGGGCGACTGGGCTCAGGGCGCGTGGGCCGCACCGACGGTGTTCACCGATTGCCGCGACGACATGCGCATCGTGCGCGAGGAAATCTTCGGCCCGGTGATGGCGATTCTGGTCTTCGACGATGAGGAAGAAGTCATCCGTCGCGCCAACGACACCGGCTACGGCCTCGCCGCCGGGCTGTTCAGCGAAAGCCTGAACCGCGCGCATCGCGTCATTCATCGCCTGCAGGCCGGCATCTGCTGGATCAACACCTGGGGCGATTCGCCGGCGGAAATGCCGGTGGGCGGCTACAAGGAGTCCGGCATCGGCCGTGAAAACGGCCTCTCGTCGCTCGATCAGTACACGCAGATCAAATCGGTACAGATCGAAATGGGGCCCTTCCCCGCCGTGTTCTGATGCAGCGACCATGGCCGGTGTTTCCAGCCGGCCATGCGCGCATCCCTGTCATTCGTTCGACCACGTGAAGGAGGGCCGCTCATGACACAGGCTCGTGAATTCGACTACATCATCATCGGGGCCGGTTCTGCCGGCAACGTACTCGCCACTCGCCTGACCGAGGACCCCGACGTCCAGGTCCTGCTGCTCGAGGCCGGCGGCCCCGACTATCGCTTCGACTTTCGTACGCAGATGCCCGCAGCGCTGGCGTATCCACTGCAGGGCAAGCGTTACAACTGGGCATTCGAGACCGATCCCGAACCCCACATGAACAACCGTCGCATGGAGTGCGGTCGTGGCAAGGGGCTTGGCGGTTCATCGCTGATCAACGGCATGTGCTATCTACGCGGCAACGCGCTGGATTACGACAACTGGGCCAAGACGCCGGGCCTGGAGGACTGGAACTACCTGCAGTGCCTGCCCTACTTCAAGCGTGCCGAGACGCGCGACATCGGGCCCAATGATTACCACGGCGGCGATGGCCCGGTGTCGGTGGCCACCCCCAAGGAAGGCAACAACGAGCTCTACAGCGCCTTCATTCGTGCGGGCATCGAGGCCGGCTACCCGGCCACCGAGGACGTCAATGGCTACCAGCAGGAAGGCTTCGGTCCCATGGACCGCACGACGACGCCGAACGGTCGCCGTGCCTCCACGGCGCGTGGCTATCTGGATATCGCCAAGCAACGCCCCAACCTGACGATCGAGACGCACGCCACGACTGATGTCATCGAATTCGAGGGCAAGCGCGCCGTCGGCGTGAGCTACGAGCGCAAGGGCCAGGCCCAGCGTGTTCGCGCACGTCGCGAGGTGTTGCTGTGCGCGGGTGCCATCGCCTCACCGCAGATCCTGCAGCGCTCCGGCGTGGGCAATCCCGAGCACCTCAAGGAATTCGACATTCCCGTGGTACACGCGCTGCCAGGCGTCGGCGAAAACCTCCAGGATCACCTGGAAATGTACATCCAGTACGAATGCAAGAAGCCCATTTCGCTGTATCCGGCGCTCAAGTGGTACAACCAGCCCAAGATCGGTGCCGAATGGCTTTTCTTCGGCAAGGGTGTCGGCGCCAGCAACCAGTTCGAGGCGGCCGGTTTCATTCGTACCAACGACCAGGAAGAGTGGCCCAACCTCCAGTACCACTTCTTGCCGATCGCCATCAGTTACAACGGCAAGAGCGCGGTGCAGGCCCATGGTTTTCAGGCCCACGTCGGCTCCATGCGCTCCATGAGCCGTGGACGCATCCGCCTGACATCCCGCGATCCCAACGCCGCGCCCAGCATCCTGTTCAACTACATGTCCGAGGAAAAGGACTGGCAGGAATTCCGCGACGCGATCCGCATCACGCGCGAGATCATCGAGCAGCCAACGATGGACGAATATCGCGGCCGCGAGATTTCGCCGGGCCCGAATGCGCAAAGTGACGCGGAGCTCGACGAATACGTGCGTCAGCATGCGGAGACCGCTTATCACCCCGCCGGCTCCTGCAAGATGGGCAATGCCGATGACGAGATGGCCGTCGTCGACGGCGCGGGACGCGTACATGGTCTCGAAGGGCTGCGCGTCATCGATGCCTCGATCATGCCCGTGATCGCCACCGGCAACCTCAACGCTCCGACGATCATGATCGCCGAAAAAATGGCCGACAAGGTGCGCGGGCGCGATCCGCTGCCGCCCGCCGAGGTCGATTACTACGTCGCTCATGACGCACCGGCACGCCGCAAGGCATGACGCTGCTTATGACATGACGTCCGCCTCGAACACCCGGTGCACGTGCATCGGGTGTTTTTGCATTATCCTTCCTTAATTCTTGCCCACCGCCCCCTTAGACTGTGCACGATCGTCCAACCGATTCGTCGTTAACAGGAACCTTTCGTTACAATGCGCCTCTTATCCCGGTGACTCGCGTCCGCCCAAAACGCGCGCGGCCTCTGCGCCGGAATGTCTCTGACAAGGATCAATGCCCCGTCATGCCCCACTCTCGTCGTCTCTGGATCGCCCTACTCATCGTCGTCTTGATCGCCCTCGCCGTGTGGTGGATCCCCGACTGGCAAAACGACGATCAGCCAAGCGATGCCCCAGCCAGTGCAGGTGGCGAAAGTACAGGTGAGGAAAGAAGCACGGCCGTGGCCGCCATCGAGGCCCGACGCGGGGATCTCGAGATTACCGTCGGGGCGCTGGGCACCGTGCGCTCGCTATCGAGCATTGACGTGTATCCGCGTGTCGAAGGCGAACTGCTCACGGTGGATTTCAAGGAAGGTGAGCATGTCGAGAAAGGACAGCGCCTGGCCACCATCGACCCGCGTGACTATCAGGCTCAGCTCGCTGCCGCCCAGGGGCAATTGGTTCAGGATCAGGCACAACTGGAATCGGCCCGCGCGGACCTCGAACGCTACGAGTCACTGGCTCAGAGCCAGTCGATCTCCCGTCAGGAACTCGAACAGCAGCGCCAGCTAGTCCGCCAGTACGAAGGCGCCGTGTCCAGCGACCGAGCCGATATCGATAGCGCCCAAGTGCAGCTGGACTATACCGACATCACTGCGCCCAACGCCGGCATCATCGGCATCCGCAACGTCGATCCCGGTAACCTGGTCAGCAGTGGTGACGACGATCCCATTGCCACGCTCACCCAGCTCGATCCGATCTCGGTAGTCTTCTCATTGCCCAGCCAATACGTACCGACGCTGCGCGAGCAACTGGCATCAGGAGACGCGCCCAGCGTTTCGGTGACCACGGTGGGTGACGAACGCCTCGAAGGACAACTGACCAGCATCGACAGCCAGATCGACACCGCCACCGGCACCGTGCGACTCCGCGCGCGCTTCGACAACGCAGCGGACCGCCTCTACCCCAGCGCCTTCGTCGACGTGCGGCTGACGGTCAACACGCTGCGTGACCGCGTCATCGTCCCCGCGCCTGCCGTTCAGACCGGTCAAGACGGCCTGTTCGTGTATGTCGTCGGCGACGATGACACGGTGACCCGCCACGATGTCGTCGTCAGTGCCAGCGAAGATCATCGCAGCGCCCTAGCCAGCGGTGTCTCGGCAGGCGAGCGCGTGGTCGTGGACGGCGTCGATAGCCTCCGCGACGGTGCCAAGGTACGCGTCGTCAGCAACGCCCTACCGGGAGAAACCAGCGCCTCTTCGACGGCTGACGATGACGCCGACACGCAGACGTCGCGAGACGCCTCATGAATCCATCGCGGCTGTTCATTCTACGTCCGGTCGCCACCTCTCTGGTGATGCTGGCCATCCTCATCACCGGCGCCTTTACCTACCGGCTGCTCAGCATATCGTCGCTGCCCGAAGTCGACTTTCCTACCATTCAGGTCACCACGCTGTACCCCGGCGCGGGCCCAGATGTCATGCTTTCCCACGTCACCGCACCACTGGAAGACGAGTTGGGAGAAATCGCCGGCCTCGAGGACATGAGCTCGACCAGTACCGGTGGCGCGTCGCTTATCACGTTGCGATTCGGTCTCGATGGCGACCTGGGCGTCGCCGAGCAGGAAGTACAGGCCGCTCTTAACCAGGCGGAAACCCTGCTGCCCGACGACCTGCCTCGTCCGCCGAGCTATAGCAAGGTCAACCCCGCCGATACGCCGGTACTGACACTGGCCGTGACGTCCGATAGCTTGCCGTTGACCAAGGTCCACGACCTGGTCGATACCCGCCTGGCGCAGAAACTCGCCCAGATCAGCGGCGTCGGCGAGGTACGTCTGTCCGGCGGCAATCGACCCGCCGTGCTAATCGATGTCGATTCGCGCCAGCTCGCCGCGCACGGGCTCGATCTTTCCAGCGTGCGTGGCGCCGTGGAAAGCGCCAACGTCAATCAGGCCAAGGGCACCATTTATGGTCCTTACCGCGCCTATAGCATCGAGGCCAACGACCAGTTGGCCTCCGCGGCAGGCTATCGCGACCTCATCCTCAAGTACGAGAATGGCGCCCCCTTGCGATTGAGCGATGTAGCCAGCATCGAGGACGGCGCGGAAAACGCGCAACTCGGGGCCTGGGCCAATGGCGAGAAGACGATTCTGGTCGATGTCCTGCGTCAACCCGGCGCCAACGTGGTCGGCGTCGTCGACGATATCGAGCGTCGCTTGCCGGCGTTATCGGCGAGCTTGCCGGGCAACGTCGACGTGGACATCTTGAGCGATCGCACCACCACGATCCGTGCCGCCGTCGAGGACGTGCAGTTCGAGCTGGTCCTCGCCATCGCGCTGGTGATCATGGTCACCTTCCTGTTTCTGCGTAATCTACCGGCAACGCTGATCCCCAGCCTGGCCGTACCGTTGTCGCTCGTCGGCACCTTCGGCACCATGTATTTGGCTGGCTTCAGTCTCAACAACCTCACCTTGATGGCGCTGACCATCGCTACCGGCTTCGTCATCGACGACGCCATCGTGGTGCTCGAGAACATCACACGCTATTTGGAACGCGGCGAAACGCCCTTGCAGGCAGCACTCAAGGGATCGCGCCAGATCGCGTTCACCATCCTTTCGCTGACGGTATCGCTGCTGGCGGTACTGATCCCGTTGCTGTTCATGAGCGGTGTGGTCGGCGTGCTGTTTCGTGAATTCGCCATGACGCTGGCGATTTCCATCGTCATCTCGGCGTTCGTCTCCCTGACCCTGACGCCGATGCTTTGCGCGCGTTGGCTGCGGCGCCGCACCCGCGATGCCGAGGGCGACGCTCAGCCCCTCGACGACGAAGCCATGGTGCGCAGTCGCCAAGGCCTCTTCGGACGTCTCACGCGTGGCTACGAACGCGCCCTGGACACGGTGCTCAGGCACCAGACGGCGACGCTATGGATGGCACTGGGAACCTTCGTGCTGACCGCCGTGCTGTTCTGGATGACGCCCAAGCAGTTGTTCCCGACTCAGGATACCGGCACCTTGCGCGGCATCACCACGGCGACGCAGACGACGTCCTACCGTGCCATGTCGGCGCGTCAGCAGGATCTGGCCGAGCGCTTGTTGGCCGATCCCGCCGTGGCCAATATTGCCTCGAGCATCGGTATCGACGGCACCAACACCACGCTCAATGGCGGCCGGCTGCAAATCGACCTGGCCGACCTGGACGCGCGCGACGCCGACTTGGACGCCATCGTCTCGCGGCTACTCGATGCCGCTGCCGATGTCCCTGGCATCGACCTGGCATTGACACCGGTGCAAGACCTGACGCTGGAAGACACCGTCAGCCGTTATCCGTACCAGTTCGCCTTGACCCAGGGTGATCGCGACCAATTGGCGCACGACGTCTCGGCGATGACCGAACGTCTCGAGGATGCCCCGGCCATCGCGCATATCGCCACCGACCTTCAGAACGCAGGTCGCAAGCTCGAGGTCAGTATCGACCGCGATCGCGCCAGCCGGCTCGGCATCTCGGTCGCCGACATCGACGACGCCCTCTACGATGCCTTCGGCCAGCGCCTGATCTCGACGATTTTCACCCAATCCAACCAGTATCGCGTGGTGCTGAGCGCAGCGCATGGCGACGACGCCGGCCCCGAGGCTATTTCCCGGCTATATGTCAGCGGCAGTGACGACGCCATGGTGCCGCTGTCGAGTCTGGTCAGCGTCAAGGAAGAACCCACCGCACTATCGCGTCAACGCCTCAATCAGTTCCCTTCGGCATTGATGTCGTTCGATGCCGCGCCCGGCTATTCGCTGTCGGATGCCTTCGATGCCGTCGAAGCGGCCCGCGATGACGTCCTCAGCGCCGACACACAGCTCGATTTTCGAGGTACCGCCCTGGCGTTCACTACCTCGACGCGTGACACGCTATGGCTGATTGCCGCCGCCGTCATCACCATGTACATCGTGCTCGGCGTGCTCTACGAGAGCTACATCCACCCGTTGACGATTCTCTCGACCCTGCCGTCGGCGGCCATCGGCGCCTTGCTGGCCCTGATGCTCAGTAACAACGCCCTGGGCATGGTGGCTATCATCGGCATCATCCTGCTGATCGGCATCGTCAAGAAGAATGCCATCATGATGATCGACTTCGCACTCGAGGCGCAGCGAACGCAAGGCATGTCGGCATATCGCGCGATTCATAGCGCCGCATTGCTGCGCTTTCGGCCGATCATGATGACTACCTTCGCCGCCCTGCTCGGAGCACTGCCGCTGATGCTCGCCAGCGGTTACGGGGCGGAGCTGCGCCGCCCGCTGGGCATGACCATGGTTGGCGGTCTGTTGCTGAGCCAATTGCTGACGCTTTTCACCACGCCGGTGATCTACCTGTTCTTCGACCGGCTGGCCCAACGCTGGCGCCGGCGTGGCAATGCGCATGACACTGCAATGGATACCGAGGTGGATGCGTGAGCGTTTCCAGTCCCTTCGTGCGTCGTCCAGTGGGCACCGCGCTGCTGGCGTTGGGCATCGTGCTGCTGGGGCTGCTGGCCTACCAGCGTCTTCCCGTGGCACCGCTGCCCAACGTGTCGTTCCCTACCATCGTGGTCAACGCCAGCCTCTCCGGCGCCAACCCTGAGACCATGGCGTCCACCGTGGCCACGCCGCTGGAGCGCTCGCTAGGGACCATTTCCGGCATCTCGCAGATGACTTCGAGCAGTTCTGACGGTTCAACGCGCGTCGTCGTGCAATTCGATCTAGACAAGGATATCGACGACGCCGCACGCGAGGTGCAAGCCGCGATCAACGATGCCCAACCCTTGCTGCCCAGCGCCATGACCAGCCGCCCCAGCTATCGCAAGATGAATCCGGCGGCGGCGCCGATCATGATTCTCTCGGTCACCTCCGACACGCTGCCCACCAGTGAGCTTTACCAGCTCGCCGACGAACGCATTGCGCCGCCGATCCTGCAGGTGCCCGGTGTCGGCGACGTCAATGTCGGCGGCAGTTCTTCTCCGGCGGTACGCGTGTCACTCGATCCGCGTCGGCTCGAGCATGCGGGCGTATCGTTGACGGCCGTGGCCAATGCAATACGCAGTGCCACCACCAGCACGCCCACCGGTTTTGTGGCATCCCCCGCCACACGCTGGGAAGTCGACACCGACTCGCAGCTAATGCAAGCCGAGGCGTTCGAGGACCTCATCGTGGCGCGCGGCGAGAACGGTGCCGTGATGCACTTGAGCGATGTCGCCGATATCGAAAACGGCGTGGAAGACCGCTACAACGTGGGCTTTCAGAACGAGCAACCGGCCGTGCTACTGGTCATTAGTGCCAGCAGCGGCGCCAATGTCATCGACACCATCGCCGGCATCCGCGAGCGCATGGCGTCCATCGAAAGTCAGTTGCCACAAAGTGCTTCGCTTAGCGTGCAGCTCGACCGTGCCCCCGGCATACGCGCCTCCTTGCATGAGACACAGCTCACCTTGATGCTGGCCATCGCGCTGGTGGTCCTGGTGGTGTTCCTGTTCCTGCGTAACGCTCGCGCCACGCTGATTCCCAGCCTGGCGATTCCCGTGTCACTGATCGGCACCTTCGCGATGATGCATGTCATGGGCTTTTCGCTCGACACGCTGTCGCTGATGGCACTGATCGTATCGATCGGCTTTCTCGTCGACGACGCCATCGTCGTGGTCGAGAACATCGCCCGGCATATCGAGCAAGGCATGCCATCCCGACAAGCCGCCCTGCAAGGCGCACGCGAAGTAGGCTTCACGGTGACCTCGATGAGCGTGTCCCTGGTGGCGGTATTTCTGCCGCTGCTGTTCATGGGCGGCTTCATCGGACGCATGTTCTTCGAATTCGCGATGACCCTGTCGCTGGCGGTGCTGGTCTCACTAGTGGTGTCGCTGACCCTGACGCCCATGCTCTGTGCGCGCTGGTTGCGACCCGGACGCGAGCGCCAGCCCCCGCGCTGGGAGGCAGCCCTGCTCGCTTTCGGTCAGGGCTGTCAGCGACTTTATACGCGCAGCCTGGATATTGCCCTGCGCCATCGACGCTTAACGCTACTCTCGCTGGTCGGCGTGATCGTACTCAACGGCTACCTCTACGTCGCCGTCGACAAGGGGTTCATTCCTCAGCAGGACACCGGACGACTGATCGGTTTCGTGCGCGGGGATCAAAGCCTGTCGTTCGATGCCATGTCGGCCAAGTTGCGCACCATTCGCGAGCGTCTGTCCGACGCGCCCGAGGTGCATAGTGTGCTGGGCTTCATGGGCGGCCGTGGCGGAGGCGCCTCCGCCACCTTGTTCATCACCCTGAAGGAGGGCCAACATGAGGCGGGCACGCAGGCCATCGGCAATCGTCTAGGCGCATCGATGGGCGATATTCCCGGCGTCAACACCTCGATGATGGCCCTGCAAGACATCCGTATCGGTGGCCGACAGAATACCGGCACGCAATACGAAATCACCCTCAAGAGCGACGATCTCGCGCTGCTCGATACCTGGTCCCAGCGCGTCAGTGACGCCATGCAGGATGTCGACGGGCTGACCGGTGTCGATAGCGATAGCCGGGGCGAGGGCCAAGCCGTGGAACTCAACGTCGACCGCGATACCGCCAAGCGCCTCGGCGTCGACATGCAAGACGTTGATACACTGCTCGGTAACGCCTTCGCGCAACGCAGCATCACCAGCCTGTTTGACGCCGACAACCAGCGCTACGTGATCCTCGAGGTAGATGACGAACACCGCAGCGCGCCGGAAGCCATTTCACGACTCCACGTCATCAACGACGCAGGCGACGCAATACCCGTCTCGGCGTTCAGTCATCTCGAGGAAAGTACCACGCCGGTGAGCGTCAACCATCAGGGACAATTCGCCTCCACCACGGTATCGTTCAATCTCGAAGACGGCGTCACGCTGGGCGATGCTACCCAGCGCATCCGTCGTACGGTGGACGACCTGCGGTTGCCCACTGCCGTGCAGGTGGATTTCGAGGGCAGCGCGGGCGCCTTCCAGAGCGGCATGCAAGCCATGCCGTGGCTGCTCCTGGCCGCGCTAGTGACGGTCTACCTGGTGCTGGGGATTCTCTACGAGAGCTACATTCACCCACTGACGATCCTCTCTACCCTGCCCTCGGCCGGGGTCGGCGCACTGCTCGCCTTGATGCTGCTCGATACACCATTCACGCTCATCGCCCTGATCGGCATCATTCTGCTGATCGGCGTAGTAAAGAAAAATGCCATCATGCTGGTCGACTTCGCCGTCAGTGCCGAGCGCGAACGCGGCCTGAGCGCGCTCGAGGCCATACGCGAAGCGGCAGTGGTACGCTTTCGTCCCATCATGATGACCACGCTGGCCGCCATTCTCGGCGCGATTCCGCTGTTGCTGGGCACCGATGAAAACGCTGCGTTGCGCGCACCGCTGGGCATCACCATCATCGGCGGCCTGATCCTGAGCCAAGTCTTGACGCTCTACACCACCCCGGTGGTCTATCTCTACCTCGACCGGCTACATCGCCGATTGCGCCCGGCTCGACTCGAAAACGCTTCGCAGTCCACGCCCTGACCTTACTGCCCCGTACCGCCTCTGGCGGCGCGGGGCCTCTCGTCAATCTTGAAGGACGCCTTCCCTCCTGAATCACGACTTCCACCATGGATGACTAGTCGTGGCGACACGAGTACGCTAGGCTGAATTCAAACAAGCGTTAGAAATTATCCAGGGAGAGTGCACATGTTGGAACTGTTGCTCATCGTCGTGGCGCTGGCAGGCCTGGTCTGGATCATGCGTCGGGAGGCAGGCGCCTTGCCGGCGTTGGGGCTGTTATTGATCCTCGGCGCCCTCGGTATCGTCTTCGGCGCAGTGACAGTGGGCGTGCTGCTGTGGCTCGGCGCCCTGGCCGTGGCGGCCTGTGGGCTACCCACATTGCGGCGGCGCTGGCTGACTCCGCGCCTGTTCGCGGCCTTCAAGAAGTCGGCGCCCAAGGTCTCCGAGACCGAGCGTATCGCCCTCGAAGCGGGCAGTGTGGCCTGGGACGGTGAGCTCTTCTCAGGCCGCCCCCAATGGCAACGGCTGCTGGATTTCGGCACCACGGAACTGAGCGAGGAAGAGCAGGCTTTCGTCGACCATCAATGCTCCGTGGCCGCCGGCATGTGCAACGCCTGGGAGATCGCCCGCACGCGTGCCGACCTGCCGCCCGAGCTTTGGGACTACCTCAAGCGCGAAGGCTTCTTCGGGATGATCATTCCCAAGCGCTATGGCGGGCTGGAATTCTCCGCCAAGGCACAATCGGCAGTACTGCAAAAACTGGCCGTCAATGAGACGCTGATGGTCACGGTCGGCGTGCCCAATTCACTGGGGCCGGGTGAGCTGCTGCTCAAATACGGCACCGAGGAACAGAAAGACCATTACTTGCCACGCCTGGCGGATGGACGCGAGATCCCCTGCTTCGGGCTCACAGGACCGCGCGCGGGCAGCGATGCTACCTCGCTGCCCGATGTCGGCGTCGTCTGCCGAGGCAAACACAATGGCGAGGACGTCCTCGGGCTCAAGCTCACCTTCGAAAAACGCTGGATCACCCTGGCCCCCATCGCCACCGTGGTCGGCCTGGCGTTTCGCATGTTCGACCCCGACGGCCTGCTCGGCGATACCGAAGACCTTGGCATCACCTGCGCGCTGATCCCTCGCAATACGCAGGGCATGGAGATCGGACGCCGCCACCATCCCATCGGTAGCCCGTTCATGAATGGCCCGATTCGCGGCCAGGATGTCTTCATCCCCCTCGACTGGATCATCGGCGGCACCGAGATGGCCGGACAAGGCTGGCGCATGCTGGTCGAATGCCTGTCCGTGGGGCGCTGCATTACCCTGCCCTCCGGTGCTTCGGGTATCGGCCGCTATGCGCTGGGCTGGGCTGGCGGCTATACCCGCATCCGCCGTCAATTCAACCTGCCCGTCGCCGAGATGGAAGGTGTCCAGGAGCCGTTGGCGCGTATCGCCGCGCATGCCTATATCGCCCAGGCAGCGGTCATGCAAACCGCCAACACCATCGACCACGGCGTCAAGCCGGCGGTGCCCTCGGCCATCCTCAAGAGCCAGTTGACCGAATTCCAACGCAACATGCTCGCCGATGCCATGGATGTGCACGGCGGCCGCACCGTCACGTTGGGGCCGCGCAACTACCTGGGTATCGCCTATGCCGCCAACCCGGTGTCGATCACCGTGGAAGGCGCCAACATCATGACGCGCAACCTGATGATCTTCGGCCAGGGCGCGATTCGCTGCCACCCCCATGTGCTCAACGAGCTCGCCGCCAAGGACAACGATGACCTCCCGGCCTTCGACAAGGCCATCTTCCGCCACACCGGCATGGTCTTCGGCAATGCCGCGCGCGCTTTTACTCTGGGCCTGGGGATCGGCAAGCCAAGCGTTCCGTTCGACGAGATCGCCGCCCCTTACGCGCAGGAAGTCGCACGGCTGTCCGCGGCCTTCGGCCTGTGTGCCGATGCCGCCATGGCGAGCCTCGGCTCAGGCCTCAAGAAACGTGAAATGCTCTCGGCGCGCCTCGGCGACGTACTGTCCAACCTCTATCTAACCTCGATGCTGCTCAAGCAGTGGCACGAGTCGGACAACGTCGAGCATGAGGCAACGCTTTTGCATTACAGCTGCCGCACGTTGCTCCATCGCGCCGAGCAAGCCTTCATCGAATTGTTCGACAACCTGCCCAATAGGGCCCTGGCGACGACCCTATCGGCCATCGCGATGCCGCTCGGACGGCGCTGGCACAAGCCTCATGATCGCTTCACGCGCGATATCGCCCACGCCGTCTCCACCGACAGCGCCTTGCGTCGCAAGCTGACTGAAAACACCTGGGATACACAGGACGCCGGGCAACAGGACAACCCGCTGGCCCGCTACAATGCCCTGCTCGCCGACAGCGAGCAGGCCGAGCCGCTCTACCGGCGTATCGCCAAGGCCTATGGCAAGGGTGAATTACCCGCCGAGGCGCTGCATCCGGAGCAGCGCGTGGAAGCAGCTTGGGAGTCCGGTCTGATCGACGATGCAGAAGCCGACTTCATGCGGCGATTCGAGAAGGAAGTGCTGGAAATGCTCAGCGTCGACGACTTCGCCTTCGATGCCTTCGCTCTCGACAAGGAAAGTGTGGTGTGGCACGACACTCACTAAGCGTTAACCCTAGGCATTGTCTGAAAACTGTCTGCGCTCAGCCATACTGCGTTAAAAATCAGCTCAAAGTGCTCATTTACAACCCGTAAACTCCGCTTTTTCGCTGATTTTTGCCTTGTCTGACCTTCGCTCGTCGACTTTTCAGGCAGTGCCTAAGGGCTAGACCCAAAAAGCCCGGGCCTGTACCAGACAGGACCCGGGCTTTTAATGTCGTCATCTGACCGTTATCTGAAATGTCTCAGGGCAGCAGTACCGTCGAGCCAGTGGTCTTGCGCGCCGCCAGGGCTTCCTGGGCCTGGGCGGCCTCGCTCAAGGGGTAACGGTTGGCGACATCGATGGCGACCTTGCCGCTGGCGATCACCTCGAACAGTTCCTCGGCCATGGCCTCGAAGCGCTCACGCGTGTCGGCATAACCATTGAGGCTGGGTCGCGTCACGAACAAGGCGCCCTTCTGATTGAGGATACCGATGTTGACGCCTTCGACCGGGCCCGAGGCATTGCCGAAGCTGACCATCAGGCCGCGTTTTTGCAGGCAATCAAGCGACGTTTCCCAGGTATCCTTGCCCACCGAGTCGTACACCACCGGCACCATCTCGCCACCGGTCAACTCGCGCACGCGCTCGACGACATTTTCCCGTGTGTAGTCGATGGTCGCCCAAGCGCCGTTGCGCTTGGCCAACTCGGCTTTCTCGGGCGAGCCGACGGTGCCGATCAACTTCACACCCAGCGCCTTCGCCCATTGGCAAGCGATGGAGCCAACGCCGCCCGCGGCGGCATGGAACAGAATCGTCTCGCCTTCTTTTACCCGATATGTCTGACGCAGAAGATATTGCACCGTCAGTCCCTTGAGCATGGCCGCCGCAGCGGTCTCGAAGCCGATGGCCTCGGGCAACGCCACGACCTTCTCCGCCGGCAACACGTGCTGCTCGGCGTAAGCGCCTAACGCCCCTTGGGCATAGGCGACACGATCTCCCGGCGCGAAGCCTTTCACGCCCTCGCCGACCGCCTCGATTTCCCCGGCCCCTTCGGTGCCCAAGCCGGACGGCAAGCTCGGTGCCGGATAAAGCCCAGTACGGAAGTAGATGTCGATGAAGTTCAATCCCACCGCGCGATTGCGAACGCGAACCTCGCCCGGGCCGGGCTCGGCGGGAGTAGCGTCGACATATTCCAGGACCTCGGGCCCGCCGGTGCGCGCGAACTGAATACGCTTGGCCATACATTCTTCCTTATGAAGCTAACGAATCTGGACTTTCATCCAAGCGCCGAACGCTCGCCGGGTCAAGCCGTCCGGCCCCGAGAATGTGCCCGGAGTGGCGCATCGCCACTAAAGTCGCATGGCATCGCTCTGCGAGTGGCGTCACACGCGGCCGTCGAAACGTTCCAGGCCGGCGATGAAACGCGCCTTGTACGACTCGAAGGTCTCGGGCTCACGCTTGAAGGTCTGCACGATGCCCTCGGCATTGAAACGCAACGGTTTCGTCAAGGTATCCGGCGTTACTGTTTCATGTTGCGCGGCCAAGCCCAGACGCATGCCGTCCGGCATATCCAGCCATCGAGTGATGCCGCAATCACGAAAGAAGGTCTCGCTGGCCTCGTCGGGGGCATGCACTCGCAAGGGCGCGCGCGTGGCCATTTCCCTGACCAGGCGTTTGACATGCTCTTCGTCGCCCCCAGTTTCCGGTGTCGAGAGTAATGTCACTTCCATGCCTTGGCCTTCGATGTCCGAGACCAGCAACAGCATGGCGAGAATCGTCTGCTGCTCGTCGGCCAGGACGAAAATGCGTGCCGCGTCCTGCTCGAACAACACCCCTAACGTGCCAGTGAAGGTCACCAGGGGATCGAGCCCGGCTTTTTGGCCATACACATTGGCGCACAGCTGTGCGAGGCAGGCCTCGCGGCTTTCCGGGTTCTTAACATGAATGATTTTCATCGGTCTCTCTGCCGGTCGGGCGCCGTCTGTCGGCCAAAGCGCCAGACGACTGATCTCGAAACAAGGCGCGCAGATTAGCATATCCCCGAACGCCGCCCCATGGCGATACGGTCATGATTCTGTCAAAAAGGTGTCTCAATCTAGGCGGCAATACCAACGTGAACGGCATGCCTCCCACCACTGAACCAATACCGCTACGACATGCCATAATGCCCATCGGCCACTCGCGAGGTTCATTTACATGCCACTTTCTTCAAGCGGTACTACCTTGCCGCCGACAATCACCCCCCAGCGCGAGGCACAAGCCTCACCGATCAGCGAGACGAGCCTCGCACTCCCCCGCGTTATCGCGCATCGCGGGCTTTCCGCGCATGCCCCCGAGAATACCCTGGCCGCGGTACGCGCTGCCCACACGGCCGGATGCCGTTGGGTGGAGCTCGATGTCCAGCAACTCGGCGATGGCACCCCAGTGATCTGGCATGACGCCGGCGTACGACGCTGCTCCAACGGACGCGGCAAGTTGCGGCATCTCGATCTCGCCCAGGCACACCAACTGGACGTGGGCAGTTGGTTCAGCCCGGCGTTTCGCCACGAGCGCATGGCAACGCTCGACGAGATGCTGGCACTGATCGTCGAATGCGACATGGGGCTCAACCTCGAACTCAAGATCAGCTATCGGCATAGCCCCGCCGCCCTGGCCAAGGCCGTCGTTCCGCGCTTGCTGGCAGCGCTCCCACCCTCGCGACTGCTGGTGTCCTCGTTCGACCGAGACGCGCTGCGCACGGCACGCGATATCGAAACCGATCCGCACCGGCTACGCCTGGGACTACTCTACGACAAGCTCCCCAAGGGCTGGCGCGCGGATGCCGAAAATCTCCTGGCGTATAGCATCCACCTCGACTGGCGCAAGCTGAAGCCCGCCGGCGCCAGCGCCGTACGAGACGCGGGGCTGCGCCTGCTGTGCTATACCGCCAACAACCCGGCGGTTTTTCGGCCCTGCTGGGCATGGGGCGTCGACGCCGTGATCAGTGACGACCCGACATGTTTCACGAACGCCCTATCCTAGCCGTCCTCTAGTCGTTGAAAAGCGCACAAAGCACACGGCAAATACACGCTTTGCACGCCCCAGCCGCGCGTATCATGCGTCATGGTGGCCCTTGGCCACATCGCTCTATCGCTTTCATGCTGCTCCTGCATCGGACAACGCCCATGAACCCGTCGACTCTGATCGGCATCGCCGCCAGTGTGCTGCTGCTCGCCACCGTCGTACTTTTTACCGCGCAAACGCCCAGCAGCTTCTTCAATTTCCCCGGCCTCGCCATCGTCATCACCGGCACGCTGGCCGCCACGTTCATCAGCTATCCCATGCGTGAGGTAGTGCGCGTCTCGCGTCTGGTAGGGCTCGTCTTCCGTCGCGAAAACAGCCGTATCGACGATGACATCCAGACGCTGGTATCCATGGCCCGGCACTGGTTTCGTGGCAATATTCGCGCCATCGAAGCCGAGCTCGAAGACACGCGCAATCCCTTTTTGCGCACCGGGGTATCCCTGGTGATCGCCAATACTCAGGATGACGAGATTCACGATGTCCTGCGTTGGCGCATCGCCCGCATGCGCGCGCGTGAATACGCCGAGTCGCAGATCTTTCGCACCATGGCCACCTACGCGCCCGCGTTCGGCATGCTGGGCACCTTGATCGGCCTGATCAACATGCTCGAAGTGATCGACGGCGGCGACCTGACGATCATCGGCCCGCGTCTCGCCATTGCTCTGATGTCGACGTTTTACGGCATCCTGCTCGCCAACCTGCTCTTCAAGCCGATTGCGGTGAAACTGGAACGCCGCACCGAGGAGCGTCTGATCGAAATGCACATGGTCATGGAAGGGGTGATGCTGATCGCCAAGCGCCGCCTGCCGTCGTTCATCGAGGACACGCTGAATTCCTTCATGGCCGAGCACCAGGACGAGATCCGCGAACCGGCACCTGGAACATCCAAGCGGTCACGTGAGGAGGAAACGGTGGCATGAGCCGTGCGACGCATCGCTACGCCATCGACGCCGGCGATACCTTGATCGCCCCCGTAAATCACGCGGGCGATGAAGGCGGCGGCTGGCTGATGAGCTATCTCGACATGCTCACCTTGCTGATCACCTTGTTCGTGCTACTATTGGCACTCACCGGAAACGACGATAGCAGCGCCAGCGACGAGGCGCTCGCCTTCCCGGCCCTGGGCGTGCCCACACTGCAAGCGCCCGCATGGTCACCGAATTTCTACACCCCACCGCGTTCAAACAAACGCTACGTTCCGCCGCGTGACACCGCTTTCTATACGCCACCGCCGATGGCGCCACGGCCTCCACGCGTGATCATGGTCAACCCGGATCCCGCCAAGGCCTTGATGACCAGCGTCGAGGCCTCCCGCGATACCCGTCGCGTGCGCCAGCTGACGAGTACGCTCAAGCCCTTGATCGATGGCGTGGTAGTGACACAAAGCGCCCAGACCCTGAACTTCCGCATCGAGAATCGCCTGCTGTTTTCCAGCAGCCGCGCCGGCCTCACCGACGAAGGCCGCGAGGTACTGCGTCAGTTGCTGGACTCGCTGCAGCAATACGAGGGCGATATCACCATCGAGGGCCATACGGATAGTCGCCCCATCGCCACCGACCGCTTTCCCTCCAACTGGGAACTCTCGACGGCGCGTGCCACCGCCGTCTTACGGTTCCTGGTCGAAGAAGGTCTCGATAGCGATGAGCTACGCGCGGTGGGATATGCCGACACACACCCGCTGAAAAGCAACGCCACGGCCGAGGGACGTGCGGCGAATCGTCGTGTCGAGCTAGTCCTGCATGAACCCGAGAGCCAATGATCGGCTGTTCGATCAGTGCCTTGGCATAATCGCCCCCACATCGGCCAGCGATCCTGATAAAGTACGCACCCTTTGAGGCGACCCCACGGTCGCCTCAAAGGGTGCCACCCCAGCGCGCCTTCTCGGTCCTTAGAGAAGGCAGCGATATCGCCATCATGGCCGCACTTCTCGTAACCCAGACCGCGTCATTCAGGAGTATTCGATGCAAACCCTCATGGGGCTCGTCGGCGTGGTGGTCGTCCTGCTGATCGCCCTCGCCTTGTCCGAAAACCGTCGAGCCATTCGTCTGCGCACCGTCGCCGGGGCGCTTGCCATTCAAGCCGGTCTTGGCCTGTTCGTGCTCGCCATCCCTTTCGGACAAAGCGTCCTGCTGGGGCTCACCAACGCCGTACAGTCGGTCATCGACAGTGCCCAAGCGGGTATGAATTTCGTCTTTGGCGGCCTGGTCAGCGACACCATGTTCGAGGTCTTCGGTGACGGCGGTTTCGTCTTCGCCCTGCGCGTATTGCCCATCATCGTGTTCTTTTCTTCCCTGGTCGCCGTGCTTTATTACCTGGGCATCATGCGCTGGGTGATCAAGCTGATGGGCGGCGCGCTGCAGAAACTGCTGGGCACTTCGCGTACCGAATCGCTTTCCGCCGCCGCCAATATCTTCGTCGGACAGACCGAAGCGCCGATGGCCGTGCGTCCGTTCCTGTCGCGCATGACCCGCTCCGAGCTCTTCGCAGTGATGGTCGGTGGCCTGGCCTCGGTGGCCGGTAGCGTACTCGGCGGTTATGCGGCGATGGGCATCTCCCTGGAATACCTGCTGGCTGCCTCGTTCATGGCGGCGCCGGGCGGGCTGCTGATGGCCAAGCTCATCGTGCCCGAAACCGAGCCCCCGTCTCAGCCAGTGGAAGACGTCATCGACGGCGAAGACGACGAGGCCCCTGCCAACGTCATCGAGGCGGCGGCCAACGGAGCCGCTTCCGGTGTCCAGCTAGCCCTCAACGTGGGCGGCATGCTGCTGGCCTTCATCGCCCTGATCGCGCTGGGCAACCAGATTCTGGGTGGCATCGGCGGCTGGTTGGGTTACCCGGATCTGACCCTGGAACTGCTACTCGGTTATCTGTTCGCGCCCTTGGCGTTCTTGATCGGCGTCCCCTGGGAAGAGGCGATCCATGCCGGCAGCTTCCTGGGTCAGAAACTGGTACTCAACGAGTTCGTCGCCTTCGCCAACCTCGCCGCCGATCCGCAAGCACTGAGCGCGCATGCTCGGGCCATCGTCACTTTCGCGCTGTGCGGTTTTGCCAATCTCGCCTCCATTGCCATTCTGATGGGCGGGCTCGGCATGATGGCGCCCAGTCGACGCAGCGATATCGCGCGGCTGGGGCTCAAGGCTGTGGCCGCCGGCACGCTCTCCAACCTGATGAGCGCGACATTGGCCGGCGTGTTCCTCTCTCTCTGAGAGATTTCGTCTCTTTGCATGCCGGTCGCGCCCTCCGCGACCGGCGTTTGACTTCCCCAAAGCCGCCAAGCAGAATCCCCGCCCGTCGAGACCCAGGTGCTCGGGAAACGGGTGAAAGTCCCGTACTGCCCCCGCAACGGTAATCGCGCCACGTCGGAAATCGTCGCTGCCAGCCGCGCATGCGACCGCCACTGCTCTTTGGTTAGCTCGAGTGGGAAGGCGTTTCCGCCCGGTGTCGGATATTCTCCGCCGCCAGCGCGTCAGTCCGGAGACCGGCCTGGTTCTCAGCACTGGCTGATGCGGAGGGCTTCGCCAGTGGCGACCGTTGCATTCACGCCGTCCAGGCGACGCGGCGGCGTCACCTCTTGTCCTCCTCATCGCGTAACTCGTTTCTTACGCTGATGAGGCGTTTTTCTATGTTGCATAAAAAGAATCTGCTGTGGCTGGCCTTCGTGATGGCGGGCAGTGCACAGGCGCAGGGCGATCAACAACTATCCGACCTTCAGGTCACCGCCAACCGGCTTCCCCAATCGCAAAGCGATGTGCTGGCAAGTACCACCGTCATCGACCGTGATGACATCGAACGCAGCCAGGCCGGCTCGATCATCGATCTGCTGCAGGGCCGCGCGGGCATCGAAATAGCCCAAAGCGGTTCGCCCGGCACGACATCCAGCCTATTCATGCGCGGCACCGAATCCGACCATAGCCTGGTGCTGGTCGACGGCGTGCGCATCAACTCGGCAACCAGTGGTGGCGCCAGTTTGGAAATGCTGCCGCTCGAGGCCATCGAGCGCATCGAGATCGTGCGTGGGCCCCGGGCTGCTGCCTATGGCGCCGACGCCATCGGCGGTGTCATCCAGGTCTTCACGCGGCGTGGCGCAACCTCCGGCACCCAAGGCGGACTCAAGGCGAGCGCAGGCAGCGACAGCACGCAACGCCAAAGCGCCTGGGTCGCCACCGGCGATGACGACACTCGGCTGAACGCCTCGCTCTTCCACCGCGACGGCGATGGCTTCAATGCCACGCAGGCGGACGACAGCGGCGAGCGTGACGGCTTCGAGCGCGAAGGTGCCCAGTTGGGGCTCTCACATCGCATCAACGATGACGTCGAGGTGAGCGTCAATGCCCTGCGGCAGAACTTCGAGGGCGAATACGACAATTGCTTCCGCACCGGCGACTTCCTAGCACCAGCGTCACAGGACTGTGCCACCAAAGGCTATCTGCAGTCCTTCGGTGGCCAGCTCGATGTCCAACTCCAGCCGGACTGGCAGATGCTGATCACCGCCGGCCATTTCGACGAGCAACGTGAGGAGCGTCGCGCAGGCGAACGCCAAAGCCTCATCGAGAGCCACCGCGATGAAGTCGGGCTGCAGCACCGCTTCACCCGCGACAACGGCGTCGACGTGCTGGGCGTCGATTACCGCCACGACAGCGTCGACTTCGATAACCGCGCCGGTGCCAGCTACGACCGCGATAGCCGCGAGAATATCGGCATCTATGGCATGATGCAGCGCACCTATGGCGCCCACGAGCTTTCCGGTTCCTTACGCTATGACGACGATTCCCTGTTTGGCGACGAGACCACCGGCAGCCTCGGCTACGCCTATCGACTCACGCCGTTTCAGCGACTCGGCGCCAGCGTCTCCACGGCCTACAAGGCACCCAACCTGATCGATCTCTATGGGCCCTACGGCACCAACCCCGATCTAGATGCGGAAACCGCCAAAAACCTCGAGGCGTTCTGGGCCTACGAGCGCGACAACTGGCACACGCGAGTGACCGTCTTCGATAACCGTATCGACGACCTGATCGGCTACGATCCCATCACATCCGTTCCTTACAACGTCGACAAGGCCCGCATTCGCGGGGTCGAGCTCAGCGGCGGCTGGCAAGCCGGTGGCCTGACGCTCAGCGCCAGCCTCACCCACCAGAACCCCGAGGACCGGCAGACCGGCGAGCGCCTGCAGCGTCGTGCCCGCACCTTCGGACGAATGGACGCCGACTACGCGCTGGCCGACTGGTCGTTCGGCGCTACCTTGCGCGCCGCTGGCGATCGTCGCGATACCGATTTCGTCACCTATGGCGACACCACTGTCGCCGGTTATGGCGTCATCGATCTGCGTACCAGCTGGCAGGTCACGCCCATGATCGAGCTCTCGGCCAAGATGGAGAACGCCTTCGACAAGGAATACCAATTGGTCGACGGCTACAATACCCAGGATCGCTACGTGGAAGGCGGCGTGACACTGCGCTTCTGATTCGCCTCTTCCCACACGCTGCCACGCATGCGCCCTGCCCCTTCATGGGAGCGGGGCGTTATGCTGTATGACCCTTTACAGGAGAACACCCATGGCGCTGAGCAAGACCCAAAGCAGCTTTTATCGCCGGCTATATGTTGCGCACCTCATCGACAACGGGACGGCTAGCGTACCCGCGCTGATCGAAGCCACCGGCATGCCGCGTCGCACAGCGCAGGACACCGTCAATGCCCTCGTGGAGCTGGACATTCACTGCGAATTCGAGCAGCAAGCCGGCGCTCGGCATCACATCGGTCGCTATGTCATCCGCGACTGGGGGCCCATCGACCCGACGTGGGTCGCCGCGCATGCGTCGCGTTTGCGCGAGGCGCTGGGCTATCCGCCGAGCTGATCCCGGCTTCCGGAGCGTCACGCGAACACAAGCGACTTGAACGTGCAGGCAAGGCGCCTATACTGTTTATAAATACAGTCTAGTTGACGTAACCATGACGACGCCCAGAGATCGCTCCCAGGCCCGCAAGGGGCGAGGCGCGACCTTCGACCCCCACAATCGTTTTGCACCCACGGTCAGCGAAGCCATTGACGATGGCTGGTGGCAGGAAGAAGCGCCCACACGGCTGGCTACCGAAGTGCGTGACGAGCCCGCCAAGAGCGCGTTGTCCTGGAATCACTCGCCGGATCTGTCCTTCGACCGCTCGTTGAATCCCTATCGCGGTTGCGAGCACGGCTGCATCTACTGCTACGCACGCCCCAGCCATGCCTACTGGGACATGTCACCGGGGCTCGACTTCGAAACCAAGCTGATCGCGCGCACCGGCATGGTCGAGCGGCTACGCGACGAACTCGACAAGCCCGGCTACGTCTGTCGCCCGATCAATCTGTCGGGCAACACCGATTGCTACCAGCCTCTGGAAGCGGAGCGCGGCACCACCCGGGCCCTGCTGGAACTGCTGCTGGATACCCGCCATCCCGTCACATTGGTCACCAAGAGTGCCTTGATCTTGCGCGACAAGGCCTTGCTCGCCGAGATGGCCGAGCACCGCCTGGTGCGCGTCTTCGTCAGCCTGACCAGCCTCGATGATGACCTCAAGCGCACGCTTGAACCGCGTACGGCGGCACCGCGCACACGCCTCAAGGTCATCCGCGAACTCAGCGAAGCGGGCATTCCCGTGGGGACCTTGATTTCGCCGGTGATTCCGGGGCTGACCGATCATGAACTCGAGTCCCTGCTGGAGGCCGGACACGACGCCGGTGCGCGCACCGCCGCCTGGATGCTGCTACGCCTGCCGCATGAGGTCGCGCCGCTGTTCGAGACCTGGCTCAACGAGCATTACCCGCTACGCGCCGACAAGGTCATGAGCCTGATCCGCCAATGCCGTGGCGGCGAGGATTACGATGCCCGCTTCGGCCATCGCATGCGCGGCGAAGGCGTGTTCGCGAAACTGCTGGCGCAGCGTTTCCGCACCACCTGCCGACGCTTGGGCATCGGCGATCGTGCCGAGATGGGGCTTGATACCAGTGCATTTCGCGCCCCGCATGCCCAGGGCGACTTGTTCGACTGAGGCAACCGCGCGCGCCGAATCACGCGGTTCAGGCAGCCTCGTGGAAAACCATCGCCACCCCGGCGCCATACAACAGCACCAGCGCCACGCTCTCGAAGCCGATGCGTGCCGGGCCGTGCTTCTCGCGACGCACCAGCCCCAGCAGCAATACCGCCGTCATCAGCACCGACAGCGCGATCCACAGCAATGTCTGATCGGAAACGGCGTGATAGATCGAACCGTCGCGATAGGCGATATCCGAGGCGGCGGCGAACAGCGTGTCGAAGGCGTTACCACCGATGATCCCCCCCACGGCCAGGGTCAGCGCCCCGCGTCGTACGGCGGCCACCGCAGTCACCAGCTCGGGCAAGGAGGTCGCGACCGAAGTCAGCAGTATGCCCACGGCGGTCTGGCTCATGCCCGTTTCGGTCGCCAGCGTCGTCGCCGCTTTCTCCATCACCCAGCCGGAGACGCCCAGCAACAAGGCCAGCGCGGCGAACGCGCCCCACAACCGCATCAAGGAATAGCGCTGGGCTTCGTCATCCGGTGCATCCTCGCGGGTTTCGCGCGTGCGTCGTGGCATCCACATCGGCTGGCTACGCACTTCATCGATGATACGCAGCCCATACACGTAGCCCAGAAACAAAAGCGGCGTGACCGGATGAATGCCCCACAGCGTCCACTCCGGCGAATAACGCGCCACCAACAGCATACCCAGCAGGCACATCAACAACGTGCCCTGCGCCAGATTGCCGATGGACGCGGCCGCATGCTCGAGATTGACGCGTCGCAGCGCCGCATCGGCGAAGGTGAGAAACAACGTCTGAGCAGCGATCCCGCCCACGGCGTTGCTCATTGCCAATTCGGGCTGGCCCTTCCAGGCCGCCGTCACCGACAGCACGATGCCGGATAACGAGGTCGCCATCCCCATCAGCACCGCCCCGGCAATGGCCTCCCCCATGCCGGTGCGGTCGGCAAGTGTGTCCACCACGCTAGTCAAGCGCGTCCCGACCACACCGATGACCAGGGCGCATCCGACGAATAGCGCCACGCTCAGCATCAAGCTCATACTACGCGTCCTTGAGAGGGGGTTTACAAAATAGGCGAGCGACGTCAAGACAAGGCAAAATCGGGCGAAAAAGCGGAGTTTACGTGGGGTAAATGAGTATTTTAAGGCCGATTTCAACGCCGAATTGTCGAGCGCAGTCCTTTTGTAAACACTCTCTGAGACATGTGCGCCCTACCCTAAAGAAGCACCGCCCGGCTTGCGAGCCTGAGCGTCAACGTTTTGGGTGACGTGCCACCATGACGGCAATAACGCCTGAATACGGGGCTCGGCGAAACGATCGTCGATCAGGTGAATCGTGCCCCGGTCCTCACGGGAGCGAATCACACGCCCGGCGGCCTGAATCACCTTCTGTACCCCGGGATAGACGTAGGCATAGTCGTAGCCGGCACCGAACATCGCCTGTAGATAGCGTCGCCGCTGCTCGTTGACTGCATTGACCTGCGGCAGCCCCAGGGTGGCAATGAAGGCGCCGATCAGCCGCTCGCCCGGCAGATCGATACCCTCGCCGAAGGCCCCTCCGAGTACCGCGAACCCGACCCCGCGCCCGTGCGACGTGAAGCGTGCCAGAAAATCCGTCCGCGCCGTTTCGTCCATGCCCCGCGCCTGCTGCCATTGCGGCACCTCGGGGTGCGCCTCGCGCAAACGCGCGGCGACGTCCTCCAGATAGGCGAAGCTGCTAAAGAAGGCCAGATAATTGCCTGGCCGCCGCGCATAGGTCGCGGCGATCAAGTCGGCGATAGGTGCCAGCGATGCCTGGCGATCGCGAAAGCGCGTGGATATATGCCGGGCGATATGCACGCTGAGCTGTTCCCTGGCGAAGGGCGACGCGACATCCAACCACACGCTGTCCTCAGGCAGCCCCAGCAGATCGCGCTGATAGCGCTCGGGCGTCAGGGTGGCCGAAAACAGCACGCTGGCATGCGCGGCCTTGAAACGCGGGGTCAGCAACGGCGCCGGCACGATGTTGCGCAGGCTCAGGCGCGCATGACGCAAACCGCGGTGGCCCGGGCGCATGGCGATGTCGCACACGAAGTGACGATCGAACAGTTCGGCGACGCGCACCGTCTTCAAGGCATCGAAATAGAAACGCTGCAAGGCCGGTGACAAGGTATAAGGCGGCTCGGCCGCTACTTGCCCAATCGTCCCCACTAGGCGCTGCAACGCCGCCAGCCACGCCTCGGGAACGTTTTCGAGTGCGGTATGCTCGTTGACGCACTCGCGGCCCAGCGCGTTCCATTCACGATTGAGTTGCTTGAGCGCAGCGCTGACCCCGGTAGGTTTCTCGCGGATCAGGGCGCGCAGATCGCCCTGATCGAGGCTTGCGCTGTACATATCACGCGCACGCTCGACCAAATTATGTGCCTCGTCGACCAGCACGCCCAGGCGCCAGTCGTTGGCCTGGGTCAATAGATGCAGCAAGCCGCCGCTGGCGAAGTAATAGTGATAATCGCCCACCGTGACATCGCTCCAGCGCGCCATTTCCTGACCCAGATAATACGGACAGACGTCATGCGCCAAGGCGGTGTCGCGCAGGCGCGCGCGATCCCAGTCGCCAGCGGCAATCAGTGCGCGACGCGCATCAGGCAGCTTATCGAAAAAGCCCGCCGCCAACGGGCAGGACTCGCCGTGGCAGGCAAGATCGGGATGCTCGCATGCCTTGTCGCGCGCGGTCAGCTCCAGCACACGCAGTGGGGTCGTTTCCACCACGGGGTTCAGCGCATCCAGCGCCAGCTGGCGTCCGGGCGTCTTGGCGGCGAGATAACACAGGCCATCGAGACGCTGCGTCGGCATCGCCTTGAGCATCGGAAAGAGCGTGCCCAAGGTCTTTCCGGTACCCGTCGGCGCCTGGGCCAGAAGCGAGCGCCCGGTACTGGCCGCCTTGTAGACGTTTTCCGCCAGCGTGCGCTGCTCACCCTGCCAGCTCGCATGGGGAAAACGCATCGCCGCAAGCGCCTCGTCGCGTGCCGCACGGTGTGCCGTTTCCTGCAACGCCCAGTCGAGAAACGCCGCGCACTGCGCCTCGAAGAAATGACGCAAGCTTTCACGGTCCACACGCTCGACGAGCGGTGTCTCGACCTGGCGGGCGATATCGAAATACACCAACGCCAGTTCGAGTTCGTCGAGACCTCGCGCCTCACATAGTAGCCAGCCATAAAGGCGCAACTGGGCCCAATGCAGATGACGATGGTTATCTGGCTGACGTGTCAGGTCTCCGCGATGGGTCTTGATCTCTTCCAGACGTCCACGTTGCGGGTCGAAACCGTCGGCACGCCCACGCACGCGCAAACTGTATCCGGCAGCGCTCCAATAGACACCGCTCACGGCGACTTCGCGCTCATAATGGGCGTCGCGACGCGAGGCCACTCGGGCATGCCCTTCGATGCCTTCTTCAGCGCTGGGCGACGGCGTGAAACGCAAGTCGAGATCGCCGCGCTTGGCGGTGAAGTCGCACAGAGTGCGCACCGCCACCGTATAATCCACTGCCTCGCTCATGACGCCCACGTCACGTGGCAGACATCGAGCGGCATGTCGTGACGCGCGCAAAACGCCAGCCACCGGCGTTGATTGTCCTGCAGACGATCGCCCGGTCCCTTGACCTCGATCATCCGGTAGTCGCCCTGCTCGGGGCGAAACTGGATCAAATCCGGCATTCCCGCCCGGTTGGCACGCACATCGCGCAGCAGACGCTCGAACCACAGCCGCAGATGCGCCGCCGGCAGGCACGCCAGCGCCATGTCCAGCAACGCTTCATCGAGCGCCTCCCACTGCACGAAAGCGGATTCGAGCCCATGCTTATCGTGGTAAGTGCGGCGGATCACGGCACGATAGCCATGCTCGCCCTCGGGCACCTCGAGACGCGCCAGGCACTGTGCGAATAGCGTCTCGCGACGCGAGGCGAACTCGGGGCGCAACAGATCCGCGGGGGCCCGCTGGAACGGATGAAAGAAGGCCCCGGCAAGCGGCGCGAACACTGCTTCCCAGCACAGCAGACCGAACAGCGCATTGATCAACGCATTCTCGACGTAGTACACCGGCATCGACGCGCACGACAGATGCGCCGCCACGGCGCGTTCCACCGACGTCGTGCGGGGTAGCGTCATTTCCAGGCGCGCCGGCACCGGCTCCTCGGTCACGGACGGCGGCGCGAGTGCAAGACGGCGATGCAGACGCGGCAACAGGCGGTCCAACTGCTGACGTTCGGCCTCGCTTTCCGGCGCCGCTGCGGCGTCGTTGGCCAGCGCCAAAGCCTCGGCATGGCAGGTTTGGCGCTCCAGCATGCGCAGGCGGCGCCCACGGGCACCGGGATGAACGCTCTGCGCGTAAAGGCCTGCCGCTGCCTCCAGCGCACCTTCGCGCTCACGCGCCCGAGCCAGCAGAAACAACAGCTTGCCACGCCGGTTTTCCAGCCATGGATTGTCATTCGCTGCCGGCACGTCATGAAGTATGTCGGCAATCGGCTCGCCAGCCTCCAGGCGCTCGCGACAGGCATGCAGATGTACGTAGGTGTGAATGTCTTCGCGGCGCTGAAAGGCCCGCGAGGCAGGACTCAGCGGTACCCGCTCGAAGCGGCGCACGCCAAGATCGGCAAGCACGAACTCGCTCCAGTCCTGATGCAGGTTGCCAAAGAACATCAAGCGCAGCCGCTCACACAGCGCCATGCGCGTCATGCGCACCACCTTGAAGGGAATCTCGGGGCACCATGCGGTCAGCGAATGCTCGCCAAGGTCGGCCTCGGCGAGCACCTCGAGCATGTCCGCCTTGCGCGCGCCACGTGTGAGGCCGTGATCCCGCAACAGCCCGTGCAGATGGCGGCCGATCTCGGCTTTGGTCAGCAAGGACCACAGCGCCGCCAGCGATAGAGGCGGATCGTCCTCCACCCATTCGCATTCGATCAACGCCACCATCGCCGAAGACGGCGTTCCGATTTCCGCATAGTCGAGCCGGTCGTCACGAAAAGTATCGCCTTTGCGCATGACCATACGCACCCACAGGGCCTGCGCGGGCTCGGGCAAGGTTTCAAAACGAGTGAGAAAGTCGCGCTCTTCGTCATCGAACAGATCCACGTAGCACGCTTCGATCCAGCGCAAGGCACTGCGGAAGTTATGCAGATAATAAAGCGGATCGTCGAGGGATGCGGGGCGCGGCGGGAGCGGCGTAGCGTTCATGAACGCATGATAGCAACCGCGTCTTGGCGACCCAAGCAAAGCGCACCTTGTCTGGCGATATGTTAGAACGCGACATTGCGCCGCCCCGTATCCGAGCCCTGCTTTGTTATAATCTCGGAACGCATTCAATCGACGAAGAAAGAGCCCGCCGTGAAAGACGCCTCATCCTCGCGCGACACGACGCCGCGACGTGCCAACAAGCTGGGCTGCCTGGGCCTGATCGTCGGCGCTATCGCCTTCATCGTGGCGGTGTACGCCATCATCATCTATTTCATCAGCCAAGGCGCGACCCCGGAAGACGAAGCCGGCGAGGACCGCGGCATCGCGCAATGCTGGCAGTCGATGGCAGCGCCGGAGATGACCGATCGCCAACGGCACACCACCGAGGAACGCTGTCAGGAAATGACCGAGCAGTTCGAGCTCAAGTACGGTCATGCTCCGTCGGTGACTCAGCCGCCATCGTCGTAGCCCCAGCGACGCGTCGCCGTGCACGGCTCGAGGCGCCATTACGCACCGACCAACGCATGATCGGCACCAGCCGATGCACACCCGCCCGCACGGTATGGCGCTGCCAGCGCGGCATGTCGCGGTGAGCCATCTCGGCTGCCCAGGTAGGTAGCAAGTCGACCCCAGCTCGCATCGTCAACGCCACTAGTGGGCGCGCCAACGGGTGGGGGGCCGGCGCCCCGATCAGCAGCCGAAACACCTCTTCCGTACGGTCATCGAAACGAAGCTGCGGACGCATCGCCTCGAGATAGGCATCGGTCTCACCGCGTGTGCGCGGCACATCACGCGCGCCCAACGCCTCGGCGATACGTGCCACTTCAGCGTAGTAACGGTCCTGATCGGCCGCACTCAAGTCAGGGTTGCGATAACGCAGATGCGCGGCGAGAAAGCGACTGACCTCGGCCACATGCACCCAGGTCAGCAAATCCGGATCGTTGGCAGCATAGGGCCGACCGTCGGGGGCGACCCCGATGACATCGTCGTGGATGCGCCGTACCCGGTCGATGAGACGCTCGGCATCCGCCGTGGAGGCGAACGTGGTTGCGGCGATGAACTGGCTGGTGCGCCGTAGCCGACCGAGCATGTCGTCGCGAAAGTTGGAGTGATCCCATACACCGGCCAGCGCCAGCGGATGCAGCATCTGCAACATCAACGAGCTGATGCCGCCGCAAAGCATCGAGGTGAAATCGCTATGTACCCGCCAGCAAACGCTCTGCGGCCCGAACAGGCCGGGGTCGCCCGACGGGTATTCATAGTCGATATTGCCCAGCGCCATGCCGGTCACGCCCATGATCTGGTTTTCGATACGCCGTCTCAGTATTTCCACCGTCGCCTCCCAAGCGCCACGACTATCCTCCCCTTGATGCCTGACGATCATCACATAATGAAGGGCTATCCATGATACCGCGTTATGTCCTGACGAATCGCTGGCACAATCTTCACTGAAGCGTTTGGCTGACACATGAATGTCACAACTGGCTGTCACCGTGCCCGACGCGCCACTTGCCGGGAGACGTCTCGATGAAAATGCTAGCCATTTACAGTATCAAGGGTGGCGTGGGCAAGACTGCCTCCGCCGTCAACCTCGCCGCCCTGGCGAGCCAAGCCGGCTATCGCGTACTGCTCTGGGATCTCGATCCACAAGCGGCTACCACCTTCTATCTACGCGTCAAGCCCAAGGTGCGCGGCGGCGTGGACAAGCTCGTCAAGGGCAAGGCTTCATTCGACAAGGTCATTCGTACCAGCGAGATCCCCGATCTCGACCTGCTGCCGGCGTCTTTCGGCTCGCGGGAGATGGACCACCTGCTCGAAGGCCGCAAGCTCAGCCGGCTGCGCAAGATACTCAAACCGGTACACGACGATTACGACCTGGTGATACTCGACTGCCCACCGAGCATTTCCACGCTCTCCGAGCATGTTTTCTCGAGCGTCGATGCCCTGTTGGTACCCACCGTGCCGACGACGCTCTCGCTGCGCACCCTGGAGCAACTACGCGAGCATCTCGACGAGGCCGATCACGCCTGCCCGGTGTGGCCTTTCTTTACGCTCGCCGATCGCCGCAAGAAACTCCATCTCGAGGTCATGGCCACCCTCAAACAGGATTGGCCACTGATGCTGACCACGACCATTCCCAACGCCAGTGCGGTCGAGCGCATGGGACTTGAGCGCGCGCCGGTCACGCAGTTCGCGCGCTCATCCCCTGCGGCGCGTGCCTATCGTAGCCTGTGGCGAGAACTCGAACAGCGTCTGTAAATCATGCATGTCTACAACGTTGTGGTGCAGGTCCGCGTCGCGTTACGTTGCTTCTTTTACCCGAGAATACGTCATGACCGACCGTCAGTCCCGCCATCGCAACGCCATGCGCAACCTCAAGTCGCATGTCGACGAGAAAGTCGCCGCCGCCACCGAGCAACGCGGCTTGCTGCTCGTCTTCACCGGCAACGGTAAAGGCAAGACCACCGCCGCCTGGGGCACCGTTACCCGCGCCCTCGGCTATGGCTACCGAGCCGGCGTGGTGCAGTTCATCAAGGGCATGTGGGAATGCGGCGAGCGCGAACGCCTCGCAGACGATGCCAACTTGAGCGTGCATATCATGGCCACCGGCTTCACTTGGGAGACCCAGAATCGCGAGTCGGACACCCAAGCCTGCCAGGCCGTGTGGGCGGATGCGGCGCGTCTGCTGAGCGACCCCGAGGTCTATCTCGTGGTGCTCGACGAGATCACCTACATGCTCAAGTTCGGCTATCTCGACATCGCCACGGTCCGCGAGGCGCTCGCTAACCGGCCCGTCGAGCAGACGGTGATCGTCACCGGGCGCAATGCCCATCGTGAACTGCTCGACATGGCCGATACCGTCACCGAGATGCAGGAAGTGCGGCATGCCTTCAATGACGGGGTCCAGGCACGCCGCGGCATCGACTACTGAGGGACTCGCGATTGCGTCACCCCTCAGGAGGATTGGGATGCCCGCTCCAGCGCCTGGCAGATTTGCTCGACGCCTTCGACGAGGCGTGGACCGGGGCGGCTGATGGGATCGGGGTCGAGGGTGTAAAGGTGGCCATCGTGAACCGCCGGCAACCAGTCTTGGCCTTGCCAAGCACGCTGCCAGTCATCGCTACGCGCGGCCGAGAGAATCACTTCGGGACGCGCCTCGATCAGCGCCTCGCGCCCGATCTCGGGTACCAGCACCGAGCGCTCGGCGAACAACGGTTTCCCCCCGCAATGGCGGATCGCCTGGGTGATGATATGCCCATCGCCCAGCGTGGTCAGCGGATTATGCCCCAATTGATAGAATACGCGCGGCGTCTCCTGGAGCGTTTGCCGCGAAGCGGCGAGGCGCGATTCAAACGCGCGGGCCGAACGTTCTCCTGCCTTCGCGTGACCGGTGAGCCGCCCCAGATCACGCAGGTCCTCCGCCACGTCGTCGAGATGACGTGGCTCGCTCTCGTAGACCGGCACCCCGAGCGCGTCGAGACGCTCGACCACGCTGCGCGGCGTGCCGCTGCGCCAGGTCACGACGAGGTCCGGCTCGCGGGCCATGATGGCCTCCAACGCGATGCCTCGATAACTGCCCACACGGGACACTTCCTTGGCCGCCTCGGGGTAATCGCTGCCCTGCAGCACCCCCACCAGCCGTTCGCCGGCCTCTACCGCATAGAGCATTTCCACGATATGCGGCGCCAGCGCCACGACACGCTCGGCGGAGGCTTCGAGCGTCACCGTGTTGCCGGCATCGTCGGTCACCTCGAGCGCCGCCAGTGCCGTGCCTGACGATAACAGCGCGGTCATCGTCAGCAGGTATGCAAGAAACGAGCAAATACGGCGCAACCTCACGACTCCCATAGCCACTTTCGGGCACGCAGGATAGCATGCTCGCATGAGTCGCTCGCCTCTGGCGGTGGCTCAGTTTCTCAATACCCACAGGAGGTTTGCATGATGCGCAAGGATATTCGCCTTCCTTTCATGGCGACGGCGCTGCTCGGCGCGTTGCTGGTGGCCGTGCCCCAAGCCCAGGCCAAGCCCGGCCCCAAGACGTCGCATGAACTTCACGTACAGGCACAGTCGAGTCTCGACGTGGCGCCGGACATGGCGCGCCTCAACGCACGCTTGTGGGAGCGCACCCCCGCCGTGGCTCGAAGCGCGGAAGGCAGTGACGCCCAGGCCCTCGGCGATGCGCGCGAGCAACTGGAATCACGTACTGGCGATTTGATTCGCGCCCTGGAAGATGCCGGCGTGGAAAGCCGCGACATTCAAGCCGGCTCGCTCAATGTCCGTCCCGAAATCATCTCGCGCTCACAGCACAACGACGACGCGGAAGATCAGGTGCGGACCCAGGTCGAGCGTCCCGTCAGTGTCACGATCCGCGATCTCGAACGCTTGCCGGGCATTCTCGATGCCCTGACCGCCGCCGGCGTGGATGCACTGGATGGCGTCGAATACGACCTGAAGGACCGCGACGCGGCTACCGATAAGGCGCTTTCGAAAGCCCTCGAGCGCGCCACACACAAGGCGCAGCTGATGGCCGACACGCTCGAGGTCAAGCTCGGCGATGTGATCAATGTCCAGGAAACGCAGTCCCCCACCTACACGCCGCGTACCATGATGATGCGCGCCGAGTCCGCCGACGCTAAATCAGCACCGGAATACCGCGCCGGGGAAATCGCCATCGACGCCGGTGTCAACGTCACCTGGGAAATCGCTGACTGACGCCTCACGCTTGTAATCCAAGCGCTGCCCACAACGACGATGCCCGGCCAACAAGGCCGGGCATCGTCATCGTACGGCAACAATCTAACGATTGAGCAGCGATCAGCCGGTGAACTGGCGCTTCACGCGCGGGCTCAGCATCTCACCGAGCAAGGTGATCACCACCAGCACCAAGAGGAACCACGGCCATTGGCTGCCGATGTCGATGCTCATCACGCCCAGCGCGTCGATGAAGATCAGCACGATCCCCAGCGGACTGACATAGCGCACCATCAACAGCCACAAGGCATGCTGACGTTTGGAAAGACGCAGCTCGTCGCGGAAGATCTCATCGCGGAGCAAAAAGCCCGCCATCAGGCAGAGGCCCAGACCGCCTAGCGGCATCATCCAGCGCGAGGTCAGGTAGTCGAGCCAATCGAAGAAGTTCTTGCCGGCGAAGGTCCAATCGGCTCCCAGATTGAACGACAGCATGGCCAAGGTGCTCAACAACCAGAGCACGATACCGCTGCTCCAGGCCGCCGCCTTGCGACTCATGCCCTTGCGTTCGGTCAACCAGGCCACGGTGGCTTCGATCATCGACACCGCCGAGGTCAGCGCCGCCACGCTGAGCATCACGAAGAAGATGACCTGCAGTACGCTTCCCATCGGCATTTGCTGGAATGCCAGAGGCAGACTCATGAAGATCAATCCCGGGCCGCTAGCCGGGTCCATACCGTTGGCGAAAATCGCCGGAAAGATCGCCAGGCCTGCCATCAACGCAATCAGCGTGTCGCAGATCGCCACGGTGAACGTCGTTCGCGCGATAGACTTGTTATCGGGCAGGTAGGCGCCATAGGCCATGATCGCCCCGGCCGACAGCGACAGCGTGAAGAACGCATGCCCCATCGCCGCCAGCAGGCCCGCACTCGACAGCTTGCCGACCTCGAAGGAAAACAGGAACGTCACCGCTTCGCCGAAGCCGCCCGAGAACATGGCGTAGACGATCATCACCAGCAGCAACAGCACCATGCCAGGCATCATCCAGCGCATGTTGCGTTCGATGCCCTCTTGCACCCCTTTGCCGACGATGCACATGGTCACCACCGTGACCAGGGTGCTCCATGCGCCCAGGCTCAGCGGATTGGCATTATTGGCCCCGAAGATGGCCGCCATGTCGTCGACACTACCGCCTTGCAAGCCACCACTGAGCGCCTTCCACAGATAGGCCAGCGACCACCCGGCGACGACCACATAGAACGATAGGATCATAAAACCGGCGAGCATCGACATCCAGCCGAAGCCGGACCAGATCTTGCCGCGTCCGGATTCCTGCGCCACGCGCTTGACCGCATCGATGGGACTGCCGCGACCGCGACGCCCGAAGGCGATCTCGGTCATCATCGCGGGGATACCGATACACAGAATGCATGCCAGATACACGAGCACGAAGGCGCCGCCGCCGTACTCCCCGGTCATGTAGGGGAACTTCCAGATATTGCCCAGGCCCACCGCCGAGCCCGTCGCCGCCAGCACGAAGCCCCAGCGGCCGATCCAAAGATTTTTCGGTTGCTGTCTTGACGTCATGGTTCACCTGAAGGGTTATTGTTGTGGTTCATGCAGCGCGGCGCGAGCACTTGCCACCGCGAGATTCTACCGTTTTCCGTTGGCATTTCGCGAACCGCGCGCCATACCATTATTGCGTGCGCTGGAGCCCGGCCCCGGCATATGCGAAGCTGCCACGAAATGTCGCCCGCGCGTGGCGGCAAGGGCGACAGCCAAGGAGGTCGCATGTCTCGTCAATTCGCCGTTCTCGGGCTCGGCTATTTCGGCAGCACGGTCGCGCGCGAACTCAAGCGCCACGACAACCAGGTACTCGGCGTCGACCGCGACGAGTCGCGCGTCGATGCGCTGTCCGAGCATCTCGATCACGCCGTGATCGCCGATGTCACCGACGAAAAATCCCTCGCCGAGCTTTCCCTCGAGAATTACGACGCCGTGATCATCGATGTCGACGGCAACCTCGAGGCCAGCGTGATCTGTACAGTGCACGCCAAGGAGCTTGGGGCACGCGAGATCTGGGCCAAGGCGCATTCCGACGCCCATCACAAACTGCTCGATCGCCTCGGCGCGGACCATATCGTCTACCCCGAATACGATAGCGGCATCCGCGTCGCCGAAAGCCTCAATTATCATGCCATGGTCGATTTCATTCGTCTCGGCGAACGCGAATTCATCGTCGAAATCGAAACCACCGAACATCTCACCGAGCAGTGCGAGACTGTCGCCAACCTGGGGATCGATGAACGCGCGCTACAGCTAGTGGCTATCAAGCGAGGCGACGAAGTGATCCGCGCTCCGGGCAACGACACCCCCCTCGTCTGCGGCGATCACCTCGTGTTGATGGGCGATCTCGCCGCCCTACGCGAGCTCGGCAACAAACTATGATGGACGCACCGCCACACCGCGCCTGGGCATTCGACACCCAAGGAGAGTGCTGAGCATGCGTCGCTGGAAGCGTCTGACGCGTCCGTTCCGGCATGCGCCGCACGGGCGCGTTCTGCGACTCTCACCGCCGGAATCCTTACTGCTGGGTTTTACCCTATTGTGTCTGCTGGGCAGCGGTTTGTTGATGCTACCCGAGGCCGCGACGCAACCGCTTGCCTGGCATCAGGCGCTGTTCACGGCGACCTCAGCGGTCACCGTCACCGGCTTGGCGGTCATGGATACCAGCAACTTCACGGTCCTGGGTCAGATCATCCTATTGGTGCTGATCCAGATCGGAGGGCTCGGTTTCATGACCTTCGGCGCACTGACGCTGCTCTTGCTCGGCGCGCGCCTCCCTTTGCAGCAGCAAACGCTGGTGCGCGAGGCACTCGGCGAAACCTCGTTCGGCGCGCTCTCGCAACTGGTACGCATGGTGGTCACTTTTGCCCTGGTGGTCGAGGCGCTGGGCACCGCATTGCTGGCACTGCATTGGGTACCCGAACTGGGTTGGTCACGTGGGCTCTGGGCGAGCCTGTTTCATGCCGTGTCCGCGTTCAACAACGCCGGCTTCTCACTGTGGCCCGATAGCTTGACGCGTGACGCCGGCAACCCGCTGGTGACGCTTGTCGTAAGCGCGCTGTTCATCGTCGGCGGGCTAGGGTTCGTGGTTATCAGCGATGTACGTGAAAAGCGCCGCTGGGGCCGCTTTTCGATGCAGACCAAAGTGGTGCTTTGCGCCACGCTGGCCGTCAATCTCGTCGCCATGTTGGCGCTGGGATGCCTCGAGTGGCACAACCCCGCCACGCTGGGTGGGTTGGAAACTCTCGGCGACAAGCTTCAGGCCGCCTGGTTCCAGGCCGTGACGCCGCGCACGGCAGGCTTCAACAGTGTGGACACCGCCGCCATGACCGATGCCTCGTCGCTGCTCACCATGTTACTGATGTTCATCGGCGGCGGCGCGAGCTCCACCGCCAGCGGGATCAAGCTCACCACCTTCATCGTACTGATCTTGGTGGCCCGCGCCTTCCTACGCGGCACGCAACCCGCGGCCTACGGGCGCTCCATCTCTCAGCAGACCGTGATGAAGGCCATCGCCGTGGCACTCGCCGGGGTCGCGCTGGTGTTCGTGACGCTGCTGGTGCTGACCATCACCGATAGCCGCCAGGCGTTTCTCGATCTGGCCTTCGAGAGCGTCTCGGCGTTCGGCACCGTGGGGCTGTCGCGCGGTATCACCGAGGAGCTCTCGAGCCCCGGCCAATGGATGCTGATTCTGACCATGCTGCTGGGGCGTGTTGGGCCGTTGTCGTTGGGCTACTTCCTCGCCACGCGGCGCACCGGCGGTATGCGCTATGCCGAGGGCCATATTCAGATCGGCTGATGGGGTGGCTTACGGGGTGGCTGACGCCGACAGCCTAGTGGCTTGCAACATTTCGATAATTATTTAAATATAGAATCATTGCGACCCACTCATCGGCCTCGGACTGCGCATGCCACTCGCCCTGCCCATCTTCATCGTCACGCTCGTCCTGGTCATATGGCAGCCACGCGGCCTAGGCATTGGCTGGAGCGCAAGCGCCGGCGCCCTGGTCGCCCTGCTCACCGGCGTCATCCACCTCGAGGATATTCCCGCCGTCTGGGATATCGTCTGGAACGCGACCTTTACCTTCATCGCCATCATCATCACCAGCCTGCTGCTCGACGAGGCCGGCTTCTTCGAGTGGGCGGCACTGCACATCGGGCGTTGGGGCAACGGCCGAGGCGCTCGCCTATTCGCCCTGGTGGTCCTGCTCGGCGCCCTGGTGGCAGCGGTCTTCGCCAATGACGGCGCCGCGCTGATTCTCACCCCCATCGTCTTCGAGATGCTCCTCGCCCTGGGGTTCAGTGCCGGTGCCACCCTGGCCTTCGTCATGGCGGCCGGATTCATCGCCGATACCGCCAGTCTGCCGCTGGTCGTCTCCAACCTGGTCAACATCGTCTCGGCGGACTATTTCGAGATCGGCTTCGGCGAATACGCCAAGGTAATGGTGGTGGTCAACGTCGCCTCGGTCCTGGCATCGCTTGGCATGCTGTATCTGTTCTTCCGCCGCGCCATCCCCGACGCCTACGCCTTGGAGGATCTGCGCGCGCCCCACGAGGCGATCCGCGACCCGGCGGTGTTCAAGGCCGGCTGGTGGGTGCTGGGACTCTTGCTGATCGGCTTTTTCGTCGCCGAACCGCTTGGCGTACCGGTCTGCGTGATCGCCGCCATCGGCGCGCTGATCCTCTTCGTCATCGCCCAGCGCGGCCAGCATATCCGCACCCGCAAGGTGCTCCGTGAGGCGCCCTGGAATATCGTGGTGTTCTCGCTGGGCATGTACCTGGTGGTCTATGGGCTACGCAATGCCGGCCTCACCGACATGATTGCCGACGGACTGGAATGGCTAGGCGGGCATGGCCCATGGATCGCCACGCTGGGCACCGGCTTCATCGCCGCCGGGCTGTCCTCGGTGATGAACAACATGCCTACCGTGCTGGTCGTGGCACTGTCGATCGACGCCAGCGACGTGGCCGATTTGACTCAACGGGCAATGGTCTACGCCAATGTCATCGGCAGCGACCTGGGGCCCAAGATCACCCCCATCGGTAGCCTCGCCACCTTGCTGTGGCTACACGTACTGGCGCGCAAGGGCATGCAGATCAGTTGGGGCTACTATTTTCGGGTAGGCATCGTCCTCACCGTCCCGGTATTGACGATCACGCTATTGGCGCTGACCGCCTGGCTACGACTTCTCGAGGCATGAAGCGGCCGGCTCGGGATCAGCAGCGCCCCACATCATCCGGCAAGCGGCACTGTTCGGGTTGGTCGTCACAACAATGCGCGGTCAGGTAATCCACCAGGCCACGCATGTGCGAGAAATCGGCACGGTAATGCACATGGCGGCCATGCGATTCGCCATGCACCAGGCCGGCATGGGACAGCTCCTTGAGATGAAAGGAAAGCGTCGAGGGCGACACTTCCAGCGCCTCGGCGATATCGCCGGCAAAGGCGCCGTCGGGGCCGATACCGACCAGATAACGGAAAATCGCCAAGCGCGTGCGTTGCGCCAGCGCCGAGAGCGCCTTGAGCGCGTCATTGGTTTCCATAATTGCACAACAATTGAAGTGACGTTGATCACCCGACTATCCCATACAGGAGGCCCCCATGCACGATCTTCCCAATCTTGAGGACGCGTACTTCGCTACCCCTTCCGCCGAGCGCTTGTTCGATACGCCGCCCGGTACGCATGCGCCGCGCATTCTGATGCTTTACGGGTCATTGCGCGAACGCTCGTTCAGCCGCCTGGTCAGCGAGGAAGCCGCCCGTTTGCTGCGCGCCATGGGAGCCGACGTAAGGCTATTCGATCCGCGCGACCTGCCGCTTCCCGACAGCGAAGATGCCATGCATCCCAAGGTACAGGAGTTGCGCGATCTGGCGCAGTGGTCGGAAGGCATGGTGTGGTGCTCGCCGGAACGTCACGGCGCGATGAGCGCCATCATGAAGGCGCAGATCGATTGGATTCCGCTGTCACTTGGCGGCGTCCGTCCGACCCAGGGCAAGACGCTGGCGGTCATGCAGATCTGCGGCGGCTCGCAGTCCTTCAATACGGTCAACCAGCTGCGCGTTCTCGGGCGCTGGATGCGTATGCTCACCATCCCCAATCAATCCTCGGTGCCCAAGGCATTCCTGGAATTCGACGACGCAGACCGCATGCAGCCCTCGCCGCTTTATGACCGCATCGTCGATGTCATGGAGGAGTTGCTGAAGTTCACGCTACTAGTGAGGGACCGCAGTGACTACCTGACCGATCGCTATTCCGAACGTAAGGAAAGTACCGAGCAGGTCTCGCAGCGGGTCAATCAACGCGCCATGTAGCCGTTCATCAAACTGACACACAATGACATTACATTATTTTTACCATATATATTGAAAGGACGACCCCATGACACTCCGCATTGGCATCAACGGATTAGGCCGCATCGGCCGTCTGGCCTTGCGCGCCTTATGGGCAAAGCGTGATACGCAGGCAATCGAGATCGCCCGCCTCAACGATCCCGGCGGCGATGCCGAGACGTTCGCGCACTTGCTGGAATTCGATTCGGTTCATGGCCACTGGGCCCCGGGATTGGGCCTCGAGACACGCGAAGACGCGCTGCTCATCGACGGCGTGACCGTTCCCTTCAGCGCCAACCGAGGCTTCGCGGACAGCGATTGGTCGGGGTGCGATGTGGTGATCGACGCCTCGGGCATCGTCAAGAAGAGCACGCAACTGTCGCCGTACTTCGATCAGGGGGTGAAGCGCGTGGTCGTTACCGCACCACTCAAGGACGACGACGTGCTCAACGTGATCATGGGCGTCAACGATGGCGACTACGATCCTGGCACGCATCGCATCGTCACCGCCACAAGCTGCACCACTAACTGTCTTGCCCCTGCGGTCAAGGTTATCCACGAAACGTTCGGCATTCGACACGGCTCGATGACCACGGTGCACGACATAACCAATACCCAGACGATCCTCGATGCACCTCATAAGGATCTCCGCCGCGCTCGCGCCTGCGGCATGAGTCTGATTCCCACGACGACCGGCTCGGCCAAGGCGATCACCGAGATATTTCCCGAGCTCGTGGGCAAATTGAACGGGCATGCCGTACGCGTGCCGCTGGCCAACGCCTCGCTCACCGACATGGTCTTCGAAGTGGAACGCGCCACCAGCGTCGAGGAGGTCAACGCCGCCCTGGAAAACGCCGCCAATGGCGAACTGGTCGGCATTCTGGGCTTCGAGACCCGACCGCTGGTATCCATCGACTACCGCACCGATCCGCGTAGTTCGATCATCGACGCGCCCTCGACGATGGTGATCAACCATACGCAGGTGAAACTCTACGCCTGGTACGACAACGAGTGGGGCTACGCCAATCGTACCGCCGAGCTCACCCTGAAAGTCGGTAACGCCTAGGACAATGATGATGACGGCCATCGAACGCTTACGCGCCCTTCCCTTCGAGATCCGCCAGTACCTGCTGGTGACAGGCAACTACTGGGCGTTCACGCTGACCGACGGCGCACTGCGCATGCTGGTGGTGCTACATTTCCATCAGTTGGGTTACTCACCGCTAGAGATCGCCCTGCTGTTCCTGTTCTACGAAGCCTTCGGCGTGGTCACCAACTTCGTCGGCGGCTGGCTCGGCGCGCGCCTCGGCCTCAATCGCACCATGAATCTTGGTTTGGGACTGCAGTTGATCGCGCTAGGGATGCTGCTGGTGCCGGCGACGGCGTTGACCGTCCCTTGGGTGATGGCCGCCCAGGCGATATCCGGGATTGCCAAGGACCTCAACAAGATGAGCGCCAAGAGCGCCGTCAAGGTGCTGGTGCCTTCGAATAGCGCCAATACTCAAGGGGCGTTGTATCGCTGGGTAGCGATCCTCACCGGTTCCAAGAACGCTCTCAAGGGCGCCGGTTTTTTTCTTGGCGGCCTGCTGCTGACCCTGGTCGGCTTCCAGGGCGCAATACTCGCCATGTGGCTGATGCTCGTCGTCGTGCTGGGCCTGTCGCTATGGCGTTTACGCGCCGATCTTGGGCGCCAGAAAGCCAAGCCCAAGTTCCGCGAGGTATTTTCCATGTCACGTGCCGTCAACGTGCTCGCCGCGGCTCGGCTGTGCCTATTCGCGTCCCGCGACATCTGGTTCGTGGTGGCACTGCCGGTATTTCTCTATGACCAGCATGGCTGGAACTTCTGGAGCGTCGGCATTCTCATGGCCGTCTGGGTCATCGGCTATGGTGGCATTCAAACCCAGGCGCCGCGCATTACCCGGTTACTGCACGGCGATACGCGCACCATCACCGCCGGCTGGGCACTGGCGCTGGCCCTGCTACCGGCAGTGCTCGCCTTGACGCCTCTGGATGCCACCGCACTGTGGCCGGTGACGGGCTTACTGGCCTTCGGGGCGATCTTTGCCATCAATTCCAGTTGGCATAGCTATTTGATCGTGCGCTTCGCACGCGCCGAAGGCGTGTCGATGGACGTCGGTTTCTACTACATGGCCAACGCCATGGGGCGCCTCATCGGCACCGTATTATCCGGTTGGGTGTACCAGGAGTATGGTTTGGCAGCATGCCTAGGGGTCTCTGCCGCCCTGGTACTGGCCAGCGCTCTGCTCGCACTGGGCCTGCCGAGACAGGCCCAGTAACGCTTCATGGTCGCCTCCCGTGGATGACAAATGACGGGCGTGGTCTTACTCCCCCTAGCATTACGCTTTCTGGCGCGCTTTCCACACTGAAAGTGTCAACGCCAACCGCACTTCTACTTTCTTTCTGAAGCGCGGCATTTCCGACACTAGCAAACTGACTCAATCTGCGCTTTTTTGACGTGCGACGACGCATGCAAAACGGCTGCGTTTGCGAGACTGACAACAGACTCACTCTCCATGCGATGAGCCTCGCGGAGCCGCCTCCACGACCCCACACAAGGACTCCCTCATGCTTCGTTCATTCCGCCAAGCATGGCTATCCGACATTCGACCTGGCTTGCTCTTGGGCATCGTGGCCGCCACGCATCACCTGGCAACCGGAGTCTTCGTCAGTATGCTGCTCGCCGCGTTGTTTTTCGCTGGCAAAGTCGCCAGTGATTATACGGCGCCAGCGAGATGGAAGACGAACAGGCACGCGTCTATCGTGTAGTAGGGCAGATTTTCTTCACCTCGACAGAGCGTTTCGGGGATTACTTCGATTTCAAGGGCCGGTCGAAAAGCTGATGGGCCACTGAAAACATGACCGCAAGGCACCTGGGCAGCGAGTTATTGTTTCAGTATATCGAGGTCATTAGGTAGCATGCAAACGGTCATGATGACGTATAATGGGCAAAAAGTTCGATATCATCACGAAAAATTCAAAACAGACTCCCGGTATCAGCGCCGGGAGCATGAGCAAGAGGAAGATCAGCAGTGAACGCTCCACTCAAGGAAACCACCACTTCGACCCAGGCACTCGAGCAACACAAGAGCTATCGCTTCGTCGCCGACCTTCTTGCCCGCGCCGATATCCAGATCAACGGCTCGCGCCCTTGGGACATGCAAGTGCATTCGTCCGAGGTCTTCGACCGCGCGCTTGCCGAGGGCAATCTTGGGCTTGGCGAGGCATACATGGCCGGACTTTGGGACGCCGAGCGCCTCGACGAGTTCTTCACTCGCCTGCTCCGCGCCAAGATCAACAAAGCCGTGCAACCTTCCAAACTGGTGTTCCATGCTCTGCGCGCCAAGTTCACCAATCTGCAAAGCGTGAAACGTGCCTGGAAAGTCGGCGAAGCGCACTACGATCTGGGCAACGACTTTTACGCGACCATGCTCGACAAACGCATGACCTATACCTGCGGATACTGGCATGACGCCGAGACCCTGGATGCCGCTCAGGAGGCCAAGCTCGATCTAATTTGCCGCAAGCTGGATCTCAAGCCTGGCATGCGCATTCTGGATATCGGCTGTGGTTGGGGCAGCTTCATGGCCTACGCCGCCGAGCACTATGGGGTGGAATGCGTCGGGCTCACGATCTCACGCGAGCAGGCCGACTACGGGAAGTCCTTGATGAAGAAGGGACTTCCCGTGGAATTTCGGCTTCAAGACTATCGTGAGATCAACGAAGAGTTCGACGCCATCATCAGTATCGGCATGTTCGAGCATGTCGGCCGCAAGAATCATCGCGAGTACATGGAGGTCGCCCATCGTTGCCTCAAGGAAGGCGGCCTCTTCCTGCTGCACACCATCGGCAAGAACGTCCGCGAAAGTACGCCGGACCCATGGGTCGACAAGTACATCTTCCCCAACGGCGACCTTCCCTCCATCGGCCAGATCGGTGATGCCGCCGGTGGGCTTTTCGTGACCGAGGACCTGCACAACTTCGGCGCCGACTACGACAAGACACTGATGGCCTGGTGGGAGAATTTCGAAGCTCACTGGCCGCAATTCAAGGAACGCTACGGCAACGAGTTCTATCGCATGTGGCGTTATTACCTGCTGTCGTGCGCCGCCGCCTTCCGCGCGCGCGACATTCAGCTATGGCAGTGGGTCCTGGCCAAGCCCGGCGTCCCTGGCGGCTATTCACGCGTCACGAACTGAGCATTCAACTCACTGGAAAGGAAGCGTAGTGGGCTATAGACGTATCATCGTCCAGCATTACGGTATCCTGGCGATCGGCTTTCTAGCCGTCTTCTCCGGCAATCTCGGGCAGACCTTCCTGGTGGGTTTTTTCCAGCCAGCCATTTCCGAGAGCTTCTCTCTGACCAGTGGCCAGTTTGGTATTGCCTATTCGCTGGTCACCTTGATCTCGGGCTGCCTGATCTTCTTCATCGGACCCAAGTTGGATTGGTGGCCGGCCCGCCGCTTCGCCACGTTCGTCGTGTGTGGGATGGCGCTGGGAATCCTGCTACTGACGCTATCGCCCTGGGCCGCCCTGGCTCTGATAGGCTTCGGGCTCATCCGTTTTTGCGGCCAGGGAATGTTCGTGCACCTGGGCACCACCACGGCGGCGCGACGCATCGTGCAAGCACGCGGTAGCGCCCTGGCGCTGGTGACACTGGCCATTCCACTGGGCGAGGCCATTCTGCCCAGCGGCATCGCCAGCGCTCTGCACGTGTGGTCCTGGCGGGAAATCTGGTGGGGCGCCTTGGCGGTATTATTGCTCGTCTGGATACCGGCGTTGCTGCTTTACCCCAATTGGCCACCGCCCAGCCAGACACGGACAACCCAGAAACACGACGCCGAGCAGAAGAAGACCACCACGCCCACGCCACGACCGTTACGCGAAGCACGCTTCTGGCGCTTGAGTTTGATGATGCTGTCGATTGCCATCGTCAATACGGGGATCTTCGTCTTCCAGGCGGACATGATCGATGAATTCAACGCCACGCCCTCGACCTTCGCTATCGGCTTCGCCCTGGCAGCCGCAGGACGTGTCGTCGGCTCACTTGTCGCGGGGCGTCTGGTCGACCGCTTGGGGCCGGCGCTGATGGGCCGGCTTTATCTATTACCCTTGATCGCGGGGCTCGTCCTGGCGGTCATCCTGCAAAACGCCTGGGGAATATTGGCGTACATGCTGTTGTCGGGCATCGTGACCGGCATGCAAGAACCTACCGTCACCAGCTTGCTCATCCAGTTCTGGGGCAGCGAGCACCTCGGGCGTTTGCGCTCGATTCTCGTGGCGGGCATGGTGTTTGCCTCAGGACTCGCCCCCGCGACCTTCGGGCTACTACTCGATGCAGGTATAACGTTCACCACCATTCTCGTGCTGATGATTGCCATGGTGAGTATCGGGTTTCTACTTGCCTGGGGCCCCCTGACACGCAGCTTACACGCGCAACGCAACGACTGAAGGAGGCGCTGACATGAACCATCCGGATCTCGACATGGCAACGGTACGCCAGCAGCTCGAGGAAAAGCGTCAGCGCCTTATCGAGGAGAGTCAGGAAACCGCCCACAGCCGGGAGGTCGTAGAACTCGATCAAACCGCCAACGGGCGCCTGACGCGCATGGACGCCATGCAGTCTCAAGCCATGGCCAAGGCGACCCAGCAACGCCGTGAGGCGAGTATTCGCTTCATCGACCTCGCCCTCAAACGCATCGAGGACGAGAGCTACGGCGAATGCATCGCATGTGGCGAGTTCATCTCAACCAAGCGACTAGCGCTGGATTACGCCACACTCAAGTGCATCGACTGTGCACAATAGTGCTCCATTACCCGCAAGCTTTTGAGACATCGGCCAGTGCCTCTCTGGTAGCCCCAACGCCCTCTTGCTTTTCCCGCCCTCGCGACACGAAGAAAGGGCGCCGAAGCGCCCCCAAAAAATAGCTGCGTTTCACCTCATCAACCATAGCGGCCGGTGATGTAGTCCTCCGCCTTCTTGGTATGCGGGTTGGCGAACATCTGCTTGGTAGCGTTGTATTCGATCATCTCACCAAGGTGGAAAAAGGCCGTGTAATCCGCCACGCGTGCTGCCTGCTGCATGTTGTGGGTCACGGTCACGATAGTGAAGTCCTGCTTGAGCTTATCCATCAGGTCCTCGATCGTTGCCGTGGAAATCGGATCGAGCGCCGAGGTCGGTTCGTCCATCAGGATGACGTCGGGACGCACGGCAATCGCACGCGCGATGCACAAGCGCTGCTGCTGACCGCCGGATAGCGACGTGCCCGGCTCATGCAGCTTGTCCTTGACCTCGTTCCATAGTCCCGCGTCGCGCAACGCGCGCTCCACCAGTTCGTCCTGGTCGGCCTTGCGGCTGACCATGTCGTGCATGCGCGGTGCATACGCGACGTTTTCATAGATCGACTTGGGAAACGGATTGGGTTTTTGGAACACCATGCCCACACGTCGGCGGAGTGCTACTTCGTCCATGCCGCGGGCATTGACGTCGCGGCCATCCATTTCCACCAGTCCCTTGATCCGCACGCTGCTGATCAAATCGTTCATACGATTGAGACAACGCAGAAAGGTGGACTTGCCGCAGCCCGACGGACCGATCAAGGCAGTGACGGTATTTGCGAACACATCGATGCTGATGTCATCCAGCGCCTGGTGCTCGCCATACCACAGGCTGAGATCGCGTACGCGTACGCTCAGGTTTTCTTCGACGCTCTCGTTACGTGTTACCGGCTGCCCCTTGTCGGGCGTCGCGGCGCTATATTGGCCGCGCACGGCATCACCCGACGCCAGGGACTGATTTTGCTGAGTCTGAAAGTTTTGCAGGGTCGTGTCGTTCATGGCGATGTGTCCTGTCGGAAGTCGTTTACCAGCGACGTTCGAATTTGTTGCGTAGCCACACGGCGAGCGCATTGAGAAAGATCAGCACCGCCAGAAGCACCAGGATGCCGCCCGCCGTCTTCTCGGCGAAGGCGCTATTCGGCTCACTGGCCCAAGTAAAGATCTGCGCCGGCATGACCGTCGAGGCGCCCGTAATCGAGATCGACGCATCGGGAATGAAGGCCACCATACCCACGATGATCAGCGGTGCAGTCTCGCCCATGGCCTGCGCCAAGCCGATGATCGAGCCTGTAAGAATGCCCGGCAGCGACACCGGCAACACGTGATCGCGCACCACCTGCCAACGTGAGCACCCCACGCCAAATGCCGCATGACGGATACTATCCGGCACACTGCGAAGCGCCGCGCGCGTCGAGATGATTATTACCGGCAGCGTCATCAGCGCCAGGGTCAGCCCGCCTACCAACGGCGAGGAGCGAGGCACCCCAAAGAAGCTGATATAAATTGCCAGCCCCAGCAGGCCGAACAGGATGGAAGGGACGGCCGCCAGGTTGTTGATATTGATTTCGATGATCTGAGTCAGCTTGTTGTCGGGGGCGAACTCCTCGAGGTAGACGGCCGTCATCACGCCGATCGGAAAGCATACCGCCATGGTGACCAGCATGGTCATTACCGTGCCGATGGCCGCCGAAGCAATCCCCGCCAGTTCCGGCATCTTGGAATCACCGGTGGTAAAGAAGGTGGTATTGAACTTCAGCTCCGCGCGCCCCTCTTCGACCAATGCTTGGAGCGTTTCCTTGTCGGCGGGACGCAAGCGGTCTTCATTGCCCTTGAGATACTGATCGACACGACTATCGGCGATGACCCACTGCGTCTGCGTCGTGCCCATCAACGCCGGATTGTTTTCCATTTTCCGCGGCAAGGGCCGGAAAAACCCGCGCGAGATCAGCGGGCGCACATCTTTATCGACCGCGGCTAACGGCAACTTCCGGGACTGCTCGTCGTAGCTGACCTCGACCTGTATCTGCGCTTGCTGGAAAGCGGGCCATCCCCGCACCACCATGTCGGAAATGAAGACCACCAGAAACGCCGCCGATAGAATCAAGGCGCCCATGGTCATCCATTTCATGCGCGCCGAACGCCGATGGCGCTTCTTGAGCTGCGCGGAAATTTCTTCGAACGATTGGCTCATGCTCTCGACCTATCGGATTACAGGTTGTTGACGCGATACTTCTCGCGGAAGCGGCGAATCATGAAGACCGACACCACATTCAGCGTCAGCGTCACGATGAACAGCACCAGTCCCAGGGCAAAGGCCGAGAGTGTCTGTGCGCTTTCGAATTCCTGATCGCCGGTCAGCGCCGCGACGATACTCACTGTCACGGTGGTCATATCTTCCAGGGGATTGGCGGTCAGGTTGGGACGCATGCCAGCCGCCATGACCACGATCATGGTTTCCCCCAAGGCCCGCGAAACGGCCAACAGCGATGCCGAGATGATCCCCGGCGCGGCGGCCGGCACCACCACGTTGCGTACCATTTCGCTCTTGGTGATCCCCAGCGCCAAGGCGCCTTCGCGCAGACTGTTGGGTACCGAGTTGATGACATCGTCGGAAAGCGAGGAAATGAACGGGATGATCATGATGCCCATCACCAGCCCCGGCGCCAGCGCATTGGAATAGGAAGCATCCAACCCGAACAGTCCGGCGATATCCACCACCAGCGGCGCCACGGTCAAGGCCGCGAAGACGCCGTATACCACGGTGGGAATCCCCGCCAATACTTCGATGACCGGCTTGGCCGCCTTGCGTACGCGCAGGGGGGCGAATTCCACCATGTAGATGGCGGCGCCCAGGCCGAAGGGAATCGCCACCAGCATGGCGATCAGGGTGATCATGAACGTGCCGGCGAAGAGCGGGATCGACCCGAACTGTGCGGCACTGCCGCCCTCGTCGCCACGTCCAGCGGCGTCGAGGAAACTTGCCCCAGGGTTCCAGGTCGTACCGGTTACGAAGTCCCAGAAGCTGTGCATCTGGAAGAAGCGTAGCGCCTCGCTGATGATCGACAGCAAAATGCCCAGCGTCGTGAGAATCGAGATCATCGCCGCGGCAGCCAACAGCTTACGAATTACTCCTTCAATAGCGCGCCGGGCATGGAAATCGGAGCGTACCTGATTCAGCCCCATGACCAGACCAATCAAGGCAATGACCAGGCTCGCCGCCAACAGATAAAACGTGGGGATATCCGCCCCCATCAGTAACAGGACAAACGCCCCCAGGGCGCTGACCAGAAGCGCCGGCCCGGCGGTAACGAGTACCGCAAACCAGGCATATTGATCCGGCTGTGCATGCATAGTCATGCCCGTGGCCCGCACGTGCGTGGCCTTGGCGCGACTCAGCGTGAAAGCGATTCCGCCTAGCACCACGAGTACCGCGCAGAACAGCAGGAAGACGATATTCATCGGCATATCGGTCTCTCAGGATAACGTTGCTCCCAGAGGGAGGCTTCAAACTCTAGCGGGACGTCATGCAAATGGGCCGGCAGCTGCGCTGCCGGCCACTTCATCGGTCCGCATGCGACCTTATTGTAGGTCGCTCAGCTCAAGGCTGGCGCGGCTTTCGACATCGTTACGCTGCTGTTCACGCATATCTTCCGGCAGCGGGATCAGTCCCAGACCCTTGAGGTAGCCCATTGGGCTGATCATCTGCTCGCTCATGAACAAGTCGACGTAGGGATACATGGCCGGCACGCTGTCGGCGTGCTGATTCTTGACATAGAAGAACAGTGAGCGTGATACCGGGTAATCGCCAGAGCTGATCGCCTCGGGCTCAGGCGCCACCCCATCGATGCTCGCGGCCGTCAGAGCATCGGCGTTCTCTTCAAGGAAGGAGTAGCCGAAGATGCCGAACGAGGTCGTATTCTCCTGGAGACGTTGAACGATGAGGTTGTCGTTCTCGCCGGCATCGACATAGGGGCCGTCCTGACGGATATCGGTATAGCCCTCACCGCCGTATGCCTCCATGTCCTCGGATGCAGCTTCCATCACCAGCTCTTCGAAGGCATCACGGGTACCGGAGGTGGTCGGCGGACCGTATACCATGATTTCGCGGTCCGGCAGCGAGGCGTCGATATCGCTCCACTTGGTGTAGGGATTGTCGACCAGCTCTCCGTCCTGAGGCACCTTGGCGGCCAGTGCCAGGAAGAGCTGTTCGCGGGTGAAATTGATCGGCTCATTGGCGTTGGACTCGGCGAACGCAATGCCGTCATAGCCGATTTTAGCCTCGGTGATAACGGTCACGCCGTTTTCTTGGCAACGCTCGAACTCGGAGGGCTTCATGCGACGCGAGGCGTTGGTAATGTCCGGCGTGTCCAGGCCGACCCCATTACAGAACAGGCGCAAGCCGCCACCAGAGCCTGTGGATTCGATGACGGGCGTCGGGTAATCGGTGGTCGCGCCGAACTCCTCGACGACGTAGCTTGCGAATGGGTAGACGGTGCTGGAACCGACGATGCGTAGCTGTTCGCGCGTGTCGTCCTGCGCTTGGGCGACGCCCGCGACGCTCATCACGGCGGCGGCCAACGCAGTGCTCTTCAAGACACGGCTCTTGAGAATACGGTTCATGCGGGTAACTCCTGTCGATGAGAGTGTTCAACCTTCGCGACACCTAAGATGCCCAATGAAGATGACAGCTTCATGACAGGAGCGAACGCATTTTTCCCTAACGACTGGCGACTGCTTCTTCGCTTTCGCTCCCGCGTAGCGCTCGACCGGCCAGCAAGCGCACACCAATATTGCCCAGCAACGAGGCACCGAGCATCGTCAACACCGTTGGCCAGGCACTGGCGATTTCGAAGGCCCCTACCAGCATGCCGGCGAACGCACCGCTGGAAAATTGCAGGCATCCCTGCAGGGCCGTCGCCGTGGCACTCATCTTCGGAAAGTGATCCAACATCGACGACATGGCATTCGGCGCGATCAGCCCCTGCATCCCTACGAAGATGACCATCAACGGCGCCACGCTATAGATCGAATCCAGCCCCGAGAGGATCAATGCCACCAGGGCCACCCCAGCGCATAGCTGGATACCCAGCCCGACGACGAGATTCTGCTGCGGCGTGCGGGTTTTCAACAGATAAATATTGAGCCGGTTCGAGGAGGCCATGACGATAATGTTGGCACCGAACACGAACGGATAGACCGCCGCCGATAATCCGTAATGCTCCATATACAGATAAGGCGAGCCAGTGATGAACGCGAACATGCCCGCGAATGACATCGACACTGCACAGATATACCCCATCGCCTCGCGATGACGAATCACGCTGGCATAATTGCCCAGCACTTGGCGTGGCGACGGCGCATCGGGATCGCGTCCGTGGGTCTCGGGCAGCTTTGTGCCGAGGAAGAACAACAGGAATGCCGCGTACAAGGCCAGGAACAGGAAAATCGACTGCCAGTTGAAAATCCCCAGCAGCACGCTCCCCACCGTGGGCGCCACGAGCGGCGCCAGCATCAGGATCATCGCCATGGTCGACATTACCTTGGCGGCCTCGCGCCCGCTGAAACAGTCACGCACGATGGCCGCCGAGTTGACCACACAGGCTCCGCCACCCAATGCCTGGATGAATCTCAGCCCCCACAGCGTTTCCAGAGACGAGACCTGCATGATTCCCAGGCTGGCGAGCAAGAATACGACCAGACCGGTCAACAGCACCGGGCGCCGGCCCAAGCGATCCGATAGCGGCCCACATAACAGCTGCCCAATGGCAAACCCGAAAAGGAACACGCTCAGCGACAGCTCGGTGTGGTGAACGCTGGCATTCACCGCCTCGGCGAGCGTGGGCATGGCAGGCAAGTAGGCATCGATAGCAAAAGGCGCCAAAGCGGTGTTGGCCGCCACCAGCAAGGCCAATCGCCGCGCATTGAGTTGAGTCACGACATCTCCCAAAAAACGTACGTCGACGCACCGACGCCCTGGAGGCTCGGCACGCGATCATGAAGAAGGCTAAAAGCTAGTGCGCTCATCATAGCCGATAACGGTCGCGCTGAGGACCGAGATTAGCGTCGGCAACTGGAGTCGGTAGCGGGAATCACGGCGATAGCATGATGAAACGATCGCGCCAGGCCGCGCGTCAGTGTCGCGCCTTGGAACAATCCTCGTCGGATTTCTGCTCTTCTAGCAGGTCGACCAACGGCTGGAACTCGTCGCGGTTATGGTCGCTCATGCGCATGAGGATACGATGTGCTTCGAGGATGCGTTGCTGCATGTCATGCTCATCGGCATTCACCTGTGGCAACTCATCGAGGCTCGCCGGTTCGGTCAACGGTGCTTCCAGCAAGGTGAAGTAACGCGAAAACCCCATGACGTCGAGCATGCGGCGCACATCGGGATGCTCAGCGACGATGGTCGGCGGCTGTTCGAGACGCCCCTGGACGGCCATCGCCACCTTGGCCAGAAAACCCAGCGCCGTGGAGTCGACGTTGGTCGCCTCGCGCAGGTCAATCATCACCGCGACGAGGCCCGGGCTCTCGGCCACGCGCTGCGCCTGCTGATCGAGCGTCGCGCATAACGTCAGACGCACGTCACCACTGAGCTTGAGAACGAACACACCGGCGTCGAACGCCGCCTGAATACGCCCTTCATGCATGGTCGAATCCACTCAAAGTCATCACGGTGAGATCATCCGGCAATTCATCGCCTAGCACGAGCCCGTCTTTCAACGCGTTCACCGACGCACAAGAGGCAATCCGGCGTTTCAGTGCTTCGAGACGCTGATCGAGGGTATCGCCGCCCAGGCACTCCAAGATGCCATCGGAGCAGAGCCAAAGGCGGAATCGTTGCGGCAATGTACAGCCATAGGTGGGGAACTCGACATGGGGAAACAACCCCACCGGCGGCCCCTCGCCCTCGAGCACGCTGACGTCGCGATCCACTTGCAGAAAGGGCATCGGCATCTGCGCGCCGAGCGAATAGTGGAGATAGCGTTGCTCGTGGTCAAGCACCCCGGCAAACACCGTGGCATGTTTGCCGATGCCCGTCTCCAATAGTTCGCGGTTGAGCTCCGTCAGGCAGCGCGCGGGGAAGGTTTCGGCCTCTTGCGACCGCCACTGTGTCAGCCAGCGGTTGCTAAGATACTTGAGCAGCACCGTCACAAAGGCCGACGACGCTCCGTGCCCCGAGACATCGACGAAATAAAAGAAACTGTAGCGCGCATCACAGCGCTGAAAGTCCAGAAAGTCGCCCGACAGATAAAGAGATGGCGCCAGCCAGTAATCGGCCCTCACGCCATGCAGCGTCATCGGATTGGCGGGCAAAAGCTTGCGCTGGATCTGCCAACCCGCTTGCTGATCGAGCCGCAACATAGCCAAATGGGTTTCCAGGCTTTCGTTGAGCTCGGACAGGCGTTGCCGATCGCGGGCATGCTCCTGGGTCAACCGATGATGTTCGATGGAGCGATCGATCAAGCGACGCAAGATATCGCCGTGGCATTCCGGTTCGACCAGATAATCGACCAACCCGGCGTCCACGGCCTGCAGCAGGTCGCCATCGAGGCGAGTCTCGCTGATGACGATGGTCGGCCAGCGCGCGGCCAACATGGCCCAGTCATCCCGCGCGACCGCTCGCACATGGGCCACCACCAAAGCCACGTCGTCGGGTAGCGCGTCCACGGATGTCGTCGCCAATACGGCAAACTGCCCGCTTCCAATGAGACGCGCCAGCGCATCTCGCGATGCGCCGGGCGTGTCGAGCAGACCGATCAGAGTACGTGCGTTGGCCATGCAAGGGCCTCGAGATCAATCGGCGAAGGCGTCTTCGTCGTATTCGAAATCGTCGCCGAAATCACCGTTGGCGAAGGGATCTTTGCCCGTTTCACCGTCGTTGACCTCATAGCGCCGGTTCTGGAGATACGCATCACGGATGAAGCTGTAACGATCGCCGCTAATCAACTCCTCGCGGTCGAGGAGTCCCGCTCGGGTATCGATGAGATCGACGAAGCGCAAACCATAGCGCACCGAATCTTCTTCGACATAGGTCACCGGATCGGTATACCAATCCACGGGTAATCCCGAGGTATGACGCAGCGTGCGCCCGCCCAGCACCGGCAAGACCACGTAAGGCCCTTCGCCGACGCCCCAGGTGGCCAACGTCTGGCCGAAATCTTCTTCGCGCTCGACGAGCCCCATGCGTGAGGCTGGGTCGAGAATGCCGCCGATCCCCAGGATGGAGTTGACCACGAAACGCCCGGACGCCACGCCAGCGTTGCCCCACTTCCACTGCAACACGCTGTTGACCGTGGTGCCAATCTCACCCAGGTTGCTGAAAAAATTGCCGACCCCCGACTGAACCGGCTCGGGGGTTACATAATCATATCCTTGAGCAATGGGTTTCAACGCATAGCGATCCAGTGTGTCGTTGAAAGCGAATACCTTACGGTTATACCCCTCCCAGGGATCGTCGGGGTTGGCCTCCGTCTGGCCCTGCGTCGCGCAGCCGCTTACCGCCGTCACCATGCATGCCACGGCCAGCCACTTGGTCGTTTTCATCAAGCCTTTACCTTCCGCAATAATATATTGCCCGCACTGTAGCCCGCTCCGAACGAACAGACCACCCCAACATCGCCCACGGCCAGATTGTCGCGATTCAGATGAAAGGCGATGATCGAACCGGCAGAACTGGTGTTGGCATAGCGGTCGAGAATCACCGGTGCCTCGCTTTCCTCAGGAACACGCCCCAGCACGCGCCGGGCGATCAGATCATTCATATGTCGATTGGCCTGATGCAGCCACAACCGCTTGAGATCGCGGGGTGCCACATTCTGCGCTTCGAGATGTGTGCCAATCAACTCGGCCACCAGCGGACACACCTCCTTGAAGACCCGACGCCCGTCCTGCACGAATAACTTGTCAGCGACGAACGCCGGCTCGGCGTCGACTCCGTGCTCCGTCACTCGGTCGAGAAAACCGAAATTGTTACGGATTGCATTCGAGAAGCGCGCCACCAAGCGCGTGCTCATGACCTCGAAGCGCTCCTCTGCTTGCGCCACGTCATCGGCTTCCAGCAGCACCGCCGTGCACGCATCACCGAAGATGAAGTGACTATCGCGGTCGCGGAAATTGAGATGCGCCGAGCAGATCTCCGGGCTGACCACCAAAACGCGCCTGGCACTGCCGGCACGGATCGCATTATTGGCCACATCGATGGCGAAAGTCGCGCTGGAACACGCCACGTTCATGTCGAAGGCATACCCGCCAGCGCCCAATGCTGCCTGCAGTTCCACGGCAATGGCCGGATACGCGCGCTGCAGGTTGGAGCATGCCACGATCACCATATCCAGGGCGTCGGGCGTGACTGCCGCATTGGACAGCGCCTGGCGCGCTGCTTCCAGGCCCATCTCGGCCTGCACGCAGAGCTCGTCGTTGGCGCGTGGCGCCAATTGCGGGCGCATGCGGTCGGGATCGAGAATCCCCGCCGCCTCGACCACGTAACGACTATGAATCCCCGAGGCCTTGACGATGAACTCGCTGCTCGAATGCTCGAGTGGCTCGCGATGGCCATCGCGAATTGCCTCGTGATGGCGTGCGTTTTCACGATCCACCCAGGCGTTGAACGAGGCCACCAACGTCGCGTTGTCGATGGCGTTGGGGGGCGTGTAGAGCCCCGTTCCGGTGATGACCGCATGCGTCATGAGCGTGCTCCCAGGTGTGCTTGGCGTGTCGTCGTTAGGGTTCGCGTTGTCACTGCTGACGTCCCGTCAGCTCCGCCCAGCGACGTTCGAGGCGCTTGACCGAGACCGGCGCCAGGGTGCCAAGCTGCTGGGCAAACAACGACACCCGCAATTCTTCAAGCCACCAACCGAACTCGATGAAACATGGATCGCGACGTCCCTCGCGCTGATCGGCCTCGAGGCGCGCGTACAGGCGCTCCTCGAATTCATGCACCTGCTGCATCGCGGCCTGGTCACGGTTGCGTTCGCGCGGCGCCTTCTCGAGCCGGATCAGCGCCGCCTGCATATAGCGCAGATACTGCTCTAGCCAAGCTTCGGCGTCGCTGATGAAGCCGGGATATACCAGACGCCCCATCTGGGCTTTCAAATCACTGTAGACCAAGGCCAGGGACAAATTGAGGTTGCCCTTGAGTGCCTTGGTTACCTCCAGATGCCCTTCCAGGGCCTTCTGAAGAGTCGCGACCAGGGATTCGGCATGCGCGACGAGCTCACCTCGCGTGCCCTCGATACGCGCCTCGAGGGCGTCGCGATCGCGCGGCAGCGGATCCACGGCGACGACTTGCAGGAAAACCGCCTCGATCAGGTCATCGACGAGTTGTTGCTTGCTGCCCACCTTGGCGAACAGCAACGCGCAGCGGTCCACACCCTTGAGCTCGCGAGCGAGGTAGCGCACCTGCTCAGGCAGACGCAGCATCGCCGCGCGCTTGACGCCATGGCGGTGCGCCGCATGCGCCTTGTCCGGATGATCGAACGATTCGATGGCCAGGCTATCGCCCTGATCGACCAGCGCAGGATAAGCCTCGACGCGAATCCCCGCCTGCTGGGTGGAGCGCGACTCGGGAATCGCCTGCGCCGGCAACTCGGCCAGCGCCTCGGCCGTCGGCCCGCTTGCCGCCAGCGCCTTGGCGCCTTGGCTCGCCGCTTCGTCGAAACGCTGCTTGAGAGCGCTCAAGTCACGCCCTTCGCCGAGCACCTTGCCATCGTGATCGACCACACGCAGATTCATGATCAGATGCGCCTCGAGGGCCTCGGAGTGCCAGTCATCGGGGCCCAGGCGCACGCCGGTACGCCGGCGCAGAAATTCGCCCAGCGCCTCGGTCAGCGGACGCTCATCGGGCACCAGCGTCGCCAGAGCGGCATCCACCCAATCGGGAATCGGCACCACCTGGCGGCGAATCGCCTTGGGCAGCGTCTTGAGCAGCGCGATGCACTTCTCGCGCAAGAGCCCCGGCACCAGCCATTCGAGGCGCCCTTCGGGCAGTTGCGAGAGCATCGCCGCCGGCACCGTCAAGGTCACACCGTCATCGGGCTGCCTGGGCGCGAAGTGATAGCTGAGCGGGTAGCGCACGCCGTTGTGTACCAGCACATCGGGGTAGGCCTCCTGCGTGATCTCCTCGGCGTCGCGCGCCATCAGCGTGTCGCGGTCGAGCTTGAGCACCTCGGGGGCTTCGCGCTCGGCCTTCTTGCGCCAGCGCTCGAAGCTGCGCGCGCCGGCGACGTCCGCCGGCAAGCGCGCATCGTAGAAGGCGAAAAGCGTCTCCTCGTCGACCAGGATATCGCGCTTGCGGGCACGGTCTTCGAGTTCCTCGACGTCGTCGATCAAGGCGCGATTGTGCTGGAAGAAATCGGCCTGGCTGCGGTACTCGCCTTCCACCAGGGCGCGGCGGATGAAGATTTCGCGCGCCTCCGCCGGCGCCACCTTGGCATAGTCGACGCGCCGCCCGGTGACGATGGGCAGGCCGAACAACGTAACCTGCTCGAAGGCCACCACCTGGCCGCGCTTCATTTCCCAATGCGGCTCGCTGTGGCTGCGCTTGATCAGGTGCTCGGCCATGGGCTCGACCCAGGCCGGCTGTATGCGCGCCACGTCACGCGCATAGAGCCGCGAGGTTTCCACCAGCTCGCCGGCCATGACCCACTTGGGCGTCTTCTTGGCCAGGCCTGAGCCGGGATGAATCATGAACTTGCGATTGCGCGCGCCCAGATATTCGCGATTTTCCTGCAGCGTCCCCAGGTGCGAGAGCAGCCCCGAGAGCAGCGCCTTGTGCAGGCGTTCGCCGTCGACACGCGGATGCGCCGTCGCGGGGGCGTCTTCCTTGGGCGGCAGCACCGCACTGGAGGACTCAAGACCCATGTCGCGGGTCAATTGCTTGAGCTGGCGGAAGGTATCGTGCCACTCGCGTAGTCGCAGATAACTCAGATAATTGTCGCGGCACCAGCGCCGTAGCTGGTTGCCGGACAACGTCTCACGCGCATGCTCGACGCCATGCCAGAGATTCAGCCAGGCCATGAAGTCGGACTCGGGGTCCTGCCACTGGCGATGTTGCTGATCGGCGGCCTGGCGCTTGTCGGCCGGACGGTCACGCGGATCCTGGGCGGCCAGCGCACTGACCACGATCAAGGTTTCGCGCAAGCTACCCTGCTCGGCGCCGGCCAGTACCATGCGCGCCAGGCGTGGGTCGATGGGCAAACGGGCCAGGCGCCGCCCCAGCTCGCTCAGGCGATTGTCGGCCTCCACGGCCCCCAGCTCATAGAGCAGGCGATAACCGTCCTTGACGAAGCGCGAGTCCGGCACGTCGACGAACGGAAACGCCTCGATGTCGCCGAGCTTGAGCGCCAGCATCGACAAGATCACCGAGGCCAGGTTGGTGCGCTGAATCTCGGGTTCGGTATAGGTCGGCCGCGCCAGGAAATCGTCCTCGCTGTAGAGGCGAATACACACGCCCTCGCTGATGCGCCCGCAGCGCCCCTTGCGCTGATCGGCACTCGCCTGGCTGACCGGCTCGATGGGCAGCCGCTGGACCTTGGCGCGGTAGCTATAGCGGCTCATGCGCACCAGGCCGGGATCGATGACATAACGAATGCCCGGCACGGTCAACGAGGTTTCGGCGACATTGGTGGCCAGCACGATGCGCCGCCCGGTGTGCGACTGAAACACACGATTCTGCTCGGCGTTGGAAAGGCGCGCATAGAGCGGCAGGATCTCGGTGCCCCGGAGATCGGCACGCCGCAGGGTATCCGCCGTCTCGCGGATTTCCCGCTCACCGGGCAGAAAGATCAATACGTCGCGCGGCCCGCTGAACCAGCGTCGCTCGCGCTCGATGGTCTCGATCTCTTCCACCGCATGCAGGATGCCTTCCTGCAGGGAGCGATCTTCCTCGTCGTCGGCATCGCGGACCAGCGGCCGATAGAGCACATCCACCGGATAGGTGCGCCCCGAGACTTCGACCACCGGTGCCGGTTTGCCTTCACGTCCGAAGTGTTGGCTGAAACGCTCGACGTCGATGGTCGCCGAGGTAATGATGATCTTGAGGTCCGGGCGCCGTTCGGTCAGGCGCTTGAGATAACCGAGCAGAAAGTCGATATTGAGACTGCGCTCGTGGGCTTCATCGATGATGATCGCGTCATAGCGCATCAGATCCGGATCGTTCTGCGTCTCGGCGAGCAGAATGCCGTCGGTCATCAGCTTGACCAGCGTGCGTTCATCGGTCTGGTCGGTGAAACGTACCTGGTAACCGACTTGCGCCCCCAGCGGCACTTCCAGTTCTTCGGCGAGGCGCGTGGCGACGGTACGCGCCGCCAGGCGCCGAGGCTGCGTGTGACCGATCAGGCCACGCCGTCCCAGTCCCAACTCGAGGCACAATTTGGGCAGTTGGGTGGTCTTCCCCGAGCCGGTTTCACCGGCCACCACGACGATCTGGTGTTCGTCGAGCGCCGCCAGCAGGTCGTCGCGCCGCTCGGCCACGGGCAGATGCTCGGGATAATTCAGCGTCAGCGGCTGGGCACGCCGCGCCGCCAAGGCCTCGCGCGAGCGCGCCAGACGCGTCTCGATCTCACGCAGCGAGCGGTCGATGGGTTTGCCGCCGCGCGCGCGTCCTACCAGCTTGTCGAGACGCCTCCCTTGATCGTGGGCATCACGCAGCAGGCAGTCGTCGAGTTGCGCGCGCAGGTGCGCCAATTGATCGTGGGAATCGCTCGTCGGTGTCGTGCTCAAGGGCGCCTCATGAAATCAGCAAAACGGCTCGCCTCCACGGGAAGGCGAGCCGTCAATTGTAACGCCAAGGCCGACCTCGCGCCTATGTTGCCCCGTCATCCTGCGCCGATTCTTTGCCGTCCTGGCTGTCGCGAAGTTCGCGGCGCAGCACCTTGCCGACGTTGGTCTTGGGCAACTCATCGCGAAACTCGATGAGCTTGGGCACCTTGTAGGCGGAGAGTTCCTGTTTGCACCAGGCACGCAAGGTTTCGGCATCCAACGCCTCGTTGCGACTCACCACGAAGAGCTTGATCGCCTCGCCGGAGGCATCGTCGGACACTCCGATGGCGGCGACCTCGATCACGTCCTCGTGCGTGGCTACCACGTCCTCGACCTCGTTGGGATAGACGTTGAAGCCGGAGACGATGATCATGTCCTTCTTGCGGTCGACGATGCGCACGTAATCGTCGTCCTGAATCACGGCGATATCGCCGGTGCGGATCCAGCCCTCGGCGTCCAGCGTCTTGGCCGTATCCTCGGGGCGGTTCCAATACCCCTTCATCACCTGCGGGCCCTGGACGCACAGCTCACCGGGCTCGCCCCGCGCGACCTCTTCGCCTTCGGGCCCGACCACCTTGATCGAGGTACCGGGCACCGGCTTGCCGATGGTGCCCAACTGAATACCATCCGGCGGATTGACGCATACGATGGGCGAGGTCTCGGTCATCCCGTAACCTTCCAGGATCGCGCAGCCCGTCACCTCTTCCCAACGTTTCGCGGCGGCCTTGGTCAGCGCCATGCCACCGGAAATGGTCAGTTTGAGACGCGAGAAATCCAGAGCGCGAAAGTCTTCACGCTGGCAGAGCGCATTGAATAACGTATTGAGCCCCACGAAACCGGTGTAATCGGTCTTGCGCAACGTCTTGATGAAGCCGTCGATATCGCGCGGATTGGGAATCAGCACGGTGTGATTGCCGGTGACCATGGTGAACAGGCAATTCACCGTGAAGGTGTAGATATGATAGACGGGCAGCGGCGCGATGATCGTCTCGCGCCCTTCCTCGATCAGTCCGGCGATCATCTGGCGCGTTTGCAGCATGTTGGCGATCAGGTTGCGATGCGTGAGCATGGTGCCCTTGGCCACGCCGGTAGTACCGCCGGTGTACTGCAGCACGGCCACATCCTCGGCCTGGCATATGGCGGCTTCACTCGACTGCCCTCGCCCGCGTGTCAGCGCATCGCGAAAACGCGTCGCCTCGGGCAATGTGTAGCGCGGCACCATCTTCTTGACGTGCTTGACCACGGCATTGATCAGCGTGCGCTTTGGAAAGTCATGCATATCGCCGAGTTCGGTCACTAGCACGTGTCGAATCGCCGTGCGCGGCAGTATTCGCTCGAGCTTGTCGGCCATGTTGGCGAGAATCAGGATCGCCTTGACGTCGGCATCCTGAAATTGATGCGCCATCTCGCGCTCGGTATACAACGGGTTGGTATTGACCACCACCAGCCCGGCACGCATGGCACCGAAGATCGCCACGGGAAATTGCAGCACATTGGGCAACTGGATGGCGATGCGGTCCCCCGGCACGAGGTCGGTTTCCTCGCTGAGCCAGGCGGCGAAATCCCGCGAGAGGCGTTCGAGTTCCGAATAGCTCAGCGTTTGTCCCATGCAGGTAAACGCCGGCTTGTCGGCGAAGCGCCCGCAAGTGTGGACGAACACCTCGTTGACCGAGGCGAACTCCTCCATTCCTTCGAGAGGCGGACCGGAAACGACCGGCGAGGTGGCGTGGCTCATCGTATATCTCCGCTGACCGGGTCGACTTCAGAGGGTGCTTACAAAAGGGCTGCACTCGACAATTCGGCGTTAAAATCGGCCTCGTACGCGAGCCCGGTCAAAATACTCATTTGTAAACACCCTCAGGGCGCCGACATTTATTATTGAATCTCGCGCCTGGGTCATGCTGAAAAAACACAGGCTTTCGGCAAGATAGCGCGACACCAGCCACTACACCAGCCGGTTCGGCGCGCGTGATGAAACGTTGTTCGACATCTGTCGGACAACATCCTTGACGGTTTCGTTTCCGTTATAACAGGCCAGCAGGAATTAAAACAGTCGATTGAAACTAACGTTCAATATCGACCACCGACAAATATCCATAAAAAACGGTTCACAAGGAACGGAAGACAAAGAGCCCCAGCAATCATGCCGAGGCTCTGGATCTTGCTGAGGGTTATACCTGCGGTTCGTGCCGCCGCCGATGACGACGCCGCTGGGAGCGACGACGCAGCCTCCACAAGAGCAACAACGCTAGTAACAGCGCAGCTAACACAGCCCAGGTCGTGGGACGCTTGGCATAGGGTTCGACATGGGGGCGCAGCGCCTGCCACTCATCGCCGGCCTTGTCCCAAAGCGCGCCGGCCAGGGCGGTCAAATTGCCCTCTTCGCGCGCATCGCTTGCGTCCTCTGGGGGGGCGGTAGTGTCGCCGTCCGACAATGCTTCGGCACGCGGCCCACCACCGACATCGGCCCCGGAGACGCCGATACGCGCCTCGGGGTTGAGGCGTAGCGCGGGCAAGGCGATGGACCAGGTCCGATCATCGAGTGTCACCGACACATCAAGATCCAGCGGCACCGATTGCTCGGGATCGATCTCCGGCAGCGCGACCTGCCATGTCCGCTCGCCATCGGGCACCACGTCGAGCGTTTCGCCCAACAGGCTCGCCGATATCTGCGTGTTGTCGACGTTCAGGAGCGGATGCTGCGCTTCCAGCGTGACCTGCGTGGCATCGTCGTTCAGCGTCGCGCTTACGGGAGTGACCACATTGACGCCCTGCACGCGCTCGCGCTGCCATGAGTCGCTATCGGCGTTGAGCACCAGGCGGGCATTGCCTGCCTCCTCGGGCGCCGCCAGCGTACCCGTGAAGTGCCCATCGCCTCTGTCTTGCAAGGACGTGGAAGCCAGCGTTTCGTCATCGAGCCCGCGCAACTCTCCCCGGAGGCGCACGTCTTCCGGCAACGTATCGCCTTTGAGAATCTTGCCCTCGCGGGCCAGCCAGGCATCGATCGGCACATCGAAGCCCAAGTACAAGGTTGGCGGCAGAGTGTCACTGCGCAATTGCAGCGGCGACTCGATGCTCACGCGGCTATCGCGCCCCACCGGCCCTTCGATATGCCACTCGCCCACCTGTGGCTCGGGCACGCGAATCAGGTCATAACGCGGGTTGCTCTGCCAGAGCATGTCGTCGGGGTGATCGTCACGCGTGTAACGCTCACCGTCGGGGCCCACCAGGGCGATCTCGGGCGCGTCCTCGTCGTGAAACAGCAACGCATTGAAGCCCTCGACCTCGTCATCGACATCGAAGCTTCCCTTTTCAAGCGGCAACTGGTCGCTGGGCACGATGCGCTCGAGCACATCGAGAAACGCCCGCAGCAATGCTTCGGGTGTTTCGGCCACCGCCGCCAAGCCACCTGTGACCTGAGATATCCGCTCGAGCAACTCGCGATCCACGTTATGCGATAGCGCAATGGTATGTACCACCACATCGCGCGAGGCAAGCTCAGGCGCCAGCGAGGCCAGCAATGTCTCGCGCGACGCCGTATCGCGGGTGCGTTTTTCCTCGCCACTCCCCGGCAGATCGACCATGCCGTCGGTCAACAGCACCACATGGCGTTTACCGCCCGGCGCATCGGTGGCGTCACGCAGCACTCCTTCGATATCCGTGAACTGCTGATAATCGACCAGTTGCGGGGCCAGCGACCGAGCACGTCGCCGCCATTGGGCGTCGACTTTGCCATCGGGCAAGGGGTTGCGCACCTGCGAGCCGAACGTCCACACCGAACCACGCGCCTGCGAGGGCAACAAGGTCGCCGCCAGTTGCAGGGCCGAAGCCCTCAGGTTGCCGGGATCGTTGGCTTTCATGCTCCCCGAGACATCGAAAATCATGCGGACATCCGGTGTCTGGGATGCGGCGGAGTCCTGTGCCCAGCCGAGGGGCGAGAGCCCCCCACCAACGCACAACAACAGCAACGCGAACAGCGCTCGCATGACCCTTCCTTCTTTTGTAATACGGATATCAGAGAGTGTCAGTTGAGCACTGGCTCACGACGCCGAGCGTCGTCGTCCTGCGCATTTCCGGAGGGCGACTTACGCTGCTTGCCACCACCGCGTGGTGCGTCGTGATCACCACCGCTATTGCGCCGCCGGCGCCATATATACAGCAGCGCACCTAGCACGCCGCCTATCGCCATGCCGACCAACAACAGCGGCGTGGACACGGCAAGCTGGCCCCCATCGCCCTGCAACACGCCCACCGCAGCGACGACGATGGCCGGCGCGAGACCGGAATAATGCTCACCGTCCTCCAACAAAGGCGAGGTAAATGGCGCCACCGCCCATAACATCCCCGCGACCGCCCCCGTCACGATCCAACGCGGTAACTTGGGCAAAAAGCGCACCCCGAGGTAGCCGGTGACCAGTACCAGCAGCGATAATACAAAGTAACTCAGCCACAACTGTGGCAGGGAATCGGAAATCAGCATCGCGTCCTCTCGCGTTCGATCTTTCTTCGACATGGTACACCGCTGCACATGAAAGCACAGCCGCACATCCTTGCGCTCCACGACGCGACCCAACTCTCGCCGGTCGCACGCTTCAAACGCAAGGACGATCCTCACTGGCGTTGGCTGGAGAATCGCGACGACCCCGAGGTGGAGAGCTTTCTCGAGCAAGCCAACGCAGAGTCCACTGCCTGCTTCGCGCCCCTCGAGCCGCTCGTCGAGTCGCTCTACGCCGGCCACCTGGCGCGTCGTGAACTGGCCGTCGATGGCCTGCGCACGCCGCTCGATCACCATACCTACTGGAGCGAGACAGCCCACGACGCTGACTATCCGGTATGGTGGCGCCACCCCAACCACGACGCGTCACGGCGTGAATGCGTGCTCGATGTCCAGGCCCGCGCCCTGCATCAAGACTTCATGGAAGTCGCCGACATGGCCATCGCCCCCGATGAAAGCTGGCTAGCGTGGACCGAGGACACCAGCGGCGACGAGAATTTCGACCTCTTCCTGCGTGCTCTGCCCGGCGGCGAACCCCGATGTCTGCTGACCGACATCGGCCCCGAGCTATGTTGCGCGGAGGACAACCGCAGCCTGTTGTTCACGCGTTACGACGACACGCAGCGCCCAGACAGCATCTGGCGGCTGGATATCGAAAGCGGGGAAAGCGCGTGTCTGTTCCGTGAAACGGACGCCGAATTCTGGGTGGGACTCGGCAAGACCCGCTCACGCGCCTGGCTGGTGCTGGAAACCGCCTCCAAGGACACCTCGGAGTGCCACCTGATCCCCGCGACAGCGCCCGATACGCCGCCGCGCTGCGTACGCGAACGCGTCAAGGGCGTCGAATACGGCCTCGAACATCGCCCCGGTCACTTTTACATCCTGCATAACCAGGACGCACCGCACTTCCGGCTCGATATCGCGGCCGAGTCCACGCCGGGTGACTGGACACCGCTGCTCGACCACCAGGAGCACCTGACGCTGGAAGGCGTCGATGCCTTTGCCTGGGGGCTCGTCATCACCGAACGCGACCACCGCGAGGCCCAGGTGCATCTCAGCGTGGTCACGCTCGACGCGGATACGCCGATCAAGCGTCGCCTGCCACTGCCCGAAGCGCCCTGCAGCCTGATACTGGGCGATACACCCGACTTCGACACCCGCCGCCTGCGTCTGCACGAGGAATCGTTCACGCTGCCGCCGCGCTGGATCGAGCACGATCTCGATACCGACGCGCGCCGCCTGCTCAAGGCCCAGCCCGTGCACGGCGATCTTGCCCCCGAGCAACTGGTATGCCGCCGCCTGTGGGCCGAAGCCCACGACGGCGAACGCATCCCGGTCTCCGTCGTGGCGCGGGGCGATCTTATCGAGCAAGGGCCACTGCCGACCTTGCTCTATGGCTATGGCGCTTACGGGGAAGTGCTCGATCCGTGGTTTTCCGTGGCGCGGCTCGAACTGCTGTCGCGGGGTGTGGCGTTCGCCGTCGCCCATGTACGCGGTGGCGGCGACCGGGGCGAACCCTGGTACCTGGCCGGCAAGCTGGCGCACAAGGAAAACAGCTTCCGCGACTTTCTCGCGGCGCGTCATGCCCTGGTGGCAAATGGTGTAGCAGATACCCATCGCATCGCCGCCTATGGCGCCAGTGCCGGTGGGCTGCTGGTGGGTGCCAGTCTCAATCTCGAACCGGACGCGTTCTGTGCCGCCGTGCTCGACGTGCCATTCGTCGATGTGCTGCGCACCATGGAAAATCCCGACCTGCCGCTGACGACCGCGGAATACAGCGAATGGGGCAACCCCAATGAGCCCGAAGCGAAACGCCGCATACGCGACTATTCGCCCCTCGACAACCTCGTCTCGCAGCCCTACCCCGCGCTGTTCCTGCAAGGCAGTTGGCATGACTCGCGCGTGCCTTACTGGGAACCGGCCAAGCTTTACGCGCGCCTGACCGAGATCGTCTCACAACTGCCCGCCGAGCAGCGCCACCCGGCGGGTGAACGCCCCATCCTCCTGCGCACTGACATGGCCGCCGGGCATGGTGGTGCCTCGGGGCGCTTCAAGGCCTGGCACGACAACGCCCGCCAGGATGCCTTTCTGCTTTGGGCCCTGGGCCTCGCCGACAACGAAATGCGCGCTGACCCAGCGAGTGATGCCCCGTAACGAAGAAGGCCCCGTAACGAAGAAGGCCCCGTGCTGGGGCCTTCTTCGTATCAATCACTACGCCATGCCACCGAACACGTCACTGGCATGGAATGATGTCGATGATGTGATCCTCGAGCGCCTCATCGGCCACCTCACACTCACTCACCGCGAAGTGGCGCACGCTCTTCTGCTTGCGATGCATGCGCCGCGCATCGCCCGCGATCAGCGGATGCCAGGCCGCGAGCTTGCGCCCCTCGGCCAATCGACGATAGGCACATGATACCGGCAGCCAGTGAAACGCCGCCAAGTTGTCGCGGGTCAACTTGGTGCATCCCGGCACGTGCTCGAAGCGGTTTTCGTAATCGCTGCAACGGCAAGTATCGATATCCAGCAACTGGCAGGCCACGTTGAGCGTGGCAACATCGCCACTCTCTTCGTCTTCGAGCTTGAGCAGGCAGCACAGACCGCACCCATCACAAAGCGCTTCCCACTCTTCATCGTCGAGTTCTTGCAGGGAAAAGCGCTCCCAGAAACGTTCACGCATGGGTCAGTACCGCGCCTCGGTGGGTGCCTTGTATGAATCCAGCATGTAGGCCTCGCGCGCCGGCGGCATCTGCAGATAAAAGCCTTGTGTCTCGATGGCGGCCAACACGTCCCCGGCCTTCGCCCGCGCCAGCGTCTTGTCTTCGCTGAGCATCATCACGGTCACCGATACCGGTTTGCCGAACCGCTCGAGCAGGGCTTCGGGCACATCCGTCAGCCCTCGTGCGCGATCCACGTATAGATACATCTCGTCGCGACGCGGGCTCTTGAAGATTTCACAGAGTCGTTTGGACATCGTCTTCGCCTCTCAGTGATCGGCCAGTGCCTGGGTGAACGCCTCGGCCAGCAAGGTGCCGCGCCAGCCCTGGGGTAATGACAACGGCACGCCGTCCAGATCCGCCATCACCAGGGCTTCGAGATCGCGACGATTGGCCAGCACCTCAGGGGCGATGTCCAGGCGTTCAGCCTCGCGGTTGACGACAGTCTTGAGCGCCTTGAGCCGCGTCTTGAACGCCGCTGAATGCGGGGGTGGAAGCGGTGCCGGCAATGCCTCGTCATCGAGGTGAACGGCTGCTTGTACCATCGCCAGCAACGTATCGCCGTCATGTTTGATCAGCTTGGGCCTGACGCCTTCGATGTTCGAGAGCTGATAACGGTTGTGCGGCATTTCCACCGCGATCGCGAACAGCACCTTGTCACTCGCCAGCCAGCCTCGTGGCAGATCGCGACGGCGCACCTCGCCTTCGCGCCACCGCGTGAGCGCCTGATAAAGCGCCAGCTGACGCGGCTCAAGACGCCATAACTGGCGATGACGACGATACCACTGTTCATCGGCATCGCGGTTGCGACGATTGGCCTCGCACAGGCGTGCGCATTCTTCTTCCAGCCAAGTCAGGCGCCCCTGTTGCACCAGCGCGTCGCGCTGCGCCTGCCAGACAAGCGGCAGATAGACCACGTCCAGCGCGGCATAGCGTAGCTGTGAGTCGGACAACGGACGCTGTAGCCAATCCGAGCGCGTTTCTTCCTTGGGCAACACGTCGCCGGTCCACTGCTCGACCAAGCGTTGATAACCCAGCGATGCCTGAGTACTCAGCAGGCTTTGTGCCACCTGCGTATCGGCGATTGGCGCGACGGCGACATCGGCCCAGCTCTCCAGCACTTCGAGGTCTTCGCCGCTGGCATGTAGCAACTTGAGCGGTCCGTCGGCCCCCAAGAGCGCCTGCAGCGCACTATCGGCCGCGACGACTTGCGGATCGATCAGGAAGGCCTCATCGCCGCCGGCGTAGAGCTGCACCAGCGCTGCGATGGGAAAGAACGTCGACTCGCGGTGAAATTCTGTGTCCACCGCCAACCAATCGGCGTCGGCCAGCGTCTCGCACGCCTCAGCCAGCGCGGTGGGCGTTTCCACCCAGCGAATCTCGAAACTCGGGGGCATCCCGTATCCTTGTTGACGATAATGAGGGTCAGCTCGACTCTTGCGCGAACGGCAAACGGCCATTGAAGGCACGACTCAGCGTGCCGCCATCCACGTATTCCAGCTCGCCACCCATGGGCACACCGTACGCCAGACGCGATAGACGCACGCCAGTGCCGCGCAGTTGTTCGGCAATGTAGTGCGCGGTGGCCTCGCCTTCCACGGTGGGATTGGTGGCCAGAATCAGTTCCTCGATAGCACCGTTCGCGAGCCGCTCATCGAGCTGATCGAGCCCAATGTCCTCGGGACCGATGCCATCCAGCGGCGACAAATGGCCGTGGAGCACGAAATAATGGCCGCGATAGCCGCCAGCCTGCTCGATCGCCAGCATATCGGCCGGCGACTCGACGACGCACAGCAGCCCTTCATCGCGCCGTGCATCCTCGCAAATGGTGCATAGCGGCGTCTCTGTTAGCGTGCGGCAGCGCTGACAATAGCCAACCTGCTCCAAGGCTTCGCCCAATGAGGCGACAAGCCGACGGCCGCCATCGCGGTCGCGCTCAAGCAGATGCAGGGCCATGCGCTGCGCGGTCTTGGGGCCCACGCCCGGCAACACACGCAGCGTCTCCAGCAGTTGATCGACGAGGGGAGAAAACGCCATCGCTTAGAACGGCATCTTGAAGTCCGCCGGCAGGTTCATCCCTGCGGTGACTTCTTCCATACGCTCCTTGGATGTCGTCTCGACCTTGCGCACCGCGTCGTTGACGGTGGCGGCCAGCAAGTCTTCGAGCAATTCCTTGTCTTCTTCCATCACCGAGGGATCGATATTCACGTCACTCACGTCGTGACGACCGTTCATGGTGACCTTGATCATGCCGGCCCCGGCCTCGCCCGTGACTTCGGTCTCGGCGATTTCCTCCTGGACCTTCTGCATCTTTTCCTGCATTTCCTGGGCCTGTTTCATCATGTTGCCCATTCCGCCCTTCATCATGGTCGTATCCTCAAGGAGTTCTAAAAAGTCAGAGCCGCCGACGTCTTACGTCTCGGAAGCGGCGCCATCGGTCGGCGTCACGCTGCGTTCCAGCAAGTGGGCGCCAAAATCGTGTTCTAGCATCTGAATATGCGGGTCGCGGCGCAACGCTTCAACCGCTTGGGCATGACGCTCGCGCGCCAGCCGCTCGCTTTGCGAACGTGGCGTATCCAGGTCCTCGGGCAGAGCCTCGACCGTGGCATTCAAGCGCCGCTCGACGCCCTGATCGGCCAAGGCCTTGGTGAGACGCTCGATGTGCACATCGGCCAGCATCGCCCCCTGCGAAGGGTCCAGCCGTAGCGCCAGCGTTTCGCCGTCGTCGTGCTCGACGATGCAGTGCGCCGCCAGGTTACGCGTCAGGCCACCCAGCGCCAGCGATTCGAAAACCGCCAGCCAACGCGCGTGGTCGAAAGCACCCGCCTCGTGCGTGACAGCGACGAGGGCCGGCGTCGCGGGCTCGGGATCAGGCTCACTCGCCTCTGCGGCGGCATCCATCGCCGGGGGCTCCGGCGCAGCGGCGGGTGACTCGGAGGCGACAGGCGCCGGGGCGTCATCGAGCGCCCAAGGCGGCGCATCGTCCACAGCGGCTACGCCAGCGGCGTCCGCCTGGCGTTGCGCCTCGTCTTCGAGCGCGGCATCGCCGGCATCATCGGGAGCATCGGCCACGGGAGGCGGCGCCTCTTCCGCTACCGGAGGCGCCTCGGCTTCAGATGTCTCAGTCTCAGGCAGCTCGCGCGGTGCCTCTTCGCCGCTATCATCCGCCACGGGATTGCTATCACCCGCTCCGGGCGCCTGGGTCTCGGGAGGCGACGGCTCGCGAGACGAAGGCGCGACGGCCGGCGCCGGCTGGCTAGGTGCCGGCTGGCTAGGCGCAGGCTCAGCAGCGGGAGTGCTCGGCGGCGCTGCAGCTGGCGCCTCATTCTCGGCCGAGCCGCGAATCGGCAACGGGGTCTGCGGCGGTTTGGGTACGCCCTGGGGCCGGAACGCCAGCATGCGCAGCAGCGTCATCTCCAGCGCGGTACGCGGGTCCGGCGCGCTCTCCATGTCACCGCGGCCTTGCAGCGCAATCTGATAATAGAGCTGCACATCCTCAGCGGTGAAGCGAGCGGCCAACGGCAGCAGTGTGTCACGGTCGCCGTGGCCGTTATCCAGCGCATCCGGCACCATCTGGGCGATGGTCAGGCGGTGGAAGACGCCGGCCAGATCGTCGAGGATGGCACCGAAATCCGGCCCTTGTTCGGCCAGGCTGGCGACTTCCTGCAATACCCGCGCGGCATCGACCTCGGCCAGCGCCTCGGCCAATGCCAATAGGTGACGATGATCGAGCGTGCCCAGCATCGCGGCGACATCGGCATGGCGCACCTCACCCTGCCCGAAAGCAATGGCCTGGTCGGTCAGACTCAAAGCGTCGCGCATCGAGCCCTCGGCGGCCTTGCCCAGCAGCCACAGCGCTTGCTCGTCGAAGGCCACCGACTCGGCTTCGAGAATATGCGTCAGATGCCCGACCACGCGCTCCGGCGGCATGTTCTTGAGCGTGAACTGCAGGCAGCGCGAAAGTACCGTCACCGGGAGCTTCTGCGGATCGGTCGTCGCCAGCAAGAACTTGACGTGGGGCGGCGGCTCCTCGAGCGTCTTGAGCAGCGCATTGAAACTGTGCGTGGAAAGCATGTGCACCTCGTCGATGAGGTACACCTTGTAACGCCCCTGGGTCGGTGCGTATTGCACGTTGTCGAGCAGCTCGCGGGTATCCTCGACCTTGGTCCGCGAGGCGGCGTCGACTTCGATCAGGTCGACGAAACGCCCCTCGTCGATCTCGCGGCAAGTCTCGCATTCACCGCATGGCACCGAGGTCACGCCCTGCCGGCAGTTCAGGCACTTGGCGAGAATCCGCGCCAGCGTCGTCTTGCCGACCCCACGCGTGCCGGTAAACAGATAGGCATGATGCAGACGCCCCTGATCGAGCGCATTGACCAGCGCACGCGAGACATGCTCCTGGCCGACCAGTTCGTGAAACGTTCGGGGGCGCCATTTGCGGGCCAGAACCTGGTAACTCATACCGTCGGGATGTCCTTGCAGATCGGGCCGATTCCCACCTGGCAGCACCAAGCACTCGACACAGAGGGGAAGATCGTTAAAGCGTCCATTCTAGCGGGTAGCGAGAACTTCGACGAGGGGCGAGTCGACATCGAGGTCGAACAGCAATACGGGGGGACGAAATGGAGGCGGCCCCATCAGCCACATCCCGGCACACGCAGCCACCACTACCGTTGCTCCCTTCCGGGCCTGGCGGGGTTCGCGGTTTAGCGTTGCGGGAGGACCGACAGGGCCACCACAGCAAAATCGGTTGCGAGCGTCGTGTTGCTTGTCGCCACCGAGTCGTTCGAACATCAGAAAACGCTATGCGCTTTCAATGACTTGCCTCGAACGCCGCTGCACTATAACAGCGAGACCACTGCTCGGCAAGGCATCAAACAATCCAACGCCCACCCAGCATTATAGGCTAGGCTGGAAGGGCACGGCCCTTCCCCGCGTTAAAGGAGAATCATCATGGAAAAATCCCTCGACAAGGGACATATCGCGCTTCTGGGCTGGAGCCTGAATGCCATCGAGGCCGCCGAGAACTTCGACCGACGCTATGTCGTCGTAGCCCCCGAATGGGCCGAAGAATACTGCAAAGAACACGCAATCCCCTACGTGCCCTGGAATTTCGAGCGCCTCAACGACCGCTCGATGGAAATCGCCGAGACGCTCCAGGAGATGGGCGTCGACGTCGCCATTCCGCTGTACGAGGAAACCGTCGAATGGGCCGGCGCGATCAATTCGGTGCTGCTCGACAATCCCCGCCTTTATGGCCAAGCCCTGCTGCTGCGCGACAAGGCACTGATGAAGCGCCGCGCGCAATTGGGCGGCATCCGCGTGGGCATCTTTGAGGAAGCGCATGACAAGGAAGACGTCATCCGCTTCCTCAAACGGGTCAACCAGACGCTCCTGAAACTCGATGGCGATCCCAACGATCCGATCCACCTCAAGGCCTTCGACAAGGCGGGCTGTCTGGGACACCGTGTGATTCGTACCCCGGACGAGGTCGATACCATTCCCGAGGAAGAATTCCCGGTGCTCATGGAATCGCACCTCGATGGTTGGGAATTCGCCGTCGAGGCGTGGATCCACAATGGCAAGATCCGCTTTCTCAACATCTCCGAATACGTGACCCTGGGATATTCGGTGTTCGTCCCGGCAACGCCGGAACTCGAAAGGTACCGCGAGTCGATCACCCGCCAGATCGAGAAACTGATCAAGACCTTCGACATCGATTTCGGCTTCGTACATCCGGAATACTTCGTCACCAGCGATGGCGAAATGTACTTCGGCGAAGTCGCCTACCGTCCGCCCGGTTTCAAGGTCTTCGAGCTGCTCGAACGCGCCTACGGCTTCAACGCCTATCAGGGGCTGATCCTGTCCTTCGATCCCAAGACCACCGAACAAGAGATCACCGACTTCTTCCCTCGCGAGGTGGTCGATGCCAAGGGCGTCGCTGGCTGTTTCGGCGTTTATCCGCGCCGCCGTGTGGTCAGCCGCCTGCAGATGCCCGAGGAAACCGAGGACCACCCCTACTTCGAGTCTCATGAATTGACCGCGCCGCTCGAGGAAACCGTCACCAAGCGGACGGCTTTCGGCACGCACTGGGGGCTTTTGTATTTCTTCGGCGATGACCCGCACACCATGCGAGATTTGCTCAAGCATCAGGAAGAGCTCGACTTCTATGTATAATCACGCCTGTACTCTTGGGCAAAAGGAGCCCTTGTGACGAGCTACGACGAACAAGCGCCGGATAGCGCCATGCTGGACGCCGCGCTGGCCAAGCTCGACGAAGCGGTCGAGATCCTCGCCAACGCCCGCGATTTCGCCAAGCCCGGCAAGCTACGCCGGGTCTTCGACGGCGCCCGCAAGGTGATGCTGCAACCGGGTGGCTGCGCCGCTATTGAGGCGCGCGCCCAAACGATCGAGGCCGCCGGCATCTTCGACGGCTCCGACTGGGCCCAGCCGCAGATTTTGATACCGCCGCTAACCGTGCATTCGCTTAAGAGCCCCGAGAGCGACACCGTGGTGCTCGAGGCGCTCAGCGAGCTGCGCTTGCTTGCCGTGGCTCAGGGCCGCTACGAGCATGCGCTGATCTCCGACGAGCAGGCGCACCACTACCTCACTCAGGTCCTGGCGCTCAATCTCGAGCTGCTGTTCAGCGCACCCAGCGAAGCCGAGCGCGAAACCCAGGGCCGCTTGGCGCAGTTGACGCGTGGCCTTTTCGCGCACTTGGCCGAGACCATCGGCTACGAACATGTCATCGACCAGCTGATCGACGAGATCTGGCGCATCCTTCAGCAGCGCCCCATCCAGGTCGAGGCGATCAAGCGCATGATCACCCAGATCGCCATCTGCCAGGCCAACCCCGATATCGATCTGGGCGCCAGCGGCCAAGGTGCCGACCGCCTGGTCAGCAGCCTCTTCGGGGCGACCCAGGCGTCCCGAGAGGACCCCGGTGTCGAGGTCTACCTCGAGCGCCTGCAAGCAATGGACAGCGGTGCCCTGCAGTACGAGGCCACCGGCTTCGCCCGCGCCATGCACGATACCGGGCTGGTCTCGGCCTATCATGCGGTACTGCTGCGCCACCTGCTCGACCAGGGCGATCATCTTCTCGCCGAGGCGCTGGGCCTTTCAGCCACCGGGCGCGACTGCCTGCTCTGCTACCGCCAGTTGGTTCAGGCGCTCATCGAGGAAAGCATCTTCCCCGAGACGCCCCAGGCGGTGTATGGGCTGGCGCTGATGCTCGAGCGCGGCATCCTCTACCAGCCGCCGGTCGCTCCCGCGCTGTGGCGCCAGATCGGCCTGCCGGTCTCGGCCTGGTCGCAGGAACGCATCCGCATGGCCTATGGCGACGCCGTGGCGCCCCGCGCGCGACTGCTTGAAGGCGTGCTATGCATGCTCGGTCTGCCGCTGGGCGTCGGCCAGGGCAACAACCCGACCTGCCAGTCGGCCCGAGCGCTATCGATGTGGGCCTATAACGACCCTGACTACCTGCTGCAGATGGTTACCTGGGCAGCCCGCGACGACGAGATCATCATGCATTTTGAGGGCATGCCGCTATCGTCGATGGCCAGCCTATCCGGCGTGGCCACCGCCCTGCCGCTGGATCTCGACCCGGTATCGCTGATCGTGGTGCCGCATCTCGACCGCATCTACGCCGAAATGGGCCGGCGCTGTGCAGGCCGTGAGGGCGACCCTCATCGCTGGGTCAACCCGGAATTCCATGGTTGGTGGGCCGGCCGCGGCTTTCGCATCAATGTCGACGTCGAGACCGGCCAGCTTCAGGATCTCGACGCGTTCCTACGTCACTTCTATGCCAGCTACCATCCGTATTACAACGGCAATCAGCCGCTGATACACCCGCAGCCTGCCGGCATCGCGGTGACCGACAGTGCGGCACGTTTCATTGGCTGGCACGCCATCACCCTGCTGCGGGTCAATCTGGACCCCCAGGACGTGATGCGCGCCTACTTCTTCAACCCCAACAACGATAGCGGCCAGGACTGGGGCGACGACACCAAAGTCAGCACCGCCGGTTGCGGCGAACGCTTCGGCGAGGCGTCGCTGCCCTTCGAGCAGTTCGCCTCGCGGCTTTATATCTTCCACTACGACCCGCTGGAACACGGCGAACTGGCGCATATTCCTCAGGCCGAACTCGATCGCGTGATAGGCCATGTCTATCGCAGCTGGGGAGCTAATCGTGTCCCTGCTGCGGAACTACAGGCGCTTTCCTCCCCGCATTGAAGCCGTAAACGACATTCGCCCCCACCGGCATACCGGCGGGGGCGAGAAACACGCGTCGTACTTATCACATCGTACTAATTACATCGTACTGATCGAACGCCGGGGATCGAGTTACTCGACGTTATCCTGCGCGGCACGCATGCGACGCCGCAGGATCGGCCCCACGACTACGGGCAACACCAGCCCGATGATGGCCAGCGCCCACAACGTGATCGACAGTCCGCTACTCCAGAGCACGCTCCAGTCGCCATTGGAGAGGGTTAGCGCATGGCCGAGGTTCTTTTCCATTTCCGGCCCCAGCAACAAGCCCAGGATAATCGGCACCAGCGGGATCTCCAGCTTACGCAGGATATAGCCCGCCACGCCGAAGGCCACCATGAAATAGAGATCGAAGGCGGAATTGCTGATCGAGTAGATGCCCACGAAGGCCACCATCGTGACGATCGGCAGCAAATACTTGGGCGGCACCGAGAGCAGCTTGACGAAGATGCCTACCAGCGGAATGTTGAGCAACAACAGCAGGAAGTTACCCACCAACAAGGCGGCGATGACCCCCCAGACGATATCGGCATTCTGGGTGAACATCATCGGCCCGGGAGTGATATTCATCGAGATCAGCAGCGCCAGCAGCACTGCCGTCGTGCCACTTCCCGGCACGCCGAGCGTGAGCATGGGTACCAAGGCGCCGGAGGATGCCCCGTTGTTACCCGCCTCAGGTGCCGCAACACCGCGCGGATCACCCTCGCCGAAACGTCCTTTGCTGCCCAGAATTTTCTTTTCGAGGGTATAGCTGATGAAGCTACCCAGCGAGGCGCCGGCCCCCGGTAGCACACCGGAGATGAAGCCCAGCACACCGCCACGCAGCGTGGTCGGGAAGATGGAACCGATCTCTTTCCAGGACAGCGAGAGCTTGTTGACCTTCATCGGCCCTTTACCACCGCCAGCACGGCTTTCGATGAAGAACAGCAACTCAGAAATCGCGAACAAGCCAACGATGGCGATGATGAAGTCGACGCCCTCGTAAAGCTCCAGCACCCCGAAGGTATAGCGCTGGGTCCCGGTGCTGTCGATACCCACCGTCGCGATCATCAACCCGATAGCCGCGGCCAGGATCGTCTTGACGGGATTCTTGCCCGTAATCCCGCCCAGAGTCGCGAAGGCCAGCACAAACAACGCGAAATACTCCGCAGGCCCAAACGTCAACGCGAACTTGGCCAGCAACGGCGCCAGCAAGATAAGGCCAATAGTGGCGATCAAGCTCCCCATGAAGGAGGCAATCGCCGAGATCGCCAGCGCTTCGGCGGCCTTGCCTTTCTGGGCCATCGGGTAACCGTCGAGACAGGTCATCATCGCCGGCTCATCGCCAGGAATATTGAGCAGTATCGACGAGATGCGCCCGCCATACATGGCCCCGGCATAAACGGAGGTCAGCATGATCAGCGCGGTTTCCGGTGGCAGGCCCAGCGTGAAGGCCAGCGGGATCAGGATGGCCACGCCATTGGCGGGTCCCAACCCCGGCAAGGCCCCGATCAAGGTCCCCAGAAAGGCCCCGATCAAGGCAAACATCAGGTTGTGCGGCGCTAACGCGACGCCAAACCCATCAATCAGATAGCCCAGGGTTTCCATCAGCTTCCCTCCAGTACACTCAGCACGCCCAGCGGCAGGGACAAATCAAGGCCGATCGTAAACAGAAAATACACCACGATGCCCGCGATCAGCCCCGTGACGTAGGCGCGAATGGGCGCCGCGCCCATGCGCCAGCACAAGGTGCCGACGGCTAGGGTCGTGGTGATGATGAAGCCCAAGGGCTGAAGCAACAGCACATAGGCGATCAACACCACCACGGCGATCAGCAGTTCCAGCCCCGTTCGCATCGGTGGCCATTTTGATCCCGGATCGGGTTTGACGATCAGATACAAACTACTTAGCGCGAGCACCACGGCCAGCAAGAGGGGGAAGGTCTCGGGCCCAATGGCCTCGCCTCCTCCGAATGGTTCGGGAAACTGAGTGGCGCCCCAGCCGTACGCGACGGCCAGGACGAGCATCAGTAGACCGAAGACGCGGTCATTGCATTTCATTTAACCAGTCCGATTTCCTTGGAGAGCTCTTGGATATCCTGGATCTGCTTTTTCACGAATTCGTTGAACTCATCGGCGCTCTTGTGGAACGGCATCAATCCGTTTTTCTTCATGAGTTCTTTCCATTCGTCGCTTGCGTAGACGGTGTCCATCGCATCGATCCAGTACTCACGGGCGTCATCGGAAATATCCGCTGGCATGTAGAAACCACGCCAGTTGGGGCCCAGCGCATCGATACCCTGCTCACGTGCGGTAGGAATGTCGCTGAATTCGCCGGGCAGGCGCTCTTCCGAGAGCACGGCCAGGATGCGCAGATCACCGGATTCCATAAAGCCTTTCGCCTCGGAAATATCACCGGTAAACGCGTCCACGTGGCCACCCACCACCTGCGTCAGCGCCTCGCCCCCATTGTTGTACGAGAGATAGGGGATCTTCGGCAGCTTGCCGACGTCGGCCGCTTTCGCCGCGATCAGCACCTTGAGATGGTCCCAGCCGCCCTTGGCACTACCACCGGCGAACTTCACCGCGCGCGGGTCGTCCTTGAGGGCATCCATCAGCTCATTGAGGTTTTCGTATTTGGAATCCTTGCTGACCGCGATGACGCCATAATCGGCCCCCAGCGCGCCGATCCAATTGACCATGTCAGCATCCAGGCCCTGAAACTGGCCCTGCGCCAAGCGTGTGGTGGTAGCCGTCGAGGCAGCGACCAGCAACTGCTCGTCTCCGGCACGCTTGCTCACGGTGTGTGCATAGGCAACCCCACCGCCGGCGCCCGCCATATTGATGGTCTGCACGCTGCGCGGCACGAGGTCGAGATCCTCGAGTACATTGCCAATGCTACGGCACGTGAAGTCCCAGCCGCCGCCCGGGTCAGAAGGCGCGATGCACTCGACCTTGCCGGACGGTTCGAAGGCCATGGCCGTACTGGCACCCAGTGTCAGCGCGGCCGCCATGATGATTTTGAGCGGCGTTTTGAAAGCCATTGTTGTTATCCCCTTTGCGAGAATTGAAATGGGTTGCAGGCAACCTGACACTTACCTTACAGTTCTGTAAGGCAGAACAACGTTCCCTTGAGCAGAAAACTAGGCGTGTCATGCGCGAGCGTCAACGCTCGCACCGCCGTTCAAGACTAAAGTTGAATATCGCCATTGCGGCACACAAACACCTTGGGAGACCCGCCATGGCGCAAGACCGGGTAGAGGCTGTCGAACGTGCACTATCCGTCATGGAAGCCTTCGACACGCAGCATGAAAGCCTGTCCTTGGCCGAGCTGGCCGAGGCAACCACACTCTATAAAAGCACGCTTTTACGCTTGCTCGGCTCGCTGGAGCGTTACGATTACGTGCAGCGCGATGCACGCGGGCGCTACCGCCTGGGGGCTACGCCGGCGCGCCTGGCCCGTCGGCATGCGCCCTCGCGTCAGTTGGCCAGCTTGGTGATGCCGGTTCTCGAACGTTTATGCCGCGACACAGGAGAAACCGCCGCGCTGCTGTCATGTGAGGAAGGCCAGATGGAATGCCGCTTGAGCGCCTTGCCGGACACGGATCTACGCCATGCGTTGCGCCCTGGCTACCGCTGGCAGTGGCAGGACAGTGATCCCACTTTGGCCTTGCCGGGCGGGACGATGATCTGCCAAGCGGTCCCCGACACCGCGTACTGGTTGAGCCTTTCCGGCCCCAAGGGACGCTTGTCCGCCCGCGACGCGCGACGCGCCCTGCAAGAGGCCGCGACAGTACTAAGCCACCGCGCATTGCAGGACTATCCGTCATGACGCCCGAGACCACCGCCCCCCTGTTGCTGGTCGAGGACGATGCCCTGCTGGCCAGTACGTTGTACGACGTCCTGAGCTTGGCGGGCTACCAAGTCGACGCCCTCGAGGACGGCGACGCCGCCTTTACGCGCCTCGCCGCTCCCGACCATGGCCACGCCTTGGTCCTGCTCGATCTCAACCTGCCAGGCCGTGGTGGCCTCGAGATACTCGATGCCATGCGACGCCATGATCGCGACACGCCGGTCTTGATCTTAACCGCACGCGGCGCCATCGAAGATCGCGTCAAAGGGCTCGACCTGGGCGCCGACGACTACCTGGCCAAGCCCTTCGCCTTGGACGAACTGGAAGCCCGGGTGCGCGCCCTCTTGCGTCGGCGTCAGCACGACGACGGCACACAGTTGCATGTCGGAGCGCTGCATTTCGACACCCTGACGCAACGCTTTACTCTGGATGATGTCACGCTCGAGCTGCCGCCTCGCGAGCAGCGCCTGCTGGCTTACCTGATGCGCCATGCCGGCGAAGCGGTGGAAAAAGCCCACCTGCTCGAGCAGGTCTTCGCCGAGGAAACGCTCGGTGACAATGCCATCGAGGTCTATATCCACCGCTTACGGCGGCGTCTTGCCGGCTCGTCGCTGACACTGCGCACCGTGAGGGGGCTGGGTTATCTGTTGGAGAGCGACGCGTGAGCCCACCGGTCAACTCCCCCAGCCTCTACCGGCGACTGCTGATCTGGCTGCTGGTGCCCATGCTGGCCCTGGGGACCTTGATGCTCGTTCAGGCCTATCTGGCCTCGCGCGATACCGCCGACCGGGCGTTCGATCGCCTGCTCGAGTCGGCCTCGCTCTCCATCGCCGAGCAGGTCAAGCGCCAGCAAGGCCAGCTGTGGATGGATCTGCCCCCGGCGGCCCTGAAAATGCTGGCCTCGAACGCCGAAGAACGCGTTTTCTATGCCCTCTACGATGCCCATGACAACTTCATCAGCGGCAATGCCGAGCTACCGCGCATCGATGACGGCCAAGGCAACATGCGCTTCACCAACATCCAGTGGCACGATATGGCACTGCGCCTCGGTGTGCGGCGCTCTCAACTCGAAGGGTGGCGCGACCGCCAGCCTTTCGAGGTCCGCGTGGCGCATACCCGCGAAGGCCGCGAGGCACTGACGCAGACGCTGTTCCAGGGCAGCATGCTGCGTTTGATTGCCATGGCGATGTTGGCCATTGGCGTAGTGCTGCTCGGGGTACGCATGGCGTTGATGCCCCTGACCCAGTTACGCCGGGCGATCCGCGCCCGCGACCCGCGCACCCTGGCACCGCTCGACCTGACGCTCCCCCGCGAGCTCGCCGAACTACGTGAGACCCTCAACGACCTGCTGGCGCGCATGCGCCGTGTGCGCGCCAACCAGGAACGTTTCATCGGCGACGCCTCACACCAATTGCGCACCCCACTAGCGGGGCTTTCGGCACGCGCCGAGCTTGCCCTGCGCCAGGACGATCCCCGCGCCTGGCACGATGCACTCGGCGTCATGCGCGGTAGTGCCGACAAGACCGCGCGCCTTGCGTCACAACTGCTTTCCCTGACGCGCCTCAACAATCCCGAGTCGATGCCGGAAGCCCGCGACATCGATCTTTGCGACATCGCACGGCAAGCCGTACGCGACGCCCTGTCGAGCTGTCATCGCGCAGGGATCGACCTGGGCGTCGAGACACCGTCACATGCCGTCATCCAGCGTGCAGTTCAATGGCAGCTCGCCGAGGCTCTGGCCAACTTGATCGATAACGCCAGCCGCTACGGCGCATCGCGTATTACGGTACGCGTCGGCGAGGCCCCGACGCGTCTCGAGGTCGAGGATAACGGCCCCGGCATCCCCGAGGCGCAACGCCTGCTGGTGCTACGCCCCTTTCATCGGGGCATGGAAGGCGGCCAAGGCTCGGGGCTTGGCCTGGCGATCGTCGACGGTATCGCTCGCGCCCATGCCGCCAGACTCACCCTGGTGCCGGCACGCCCGAATGCCGAATCTCAGGGCTTGCGCGTGCGCTTGCATTTCACCGAGGACTCAACACCATGACCACGCCATGTCGCTTACTCGCGCACTGGGTCGTCGCCCTCACCGGCTTGATGCTATCGGCCATGGCGCTGGCCGACGACGCCCATGTGCTGCGTTACGCCGCCGCCCACGAGGCCACCGCGCAGCCACTGGAAATTTACGGCGCGCTGGACAATGATCTGATGGCCCCGCTACTTGCCGACTTTCATGCGCGCTATCCCGATATCGACCTCACCTACCGCAACCTGACCACGCTCACGTTGTACCGGCGCTTCCTGGCGGAAGACGAGGCTTCCGCCGATGTGGTGATGTCCTCGGCGATGCCCTGGCAATACCAACTCGCCAACCGAGGCCATGCACAGGCGTTGACCACCTCCGCAGCCAGGCAGTGGCCCCAGGCGTCTCGCTGGCGCCACGAATTGTTCGGCTTCACCTTCGAGCCCGTAGTCATCGTCTATCGACGCGATGCCCTCGAGGGCGCCACACCACCGGATAGCCACGAAGCCTTGCTGCGCTTGCTCACCCACGAACGCCAGCGCCTAACAGGCCGCGTGGTGACTTACGATCCCTGGCGCAGCGGCGCCGGCTATACCTATGCCACCGAAGACGCGCACATGTCACCGCGCTACTGGGAACTGGTGGCCGCCTTGGGCGGCGTGAAAGCGGCGCTGGCCGATACCACCGGCGAAATGCTCGACGGTCTGGCCGACGGACGCTACGCCGTCGGCTATAACTTGCTGGGTTCTTATGCGCGCGATTTCGTGGCCGATCACCCGCAACTGGAAATGGTCATTCCCAGCGATTATGCCCTGGTGACACAGCGCCTGGTGCTGATTCCCAAGCGCGCGCCCCACCCCGAGACCGCCGAGCGCTTCGTCAATTACCTTCTCAGTCGTCAAGGCCAACAGGTGATCCGCGACAATACGCCCCTCGGGGCGGTACACACTGCACTCGAAGGCGAAGGCACTGCCCGTGACTTACGCAAGACCCTTGGCGATGCCCTTCACCCGATCGCCATCGATCCCAGCCTGCTGGCCACGCTCGACACCCTCAAGCGCCACTCGCTGCTCGAGCGTTGGCAGCGTGAGTACACGCGACTCAGCGACAGCGGACCGTGACCGCATGAACGTCACGCGGCCTCGCGCTATACTGCGCGGCGTTTTAGCGACGCCTTTTTATCAACTCCTCCAGCGGTGTGGGCATGCAACGTCTCGACCAACTTCTCGTCGCCCAGGGCTGGGCACGCTCACGCACGCGGGCCCAGCGTCTGATCCGTCATGGGCGCGTCACGCTGGTCTCGACGGACCCTCCGCGCACGCTGACCAAGCCCGGCGAGAAAGTCGCCGACGACAGCCGTTTCCAGCTCGCCGACGACCCGGAGGAACGCTACGTCTCGCGCGCCGGCCTCAAGCTGGAGGCCGTGCTCGACACGCTGGGACTTCGCCTCGAAGGCATGACGGTACTCGACGTGGGGCAATCCACCGGCGGTTTCACGGATTGCGCCCTGTGCTACGGTGCCATGCGCGTGGTGGGTATCGAGGTCGGGCGCGATCAGCTCGACGCATCGCTGCGCGAGGATGAGCGCGTTATCTGCCTGGAAGGCGTCAACGCCCGCGCGCTTCCCCAAGAACGGCTCGCTGCCCTGGCGCCGGAAGGACTGCACGTGGCGGTCATGGACGTTTCCTTCATCTCGCAGACCTTGATCCTGCCCCAGCTCGCCGCCGTGCTATCCTCCGGCGCGCACCTGGTATCACTGGTCAAGCCGCAATTCGAGGTCGGTCCCCACAAGGTCGACGCCCACGGCATCGTCCGCGATCCGGCTCTTTACGCGGCGGTGGAAGCTCGCATCCGCGAGAGTTGCGCCGACGCCGGCTTCGAGATCCGCCACTGGCAGGAAAGCCCGCTACGCGGCGGCGATGGTAACCGCGAGTTCCTGCTGCATGCGGTCAAGAGTATCTGACGGCTGCCCTTCCCCTCATTCATCGCTGCCAGTCGTACCGTCTCCGCCGGGGCTGCGACCGGTATCGACATCCTCGATTCCATCGCGTCGCGCCGGCCTCGATGTCGACACCTCGCCACCCAATGGGGCATCCGCCTGGGGCTGCGAACTTACCCAGGCCTGCCGCCCCGACGCATCATGCAGCCAGACATCCATCTGATTGAACGCAATGCGAATGCCGTGCTCGTAGAACAAGGCATCGAGGCGTCGATTGATTTCATCGCTGGCATAAAGGCGATCCATCAAGTCATTGACGAAGATCCGCAACTCGAAGCTGAACGCCGTCGCGCCGTATTCGAGGCAAAATATCTGCGGCTCGGGCTCCCGCAGCACGCGTGGATTTTCCTCGGCGGCCTGGCGCATCAGGCGATGCACCTGCTCCAGGTCGGAGCCGTGCGAGACACCATAGGTCAGCACCACCCGCGTGATGTTGTCGGAAAGCGACCAGTTGATCAGTTGATCGGTGACGAAGGTCTTGTTGGGAATGATGATTTCCTTGCGGTCGAAATCCGTCACCGTAGTGGCGCGAATGCGGATACGGCTGACCGTCCCGTGCAAGTTCCCTAGGGTGATGGTATCGCCGATACGCACCGGGCGTTCGAACAGGATGATCAGCCCCGAAATGAAGTTGGCGAAGATTTCTTGTAGCCCGAAGCCCAGCCCCACGCCCAGCGCAGCGACCAGCCATTGCAGCTTGTCCCACGACACCCCGAGCGTTCCCAACGACACCACGACCCCGGTGCCCACGATGGTGTAGGACAACAGCGAGGAAATGGCATAGGCACTGCCCTGCTTGAGGCTCAAGCGCGAAAGTACCATGACCTCCAGAAGCCCGGGCAGGTTGCGCGCCATCATCAAGGTCAACGCGACCAGCACCAGCGCCGTGAGTACATCGGCCACGGTGATCGGGCTGGTGGTCATCGCCTCGCCCTGGCCGCGCTCGATCTGCCACACGGTGACGTTATCGAGATAAGACAACACGCTCAGCAAATCCGCCCACACCACGTAAAGCAGCAAGGTAAAACCCAGAAACAGAATCAGCTTGGACAGGCGCAGCGACTGCTGGTTGACCTGCTCCATGTCCAGCGGTGGCTCTTCGATCACCTCGAGTCCGCTTTCGGTGTCCTCCTTGGCCTGCGCACGGCGACGCGCCACCGCGCGCCGATAAGCCAGTCGCCGTGCCGCGACCGCCAACCCGCGAACGACCGCCGCTTCAACAAGAATCCACAACCCGAGAATATAGAGCGAGGTGATAAAACGTCCGACCAAACTGAGCGCGGTGTACTCGAACCCCATGACGATCAGGCCCGCGAGTATCAAAGGCACGACCGACAACGCCAAGCCCAGCAGCAGACGGAAGAGTTTGAGGCCGAAAAACGGCACATGCGCGAGGATCAGACGCACCAATACGACGGTCATCGTCACCAGCCCCAGCAGCAGCAACAGCAGCGACAACGGCTGCTCCGCCAGACGCACATCGCTGTAGGGCGCGACGTTGCTGATCAAAATGACCGGAATCAACGCGATGCCCAGCCACAACAACAAGTGCCGCAAGCGCAACACGTATTGCGGCGACCAATGAAAGTGACGCGCCGCCACACCATCGGCGACCAGCAAGCGTCGCGACCAGGCGACGACGCCCCATGCCAGCGCTAACTGCAACAGCGCGGCGCCCAACATGACGGCAAACCCATGACCGCCCAAGTTGAGCACGCCGCCGACGGCCGCCAACGACAAGGGACCATGCGCGGCGAGTAATGCGTTGAGCGCAATCGCCCGGGGCGTATGCATCTGAGTATCGCGCTTGAGACGCCCGATTTCCTCGTGAAGCCGGAGTAGCGACGCCTTGATACGACGCCGCAACAGCAACAGTCCAGCGGAAAGCAGCCACAGCGGTATCATGGCAAACGCCTCAGCATCGGGGCGCTGCCAGGCGGACACCAACGTCGAACGCCAGTCGCCCTGCGTCATGGCTTGCCACAGCGTGCGTGGAAATTGCCGCAGCCATGTCCAGTCGAGAGGCCGTCCGTTGGCCACCCAAAACAGCTGCTCTTCAATGGTCGCGCGCAGCGCGCCGCTGATCTCCAGCAACTGCTGCTGATTGAGCTGCTGGTTGATGGCAATCGTCAGCAGATTGCCGTATTCCTCGTCGAGCTGATCGAGCAACTTACGGCGCGACTCGAATAGCTTGATCAACGCCTCGCGCAGGCCCGAGGCGTCGTCGATATCCGCGTCGGCCAGGCTTTTATCAGCGAGTTGCTGGGGGCGACGCAGAACATCGCGTTGCTGCGATAGATCGAACTGACGCAGACGCAGGTCGGCGATCTCATCCTGCAAACCGCCTAGCTCATCCACCTCGGGTAACGACTCACGCTGCTCACGGAGAATGCGCGACAGCAACAGGCTGCCGCGAATCGCGTCGATTTGTTCGTTGAGCGTGCGCTGGACCTGACGTACACGGTCAAGTTGGGTACGCGTTTCGATACCCTCACGCACCAGGTCGTTAGCACGGTCGGTCACCTCCAGCAACTCATCGCTCAGATCACGATTGACCTGCTGAACCTTGGTCAACACGGGATGAGAAGCGATGGCCTCGGCATCGTCACGGCCGACATCGGCGATAGCCTTCTCCGACTGCTCACGTCGCTCCCGGTCCAGCGCAGACTGTAACGCCGACAATTGGTCTTCCTGGAGCGCGATGCGCTTTTCCAACACATCGCGCTGCTGCATTGCCAACTCGCGCAGCCGAGTGTTGTGAGAAAGCTCGCTCTGATGCCACCGCGCGCGGTGCTCAGCCAATGTCTGCTCGACCCGGTAGCGGTCGCGTTTGGCCAGCTCCACCTCGTTTGATTCTTCGACGTCGTCCAGATCGGCAAGTTGCGACTGGCGCGTATCGGCACGTTCTCGAGCTTCGGCGATCGCCGTCTGGGCGCGCTCGGGCAGGGTCTGGGCACTGATCAACTGGGCGTTGACGTCCGCCAGACGGCTTTGCAGCGTCTCGAGCTGTTCTAGGGCATCGCCGGTGCGCTCGCGCAACTCGTCCAGCGATAAATCGCCAAGATCGCGCTCACTCGGTGACGCCGACGCCTTTTCCAGACGCTGCAGCTGTTGCGTCAAGGATTGCGATTCCTGAGGCGCGTTCTGTGCACGCTGCTCGAGCGCGTCGAGTTTAGCGTCGACCGTGTCGAGCTCTTTCAGCGCCTCCAGCGTCGCGCGGGTATCGTCTATGGCCGCGCGCTGGCCGCTATTGGGCTGCTCAATGGACTGCAGTCGATCCAGGCGCGTCGTCAGCGCGTCATGTTCAGGTAATGCCGACTGCGCCGAGGCGTCGCCAATCGCCCACAGCAGGCAAATCGCCACATATACGATACAATGGCTGACACGCCACATGGCATGCGCACGCCCATGCCGCCCAGGCCAGCATTGCCAAGCGAATAAATGATGCCAGCGTCGACACGACATGCTCTGTCCTCGTCCCCATGCGTTGCGCCGATTGTCGGTGCGTGACACGCACATGGCAATCTTGTGCGGATATTTGCGTTCTAACACCAGCGTGATAGAAACATTCACGATGACCAATGCTAGCCATCGACAAGGTACTAAATGACATGGAGTCACCACGCCCCTGCTTGCCGATTCTCATGTTGCTCACGCTCGTGCTGTCCGCTCCTGCGCAGGCCGCCGCCACCCTGAGCGACAGCGAGCGCGAGGCCATTGAAGCACGCGTCCAGTCACTGGAAGCGGAGCTTCACGAACTGCGTGAAACATTGGCCGACGACGCCACGACCACAGAGGCCGACGCCACGCCCGAAGAACGCAAGGTGCAGAACGTAGAAACCCGCGCCGACAAACGTCGCGAGCTGGAACGCGAGTCGTCGCGCAACCCTCTGGCGGTGACCACGTATCGGCGCAATTATCTATTGCCGTGGGCCTACAACGCCAATCCGGATCAAGACCGCTTCCGCCAGGTCAGCGATGCGGCCAACGCCGATAGCGCCGAGGTCAAGTACCAGTTGAGTTTCAAGGTCAACCTGATCGAAGATCTGTTCGACGATAACGGCGATGTGTACTTCGCCTACACCCAGCGAAGCTGGTGGCAAGCCTACAATTCCGAAGCGTCGGCCCCCTTTCGCGAGACCAACTACGAACCCGAGGCTTTCATCAGCTTCGATAACCGTATGAGTGCCCTAGGCTGGACCAATACCATCAATCGCATCGGCTTCGCTCACCAGTCCAACGGCCGCTCCGACCCGTTGTCGCGTAGCTGGAATCGTGTCTACGCCGATATGGTGTTCCAACGCGGCGAGTGGGCGGTGAGCGTCGCGCCCCACTGGCGAGTTCCCGAGAACGAAAAAGACGACGACAATCCCGACCTTGAGGACTACATCGGCTATGGCGACATCACCATGGTGCGCGCTTTTGGCGATCAGGAAATTTCCCTGCTGATGCGCGGCAATCCCGGCAAGGACCATTACGGCGCCCAGTTGGACTACTCGTTCCCGCTATTCGGTAAGGTGCGCGGTTACGTTCAGTATTATCACGGCTATGGCGAAAGCCTGATCGACTACGACCACAGCAACCGCCGCATAGGGCTCGGTTTCAGCATCAACACCTTCCTGGCCGGCATTCCTGGTCTAGAGTAACGATGCAGGCCAGGAAGGGCTGTTGATACGCCTGCTTGGCCTGCTATGCTGAAGACGCCATTAACCTGTCAGAGGAAGACACCATGACCATGCAGCCTACCGGCGGCCACCGCGAAAGCGAAGCTTCCACCGAGCAGCTCAAGGATGACCTGCGCCACCTGTCACAGACCGTTGAAGAACTGGTCAAGGCGACAGCTGACGATTCCCGCGGCCACATCACCGAGGCACGCGAGCGTGCTCAACAGCGTCTGAGCGAAACGCGCGCCAAGCTCGAAGCACGCGGCGAAAAATTCTACGAAAGCGCACGCGACCAGATGGATTGCTGCGATCGTTACGTGCGTGACAATCCCTGGACCAGCATCGGCATCGGCGCTGGTGTCGGGGTCGTCATTGGCTTGCTCATCGGGCGTCGCTAATGGCGGATCGCCAGGGACCGGCGGAGCGCGTCATCACCTCGGCGCGCCGTCTGCTTTCCAATATGATCGCCACAGGCGAGACGCGTTTGCGTCTCGCCGTGCTCGAGTTGGAAGCCGAACGCGATCGTATGCTCAGCCTGCTATTGCTGGCGGGCGCAGCGCTGATCACTTTCTCTTTCGCCCTCGGCATGTTGCTTTTAATGCTGGTGGTTCTGTATTGGGAAGATCATCGCCTGCTAGCCATTGGTGTTTGCGCGGCTGTACTGTTCATCATCACCGCATGCTTTGCGTTCGGTGCCAAGCGCATCGCCAAACGTCGGCGCTTGATGCAGTCCACCTTGAGTCATTTGGAACAAGACCGCCAAGCGTTGGGAGGCTCTCGTGAATCGTCGTGAACGCGCTGCGGAACTCGAATATCTCGAGACCCGCATCCTGCAGCAGCGTCTCGATATGGGGCATGCATTGCATGACTGGCGCGATGCCACGGCGCCTATCGATCATGGCTGGCAGCGCTTGATGCAGTGGCGTGCGCCTTTGCTCGGCGGCTTCGGTCTGCTCGCGGCGCAGGGCGTGCGACGGCCGAGGTCCACACGCGCCTGGATGCGTCGCGGACTTTCGACCTTCTTATTGTTCAATCGAGCCCGCGCCTTGTATCACCTCGTACGCCGTTAGCCCCATGCTATGGGCATGAAGCCCCCGCTCGGGGGCTTTTTCATATTCAAAGTGTCAGCCGGCGCGTCAGCTCGGCATCGATATCCTCTTCGTCCGGCGACAGGCGTACATAGGGTACGCCCCATGTCGTCAGCCGCTCACGCGTTGCATCGGCGAAGACGGCCAGCTCGTCCGCATGGCAATAAACCACCGCCGCCACGCCATGACGTTCCACCAATGACGGCACCTCACTGGGATAGTAGACACGTACGCCTTCCACTTGCGTGCCGTGATGCCAGGGGTAGTCGTCGACCACCGCCAGCGCCCTATAGCGTGTCGAGCGTGCGAAATGCGTCAGCAGTCGGTAATGCGCGTATTCCAACCCGCAAACGACGACCGGTAATCGCTCCCGCGTTGCTTTCTTGGCACGACGGGAAGGGAGCCACTGGCCTATGGCCTGCCAGAGCGCTTGCGATGCGCGTTGCAGCATGGACGCCTCCTCTTGTTTTTTGCCTCTTATTACAGAGCCTGTCCGCAAGCCACGCCCGAGGCCCAAGCCCATTGAAAGTTGAAGCCGCCCAACTGACCGGTGACATCCAACGCCTCGCCGATGAAACGCAGCGCCGGCAGCCCTTCCACGGCAAAGGTCTTGGAAGAAATCGCCTGCGTCTCGACGCCTCCCAGCGTCACCTCGGCGGTCCGCCAACCCTCGGTCCCGGCGGGTTTGAGCTGCCAGCGTTTTAGTTCACCCTCCAGGCGCGCCACCTCACGGTTGGAAAGCGCTCCCAGCGGCTGTTCCGTCACCCCTTGCCATTCGCACCAGGCCTGCGCCAGGCGCTTGGGAAGCCACTCACCCAGCCACGTGGACACATGCCGCTTGGGCGCTTCATGACGCATGCTGGCCAGTTCCCCGGCAACGTCGATATCCGGCAGCAAGTCGATGGACAATGCCATGCCCGGCTGCCAATGGCTGGAGGCCTGCAGCATAGCCGGCCCCGAGACACCGCGATGCGTGAACAGCATGGGTTCACGATAACGCCCTTCGCCGACCTCGGCCGTCACCGGGCAACTCACCCCCGCCAGCGACGCGGCTCTTTCTCGCCATTGCGAGGTCAGCGTGAACGGCACCAGCGCGGCGCGCATCTCCGTGACGCCCAAGCCAAACTGACGGGCGATGTCATAGCCGAAACCGGTGGCCCCCATGGTGGGAATCGACAATCCGCCGGTGGCGATGACCACCGCACCGGCATCGATGACGCCACCCGAGGTCTCGAGACGCATGCCCTCGCCGCGTCGTTCGAGGGAGGTGATACGCGTCTTGAGGCGCACCTCCGCCCCGGCCCATTCGCATTCGGTGAGCAACATGGACACCACTTGCTTGGCCGAATCGGCACAGAAGAGCTGCCCCGGCGCCTTCTCGACATGCTCGATGCCATGGCGCTCGACGAGCTCGACGAAATGGCCCGGCGTATAGCGCTTGAGCGCAGAGATGCAGAAATGCGGGTTGGCGGAAAAGAAATGCTCCGGCCCCGTCGCCAGGTTGGTGAAATTGCAGCGCCCGCCCCCGGACATCAATATCTTCTTGCCCGCCTTGTTGGCATGGTCGAGCACCAACACACGCCGCCCCTCGTAACCAGCGGTCAGTGCACACATCAGTCCCGCCGCGCCGGCACCGATCACCACTACGTCATAGGTTTGCGCCATCGTCGCGTCTCATTGCTGGCAAAGGCGAACATTCTAAGCGTTATCCGAGAAAGCGACGAGCACGGACTCTGCACCCGCCTATCGCGTTGAACGCAACGTCGTGACCGGCCGCGCCAAACGTGAAAAAAGCGTGCATGATGCCTTGTGAGCCAATACGTACTTTTATCCAGCGTCCAGGTCGGATACAACGACAGTCTCCCGGGCGCGTATTATCCGGTGTCACAGGGTCAGCACCACGCAGGGGCGTGCCCGCGCTCATCGTCAACGAGTAGCATAATAACGAGACACTATGCCCGTATTTCCTCTCCCGGCCGTGAGCGCACTCGGTCGGTACACTCTCGGGCTGGCGGCATTGAGCCTGCTGGCACTGACAGGCGCTCAGGCACAGGAAGACACCGACCGCACGCAGGTCATCGCCGTGAAGGCCTCCACCGCCACGTGGAGCGATCCGCTGGAAGCACTGGGCACGCTGCGTGCCGACGAGAGCGTGACGCTTTCCGCAACCGTGACCGAGACCGTGGCCGAACTCAATTTCGATGACGCCCAGCGCGTCGCCGAGGGCGAGTTACTGATTCGCCTCGACGATAGCGCAGAACAGGCCGAACTGCGCGCCGCCCGCGCATTGCGTCAAGAACGCGAAAACGCCGTGCGACGCGCCCGGCAATTGCAAGACCGCAACGTCGGTACCCGCGCCAACTTCGAGGATGCCCAGGCCCAACTTGCCCAGGTCGACGCCCAAATCGACGAGATCCAATCACGCCTCGCCGATCACCGCTTGCGCGCGCCGTTCGACGGCACCGTCGGTCAGCGCAATCTCAGCGTCGGGGCACTGGTCACGCCCGGCACCGAGCTAGTAACGCTCGACAAGCTCGATTACATGAAACTCGATTTCACCGTTCCCGCGACGGTACTCGACATGCTCACACCAGGGCTTTCGCTCAGCGCCACCACTCCCAGCTATCCCCAACGCACCTTTCGTGGCGAGGTGACCAGCATCGGCACGCGTATCGACCCCGTCTCGCGCAGCGTCAGCGTACGCGCGCGCCTGCCAAACCCCGAGCGCATGCTGCGCCCTGGCATGCTGATGGTGGTCACGCTAGAACGCAATCCACGCCAGACACTGGTAGTGCCGGAGTCCGTCCTGGTGCCCAGCGGCGACCGCCAATACGTCATGCGCATCCTCCGGGATGCGGACAACCGCATCCAACGCCACCAAGTGGAGATCGGCAAACGCCGCGCCGGGAACGTCGAAATCCTCGACGGCCTCGCGCCGGGCGACTGGGTCGTCAGCCATGGCATGAACAAGGTACGCGATGGCGATCACGTGGATATCCTGGCGCTCGACGATGGCAGCCGCACCATCAGCGAAATCCTCGAGACCGCGCGCGACGGCGAGGTACGCGGCGAGCAAGAACGTGACGGAGAAGACGGCTGATGCGCCTTTCCGATACCGCCATTCAGCGCCCGGTGCTAGCGACCGTCTTCGCCCTGTTGTTGATCGCCTTCGGCATCCTCGCGCTCGAACGCTTGCCGGTGCAGGAATACCCCGCCATCGACCCACCGGTGGTCAGCGTCGAGACGAACTACCCGGGCGCGTCGGCGAATGTCGTGGAAACGCGCATTACCCAGGTGATCGAAGACCGCATTGCCGGCATCGAAGGCATCGATCTCATCGAGTCGACCAGCAGCGATGGCGAATCGGAGATCGACATCACCTTCAACCTCGACCGCGACATCGAAGCGGCGGCCAATGATATTCGTGACCGGGTGTCCGGGGTCAGCGATAACCTGCCCGAGGAAGCCGACCCACCGGAAGTGGAAAAATCCGATAGCAGCGACGACGTCATCATGTGGCTGAGCCTCACGGCTGAAGGCTACTCGGTACCCGAACTGACCGATTACGCCAATCGCTACCTGGTCGACCGTTTCTCCACGCAAACCGGCGTTTCGCGCGTACGCGTCGGCGGTGGCAAAGAATACGCCATGCGGGTGTGGTTGAAGCGCAATGCACTGGCCGCCCGCGACCTGACCGTCAGCGATGTGGAAGGCGCATTGCGCGCCGAAAACGTCGAACTCCCGGCAGGCTTTCTGGAGTCCGACTCGCGCCAGTTCACCCTGCGACTGCCGCGCAGCTTCGAGACCGCCGAGGACTTTCGCGACCTGGTCATCGACCAGGGCAATGACGGCTATCTCACGCGACTGAGCGACGTGGCGCGTGTCGAAGTGGGCTCGGTGGAAGAGCGTTCACTGTTTCGCGGCAACGGCGTGCCCATGGTCGGCCTGGGCGTCATGAAACAATCAACCGCCAACATTCTCGAAGTCTCCCAGGGCGTCAAGGCAGAGATGGAACGTCTGCAACCGACGTTGCCCGACGGCATGCAACTACGCCTCAACTTCGACTCCTCGGTGTTCGTCTCCGGCGCCCTGAAGGAAGTCGTCGCCACGCTGTTCATTGCCATGGGGCTGGTCGTCATCGTGATCTTCCTGTTTCTGGGCAATGTGCGGACAACGCTGGTGCCCGCGGTCACCGTACCGATCTCGATCATTGGTACCTTCATCGCCCTGAACGCCTTCGGCTTCACGCTCAACCTGCTCACGTTGCTCGCCCTGGTGCTGGCCATCGGCCTGGTCGTCGACGACGCCATCGTGGTACTCGAAAACGTCCACCGCCGCATGCAGCTCTATGGTGAAACACCGCTGGTGGCCGCCTTTCATGGCACACGCCAGATCGGCTTCGCGGTCATCGCTACCACCTTGGTGCTGATCGCGGTGTTCGTGCCATTGAGCTTTCTGCGCGGCGATATCGGGCGCTTGTTTTCCGAATTCGCGTTGACCCTGGCCGCCGCCGTGGCGATCTCCTGCCTGCTGGCGCTGTCGCTGGCCCCCATGATGTGCTCCAAGATCCTCGACCCGCGGATGCACGAAAGCCGCATCAGCCATGCCGTACATACCTTGCTCGACGCCACCCAGCGCCTTTATCGCTACGTACTCTTTACTCTGTTAGGCGTGCGCTGGCTGTGCCTGGTCGTATTCGTCGCACTGCTGGGCGCCACGGCCTGGCTGTTCACCGAGCTACCCAACGAGTACACCCCGAAGGAGGATCGCGGTAATTTCTTCATCCTCGTCAACGGCCCCGAAGGTGCCACCTTCGACTACATGCAGGACTACATGGACGAGATAGAAGCGCGCCTGCTGCCACTGGTCGACGAAGGCGAGATCCGCAACATCTCGGTACGCGCACCGCGCGGCTACGGCAATATCGAGAACTTCAACGACGGCATGGTGATTGTCAGTCTCTCGGATTGGGGGGAGCGACGTTCGGCCTGGGACATCATGGCCGACGTGCGGCAGCGCCTCGCGGACCTCCCCGGGGTCGAGGCCGCCCCGGTGATGCGACAAGGCTTCGGCGGGCGCATTCAGAAACCGGTGCAATTCGTGATCGGCGGCGGCACTTACGAATCGCTGGTTGCCTGGCGCGACCGCCTGTTCGAGCGCATTCGCGAGGACGATTCGGGACTCACCGCCGTGGAGAGCGACTACAAGGAAACCCAGCCCCAACTGCGTATCGAGATCGACTACCAGCGCGCCGCCGCCCTCGGCGTGACCGTCGACACCATCGGCCGCACCCTGCAAACGCTACTCGGTGGGCGCAGTGTGACCAGCTACGTGGATGACGGCGAGGAATACGACGTGATGCTCGAAGGCGAGCGCGACACGCAGCGCAGCCCCAGTGCACTGGACAACATCCAGGTGCGCTCCGAGCGCAGCGGCGAATTGATTCCACTGGCGAGCCTGGTCACTCTCAGCAACTATGCCGATGCCAGCGAGCTCAACCGCTTCAATCGCGTCCGCGCGATCACCCTGGAAGCCAATCTCGAGGACGGCACTTCCATGGGCGAGGCGCTGGGATATCTCAACGCCATCGCCGACGAGGAACTACCCGCCGACGCCATGATCGATTACAAGGGCCCGTCGCGAGACTATCAGGAAGCCAGTGGCGCTACCGCCTTCCTGATGCTCATGGGCCTGCTGGTGGTCTTCCTAGTGCTCGCGGCGCAGTTCGAGAGCTTCGTGCATCCGCTGGTCATCATGCTGACCGTCCCCCTGGCGATCAGCGGCGCCCTGCTCGGCCTATGGCTGACCGGTCAGTCGCTGAACATCTACAGCCAGGTAGGCATGGTGATGTTGGTCGGGCTCGCCGCCAAGAACGGCATCCTCATCGTCGAGTTCGCCAATCAGCTCCGCGACGAAGGGCGCGCCTTCCGCGACGCCCTGATCGACGCCTCGGTGACGCGCCTACGCCCGATCCTGATGACCGCTGTGACCACCATGGCCGGCGCCGTGCCGTTGATTCTCGCCAGCGGCCCCGGCGCCGAAACACGCCTGGTCATCGGCACGGTCATCTTCAGTGGCGTGGCCGCCGCGACGCTGTTCACGCTCCTCGTCGTGCCCGTGGCCTACGATCTTCTGGCACGGCACACCGGCTCGCCCAGCGATGTGACACGACGCCTCGAGCGCGAAATGGGCATGACGTCACATGACACTTTCGCTTCTTGATCACTTTCGCTTCATGATCACTTTCACGTCTTGATCAACGGTGCTGGGAAGAGAGGGATAGAAACGCAGCACGGAGGGGGATAATAAAAACCCCGGCCATCCTGGCCGGGTGTTTGCACGGCGTTTCCCTTGCCGCACTTTTATACTAAAACCTGGACGGTCGTTTGCCTGTCAGATATTACCGACACGACCTGTGCGCTAAAGACGGCGCGTGGGACGCCTCGGCATCAGGCAAATTCCTCGGTATCGATATCCGCCTGCTGGGCATCGCTGTAGCGTCCGCCGCGCACTTGATCGGGCGTCATCATCGCGTTCAACTTTTCGAGCGAGTCGGCATCCAATCGCAATGTCTCCGCTGCCAGGTTCTCGCGCATGTGCGCGACATCACGCGTGCCGGGAATGGGCACGATATCGGTGCCCTGCGCCTTCACCCACGCCAGCGCTAACTGCCCTGGCGTGATCTCAAGCTCAGCGGCCAGCGCGGTGAAATCCGCCAACAGACGCTGATTGTGCGGATAATGCTCATCGCTGAAACGGGGCATACCGCGCCGCATATCGCTTTCTTCCAGACGCGCCGTGTCCGGCACCGCATCCGCCAGAAAGCCCCGACCCAGCGGGCTGAACGCCACCAGCGTGGAGCCCAGTTCGCGACATGCCGAGAGCAAGGCGATCTCGGGATTGCGCGTCCACAACGAATATTCCGACTGCACCGCCGCCACCGGATACTCGGCGTGGGCACGGCGTAGCGTCTCGGCAGAGATCTCAGACAAGCCCACCGCACGCAGCTTGCCCTCCTCGACCAGCCGTCCCAGCGCCCCGACGCTCTCCTCGATGGGCACCTGGCGATCCATGCGATGCAAGTAATAGAGATCCAACCGGTCGGTACGCAAGCGCTGCAAGCTCGCCTCGCACTGGCGACGCAGCGTTTCGGGGCGCCCGTCGATCACCTTGCGGCCCAGCGCCGGGTCAATCGCCATGCCGCACTTGCTGGCCAGCATCAACTGATCGCGCCGCCCTTCGAGCGCCTTGCCCACCAGCGACTCGTTCGCCGTCGCCCCGTAAAGCGTCGCGGTGTCGAAATGGCGATAGCCCATCTCGAACGCCGCCTGCAACGCCCGCACACCCTCGGCTTCCGGCACCGGCGTCCCATAGCCATGGGACAAGTTCATGCAGCCAAGCCCGATGCTCGGCGACGCAACCTCCTCGAGAAGAGACAACACATTCGGCATGGGGAAATCCTTGTCGGGTGAAAAGACTGGGCAGCAGCCAGGATGACAGACACACAGCTTAGCAAAATAACGGCGGACAAGGCTGCGGCTAGCGTTGCTAAGCGCGTTCGCCACGCCAAGAACATTCGCGAGGCGTTGGTCAAATAGTCATACAACGCTAACTCGCGTAAAGTGCTAATAGATATCGTGCTATTTAATTCTTGCACACTCTTATTTCATCTTCACGAGGCGATTCGTGACCGACCCCACCAATTCGACACCCACCTCCGCTACGCAGAGCACTCCCGCACGTGCAGTGCCGGCGCTATGGATGCTGGTGCTCATCACGTTGGCCGGCACACTGGCCATGCATATTTTCGTGCCGTCGCTACCCATTGCCGGCGAGGCCTTGCACGCCAACAACGCCCAGATGCAGTTGACGATCAGCCTCTACATTCTGGGACTGGCGCTCGGCCAACTCTTCTATGGGCCACTGTCCGATGCGCTGGGTAGAAGACCCGCACTGATGCTGGGCATGTTGATCTATAGCGTTGCGGGCATCGTCGCCTGGCAGGCTCAGAGCGTCGAAACGCTGATCACGGCCCGCTTCTTTCAGGCCTTTGGCGGGTGTGCAGGCCTGGCATTGGGGCGCGCCATGATCCGCGATACTGCCGCCCCGGACCGCGCCGTACAACGGCTAGCGGTACTCAACTTGGTGGTGGCCATCGGCCCAGCGCTAGCGCCGTTGGCCGGGAGCCTGCTAACCACCACTCTGGGCTGGCGTAGCGTACTACTGGCGTTGTGTTTGATGGGGATCGGTAACCTGCTGTTCGTGTGGCGGCTGATGCCGGAAACCACGCAAGCCACGGGGCGTATCAATCTGCCCGGTCTGGCCTATGAGTATCGCACCTTGATTCGCTCCCCTGCTTTCATCGGCTACGCGATCGGGGGCGGCTGCGCCACCACGGCCATGTTTGCCTTCGTTGCCTCGGCGCCGTTCATCTTCGTCGAACAGTTGGGAAAGCCAGCGAGTCACGTGGCGTATTATCTCTCCCTGCTGATTCTGAGCATTTCGTTGGGCAACTTCATCACCAACCGCGCCACTCATCGTGTCGGGCTGGTTCGATTGATGCTATCGGCGAGCCTGCTGAGCCTGGCCGGTGGCATCTCGATGCTGGTCGTCGTGTTCGCCGGCTGGGCGTCTGTCGTCACCCTCGAGGCTTCGATGCTACTGTTCACGCTGGGCGTGGGCATGACCGGCCCGACGGCACTGACGCTGGCCGTCAGCATCAACCCCAAGGTCGTGGGCTCGGCCGCCGGCCTCTACGGATTTGCCCAGATGGGCATCGGCGCTCTGTGTACCGCGCTCGCCGGACTAGGTGACAATCCGGCTCAGGCAGCGGCCATGGTGCTTGCCACGGCCGCCATCATCGGACAGATAGCGCTAAGAACCGCTCTGCGATTCGATCGCCAGGCAAAGTGACGCCGGATCGATCGGTTTTGCCTGCATAGAAGATCCTCCGGCAAATACTCATCGTATTTCTCCACCTGCTTGTTCTCGGCCAGGCCAGCCAACTCGTCCACCGAGGCCGGCGGCGACATACGCGAACGCCTAAAACTATAGGCTTAGTACACAGGCGCGAATGGGTATCGACGGCGGTCCTTGGGTGCTGCTAAAACGATGGGGCTAAAAAGGAATAAGCACTAGACCTCGGCCTAATGCTTACGCTCGATCCTGCTACGCATCAGTCAAAAAGACACAAAGGGATCAATCGCATGGATGCTCTAATATCGCTGGCTCCCCCTATCGCCGCTGTCGTGCTGGCGCTACTCACGCGCCGAGTCAATATCTCGCTCTTCTTGAGCATTTTGCTGGGCGCCTGGATCGTCGCTGGCAATCCGTTTGCCGCCGTTGGCCAGACGTTCGACTGGTTCGCGGAGGTGATGACGGATGAATGGAATGCCCGCTTTCTCGTCCTTGTCTCCTTGCTCGGCGCCGGTGCCGCTTTCATGCATACCACCGGTGGCTCTCAGGCCTTGGCGAAGTGGCTTTCAGGCAAGGTTTCCTCCTCAAGAGGGTCTCTTCTCCTTACCTGGCTGCTCGGCGTCGTCATCTTCTTCAATGACTACGTCAACTCGGTCATCGTGGGGAATGCGTCGCGAGACCTGACGGCCAGACACAACGTTTCGAGGGAAAAGCTCGCCTGGACCATCGACGCAACGTCGGCGCCCATGGCGACCTTGGGCCCCGTCTCCGACTGGATCGGTTATCAGGTCTCGCTCATCGCTGGCGCGTTCGCCGTACTCAGTTTGACCAGCGAACAACCCTACTGGACCTTTCTGCAATCGATTCCCTGGAACTTTTATGCCCTGCTTTGCCTGGCATCGGTGCCCATGATCATTCTCATGGGTGACTTCGGCCCCATGCAGCGAGCTGAGCGGCGCGCGCAAGAGAGCGGTGAACTCGTCGCTCCCGGTGATAGCCCGCTCTCCAGCGTCGAGGAAGATCTGGGAGACGTTCCCGAAGATAGAGGACGCGTCTGGAATTTCCTGATCCCGCTTGTGGTGCTTATCGGCGTCGCTTGCTGGGCGCTTTGGTATACGGGCGGCGGTAACGAAGGCAAGCCGTTGATGGAGGCGATTGCAGATACCGATGTCAGTGTCTCGCTGAGTTGGGCCGCGTTCGCGATGGTCGTGGTGGGAATCGTCATGGCGCTGCTTCAGCGCCAATCGTTGGAGGCCTGCGAGAACACCTTGCTGGCGGGCTTCAAGACCATGCTACCGGCGCTGGTCATCATGGTGTTGGCCTGGTCGATCGGCACCGTCACCGGCGCTCTCGAAACCGGCGATCACGTCATAGAAGCCACGCAGAGCTGGCTATCGCCAACGCTCCTGCCGATCCTCATTTTCGCCATTGCCATGGTGATCTCCTTCTCGACCGGGAGTTCCTGGGGCGCCATGGCGATTCTGACGCCGATTGGAGTCCCCTTGGCATACAACATCGGCGACATGACGCTCGTGAGCATGGCGATCGGCGCTATTTTCTCCGGCTCGATATTCGGCGATCACTGCTCTCCCATCTCGGACACGACGGTGATGGCCTCCATCTTCTCCGGCTCCGACCACGTCGCTCACGTCAAAACCCAGATCCCCTATGCGCTTGTCCCGGCTTCCGTCAGCGCCCTGCTCTACCTCGGGACGATCGTCATCGCGTCCCCCTATATCCTGCTGGCTATCGGTCTGGTGCTTCAGGCCGTGATCATCAAGCTCTTGGCCTCGAGGGGCTCATAACGCGAAACAGCAGCCCCACGGTTAACCAAAGTCGCATCCAGACGCTCTCGGATATGCCGATATGACAATGGCATGAAGCATTCACTCTGTAGACGGGAGCTCGTCTGGATGGCTACAACAAAACACGGGGCGCACCGCGGTATTTCGCTAAGCCTGCAGGGCAAGGTTCTGCTGCTGGTACTCGTTCCACTATTGCTGACGACGATGACGCTGATTGGGGTGGTCGCCTACGATCTCGTCCAAGCATCACGCACCGCCTTGGCTGAGCAGCGCGACATGTTGGTCGAGTCGCGTAAAGCCGCCGTACAGAACGTTATCGAGACTGCCAAGTCTGCCATTGCACCGATCGTCGCCGAGGCCGGTCCCAACGACACCGAAGCCAAGGCCCGCGCCAAAGAGATCCTCAGCAGCATGCGCTTCGATGGCAGCAACTATGTCTTCGTCTACGATTATCAAGGTACCACTCTGGTGCAACCGTTGAAGCCGGAGAGCATCGGCAAGAACGCCATCAAGACCCAGGACAAGCATGGCAATCTGCTGATTAGCGACATGATCGAGCTCGCCAAGCAAGGTGGCGGTCATTACCAGTACGCCTGGCCGCATCCGGACAGCGGCGAGATCGAAACCAAGTATTCCTACGCTACCGGGATCGACAAGTGGAACTGGATGCTGGGCGCCGGCACGTATGTAACCGGAATCGACGAGGCCATGGTTGCTGTCGAGGCCACTCAAGCTGCCGAACTGCGCAGGGTTCTAATCGCTACCGTACTGATCGGTGCAGCCATTTTCGTCACCGTTGCTCTCATCGCCTACTGGTTGATCCGGCGCACCATCCAGCCCATCCGTCGCACCGCCCATGCCATGCAGGACATCGCCCAAGGCAAGGGTGACCTGACGCGGCGACTCGAAATTGAAAGTCGCGACGAGGTCGGCGAGCTGGCTACCCAATTCAATGCCTTCGTGGCGCGCATGCAAGAGACCCTGCGCGATGTGCGCGCCAGCACCGCTCAGGTCTCTCACGCCTCGGACGAAATTGCCCGCAGTAGCGAAGAATTGGCAACACGTACCGACCAAGCTGCCGCCAACCTGCAAGAAACCTCGGCCTCGATGGAAGAGATCACCTCCACCGTCACGCATAGCGCCGAATCGGCACAGCAGGCCAATCAATTGGCCCAGACCACGGCCGACGTGGCACGCCGCGGTGAAACCTCGATGAGCCAGGTCGAGCGCACCATGAACGATATCAATGCCTCGGCGGCCAAGATCGGCGAGATCATCACCATGATCGATTCGATCGCCTTCCAGACCAATATCCTGGCACTCAATGCCTCGGTGGAAGCAGCCCGCGCCGGCGAGCATGGTCGCGGCTTCGCCGTGGTCGCCGAGGAAGTGCGCACACTCGCCAGCCGCTCCAGCGAGGCCTCGCGGGAGATACGCGAGCTGATCGATACGTCCGTCACGTACACCCGCTCAGGCACCGAACTGGTGCGCAGTACGGGCGAGACCATGCAGGAGATCGTCTCCAGCGTCGCCCGCGTCACCGATGTGATCGGCGAGATCAGCGCAGGCGCAAGAGAGCAAAGCAGTGGCATCAGCCAAGTCAATGTCGCGGTGACGGAAATGGACACCATGACCCAGCAGAACGCCGCCATGGTCCAGCATACCGCTGCCAGCGCCGACGCCATGCGCGAACACTCCCAGCGTCTGAGCCAATTGATCAACGGCTTCGTGCTCGGCGAGGACGAGGGATCGACGACTTCCCGTCCATCTGCTTCGCAGCCGGCGGGATACTCGGCACCGGTGCGAAGCGAGAAAACCAGATCGCCGGTACCCAGCGAGGGTGATGACTGGGAGGCGTTCTAGGCAAACATGACATTGATATCAATCGCCTGATAGGCTCAATTGTGTTATTGCGTGAACAAGTTCGACTAGGCGAGAGGAGCCCGGCTAACCGCCAGATCCGCACGCACACAACCACAACAAAACGCTTACGAGGCATTCTCTCTTGATTCGAATCGACAACGTCTCCAAGGCGTTCGGCGGCCTGCAGGCGGTACGGGGCGTTTCCTTCGAGGTGACGCAGGGCAGCATTACCGGGCTGATCGGCCCCAACGGGGCCGGCAAGAGTACGCTGTTCAATATGGTCGCCGGACTCTTCCCCCCTTCCAGCGGCCGCGTACTGCTCGACGGCCAAGACATCACCGGCCTGCCACCGCACAAGCTGTTTCACCGCGGCTTGGTGCGCACGTTTCAGATCCCCCATGAATTTTCACGCATGACGGTGCGCGAGAACCTGATGGTGGTGCCGTCCGGCCAGAGCGGCGAGAACCTGTTCAAGAGCTGGCTGCGCTGGGGCAAGGTCAAGCAACAGGACAGTGAGGTGCTGGACCGCGTCGACGACGTACTCAAATTTCTCGAGATCACCCACGTCGCCGACGAGCTGGCCGGCAACCTGTCGGGCGGCCAGAAGAAGCTGCTCGACCTGGGGCGCACGATGATGACCGACGCCAAGGTGGTACTTCTCGACGAACCCGGCGCCGGCGTCAACCGCACCCTGCTCGGCAAGATCCGCGAAGCGATCCTGCGGCTCAACCGCGAACGCGGCTACACCTTCTGCGTCATCGAGCACGACATGGACCTGATTTCGGCGTTGTGCGAACCGGTTCACGTGATGGCCAACGGCGAACTGCTCGCCTCCGGCTCGATGGATGTGTTGCGCCAGGACGAGGAGGTCCGCGAGGCCTACCTCGGCGGCGGTGCCAGCGGCCGGATGGGTGAATCCGCCACCAAGCCTGCAGCGGATAAAGGAGAGCCCTCATGAGCAGTCTGCTCGAAGCCAAGGGCCTGTATGGCGGCTATGGCGGTGCCGACATCCTCCAAGGCACCAATCTGCGCGTGGAGACCGATGAAATCGTGGTCATCGTCGGCCCCAACGGCGCCGGCAAATCCACCGCCATGAAGGCGGTATTCGGTCTGCTGCGCATTCGCGAAGGTGAGGTACTCTACCGTGGCGAGGCGATTACCAACGCCAAGCCGGAGCAGATGGTTCGCCGCGGCATCGCTTATGTGCCCCAGGAGAAGAACGTCTTTCCATCGCTGACGGTGCGCGAAAATCTCGAGATGGGCGCCTATCTGATGAAAGGCGATCTATCCAAGCGTCTCGACAAGGTCTATACGCTGTTTCCCAAACTCGCCGAGCGGCGCCGCCAGCAGGCCGGGCTGATGTCCGGCGGCGAGCGCCAGATGGTCGCCATGGGCCGCGCGCTGATGATCGACCCGCAGCTTTTGATGCTCGACGAACCCACCGCCGGCCTCTCGCCGCTGCTGATCGACGAGACCTTCGAGCGCATCAAGGAGATCAATGCCCAGGGCATCGGCGTGCTGATGGTCGAGCAGAATGCCAAACAGGCACTGTCCATCGCCAGCCGGGGCTACGTGCTGGCCACCGGCAGTAACCGCCACGAAGACACCGGTCCCAATCTGTTGGCCAACCCGGAAGTCGCCGAAATGTTCCTGGGAGGCTGAACCATGACCGATATCCTGCAACTGCTCGTCTATGGCCTGGTGTTGGGCAGCGTCCTGACCATGGGCGCGATTGGCGTGTCGATGATCTTCGGCATCCTGCGCTTCGCGCACTTCGCGCATGGCGACTTCATGACCCTGGGCGCCTACCTCGGCCTATCCTTCATCTCGGCCTTCGGGCTGAGTTCGTGGTGGGCGCTGCCCGCGGCGATGGTCGGCATGGCCGCGGTCGCGGTGTTCATCGACCAGGTGCTCTACCGGCGCATTCGCCGCACCCAGCCGGTGATACTGCTGATCGCGTCGTTCGGCATGGCCTTGATCCTGCGCAGCCTGGTGCAGTTGATCTGGGGCTCCGACAACCAGACCTATGCCTCGGGCATCCAGTTCCCCTGGCGTCTCGACTGGCTGGGCGGGCTGCGGCTCAAGCCCGACCATTTGTGGATCATGCTGATCTCGCTGGGCCTAGTCGCCAGCGTGCATCTGTTCCTGACCCGCACCCGGTTGGGCAAGGCGATGCGCGCGATGTCCGACAACATGGACCTGGCGCTGGTCTCGGGGATCCCCGCCGAGCGCGTGATCATGGTCACCTGGGTGATCGGTGGTGCACTGGCGGCCGCCGCCGGGGTGTTTCTGGGCATCGACACGCGTTTGCACCCAATGATGGGCTGGACCACGCTGCTGCCGGTGTTCGCCGCGGCGATCCTGGGTGGCATCGGCCGACCCTATGGCGCCATCGCCGGCGGCATGATCATCGGTGTATCGATGGAGATGTCGACGCTGCTGATTCCCGCCGCCTATAAACCCGCCGTGGCCTTCGCGATCATGGTCGGCATGCTCATCCTGCGTCCGCAGGGTATTTTCAAGGGGACTGTGTGATGGAACTCACCGGCATCGCCTCGTACCTGGTCTCGTTTCTGACCTTCGCCGGCGTCTACGCCGTGCTCGCGCTAGGCCTCAACATGCAGTGGGGGTTCACCGGCCAATTCAACATCGGTATCGCCGGCTTCTTCGCGGTCGGCGCCTACACCAGCGCGATCCTCACCACGCCCTCGAGCCCCGCCTACCTAGGCGGCTTCGGCATGCCGTTCCTGATCGGCCTGCTCGGCGCCGTCATCGCCTCGACCGTGCTCGGCTTGGTCGTCGGCCTGATCACCGCTCGGCTGCGTACCGACTACCTGGCCATCGCCTCGATCGGCATCGCCGAAATGGTTCGTCTGTTCGTCAAGAACGAGGATTGGCTAACCAACGGCGTGCGCGGCATCGCCGGCATCGACCGGCCGCTGGCCGGCATTGCACTGGATAGCTCCTTCGCCTATTTGGTGATCGTCGCGCTGTTCGTCGCCGGGGTGTATTTCCTGGTCGAACGCGCCTACGCCTCGCCCTGGGGCCGTGTGCTCCGCGCCATTCGCGAGAACGAACCGGCCACCGCAGCGGCGGGTAAATCCATAGCCGGCTTCCGCCTGCAGGCGTTCGTGCTGGGTTCGGCGATCATGGGCCTGGGCGGCGGACTCTATGCCCACTTCTTCGGCTTTTTGAGTCCCGAGGCGTTCATGCCACTCTACGGCACCTTCCTGGTCTGGGTGATGCTGATTGCCGGCGGCAGCGGTAACAATCGAGGCGCGATCCTCGGTGCCATCGTGGTGTGGGGCGTATGGTCGGGTACCGACCTGCTCACCGGGTTGCTACCCTCCGAGCACGCCACCCAAGCGGCAGCCCTGCGCGTGCTGCTGATCGGCGTACTGCTGCAGGTGATCCTGGTGCTGCGCCCCGAGGGGATACTGCCCGAGAAGCCACCCAAGCTGATCGCCAAAAAGCGTTGAGCGTAAAGACCGCCCGCGGCGCGGACGGTCGCTAAAGCAGCTACTCGTTGCTAACTAAAAAGCGCCCCCGACTTTGGCCGGGGGCGCTTTTTAGTTCTGGGCGTGTTGACAGGCGATCGGTCGATCGACTGTTCGCGCTTACATCGTGGGTTCGAAGATCCTGTTGGTGACCACTTCGCCATCCTTGAAGGTCCACTCGCCGAACGTCCCCGGCACGTCGCCGTTGTCGTCGAAGTTGACCGAGCCGGAAGCGCCCTCGTAATCGATCTCCTGACCTTCCTCGAGCAGCTTGACGGCTTTCTCGAACTCGCCCGGACCGACCTGCTCGCCCGGCGGGTTGGCAACCGCGCGCAGTTGATCGCGAATCGCCACACTGTCGGTGGAGCCGGCCGCCTGAGCCGCCAGCGACAGCAGGTAGAAGGCGTCGTAGGCGGTATCCAGATAGGGCTTGGGCGGCAGCGAGCCGTATTCGCTCTCGTAGGCGCTACTGAAGTGCTGCGCCCCCGGCGAGTCGGCGCGAGCCTGGGGAACCGTGCCCACCGACCCCTCGAGGTATTGCGCACCCAAGTTGTCGACCAGCTCGGGCGCCTTCATGCCATCGGTGAACACGAAGTTCTTGAAGAATCCGCCTTCCAGCGACTGACGCAGGATGGTCTGGCCATTCTCCGGATAACCGATCAACACCAGCGCCTCGGCGGCGTCATTGGCGGCCTGTTGCAGCTCACCGCGATAGGCCGCCTGGCCCTGCTCGTAAGCCACCGTCGCAGAGACCGTGCCGCCCGCTTTTTCGAAGGCGCTGGTGAAGGCGTCGGCAAGCCCCTTGCCGTAGTCGTTATTGATATAGATGATGCTAACGTTCTTGTAGCCCTTCTCCTGAGTCACCTCGGAGAGCGCCACGCCCTGGAAAGCGTCCGAGGGTACGGTCCGGAACAGGAAGTCGTCGTCATCCAGCGAGGTAATTACCGGCGAGGTCGAGGCACTGCTGATCTGCGGCACCTGCTCGGGCTTGGAGACGCTCTGCGCCACGGGGATGGTCACCCCACTGGAGAGCGCGCCGAAGATCGCGTTGACGCCTTCGATGTTGACCAGCTTCTGAGCCGCGGCGACGCCGGGCTGCGGTGAGGTCTGAGTGTCGCCACTGCTGAGCGCGACGTCTTCGCCGAGTACGCCGCCGGCGGAATTGATCTCCTTGGCAGCCAGCTGCGCGGCCTTGAGCGCGGGCTCACCATAGCTTTGCAGGTCGCCGGTCAGCGGCACCAGCACACCGATCTTGAGCGGTTCGGCCAGGGCGGAAAGACTGGTGGCCAAGGCCACCGCGGAAATAGCACCGATAAGCGGTTTCTTGACGGTCATTGCAGAAGACTCCTTGTGCAGACCTTAATTGTTGAGTGATCGGCGGGTATGACCCTTCATGTTTGATATCAACCCGTGGTTCAGCATAAGCGGATCGCTGGTAATAGACAAAGCGTCGGGCAGAGAGAACATCGATGAGGAAATTTGAATCCAAAGATGAGAATATGAAATATTCTCGTTTAAGCGGATTCACATCATGTTGGGTGATTCACCAAGCCATTACGGCAGCATCACGCGATGCCTGCACTGGCTCATCGCGATTCTGGTCATCCTTCAACTGACCAGCTCTTTTTTCAATATCTTATGGCAGGGGAATGCCTACAGTCAGCTTATCGTGCAGTGGCATACAACCATCGGCGTCGGCATTCTGGCATTGATGGCCATACGCACGCTGTGGGCTATCTCGCAACTCAGAAACCGGCCAGAGCACCGTGGCGCACTTCAAAAGGCGGCGATATGGGGTCACGCGCTGATGTATCTGGTGCTGCTTCTGATGCCACTCTCGGGCATGGCGTTCACATGGGGATTAGGCTACGGCGTCTATATATTCGATACGGCGTATTGGATCGACGCCGATGTGCCCTGGGCCGCCGCGGTCGGCCAACTCCATGCGCCCCTTTCCTGGTTACTCTCCGCCTTGGTGACCGGGCATATCGTCATGGCCGGCTACCACCGGTTGATCCGGCGCGACGACACGCTGCAACGGATGCTCGGGCGCTAGGCGTTCACGGTATCGTATCGTCTAGCGCCCCCTTGATGGCCTACTTCCCTGCCGTTGCTCGATCAGCGGCCGGGCTTGGTCGCCTGAATAGAACAACATGGGAGTCGACAGGACGAGGTTCTCATTTGACTTTGGTCTTTTGGTAAACTCAGGAAACTTCGCGTAATGTAAGGTTACCTATACGCCAAAAACTAAACACAGGGGGCATCATGGACTTGAGCGAGAAGCTTTACGGCATCGCACGTCGTGGTGAAGAACAGGTCGAACACATCAAGAACGAGGAAGCGACCAAGACGGCGTTAGTACTCCCCTTCATCAACTCGCTTGGATACGATCCCTTTGATACCCGAGAGGTAGTGCCAGAATTCACGGCGGATGTAGGCACCAAGAAGGGTGAAAAGGTCGATTACGCCATTCGTGCAGATGGCAACATTTCGATCCTTATGGAATGCAAACCCTTGGGCACCAATCTCGCCAACGTCCAGTACAACCAGCTCTATCGTTACTTTTCTTGCACGGATGCCAAATTCGCCATCTTGACGAACGGTTTTGAATACCGCTTCTATTCTGACTTGGACTCCGAGAACAAGCTGGACACGCGCCCCTTTTTCACTTTCGACCTAGAAGACTTTAACGAACAGGATATCGACGAGCTTCAGAAATTTACCAAGCCCAATTTTGATGTTGATGCCATTCTCAGTACGGCCAACCGGCTCAAGTACACCAACCTTGCCAAACAGGCCATTGGTGAGGTCTTCCGAGACACACCGGAAGAATTCGTCAAGTTCGTAGTGGGCAAGATCTACGAGGGTCGCCAGACACGGCAAGTGGTCGAAGAATTCACGCCGATCATCAAGGAAGCAGGCAAGCTCTATATCAAAGAGCAAGTCGCCCAGCGACTACGTGGCGCTCTGGCCAGCAACGATATCGATGCGCCCCACCCTACCTCGACTCCCGAAAGTTCGTCGCAAGAGCCCGAGCCTGATGATGATGGAATCATCACTACCCAAGAAGAAATCGACGCCTATAACATCGTACGATCACTGCTCGCAGAACAGGTCGATGTCAGCCGTATAGCCATGCGCGATGCGAAGTCCTACTGCGCAGTGCTCCTCGACGACAACAACCGCAAGCCCATTTGCCGCTTCCACTTCAACGCGAAATCAGTCAAACGGGTAGGCTTTTTCACCGACAAACAAGAAAGCCGCATCGAGATAGACTCCGTTAGTGACCTCTTTAAGCACAAAGATCGACTGAAAACGACTGTGAGCGAATACCTCGAATAACAGGCCTATGGCCCTGAATCATCTGGGGACCGTGAAGCCCCATTATCATGCGCGGGCCGATCGTCTCGCGGATTATGCTGACCTCCTGCTCAGGAGATCAGCATAATCCATGTCATATATCTCCCTGCTCTACTGCACAGAAACTAAAATCCATGACAGTCAATCTGGAAAATTACTAATAAGTCGATAAGTAATGGAATTATTGCCGGCTTCAAGAACCTCTATACTAGCCCCCTTGTAACCAATGCGATGCGAACTACTCAAATCATACTCGACTTCATTATTGAAAGCTGGCCGCGCTGAGTTATTGCTAAACTCCCGGTAGCCAATATTGATACGATCACCAACCCTCCCATTATAAATAAGAGTCTGCTTAAACCCATCATCCGAAACGGAAAGCCGTGAAGTCTTATCGTAGTTGGCATTGTAGCAATTCGATGCTCCGAATGTTGAGATGACACAAACCTGAGCATCGTCTTCCTTCGCCACAGCCAACGCCTGCACAGGGTCTGCCAGTGGATTGCGAGTCACGCCAACACTTCCATAAAAATCATTCTCGGAGTCAGCGCCGACTTGCCGGTATGCTTGGGCGGGGATGTCATATAGAAAACCATCTACGCGCTGATTGACTTTGAGCACCCCCTCTTTAACTAGTGATCCCTTCTCGACTAAGTGGTCTCCCACCTGCGCAGTCACCACCTCGCCAACTTTCGGATAACTAACCCGGTCTACGACATTACCACCGCCGTTGTAGGCGACTGATGTACACCCGACCAGCATCATCATGCTGACTACCGCGAGTAGATTTTTCATGCGTTCCCCTATTATTCGTATATTAATAATGCACAACAGATGATAACGGATATTCAGCCCAGTCAACCAGAGCTGTAGAAAATTGCTTACGCTGGATTCACCAGCCCTCCCCTGCTTCTTCACGAAGTCGAGAAGGTGAATTCGTAACGGCCTCGGTGGGAATGTGGCGCACGAAGCGTGCGAATAGTGTTGCGATCGGTGATCTCCTTGCTCAAGGCCAACCGCACCCCTCGACTTACCCAGTACTCGCCCAGCATCGTCTTCGAGCTGCCCGAGCCCACCGACGACAGCCGACCGATCCTCGCCGCCGCCCGCCAAGGGCTCGAGACGATCTATCGCCGTGGTTACCGATTCATGAAGGGCGGCGTGATGCTGCCCGACCTGTTGGACGCCAAGCGCGAGCAGCTCTCGCTACTCGCCCCCCCCCCGAGCGGGAAGCCCTGCCCGAACGCGACCACCAACTGATGGCCGCCTTGGACGCGCTCAACGGGAAGATGGGCAAAGGCACTGTGCGCCTGGGCGCGCCGCGTCAGAACGCCGCCTGGCGCCTGCGCTGAGCGCACCGTACACCTAGGCGGACGACGAGGTGGGATGAGTTGCCTAAAGTAAAGGCGCTATTAGATAAAAGCCCCGGGGAGGCCAGGGCTTAAAGGAGAAAATAAAGCTCAGAGATAGCGGTAGGATTGGGGAGCTACGGCGTTGTCCAAAATGTCATTGAGGTTGCATGGATTTTCATAGCGCTTAGGGTTTTTCACCTTTATCGCGAACCCTTGCTGCTTACCAGAAAAATAGGACTCAAAGAAGTTCAAGCTAATCCCAGCATTATCCTTGGTTTCTTGCCAAAGATCTTTAGGCTCCATGGCAAGGACTCCATCGATATCGAACTCACCTATGACCTTGCCGACAGGCATCGTTGCATAGATGATTACCTTTTCGATGTTATCTCTCTTAAAAATTCTCTTTCGAAACTCAAAATGCTTTTTTCCATCAAGGATGGATTCAGCAAATTCAGGCTTAATTGACAATAATACTTTCATCGACCCCGCCTCTCATCATAATGTGCCTCATAGCGTCAGTATTGACCGAATCAACCCCCCAACGCACACCATCAGGAAACCCAAAATTGTCAAGGAGATCTCCGCGAGTGATACGCTTCCTCATGGCTACATTATAGCTGAATTTGATGATATATGGATACTTTCCTGACCTATAAAAACGCGCCAATTCATCGTCAGAAAATACGCTATAAGAAGCACAGTAACGGTAAAAACCTTCGTAGCTACTGAACTCCTGAATGTTCTTAATTTCCTCAACAACGCCAATGGAAGTGACGACAGCGCGAAACCTGGCAGGTGCAACGCCGTCGCCTGTGCGATAGACCATCAGCAAATCTCCACGCTGTAGATTCCGCGCACCATGCATCGCCGTCAGGTAAACCTTGTGAATACTGTTTGTGTGCGAGACATCCTGAATCATGCTCATATTTTCATTGTTCAGGATAGAATCAGGCAGCAAACGCGTATGATACTCAGGATGGATAGGTAACAAAAAGCAACGCCCGGGCCTGAGGTTGATCATGGGATAATTAATCAAGGGATCAGGGCTCGTCAACGCCATGCGCTTGATAAGGACAAGCTCAGTGCCGTTATGAGTATTTTTTTCACCACAGACACCGAAACCATATCGCATCAAAAGGTTAATCAAGGCCTCATGCTTAGCAAATGCAGTCACATAGATCTCGGGCAACGACATTTCAATCGCATGATCGAATATTTTCTTAATAAACCTCTCGCCCAATCTCGTGCCATGCGGATTTATTTTAAAAGTACCGACCTTAAGACGAGGCGAGGCCGGTAGAGAAGGATAGACATCATCTACCGCTTCATCTTCTCTCTTTAGGTAAAGAAAGCCATCAATCACTCCTGGCGCATTGTAGAAAACATAAGCTGAATGCCCTTGTGCGGCCTTACGAGAAAGCCAGTCAGAAAACTCCGAATAATCATGCTTCAATGATTCAAAAAATGGATCCGAGAAGTTTATGTCTGAAAATAGTTGAAAATACATACTCATGCCAACAGCCCCTGTCGTAGATATTGATCACTTTGCTAATAATTTTTTACATAGAATCACCCCATACCGAATGATTCTTAAGGCCAATCTTATAAGTTATACCACAGGAAGGGAATGCCCACGATAGTCAAACGGCTACATAAGAAAAGGCGTTTTATACAGGAACGGTCCAGCAGACACCGTCACTCGCGGACCGATGAACCCGCGAGTTCACCAGCCAATGGATGAGCAGCTCGGCAAGCAGAAGACGAACAACGTAACGTGATGGATTGTCTCGCGACCCGTCTAATAAGGATCGAACCAGATCGATCGAACGCTTGCTCTTTAGCCCAGTGCGGCCGGTAGATCCACCACACCTCGTCCATTACAAACGGCGCGTCATCGCCAGGATGACGCGCCGTGGTGATCCAGGTGCCCGGCGCCATATTATAGCGTGGCTTCACCTCACCCGATTCCAGCGGTAGACGAAGGGGCTGGACGAGCTTGGGATATGGGCTATAGAGAGCAAAGCGGGCACATATCACTCATCACACATCTACAGTGTGCTGCACGTCATAAACATTGCCTTGATAATGTGATATCAAACGATGATCGAGAAGCGCTTGAAATATATCTCTACAAGCATCATCTGTAACAACTATCTTGTTATTACCATCAATAGTAATATTTAGCTTCAAACGATCTTTGTTTGCTATCAAACTATTGATGAAATCGGCGTTCTTATAATGCCCTTTCTGCTGAATAGCAGCAGCTCTCCTTAACTGTATCTTGTCTCTTCCCACGTACCTTTTAATTGGCTCAACGTCACTAAAAAGATCAACAAAGTCTGCATCTTGATTCAGTTGGTCGAAATTCTCCAGATGCGCCTGCTTATAACTGAGGATAGATTCACAGTTATTTTTATGAAGAGCAAAAACTGTAGAGCCACAAACAAAAACATCAAAAGTTTTATGGAGTGAGAACGTATCGGTTTCTTCAACCTCAAGCGCTTGGTCTCTAAATGTTGCAGAAATCAAATTTCGACGCTTAACATTTTTCCACTCCGGAGGAGTTCTTGTTATTCCGTATACAGCCTCACCATTTATTTCAAACTTAGCCACGTAAAAGACACCATTCCTAAGATGCTTAACATCTGCTATTTTCTTTTTTTGCGATTGCTCACCACAAGCATCAATAATCAAACCCACATGTGTTTCTTCAAAAGGTATAGTAAGAGCACTGCCTTCATTGTTTTGCGCCAGAATACTATAAGGTGTTGTTTCTGTAACATCCTGAATTACAGAGCTAGCAACATCTGACAGACCATCATCAAGATAACCTCCTGTTTCTACCCAGCGTCCAGTGTATCTCGGGAGCTGTTTGTTATTCACATCCACACCAGTCTTGAACACCCAAAGGTGAACATTTGCCTCATCAAAATTAAAACTTTTTAGAGAGCTTAAATCATCACTCATTATTCCCTCCGCACTATCATCACATCCTGTATTTTATTATGACTAATATATTCCGCAGGAATCACTTCTGCATTAGAAAGCATAACCCCCGTTCGCTTAGCACCGCTCCCCCCTACAACGTAAGAGACCTCATAAAGCTTCCAATTAAAAACAGTAAGAACAGGGTTTAATACGGCTCGCCCCGACTTATAAGTTATCCAAAAAAGCCACAACAAAAACAACAAATAACCTAAAAACTCTTTTCCTTGTGAATACTCAATCGATATAAAGGCAACCAGGTATGGCAAAACATAATTCATCAAATCCATTGGCACATGCTTAACCTCTGTGATCTTAACTTCGTGCTTGCACCGTATTTGCCCAAGAACCAAAACTGACAATAGCAGACAAAGAAAGCAAAGAACCACCACTCCAAAGCTTAAAAAGGGATTGGAGAACGGGATATAGCATGCATCACTATCTTTAAAATAACCCCAGCAAATATTATCCTTCAGCGCAGAGCTTTCAAAATCCTTAATCAAAAGTATAAGACTTAGCGGCAAGTATGATCCGCAAAAAATCAAAAAAGCCGAAAGAATTTTAAGCTGCATTTCCCTGCCTCAAGGGAGGAGAAATAAAAAATCTAAACAAAGCACACTCCTCATACTATTGCTTTCTCGCTCACGACACCCGCCCAATCCTGTCCCGGCACCGGATCTCCACGCCCGGCATCTGAACTGCACCCCGAAAGTTGGACACCCAATCCAACCTTCGGGGTGTTTCTATGAAGAACCAGTACAGCGACCAGTTTAAGTGGCAAGTGGTGCAGCAATACCTGAGTGGA
>NZ_JARANZ010000038.1 GCF_029889905.1 Chromohalobacter sp. 11-W | reverse complement strand
CTGATTGCCACCGGCGAAATTGGGCCGATTGATGGTGATCTTGCGCGTCTTGCGATTGAAACGAACCACGATATGACGCTGGACCAGACACTCCATCCGGAATATCCAGAAAAGATAGATAAATGCAGCCAAAAACATCAGCCATATGGCCCAGGTCCCTACAATACCGACATAATCACTCACACTCACACTTCTACCTGCTCCAGGAACTATACCTGTAACAAGGGCAACCGTCATTTCAGGCAAAATAAAAACCGGAAAAAAAAACAGCCCTAAAAGCAAAGGGCTTAGACCCAATAACACCCCCCCTCTCCACTCATCGAAGAAGGTTCTGATATCCATATAGGTGTCATTCATCTTGTAGATGGAGCGCGCATCGGATGGCGCATCGCTGACCTGCCGCTCCTGCATGCCCCGATACTGCTTGCCGTACTTCTCGGTCGCCTTCTCGAACTCTTTCATATCACCCTCGAACCCGGTGATATCCTTCTTGCTCGCCGTCAGTGTGCGGCGC
>NZ_JARANZ010000037.1 GCF_029889905.1 Chromohalobacter sp. 11-W | reverse complement strand
CTACACGCTTGACTGCATCTCCCAGCAGGGGGATCTCGAACTCAAGACGTTGATGGCGCAGCCGGCCCGGCTTTCGATTTTGCAGGCCGATGGCCGCTATCGCCAGTTGCACGGGCTGGTCAGCGAAGCCGCGCTGCTGGGCGAGGATGGCGGCGTCACCTACTACCAGCTCACGCTGGTGCCGTGGCTCAAGATGCTCGAACTGGGCCGCGACAGCCGCATCTTCCAGGATCGCAGCGTCGTCGATGTCCTCACTGACGTATTCGAGGGGCATGAGCTGGCCAGGGGCCGCTACCGCTTCGACCTGCGCCGCGGCTATCCCACCCGCAGCTACTGCGTGCAGTACCGCGAGAGCGACTTCAACTTCGTCAGCCGCCTGCTGGAAGAAGAAGGCCTGTGGTACTACTTCGAATACGCCGGTAACGATGACGGCAACGACGAAGACGACGAAAACAGCGGCAAGGCGGCGTCCGGTAACGGGGCGCGCGCTAACGATGGTCAGGCCTTCGATGGCCATCGCCTGGTC
>NZ_JARANZ010000036.1 GCF_029889905.1 Chromohalobacter sp. 11-W | reverse complement strand
TTCGACTACAAGCAGCCGTCCCTCACCAAGCGCACCGGCCTCGACACCCTGAGCGATCAGGGCAACCTGCCGCCAACCGAGGTCTACGACTACGCCGGCGAGTACTACTACCACGGCTTCGAGCGCGGCCAACGCCTCACCGAGAACCGTTTAGAGGCCCATGAATCCTTGGCCAAGCGCTTCCGCGGCAGCGGCGGTGCCCGCCAACTCCAGGCCGGGCGCTGGTTCGAGCTCATCCAGCACGCGCAGCACGACACCGGCGGTGAAGAAGAAAGGCAGTTCCTGCTGCTCGGGGTGACGGTACATGCCGAAAACGCCCTGCCGGTCTCGGCCCAGCTCCAGGCGTTGCCCGGCAGCCTGCAGCCCCAGCTCGATGCTGCCAAGCGCGCCCATGGGCTCGAGTCAGATACCGCCGATCCTACCGGCGAGCGGCTCAATGATTATGCCTCCGGCGGCACCGGCCACTTCCTGGTCGATCTCGACGCCCAGCGCCGTACCCAGCCCTACCGCCCTCCGCTGACGCACCATCGCCCC
>NZ_JARANZ010000035.1 GCF_029889905.1 Chromohalobacter sp. 11-W | reverse complement strand
TCGATCTGGCCCAGGTCACACCCACCGGGCCCAAGAACCGCGTGCTGAAGGAAGACGTGCAGGGCTACGTCAAGAATGCGCTTCAGCAGCGTTCCAGCGGTGCCGGAAGCACGGCCGCGCCGAGTGGCGGTGCGGGCATCCCGGCGGTGCCGGACATCGACTTCAGCCAGTTCGGCGAGGTCGAGGAAAAACCCATGGGCCGCCTGATGAAAGCCGGCGCGACCAACCTGCACCGCAGCTGGCTCAACGTGCCGCACGTCACGCAGTTCGACGAAGCGGACATCACCGAGCTTGAAGCCTTCCGCAAGTCGATGAAGGACGAGGCCGCCAAGCAGGATGCCAAGCTCACGCCGCTGCCGTTCATGATCAAGGCCTGCGCCTACGCCTTGCAGAAGTTCCCGCAGTTCAACGTCAGCCTGAAGAGCGACGGCGAGACCCTGGTGCAGAAGCACTACGTGCACATCGGCATCGCTGTGGACACGCCGGACGGCCTGATGGTCCCGGTGATTCGCAACGCCGATCAGAAATCGCTGATCGACCTGGCCAAGGAATCGGTCGAACTGGCCGGCAAGGCACAGTCGAAG
>NZ_JARANZ010000034.1 GCF_029889905.1 Chromohalobacter sp. 11-W | reverse complement strand
TCGATCTGGCCCAGGTCACACCCACCGGGCCCAAGAACCGCGTGCTGAAGGAAGACGTGCAGGGCTACGTCAAGAATGCGCTTCAGCAGCGTTCCAGCGGTGCCGGAAGCAGCGCCGCGCCGAGTGGCGGGGCGGGTATTCCGGCGGTGCCGGACATCGACTTCAGCCAGTTCGGCGAGGTCGAGGAAAAGCCCATGGGCCGTTTGATGAAGGCCGGCGCCACCAACCTGCATCGCAGCTGGCTCAACGTGCCGCACGTCACGCAGTTCGACGAAGCGGACATCACCGAGCTCGAAGCCTTCCGCAAGTCGATGAAGGACGAGGCCGCCAAGCAGGATGCCAAGCTCACGCCGCTGCCGTTCATGATCAAGGCTTGTGCCTACGCCTTGCAGAAGTTCCCGCAGTTCAACGTCAGCCTGAAGAGCGACGGCGAGACCCTGGTGCAGAAGCACTACGTGCACATCGGCATCGCCGTGGACACGCCGGACGGCCTGATGGTCCCGGTGATTCGCAACGCCGATCAGAAATCGCTGATCGACCTGGCCAAGGAATCGGTCGAACTGGCCGGCAAGGCACAGTCGAAG
>NZ_JARANZ010000033.1 GCF_029889905.1 Chromohalobacter sp. 11-W | reverse complement strand
CCCGACGATCAGGTGGTGACCAAGCAGCGCAAGCGCGAAATCCTGATGCTGTTCTTCTTCAAGCAGCGCACCGGTGCGGAGTATCACGACGTGGTCTTTCTCGGCGCGCCGCTGCGCAGCGATCACGAGCTCTATGCGCTGTGGGAGTACATCCGCCGCTACATGGAAGAGGGCCCGGAACGCATCCCCAAACCCAAGTGCATTCCCCGTTTTCCCTGGCCGTGGCGCTCGCTGCTGGCCCCCTGGAGCTTTCTGGAGAACAAGTGGGCAGCCGCGCCCTGGAGCCCGGGAATGATCGCGCTGGTGATCGTCGTTTCACCGCTCATGCTGGTTCACGCCACGGCGCACTGGTGTTCGCTGCTGCTGTGCTGGCCGGTCTACTGGCCGCGTAAGCTGCGCCGGGAAAGTACGGCATCCGAGCCGGTGTGAGGGAATGTTTGGTGAGGACGCGCTCGAGGCGTGGTGCCAGCGTTGTGCCTTTACTACCGAGAGCGTGCCCGATCATTACGCCGACTATGCGGAAGAAGTCGGTGCCTTTCACCAGGCTTTACAGGACGTGACCTGATGTATTTCGTTGAGTGGCTGATGCGCCGCACACTGACGGCGAGCAAGAAGGATATCACCGGGTTCGAGGGTGATATGAAAGAGTT
>NZ_JARANZ010000032.1 GCF_029889905.1 Chromohalobacter sp. 11-W | reverse complement strand
ATTAGGCTCCCACCACATAAGCGTGGCGCTAGCGTGGGAGGCGACAGCCGTTCGAGCGCGCGTTCGTGCCATGCATGACATTCAGGGACGATGCCATGTTAGAGGCGCTCTCCGACACCTTCGATATCGATCTGTCGCCGTCGCAGCGGCTGCTGACATTAGAGATCGCCGGGGCATCGCTGCTGCCGCATCGGCTGGTGGGCGAGGAGCGTGTCAGCGAACCATTCAGCTATACCCTCGACTGCATCTCCCAGCAGGGGGATCTCGAACTCAAGACGTTGATGGCGCAGCCGGCCCGGCTTTCGATTTTGCAGGCCGATGGCCGCTATCGCCAGTTGCACGGGCTGGTCAGCGAAGCCGCGTTGCTGGGCGAGGATGGCGGCGTCACCTACTACCAGCTCACGCTGGTGCCGTGGCTCAAGATGCTCGAGCTGGGCCGCGACAGCCGCATCTTTCAGGACCGCAGCGTCGTCGATGTCCTCACTGACGTATTCGAGGGGCATGAGCTGGCCAGGGGCCGCTACCGCTTCGACCTGCGCCGCGACTATCCCACCCGCAGCTACTGCGTGCAGTACCGCGAGAGCGATTTCAACTTCGTCAGCCGCCTGCTGGAAGAAGAAGGCCTGTGGTACTACTTCGAATATGCCGGTAACGATGACGGCAACGACGAAGACGACGAAAACAGCGGCAAGGCGGCGTCCGGTAACGGGGCGCGCGCTAACGATGGTCAGGCCTTCGATGGCCATCGCCTGGTC
>NZ_JARANZ010000031.1 GCF_029889905.1 Chromohalobacter sp. 11-W | reverse complement strand
GCGCTGCTTGGTCACCACCTGATCGTCGGGATCGACCGAGGCCACCACGTCGTCCCAGTCATAGACCTGATTGCCACCGGCGAAATTGGGCCGATTGATGGTGATCTTACGTGTCTTGCGATTGAAACGGACCACGATATGGCGCTGGACCATACATTCCATGCGGAATATCCAGAGGAGATACTTGATAAAAACAATCAAAAATCCAAGCCATGAACACCACACAAGCCCAAGAAAAAAATATTCGCCTGCAACTGCAGACTCACCGGAAACTAAACTTATTCCATTAAAAAAACAGATAACGCAGGAAATAAGAAGAAAAAAGGTATACCTATCAACCCTATAAAAATAGGCGCCAACCCTAGAATCACCCCACCCCTCCATTCATCGAAGAAAGTCCTAACATCCATATAGGTGTCATTCATCTTGTAGATGGAGCGCGCATCAGAAGGAGTGTCGCTGACCTGTGTTTCCTGCATGCCCCGATACTGCTTGCCGTATTTCTCGGCCGCCTTCTCGAACTGCTTCATATCACCCTCGAAGCCGGTGATATCCTTCTTGCTCGCCGTCAGGGTGCGGCGCATCAGCCACTCAACAAAATACATCAGGTCACGTCCTGTAAAGCCTGGTGGAAGGCGCCGACTTCTTCCGCATAGTCGGCGTAATGATCGGGCTCGCTCTCGGTGGTAAAGGCACAGCGCTGGCACCACGCCTCGAGCGCGTCATCGCCGAACACTCCCTTACACCGGCTCGGAGGCCGTGCTTTCCCGACGCAGCTGACGCGGCCAGTACACCGGCCAGCACAGCAGCAGCGAACACCAGTGCGCCACCGCGTGAAGCAGCATGACCGGCGAGGCGATCAGCACCAGCGCGATCATGC
>NZ_JARANZ010000030.1 GCF_029889905.1 Chromohalobacter sp. 11-W | reverse complement strand
AGCCAGGGGCCGTTGTAACATCAGCCGTTCGGTGGCCAACATCGACGCGGCGACATAGAGGTTCATCGCGGCCGAGTCGAGCTGGCGAGAGAGAAATTTGGCCACTGGCGCGCCAGTCTGGTAGAGCAACTGAGAGAAAACATTTTTGGCGGCGTCTTCAGAGGCTTCCTGATTGAACATGTGCTTTCGACTAGCTGCCCAGGCACTGTTCATCTTATCCAGAACCGTCTGCACATTGCTTTCCGTAATCTGCGTATCCGTCAAATCGCTCACGACATCCGCATGCGTCTGCTGGTTCCAGACCAAACTGCGCATGAGCAGGTTAGAAGTGTCTTCCAGATCAGGTTGCTCTACCCATTCATGGATTACGCTCTCGCATTCTGCCCGGTCGGCGGCATCATGAAGACACTCAATAAAGTGATGGACGTAATGCGTGCCGGAATCGAGATCGTCGGTCCGGTAGTCGCATTCAAAGCAGCGTTTCAACGCGTCCGACCCAAGCCATATCGCATGGTCTTCCGAAATCGGCGTGTGCACTTTGTCCTGATCATCTTTTAATACCTTGGAGACGGTCTCCTTGAAGTCCTGCTCAATTTCTTCATCGGACATTCGCAAGTATTCATCATCGTCTTCATAGACTCCAAACCAGACGTCGTTGCGGGTTTCCTTCCAGGCACGCTGGCTTCGAGCTCGAATCGTATCCGAACTGAGATATTGGCGCTGATTCGTCGCTTTGGACTCCTCCAGCAGCGCCTCCATATTCGAAATGGTCTTGCGATCCGCTTCCGAAGCCGTTCCGTTATCCACTTTTTGTCTCGCTTCACGAAGCCGTTTTTCCGGTACGTTCAGCATCATCGACTCATTCTCGGCAATACCGCTTCGGTAGACAGACTCTGTCGTCACCTCGACGAC
>NZ_JARANZ010000003.1 GCF_029889905.1 Chromohalobacter sp. 11-W | reverse complement strand
AACTCTTTCATATCACCCTCGAACCCGGTGATATCCTTCTTGCTCGCCGTCAGTGTGCGGCGCATCAGCCACTCAACGAAATACATCAGGTCACGTCCTGTAAAGCCTGGTAAAAGGCACCGACTTCTTCCGCATAGTCAGCGTAATAGTCGGGGTGATTCTCTGTCGTAAAGGCGCAACGCTTACACCATTCTTCAAGTTCATCATCGCCAAATATCCATAGCCCGATCGTCAAAATAACACCGGCCCAGGAGAGCATGGCAAAACCGGCCAATAGTACGCCTCGGATGGCAGCCGATGCCAAGGTGCGAGCCAGTGGCGCCAAGAGCGAGGCGAGCCTTCTGGCAACGGCGGTTTGTCCCTGTTCCACCAATCTAGCCAGATAGCCTGCCGACGACGCCAGCGTCAGCGCCGCTCCCAATATAGCGATACCGACATTGGCCAGGAACCTTGCACCAAAAGCGCTTGGCCTTGGCGAGCTGCCTGCGAAATCAAAAAGCCCCAGGGCGAGGGCGAAATGTCCGCGTGATCGCATCCCAGAGCCCCACGGCCTCGGCATCGGTAAGCGATGCCTTGTCAATTGCCGGACGATCTTCACCGTGAGGGAAGTCCCCATTACGAAAAGAGATGTCAATATAGGGCGTTTCAGGCGAGCCAACTTTACTGTTGGCCTCAAGGTTGAAGTAATGGCCTTTAATGCGCTGATCCGTAGTCTCGGTTACTAGCCATTCTTCTGCTTGACTAATACCTTTAAGCACAACCTTTCCTCGTCGTAATACTGAGAAGTTAGTGTCATCGCTTAATGCTTTCTCTGCGGCACTTGTTCGATCCAACAGAGTATCGTTTTCCGCAACGGTATTATCCGTATGTAGATTAATATACACATCTCTACGGTCACGATCGACAAACGTCATCGACACCGTTTCTTCCCGAGATTTCAACGCCGCGCCGGGTATGCGTTCCTCGGCACTGCCGGCCAGAAAACCATTTTCAAAGCAGAGCCCAGGACCTTCGGGCATTTCACCTATCTTGCGCGGATGCAGGTGGCGCAGCAGATATTCCACCTGTTTCAGGCGATCCGCCTTATTACTTGTACGAAATTTCCATTGCTCTTTATAGCGATCATCATCAACATCTATCGCTTTTAATTTAACGCTCAACATCGTCAGCCCATCAAACTTATAGCCTTCCAGCATTCTAGCCGCATCCGGCATGTGTCGACTTTCGTTGTGATCGATAATGACTATGCCGCCATTTCGTTCGATCACATTTTTTAAATAGGGGCTATCCTGCTTGTGAATCGGATCAATCGACGACAACTCATCCTGGCGCTTATCAATGAACTGATTGAACATCGTCCGGCTCATCCGTCGCGCACTGATCTCGGCGCTATTGACCGTCAGGCTGCTGGAACGAAGCGCCAGTTGCTCGGGCATCTCGACCTGAAAACGTCCCATACAGACCGGTGCGAGTGTCTCGGTATAGGCCTCGACCGTTTGGCGTTCCTGTTCGTTCATCTCGGGCACTCCCTGTTCCGGTTCTCCGCAGGCGGCACACATCATCGCCATCATGCCGATGAGCAGTCCTTTAACTCCTCGTTCCCACCGGCCGTTATTCCGTGTCATGGCATTGTCCCGGCGATTTCTAGAATCGAGGCCAGCGTGAACAGGCGTGCCGATTCATGGTTGTAGGCCGCTTCGTGGCCTGTCGATACTGTCAGGCTCTCCCGAGCCTGATCGGCGCCTTTGCTCCCCGAGCGCTCGGGTACCGTGCCATCGCCGGGGTCGTCCGCCTCGCTGAGGGTATAACGATACAGTTCGGGAGTGCCGCGCGCGTTTCGTTCAGTGACCACGCGATGCTCGCCATATTGGTCATTAAGCTTGGCCGTCATCATAGGATCGGCACCATACGTCATGGCTCGCCCCTGCCACGCCACCGTGCCATAGCTCATATGGGCGTCACTGTCAGAGTAAAATAGGTAAGTGTTGGCATTTAATTTGTCCGTTATAGCACTCTGAAAAGGCTGTACGTTATCTAAAACGATGTTCTGATAGGCTTCCCACGCCTCATCCAACTTGCCCTGTCTATCCCTCGAGCCGGCCTCTAGCGCCGGCCTTGCCAGGGCCGGTTCCATCATGCCCCACCAGTGCGTTCGTTCCAGGTAGATATCCGTGTAGGGATCATCGCCCGTCGGTAACGCGACGGTCTCATGCCCATCCTTTTCGATCCGTAACCAGCCCCGGCCATAGTCGGGGGTCGGCACCAGTTGCAGTGGTCCTGGCGACTGCGCCAGAACAGCGGTCATTTCCCGCGCCGAGGCGCCCAGCACCTGGCTGGTTGCCCAGGAAGTGAGGCTGAACGGCTCGCTGGCCGTGCCACATTTCATGCGCCGATAGAAGACCGGCGCGCCGGTCGTGGGCATCACCCCGTGGACGATGCCCAGCAGGTCGTCCCGGCCACCCACCACTTCGGAGTAGTAACGCGCCACCAGCCCACCCATCGAGTGGGTGACCAGAATCGCCTGGTTGCAGGTCATGCGTGCCTTGCGATAACCCGCGATGATCTCGTCGACTCGCTTGGCCAACGTGGCCGCCGACTCCGTATTGGATTGCAGCCAGTTGTAGCCACAGGCATGGACCGGGAAATTGAAGCGTCCCAAGGTATGAACATTGCGCTCGGCGCGAGACTCGGCTACTTCTGCGGATAATCCCGCAACACGCCGGTAATAATCGGCCAGGTACGGCTGAAGCGCATCGAACTCGCTGTCGTCGTCGATGTTGAGCTGATTTTCCAGCCACACCAGAAAGTCACCGTAGGACATCTTGGCGACCTCGCCCCAGCCGCGTTCTTTCGCCAGGACACCGGGGGGAATGGGCTCTCTGCTCTTGCGGTCGATATAACGGCGTGCAATGCCGTCCGGCGGCTCGCCCTCCGGATCGACCACGGTTTCGGAAGGGGTCAGGATTTTTTTACGCTCCTCGGCCCCTTTGATTATCCAACCTGACACGCTCGAACTGCTGTCAACACGCCAACGTTTATCCGTCTCCGTATTGACCAAATTACTTCCCATCACCCCGGGCACGAAGATGATGGGGATCACCCCTTCATGGATAACCACCTCCGTGACATGCTGCTCTTCGCTAGGGCGCATGAAGCTGGAGGCCATATCGTAGATGTCGTAGATATCGTACTGACTCATTCCGCTTGTCCCCGGAAGTGAATGGTCATCCCTTCGATGAATTCGCTTTTCTGAATCTGTGTGTCGCCTTGAGCATCCGTGGTGCCGGCATGGATGACCTTACCGTCGCGGCGCAACTCGAACGCTTGGTTGGCCAGGGGCGTACCATCCCGTCGGCGCGCTCTATAGGTTTCCTGAAAGTCGGTTTCGGGGAAGGCATTGAAGGTGTGCGACATACTGGTCGGCCCCCCAAAACTCTTCGTTGCGCCGTTGACGGTGACCTTGCCGGGCGCATGCAACTCGATATTGCCGTCCTTGATGCGCACGTAGGCGCCGCCGCTGACCAGCAAAATCTCTTCAGCGGCCGACAAGTCGATTTTGTCGTCGCGGGAGGTGACATTGAGGTTTTGGCGCGCGGTAGCCTCAATGTTGTCCGATTGCGCCTGGATGTCCACCTTGCCCCGCGCGGCCAATAATTTGATGCCGGCTTTCTGCACGAACAGCGAGAGCTTCTCGGAGATCGAGGCGACCAGGCGCTTGCCGGTGGCGATATTGACGTCTTCGCCGCTGGAGATACTCAGCGATTTTCCCTGGGCGAGATGGGTCGATTCCGGGGTGCTCATCGTGATGCCGGCGGGTGAGGCCAGGTGCAGCCACGGCGCTTTCATGCGGGCCGCTTCACCGCGCCCGCCGCTGTCGGTGGCGCCGCTGGCGTTGCTCTGGTCGGCCTGCCCTGATGAACCGGTCAGTTGCTCGCTATTGCCGTAGGTGTCGTCGGCGTCTTCCCCGGCCTGCTTGAGGTAGTCGCGGGCGTCGAGGGCGTCGGCGTTGTGGTCGGCGGCGCTCTGGCTGAGGCTGTCGCTGAGGTGGTAGGCGCTGTCGAGCTGCTGTTTGGCCGGGGTGAGGTCGAGCTGGTCGCCGCTGGCACCGAGCTGGCCCCAGCTGGTGAGGTAGAGCCCCTGGTTGGCGCGAATGGCGCCATAGGCGTCGCTGCGCAGCTCGAAGCCGGTGCCACGGAAGGCGCCGCGGGTGTTGCCGGTCTGGTGGATCAGGTAGCCGAGGTTGAGCTGGCTCTTTTCGGCTTCGGAGTTGAGGCGCACGCGCTCCTGGTCGGTGGCGTCGTCGAAGACGAGTTCGTTGTACTTGCTGCCGCGATAGGTCTTGCTCTTGAAGCCCGAGAGCAGGCCGTGGCTGTGCCAGTTGGGGCGCTGATCGCCGTTGTAAACCCGGCCGGTGATCAGCGGCCGGTCGGCGTCGCCTTCGAGGAAGTCGATGAGCACTTCCTGGCCGATGCGGGGGACGAAGACCCCACCCCAGCCGGCGCCGGCGTTGGGCTGGGCGACGCGCAGCCAGACGCTGGAGTTCTCGTCGCTTTGGCCCTGGCGGTCCCAGTGGAACTGCACGCGCACGCGGTTGAGGTGATCGGTGTGGATCTCTTCATTCGCCGGGCCGACCACGGTGGCGGTCTGGGGCCCGCCGATCACCGGGCGATGATGGGTCAGCGGATGACGGTACGGCTGGGTGCGGCGTTGGGCGTCGAGATCGACCAGGAAGTGGCCGGTGCCGCCGCTGGCATAATCATTGAGCCGTTCGCCGGTGGGGTCGGCCGTATCACTCTCTAACCCATGCGCCCGTTTGGCAGCATCGAGCTGGGGCTGCAGGCTGCCGGGCAACGCCTGGAGCTGGGCCGAGACCGGCAGGGCGTTTTCGGCGTGAATACTGACGCCCAACAGCAGAAACTGCCTTTCTTGCTCGCCCCCGATGTCGTGGAGCGGATGCTGGGTGAGTTCGAACCAGCGCCCGGCCTGGAGTTGACGCGTGCCACCGGCGCCGCGAAAACGCTTGGCGAGGGATTCGTGGGACTCGAGGCGGTTCTCGGTGAGGCGTTCGCCGCGCTCATAGCCGTGGTAGTAGTACTCGCCGGCGTAGTCGTAGACCTCGGTGTCCGGCAGGTTGCCCTGATCACTCAGGGTCTCCAGGCCGGTCCGCTTGGTGAGGGACGGCTGCTTGTAGTCGACGGTGCCGACGCTGACCCGGGTGGGCTGCTGTTGGCGCACGCCACCCCACTGGTTGAGGGCGTCTTCAGTTTCGGTGGCGGCCTGGCGATGGAAGCGGATCGTCTGGGGGCTGACGGGGCGAGTGGTATCGACGTCGTCGGTAATGACCAGGCGATGGCCATCGAAGGCTTGGAGCTCGCCAGCGGCACTATTGCCGCTAGCATTAGGCCCGTTGCCCTCATCGGTTTCACCGTCATCGTTATCGGCATATTCGAAGTAGTACCACAGGCCTTCTTCTTCCAGCAGGCGGCTGACGAAGTTGAAGTCGCTCTCGCGGTACTGCACGCAGTAGCTGCGCGCCGGATAGTCACGGCGCAGGTCGAAGCGGTAGCGGCCCCTGGCCAGCTCATGCCCCTCGAATACGTCAGTGAGGACATCGACGACGCTGCGATCCTGGAAGATGCGGCTGTCGCGGCCCAGCTCGAGCATCTTGAGCCACGGCACCAGGGTGAGCTGGTAGTAGGTGACGCCGCCATCCTCGCCCAGCAGCGCCGCCTCGCTGACCAGCCCGTGCAACTGGCGATAGCGGCCATCGGCCTGCAAAATCGAAAGCCGGGCCGGCTGCGCCATCAATGTCTTGAGTTCGATGTCACCCTGCTGGGAGATGCAGTCAAGCGTGTAGCTGAACGGTTCGCTGACACGCTCCTCGCCCACCAGGCGATGCGGCAGCAGCGACGCCCCGGCAATGTCCAACGTCAGCAGCCGCTGCGACGGCGACAGATCGATATCGAAGGTGTCGAGTAACGCCTCTGACATGGCATCGTCCCTGAATGTCATGCATGGCGCGAACGCGCTCAAACGATCGTCGCTTGACACGCTCGCGCCACGCTTATGTGGTGTGAGGCTAATTTAACATGAATAAAAGTGAAACGTGCCCGAGCGGCACTATCGTTCTGTGAGGATTTGTTTCTGGCGAAGGAAGCTGGCAAGCAGTGCGGACGACATCTCTGCGCTTTGCCTGAAAAATACCTGCACTGCCCCATAAGGCCGTTACAACTCAAGGACGCGCCTGCCAGAACAACGCAAATAGCTCCGACTGCGAGTTGATGCCTAGCTTGGCGTAAAGATGCTTCTTATGGGCGCGCACGGTTTCCACCGAGATCGCCATGCGCCGGGCGATCTCCTTGGTCGAGCTGCCGCCCAGCATGAGCTGGCTGACCTCGCGCTCGCGTTCGGTCAGTGACTGGTGAGATTCCAGCTCGCGCGGCGCCTGGGGCGAGGGATGCCATGGGTGCGGCCCCGGCGGCGTGCCATCTTCGTGCTCGAATTCGAAATGCATGCGCTGGCGCATCAGGGCCAGCACCCACGGCTGCACCAGGCTCAGCAGGCCGAGCGCCTCAGGCGAGTATGCGCGGGTCGAGCCCAACGATAGGCATAGCGTGCGCTCGGCATCGAGCGGGCAGTTGAACTGCACTTCGTCGGCGACGATGTTGCGCTGGAAGTAACGCTGGTAGTACTCGGTGTTCTGGAAACACTGCGGCGCCACGTCAGCCAGCGTGTACAGCCCGGCGCGCGCGTGGTCTCGAGCATCGATATAGAACGGATCGAGCAGATACAGGCCACGCTGATAATCCTGGAACAACGCCTCGTCGGCGCCGTCGTCCTCGTCGCTTTCCGCGAGGATGCGCGGCGGCTGGCGATGATGGAAGATCAGCACCACCCAGGTATCGAAGTCGACGTGACGCCCCAGGGTGCGCACCGTGGCCAGCCAAAAATTGGCGCCATCCAGCTTATCCGCCAGGGCCCCGAAGGCTCGATGCCAGGCTACGCTTTCCAGGCCGCTCGGTGCGGCCATCTGCCCGCTATCGTCTGCGTCGCTCGTCATCTCGCTCTCCTCGCTCACCCTGATGGGGTAACCCCACCGGGGAATGGTCATGCCCGTGTGATCGCGGATACTGAGGGGCATCCGAATGACCGCACAGCCACAATGACGCTTCGGAGTCTTTCATGCAGATAGCCTTGGCACAACTGGCCAGCCGCGAGGGCGACGTCGCCTACAACCTTTCGCGCACCCTGGCCTGTCTACGCGACGCCGACCCTGAAACGTCGCTGATCGTGTTTCCCGAGACCCACCTCACCGGCTTTGCCGAACCCGGCCACGTCAATGATCGCGCGCTGACCCTCGACGGCGATGAACTCGCCACGCTCATCGCCGCCAGCCGCGAGCACGACACCGCCCTCGCCGTGGGCTTTCTCGAGCGCGACGGCGAAGGCGTATTCAACACCACCGTACTGATCACCCCCGAAGACGGCATCGCGCTGCGTTACCGCAAGGCGCACCTGTGGCCGGACGAGCGCCAACTCGTCGGCGAGGGCAACCGCGTAGGCTGCGTCGAGTGGCGCGGTCTCCAGGTCGGCTTGTTGATCTGCTACGACCTGGAGTTCCCCGAGCCCGCACGCGCACTGGGACAACTCGGCTGCGACCTGCTGCTGGTCACCAACGGCAACATGGACCCCTATGGCCCCATGCATGCACGTGCCGCTCAGGCGCGCGCCCAGGACAACCATTACTTCGTCGCCATGACCAACCGCGCCGGCGAAGGCGCAGGATTGACCTTCGCCGGCGAGAGCGCGCTGGTCGCCCCGGACGGCGAGACGCTGTTTCGCGCCGGTCGCGAGGAAAGCGTCACCACGCTGCAACTCGACCCTCAGCGCTTGCCGGATGCGCGGCGTGATTACGACTACCTGAAAGACTGCCGTATCGGCCTGCAAGGTCAGCGCGAGGACACCGAGCGAGGCCGCTACTGGCACTTCTAAACCCGAGGCCCGGCCGGCTCCCGGCCACCCAGTGGCCGTCGCAACAATCACGAAAGTCGCAACAACCACTAAATAGTCGCAACAACCACAACAGGAGGCGACGATGAACCAAATGAAGAAGACCCTTTCCCTGGGCCAGGTCGTGCTTTTCGGCTTGGCCTACATGACGCCCATCATCGTGCTGGGTACTTTCGGCGTGCTCGCCGTCACCACGGAGGGCGCCGTCTCGGGCGCTTACCTAGCAGCGCTGATCGCCATGCTGTTCACGGCGCACAGCTACGGACGTATGGCGAGTGCTTATCCGGTGGCCGGCTCGGCCTATGCCTACGTGCGACATGCCATCGACGATCGCTTGGGCTTCATCGCTGGCTGGGCGATCCTGCTCGATTACCTGTTCTTGCCCATGGTGATCTGGCTGATCGGCGCCGCCTATCTGCACTCGGCCTTTCCGGCGATTCCCACGCCGCTGTGGCTGCTGGCCTTCATTGCTATCACCACCACGATCAACATCCTCGGCCTCAAGCTGGCCAGCGCGGTCAACAGTGTGATGATGCTGGTGCAGATCCTGGTGTTGATCGCCTTCGTGGGACTGAGCATGCATTACGTGTTGGGCGATCCCACCCAGCCTTTCTGGAGCCTGACGCCGTTTTTGGGCGCCGACTCCGCCGCGACCCTGCCGGTGCTGATGGCGGGTGCCGCCGTGGCGTGCTATTCCTTCTTGGGGTTCGATGCCGTCACCACGCTGACCGAGGAAACCAAGGACCCGCAGCGCACCTTGCCGCGTGCCATCCTCTTGATCACCTTGATCGGGGGACTGATCTTCGTCGTGGTGTCGTATTTCGTGCAGCTCGCCGCACCGGGGTATGACTTCGCCAATCCCGATGCCGCCGCCTATGAGATCGCACGCAACATCGGCGGCGATATCTTCGTCTCGATCTTCCTGATCGGGCTGGTGGTCGGCCAGTTCGCTTCGGGCATTGCGGCGCAGGCTAGTGGTGCGCGCCTGCTCTACGCCATGGGCCGCGACGATGTGCTGCCAAAGCGCTGGCTGGGCAAGCTGAGCCGCTTCGGCACGCCGCTGGGCGGGCTGGTGTTCAGCGGCCTAGTAGCCTTGCTGGCACTGACCATGGACGTGCTCTCGGCGGCGTCCTTCATCAACTTCGGCGCCTTCCTGGCCTTCGCCCTGGTCAACCTCTCGGTGATCTTCCACTACTACCTGAAGGAACGCCGCCGCAGCGGGCTGGATACGCTGTGGTTCCTGATCTGCCCGTTGATCGGCCTGGGCGCGATCCTGTGGCTGATGCTGAGCCTGGATCACCTGGCGATCATGCTGGGCAGTGCATGGCTGTTGTGCGGACTGGCGTGGCTGACCTGGCTGACGCGTGGCTTCAGCCGCCCCACGCCGGAGCTGAACCTGGAGAGTTAATCATTCAAGATTAATAGCTAAGCGCACCCGCGACCGGCCCAGGCCGGTCGCGGGCGTTTACGGCATGCGGTGCAGGAAGGTGTCGTCGGCGAAGAAGCTTTCCAGGATCAACTGCGCGGCGATGCCATCCACGCCGTCGTCGCGGTAGTTACCGCGGTGCCCGGCGTCGCGGGCAATGCGTTTGGCGGCGCGCGTCGAGCCGCGCTCATCGAACACCTCCACCGGCTTGCCGAAGCGCCCGTGCAGGCGGTTACCGAACTTGCGCGCGCGCTGGCTCATGTCCGACTCGGTGCCGTCCATGTTGAGCGGCAGCCCTACAACCAACAGATCCGGCTGCCACTCTTTGAGCAACTGGCCGATCTGCTGCCACTCGGGAATCCCGTTACGTGCAGGTAGCGGTGCTAGCGCCGTGGCACTGCCCAGCATTTCGTTGCCGACCGCCACGCCGATGCGCCGCGTGCCATAATCGAAGGCCACTACCAGCCGCTGCCCTGCCTCGGCCATCAGGAATGTCCCGCCTCGCGCGTCATCAGGTTCAGATCGACACCCAAGATGCCCGCCGCTGCGTTCAGGCGTTGCTCGGCATGTACGTCGAAGAGGATCGAGGCGTCGCCTTCCACCGTCAGCCAGGTATTCTGCTTGAGCTCGTCCTCGAGCTGGCCCGCCTGCCACGCGGTGCAGCCCAGGCAGACGATGAAGTCTTCGGGGCCCCGGCCTTCGGCGATAGCCTTGAGCATGTCCATGGAGGTCGTCAGGGCAAGGTCGTCAGCGACCTGCAGGCTGGAATCCCAGGGCAGGTTCGAACCGCGATGCAGGATGAAGCCGCGATCCTTATGGACCGGGCCGCCATAGTGAACAGGCAAGTCGCGCTGCAGGCATTCCGAGGCATCCAGTTCGAGCTGCTCGAGCAGGGCGTCCAGTGTCAGCTCCATGGGACGATTGACGATCACGCCCATGGAGCCGTTGTCATCGTGATCACAAAGGTACGTCAACGTCCCCTTGAAGTTAGGATCGTCGAGATGCGGCATCGCCAGCAGAAAATGATGCTTCAAGCTTTGCATGAGCCTCCCGGGCGTCGAGGCGCGTCCCGCCCCTCGCTTACGCCGAAATTGGTGCTTTTCGCAGCGATTGTATCACTGCCCATGCCGAACCTCGCCATCGTAGGATGGCAAGCGGCGCTCAGAAGCGCCGGGCAATGGCGTCCATCAAGAGTCCACCGATATCGGTGCCGCGCTGGGCGTCGATCTCGCGCACGCAAGTGGGGCTGGTGACGTTGATCTCGGTGATGTAATCGCCGATCACGTCGAGCCCGACGAAGATCAGGCCCTTGTCGAGGATCGCCGGTTTGACCTGCTCGATGAGCCAGTAATCGCGGTCGGTGAGCTCGCGGGCCTCGCCGCGCCCGCCAGCCGCTAGGTTGCCACGCGTTTCACCGGCGCTGGGAATGCGCGCCAGGCCATACGGCACGGGTTCGCCGTCGATCAGCAGGATGCGCGTATCGCCGGCCTTGATCTCGGGCAGATAACGCTGCGCCATGATCTGGCGCGTGCCGCGCTCGGTGAGCTGCTCGATGACCGAGCCCAGGTTGCGGCCCTCCGGCGTGATATGAAAGATGCCGCTGCCGCCCATGCCATCCAGCGGCTTGAAGATCACATCGCCGTGCTGAGCATGGAAGTCGCGCAAGACGGCATCGTGGCACGAGACCACGGAGGGCGGGATGCAGTGCGGGAACTGCTGGGCGAATAGCTTCTCGTTGCTGGTCAAAAGCGCCTGGGTGGGATTGACCACCAGCACGCCCTCGCGCTCGGCGAAGCCCAGCAGATGCACGGCGTTGAGGAAATGATCATCCACCGGCGGGTCCTGGCGCATCAGGATTACGTCGAGTTCCGCCAGCGGCGCGGCCTGCACTTCCTCGAGCCGATACCACGCCTCGGGGTCACGATACGCCTCCAACGCGCGCATGCGGCCCATGGCGCGCCCGCCGTCCAGATACAGGTCTTCCGGCTCGAGATAATAAAGCGACCAGCCGCGTTGCTGCGCGGCCCACAGCATGGCCAAGGTGGTGTCTTTCTTGTAGGCGATATCGGCGATGGGGTCCATCACCACGCCGAGCTTCAAGGCGCGCTCGCTCATGATCGGTCTTCCAGGCTAGGAATGAATGCGCGCAGTATGCCGCAGCGACCAGCGGAAGACCAAGGCGCCAACGGCGCGTCAGCTGGACTGATGCGCGTCTATCGCCTCGCGCGTCAGGCGGATGCCTTCTTCCTCGATGGTGATCAGCCGCTTCTTGTAGAGCCGCCCCACCGCCTGCTTGAAGGCGCTCTTGCTGACGCCCATGCGTGCCTTGATCTCGGCGGCGGGCGTCTTGTCGCCCAGCGCCACGTACCCGCCATGACAGCGCAGCAGCTCCAGTACCTTGTCACCGACCACATCGAGCCCGGCCTCGCCGGGCGGCAACATGGCCAGATCGAGGCGCCCGTCTTCGCGCACGCGCTTGATATAACCGGTCAACCGTTGGCCGCGCCGCGGCGGATGGATGATGTCATCGGCGTAAAGCAAGCCCCAATAGCGGTGATCGACCACCGCCTTGAACCCCAGATCGGTACGCTCGGCAATTACCAGCGCGACGCGGTCGCCGGGCGTCATATCCGGCGCCTCATCGGCCAGAAAGCGATCCAGACGCATCGACGCCACCGGCCGTCCCTGAGCATCCTCGTAAAGCATCACCAACACCCGCTTGCCGACCTCAGGACGAAAGCGCTGCTCGGCGAACGGCAGCAACACATCCTTGGGCTGGCCCCAATCGAGAAAGGCGCCGGTAGTGTTGACCGCCACGACCTTGAGATACGCCACCTCGCCAATACGCCCCAAGGGCGGCCGCGTCGCCTGCGACGAACGCTGCCCAGTGGCGGATGAACGTGGAGAAGGATCTTGGGAACGGGACATGATGGCGACCACTGACGAGAGATATGTCCTCATTATGACGCCGCCCGGCAACGCGAGCAAAGGGCGTGGCGGGGGTTTGGCGTATAAATCGGCGATTCCCTCACAACGCCGATTCGGCACACATACAGCCCAATCAACGTTTGGGATCTACTCTTGACTCAAAGTGGCGCGACCACGCTCACGATCCCCGAAGGGCACACCACGCTGCTACGGCCCCTTCGTCATGAGCTCGAGCGCCGAGATTAAAGACTCCCTGCGCCAATTCCAGACCGGGCAGCTCAGTACGGCATCGTAAAGGTTTGGGCGGTCACGGGATCGCCCGATGGCCGGCGGGACACCCCAGGCGGGCGCCTCGCCCTTTTCCACGATAGAGAGGTGCACAATGGCTTATTCCTACCAACGACTCGACAAGAACGATGTCGCCCTGCTGATGATCGATCATCAAGCGGGTCTGTTGTCGCTGGTCCGCGACTTCACCCCGGACGAGTTCAAGAACAACGTGTTGGCTCTGGCCGACATCGCCGAGTTCTTCGGTCTGCCGACGATCCTCACCACCAGCTTTGAGGACGGCCCCAACGGACCGCTAGTGCCGGAGTTGAAGGAAACATTCCCCGACGCGCCCTATATCGCTCGCCCCGGCCAGATCAACGCCTGGGACAATAAGGACTTCGTCCAAGCGATTAAGGACACCGGCAAGAAGCAGTTGCTCATCGCCGGCGTGGTGACAGACGTGTGCGTCGCCTTTCCGGCGCTGGCCGCGCGTGAAGCGGGCTACGAGGTCTTCGTGGTCACCGATGCCTCGGGCACCTTCAACTCGACCGTGCGCGATGCTGCATGGGATCGCATGTCCCAGGCCGGCGTACAGTTGATGAACTGGTTCTCGGCGGCCTGTGAACTGCATCGCGACTGGCGCAACGACATCGAGGGCTTTGGCGGCATTCTGGCCAAACACCTGCCCCACTACTCGAACCTGATTCAAAGCCGCGATGCGACCCTGAAAGGCTGAACCTTACCCACGCCGACCCTGCCGCCACCGCTACGCGCGGTGGCGGCAGCCTGCTTCTCACCAAGGAGGCCGCGCATGAGCACTACAGAGCACCGTCCCCGTCTCTACGATTCCCGTGAGTGCCCCGTCGTAGACGGTCACCGGCTGATTCAGCACCTCCACGCCCGCACGGCGGATGTCGGCGGCATTCCGGTCAATCGCGTGATGCCCCAAAGAGGCCGTCGGCTGATCGGTGCCTGGTGCTTTCTCGACCATGCCGGTCCGGCCACCTTTACCGCCGGCGCGAGCGGCATGCGTGTCGGCCCGCATCCGCACACCGGCCTGCAAACCTTTACCTGGATGCTAGCCGGCGAGGTCATGCATCGCGACAGCCTGGGTAACATCCAGCGCATTCGGCCAGACCAACTCAACCTGATGACGGCAGGCCGGGGTATCGCCCATACCGAGGAATCCAGCCCCGAATCCGGCCAATTGCACGCCGCCCAGTTGTGGATTGCCCTGCCCCACGCCACGCGTCACACACCGCCACGCTTCGATCATTACTCCGCATTGCCGCGCTGGTCCGAACAGGGCGCGGACGCCACCTTGCTGGTGGGCGAGTTCCAAGACCGCAAGGCTCCGACACTCACCTTCTCATCGCTTCTCGGCCTCGACCTCGTCAGCACCGACACCACCCGGCTCCACCTTCCGGCCCGCCCCGATTTCGAATATGGCGTACTCGTGCTTGAAGACAACCTCACCATAGAGCGCGACCACTTCACCGCCAACGAGATGGCCTACCTCGGCAGCGGACTCGACGAGATCACACTCGCGTTGGAAAGCGGCACACGCGTGCTACTGCTCGGCGGCGAACCGCTGCATGAAGACATCTACATCTGGTGGAACTTCGTCGGCCATAGCAAAGCCGAGATCGCCGAAGCCCAAGAGGAATGGGAATCCGGCAGCGACCGCTTCGGCGACGTGCCAGAATTCGATGGCGAACGGATCATGCCGCCACCGATTCCGTGGAAAATAGCATCCAATTGAGTAGCGGCGCTTACCCCAAATCACCAAAGTGATAATGAAGCAACGTGAGGGTGATGCTCCGCACGCGCACCTCGCTAACGAACCCGGAGCGGTTCACTGCTGTTATTGGCTAGTGGTAGGGAAGCTTCAGAGTCTTCCTTCTATTTCCTTTTAAGCGGGTTCAACTCGGCTCTACTGCAAGACCATGTGTGTAGCGACTCCGATCAAGATCAGACCCAAGACGCGTTCTATCCAGGGCTTGAGGCGCCAGATGGCCGACAAGAACCTCGGCGTCGAGAGCCAGAAGGCCACACCGCCAAACCAGGCAAGATGCGCTAGTGAGATAATCAGACCGCACAGGATTTGAACGGCAATCGGTGTAGAAGGCTGAATGATCTGGGTGAAAATACTCAAGAAGAACAGCGTCGTTTTCGGATTCAGAGCATTGCATAGAAAGCCGGATCCGAACGCCGAGCGATCTGTGATGTCACGTTGATCAGCATCAGCGGCTACCTGTGGTGAAGTAGATGCCAGAAGGCTTTTCACGCCGAGATAGACAAGATAGGCCGCTCCAACCCACCGGATCATGGAGTAGACCTGGGGGAAGTTAGTGATGAGCAGGGCAACACCGGTCACGCAATACGCCACGTGTAGCCATACAGCAGTTGCTATGCCAACACTCGATAAGAGGCCGGCACGTCGTGAATAAATCATCGCGTTGCGACTAACCAATGCGAAATCCTGGCCAGGGCTAATGGCCATGCCGACGGCAATCAATGTCACTGTGCCGAGTAGCGGCAGGTAGTCAAGGTCGATCATAAATTCAAGTATGCGGCGCTCGTCGGCCGAGCGCCGCAGCTCTCCTTAGAACTGTTTGCGAAACGTAGCGACCAGAACATCACGGACAGCGGGTGCTGCTGTATCGCTGGGCTTGATGGGTGATACTCCGTGAAATACTTGCTCGTCATTGACTATCGCAAGATCGAGCGGCGCATTCAGCGTGAACGACTTCAGCGGATTCTGGTCGAGGTCATAGATCGTCGATTCGGCGTTGGTCATATTGCTATGATCCACCATCGCCATGATCACGAAGTTCACACCGTCACGATGTACGCCCTCTGGGGTCGGTTTGCCCACGAATTCTGCATTTGACTCGATGCGAAACTGGTGTAGCTCGATGTGCCACGGATAGTAGGGCGCGAGACGGCTGAACATCCGGCACCCGAGGCCGACAATACTGCTCATGGTCGCGCCGTGTAGAATGTCTTTCAGTATCGGCTCGTAATGCCGTGCGATCCCACCGTTCAAGCTGTTGAAATCACGCCCTTGGTAGTGTGGTTGATGCGCCTTGATATGCCACTCTGGACTGTCCGCGTTGGCCGCAAGCGTTGCATGTCGCCGCCGGCGGTAGCTGCCGCCATCTGCCATGTGGCCATCCAGAGGCATGTCGCCCCAACTCGCTGCAAACTCACGCCAGTCCGCCAGCGCATTCTGATGCAGGCCGGTGAGAATGTTGGTCGTGGTCAGTCCATCGATGAAAAGATAATTGTGACGCGCTAAACCAGAACATAGATCATCGATATCCAGGCGTTGGGAAACGCAGTCGGTGGAGTAACGTCTTACTGTGGTTTCTTGTAAAGTCGACACTATTAATCTCCTTACCCATAGGCATGCGCAAGCACGTATTCAGCGCACACATACACAATTGGACAGTAAGGCTCTTGTTGGGAAACGATTCCTTTTCACACGAAGACGTGAACTTTTCTCATGCCATGGATGAGTGCAAGGAGCACAGCATGATCAGATCTCTAGATGCGCTGCGTGTGTTCGTAGCGGTTGCCCGAGCAGAAAACATGACAGTTGCTGCGGAGCGCTTGTTTGTAACGCCCGGCGCAGTGAGCAAGCGAATAAGGGATCTTGAGCAAGAGCTCGGTGCCCAACTTTTCGAACGCCAACACAATTCAGTACGCCTAACGGCCAAAGGTGCCGAGCTGTATCGCGTGAGTCAGAGCCTTTTCGATACGCTCTCAAGCGCATTGGCCACTTTCGAAAAGCCCGCCGCGTCCGACGCGCCGTTAGTAGTGTCATGCGAACCCACGATCACCATGCAGTGGCTAATACCCCGACTGCCAGATTTCTACGCCCAGCATCCCGACATCACGCTCCATCTGTTCGCTGCCGGCGGGCCTATGGATTTCCAGGCGACCTCGATCGATCTGGCTCTACGTCGGGACGATTTCGAATGGGACCCAGACGTTTTTACCTACCGCGTAGCGGATGAAATCACCGGCGTTGTAGCTTCGCCTGGGCTGCCAGCGTCAGCCAACGCAAGGCAGACGATACTCCACACGGCATCACGGCCATCGGCATGGGCCCCATGGCGGTCTCGCTTTCGACAAACCACGAGCATCGATCGAGAACTAGAATTCGAGCACTTCTATCTCAGTCTCCAAGCTGCGCGTGCCGGGTTGGGCTTTGCCATGGGCTCGATCTATATGGTCGCCGATCAGATTGAGACAGGTGAGCTCGTTGCCCCCATGGGCTTCATCGCCGATGGTTCGTCTTATTGGCTACTGTCGCCCTCGTCTATCGACTCCGATGCTCGTAAACGCGCATTCCGTGACTGGCTAATCGATGCGCTCGGCAAAACAGCACAGGCTCAACAGGCAAACAAGCCAGAAGGCTTGCAAGCCAGCACCTAGATCCAGGCCTGGCGTTAAGAATAATACGGGACATGCGACCGTTCCGTTCGTGATCGTGCCGCGCATCTTCGGGAGGTCTTCGATGCTGGCCACACCTATTGAAGCCGACCTAACTACCCCAAATCGCCAAAATAATGCTGCAACAGCGTAAGAGCGACGACGGGGGCGGTTTCGGTACGCAGGATGCGCGGACCGAGGGTGAGAGCGGCGAAGTCGGCGGCGTGTGCGGCGTCGATTTCGGTGGGGGATAAGCCGCCTTCGGGGCCGACGAGGAGTGCGGCGCGGGTGATGTCGCTGGCGTATTGCCAGGCGGTGTCGGTAGCGGGATGCAGGACGAGGCGTAGCGCTTCGTCGCGTGCCGCCAGCCAGGCGTTGAGCGTTTGCGGGGGATGCACGGTGGGCACGCGGCTGCGCCCGCATTGCTCGCAGGCGCTGACCGCGACGGCTTGCCAGTGGGCGAGCTTCTTGGCTTCGCGCTCCCCCTTGAGACGCACGTCGCCGTGCTCGGTATAAAGCGGGGTGATGGCCGCGACGCCAAGCTCGGTGGCTTTCTGGATCGCATAGTCCATGCGGTCGCCCTTGGAGATCGCCTGGCCAAGATGCACCGCCAGCGGCGACTCGGCGCCGCCTTCGGTCACGGCGGTGACCCGCACGCGTACCTCGCGACGCCCCACACTGACGATGTCGGCCTCGGCTTCGAGCCCCTCGCCATCGAACAGACGCAGCGCCGCGCCTTCACGCAGCCTAAGCGCGCCCGCCACATGGCGCGAGGCACCTTCAGGCAGGGTGATTTCCGCTGCGGCGACCAGCGTGGCCGCCACATGAATGCGCGGTCCGGCCATCGCTTACTGCACGTTCTCGGCGGCTTCGCTTTCGCGCTTCTTCTTCTGGGCGTACATCGCCTCGAAGTTGACCGGTGACAGCATCAGCGGCGGGAAGCTGCCGCGATTGACCAGGTTGTCGATGCACTCACGCGCATAGGGGAACAGCATATTGGGGCAGAACGCGCCCAGGGTGTGGTCGAGCTGGTCGTCGCTCAAGCCGGCGATGCGGAACAACCCCGCCTGCTCCACCTCGACGAGAAACGCCGTGGCGCCGTCTTCGTTGTTGGTGACCTGCGCCGTCACCTTGACCACGACCTCGTAGAGGTTCTCACCGACCTGTTCGCTGGTGGTGTTGAGATCGAGCCCGACCTTGGGCTTGAACGCATTCTGGAACACGCTCGGCGCGTTGGGCGACTCGAAGGAGACATCCTTGACGTAAATGCGCTGCATGGAAAATTGCAGCTGGTTCTGCGTGTCGTTGCCACCTTGAGCGGCCTGATTGTTGTCTTCCGCCATGTTGCACTTCCTTTGACTTATCTATGCATGAGACGCGGGGCCCGGCGTGCGCCGCCCCGCCAGTGTATCGCTTACTTGCGGACCACCGGCAACTCATCGGACTGCCACTGGGTCATACCGCCCTTGAGCTTGGCCGCGCGGGTGAAGCCGGCCTGGGTCAACTGCCCCACGGCAGCACCGGAGCTTTGGCCATGCTGGCATACCACCACCACCGGCTTTTCCTTGTAGTCCTCGAGCTCTTTGAGGCGATCCTCCAAGCGGCCCTTGGGAATATTGCGGGCACCGGCGATATGCCCCGCCTTGAAGTCCTTGACCTCGCGAATATCCAGAAACAGCCCCTCCTCGCGATTGATCAACGAGGTGGCTTCGGACGGCGAGACGCCGCTGTTCGAGCCTTTCAGCTCGTAGGCGATCCATGCCACCAGTACCACCAGAAAAGCGCCTGACAGTAGCAGGTGGTTTTGCACGAATTCGAATAACTGATCGATCATGGGTGCGGATAACTCTCGTTGTGTGTCTGTCGGCGTCGTGTGCGCTCGGCGAACGCCGCATGCCCCGGCGGGCGCCTTAGTATACATGAGCCATGCGCGAGCGTCCGGCCCCACCGACGCGGCTGACGCTCTCTCGTGACTGCGTTATGATGCCGCAAGGAGACGTGAGTCGCGAACCCCGCAGCGGCACTGCCGCTTCATGGGGTCATCGGCCGGATACGCCGATGCGACGCCCATCAGATTCCCGCGAGGCATGTTATGGCAGATACCCACACCCAGCGTCCCCGGCCCGTTGCGCTGTTGATCCTCGATGGCTACGGCCAAAACGATGACACTCGGCACAACGCCGTTTACTCGGCCAAGACGCCGGTCATGGACGCGCTGAAACAACGCTACCCCTCCGCCTTGCTGCACACCGATGGCAAGTACGTCGGGCTGCCCGACGGCCAGATGGGCAACTCCGAAGTCGGCCACATGAACCTCGGCGCCGGGCGCATCGTGTATCAGGACTTCACGCGTATCACCAAGGCCATTGAAGACGGTGAACTGACTGCCAACACCGCGCTGACGGCGCCCATCGACGCCGCCGTGGCCGCCGGCAGAGCCGTGCATCTACTTGGCTTGCTCTCGCCCGGTGGCGTACACAGTCACGAGGATCACATCCTTGCCGTGGCCGCGCTGGCCGCCGATCGTGGTGCCAAGCACGTTTATCTGCACGCCTTTCTCGACGGTCGCGATACCGCGCCCAAAAGCGCTCGGGCCTCGCTGGAACGCGCCAATGCGCGGCTCGCCGAGCTGTTCGGTGCCGACAACGCCTACGTCGCTTCGATCGTCGGCCGTTACTACGCCATGGACCGCGACAACCGCTGGGACCGTGTCGAGCAAGCCTATCGCGTCATCGTCGAGGGTGAAGGCAAGCAGGTCGCCACCAGTGCCGAGGCCGGGCTGGACGCCGCCTACGAGCGTGACGAAAGCGACGAATTCGTCGCCGCCACCAGCATTCGCCCGCACGGCGAGCCCGTTCGCATGGCCGATGGCGACGCCGCGCTGTTCCTCAACTTCCGCGCCGACCGCGCCCGCGAGCTGACCCGCGCCTTCGCCGAGGATGATTTCAGCGGCTTCACCCGCCAGGCACGGCCCAAGCTGGCCCACGAAGGGCTGGTGATGCTCACCGAATACGCCGCGAACATTCCGGCGCTGGTGGCCTTTCCGCCCACCGACCTGGTCAACACCCTGGGCGAGACCGTCGCCAAGCGCGGCCTGAAACAGCTACGCATCGCCGAGACCGAGAAGTACGCCCACGTCACCTTCTTCTTCTCCGGCGGCCGCGAGGACGAATTCGACGGCGAGACCCGCGAGCTGATCCCCTCGCCACAGGACGTCAAGACGTACGACGAGAAGCCGGAGATGAGCGCGTATGAGCTCACCGACAAGCTGGTCGCGGCCATCGACGCAGGCACGTTCGATCTGGTGGTGTGCAACTACGCCAATGGCGATATGGTCGGCCATAGCGGCGACTTCGATGCCGCCGTCAAAGCCATCGAGGCAGTGGATGTCTGCCTGGGCCGGGTGATCGAGGCTATCGAGCGCGCCGGCGGCGAATGCCTGGTCACCGCCGATCACGGCAATGCCGAGCAGATGGTGCATCCCGAGACGGGCAATCCGCAGACGGCGCACACCACCTTTCAGGTGCCGCTGGTCTACGTCACGCCACGCGCCGGCGCCACCCTGGCGGACGACGGCAGCCTGTGCGATCTGGCGCCGACCCTGCTGACCATGATGCACGAGCCGATTCCCGAGGAAATGACCGGCCGCGTGCTGGTGGATACCCCCTGATAGGTGTGCGTGTATTGCGGAGTCGGCGCATGAGCGCGCCAACGTCCAGCAAGCGAATCGCCATGGCCTGCGCCATGGCGTTCTCGTGTGCGTGGCTGGCGCTGGGCGCGTCCAGCGCTTGGGCGCAGAACTCGCCGGAGGCGGTCAAACGTCAACTCGAAGCCTTGGGAAGCGATATCCAGAACGCCGAGTCGCGCCTCGAGGGCACCCGCGATGAACGCGATAGCGCGCAGCGCAAACTGCGCGAGATAGAAACCAAACTGGCCGATACCCAACAGCGGCTGACCGGCCTGCAACGCGAGCAGGATCAACTCGACCAGGAAGTCGCCGAGCTCAAGCAGCAGCGCCAGACCCTCGAGGAAGAACGCCGCCAACAACGCGCCGCCCTGGCCACACAACTCAACGCACTGTACCGGCTCGGCCCCACGCCGCAGCTCAAGCTGCTGCTCAACCAGACCGACCCTGCGCGGCTGGACCGCCTTCAGCAGTATCTCAATCATCTCAACCAGGCGCGTCAGCAACGCCTCGACGCCCTGGCCAAGCTCGAAAGCCAGCTCGACGAAACGCAAAGCGCGCTACAGTCGCATCAAGAGCGCCTGGACGACCTCGCCAGCGAGCTCACCGAGCGTCGCGAAACGCTCAGCGATCAACGCAGCGAGCGCGAAGCCATCCTCTCGAAGTACAAACAACGCTACACCTCCCAGCAAGCCAAGCTGGCCGCGCTCACCGATAACCGCGAAGACGCGCAGCAACTGCTCGAGCAGATGCAGGCCAAGCTCGAGCGCCTCGACCAGGCGCCGCCCTCCACGGATATCGCCCAAACCCGGGGCGAGCTACCCTGGCCCGTGCAGGGCGACATGCTCGCCACCTACGGCAACGGCGCCGGCGTCGACCGCAACGGCATGCTCATCGGCGCCGCAGCGGGCACACCGGTCTCCGCCGTACACGCCGGCCGCGTGGTGTTCGCCAACTGGATGCGCGGCTTCGGCAACCTGTTGATCGTCGACCACGGCGACAACGTCATGACGCTGTACGCCCACCTGCAACGCTTCGATGTCGAGGTCGGCGCCCAGGTCACGCGCGGCGACACCCTCGCCGCCGTCGGCGACAGTGGCGGTCGCGACAGCCCCGCGCTGTATTTCGAGGTGCGCAAGGATGGCGACCCCATCGACCCCAGCGACTGGATCGCCCGGCGCTGAACGTCCGTCGCGCTGGATTGCGCCGACCCATAAAGGCTATGCTGGGCCTCGGCGCGCGTGGGTTCACCTTCGCCCCGCCACTTGGTCGCCCCTTCCGGCGCGACTGACACGAGCCCGTTCCGCCGCGTTGTGGAGACAGCATGACCGCAAGCCAACCCCGTTCCCCGCGTCTCACCGTTCGTCACTTTCTAGCCATGGGCATGGCCCTGGTGATCGGTGTGCTAACCCTGCCGCTACCGGCGCACGCTCAGCAAAGCGCTCAGCCACCGGCCGACAATGACGCCCTGCCCGTGGAAGACGTGCAGACCTTCGCCGAGGTCTTCGAGCGCATCAAGCGCACCTATGTCGACGAAGTCGACGACACCACCCTGATGCGCAACGCCATTCGTGGCATGCTCGGCGAGCTCGACCCGCACTCCGCCTATCTCGACAAGGACGACTTCGAGGCCCTGCGCGAGACCACCGAGGGTGAATTCAGCGGCGTCGGCATCGAAGTCGGCATGCAAGAGGGTCAGTTGACGATCATCGCACCTCTCGACGACACCCCCGCCGCGCGCGCCGGGCTCCAGGCCCAGGACCGCATCCTGCGCATCGACGACACGCCCACCGAGAGCATGTCGCTGCAGGAAGCCGTAGACATGATGCGCGGCGACGAAGGCGAGGATATCCGCCTGACCATCATGCGCGAGGGCGAGGATGCGCCGCGCAACGTCACCCTGACGCGCGAGACCATCCAGACCGAGAGCGTCAAACACGAGCTACTAGCGCCGGGCTATGGCTATCTGCGCATCAGCCAGTTCCAGAGCCGCACCGGCGAGCAGGCCCGCGACGCCATCGCCTCACTACGTGACGAAGGCGAACTCAAGGGGCTGATACTCGACTTGCGCAACAACCCCGGCGGTGTGCTCGACAGCGCCGTCGACGTCGCCGACCTGTTCCTCGACAGTGGCCTGATCGTCTACACCGAAGGCCGCCTGCCGGACAGCGACATGCGCTTCTCGGCATCCACGCAGACCAGCGCCCCGGACGTGCCCATGGTGGTGCTGATCAACGGCGGCAGCGCCTCGGCAGCAGAGATCGTCGCCGGCGCGCTGCAGGACCAGCAACGCGCCGTGCTGATGGGCACCGAGAGCTTCGGCAAGGGCTCCGTCCAACAGGTACTGCCGCTCAACAACGGCGATGGCCTGAAGCTGACCACCGCGCTCTACTACACGCCGGATGGCCGCTCGATCCAGGCCCAAGGCATCGAGCCGGATGTCGACGTGGTGCGTGGCCGCCTCGAAGTTGCCGAAGGCAGCGGCCTCAATATCCGCGAAGCCGACCTCGAGAACCACCTGCGCAACATCAACGGCGACACCGAACGCACCAAGCGCGAAGCCTCACTCGCCGAAAGCGACTACCAACTCGGCGAAGCGCTCAACCTACTCAGGGCCCTCAACGTGCTGCCGCGTGCGCAGGGCAGCAACTAACACTCCATCCGCGCCCTGAAACGCAAACGCCCCCGCGCCGTTATTTTGAAGTAAACGGCGCGGGGGCGTTTTTTCAGACTCAGAAGGCTATCTTTAATCGCTCCGGCGCTGCAGCCAGGTTTTGCCAGCGGCCGTGAGTCGGTATTTCTGCAAACGGCTATTGGGCTTGTCCGGAATCGTCAGCTCGACCAGCCCAGCTTCCAGTGCCGGGCGAAGATAGGCATCTCTGAAGTGCGGAGTATGCTTCAGGCCCAGTGCTTGCTGTAGATCCGCCCTCTTCACTTCACCATCGATGGCCAGCAGAAGCCGCTCCATCTCGGGTGTGACTTGATCGGTGACTTGATCGGTGACTTGATCGGTGACTTGATCGGTGACTTGGTCGCCGCCCGTCCCTGAGCGCCACTCCGCCTCCGGTCGCCAGACCACTGCACTGAACTGATTTCCCGATGAGTCGTCCACCAAATCGATCCGGGGCCATGCCTGAAGTGCTCGTGGAATACCGCTGCCCATGCCCCGATAGGGCAGGATATGGGAGGCATGCTCGGTGAGCGTAGGGTTGCGGCGAATGGTCTTGCCTCGTCGAATATCTTCCGGGCTCAAGCTATCCGACAGGTGGCCAGGGCTAACGATCTCCACCCGGTCGGCAAAGACCATCAGCCGGACCGAGGCGCTGGTAAAATAATCTCGGTGGATCAGGGCGTTGACCAGCAGCTCTTCCAACGCGGTTTCGGGGATCTCAAGCTCACCCAACGTATTGAAGCTGCGCCCGTGCTGCACATGATGCAGATTGCGTTTGATAAAAGCGAAAGCGCCCCGGAACTGCTCCAGCAAGGTGCCTTTGATGTCCTCACTATCCAGGTAGCGGGTATCGTGCAGCGCGGTGCCGGGGAAGGCCACCGCCTTGACTTCAAACGCCGGGCGCCAGAGCTGGGGATTGCGAGCAAACAGCATTAGCCCTGACAGGTTCAGCTCGCTGCCATCGCCCAAGCCCAGGTTCTGCAGCAACTGCTCCCGGGTCAGGCCCGAGAACTCATCGCTTTCTCCGTAGCGACGGTCGAAATAGGCAGTAAAGGCCTTGTCGTCGATATCCTCTATGGAAGTACCCGCCACCGGGACCACGTCGGCGTAAACCAGCCCGGAGCGCTGGAACATGCGCTGCATCTCCTCCCGAGAAGTTACATGCCGCTTGTCCGAGCCCTGCTTGACCCAGATGCGGCCTTGATTGTCCAAATAAGGCTTGGCCAATCCATCGGGCACTTCAACCACCACCACAAGGCCCTGATCCGTCTGCACATTTTCAGTCAGCGGATGCACCGGTGGACGCACATGCTGAGAGGCGGCGTTGCCCAGTAATTGGTTCAAACGCCGAACCGACGCGCCATCCAACCCCGCAATCGAACCATCGTCGTTCACGCCCAGAAACAGCCAGCCACCGCCACTGTTGGCAAAGGCCGCCAGCTCGGCGGCAAGACCATCCGCATTGGTAGCGTCACGCTTGAACTGGTGGCGGCTATCTTCACCTCGGGTGATGGCTTTTTGAAGGTCACTTTGTGTCATGGCAATGCCATTTTGCTCCTTTTTTTGACGAGTCGGCCCTGATTCTCTTCAACACTCAATACGACAAACCACTCTGCGCTCCCGAAGACCGGAATATCGGCGTTCTGGGTGGTAAAAGTGAACTGGTGCATCAATTTAACAAATAAACGGCGCGGGGGCGTTTTGTCTGAGCCTCGGCTTGCGAAGGTAAAGTGATCGTTTTACACTGCAGACATGGATATTCGCACACGATTGCTCGAGACCGCCGAGCAGCTCTTCGACCGTCACGGTTTTAACGCCACCGGCATGGACCGGCTGACGGAGGGCGCTGGGATCTCGAGTCGCACGCTTTACAAGCACGTCGGCAGCAAGAACGGCCTGATCGCGGCCGTCCTGAACGAGCGCGACCGCCGCTTCCATCGCTTGGTGGAAGAAGACAGCATCGATGCCTTGTTCGGCGCACTGGAGACTTGGTTGGCCCAGGAGGCCGTGCGGGGCTGCCTGTTCCTGCGCGCTTGGGGGGAAACCGGTGGCGATGTGCCAGAGATCGCCGAGGCGATGGAACGCCATAAGCAGCGCCTGCGGGGCCGGATTAGCGACATCGTCGTCGCGGAGATCAGCCAGCATGACGACGAACTCGTCGAGACGATTCAACTGCTGTTCGAAGGCGCGACCCACATGGCAGCGTATCGCGGCGTCGCGACCGTCGATGTCGCGCGCCGAGCGGCGCAGCGTTTGGCAAATGCCGCGCGGGCGTCATAGCGGCGCCGAGTTCAGCGACACGCTTGCCGCTTCGACACGCAGCATAGCCCACGACTCGTGACATTAACCGGGCTCGAACCGGCGGCTAAATTACGCCCATAGTGAAAACGACCGTTTTACACATCGTTACCATGATGCCGGCCACAGGCCGAGGGGAGTACACCGCATGACGCGCATCGAATTCCGCCTGATCGTCGCCGGCACCATGCTGATCGGCACCACCTACGGCCTGGCGCGCTTCGCCTATGGGCTATTCCTGCCCAGCATGCGCGACGATGTCGGTTTGAACCCGACCCTGGCCGGCGTCATCGGCAGCGGCGCCTATGTGGGGTATTGCCTCGCCATCGTGCTCAGCGCGCTGCTGGTGGAACGCTTCGGGCCACGCCGGATCGCCGTCGCCGCCGCCCTGATCGCGGCGGTGGGCATGGCAGGCGTCGCCGTCAGCACGCAGCCATTGTGGCTGGCCGGCGCCATTCTGCTCGCGGGAACGAGCACCGGACTGGCATCGCCGCCCATGGCGCAGGCAGTATCACGCGCGATCACCACGCCCCGGCAAGGGCGGGCCAACACCGTCATCAACGCCGGTACCAGCCTGGGCGTTGCTGTTTCCGGGCCGGTCGCCTTTCTCGCCACCGGGCAGTGGCGGCTCGCCTACGCCGCCTTTGCCGTCGCCGCGTTGCTCAATGCGCTGCTGTTGCTGTTCAGTATGCCTCGCGCGAGCACCGGCGACACCGCCTCGACCGACAGCCGCCAAGGCGCCGATCGTCTTGGCGGGCTCTGGCGCCCTCATGCGTTGACGCTGATCGTCGCGGCCGTCGGGATGGGCACGGCCAGCGCGGCCTTCTGGACCTTCTCGAGCGATGTGGTCATCACGCTGGGACATTTCGAGCAGGCGACGGCCAACATCGTCTGGATTCTGATCGGGGTCGCGGGGTTGGTCGGCGGCGCAGCGGGCGACCTGATCGCACGCTTTGGCCTCAACGTCGTGCATCGCGGCAGTCTCGCGGCCATGGCCTGCGCGCTCGGCTTGCTGGTAATCAGCCCCTCGAACCTGGCGGCGGTGCTCGTCGCGGCCGCACTCTTCGGCGCGGCCTACATCATGCTGACCGGCGTCTACCTCGTCTGGGGCATCCGGCTGTATGCGGAACGCCCCGCCATCGGGCTGGGACTGCCCTTCCTGATGATCGCCGTCGGCCAGATCGTCGGCTCGCCCCTCGCGGGCTACCTGATCGGCAGCCGAGGATATCTCGTCTGCTTCATCGCCTTCGCGCTGATCGCGGTGGCCACGGCCCTCATCGGCTACAGGAGCGCCGAGCGCGCGGCTTTCCAGTCTCCTGCCACTTCACCCCGTCATCAGGAGACGTAAATGCAGATACAACGGCACTCGTGAGGAGTGAGGTTCTTGATAGCAACGCGATAAGGAGACGATATGCGTAACGATGAGCAGTCTCGTAAAAACGAGCGGGCCGAGCATGAACAGGCTCTGAAAGTGATATATATGCCGGCGATGCCGCCTATCGGGCTCTTCGTATGGAGCAAGAAGACGCTTCAGAGGCTCCTGGAAAAGGTACGCTCCTGATGCGCTTGGAGGAACACGGCATGAGACGGCATCCCTTGTTGGCGTGGCCCGCAGGGGATGCCGTCCTTTTACGGCGGTCTATGATTCGATTTTCCACTTCACCCTGATAACAGGAGCTCTCAATGGCAGGTGCAACGGCACTCGTGGTTCTCGCCTCACTTTGCTGGGGTCTATCCGGCGGCATCGGCGGCCTGCTCATGGCGGACGACTGGGATGCGTTCGTCGTCTCGTTCTACCGGGGCGCCATCGGCCTGGTATTCGTGCTCGGCTGGTTGGCGATCCGCCCACGCCACAGCGGATTGCGCAATCGTCGCCTGTGGGGATGGTCAGCGGTGGCCGGCCTGGGCGTCGCCGGCAACTTCGCGTTCTATTTCCTCAGTATCTCGCAGGGCAGCGTCGCGGTGGCGGCGACCTTGATGTACTCGGCGCCGATCTTCGTCTATCTGCTCTCGTTCGTGCTCAAGCTCGAACAGCCCACGCCGCTGAAATGGGCCGCCATCGTCGTGGTGATGCTCGGTATCGTGCTGCTGACACGTATTTACGATGTGAGCTCAGGGGGCGTCACGCTACTCGGCGTGGGTGCCGGGCTGCTGGCCGGGGTCTCCTACGCGGTGTTCATCTTCGGGTTCAAGTACGCGGCACCGCACGGCAGCCCGCAGGCCATTCTGGTGATTGCCTTCGCGGTTCTCGCCGTGCTCTTGGCCGGCCTCGGCGATACCAGCCAAACACTGGACGTGCTGCATACACCGGACTGGCCGCTGTTCGTCACGCTGGGAATACTCGGCGCCGGGCTCTCGTTCATCTTCTACATCGCCGGCCTGAAACACACCGCCCCGGCCGTCGCCTCCATCGTCGCCATGGTCGAACCCGTCACCGCATCGCTCTTCGGCGTCGTGGTCCTCGGCGAAAGCCTGGTGAGCATCCAGATCGTCGGGATGTTGCTGATCCTCGCCACGGTAACCGCGCTGAGCGTCTACTCCAGCCCCAAGAAGTGAGCTGAGAGTGGCAAATGAATGCATCACATCAGGCGACTGCAAGAACCGGAACAGCGACGCTTTTCCGGATGGTATTCTTATTAGTGTAACTCAATGTCTCAACAAAATTTGTTTACAAACGGCGTCAATTTACTTCCTAAACTTTTTCATTCAAGCAGAAACGCCCTCAGAGGATATTCTGAACACACAGTTTTATCGTCCCCCTTGAAAAATTATCAGCGTCCGGATGATGAATTCGCCATTGAACTCAATAAACTAAAAGGTGATAAAGCGGGCGAGCTTTAATGTCATGCGGTACATTCTGATACGCTTCACTGTACAAAAATAGCGAGAATGATAAAACGCCAACGCTGACCTATCATCATATTGATTCTCAAGGCTCTATCTTCTCAGCCACTTTACACTCGACGCCCAACAAGACTCATCAAACCTATGCGCTCTACCGTGCGAAACTGGCTAACCATCATCTACCGCATTAGCGCCATTTCTCTGGTCGCGGTGATCGTCGGTGCGGTCGCTTCTCTGTGCGCCATCGGTTTTGTGGAGGCGGTAGCGTGGTTGAACCACCGGCTACTGGTGTCCCCTTACGCACGGATTCAATGGGGCGAGCGACCGGGGCTGGTGACGGCCGCGACGGTACTGGTGCCCACGTTGGGTGGCCTAGTGGTGGGACTTTTGATGCGCTATGGCTCGAGCGTGCGGAGAGCGCTAGCGCCGCCGGACGCCATTCTCGCGGTGCAGACCGATCAGCCGCTACCGAGCTTTCGCGATGGTATCGTTTCCACCCTGGCGGCGATTGTCTCGCTAGGCAGTGGCGCCAGTGTGGGCCAGTACGGGCCCATGGTGTATCTGGGCACGCTGTTTGGGGCGCTGGCTGCCAAGCTGAAATTGGGCGTCAAAGATCTGAAGGCCATTGCCATTGCCTGCGGCGTGTCCGCTGCGATTGCGACGGCGTTTAATGCCCCGATCGCCGGACTGGTGTTCGCCCACGAGGTGATCCTGCGCCACTATTCGCTGCGCGCCTTTGCACCGGTCACGGTGGCGGCAGCCACGGGCTATGTATTGGCCAATGTAGTGTTTGAGCTTGAGCCTTTGTTCCTGGTGGATTTTGCCGGTGTTAGCCATAGCTACGAGTTTTTGCTCTTCGCTTTTGAGGGAATGTTGTGCGCGCTACTGGCCTGGGTTTTTATCCGCTTAATTGAGAAGGCCGGTAAATTGGCCGCCCAGGCCCGGTTGCCACAAACAATCAAACCCGCCGGTGCCGGCTTGGCACTGGGGCTGGTGGCGTTGTGGATGCCGGAGGTACTGGGTATCGGCCAGGAGAGTCTGCGCTTTGCCACCATCCCCGGCGCTTTTGGGGCCGAGGAGTTGGGCTTGCTCGTCGCCCTGAAGCTGTTGGTCACGGCCTTGTGCGTGGGCTTCGGTTTTGTGGGCGGGGTATTCAGCCCGGCGCTATTGATCGGGATACTGTTTGGTTCATTGTTCGGCATGACGGCACAAACGGTTGTACCGCTGGAGTTGTCCGGCCTGGTGGCTTACGCCATTGGCGGCATGATGGCGTTGGCGAGCGCGGTGATCGGCGCGCCGCTGACGACCATACTGATCGTGTTTGAGTTGACCCGCAATTACGACCTGACCATTGCGGCGATGGTAACGGTAGTGTTTTGCAACCTGGTCTCCTACCGGATGGTGGGCCGCTCGCTGTTTGACCGGCAACTGCGTGCACGAGGGTTCGATCTCCGCCAGGGCCGCGACCGGGCGATACTACAGAGCCTCTCGATTGCCGATTACGCTTCGACCGATGTCACGCGCGCAAATGCCACCGATACCGCTGGCGCCATCCGCACACTACTGGTCGAACAGCAGCGGGCCGAGGCCGTAATCACCGACGCTCAGGGCTATTTTGTCGGCTGCGTGCGCCTTCAGACACTCCTCACCCTGCCCGATGCCGAGCCGGTGCCACGGAAGCACTGGCGTATTGCGCCCGCCTTTATCCACGCCACCAGTGTCTGGGATGCCATGAACGCACTGGAGGGTTTCGTGGGCGAATCGGTTCCGATTCTGGACGATGACGGACGCCCCGTTGGCAGTGTCTCCGAGGAAGCGGTGATACGCGCCTATCTAGGCATCGTCGATGACTTACGACGGGAGGAAAATGCGACCGCTTAATCTCATATTGCTACTCACCATCACGCTGACGCTACCGGCGCTGGCGGATACGGACCATCCCACGCTCACGGTGGTCACTTGGGGCGGCGCCTACGAACGTAGCCAGCACGAAGCCTACTTCGAGCCCTTTACCGAAAAAACCGGCATCGAGGTAGAAACCGTACGTTTTAACGGCGGGCTGGACGCCCTAAAAGAAGCCTACGCCAAGGGCGATCACTCCTGGGATGTGATCGACATGATAAAGGCCAACGCCGACACCGCCTGCGAACAGGGCCTGTTGTGCGAACTGGACCCGAGCATCCTTGCCTCCGCACCCGACGGCACTCCCGCGAGCGAGGATTTTATAAAAGGCGCCATTGGCCGCTGCGCGGTGACGCAACTGGTATTCTCTACCGTGATCGCCTATGACGACAGGGCCTTCCCCGGCGTAAAACCACGTCGCGTCGAGGACTTTTTTGATACCCAGCACTTCCCCGGTCGGCGCGCTCTGCGGCGCGCGCCAGTGGGGCTGTTTGAATGGGCGCTGATGAGCCAAGGCGTGCCCCGCAGTCAGCTCTATGATCTTCTAAGTACCGAGCGCGGCTTTGATCTGGCCTTCAACCAATTGGATAAACTGCGCGGGCAACTCACCTGGTGGACCGGCGGCAACGAGCCGGCCCGGCTGCTGGCCGAAGGCAAAGTCGCCATGGCCTCTGGCTACAACGGACGCTTTTTTGATGCCCAGGTCAACGACGGAGCGCCTATTACCATTATCTGGGATGGCCAACTACTGGACTACAACAGTTGGGCCATTCCCGCCCAGGCGGATCAACCCCAGCTTGCTGAGCGATTCATCCGCTACGCCACACGCGCCGAGCCCATGGCCCATCAAGCCAGTCTGATCAGCTACAGTCCCTCGCGTCATTCAGCGCGCGAGCGGGTGGGGTTACACAAAGAGACTTCCACCCCCATGCGCCCCTATTTGCCCACCCTGCCCGCGCATCTGGAAAAAGCCATACACCGTGATCAGCAGTGGTACACCCAGACATTTGACCTGCGCTGGCGATTGTTTGAGCGCTGGCTGAACCGGCACGACACACAGAACTAACACCCCCAACCCAAGCGCACCCACCTCCATCGTGGCCCTTTCAGCCCTAAGGGGGATAGCTTAAGGATTCGTAGAGATAGCGCCGTCTGTATTGAAACCAGCACCATTGCGAAGCGAGGGTTTTGGCATCCGATACATGGGTATTAATGCAGCAAGCAGGAGGGCTACTGACATCCTGATCTCACCTGGTGCTGGCGGCTAGACGCGCCCCCAGGGCAACGAACATGGCACCAAGGCCGCGATCCATCCACATGCCCACTCGCGGACTTGCCTTCAAGAAAGCACCCAGCTTTGCTCCCATCATCACCAAAGGGGGCTCGATAAAAGCCGCCACCACGATAATCAAGCTGCCATGCAAGAACAGCTGGGCACCCACCGGCCCGGCACCTGCCACGACGAATTGCGGCAAGAATGCGAGGAAGAAGATAGCCACTTTGGGGTTCAGCGCGGACACCAGCACACCCTGCCAATAGACCGATGTCACCTTTACGTCTCGGCCTCCGTCACTGGAGATAAAAGAATCTCCCTTCGACAGCAGCATCTTGACGCCGAGCCATATCAAATAGGCAGCCCCGACCCACTTGACCACCGAGAACGCCACCGCCGAGGTAGCCAGAATGGCCGACAGGCCCGCCGCCGCCATCACTACATGCAACGCCGCCCCGGACCATACGCCGAACATCGCAGCGAACCCATATCGACGCCCGCTGCGTAGTGTCTGGCCTAGCATGAACGCGATATCCGGCCCCGGAGAAAGATTCAGAAGCACCGCCGCTGACAAAAACGCCAGCCAATGTACCAACGTGTAGTCAAACATATCGAAATTACCTTTATTTTCTACGTCAACGACTTGCGTCACAGAACGCTGCCGTCGCCTCTCTCATCCAACCTGACCCCCACGGCAGTTTCCACTTCTACCCAGAAACTCATAGCATCTTCAGTTGAAATGTACGGGCTGTCCGAATTCCGCTCGTGCATTCTTGCCTGATTTTTCACTGACCATGGAAGCCCAGAGATAATTTTTAGATTATCCTCAATTTCTCGGTCGCGAGATTCGCTACAATCGTGTGGATCGAAGTAAATCAAATCAACATCGTTCATACTGGTGGCCGATGAAAGCCTGTGCAGATTATCCCAAGCCAAGTTTCTAACGAACCCCGCAGCGATGCACCAATCCGGCAAATTCTGCTCAGAAGCGATGACAAGCGCCTCCATACGTGTGGGATCGCTCGCCAGCCAATCCTTGATTTGTGATTCGTCGTTCATATCGATATCAGCCATCACGCAATTATCACGTGCATGACGTTGTTGGGTTCTCTCGTATCGATGCTAGCGGGTACCAGCCATCCGTAGTATTTCGTCGCTTGGAACACGAACCAAGTCGGCAGCCGATAACCCAGACGCTAGGATAGCTTGGTCTACAATGTAGGTTCCTGCACGATAACCAATCCAACGCCGCCCATCCGGGTGCTGGAACATCCAATTATCGTAAGACGCCGAAACCGGAAGCGCTAGCAACTCAGCAACCCATTGCGCGATATCGTCAGGATATTGCCCCCAAGGCGTCTCACGGCCTGCAAAATCTCGCTCAAATACGGTCGCAAGGCCCTCGCTGACGACTCCCTCCATAAAGGAGGTACGCGCCACCCCACCATACATGACCCATCCTCTTACCAAATGATGGAGCTCGTGAAACAACGTGAAACGCAGCTGGGCGCGAGCAACAGCGGCCACACCGCCCGGCAGCCTCGCATCAACGGTCCATCCCACGCGGCCTGGCGAGATTGCCATGCCCATCTCACCCGTTTCCGGGATAACGAAAGGCCCCGTCTGACACGCCAACTCAATATTCTCATTTAAATCATCGAGGAAAGAACGAATCTCCGATTCAGCATCGGCACATACCTCTTCAACGGCACGACGAGCATCCTGTGAAAAATGCCGACAATCATTTGTATCAAGGAATAAAGGAACGATCATCAGTGATTCCTTTCAGTGAGCGCCTGTCGGTTCAAGGCCAAAGCGCAGCTAACGCCCGCGCGTAGCGCACTGTCAGGCCTTCATTGGCCGTAGCGAATTTCGGCTTCACACGCGACCTCAAAATTCACCGAATTCGCAATGAAGCATAGCGAATGCGCTTTCTCATGAAGAGATTTCGCTAGCTCGCTATCGTCGTTTTCGCCGATGTTGACGATGGGCTTGAGTATCACTTTATCAAAATGACCGCCGCCACTTTTGGTCTCAATCATTCGGCCTTCGGCGTTGTCCTCGTAACTCGACACCTTGATGCCGGCATCAGCGCACAGATGTAGATACCAGAGCATGTGGCATGCAGAGAGCGAGCTCAGCAACAGCTCCTCCGGATTATAGCGGGATGAGTCGCCAAGAAATGCTGGATCCGCCGACCCGGCTATTGCGGGTTTGTCACCGCAGGTTATTTCATGATCGCGCGAAAAGGCGCGATAGTGCTTTGTACCTTCGCCAGAATTACCGGTCCAGACGACGGTAGTGGAATAGTTGTGCTCACCTTTTTGTGGCATCGTTGGCTCCCCCCCTAGATAAATAACTCGCCTAACGCCGTAGCCAAGCTTTCTGCTGAAGCGCGGCAGCTCTTTTAGCGATTGCTTTTAATGAACTGTTAAACGCTCTTTAGTTCAACCAGAGCTTCATCCCTTCATGCGACGCTTTAAAACCAAGCTTCTCATAAAAACGAATTGCATTTGGCCTTTTCTTATCACTGGTTAATTGGACGATCAGGCAGCCTTTTTCCTTAGCTCGCTGTATTGCCCACTCGAAAAGCTTGGCACCAATCCCTTCTCCTCGCTTAGACGACGCAACACGAACGCCCTCAATCAACGCTCGCCAGCTTCCGATATAAGTCAGGTAAGGGATAAACGTCATTTGGAGCATACCAAGCAATTGGCCATCCGATTCACAAACCACAAGCTCGTTATTTGGATCATTTTGGATAGCTTCGAATGCTCTGATATAGCCGACTTTCAACGGCGCCCCCGGCGACTCACGGGTTTGCCCAAGTTCATCATCAGCAAGCATTTCGACTAGTGATGCAAGATCATCTGATCGCGCTTCGCGGAAGCGATACTCCTTCATTGCTACTCTACCTCGCTATTTTTTAGGACGTTATTTCCTGCTCGGTATTCCTTTCACATGCGTGACAGCATTAATGGGTTAATATCCAATGCTTCCGAGACCCCTTGAACACCTAGATGAACCTGAAACCACCTTCGTCTCGAATTCCGGGGTGTAACGTTGCGCCTTCTTCCCCGTGATTATTGCGGGCATCGGTTTTCTCCTCCGTGGGAGTTATCGATGCGTATCCACTAAACCGGGGAAAGTCCACGATCAACTGCAGCGTTTTGTTAGCGAAGTTTATCTGCAACTAAATCGAGATCTGACGTTGTCAGACTCCCGCCGGCCATAAATAAAGTTTGCAGTCGCTCGCCTAGCCCTGTCAGCTCAAGCGATCGGGGCACAACATCATGCCAACCTAGTAGTGCCGAGTATCCATCACCCTGCGCCTTGCAAGCCACCACCCCTTTATCGTTTAGGTCGTATATCTCCTGCAGTAACGATACCATCTCAGCATTTAGCGGCCCCTTATAGCCCCGATAGTCGGTTTCGCGAATATTTTGATATGGAAGCATGAAGACGATGCATATGGCACAGAACTGACGGTACGTGAGATTGTCGAATAAACGAAGGTAGTAATTAGCTTCATTGCTAGTAACCCCGGGGGAGAAAACCAAATTTGAATAAAAATTACCCAGAAATTGCAGCTTTTTCTCTTTGTATTCTTCTCTCGCTTGCCGAAGGGTTCCTTCCAATAGCTCCTCTGCCTCAGAGCGAGCTCCGTCGCTGGGCTCAAAAAAAGTCTTCTCTCTTAAATGTTCACCATTTTCCGACTTCTTACTGATCTTATTGAACGCTAGGGCAGCAGTTGCTCCAACTCGTTCTTGCTCTTTCGATGATAGCTGGCGATCTGCAAAATCACCGATTAGTTTCACCGAACCGCTAGTTATTGCTGCGCCTGCAACGCTGGCTGCTGCCGCCCCGGCTGGGCCGGCAGCAAAAAAACCGAGCGCACCAGAAACGGCGGAGCCAGCTAACTCCGTCCCTCCCCTAATCAAGGCTAAGGCTTTCTTGTTATCGTCTTCGACCATATGGTTCTTCGCTAAAAGGTATTAAATAGCACGTTCATTTTCCCACTTGAACGAGCCCGCGCGTTCAACAATCTTATCTAGCCCGCCATTTCGCACCTAAGCCATTGATTTTAAATAAAATAAAGAAAAGCTCGGCAATCTATGTAGACTTCGCGCGCTTTAACGGGCGCCAACGCATGGAAGGAGAAATAGCGAATCACGGGCCCGGGCACGCTACCGCCCCTACCCTGCAAGACGTGATGCGCCCTTGCCATCCCATGCGGTAGTCCCTGCGTTGGTCGTCGTTCTTCAATCTGGCCGTCTAAGCAGCCTTAGTGAATCAGAGTATTCAACTGTGGTGATGGATGCAAAACGGCGGTTGGTCGTAGGGGCGGGGCTGGTATTAACGCATGAAGGGGAAATGCCCTCTCCGCCAAGGCGCGCCGTGAGTGGCGGTGACGGAGAGGGTGGGGAGGGGCGGTTTACGAGATGGCGATGCCGGCCCCGACGGCGCGCGCGGCGTGCAGCTTCCGGTAGCTTTCGATCAGGCGCTGGTGGCGGTCGATGCCTTCCAGCCCCATGCTGGTGGGCGTCAGCCCGGGGAAGCGTATCTCGTCGTTCACCGCGCCAATCACCTGGCGCATGGTCTCTTCGCCGAACATCCGCGTGAGGTTGCGGTGGTAGTCGTTGAAGTCGAGGTCGTCGTCCAGGGCGATCTCCAGCACCGCCTGCATGGCTTGATGGAACAGGCCGCGCTGCACGGTGTTGTCGTTGAACTGCAGGAACATCTGGACGTGCTCCAGCGCTGCTTCGTACTCGCCCAGAGCGATCTCAATCAGCAGCTTGAGCTCGAGGATGGTCAGCTCGCTCCACACGGTGTTGTCGTCGAACTCGATGCCGATCAGCGTGCCGACCTTGATGTGGTCGTCGAGCTGGCTTTCTTCCAGACGTTCGAGCAGGTTAGCCAGGCGCTCATCCTCGAGTGTGTGCAGATTGAGGATGTCCGCGCGGAAGTCCAGCGCCATGTTGGTGTTGTCCCACACCAGGTCCTCGACCGGGTATACCTCGGAATACCCCGGCACCAGGATGCGGCATACCGGCGCGCCCAGGTCCTCGTGCTCCATCACGTAGGCTTCCAGGCCCTGCTCGGCGAGCAGCCCGTAGAGGCGCTCGGCTTCTTCCGCGGTGGTGCCGGCGAAGTCCCATTCGTGGAAGTCGAGATCCGTGCGCTCGCTGAAGAAGCGCCAGGAGATCACCCCGGAGGAGTCGATGAAGTGCTCGACGAAGTTGTTGGGCTCGGAGACGGCCAGCGAGCTGAAGGTCGGCTGCGGCAGGTCGTTCAGGCCCTCGAAGCTGCGCCCCTGGAGCAGTTCGGTGAGGCTGCGCTCCAGCGCCACCTGAAAGCTCGGGTGCGCGCCGAAGGAGGCGAACACGCCGCCGGTACGCGGGTTCATCAGGGTCACGCACATCACCGGGTAGCGGCCGCCGAGCGAGGCGTCCTTGACCAGCACCGGGAAGCCCTGGGCCTCCAGTGCAGCGATGCCTTCCTGCATGCCGGGGTACTTGGCCAGCACCTCCTCCGGCACGTCGGGCAGGACGATCTCTTGCTCGATGATTTCCTTCTTCACCGCGCGCTCGAAGATCTCGGAAAGGCACTGCACTTCGGCCTCGGCGAGCGTGTTGCCGGCGCTCATGCCGTTGCTGAGGTACAGGTTCTCGATCAGGTTCGAGGGAAAGTACACCGTCGCGCCATCGGAGCGGCGCTTGAACGGCAACGCGACGATGCCGCAATCCGTGCGCCCAGAGTTGGTGTCGATCAGGTGCGAACCGCGCAGCTCGCCGTCCGGGTCGAAGATCGCCCGGCAGTGTGCGTCGAGCAGCCCGGCGGGCAGGGCGTCGTCGTCTTCCAGCGGGAACCAGCGCTCGCTGGGATAATGGACGAAGGCGCTATCGGCGATCTCCTCGCCGAAGAACTGATCGTTGTAGAAGAAGTTGCAGGAGAGGCGCTCGATGAACTCGCCCAGCGCCGAGCAGAGTGCCGCTTCCTTGGTCGCGCCCTTGCCGTTGGTGAAGCACATCGGCGAGGCCGCGTCGCGCAGATGCAGCGACCAGACGTTGGGCACGATGTTGCGCCACGAGGCGATCTCGATCTTCATGCCCAGGTCCTCGAGGATCTGGGTCATGTTGGCGATAGTGCGCTCCAGCGGCAGGTCCTTGCCCTCGATCCAGGTTTCGCCGCCTGCGTCGCCGTCCTTGGCGCTCGTGCCCATCAACAGCGCCTGGGCGTCTTCGTCGATGTTCTCGACCGTCTCGATCTGGAACTCGGGCGCGTTCTGGATCACGCGCTTGACGCTGCACCGCTCCGCCGCGCGCAGGATGCCGGTGCGATCCTTCTCGGAAAGATCCTCCGGCAGCTCCACCTGGATCTTGAATATCTGGTTGTAGCGGTTCTCCGGGGCGACGATGTTGTTCTGCGACAACCGGATGTTCTCGGTGGGGATGTCACGCGCGTTGCAGTACAAGCGCACGAAATACGCCGCACACAACGCCGACGAGGCCAGGAAGTAGTCGAACGGACTCGGCGCCGAGCCGTCGCCCTTGTAGCGAATGGGCTGATCGGTCTCGACGGTGAAATCGTCGAACTTGGCCGCCAGCCGCAGATTTTCGAGAAAGTTGACCTTGATTTCCATGTACAAAAACCGGGTTGGTGTCGGGTGCGCCCGCAGGCGAATTGCTCGCCATTATCCGGGTTTCAAGCGGGTGTGTCTTGGGTGGGAGAAGAGTCGAGTGGTGCAATATCGAGGCGGGCGGGGCCTCGACGCCAAACGACCGCCGGCGGCGGTCGTTGTGGCATGCCGTTCCAGGCGAACGGTCGTCGATTTTCAGACAGCGCTTAGAACGCTTCCCACTCTTCCTCGGTGGTCTGGCGCGCCGTGCTGCGGGTGCTCGGCAGTCGAGACGAGGATGCCGGTGCCCGCTGTTGGCCTGCGCTGTGCGGGGCCACCTGGGAGCGATCGGTTGCCTGGCGTGTGGCCTGTGACGAAACATCGCCAAGCTGGAAGGCCGACATCAGCTCCATTAGCTTGTGTGCGCGCTCCTTGAGATTGTTGGAGGCGCTGGCGCTCTGCTCGACCAAGGTCGCGTTCTGCTGCGTGACCTGATCCATCTGGGTAACGGCTTCACCCGCCTGCTGCACGCCATCGCGCTGTTCGGCGGTCGCGTTGCTGATTTCTTCCATCAGTTCGGTCACGCGCTTGACGGATGCCACCACGTCTTCGGTGGTCTTGCCGGCTTGGGTGGCCAGTTCCGTCCCCTGCTCAACACGCTTGCGATTGGCGGTGATCAAGGCGTTGATCTCCTTGGCCGACGCCGCAGAGCGGCTGGCGAGCTCGCGCACTTCCTGAGCGACCACGGCAAAACCTCGGCCGTGCTCACCGGCACGCGCCGCCTCGACGGAGGCGTTGAGCGCCAGGATATTGGTCTGGAAGGCGATACCGTCGATCATCGAAATGATCTCGGCTACTTCTCTGGAGCTGCCATCGATGTCGTGCATGGTCTGCACCACCTGCGTGACGACCTCACCACCCTCTTCGGCGATTTGCGAGGCATTGGCAGCCTGCTTACGTGCTTCCACGGCGTTGTCGGCGTTTTGCTGAACGGTGCTGCCCAGCTCCTCCATGGCAGAGGCGGTCGCGGCCAGGGAGCTCGCTTGCTGCTCGGTGCGGGACGAAAGTTCGTTATTCCCCTCGGCGATCTGCTCGCTATTGGTCGCCACCGATTCGGCCGAACCGCGCACTTCCAACACTGTGGTTTTCAGCTTTTCCGCCATCGCCACCTGGGCGGCCATGATGCTGTTTCGATATTGTGGCTTTAACGATACCTGACGTGTCAGGTCGCCATTGCCCACCGCCTCGGCGAAGGCCTTGACCTCATAGGGCTCAGCGCCGAACTCTCGCAATAGTAGCCGGGTCAACACTGTAGCCACCAAGGCCCCTATCACCAGAGCGCCCAGGCATAGCACCAGCATGGTGATTTGGAAATTTTCGGCGATGTTGCGCGCAAAACCGGTTTCGGCCGCATTGAGCCGTTCCTACAGGGTAATGAAAGCATTTATGTCATTCAGCCAGGTCCGAAAAGCCGGCGCCGCTTCATTGAGCAGCAATTGCTTAGCGCCGGTGATATCGCCTGCCTGGCGTCGCTCGATCACTTCATCGATCAACGGCATGGTCGTGGCCTTGATCTCCTGAATAGCGGCCAGGGCGTTACGCTCGTCGGCGGTGACATCACCACGCGAGAAGAGGTCCTGCATGCCGGCGGCAGCCTCGCGGTAGTCGCCTTCGAGGCGCTTGATATCCGCCAGGATCGGCTCGAGGCTGGCCTCGTCATCGACCAGTACCGCATCACGCACGGCGATAGCGCGGTCGTGGACACTGCCACGAAAATCAACCGCATACTGTTGTTTGACGCTATTGACGTCGTTGATGACCTTCATGCTGTGGTCGATCAAGTTGACCTCACGTATCCCTTCGGCAGTCAGGATGACCATCAGCAAGAGAACACTGGCAAAGCCAGCCGTCATTCGGGCACGAATCGTCGTTCCCTGGAGCCATGAAAATATGGTTTTCACGATGTTATTCCTATCTGGCGAATCGAAGAAAGCACATGCACCGAAGACGATCTTTCGTCCAGCGACAGGAATAATTATACAAATATCGTACAAGAAAGAAACATTCGTACAACAAAATACTGCAAAGCCTCTTGCGCGCCACGCACTCGGTATCGGTTAGGCACCAGTATCTAAACAACAAAAAGTGGGCAGTCACTTTCTAGGCAGGGCCGTACGGAGCAGCACCGGCAGACAGATTCGTCGTCCGAAGCGAGTGTGTCTTGGGGGAGAAAGGTAGGGGGCACCGAAAGCAGGACCGTCCGGCGCCCGACAATGATAGCGTTTCAGTTAATGGCGTCGTTTCAATCGAGCAAGCGCTCGAGCACCTCTTCATGAACCCGAACGTCCGCCTCCTGGAACAGCACGAAGCGGATATGCTTGACCGAGGATAGCTGGGGCAGCATCTCGATCACCGTCTTGAACGCCACCTGCGTCGCCGCTTCTAGCGGATATCCGAAGGCCCCGGTCGAGATCGCCGGAAAGGCGATGGAGGTAAGCCCATGTTGCTCGGCCAGTTCTAGCGCATTGCGATAACAGGCCGCCAGCAACGGCTCGGCGGGCGCGTCCACGCCGTACACCGGACCTAGGCAATGCACCACCGAGCGATTGGGCAAGTTATGAGCGCCGGTGATCACCGCTTGCCCCGGCTGAATGGGCGCCAGCGGCTGGCATTCCCGCTCCAGTTCCGGCCCCGCACCACGATGAATCGCACCCGCCACACCGCCGCCGATACGCAACTCCGCATTCGCCGCGTTCACGATGGCGTCCATATCCGGCTGGCGCGCAATATCGCCCTGCACACACTCAAGCGTGACGCCCTGATGATTGCGTTTCGTCATGAACTCGCCTCCATGGGTATCTGATCCGTTGTCTACACGCACGAGTCATGGGCGAAGGGGAGGGCCTTCGCTCATGACACGTGTTCTTTGGAGATACCAGGAAGGTTAGGTGCAGCTTCACGCCGCAACAAGCTTCTTGACCCGCAGATCCTTGCGGTGCTGCTCTAAAGCTTTTATCACTTTCACATTAGTGCTCCATCATAATCGATCCGCAGTAAGGCTCCTGATTCAGGCGCTTCCTCAAGCTCACTTTTCGATAAACCAAGCCGAGCCGAGGTTACATACAGACATTGATCGCTATCAGCAAAGGTACAGCTCGTAGGGCGCGGCACAGGAAGCTCAAGCAGTCCAAGGATGTTCCCTGCCGGGGATATCCGCGCAGGGAGTCAGTGACGTAGAGTCTTTTTCCGTCGCGGCTCCACGTCAGCCACAGCGATCAGTGCCCAGTTCGCCGCAACCTCATGAGCGGTTGCAGCGTGAACCGCACGAAGATTACGGGGATAGTCTACGCCCTCGGCTTCTATAGCCCTGGTGGCATGAAACTGCCCGTTCGCAGCGCGGAGTATCCAGCCACCTTCGGGGCATGCCGGGGAGGCGAGATACGCCACCCCCGGGGCCACCTCAGAGGGCCGCAGCTCATCCGGCTCGCCCTCTATCCCCCACATGCGTGTTTTGGCGACTGGCGACACTGCATTGACGATAATGCCGTCCTGTGCGCCTTCAGAAGCCAAGACATTCACCAGTCCCACCACAGCCATCTTGGCAGCCGCGTATGACGCAAGACCATTCTGAACATACTGTGGGTACAGCGCCCGGCAAGAGGTCGTCATGACGATGCGGCCATAGGCCGCCGATTTCATCTCCGGCCATGCCGCCTGTGCGAGCCAGAGAGGCGCCTTGGTGGAGATGTCCATCATATGATCAAACGAACTTTCGTCTATCGACTCAATGCTCTGGTGGGCAACCCAGCCTGCATTATGAATCAAGGCGTCCAGTCGTCCACCTCTCCTCAAGGCGTCTCTGCAGAGGTCATGGCATCCCTCGCGTGAACCAATATCACCGGAAATTGCTTGGACATTCAGCCCCTCCAGTCGCAGCGTCTCTGCCGCGCGCTCCGCAATCTGCGAATCGACGCCATGACCATTCGAGGCGGCACCGATATCCTGGATCAGGACCGTCGCCCCCAGCTGCCCGATAAGCCGGGCATACGAAAGGCCGAGCCCTCGACCCGCTCCGGTTATGAGCACTACCTGACCTTTGAAATCCACCATCCCACACTCTCCATTCTTTACAAGAACATGTTTAGGAGAAGCATGGAGCTAGACTCACGATACATAAAATACAACATGCAATGCATTACGATACATTTTTAGTATCATTGGCAAGCTGAATACATTTTTGGGGCGGGATATGGCGATAAATGCTCGGGCTCGAATCACTTTGCGCGCAATGGAGCAATTCGTCGCCGTTGCGGAAGAGTTGCACTTCCATCGTGCAGCAGAGCGGCTGAATATGTCGCAGCCCCCTCTTACCAGCGCCATCCGCAAGCTGGAGTCCGATATCAATGCCGCCCTGATCAATCGCGGCAACCGCGTACTTGGCTTGACCCCCGCGGGAAAGAAATTTCTTTATGAATCACGCGAAACCCTTCGGCGGGCGGAGCAGGCGATCACCGCTACGGCAGATGTAGCAGCAGGCCGAACAGGTGTCGTGCGCCTAGGCTATGTGGGAAGTTCGCTTTATGGACGGTTACCTGATGTCATTCGTGAATTTAGGACAAATCATCCACAAGTTCGTCTTGAGCTACATGAGGCGACTACCGCTGCACAGGTTGCCGCATTACGCGATGGAAGGCTGGACGTAGGTGTGTTGATTCCACCGCTTGCAAATGCTGAAGACGTCGATCAGACATTGTTCGACAGTGACCGCTTGTGCATGGCCATCCCGAAAGATCACCTCCTCGGCAAGCGACCAGGCCTAATACTTAGCGATCTCTCAGACGAACCGTTCATCCTATGGCCGATGGTTGAAGGGCGTGGTTTTCATCTGCAGGTTATCCGACTTTGCGCGAATGCAGGCTTTGTGCCCGAGGTTACGCAGGAAGCGTACGGGATGCACGCCGTGCTGTCGCTGGTGGCAGTCGGAGCAGGAGTCTCCGTTGTTCCCGAGAGCATGAGTGGCTTTCGTGGAGACCGGATAAGCTATCATCCGCTATCAAGTGCTGAACCTGAATTCGACCTCGTCTTGGGTTACCGTCATTTATCACCAGCAGCACAGGCTTTCGTTCGTTCAGCTTAGGAAGCGTTGTTCGGCGCTACTGAAAAAACGCAGTACTATTCATAATGGCTCCAGAGCCTGAGAATTTTCACCACTTTCTCATCATCAAGCACTTGGTAAACAAGACGGTGCTGGATATTGATTCTGCGAGAATAAGCCCCGGCAAGATCACCGACAAGCTTTTCAAATGGGGGAGGCTTGCGATACGCGCTTTTCCGTCACCAGCTCAGCTCTTCGTCGCATTCTTCAATAGGTGTGCCCATTCCCTCGCGAATCGAGTCACGCATACCCGGCACAGAAAGTAGGTAGAGCGTTTCCTGAACAGCCGATCCATCCTCACCGGAGATCAACATAGCTTTGTTCCTTTTCCCACGATCACCATTGGCTGATAGGGCCTGGCAATTTCATCAACCAATCAGTATAGATTTCAGACACACCACCGCCACCATGATGGGCACCGTTAGCACGCCCTTTAGAATAGCTGGGCCGGGTATGTAACCGGCCCAACGATCATCTTAACGACACACGGCGGGGAGTTCGCCACGTTCGCCGGCGGCTTGGCGAATCATGGTGCGCTTGAGAGGCATGAGCTTGTCGGTACTGGAGAGGCCGACGTTACGTATCAATCGTAACGCGGGGTGTTGGGCGCCGAACAGAAGGCGGAAGCCGTCCATCAGTGCCAGCATGGCGGCGTTGTCGCCGCGCCGGCGGCGGGCGTAACGCGCCAGTGTGCGGGCGTCGCCGAGTGTTACGCCGCGTTGGCGTGAGTGGGTGATTTCTTCCGCCAGCACCGCCGCGTCCAGAAAGCCGAGATTGACGCCTTGGCCGGCCAGCGGGTGGATACTGTGCGCGGCGTCGCCGATCAGAGCCAGGCCCGGCGCGGTGTATTCACGGGCGTGGCGCTGGGTCAGCGGGAAGTGGTGTACCTCGTCGAGTACCTCGATCTTGCCCAGTCGGCCTTCCATGGCGTCGCCCAGAGCCTGGGCGAACGCCTCCGGCGATAACGCCAGCAGGCGCTCAGCGTGCTCGGGGCGGGTCGACCAGACGATCGAGCAGTGCCGATCGTCTTCCTCGACGCGCAGCGGCAGAAAGGCCAGCGGCCCGTCGGGCAGGAAGACCTGACGCGCCACGCCGCCATGACCATGCTCGCAGCGCAGCGTGGTGACCAACGCCACATGGCCGGTCTCGCGCTCGCTGACGTCGATGCCCGCCAGGTGGCGAAGCGGCGAGCGTGCGCCGTCGGCAGCGACCACCAGCGGCGCCTTCCAACGGCTGCCATCGTCGAGAGTGACCTCCTGCGCGTCTGCCGCGCGGGTGAGCCCCGTCACGCGTGTGCCGAAGCGCTGGGTGACGCTTGGCAAGGCCTCGAGGCGCGCTTCCAGGGCGGCCAGGACGACGTCATTCTCGACGATATGGCCGAGCTCGCGCAGGCCGATATCCACCGCCGCGAAGGCGATCTCGCCGCTGCCTTCGCCATCCCAGACGCGCATGCCTTGATAGGGCGACACGCGCCGCTCGGCGATCCACGGCCAGGCGCCGAGATGCGTCAACAAACGTTGCGATACCGGCGTCAGGGCGCTGACTCGTGGCGCAGGCAGGCCATAGCCGACGTCTTCACGCGTCAGCGGCGTGGGGCGGGCGTCGAGCACCGTCACCGAGATGCCGGCCTCGCCGAGTAGCGCCGCCAGGGCGCTGCCCACCATGCCGCCGCCGACGACGATCACGTCATCGTGTGTTGTCTCATCCATGCTGGTTTCCTCGTCGGCCTTCATCGCTCCAGCCCCATGGCGCGGCGCGCCAGGGTGCGTCGCAGCGGACTCACGATATTGAGTCCCACCAGGCCCGCGGCACGCAGGTGGGAAAACGCGGCATGCTCGATGCCGAACAGGCGAATCAGGCCATCGCTGAAGCGGATGACGTTACGCCGGTCGGCGGCGCGGCGGGCCTCGAAATCGCCCAGCAGACGCGCACCACCGATAGCCTGGCCTTGCGCTAGCCCAGCTTCCAGCGATGCGACCAAATCCATGACGCCGCGCAAGGCAAGATTGAACCCCTGCCCGGCGACCGGGTGCAACGAGTGAGCGGCGTTGCCCATGATCGCCAGGTGCGGGCGCACCGGTTCGTTAGCGGTGACCAGCGACAGAGGATAGGCGTCACGATGCCCGATGCGCCGAAAGCGCCCCAGGCGGTCGCCGAAGGCCTCTTGCAGATGTCTCAGGCACTCAGCGTCGCTCCAGCCTAGCGTCTCCTCGCGTGGCACCTTGGCGTGAGTCCAAACCAGCGCCATGCGGCGCCCGGCCAGGGGCAGCAACGCCATCGGGCCGTGGGTCGAGAAGCGTTCATAGGCCACGCCGGCGTGGTCTCGACCGATCTCGACGTTGGCGATCAAGGCGTGCTGTTCATAGGACTGCGCCTGGCTATCGATGCCCAGGCGCTCCTTGAGCCCAGAACGGCCGCCATCGGCGAGCACCGTCAAGCCAGCCTCGAGGCAAGCGCCGTCGCTGAGCGTCAGGCGGTGGCCGTCGGCGATGGGCACGATGTCCTCGACGCGCGCCGGGCAGTGCCAGGTCAGCGGTAACGATTCGAGCCCGGCGTGCAGCACGCGCCCCATCCAGGCGTTGGGGATCACATAACCCAGGGCGTCGAGATGGAACTCGCCGGCCGTCAGCCGCGTCGCCCCGAAACGCCCGCGTTCGCTGACGTGGATCTGGCGAATCGGCGTGGCGCGCTCGGCCATCGACGCCCACACCCCGAGCCGCTCGAAATGCCGGCGCGAACCTTGCGCGATGGCGCTGGCGCGGGCATCGAAACTGGGCTGGAAGGTCGTCGGCTGCGTCGCGTTCAACGGCGCGGCCTCGATCACCGCCACGCGCAACCCATGGCGCTCGATTAGCGGCGCCAGAGCACATGCCAGGCTGGCGCCGACCAATCCGCCTCCCACGATGGCGATATCGACCCGGTTAGGCGGCATCGAAAACTCTCCCTGTCGGCTTCAAAGGTCTTGCCACAAGCGATGGCGAGACACGCTATTTTGTACCACGTTAAGGACATGGACGGCAGTCGTGACGGCAGCCGTTATGGATATTTACGCACTCATAGCGTAATTACGTAAATACAAACCGCGCGATCAGAAAATGATCAACTCTCACGCATGAGCGCCTCGATTTCCGCCACTTCCTTGGGCACATCCGCCGTCAACACCTCATGCCCCGTAGCGGTCACCGCGACATCGTCCTCGATGCGAATACCCACGCCGCGATACGCCTCGGGAATGTCCTCAGCGTCGGGAATATAGAGTCCGGGCTCGACGGTCAGCACCATGCCCGGCGCCAGCACACGCGGTTCACCGTCCAGCCGATAAGTGCCAACGTCATGCACGTCGAGTCCCAGCCAGTGCGAGGTGGCGTGCAGGAAGAAGCGCCGGTAGCTGTCATCGGCGATTCGCGCCTCGAGTGTGCCTTCGAGCAGGCCCAGGCGAATGAGGCCGGCGGTCAGGTCGCGTACGACGCCGTCGTGAATCGCACGCAGAGTCGTGTCCGGCGCGACGGCGGTCACCGCGCGGCATTGCGCCTCGAGGACGACCTCGTAAAGCTCACGTTGCGCGGGCGTGAAGCGGCCGTTGACCGGGAAGGTTCGCGTGATGTCGCCAGCGTAGAGCTCGAACTCACCGCCGGCGTCAATCAATACCAAGTCGCCATCGCGAAGCGCGGCACTGTTCTCAATATAGTGCAGCACACAAGCGTTTTCGCCGCCCCCGACAATCGTGGCATAAGCCGGGGCACGCGCGCCGTGCCAGACGAACTCGTGCTCGAGCTCTGCCTGTAGCTGATACTCAAGAAGACCCGGAGACACGTTCTGCATGGCCCGGCGGTGCGCCTGCGCCGAGATGCGCGCGGCGTGACGCATCAGGCCCAGTTCCGCCTCGCTCTTAATCAGGCGCCGCGCGTGGATCAGCGGCGCGACATCGGCGAAGGCACTTGGCGTGCGTTCGCCACGCCGAGCCTGGGGCGCCAGCTCCGCACGCAGCGACTCGGCAAGGGCCAGCATCTCGCCATTATCGAGAGGCAGATACAACGTTTCACGGCCCTCGAGCAGCTCGGGCAGCAAGACATCGCGGTTGGCGTTCTCGTAGGCTTCATCAACCCCGTAATCCGTCACCGCCGCCTGAGCGCCAATGCGTATTCCGGTCCAGGCCTCCTGAAAGGGATCCTTCTCCTGGCAGAACAGCACGACTTGGCCGGCGTCGCGGCCGGGCAGCAGCACTAGCAGCGCGTCGGGTTCGGGAAAGCCGCTCAGATAGTGGAAGTCGCTATCTTGGCGAAAGGCGTATTCGCTGTCGCGGTTGCGCGTGACCAGCGAGGCCGCCGGGATCAATACGGCACTGTGCGCGGGCAAGGCCGCCATCAACGCCTGGCGGCGGGCACGATGCTCATCGGAAGAAATCGCCGCCGGACGCGGCAGGACAGTGCGAGGCATGGACGCTCCTCGGATGGCGGGAGATGTGGGAGAGTGGCCGGGCACTCGCCCGGCCAAGGGGTTCGTCAGTGGGTCTGTGACGGCGGCGTGGTGGCGTCGTCACCCTCGGAATTCTCGACGCGCTCGACCTGGGGCTGACCGGGGTGCTGCTCGGTGTAGAGCAGCATGGCAGCCATGCGCGCATGCTCGGTCAAGGCGAAGAGGTCGTTCTCGTTCTCGGCGTTGTCCTCGAGTTCGATCTCCAGGTTGACGAGCGAACCGAGGTCTTCGAGCACTTCGCGCAGAGCCGGTGACCAGTCGTCGCTCTGACCGCCGGCCTCGACGATGGCCTCCAGGAAGCCCTGGGTCCATTCCTGGAGGCCGTGCGCGCGCTCGGCGAGGGAGAACAAGTCATCGGGCAGCAGCGGCTCGAAGTTGAGTTCCGGCGCGGCTAGAGCGTCCAGCGCCTGGCGCCGCCAAGCGAGCAAAACCTCGCCGTCTTCGCGGCTATGGGGCTGGTCGACGCCCAGGGTCGCGCAGACTTCCTCGAGCCAGGTATCGGCGCTGATGTCGGCCAACGCCAGGCGTGCGCACAAGCGGCCGTCGAGAAACGCCGGTGACTGCATGCTGCCGTGGGCGAGAAAGGTGTCGGCGACACGTGAAAAATCGAGTTGTTCGTCGATGAGGGACATGATGCGGTCCTGTGATGCAGGCCGCCGGGCCGCGTTGACCGCGACCGGGCGGCTCTTTATAGTGATCAATGGCTTACATGGCGGCGAACGTAGGCTCGCGACGGCAGGATGCCAAGGTCGTCGAGACCGTTCCCTCCACCGCGCATGACGCGGAAACTTGGTTCCATCTTACCGCATCGGGCCCGACCTTGGCCCGCTCTGGAGCGATCCATGAACGACGCCTCGCGGCAGACGACCGAGATCACGTTGCTGGGACGCCCCTACGTGATCGCTTGCCCGCCCGATCAGGAAGACGAGCTAAAGCGTGCGGCGCGCTATTTGGATCGCGCCATGAACGGGATCCATTCCCAGGGCAAGGTGCAAGGCGCCGAGAAGATCGCCATCATGGCGGCGCTGAACATCACGCATGAACTCCTCGAAGCGCTCGACACCCAGCGCGAGAGCGAGTCCAGCCTGTCACGCCTTAGCGAACGTCTGGAACAGGCCCTGGCCGATACGCCATCCCCGGATGACAGCAAACCCTCGAGCTGACTCTCCGGCGTTGTCCGACACGCGCTTGGGTGCGCTACGACGAGACGCTATACAGGAAAAGGTTCTATACAAGAACAAGGGCTACACGAGAAAAAGACGCTATACGAAAAGGGCCTGGCGCTTTGGCCGCGCCCCGGTCTCTGCTAGGATAGAGGCGTTCCCTGAAGTGTTCGCCAGTCGTTATAGTCCCTCGAGCCTATGCGCATTACCAGGGGGCCAATTGCTAGACGGGTCTGTGTGCATGTCCGTGCGACGGAAAGCCTGATGACTCGTCTGCGGCCACCCACCTTGAACCTTTAGGTTCAGGGCCAGAACGACAGCGGCACTTTGGGGAACCTCACCGAATATGACGCACGCCCCCCCTCTCGAACTATCCGACCGACGCAGCCTGCGCCGCGAATTGCGTCGGCGCCGACGTCGACTTTCCGCATCCCAGCGCCGCCAGGCCGGCTATGCGCTATGTCGCCGCCTGCGTCAATTGCCGGAGGTCAAGCGCGCCCGCCGCGTCGCGCTCTATCTGCCCAACGACGGCGAGATCGACCCGACACCGCTGATCGCGTGGTTCCGACGCCGCGGCGTCCGGGTATATCTGCCGGTGCTGCGACCGCTATCCGACAACCGCCTGTGGTTCGTGCATTACCACGCAAAGACGCCCATGCGTACCAATCGATTTTCCATCTCGGAGCCGAGCACGCGGCATGGCGCGCATCGCGCACGGCGCCTGCCGGCCTGGGCGCTGGACCTGGTGCTCATGCCGTTGGTCGGTTTCGATGCCCAGGGCAATCGGTTGGGCATGGGCGGCGGATTCTACGACCGTACTTTTGCCTTTCGACGCCTGCGCCGCCCGCATCCGCGCCTGATCGGCCTTGCCCACGACTGTCAGTACGTCGAGCAACTGCCCATCGCGGACTGGGACGTGCCCCTCGATGCCATCGTCAGCGACGCCCGCACCGTACGCCCGTAACGCAAGCGGCCGACGATGGAGAACCATCGTCGGCCGCTCGGCGGGCTATGCAAGCACTCGGACGTTCAAGACGACCGGCGAATACGCCCAGATAGCGGGGCGCTCATCAAGTGCCCATCAATGTCTGTGCGTAACCCGTCGCCACTACACCCAAGCCAAACAACATTACTAAAGCCATGACCAAATCAGGCTTGCGTTTCATTTCCTGCTCCGTAAAGGACTGTTTCTTATAGCACCCCGAATAACGCTTACGACTATAGGGCCAGCCGTATGGGTTGACAACTGGCCTCGGGCACAAGAATGAAACGTTTGGTTAACGAACGATGTTTTTATTTGACATTCGTCATGTCGCCGACATTAGCATCTATGGGAAGTTAGATCCTAATAATCGGAGACTATGAAGGTGCCATGCCAAGTCGTCATACCATGGCACCAGACGGTTCACGCCATGAACAGGCGATAAGCGGGATTGTCGGATTCTTTCCAGTAGCGATAACCGATGCGCTCGAAGTGTTCCTCGACATGAGCACGGTCGCCGTTGGGAATCTGCATGCCCACCAGGACCCGGCCATACGCCGCACCGTGATTGCGGTAGTGGAACAATGAGATGTTCCAGTCGGCGGGCAAATGGGTCAGAAAGTTCATCAACGCACCGGGGCGCTCGGGAAACTCGAAGCGATAGACTTCTTCGCTGAAGTGTTCCTTGGGGCGCCCACCGCCGAGATGACGAATGTGCAGCTTGGCCAACTCGTTATCGGTAAGATCCTCCACCGGATAGTCGGCCTCGCGCAGCTTGTCGATGACCGCCTGGCGATCGTCGCCACCCGGCTTGACCTGAACACCGACGAAGATATGCGCCTGCTCGGGATCGGCGTAGCGGTAGTTGAACTCGGTGACCATGCGCTTGCCGATGGTCTTGCAGAACTTCTTGAAGCTGCCGGGGCGCTCGGGGATCGTCACCGCCAGGATCGCCTCGCGCTGTTCGCCCAGCTCGGTGCGCTCGGCGATGTGCTGCAGACGGTCGAAATTGGTATTGGCGCCCGAGTTGATGCACAACAGCGTCTGGCCGTCGACGCGCTCTTGCTGGATATACTTCTTGAGCCCGGCCAGCGACAGCGCGCCAGAGGTCTCGGCAACGGCGCGCGTATCCTCGAAGATATCCTTGACCGCCGCGCATATCTCGTCGGTAGTGACCGTGACCACACCGTCGATCCAGTGGCGCAGGATCTCGAACGGCGCCTCACCGATCTGCGCCACGGCGACGCCTTCGGCGAACACGCCGACCTGGTCGAGGGTGACGCGCTCGTTGGCTGCCATCGCTGCCTTGAGACAGGCCGAGTCTTCCGCCTCGACCCCGTAAACCTTGATTTCGGGGCGCAGGTACTTGATATAGGCCACCACGCCAGCGAGCAAGCCGCCACCGCCCACGGGCACGAAGATCGCATCCAGCGGCCCGCTATGCTGACGCAGGATTTCCATCCCCACCGTGCCTTGGCCGGCGATCACATCGTTGTCGTCGAAGGGCGGAATGTAGGTATAGCCATGCTCGTCGATCAGTTCGCGCGCATGCGCCAGTGCCTCGCCGAAGGCATCGCCCTTGAGCACCACCTTGGCGCCTCGGGCGCGTACCGCCTGAACCTTGATGTCCGGCGTGATGCGCGGCATGACGATGATTGCCTTGACGCCCATCTGCTTGGCGGCCATGGCCAGGCCCTGGGCATGGTTGCCGGCGGAGGCGGCGATCACGCCTTTGGCCTTCTGCTCTTCGCTTAGCTGGGCCATCTTGTTGTAGGCGCCGCGAATCTTGAAGGAGTAGACCGGCTGCAGGTCCTCACGCTTGATCAAAATCGTGTTGTTGAGACGGCGGGAAAGGAAGGGAGCAGGGGATATCGGTGTTTCCCGGGCAGCTTCATATACGCGTGCCTGGAGGATTTTCTTGACGGTCTCTTCTAGCATTCTGGTGTGTCCTGCGAATTCGCGCGTCTCATTGTGAAACCGGCGTGCCAGGGGCGGCCAACCGGTAGCAAACTTCCATTGTTAGCAGAGGGCGCGGCACAGCGTCCAGTCCCATGCGTGCCGGCATGTCTCTTATGCGGCACGGATAAGCTCTATAATGGGCACGGATTTCGCCGATACGTCTCTATAATGACGTTTACACGAACGCTTATATGAACGATTGCACAAACGTCTTACGACTCGATACGAACGCCCATACGGACGCACCATGACCCAAGACGAACTCAAGCGCGCGGTGGCCGCCGCCGCCATCGAGGATATCAAGCCCTTGCTCGGCCGTGACACCATCATCGGCGTGGGCACCGGCTCCACCGCCAATTTCTTCGTGGACTTGCTGGCCGGGCTCAAGCACGACTTTCAAGGCGCAGTGGCAAGCTCGGACGCCACGGCCGAACGCCTGCGAGGCCACGGCATCGATGTCTTCGAGCTCAACCACGTGGGTACGGTGCCGGTTTATGTCGACGGCGCCGACGAAATCGATGCGCACTTCAACATGATCAAGGGCGGCGGTGCAGCGCTGACGCGTGAGAAAGTCGTCGCCGCCTGCGCCGAGCGTTTCGTGTGCATCGCCGACGCCTCCAAGCACGTCGACGTGCTCGGCGGCTTTCCGCTGCCCATCGAGGTGATCCCCATGGCGCGCTCCTACGTGGCGCGCGAACTGGTCAAGCTGGGCATCACCCCGGTCTACCGCGACGGCGTGGTCACCGATAACGGCAACCAGATCCTCGACGGATACGAATGCCTGTTCGAGGACCCCAAGGCCATGGAGCAGCGCCTCAACAATATCGTCGGCGTCGTCACCAACGGACTCTTCGCCCAGCGCGGCGCCGATGTGTTGCTGTTGGGGACGAATGAGGGTGTCGAGCGCCATACGCCCTAAGCGTGTACATCCGCCGGCAGGCGCGCCGCGATGCCTTCCAGCGTCTTTTCCAACGCGCCGCGATTGGCGGCCACCACGGCTTCACCGGCGGCACCCAGCCGGCGGCGCTGTTCGGGGTCGTCGGCAAGGGTCGCCAGGGCGTCGCCCAAGGTCTCGGCAGCGTCGATCTCGCAAAGTGCCTTGGCCTCGCGCAGGGTCTCGGCAATGTCCTGAAAGTTCTCCAGATGCGGCCCGGTGAGTACCGGCACGCCGAGGGCGGCGGGCTCGAGCAGGTTGTGTCCGCCGATGGGCACCAGGCTGCCGCCTACGAAGGCGGCGTCCGATGCGGCATAAAAGCGCATCAACTCGCCCATGGTGTCGCCCAGCAGGACACTCGTCTCGGCGCTGGGCGCTTCACCTTGCGAACGCCGCGCGAGGCGCTCGCCGCGTGCCTCACAGAGTTCGGCCACTGCCGAAAAGCGCTGCGGATGGCGCGGCACCAGCACCAACAGCGCCTGAGGATGCGTGCGTCGTAGGCGGGCATGCGCGGCCAGCACCTGCTCGTCCTCCCCCTCATGGGTCGAGCCTGCCACCCAAACGAACCGCGCCCCCCACTGGGTATGTAAACGCTCACCTTCATCACGCGACTCGGCATTGATGGGCAGATCGAACTTGATCGAGCCGACGACTTCGCCGCGCTCACGGGCCAACCCCAATGCCGTGAAGCGTTCGAGATCCGACGATGACTTGGCCGCCAGCCAACTGACCGCGCCCAGTGCGCCACGCAGCAATGGCGCCACCTTGCGATAGCCCTGGAAAGCCTTATCCGAGAGCCGAGCGTTGGCGACCACCACGGGCACGTGCTGCCGTTCGCACGCTGCCAGCAGGTTGGGCCATAGCTCGGTTTCGACGATGATCGCCAGGCGCGGGCGCAAACGGGCGATGAAACGCCGCGCCGTCCCCGGGAAATCCAGCGGCAGGAAATAATGCGTGAGCGCATAGCGCTCGGCAGGAAACAGCGCTCGCACGCGCTCGGCGCCAGTGGCAGTCATGGTGGTGACCACCAGGCGGTGGTCGGCGTGGCGCGCAGCCAGGGCCTCGATCAAGGGCCGTGCCGCCAGCACCTCGCCGACCGAAGCGGCATGCAGCCAGATCGTCGGTGGGCCGTCCGCCGCCGCAGCGACCAACCCCAACCGTTCCGCGCGCTTGTTAGTAAGCGCATGCTCACGCCATACCCGCCACCAGATAAGCGGCGAGAGCAGATACAACAGCGCGCTGTAGAGACCGCGAGCGACATCCGGCGCCATCATTGCGCCGCCTTTTCGTACATAGCCTTAGCCTTCACGGTCGAGAATGGTGCCGATCATCGCCGTGGTGGAGACGCCATCCTCGAAGTTGAGCACCCGGACCTCACCGCCATCGGCGATCACCGCCTCGCCGCCGGCGATGTCTTCGGGACGATAGTCGCCGCCCTTGACCAGCACATCGGGCAGTACCTCGGCGATCAGGCGTGCCGGGGTTTCCTCGGCGAAGGGCACCACCCAATCTACCGCACTCAAGCCCGCCAGCACCTGCATGCGGCGTTCGAGGGCGTTGATCGGCCGCTTGGGGCCCTTGAGGCGCGCCACGGAGGCGTCGTCGTTGACGGCCACGATCAGCCGATCTCCCAGCCGTTTGGCCTGCTCGAGATAGGCGACATGGCCGGCATGCAGGATGTCGAAGCAGCCGTTGGTCATCACCACGCGCTCGCCGCGCAGCTTGGCCGCGCGCACCGCGTCGACCAATGCGCTTTCCTCGATGGGGCCGAATTCGGCAAGCTTGTCGCCATGCAGCGCCGTGTAGAGCTCGGCGATGGACAATGTCGCGGTGCCCGGCTTGGCGACCACCAGCCCCGCCGCCAGGTTGGCGAGCATGATCGCTTCGGGATAGCCGTGGCCCGCCGCTAGCGCCAATCCCAGTACGCCGATGACGGTATCCCCGGCGCCGGTGACATCGAAGACCTCGCGCGCATGCGTCGGCAGATGCAGCGGCGCATGACCCTCGCGGATCAACGTCATGCCCTTCTCGCTACGCGTGACCAGCAGCGCCTCGAGCTGCAAGTCGGCGCGTAGCTGCTCGCCCTTCTCGGCGAGCGTGGCATCGTCGGGGCATGGCCCCACTACCGCTTCGAACTCGCCCAGATTGGGAGTGATGATGCTCGCCCCGCGATACTTGTCGAAGGCGTGGCCCTTGGGATCGACCAGCACGCGCTTACCTGCCTGACGCGCGATGGCAATCAGCGTTTCGACGCGGTTGAGGCTGCCCTTGCCATAGTCGGAGAGGATCACCACGTCGGCGTCGGGCAACGCTGCCTCGACGCGCTCGGTCAGGCCTTGGGTGTCGATCTCCCACAGCGATTCCTCGAAGTCGAGACGCAGCAACTGCTGGTTGCGACTCATCACACGCAGCTTGGTGATCGTCGGAATTTCAGGGCTGTGATGAAAGTAAGTACTTACATCGGAAGCTTCAAGGCTCGCCTTGAGCAACGCGGCATTGTCATCTTCACCAACCACGCCCGCCAGCGCGGCGTGCGCGCCCAACGCGGCGATATTGAGCGCCACGTTGGCGGCGCCGCCGGGACGGTCTTCCGATTCACCGACCTTGACCACCGGCACCGGCGCTTCCGGCGAGATACGTGAGGTACCGCCGTGCCAATAACGGTCGAGCATGACGTCACCCACCACCAGCAGGCGGGCCTGTTCGAGAACGGTCAGATCAAGCTTCATGGTCGGGCTCCGAGCGGGGCGAAGCGGACGGCGAGGCATCCAGCAAGGCATCGAATTGGGCGATGACGTCGTCGGCACGGATCAGGCTCATGGCGTCGGGGTGCCGCACGCGCGTGCCCCACGGGATGACCTCCGGTGACTTGTGCAGATAACGACGCACGGCATCGGGATAGCGGTCGACCACGAAACGCCGCCAGCAATAGGGCGCCGCGCGATCGGGATTGGTGGTGGCGAAAAGCCCCAGCGTAGGCGTGCGCAGGGCGTTGGCCATGTGCACCGGCCCGGAGTCGGGGGCGATCACCATGCGTGCGCGGTCGAGCATGGCCAGCAGACCCTTGAGCGAGGTGCCGCCGATGGCATCGATGACCGCCCCTTCCGCGCATAGGGCGCGAATGCGCGCGCCCATTTCCTGCTCCTGGGCGCTATTGCCCCCGGTCATTACCGTACGCAGGCCGTGCTCTTCCCAGGCATGCGCGATCACTGCCGCATAGCCCTCGGCGGACCAGTTGCGGAAATTGCGCAGGCGCGGGTTGGCGCAGGGACTGATCACCACATAAGGCGCCTCGCCGGTGACGCGTACGGCTTCCTGGTAGGCGCTGTCGGGGATCGCCAGGTCCCAGCGCAAGGGTTCGGCGTCGACGCGCTCCTCGCCGCCCAACAAGCGTGCGAAGTCGAGAAACGATTCCAGGACATGCGCGTGGGCATGCAGCGCCAGTTGACGGTGGGTGAACCAGTGCTGCCAATCCTTGGCCCGAGCCTTGTCGTAGCCGATACGCAGGTCCGCCTTGAGGCCCAGAGAAAGCACGCTGGCGCGCAGCGCCTGTTGCATGTGCAACAGCACATCGAAGCGCGTGTCGCCGAGCCGACGCCAGATCTCACGCATGCCGGCCCAGCCCGAGGCCTTGTCATAGACGATGAACTCGACCCCTGATAGACCGGCCAGTAGACTGTGCTCCCCCTTGCCGATGATCCAGGTGATGCGGGCATCGGGCCATAGGCGCTGCAGCACGCGAATGGTCGGGACGAGGTTGCAGACATCGCCTAGCGCGGACAGTCGTAGTACACAAATATGCGCGGGACGGACGGGCAGAGGATGCTTCATGCGGTTGGCAACATTCCAAACGGGACAGGCATTCATTCTATATGATGCCGACATTCTATGTGACGCCGGCCACGGGCCACAAATCGACCCACGCTGGTTGACCCCGGACTTCTGGCACGAGCGCGACGCCGTACTCGGCGAAGCGCCGGGGCGTGGGGCGAGCCTTTTCGTCGCCTGCGGCGACGAGCGCTGGGCGCTGCGGCCCTATCGACGCGGTGGCCTGATCGCCCGGCTCAGCGACGCGCGCTATGTGTGGACCGGGCTCGAGCGCACCCGCGCCTTTCGCGAGATGCGCCTGACCGCTGAACTCAAGCAGCGCGGCCTGCCGGTGCCCGCGCCGGTGGCCGCTGGCGTGTGGCGACACGGCCCGAGCTACACCGCCACGCTGATCACGCGGCTTATTCCCGATGTCACGGCCTTGGCCGAGCGCCTGCCGACGGCGACGCCCGCCCTTCTGAAGCGGGTCGGGCATACCGTGCGCCGTTTTCACGACGCCGGGCTCGACCACGTCGACCTCAATGCTCGCAACCTGCTCGTCGACGCCGACGATCGCGTCTGGCTGATCGACTTCGACCGCTGCCGGTTGCGCCCCCCGGGGCGCTGGCAAGAGAGCAACCTGGCACGCCTCAAGCGCTCGCTCGTTCGCTTCTCGCCCGCCAATGCGGAACACGCTTTCATCGCCATTGTCGATGGTTATCGAAACGCTCCCGGTGACTCACAATAAGGTGATCTGCATGCACGATACGTTGAGGCGTCGTTGGCGCAGCACTCTGATTTTTGCGCTGTTGCAACTCCCGCTCGTGTGGCTGATCGCCCTGCGTTATGTGCCGTATCTCGCGATCCCCGACGATGCCATGGGAGTGGCGTATCTGATCCTGACCTGGGTCGGCCATTTCGGCATGCTGGTATTGCTCGCCTGGTTGCCGCTGGGTGTGTTGGCACTATTGTTGAAGGCCCGCTGGCTATGGCTGCCAGCGGCGCTATTAGGCGCACTCGGGCTATGTGCGCTGTTACTGGATACCGTGGTCTACGCCCAGTACCGCTTCCACGTGAACTACTTCATGGTCTCGCTGTTTCTGAACGACAAGAATGGCGAGATTTTCAGCTTCACGACCTCGACCTGGCTTGTAGTGGCCAGCTGCGTGCTGGTGGCGCTGGCAGTGGAAGGCTGGCTCGCCCACCGCCTGGTCGCGGGCAGGCGTGGTCGCCGCGTACCGGTCGGCCTGGCCTGTAGCCTGGTGCTTTTGGCCCTGGTCGGCAGCCACGCAGTGCATGTCGTCGCCGATGCTCGCTATATGCGTAGCGTGACCCAGCAGGTGGGGATCTATCCGCTGCTGTTCCCGGCGACCGCCAAGGATTTCATGGAGGATCACGGCTGGCTCGACCCCCGCGCTGCCCGCGCCGCAAACGCCGATCTCAACACCCAGCAGGCACAAAATCTCGACTGGCCCAAGAGCCCGCTAAGTTGCCAGCCCGATGACACCCCCAATGTCATGGTGGTGTTGATCGACTCGTGGCGCGCCGACGAATACGGACCTCAAAACACGCCGAATCTCTATGCCGCATTGAACGAGAACGGACGCCGCTATCTGAATCACTACAGCGGCGGCAATGCTACCCGCAACGGGACGATGAGCCTGTTCTACGGCCTCACTGGCAACTACTACGCCTATCTCGACGACACCCAGACGCCCCCCTTGCTGATCACCCAGCTACAGAAGCAGGACTACGCGCTGGGCATCTTCTCCTCGGCCAGCCTCGATAGCGTCGGTTTCGATCGCACGATTTTCTCCTCGGTCGATCCCCTGCGATTGAGCACGCCGGGTAACTCGCCCGCGGGCCGGGACGAGAGGATGACCGAAGACTGGTTGAAGTGGCTGGATCAGCAAGAGCAAGAGGACGCGTCACCGTGGTTCGGCATGCTGTTCTACGATGCGCCACACGGCTATGACGTGCCGGCCGATGCTGCTCAACCTTTTCAGCCGTCTATCCAGAACATGGATTATCTCGAGCTGGGTCCCGATACCGATCCGGTGCCCTCCTTCAACCGCCATCGCAATGCCGTACATTACGATGATGCCCTGCTCGGCCGTGTGATCGACGATCTCAAGGCCAAGGGTGAATGGGAGAACACGATGCTGGTGGTCACCGCCGATCACGGCCAATCATTCGATGATTTCGACAAGAACTACTGGGGCCACAACAGTCACTTCGCCTCGCCGCAGACCCACGTGCCGATGCTCGTCAACGGACCTGGCGTCGAGACGGGCGAGGTCGCGGGCATGACCAGCCACCTCGACGTGGCCCCCATGCTGATGCGCCACGCCCTGGGTTGCAGCAATCCGCTCTCCGACTACGCCATGGGCGAGGACCTGCTCGAGCCTGGCATCGACCATCCTTGGGTCGAGTCCAGCAGCTACATCGACTACGGCATCATCGAGCCGGACCGCATCACCGTGGTCGATGGCACCGGTCAGTGGGAGATCGTCGACCGTCAGCTCGACCCGATCGAGGGCGCCGAGTTCTCGCCGGCAGTGTTTGAAGCAATGCAGTGGTTCCGTAAGTTCTATCGCTAGGGGGTCTGCCGTCTCGGCTATGCGGCATCCGCGTAAATCTCGCACAGCCCGGACACATGTCGGGCCAGCGTGCAGCGTGCATTGACGAAGCGGCAGGCGTTGGCGCAGTCGGCCAACGTCTGGGCCAGACGCGTTCCTTCGAGCGTCAGCACATAGGCGCGCCACCCCTGGCGGGCCAGCTCGGGTATAATGCGCGCAGGGTACATTTCCAGCCCGCCCCAGCCGCGGGATAAACAGATGTGCAAAACCTTGTGCTGCAAGGCAAGCTCCTCGGACAATGTTCGACTCACGCGTCGACGCCACCGGGCACAGGAGACTCGATGACCCAGTCGCGCCCACAGCGCATCCTCGTGGTACGCAACGACAAGCTCGGCGACTTCATGCTCGCCTGGCCGGCCCTGGCCTGCCTAAAGAGTGCCCACCCCGACAACCATGTTGCCGTGCTGGTGCCCCCCTATACGGCGCCCTTGGCGCATGCCTGCCCATGGATCGACGAGGTGATTCTCGACCCGGGCGGCGCCGCGCCGCGACGCCAGCAGAAAGACTTGCTCGCGCAGCTTCGCGCCGGAAAGTTCGACGCCCTGCTGACGCTGTTCTCCACGCCACGTATCGGGTGGCTGGGGTGGCGCGCCGGCATTTCCCTGCGCATGGCGCCCGCCACCAAATGGGCTCAGGTATTTTACAACTTTCGCATTAAACAACGTAGGTCGCGATCGCAGAAACCCGAGTACGTCTACAATCAGGACCTGGCCGCCGCCCTGCTGCACACCCTCGGCCAGGACATGCCAACGCTGACGCCGCCTTACTGGCCACTGCCCGATGCGACGCGCGACGCCCAACGCCAGCGCTTGAGCGACGAACTGTCGCTGTCCCCGACACGCCCCTGGTGGTTTCTGCATCCCGGCAGCGGCGGCTCGGCAGTCAATCTCAGCGTGGCGCAATACGCGGATCTTGCTCAGGCAATCAGCGCCAATCTTGCCGCACCTCCGAAGTGGGTGCTTACTTATGGTCCTGGCGAGGAAGCCGTTGCCCAGCACCTGGTAGAGACGCTCAATGCGCGCGATGTCGATGCAGTGCTCATGCCACCACGCGCCAGCCTGACCGATTTCGCCACGACCCTGGCCGCCGCCGATGTCTTCGTCGCCGGTTCGACCGGGCCCTTGCACATCGCCGGGGCGCTCAACCGGCCCACGATCGGCTTCTACCCCGCCAAGCGCTCGGCCACGCCGCTACGCTGGCAAACCTGCAACGCCGAGACACGCCGCCTGGCCTTCAGCCCACCGGCCGACGACGCCTCCGCCAGCGATATGTCGCGTATCGACATCGCAGCGGTGGCACGCCAAATCGCCGACGCCTGGCCGACGCCAACGGCCACCGAGGAAACGCCATGCAACCGCTGACCGGTATCGTCATCACCCTCAACGAGCAAGCCAATATCGCCGACTGCGTGCGTTCGCTGTCACGCGTCTGCGACGAAGTCATCGTCGTCGACTCGCTGAGTAGCGACGACACCGTGGCGATTGCCGAGGCCGAGGGCGCTCGGGTGATCGCGCAGGTTTATCTCGGCGACGGCCCACAAAAGGCGCACGGCGTGCCGTTCGCCAAGAATGACTGGATCCTGGCCCTGGACGCCGACGAGCGCCTCGACGACGACGCCGTAACCCTGATCGAATCGCTCGCCCTCGATGATCCACAGACCGCCTACAGCTTTCGACGCAAGAACTACGTGGCTCGGCACTGGATTCGCGCCGCGGGCTTCTACCCGGACTCGGTGGTACGCCTCTATAACCGCACTACCGCCGGCTACCTGCCCAAGAAGGCGCACTCTTCGGTCGAGGCCCCCAAGGTCGAGGCCACCACTGCGCACTTGCGACATTTCACTTACGAAGACATGTCGCACTGGATCCGGCGCATCGACGCGCTCTCCAGCCGCGATGCCTGGGCGATGAAAGAGCGCGGTGTACGCCCCTCACGACTGCGCCCGACGCTGCACGCCGTCAACGCGATGCTGCGCAAGCTGGTCTTCAAGGGCGGCATGCTCCAGGGAATGGACGGCATGACGGTCGCTCTGACCACGGCGTTTCATGCCTACATGAAGTACGCCAAGCTCAACGAGCTCTACGAACTCGAACAAATGCCGCAACGATGAGTCAGATCGGCTTCTTCGCTGTCATACTCTAGTCATAAAGACAAGGACGCGTTCTTATGATGAAGCTGCCGCCCGCCATCCTCCGCTGGAGCGTGCTTACCTACCTCGGCTTATGCCTGGGGTATCTCTTCACCACACTGACCATCACCAGTCACTGGTTTTTGTTTCCCGTCGCGGCAGTGTGGGTCGCCATCGCCTGGTATTTTCGCTGGGGCCATCCCGCGCAGCGCTCTAGCACGCGACGCGTCTTGCCCTGGTCGTCGATTCCGCTGGCCCTGTGGTGGATCTACCTGTACCTGGACGATAGCTTCGGCAAGGTGGATCTGGGCGCGGTGATTTTCCATTTACAGGCAGGGATGACCGAGCATGGCGGCGAAGGCCGCGTCGTCGCCGCGGTGATCTTCACCCTATGCGCCATCGTCATGCTCATGGCCTTTACTTGGCTGGTACGCGCCGATCACCGGTGGCGGCTGTGGGAGCGTGTCGGCGCGCTCTTCCTGCTGGCCTTCAATCCGCTGCTGTTCGGTCTCTCGCAACGCGGCGCTTCGGTGGTCACCGAGGGTGATTGGTTGCGCGATCACTACCGCGTCCCGAGCATTGAAAGCGAGCCGCAAACGCGCCCCAATCTTATCTATCTCTATCTAGAGAGCACCGAGCGAACCTACGCCAACCGCGACACCTTCGGCGACGCCTATGAGGATCTCGCCGAGCTCGGCAAGCGCGGTACCGTCTTCGAGGGGCTCAAGCAGCTCGACAATACCGGTTGGACAACCGCCGGCATGGTCGCCACCCAGTGCGGCGTGCCGCTGATTCCCGCCGGGTTGAAACATGACAACCAGTTCGAGCCGCTCGACGAGGTACTCCCGCACACCCAGTGCCTGGGCGACCTGCTCGATGCCAAAGGGTACGATCTCACCTACATGGGCGGGGCCAGTACACGTTTCGCCGGCAAGAAGGTGTTCTACGAGGGACATGGCTTCGACCGCGCGCTGGGCCGCGACGAGCTGGAGGATCAGGTCACGCCGCCGGATTACCTCAACGATTGGGGCCTTTACGACGATACCCTGCTCGACATGGCCACCGAACGCATTCGCAAGCTCGCCGAGAATGACGACCGCCAACCCTATGCCATGTTCGCCCTGACCCTGGCGGCGCATCCGCCGTTCGGCAACCCGGCTCAGGCGTGCCTGGAGAACCAAGGCAAGTTCGACGGCGTCGATATCCTATATTCGGTGAAGTGCACGGGCTGGCTGGTACGTCGTTTCCTGAAGCGGCTCGACGCGGAAGGCCTGCTCGACAATACCCTGGTGGTGATCTCCAGCGACCACCTGAGCATGAAGAACTCGGAGTGGCCGCAGCTGGTCGACGCCGAGCGCGAAAACACTTTCATGATGCTTGGCGAGGGGGTCCCGGCCGGGAAGCGCATCCAGCGCCAGGGATCGATGGTCGATGTCTACCCGACGGTACTCGAAGCCATGGGCTTCACGCTGGACGCACGCGCTGCCGGGTTGGGGCGCTCACTATTCGCCAAGGCCCCCACGCTGGTCGAAGAATACGGCCTGGAGACCATCAACGACCACATGGCGGAGGAAGACGCGCTGCAAACCTACATGTGGAAAGGGGTCAACTGAGCGCCGCGTGCCGAATCGCCGCCAACAGCCGCGCCGGTTCGAGATGACGCAGACAATTAGTGTGTCCCAGCGGGCAGTCACGCGCGAAGCACGGCGAGCATGACAGATACAGATCGTGGATCTCGGCGTTTTCGGTCAGAGGCGGCGTGTAGGCCGGCGAGGACGAGCCGTAAATGGCCTGCACGCGCGTGTCCACCGCCGCCGCCACGTGCATCAGCCCCGAGTCGTTGGTGACCACTTGCTGGCAGTCAGCGAGCAGGTCCACCACCTCGGTGAGCTTGGTACGCCCGCACAGGTTATGCACGCCATCCAGCCCTTGGCTGATCGTCTCACCGGCGTCGGCGTCCTTGGGGCCACCCATCACCCGCACCTCGAAGCCCTCGGCCACCAGGCGCTCCGCCAGGGTGCGAAAATGCGCTAGCGGCCACTGCTTGGACGGTCCAAACTCGGCGCCCGGCATCATGCCAATGGCAGGACGATCCGAGAGCCCCAGCGTCTCGTGCAGGCGGCGTTGTTCGTCGGCATTGACCTCGAGGCGCGGCGTGGGAATCGCAAAATCCCCGGCTTGCGCCTCGTCCTCAGGCAGGCCCAACGAGACGAAGCGCTTCACGGTTTGATTCAGCACGCTTTTATCGAGCTCACGGCGTGCATTGAGCACCACGTAGCGCTGCTCGCCCTGGAAACCCAAGCGCTCAGGGATGCGGGCCAGGAACGGCACCAGCGCCGATTTCCAGGAGCGCGGCAACACGATCGCCCGGTCGAAGCGGCCCTTCAGCGTGCGCGCCACGTTGCGCCGCGTGGCCCAACCGAATTCGCCGTGCTTGACGTCCAGCGCAACGGTCTCGTCGACCTCGGGCATGCGCGCCAGAATCGGCAGCGACCAGCCCGGGGCCAGTACGCCAAGGTAGGCCTCCGGATAACGCGCCTTGAGCGTCATGAACAGGCTCTGCGCCATGACCATGTCACCGACCCAGGAAGGGCCGACGACGAGCAGGCGTGGGGAGGTAGCGATGTCGTCAGCCATTCAACCAATCCAGGTAGGCGTTGACGCCTTCGCGCACGGTCTTGAATTCCGCCGGGTAGCCCGCCTCACGCAGGCGCGAGATATCCGCGCGGGTGTAGCTCTGATAACGCCCCTTGAGCTCTTCGGGAAAGGCGATGTAGTCGATCTTGCCGGTGGCGTAGTAATCGATCACCGTCTCGGCGATGGCCTTGAACGGTTCCGCACGGCCGGTGCCCAGATTGAAGATGCCCGACACCTCGGGGTTGTCGAGGCACCATAAATTGACGTCCACCACGTCGCCGACATAGATGAAGTCACGGCTTTGCATACCGGCTTCATAGCCTTCCCAGGCACCGAACAGCTTGGGGTTCTCACCACGCTGCACCTGCGTGTGATGGTGATAGGCGACGCTGGCCATCTTGCCCTTGTGCTGCTCGCGCGGGCCATAGACGTTGAAATAGCGGAAACCCACCACCTGAGCCTCGAACTCCTCCCAGTGAACGCGCACGTACTGGTCGAACAGTAGCTTGGAATAGCCGTATACGTTGAGCGGCTTCTCGTGCTCCGGTGCCTCCACGAATACCTCGCTGCCACCGTAGGTCGCCGCCGACGACGCATACAGAAAGGGAATGCGTTTGTGCTGGCAAAAATGCAGCAGCACCTTGGAATACTCGAAGTTGTTCTCGAGCATGAACTTGCCGTCCCACTCGGTAGTATCCGAACAGGCCCCTTCGTGGAAGATGGCCTCGATCGGCGGCAAGGCGCTCGGCTCACCGCGCAGTTCGGCCTTCACACGCGCCAGGAAGTCATCCTTGTCGAGATAATCACCCAGCGTGCAGTCGGCGAGATTGACGAACTTGGTGCCGTCGGAGAGGTCGTCGACCACGAGCACATCCTCGTGGCCGCGTGCATTCAGAGCCTTCACTAGATTGGCGCCGATAAAACCGGCACCGCCCGTCACTACGATCATGTCGTCGATTCCTTCAAGTCGTGCACCCACACGGAAGCGTGCTTTTCGTCACGGTGCCTATAACCGATTAACCGCTAATTGTATACTTGGCAGTTCGTGAATTCATGGGCCAACGGTACTTCACCAATGACACAGTCGACGCCAGACGTGAAAACCTTCCAGGGCCTGATCCTTGCCCTGCAACAGTACTGGGCCGAACAGGGCTGCGTAATCATGCAACCCCTGGACATGGAAGTCGGAGCCGGCACCTTTCATCCCGCGACCTTCCTGCGCTCCATCGGCCCCGAGACCTGGAATGCCGCCTACGTGCAGCCATCGCGCCGTCCCACCGATGGGCGCTATGGCGAGAACCCCAATCGCTTGCAGCACTACTATCAGTTCCAGGTGGTGATGAAGCCCTCCCCCCTGGAGCTACAGGCGCTGTATCTGGGCTCGCTCGAGCGTCTCGGCATCGACCCGCAGGTCCACGACATTCGCTTCGTCGAAGACAACTGGGAGTCTCCTACCCTAGGTGCCTGGGGCCTCGGCTGGGAAGTCTGGCTCAACGGTATGGAAGTGACCCAGTTCACCTACTTCCAACAAGCCGGCGGCATCGAATGCTATCCGGTCACCGGCGAGTTGACCTACGGCCTGGAACGCATCGCCATGTACCTGCAAGACGTCGATAGCGTCTACGACCTAGTATGGAACTACGCCCCCGATGGTTCATCCGTCACCTACGGCGATGTCTACTTACAGAACGAACGCGAACAGTCGGCTTACAATTTCGAACACGCCGACGTCGACTATCAGTTCTCGGCTTTCGACCACAGCGAAGGCGAATGCCAAAAGCTGCTCGACGCAGGGTTGCCCCTGCCCGCCTACGAGCACGTGCTCAAAGCATCGCATACTTTCAACCTGCTCGACGCCCGGCACGCTATCTCGGTCACCGAGCGTCAGCGTTACATCCTGCGTGTGCGCACCATGGCCCGTGACGTCGCCCACGCCTACTTTGAATCGCGCAAGGCAGCCGGGTTCCCCATGGCACCCGAAGCCATCCGTCAGGAACTGCTGAGCCGAGAAAGCAACGAGGGAGACGCGTAAGAATGGCATCCAACACCCTACTGGTCGAACTCGGCGTCGAGGAGCTTCCGCCAGGCGCCATCGAATCCCTCGCCAATGCCCTGCGCGACGGTATCGCAAATGGCCTTACCGACGCCGAGGTTCCCTTCGAAGCAGCTCATGCCCACGCCACGCCACGCCGTTTGGCAGTCAGCATCGAGGCGCTTGGCGACAAGCAGCCGGATCGCGAGATCGAGCGGCGCGGCCCCGCCCTGGCCGCCGCCTTCAAGGACGGCGAGCCCACCAAGGCCGCGGAAGGCTTCGCGCGTTCCTGCGGGGTCAGCGTCGCGGACCTGATCCATCTGGAAACCGACAAGGGTACCTGGCTCGGCTATCGCTATCAGGAACCGGGCGAAGCCACCACGGCGCTGCTGCCGGCCATACTCAAGCGTGCCGTCAATGCCCTGCCGGTGCCCAAGAACATGCGCTGGGGCGCCTCTCGGCTCGAATTTTCGCGCCCCGTGCATTGGTTGGTCATGCTCTACGGCCAGGACGTGGTGTCCGCCGAGGTACTCGGCCTCGAAGCCGGCCGCACCACCCAAGGGCATCGCTTCCATGCCCCGCAGGCCATCGAGCTGGCGCACGCCGACGACTATCTGGATGTGCTCGAAAATGCCTTCGTACTAGCCGATAACGACCGCCGACGTGAGCGCATCCGCGAGCAGGTGCTGGCCGAGGCAGAGGTCAACGACGCCACGGCCGTCATCGACGACGACCTACTCGACGAAGTCAACGGCCTGGTCGAATGGCCAGTGGCGCTGACTGGCAGCTTCGACGAGCGCTTCCTCGAAGTACCCGCCGAGTGCTTGATCTCGTCGATGAAGGCCAATCAGAAATACTTCCACCTGCTCGACGCCGAGGGACAACTCAAGCCGGCCTTCATCACCGTCTCCAACATCGAAAGTCGCGATCCACAGCAGGTCATCGAGGGCAACGAGAAAGTCATCCGCCCGCGTCTGGCCGATGCCGCTTTCTTCTACGATACCGACCGCAAACAGACATTGGCCTCGCGGCGCGATGCGCTGGATAACGTGGTCTTCCAGAAGTCGCTGGGTACGCTGGGTGACAAGGCGCGACGCATGCAGACCATCGGTGCGCTCATCGCCGCTCGGATCGGTGGCGACGTCGACCATGCTCAACGTGCCGCACAGCTCGCCAAGTGCGATCTGGTCACCGAGATGGTGCTGGAATTCCCCGAGCTCCAGGGCATCATGGGCACCTACTACGCCCGTCAGGACGGTGAACCGGAAGAAGTAGCGCAAGCACTCCACGAGCAGTACCTGCCGCGTTTCGCCAGCGACGACGTACCCAAGACGCAGACCGGCTTGGCCTTGGCCTTGGCTGACCGCCTGGATACGCTGACCGGCATCTTCGGTATCGGCCAGCGTCCCACGGGCACCAAGGACCCCTTCGCCCTGCGTCGCGCCGCCATCGGCGTTCTCAACATCCTGGTCAAGGGTGAGCTCGATCTCGACTTGCGCGAACTGCTCGAACTCGCCGCCGCTCAGCATGGCGAGCTACCCAAGGCTGACGGCCTGATCGACGATGTGCTCGACTACATGCTTGATCGCTTCCGCGCCTGGACCCAAGACGAAGGTATCGCCGTTGAAGTTTATCTGGCGGTGCGCTCTCGACCAGTGACGCGGCCGCTCGATTTCGCGCGCCGGATTCGAGCCGTGCATGCCTTCAGTCAGCGGGAAGAAGCAGCAGCGCTGGCGGCGGCTAACAAGCGTGTCTCCAACATTCTCGCCAAGCAGCAGCACGACGGCGCTACCGCCGTGGATGCCTCTCTTCTGCAAGCCGAAGCCGAGACGACGCTGAGTGAGGCGCTAGAGCAGTGCCATCAGGCGGTACGCCCATTGATCGATGCCGCTCGTTACAGCGAGGCACTGGACGTTCTGGCACGCCTGCGAGGCCCTGTCGACGCGTTCTTCGATGACGTCATGGTCATGGCCGAGGATGATGCCGTGCGTCGCAACCGCCTTGCTTTGCTGGCCAGCCTCCAGGCCTTGTTCCTGGAAATCGCGGATATCGCCCAGTTGCAGCAATAACCGCATGCGCGTTGCAGACGAAAAGGGTGGCCCTTATCGGGGCCACCCTTTTGTGTTTCACGTGGAACAAAATGCTCATCGGCATTCACGCTTACTAACTACACCAGCCAGCCTCCTAGCCTCTTCTTTCTTCCCCGCGTGTCAGCTACAAATGTTTCACGTGAAACATGGCACCCCAGATTTAGCGCCGAGAATGCGCTCTTCCCTCTTCCCTCTTCCCTCTTCAGCTCGTAGCTCGTAGCTCGTAGCTCGTAGCTCGTAGCTCGTAGCTCGTAGCTCGTAGCTCGTAGCTCGTAGCTCGTAGCTCGTAGCTCAAGAATTGTTCCACGTGAAACATGGCGTACTTTTGCAGTCGGTGCACTTAGCCGCGATAATTGACAGCAGTTTTCCTGATAGCCGCGAGCCTCCATGCCTCAACTCGTTATCCTCGACCGAGACGGTGTCATCAACCGGGACAGCGATGACTACGTAAAATCGCTCGATGAATTTCTCCCTTACCCTCAGGCCATCGAGGCCATTGCACGCTTAACGCAAGCCGGCTGGACAGTTGCGGTGGCTACCAATCAATCGGGCATCGCACGTGGCTATTACGATGTAGACACCCTCGAGGCGATGCATACCGAGATGCAAACACTGGTGAATGTTGCTGGCGGCAAAATCGACCACATCGCCTATTGTCCCCATGGGCCGGACGATGACTGCTCCTGCCGCAAGCCTTTGCCCGGGCTGCTGGAGCGCATACGCGATGCACTCGGGCTAGAAACGCTTGAAGGTAGCTGGATGGTGGGCGATAGCCTGCGCGACCTACAGGCCGGCGATGCCATGGGATGTCAAAGCGCTCTGGTACGTACAGGCAAGGGAGCGCGCACTGAGCTAAAGGGCACAGGCCTCGGTCATGCACGCATTTTTGACGACCTTGCCGCCTTCACCGACTGGCTCCTCTCGTGCGAGAAAACGGCTTCTTGCCATTACTGACATGCTTGCGCGCAGCTTGGCCTCCCCTCACCTGCCCTGCCCTGCCCCACAAAAAAAGCTGGCAACGTCGTGTGACGTTGCCAGCCTCTCCTGTAGCCTACTCACCACAATCTAGGCAGGACACTTCATGGTGAATGTTCCACGTGAAACATCGCCTGCCCAGTGTCTGCGTTAGATATCCAGATTGGCGACCAGCGCATTGCGTTCGATAAAGTCACGACGCGGCTCGACCTCATCACCCATCAAGGTATTGAACATCATGTCGGACGCCACGGCATCCTCGATGGAAACACGCAGCATCCGGCGAGAATTGGGATCCATGGTGGTTTCCCACAACTGCTCGGGGTTCATCTCGCCCAAGCCCTTGTAGCGCTGCACACTCAAGCCACGTTGGGCCTCGCTCATCAGCCATTCGAGCGCTTCGTAGAAGGTGTCCACCGAACGCTGGCGCTCACCGCGAGCGACATAGGACCCTTCTTCAAGCAGTCCGTCCAGCGTCTCGCCCAATGCGGTCATGGCGCGGTAATCGGCGCTGCGGAAGAAATCGACGCCCCACACGTAATCGGTCGTGACCCCATGCGCCGTCAGTGCTACGCAGGGTAGATAAACACCGCGCTCGGCGTCTTCCTGGAGATGGAAGGTATAACGGGGGCCGCCCTCGTAAGCGATGAGATCGTCCATTTCGCGCTGCAGATGGTCGATCCAATGCTGCATGGTCTCGCGGTCCTTGAGGCTTTCGCTTTCGAGCCTCGCGGTATGCACGATCTTGCGCAGCACGAGATTGGGATAAACGCGCGAGAGACGGTCGATACGCCGCATGACATCGCGATATTCGCTCACCAGGGTCTCGAGCTGCTCGTTGGCGATACCCGGCGCGTCGGCATTGACGTAGAGGCGCGCGCCATCCAGCGCCGTCGTGGTCAAATAATCCGTCAGCGCCTGTTCATCCTTGAGATAGGTTTCCTGCTTGCCGCGCTTGATCTTATAAAGCGGCGGCTGGGCGATGAACACATGACCACGTTCGATCAGTTCCGGCATCTGCCGGAAGAAGAACGTCAACAGCAGTGTACGGATGTGCGAACCGTCGACATCGGCATCCGTCATGATGATGATCGAATGGTAGCGCAACTTGTCGGGATTGAACTCCTCGCGCCCAATGCCACACCCCAACGCCGTGATCAGCGTGCCTACTTCCGCCGACGACAGCATCTTGTCGAAACGCGCCTTCTCGACGTTCAGGATCTTGCCCTTGAGCGGCAGAATCGCCTGGGTGCGCCGGTCGCGCCCTTGTTTGGCGCTGCCGCCCGCCGAGTCGCCCTCGACCAGATAAAGCTCCGACAGGCTTGGGTCTTTCTCCTGACAATCGGCCAGTTTGCCCGGTAGCCCGGCGATATCCAATGCACCCTTACGGCGCGTCATATCGCGCGCCTTACGTGCAGCCTCGCGAGCGCGCGCGGCGTCGAGCATCTTGTTGACGATGGCCTTGGCCTCGTTGGGCCGCTCCACCAGATAATCGCCCAGCTGGCGCCCCATCTCCTGCTCTACCGCCGTCTTGACCTCGGACGACACCAGCTTTTCCTTGGTCTGCGACGAGAACTTGGGATCGGGCACCTTGACCGACACGATCGCCGTCAACCCTTCCCGTGCATCGTCACCGGCCGTGTTGACTTTGGCCTTTTTCAGCAGCCCTTCGGTTTCGATGTAGTGATTGAGCGTACGCGTCAAGGCTGCCCGGAAGCCGGCCAGGTGGGTGCCACCATCGTGCTGGGGAATATTGTTGGTGTAGCAGAAGATGTTCTCGGAGAAGGTATCGTTCCACTGCATCGCCACTTCGACGCCAATGCCGTCTTCGCGTTGCGTTTCGAAATGGAAAACGGGGTTCAACGTCGCCTTGTTGGTGTTCAGGTGATCGACGAAGGCCCGTAGCCCGCCTTCATAGTGAAACAGCTCTTCCGCGCCCGAGCGCTCGTCGAGCAAGCGAATCGCGACGCCGGAGTTGAGGAACGACAGCTCACGCAAGCGCTTGGCCAGAATGTCGTAGTGAAACTCGATATTGGCGAAGGTTTCGGTCGACGGCTTGAAGTTGACCTGAGTACCGCTCTTCTCGGTCTTACCTACCACATCCAAGGGAGAGTCGGGCACACCGTGATGATAGATCTGCTCATAAACCTGACCCGCGCGCCACACCGTGAGCTTGAGCTCTTCGGAGAGCGCGTTGACGACGGAAACGCCAACGCCGTGCAGGCCGCCCGAGACCTTATAGGAGTTGTCATCGAACTTGCCGCCGGCATGCAGCACCGTCATGATGACCTCCGCCGCCGAGACATTCTCCTCCGAATGCATATCAGTCGGAATGCCACGCCCATTGTCACTGACGGTGACGGACTCATCGGGGTGGATCACCACGCGAATCTCGCTGCAGTGTCCCGCGAGCGCTTCGTCGATGGAATTATCCACCAACTCGAAGACCATGTGATGCAGGCCCGTACCATCATCGGTATCGCCGATGTACATGCCAGGGCGCTTGCGTACCGCATCCAGGCCCTTGAGGACCTTGATGCTCGATGAGTCGTAAGCTTGTTCGCTCATTGCCTACTCCGTCGTGAAGTCATTCCGTGAGCAGTCGCCCGTGTTCCACGTGAAACATCGCGACATCCGTTTCCGACTGCCATGCATTCTCGAGCGCACTGCGCTCGACTCCGGTAATAAAGACCTGGCAGTGCAAGCGTGCCAGCCAATGACAAAAGATCCGCCGATGCGAAACATCAAGCTCGGCAGCCAGGTCATCGATCAGGTAAACGCAGGTACGCCCCGTCAGTTCCTCCAGCAAGCGCCCTTGGGCTAACTTCAGCGCGCTCACTACCAACTTTTGCTGCCCGCGCGATAGTTCTTCCACGGCAGCTCGCTTACCGATGCGCAAGCGCAAATCGGCACGTTGCGGCCCCTGCTGGGTAAAGCCCATTTGCCGGTCGGTGTCCCGGCCATTTTCGAGCACGTCCAGCAACCCACGTTGTTTATCCCATCCGCGGTAATAACGAAGAGACAAGCCGGAAAGCGGCAACAACTCATGTAATGTCGCTTCGAATGTCTTGGCGAATTGCGCCATGTAGTCGCTGCGCAAGAGGTCGAGTTGCTCACTCCAATGCGCCAACTCTTGCTCCCAGACACGCATCGATCGTAGGTCGATTCTATCATGCCTGAGCAGGGCATTCCGATGTTTCAGGGCGCGCCTGACCCGTCGCCATGCCTCGAAGAACTCGTGTTTCACGTGAAACACTCCCCAATCCAGAAACTCACGCCGAGCCGCAGGTGCGCCTTCCAATAGGCGGAACGCATCGGGGTTGATCAGTTGCAGGGGGAGCGTTTCCGCCAAGCGCGCCACGCGAATACCGCGCTCGCCATCGAGACGAATTTCCAGCTCGGAAGCATCGCGTGCCCGTCGAACGCCCAGCGATACCGGCGGATCACCCGACAGGCGACCGTGCAAGGTGACGGCATCAGTGTCGTGGGTAATCGCGCGCTTGAGCTTCTGGGTGCGGAACGAGCGCGCCATGCCCAGCATGTGCACGCCTTCCAGCAAGCTGGTCTTGCCACTGCCATTGGCACCGGTCACCAGGTTGATTCCCGGCGCGGGGCGCATATCGAGTGCGTCCAGGTTACGCAAACCTAGGAAATTGAGACGTTCGAGGGGCATAAGGGGATCGGAGGCAGCATGCCACCTCGGACGCGGTTAGCAATGTCGGCGTGAACCGACCCGCGCCCGAGACGTGCATGAGTGAAAGAGCAGCGCAGGCGATCAGAGGCGCATCGGCATGACCACATACATGGCATCGCCACCACCCGGTTCTTCCAGCAGTGCGCTGCTGTTGGGGTCGGACAGCGTCATTTGTACGCGATCGGCATCGAGCACGCCGAGCACATCCACGAGATAGCCGACATTGAACCCCACCTCCAAGGTGTCGCCTTCATACTCGATGGCCACGTTTTCTTCGGCTTCTTCCTGTTCGGGGTTGTTGGCCGTCACACGTAGATTGTGCTCTTCGAGATTGAGCCGGACCCCGCGATATTTCTCGTTGGAGAGAATAGCGGTACGCGACAACACCTGCCGCAACTCGCCACGCTCGGCGATGACGACTTTATCACCGCCCCGCGGAACCACGCGCTCGTAATCGGGGAACTTGCCGTCGACCAGCTTGGAAGTAAAGGTGAAATCCCCGGTTTGAGCACGCAGATGCGTGCCACCGATGGTGAGTTCCACCGGCTCATCGCTGCCATCCAGCAAGCGCGCCAATTCGAGAATGCCCTTGCGCGGCACGATGAGCTTCTGCGACGGCTCGACGTCGACCTCGGCGCTACGTGCGCATACCGCCAAGCGGTGACCGTCGGTCGCCACCGTGCGCACCAGGTGATGGCCAAACTCGAGCAGCATACCGTTCAGGTAGTAACGCACATCTTGCTGCGCCATGGCGAAAGAGGTCGCATCGATCAAGTGCTTGAGCGTGCCGCGCGTCAAGGTCAAGGTTGTATCGCTTTGACTTCCCTCGATATTCGGGAATTCCGCCACCGGCAACGTCGACAAGGTGAAGCGTGAACGCCCCGCACGAAGCACTGCACGCCCCTCTTCGAGCGTAAAGGTGATATCGGTCTTCTCGGGCAACGACTTGCAGATATCCATTAGCTTACGCGCCGGCACTGTCGCCGAGCCCGGCTCATCGACGTGATGCGGGGCGGTGCGGCCGATCAGCTCGACTTCGAGGTCCGTACCGGTCAGTGCCAACTGGGTGTCACGTACCTCGAGCAGCACGTTGGACAGCACCGGCAGGGTCTGGCGACGCTCGACGACGCCGGCGACCAGCGACAGTGGACGCAAAAGGTCTTCGCGGGTGATGGTAAATCTCATGGGCTCCACTCTCGTCCTGGGGTCCAAGGGAATATTCTGGCCGCCATGCTCAACTGGTCAGCAGCCGCAACAGGTTCTTGTAGTCCTCGCGGATATCCGCGCTTTCTTCCTTGAGTGTCTGCACCTTTCGGCAAGCATGCAGCACCGTGGTGTGATCGCGCCCCCCAAAGGCATCGCCGATTTCGGGCAAGCTGTGGTTGGTCAATTCCTTGGCCAATGCCATGGCGACCTGTCGCGGACGCGCCACTGAACGCGAACGACGCTTGGAGAGAAGATCCGCTAGCTTGATCTTATAATACTCCGCCACCGTGCGCTGAATGTTGTCGACGCCGACCTGCTTGTCCTGCAGGGCCAGCAGGTCCTTGAGCGACTCGCGGATGAAATCTTGGGTGATCGGCTTGCCCATGAAGTGCGAGTCGGCGATGACCTTTTTCAATGCCCCTTCAAGCTCACGCACGTTGGAACGAATCTTCTGTGCAATGAAGAACGCTGCATCGTGCGGCAGGTCGACCTTGGCCTGGTCGGCCTTTTTCATCAAGATCGCCACGCGGGTTTCCAGCTCAGGCGGCTCGATGGCCACCGTCAGCCCCCAGCCGAAGCGCGACTTGAGGCGTTCTTCCACCCCGCTGATTTCCTTGGGGTAGCGATCCGAGGTAAGGATCATCTGCTGACCGCCCTCGAGCAACGCATTGAACGTATGGAAGAATTCTTCCTGCGAGCGCTCCTTGCCAGCGAAAAACTGGATGTCGTCGATCAGCAGTGCATCCACGCTGCGGTAGAATCGCTTGAAATCGTTGATGGCGTTGAGCTGCAGCGCCTTGACCATATCAGCCACGAAACGCTCTGAGTGCAGATAAACCACCTTGGCGTTTTCCCGCTGGCCGGCCAGATGATTGCCTACCGCATGCATGAGGTGCGTCTTACCCAAGCCGACACCACCGTACAGGAACAGCGGATTGTAGGCACCACCGGGGTTTTCGGACACCTGACGCGAAGCGGCACGCGCAAGCTGGTTCGATTTACCCTCGACGAAGGTTTCGAAGGTAAAATTGGGATTGAGCCCACTCTGGTGCTTGAGGCTCCCTTCCACCTGCACCTGACGCTCGCCACCTCCACGGCGCGAGGAATCCTCGCGCTCACGCATGCGATCGATTTCCTGTTCATCCGCATAATCGCCCCGGGCTCTCGGTGCATGCACGGCAGGCGGCGTCTCGGGGGGACGCGAGGTATTCATGGACGCCGCCGATACCGGTGCCCCGAGATCACGCGGCGACGACATGGCCACGTTGCGGCGGCTGCCGACCGTCAGCTGCACCTTGGGCGGCTTGCCGGATGCAAGCTCCCTCAGCAACTCATTGATACGCTTCAGGTATTTATCATTGACCCAGTCACGCACGAAGCGATTGGGCGCCAGCAGACACAGCTCGTTGGCGTCACCGTCCTCCGCCTGCAAGGGGCGAATCCAGGTGTTGAACTGCTGAGAGCTCAGCTCATCCTGAAGAAAGTTGAGGCATTGCTGCCAGAGAGCGACCGACACACGACCTCACCTAGCGTTGATGAATGGCCGGCTATTGTATCGTTCGACGCCCGGGTTATCCACATGGATGCCGAGTCTCTTTTCCTGTGGAAAACCCACCCCATAACTCAGCGCACAACGTGTCCGTGACACGTGGAGATGTCGTAGGGTGTGTAGAAATCGCCACTTACCCACAATGCTACCGACAGCTTACCCACCGCTTCCCCGCCTTTTCCTCACAGATCCAAGAACATCTCACATCATTGTTAATAAAGGTAAAAATATGGTTATCCACAAATAATATCCCCACTATTAATAACAACATCAGTTAGTACAACTTCAATAATGATAATAGCTTGATCGTTTCGCCCAAGAGCAGGCCGACAAGCGACGAGCGAACAAACAAGCATCCGCTCGGGCCGACCGCCTCGGCACATGCCGAGCCCCCGCCGCCGTAACAAAACAGGTGTGGATAAAAGCGCCGGAAAAATTGCACCTGCCCCAGGGATTCACTAGAATTGCCGGTCTTGAGCCGAATACCGCCTGGTGCAAACGTACCGGGCTCTTCAGTTTCAAATCGTTTCCAAACAACCACGTGAGAATTCGCAGCTATGAAGCGCACTTTTCAACCGAGCGTCCTAAAGCGCAAGCGCGTGCACGGCTTCCGTGCTCGCATGGCCACCCAGAACGGCCGCCAGGTGCTGGCGCGTCGTCGTGCCAAAGGTCGCAAGCGTCTGAGCGCCTGACTGGACAACGAATGTCCGATCAGGGCTTTCCCCGGCGGCGGCGACTGCTAACCGCCGGGGACTATCAGCACGTCTTCGCTCACGCGTCCTTCAAGGTGCACGGCAAGGGCCTTTTGATGCTTGCGCGTCCCAATGCTCTCGGTGAACCGCGAGTGGGGCTCGTATTTAGCAAGAAGAACGTACGTCGTGCTGTCGACCGTAACCGTCTGAAACGCCTCGTCCGTGAATCTTTTCGTCTCCAGCAGCATCGTCTCCCCGCCGTAGATATCATCGTTCTCGCTCGGCGTGGGGCTCATGAGCTGGATAACGATACCTTGCATCGCCAATTGCACGGCATGTGGCGACGCCTGGAAAAAGACGTACGCAAGCAGTCGGTCTCGTCCACGCCATCCCCTTGATCGGCATTTCTCCGCCACGTTCCACCGTGGCCGCAGTGCCGGTCGGGACGTGACGTCAGAATGTATCACCGGGCAGAATCCTTATGGACGTAAAACGACTCCTACTCGTCATCCCGCTCGCGGTACTCGCCTATCTACTGGTCATTCAGTGGAACGCGGATTATGGGCAAAACAGCGTCGAACAACGCGCACCTGAAAGCGTTACCCAGGATACGTCCGATAGTAACGCCGACAGCGACAGCCTTTCGGTTCCCACGTCCAACAGCAGCGGTAACGGTGCCTCATCGCAAGAGGCCGCCGACATGCCTGGCGCGGACGGGCAAACCGACGCGGACGGCTTGATCGAGGTACGCACCGACACGCTGGATATTCGCATCGATCCTCGTGGCGGCGATGTCGTCTATGCCGCGCTACCCAAGCACCATGAGTCCTTGAATAGCGAGCAACCCTTCGTTCTCCTCAGCGACAACAACGTGCGCAGCTACGTTGCCAAGTCGGGGCTGCAATTGGAGGGCCATGATGGGCGCATCGATTTCTCTTCCGAGCAAATGCAATATTCGCTTGGCGACGATCAAGACAGCCTAAGCGTCGACCTCACGGCCGAGGTCAATGGCGTGGACATCATCAAGCGTTATACCTTCGATCGCGACAGTTACGCCGTCAATGTCGAGTACCGACTCGATAACCAGAGCGAAACGCCTATCTCCGCGCGTTTCGTCGGCCAGCTTGCTCGCGACAATAGCGCCGATCCCAGCCAGGGCGGCGGCCCTATGAGCATGAAGTCGTTCCTCGGCGCGACCTTCTCCACGCAAGAAAGCAACTACGAGAAGATCGACTTCGATGACATTCGTGAAGGCAACTTCAAGAATGTCAACTCCGAGGGCGGCTGGGTCGCCATGATCCAGCACTACTTCACCTCGGCGTGGGTCCCGGTACAGAGCCAAGAGAATCTTTATTACGCCAATATCGATTCCCGTGATCGCAACGTCGCCGCGTTTGCCGGTCCCTCCAAGCAGGTCCAGCCCGGCGGCGAAACCACTCTGGCCGCGACGCTCTACATGGGGCCCAAGATTCAGGACCGCCTGGAAGCCATCGCGCCTCACCTGGAGTTGACCGTCGACTTCGGGTGGTTATGGTTCATCGCCAATCCGCTGTTCTGGCTGCTGGCGAAGATTCATGGCCTGATCGGTAACTGGGGCTGGTCGATCGTGCTGCTTACGGTCGTCGTGAAGATCGTGCTCTTCCCGCTCTCCGCCAAGGCCTACAAGTCGATGGCGAAGATGCGCAAGATGGGCCCGGAGATGAAGCGCATCAAGGAACAGTACGGCGACGACCGGCAGAAGATGTCGCAGGAGATGATGAAGTTCTACCAGAAGGAGAAGATCAATCCTCTGGGGGGCTGCCTGCCCATCGTCGTGCAGATGCCGGTCTTCATCGCCTTGTACTGGATGTTGCTGGAATCCGTGGAACTGCGTCATGCGCCCTTCATGCTGTGGATAAATGACCTTTCGGCCCAGGATCCCTACTTCATCCTGCCGATCATCATGGGCGCCTCGATGTTCGTTCAGCAGTTGCTGAATCCGACACCGCCGGATCCCATGCAGGCCAAGATCATGAAGATGCTGCCTGTGGTCTTCACGTTCTTCTTCCTGTGGTTCCCGGCCGGCCTGGTGATCTACTGGATCTGCAACAACGTCATTTCGATCCTTCAGCAGTGGATCATCACGCGCAAGATCGAAAGTGACGGCGAAACGGGAAAAGCCAGTAAAGCCAAGAGCTGACGGCCCTTTCCGTTTACCATCCGATCAGACCCCCGCCTCGGCGGGGGTCTGGCGTTTTGGGCCTACCACCGGGACAATACCGGCAACGAGTCGGAGATCAACATGACCGCTACGCCGCTCTATCGCCAAGACACCATCGCCGCCATCGCCACGCCCCCCGGACGTGGCGGGGTCGGCATCGTGCGCATCTCGGGTCCCGCCAGTCGCACGCTGGCCGAGGGTTTCCTCGGCCATTGCCCAGCGCCGCGTCACGCGCAGTACGGCCCATTTCGCAACGCCGACGACGGTGTCATCGACGAAGGCATCGCAATTTTCTTCCCCGGCCCCCACTCCTTTACCGGTGAGGATGTTCTTGAACTGCAAGGGCATGGCGGGCCGGTGATCATGGACCTGCTCCTCGAACGCTGTGTCACGCTGGGCGCCCGCCTGGCGCGCCCTGGCGAGTTTTCCGAACGCGCCTTCCTCAACGACAAGCTCGACCTGGCCCAGGCCGAGGCCATCGCCGATCTGATCGATGCCAGCTCCCGCGCCGCCGCCGAAAACGCCCTGCGCTCGCTGCAGGGCGAATTCTCGACGCGCGTCGCAGCGCTCGTCGACAAGCTGATCGAGTTACGCATGTTCGTCGAAGCCGCCATCGACTTTCCCGAGGAGGAGATCGACTTCCTCGCCGACGGCAAGGTAGCGGCGATGCTTAACGACGTGCACACCATGCTCGGCGAGGTACGTGCCGCCGCCGGGCAAGGGGCATTGATGCGCGAAGGCATGAACGTGGTCATCGCCGGACGCCCCAATGCCGGCAAGTCGAGCCTGCTCAACGCACTGACCGAACGCGACAGCGCCATCGTCACCGACATCGAAGGCACCACCCGTGACGTATTGCGCGAATACATTCATCTGGATGGCATGCCACTGCACGTCATCGACACCGCCGGGTTACGCGACACGCCGGATGCCATCGAGAAAATCGGGGTTGCCCGCGCTTGGGAAGAAATCGAGAAGGCCGACCGCGTGCTGCTATTGGTCGATGCAGCGACCACGACCCAGACCGACCCCATGCAACTCTGGCCGGAATTCGTCGCACGCCTCCCCCATCCCGAGCGCCTGACGCTGGTGCGTAACAAGATCGACGAAAGCGGCGAGAATGCCGTGAGTGATTTATCCACAACCCCACCATTGGTGCGCATGTCCGCCATCACTGGAGAGGGTGTGGATAACCTGAAGGATCATCTCAAGACGGTGATGGGCTTCGATGCCACCACCGAAGGACGTTTCTCGGCGCGCCGGCGCCACCTCGACGCCCTCGACCGCGCCGGTCAGGCCCTCGACAACGGCATCGCCCAGCTACAGGGGCACGGGGCCGGTGAACTGCTCGCCGAGGACCTCCGTGAAGCGCAACACGCGCTCGCCGAAATCACCGGCGAATTCACCGCCGACGACCTACTCGGTGAAATCTTCGGCAGCTTCTGCATCGGCAAGTAAGGGCGTAGCGTGGTGCGCGGTCATTCCGCCACGGGGGCAGTCTTTTCAGGCGCGTAGCGGCGGTTGTGCAAGCCCCAAGCGCCTTCCACCATGAGCACCACTACCGCCAGCCAGATCGCGATATAGGTCGGCCATTCGCGGGGATCAATGACCTCGCCCAAAAGCAGCGAAACACCCAGTAGCAGCACGGGTTCAACGTAAACCAGCAGGCCGAACAGGCTCAGATTGAGCAGCGGGGCGGAGAGCGCCTGAAACCCTAAAGCGAGCGCGCTGAGCAGTCCAAGCCCCGTCACCAGCCCGATAGCCTCGATATTGATCGCTTCTGTCATATGGCCGCCAGCAAGAATAAACCAAAGGCATGCCGGCAGGCTCAGTAGCATATCCAGCCATAGCCCGCCGATGTGGTTGGTATCGGTTTTACGCCGCAGCCAAAAATAGGCCGGATAGCCTACGCATACCGCCAGGGTTGGCCATGCCAGCGTTTGCGATATGGCCAACTGATTGACAATGCCCGCCACCGCCAGCAGGCAGGCAACTTTCTGAAAGCCTGTCAGGCGGTCGCCGAACGCGATGCGCCCGATAACCACCATGATGATCGGCATCATGAAGTAGCCCAGCGACACCGCAAGGCCATGGCCATTGCCCGGCGCCCACATGAATAGCCAGAGCTGAGCGCCCAGCAGGAACGCTGACGCCAGCCGGGTGGCCCAGAAGTAGCGCTCTGCTATCAGGCGCCGGCCAAGAGTGGTTATTTGCGCCCCATAGCCCCGCCACAGAATAAACAGGCTCAGGCAGGGAAAGGTCAGCAGAATCCGCCAGCCGTAGATCTCGCCGCCCTCCATGGCCGGCAGCAGAGCGGTATAGGCAAACAGTAAAGCAAACAGGGCCGAGGCAATCACGTTCAGCGTGACGCCAGCGATTGTAGTGGAGTCCGTGCGCATAAGCTGCTTCCGGTCGGGAATTCAGCGCTATTTTATTGCAGCACCCTTGATAAAGGCGCTTGTATTACCTACCGTCAGCGATAAATTTTCTCACCTGAATATCCTGATGACGCTGGATAACTTTGACTACACCCTGCTTGAACTTTTGCAGAAAGATTGCCAGACGCCGCTTCGCGAGCTGGCCGAAATGGTCCACCTGTCGACGGCTTCCATTCAGCGGCGCATACAGAAGCTCAAGAACGGCGGTTTTATACAGGCAAACGTTGCCGTGCTCGATCCAGACCGCCTGGGTCAGGTGATTACTCTGCTGGTGGAGGTACAGGCGGATAAGACCCACGCCGCTGATCTGGCGCAGCTCAAGACCCATTTTTCCGGACCTGAGATTCAGCAGTGTTACTACGTGACCGGTGAAGCGGATTTCATGCTGATACTGCTAGTGCCCAGCATGAGTCGGTTTCAAGAACTCTGCGACGCGCTGTTTCACAACAACCCCAACGTCAAATGGTTCAGAACCATCGTTGTATTGGATCGGGTTAAAGTCTCGCAGGAAGTGATTTAGCCAGCCATTTCCACAGAACTTGCCTTGCCTAGCCACGCCTACTCCTCGACCCACCACTGCGACGCATGCGTGGCTTCGTCCCCCAGACAGCGTACGACGCGCGCCAGGCTGTCATCGAGCTGCGTATCCACCCCCCAGGGCGGATTGAAGATCAGCATGCCGCTACCGTACATGCCATGCGTGGCATCGCCGGGCGGATGCAGAAGCAGCTCGCTGCGCCAGACCTTGCGCACTCCGCTATGCCGGACGGCATCGAGCAGGTCGTGATGACGCCCGCTGGGCAATAACGGATACCAGATCAAGACGATGGCGTGACGCACCTTGGCGGACACGGCCTGCAACGTCGTCGCGACGTCGACATATTCCTGCTTGAGTTCGTAACTGGGATCGATGAGCACACAAAGGCGGGGCGTCGCCGGCGGCAAAGAGGCACGCAGGCCAGCCAGCCCATCCGCGTGGAAACGTCGCGCCTGGTCAGGCCACGCTTGGGTTTCGAGATGGTTCGACTCGCCCGGGTGAAGCTCGTACAGGTCGAGGCGATCCTGCACCCGACATGCCTGAGACAACCACCAGGGCGAGCCCGGATAGTGGCTGAGCCGAGGCGACGCCTGTACCGCACCAAGTTGCTCGCACCATGGACCCAGAAATGCGTCGTCGGCAAGGCGCTCGCGCGCCGCCCAGAGACTCGCCACGCCGTGGCGATACTCCTTGAGGCGCTGCGTTTCCTCGGCATCAAGGGGATACAGCCCGCGTCCGGCATGCGTATCCACATACGTAACAGGAGAAGGTTTACGTAATAGATGGCGCAGAACGGCGAACATGGCGAGATGTTTGTGAACGTCGGCGAAATTGCCGGCGTGGTAGGCGTGCTGATAGGCGAGCATGAAAGTTTCCGAAACGACGTGAAGCGCGAAGGGAGCCCACGTCAGGGGCGCTGATGAACCTGGCAGGCCAGGCCGGTGTGAACCGGCCTGGCACGCTGCCGTGGTCGCTTAGCTCTGCTGAGTGACAGGCGTCAGCGTGATTTCGACACGCCGGTTCTGGGCACGGCCGCTTTCAGTATCATTGCTGGCGACGGGTTGGCTTTCGCCGTAGCCGACCGTGGCGATACGATTGCCGGCGATGCCTCCCTGACCGAGATAATCGGCCACGGACTGCGCGCGACGCTCCGACAGGCGCTGGTTGTAGTCGGCGCTACCGGTGCTGTCGGTGTAGCCTGCCACGTTGATCCGTGTCTTGGGATACTCGCGCATGACGGCGGTGGCATCGTTGAGTGCCTGCCGAGCGGGCGTCCGCAGCTCACTGGAGTCGACCGCGAAGGTCACGCTGCTAGGCATGTTGAGGACGATGTTGTCGCCCTGACGATCGACCCCGATACCGGTCCCGTCGAGATCCTGGCGCAGCTTTTCTTCTTGAGCATCCATGTAGGCACCCACACCGCCACCGATGGCTGCCCCGGCAGTCGCCCCGATCAACGCACGGTCACGGGTGCTGCTGCTGCCGTCCCCGGTCAGCGCGCCGGCAATTGCGCCCACCGCGGCACCGATGCCCGCACCACCGAATGTCTTGCCGTGGTCGCTCTGTTGGCCGCCGGTTTGCGCATCGTTGCTTGCACAACCCGTGACACCAATCGCCAGAGCCAGCGGAATCGCCATCCATATCGAGCGTTGCATGCGTCCTTTCTCCTTAGCTGTAATGCGTTTCGTAAAACGTTCTAGCGTTCCTGCTATCGAAACGTTTGTCACTGCTCATCGCAAAGCGCGAGCAGGTCGTTCAAGAATAACAGTCCATGAGGCGATGCCTGTAGACGCTGCGCCGGATCACGCAGTAATCCCTTGGCCTGGGCCTCTTCCAGTCGTGCGTCGAGCAGTGTATCAGTCTGTCCGCTCCGCTCGCGCCAATAATGTCGCGGAACGCCCTCGGTGAGACGCAGGGCGTTCATCAAAAACTCCAGCGGCAAATCCTGCGTTTCGAGAGCGCGTCGTCCGGCAACGAAACCGCGTGGATCCTGTGCGCGCCGCAGATAGGCTTCCGGCTGACGCACCTTCCAGCGTCGTTCGATGGCCAGGCTGCCATCGGGCTGCCAAGCACTCAACTTGCCGTGCGCTCCGGCCCCGATGCCGAGATAGTCGCCGAACGTCCAGTAGTTGAGGTTATGGCGCGCCTGGCGATCGGGACGCGTGTAGGCGGAAATCTCGTAGCGTTGATAACCCGCCGCCTCGAGCCGCGCATGCCCAGCCTCCTGGATATCGCACAGGACGTCTTCATCGGGCAAGCGCGGGGGCTGTGAGTAGAACTCGGTATTGGGCTCGAGCGTGAGCTGATACCAGGAGATATGTTCGGGCGCCAATGCCAGCGCCCGATCGATATCTGCCAGAGCATCTTCCACGCCCTGCTCGGGAAGGCCGTGCATTAGATCGAGGTTGATGTTATCGAATCCCGCCGCGCGCGCGTTACGCAGCGCCTGAGCGGCTTCATCGCCGCCATGAATGCGCCCCAGACGCTCGAGCTGGAGAGACTGGAAACTCTGCACCCCCAGCGACAGGCGATTGATGCCGGCCTCGCGATACGCCGCGAAGCGGTCGTGCTCCACGGCTCCGGGATTGGCTTCGAGGGTGATCTCGATATCCTCAGCAAACGGCAAGCGTGCCTCTATCGCCTGCAACAGACGCCGATACGCCGCACCGCTCAGCAGGCTGGGGGTGCCGCCGCCGATGAAGATGCTCACCAGCTCGCGGCCGCTGGCCAACGCCAACTCCGCGTCCAGATCATCGAGCAGGGCATCGACATAAGCGCGTTCGGGTAGCGTGCGATCATGGCCCACACCATGCGAGTTGAAATCGCAATATGGGCATTTGCGCACGCACCAGGGCACATGCACATAGAGCGACAAGGGAGGCAGAGTCGTCATGAGTCGGCGGACAGTTGGGCAAGCAGCGCGGTCATGGCACGCCCCCGATGGCTGAGCCGATTCTTGTCCTCGGCGGGTAGCTCCGCGGCGCTCATGCCGCGTTCCGGCACCCAGAAGAGTGAATCGTAGCCGAAACCTCCCTCGCCTCGCGGATGCGCCAGGATTTCTCCTTCCCAGGCGCACTGCACGATATGCGGCACCGGGTCCTCGGCGTGACGCAAGTACACCAGTACGCACCAGAATCGCGCGGTGCGCTGTCCTTCCGGCACCGCGTCGAGGACTTCCAGAAGTTTGCGGTTATTGGCGGCATCATCCTTGGGTTCGCCCGCGAAACGCGCCGAGTAAATCCCCGGCGCGCCATACAAGGCGTCGACATCCAGGCCCGAGTCGTCGGCGAGAGCGGGACATCCGCTTACCCGTGAGGCTTCGCGGGCCTTGAGCAGGGCGTTCTCGACGAAGGTCAGGCCGGTTTCCTCGACCTCGGACACGGCGAAGTCGTGTTGGGGGCGCACCTCCAGCCCCAAAGGGCCCAGCAAGTGCTGGAATTCACGCAACTTGCCGGCATTGCCGCTGGCCAGTACCAGGGTCTTTCGATCCGCCATCATGCTTCCTCCTTATCGCTCGGCCACTCATTCTACGGGCCGCTCTACGGTCGGGAAACCACTCTGACCGTTAATTAATATATCTTTTAAAACAATATGTTAATGACGTAAATGAAATTTCTCATACTTTTGAGTCACTATTTGCCTAATATAAATGAGCGGCATGACTGAAATTTCTCTTCGCCCACCCACACCGTGCTCATCGAGGTACTCGCGAGCCCCATCCAACCACTTGATGCGACTATAAAATTAATAAAAGTTATAAAATATAAAGATTATATTCTTTTAAGTTTTAAGATACCGGGATTACTGTCTATTTACAAAAGGCGTGTCTCGGATAAGGCTTGAAGGCAATTCGGCATGAAACCGGCCATGAGAAAGTCGGGAGATGCCACTGATAATGTCTCACACAACACCGGGATGAAACGCATGAGCATGGACAATACAAGGGTTCTGATGGTCACCGACTGCAATCCGCAGTCGCAGCTGTTCATCGATTACATTCGCCAGCAGCTCGATTGCCAGGTCTCGGCGCTGAGCACTCAGGAAAGCTTCGAGCCGCCCATGGATTGCAAAGTCGTGGTATTGCTGGATGCCGACCATGTCGACGAAAACTGCATGCATCTATGGAACAGCCGCGCCAGCGAAAGTCCGGAAATGATCCTCGCGGCCTTCAATCTGCGTGACGATGAGCATGCGGCGGAACTGCTTATCAGCTTACATCTGCAGGGCGTCTTTTATCGCCAGGACAACCTGCTGCTGATCTGCAAGGGTATCGCCAAGCTGCTCGAGGGCGATCTGTGGATGTCGCGCAACCTCATGACACGCCTGATCGATTTCTATCGTCGCCAACAGCTCAACGCGTACCGCCCGGTATGTGGTCTGACCCACCGCGAGCTGGAAATCATCGGCCTGCTGGGCACCGGCGCGTCCAACACCGAAATCGCCGATCAGCTCTTCGTCAGCGAGCATACCGTCAAGTCGCATCTCTACAATATCTTCCGCAAGATCAAGGTGCACAACCGCATTCAGGCCATGAACTGGGCACGCCAGAACCTCGGTGCGCCGCCGATGGTCTCGTTGCGCAGCCCCCGCAAGGCGCGCACGTCATGATGCCTGCACGACCCACAAAAAACGCCGCTCCCGAAGGAGCGGCGCAATATCACGAGACTCACATCATCCACACGCCATGTGGCAACGTGACGACCCTAACCACCCCTTGAGCATAAAAGTGGCACATGACAGGCCCATGACGCAGCCACGATATGATGATGACGGCGCTTCAATTGAGTTGGATACGCTCCTGAATCATCGACACCAGGGTACGATTGGCATCCGGTGCCGTGGTATCGAGATGGACCAGATGGCTCAATTCATCGTCGGCGAAGGGTTCGAAACGTGCCAGCTGGCTTTCGAGCACCTGGAGCCCCGCTTCGGAAGGATCCCCCCCGCGCTGGGCACGCCTTTCGATGCGCGCGCGCAGGGTCGCTTCATCCGCTTCGAAACTCACCAGCAACACCGGCAACCCGCGACGTTCGGCTTCGAAGCACAGTTGCGTGCGCTGAGCGCGTGTCAGGCAGGTAGCATCGACACAGGCCGGCAGCCCTGATTCCAGCAAGACCCCCGCCAGCTCCGCGAGGCGATCATAGGTACGCTCAGTGGCCTGGGAGGTATAGATATCAGCACCATCGGCGGTGCTGGCCTGGGCCTCAAAGCCGTACAGACGCTTGCGTTCGATGTCAGAGCGCACTCGCACACCACCCAGCCGCTGCACCATCTCGCCGGTGAAACGGCTCTTGCCACTGCCCGAGACCCCCACGCCAACGATCAGATACGGGAAGCGAAACTCGCTGTAACGCTCGGCTAAGGCAATGTAGTGCTGGTACTCAGCGTACACTTCCTGGCGTTCGTCAGGCGTCAATTGCGGTTGATGGTAATGCAGCATCGCCACCTTGGCCCGCACCAGTGCCCGATAAAGCTTGTAATAGGCAAGCAGACGCACCAGCTCGTAATCGCCGGAGAGTTCCAGGTAGCGATTGAGCACATGGTTGGCGAAGGCCTGTTCGCCGCGCGCCTCGAGATCCATCAACAAGAACGCCAGCTCGCAGCCGACATCGTTCCAGCGCAGTTCGGCATTGAACTCCAGGCCGTCGAAGAGCAGCGCGCGGCCTTCGAAATGCACCGCGTTGCCAAGATGAATGTCACCGTGGATCTCGCGCACGTAGCCTTCGCGCCAGCGCCGCTCGAACTCATGCTCGAGCCGCGCGAAGCTGTCCAGGCTCCAGGTCTCGAGTCGCGAGAGGCGCTCGCGTGCCTGGGTGTCGTCGAGCCGCGCTTCGATCAAGCGAAACTCGCGGTCCAGCGTACGGCGCACGATATCCGGCGAGCCCAACGGACTATCGCCGCTGATACGCGGCGCGTCTTCGTGAAATGCCACCAACTGATCGACGAGGTCGTCGAGCAGCTCCACCGAAAGCTCGCCGCTAACTTGCAGGGTGCTGAACAGGTGGCGGTTGCTGAACTGGCGCATCTTGACGGCATATTCGAACGGCGTGCCACTGCCATCCAGTCGCGGCGCCTCGGGCGTACCGCTGATGGGCACCGTCTCCAGATACAGCGCCGGGGCAAGCCGCCGATTGAGACGCACTTCCTGCTCGCAGAGCCGACGCCGCTTTTCGAGAGTCGAAAAGTTCAGAAAGCTGCCGAAATCCAGCGGCTTCTTGATCTTGTAGGCATAGTTGCCAGTGAGGATGACCCAGGAAATATGGGTCTCGAACACCTCGACCTCCCCGACCGAGTGTCCAAATTCCTTGCCTTGGCGCAATGCCTCGATCAATACCTGGCTCACTGAGCGTTCTCCCGCATCCTGTCGTTGCATTGCATCGTTCACCCGCTATATCAGGCCTGTCCCAATGTCGCCAGTACCCGTTCGGCGGCGTCCAGGGTCGTCTGGATATCGGCCGCCGTGTGGGCGCTCGACATGAAACCGGCCTCGAACGGCGAAGGTGCCAGATACACGCCTTCTTCAAGCATACCCAGGAAGAAGCGCCGGAAGGTATCGGCATCGCAGGCAGTGGCCTGGGCGAAATTATCGACGCGCCGCTGGGCCGTGAAGAAGACGCCGAACATGCCGCCCGCACGCTGGGTGATCAAATCCACGCCAGCCGCTTCGGCACGGGCTTCCAGGCCATCGCACAGTGTCGTCACGCGTTCGCCGAGCGTATCGTGGAAGCCCGGTTCACGAATCTTCTCGAGCAGTGCGATCCCCGCGGCCATGGCCAGTGGATTGCCGGCCAGCGTACCCGCCTGGTAGATCGGTCCTAGAGGCGAGACTTGCTCCATCAGCTCGCGCGCCCCACCGAAGGCGCCGACCGGCATGCCGCCACCGACGATCTTGCCCAGGCACGTCAGATCCGGGGTCACGCCGAAGTGTGCCTGAGCCCCGCCCAGCGCTACGCGAAAACCGGTCATCACTTCATCGAAGATCAGCACGCTGCCATGAGCATCGCATACCTCGCGCAGGCCCTTGAGGAAATCCGGCTGCGGCGGAATGCAGTTCATGTTGCCCGCCACCGGCTCGACGATGATGCCGGCGATCTCATCCCCCAGGCGTGCGAAGCAGTCACGCACCGCCTCGAGATCGTTATAGGGCAACGTCACGGTATGCTCGGCGAGGGACGCCGGCACGCCGGGTGAACTGGGTTCGCCATGCGTCAGCGCGCCGGAACCGGCCTTGACCAGTAACGAGTCGGAATGCCCGTGGTAATTGCCCTCGAACTTGACGATCTTGTCGCGCCCGGTATGGCCACGCGCCAGACGAATCGCCGACATGGTGGCCTCGGTGCCCGAGTTGACCATGCGCACCATGTCGATGGACGGCATGATCTCGCAGATCAATTCCGCCATGCGCGTTTCGATGGCGGTCGGGGTGCCAAAGGACAAGCCGTCGTCGAGACGGTCACGCACCGCGCCCAACACGTCGGGGTCGGCGTGGCCAGTGATCAACGGCCCCCAGGAACCGACATAATCGATGTAGCGCTGGCCTTCGACATCGTAGAGATAGGCGCCCTGGGCGCGTTCCACAAATACCGGGGCGCGCTGCATACCCTTGAAGGCGCGCACTGGTGAGTTCACACCGCCGGGGATGTGACGGCAAGCCTGCTCGAAGAGTTGTGCGGACGTGGTCATGACTTCCTCTGGCTGTGTGTGGCTAAAAGAACGTGTCGCTAAAAGAAAGTGTGGATAAATCTCTGGACAGGTCGAAAAACTCTCCGCTCGAGCCTGTGGATAATTCAGTGGCGCGCCGCATCGCCGAGACTCGCCTGCAGTCCCTTGATGGCGATGGAGGGGTCGTCGGCGCCGAAGACCGCATGCACCGTGGCCAGCAACTCCGCGCCGGCCTCCCGGGCTAGACGCATAGTGTGGACGTCGAGCCCGCCGATCGCCACACGCGGCAGGCCGAAACGCGCTGCGTCGCCGAGCAGCGTCAAGGGCGCCGGTGGCGCCTCGGGCTTGGTGCGCGAGGCGAAGAAACGCCCGAAAGCCAGATAACTGGCGCCTTCGGCCGCCGCGCGCTCGGCCAGATCCAAGCGCGCATGGCAGGTCGCGCCGATGATCGCCGTGTGTCCCAGCGCCTCGCGTGCGGCATCCAACGCGCCATCCTGCTGCCCCAGATGCACCCCGATAGTGGTACCGAAACGCGCGCCCAGTCGCACCGCCAGGGCGATATCGTCATTGACGATCAGCGGAACCCCGGCATCGTGGCAATACCCCGCCAAGGTCGCAGCCTGACGCCAGCGTTTGTCGGCATCCGCCGACTTGTCACGGTACTGCAGAAGCGCCGGGGGCGCGCTCAAAGCACGCTCGCACGCCGCGAACAGACGCTCATCATCCGGCAACAGCGTCGCATCGGTAATGGCGTAAATGCCTCGCGTCCAATCCGCCGTCATGTCGTCTCGCTCTCGAAGGGCGGCAATCGCCACAGGCGATCGGGTAACGCCTGACCGTGTCCGGGACGTTGCGCATGCACCAAGCTATCCCACGCCACTCGCTGGGCCTGGCTGCAGGCTTCGATCAAGGATTCACCACACGCAAGGCGCGCGGCAAGCGAAGCCGCCAGGGTACATCCCGACCCATGATAGTCACCCGCTAAGCGTGGCCATCGCCATTGGCGACTATTGTCGGGGGTATGCAGGGTGTGGACAACCTCATCGCGCACGGACATCTCATCTTCCCAGGCATCGGCACCGGTGACCAGAATCGCCTGTGCGCCCAGCGACATCAGTTCCACTACCCGGTCGACCTCGCTGCCGGAAGCCGTGCTCAGACGCGCCAGTTCCTGGCGATTGGGCGTCAAGATATCCACTAGCGGAAGCAGGCGTTCGCAAAACATCGGCACGCCGTCGTCGGGCGCCAGTACACCGCCGCCACCGGCACGCATCACCGGGTCGACGACCAACGGTAAATGGGGATGCGCGCTCACCACGGCGATGACCGCCTCGAGGGACGCACGATCGGCGATCAGCCCCACCTTGATGGCGCTGATCTCGATATCTTCGAACAAGGCCTCGCAGGCACTTTCGATGCTCTCTCGCGAACACGGCATGACACGCTGTACGTCACGCGTGGTCTGCACCGTCAGCGCAGTGGGCACGGTCAATGGCCAGCCACCGCAGGCGCGGATGGCTTCGGCATCAGCGGTCAACCCCGCCCCGCCAGTGGGATCGTGGCCAGCCAGCACTAGCACCGCCGGCAATCTTGGCGTCGTCATCAAAACGGCTGGAAGACGACGAGTAGAATGATGGCAAACAGCAGCAGGATGGGAATGCCATTGAAAATACGCAGGAATTTCAAACTCTTTTGGCAACGCTGCGCCGCGAACTGCTTGAGGTAGGCCAGGCACACATGATGGTAGCCGATCAAAAACGCGACCAGCAGCAGCTTGACATGAAACGAGCCATTACTCATGACGCTCGGCACCAGATAGATCAGCAGCCCCCCAAAAACGATCACCGCGATCATCGCCGGCAGCATGATGCCCTTGTAGAGACGCCTTTCCATGAGCTGAAAGTAGCCCATCGCCTGTTCATCGCCATGATCGCGCGCCTGAGCATGATAGACGAACAATCGAGGGAGGAAGAAAAGCGCCGCGAACCAGGTCATGACGGCAACCAGATGCAGCGATAAGATCCAATGATACATGGCGATTCCTTAATGCTAGTCCTACGTTCTTGCTGAAAAATGCCTCGGAGCAGTACCGGGATCATTTGTTACGGTAGTAGTTCTCGATGGCGTCGCGGGTGATGATACCCGAAATCTTGCGGATCAGCGGCGCCGTAGTGTGTTCGACGTAGAGCGCATCGACGCCATACTTGTTGAGTTGCTCGAAGGCCTCCGAGAGCGTCGCCTGCAAGGAAATGGGCGCCAGATCGACACGCTGACCGGGGATTTCCAGCAGGTCGAAGCGGGGTTCGTCCTGCCATTTTTCGTCGAGCATGAGCCGCGCCAGCCCGGCGGCCTTGAGCCCCACCGGGGGTTTATCCTCCTCGCGCGAGACCACCAGCCAAGTAGGTTTGCCGGCCAGCAGTTCCTGAGCCTGGGCCCGCGACAACACGCGCGGTGCCCGCGCCACGCTACGTTCCATGACGGCGGGCACCGCGACCCGTGACAAGGCTTGCATCAAGGGGCGCTGCAAGGGATGCAGACCCTGACTATCGAGCGTGGAAATGAAAAAACCCGAGCAGTGATACCCCTGACGCGCCACCAGCACCGCAATGACCACCGCCAGCATGCCCGGCAGCAGGATGCTCGAATTGTGCGTCAACTCCAGAAGCGCCATCAACGCCGCCAGGGGCGCCTGCAGGACGGCCCCCATCATGGCGGCCATGCCCAGCAGCGAAAACACCGCCGGCGACGAGGCCAACTCTGGCATCAGCATGGCCCACAACAGCCCGCACAACGTGCCCAGAGCCGCCCCCGCCACCAGAATCGGCCCAATGATGCTCACCGGAACTCCGAAGGCGATGGCCAGTGCCGTCAGCACCAGCTTACCGAGCGCCACGGCGATCAACACATCCAGCGCCGGCTGGCCGACGAGCATGCGCTCAAGCGAGTCGTAACCCATACCCTGGACCTGGGGGTACCACCAAGCCAGTGCCGCCACCGCGACGCCCACCGCCAGGAATCGCCCCCACATGGGTAGGCGCGCCTTCCACGCCGCGGGCCTGGCAAGGCGCACGAAACCGCCGGCCACCAGGCCGATCAACAAGGCTGTCACGACGATCCAGGGCAGGTCGAACAACGAGGCCAGTTGCACGCTGGGCACCGAGAAGGCGGGCTGGGAACCGTAGACCAACTGCGAGACAACGGCACCGGTAGTCGAGGCCAGAATGACCGGCATGAAACCGGTGATGGTGTATTCCATCATCACCACTTCCATGGCGAAGATGACGCCGGCAATCGGGGTATTGAACGACGCGGCGATGCCCGCCGCGGTGCCACATCCGACTAATACGCGCAGGCTGTTGTGGGGCAACCGCATGGTCTGCCCGATCCAGCTCGACGCCGCCGCACCCAGATGAATGGCGGGCCCCTCACGCCCTGCGGAAAGGCCGCCCAGCAGGGCCACGAGCCCTACCCACCACTGGGTGATCCAGTTGCGTAGCGGCATCTTGCCTTGATGATAAGTCAACCGTTCGATGACATGGCCGATGCCGATCTTGCCGGCACTCGTCGGCATGCGCCACAGCCACAGGCCGATCAGTGCCACGGCGATCAACGGCAACACCACGCGAAGCGGTACTGCGAGTCGCTCGAAAGCCTCGGGGTCGCCATCCGGCATGAAGGCCAACGCCCCAAACTCCAGTGCGCCGCGAAATACGACCATCAAACCGCCGGTCAGAAGCCCCGAAAGGACCCCCAGCACACATAACTGTGGCAATGCATCGACGCTTGCCAAGCGGCGACGAAAAGCTTCCATACTGGGCCGCTTGAGCGGTGGTCGAAACCGACGCAAAGGCACACCGTATCTCCCCATGAACGGATAATTCCACCGAGGTCATGGCGCGCGGCATGGCCACGCCCCGGCGTCGCCATGGCAAACTGACATAGCGTATTTTCTATCATACACCTTAGCGAAGGACGGTAGGCAGCGCCTCCAGCGCAATACAAAGTTGACCGTTTTGCTTGGTTTTCACGATAATGGGAAGCCATAAGTCACACGATGGATTAAGGAGGTCACCCATGAGCGGGGCTGAATCGTTCGTCCCGGTGCCCATGTACTTGACCGATGCCGCCGCCCAGCGTCTGGGCGTATTGGTCGAGGAAGAGGGCAAGCCGGGTCTCAAACTGCGTGTCTACGTCACCGGTGGGGGCTGCTCGGGCTTCCAGTACGGTTTCGATTTCGCCGAGAATGTCGGCGATGAGGACACCGTCATCGAACATGGCGGCGCGTCGATGATCATTGATGCGCTCTCGTATCAATATCTGGTCGGCTCCACGGTAGATTTCGAGGAAGGCCTCGCCGGGGCGCGTTTCATCATCAAAAATCCCAATGCCACATCTACCTGCGGCTGCGGTGCCTCGTTCGCCGTCTGAGCGGTCATGCAGCGCCTCGGGCGTCCGCCACGCGGATGCCCCTTCTCTCCTTTCGCGTTCCTCTCTCTCCACTTGACGCCCCCACCGGGACTCGTCAATGTAGAGTCGGTCCCATCAACAACAGCAAACGGGGAACGCTATGAAACACTTGCCACTATGTCTGCCACTACGTCTTTCCGCCCTGGCTCTGGCACTCGGTACCAGCGGTGCCGCCCTCGCTCAGGATACGCCCACGCTCGCCGTGGCGACCGACCCCAGCTTCGTGCCCTTCGAGATGATGGACGAGGATAGCGGCGAAATGGTCGGTTTCGACATCGACATCATCAACACCATCGCCGATCGTGCCGGCTTCGATATCGATCTCAACACCATGGATTTCAACGGCATCATCCCTGCCGTGCAGACCGGGAACGTCGATATCGCCATCGCGGGTATCACCATTACCGACGAACGCGGCGAGATCGTCGATTTCTCCGATCCGTACTACGACAGCGGTCTGCGCATCCTGGTCCCCAGCAGCAACGACGACGTCGAGGAACTCGACGACCTCGAAGGCATGCGTATCGGCACCAAGATCGGGTCCACGAGTTACGATTACCTTCAGGAAGAGCTCGGTGACGACGCCGAAATCACTCCGTATCCCGGCAGTTCCGACATGTACATGGCCCTCATGGGCGGCAGTGTCGACGCCGTATTCTACGATGCGCCCAACGTCGGCTACTTCGCCGAGACCAAGGGCAAAGGCAAGGCCAAGGTGGTCGGGCCACTGTATGAAGGCCAGCAATACGGCATCGCCTTCGCCAAGGGCAGCGAATGGGTAGAACCCGCCAACGAAGCGCTCAGCGAGATGCGTGAAGACGGCACCTACGACGATATCTACGAAAAGTGGTTCGGCAAGGCACCTGACGCCGAATAAATACGACGATCCTTTAGGGGCCGGGTGATCATTCACCCGGCCCCTTTTCATGGCTCATCATCCACCGTAAGCGTCGTCGCCTCAGCGCGCACGTACGCTGAGGCACGACCCTGGAGACACCTTCGTGGACGTCAACTTCCAGTTCGACTGGCAGGCGGCCATCGCCTCCCTCCCGCATCTTCTCACTGGTATTCCCTGGACCTTACTGATCTCGTTCGGCGGCCTCGCCATCGGCTTTCTGATCGGTATCATCTTTGGCCTTCTACGCATCAGTCCGCTGCGCTTACTACGCTGGCCAGCTACGGTCTACATCGAAATCTTCCGCGGCACTCCGGTGCTCGTGCAGGTGCTGTTCATCTTCTATGGCTTGCCGCAGCTCATTGGCGGCCCGATCAACGCCGTCGTCGCCGGTATCGCCGCCATCGCCCTCAACGCGGGGGCCTATATTTCGGAAATCGTGCGTGGCGGCGTGCAATCCATCGAAAAGGGCCAGCGCGAAGCCGGCTTGTCGCTAGGCCTGTCGCGGACCGATACCTTCCGCTACATCATCTGGCCCCAGGCGCTACGCCGCATGATTCCGGCGCTCGGCAACCAGGGCATCGTCAGCATCAAGGACACTTCGCTGTTCTCGGTCATCGGCGTGGGCGAGCTGGTGCGTCAGGGCCAGGTCTATATCGCGACCACCTTCACCGCGCTCGAGGTCTATTTGATGGTCGCCTTGCTCTATCTGGCGATCACCCTGAGTCTCTCTTTCGCCTTGCGCCTGCTCGAGCGCAAGGGCCTGGTCGGACAATGAGGCGCCTATCATGAATGACAGTCAGCAAGATTCCACCGCTCCGATCGTCACGATGGAGAAGGTCAACAAGTACTTCGGCAGCCTGCACGTGATGCAGGATATCGATCTCGAGATCGCCGCCGGTGAGGTGGTCGTCATCGTCGGTGCCAGCGGCTCTGGCAAATCGACGCTCATTCGCTGCGTCAATGGCCTCGAGGAGTTCCAGTCGGGACGCATCATCGTCGATGGCAACGAGCTCACACCGCACGGCAAGGGCGGGAAATCGTTGCAAACCATCCGTACCGAGGTCGGCATGGTCTTCCAGCAATTCAATCTGTTTCCCCACCTGTCGGTACATGCCAACGTGACCTTGGCGCCGGAGAAAGTACGCGGGCTCAACAACGCCAAGGCCCGGGAAATCGCCGATCGACTGCTCGAACGCGTGGGTATCAGCAATCAAGCCGACAAGTATCCTAGCCAGCTCTCCGGCGGCCAGCAGCAGCGTGTCGCCTTGGCACGCGCATTGGCCATGGAACCGCGCCTGATGCTATTCGACGAGCCCACCTCGGCCCTCGACCCGGAAATGATCGGCGAAGTACTCGACGCCATGCGTGAACTGGCCAACGAAGGCATGACGATGATGATCGTGACCCACGAGATGGGCTTTGCACGCGAGGTCGCCGACCGCGTCATCTTCGTGCATGACGGGCGCATCGTCGAAGAAGGCACACCACAAGAAGTCTTCGATCATCCCCAACACGAACGCACCCAAGCTTTCCTCTCCCGCGTTCTCAAGCACTAGCTTTTTGTTCTCAAACATCAGGTAACGCTCTCACCTCACGATCACGCGGCGACCTTTCAAGGGTCGCCGCGCTTCATTTCCGTCTTCACAGGGCAATTTTTTGCCTGTGCATAACATTGCTGTCACAACCCGCTCATTTTCGTTACCAGCCCCGTCATGCGGGGGTTAAGAGGCAACGCCGACAAATGTTGACCACTATGGGCGGAGCCCTGGTATGTGCCTGGGGACAAGTAGTGCATGATCTGGCGTGTGGATAAGCCCCCCTTCCATCCACAGGCCATCCCCCGCTCCCGCGCAGGCTGTTGGCGCTTTTTCCGATCAAGAGTGAACAGCGTAAAAAACTATCAACACTCGAGTTTTTCCACTTATCCCCAGATTTTGCCGATACCAGTAATAACAACAACAATAGAACTTCTTTTAAATTCTATATTGTTATTAATAAGAGACCCAATGAGGAGCCAACCCACTGGCAATCCATGTGTGGAAAACCCTGACGGTTACTCACAAGGGGTTTATACTGTCCGGCTATTTGCCAAGCTTCATCGCCTGACGATGAGACTTGCCGACATGCACGACCGCAGCCATACGCTGCGATTCGAGGTGTAACGTGGATTACCCAGACCGCTTTGATGTCATCGTCATCGGCGGGGGCCATGCGGGGACCGAAGCCGCATTGGCTGCCGCCCGCATGGGCTGTCAGACGCTACTGCTGACGCATAACATCGAGACGCTCGGCCAGATGTCCTGCAATCCCGCCATCGGCGGGATCGGCAAGAGTCATCTGGTCAAGGAAATCGATGCCTTAGGCGGCGCCATGGCGCATGCCACCGATCTCGGCGGCATTCAGTTCCGTGTACTCAATGCCCGCAAGGGCCCCGCCGTGCGTGCCACGCGGGCCCAAGCCGATCGCGTCCGCTACAAGGCCGCGATTCGCAGCCAACTGGAAAACCAGTCGCATTTGACGCTCTTCCAACAGGCCGCCGACGACCTGATCGTCGATGGCGACACGGTGCGCGGTGTCGTTACGCAGACGGGTATCCGGGTCTATGGCGAAAGCGTGGTGCTATGTACCGGCACCTTCCTCGGCGGTGTTATCCACATCGGGTTGGACAATCACTCCGGCGGGCGTGCCGGGGATCCGTCCTCCAACGCCTTGGCGCAACGCCTGCGTGCCCTGCCGTTCAACGTCGATCGGCTCAAGACCGGTACTCCGCCTCGTCTGGACGCCAAAAGCGTGGATTTCTCGGTACTCGAGACCCAACCCGGCGATACGCCGACTCCGGTGATGTCATATCTTGGCAACCGGGAGCAGCATCCGCGCCAGATGAACTGCCATATCGCGCATACCAACGCTCGTACCCACGAGATCATTCACGCCAACCTCGATCGCTCGCCGATGTATTCCGGCGTCATCGGGGGTGTCGGACCGCGCTACTGCCCGTCCATTGAAGACAAGGTGAACCGCTTCGCGGACAAATCGAGTCACCAGATCTTCGTCGAGCCCGAAGGCCTCGATACCCACGAGCTCTATCCCAACGGGATTTCGACATCGCTGCCCTTCGACGTGCAGTTCCAGGTGGTACGTTCGATCAAAGGCTTCGAGAACGCGCACATCACGCGTCCCGGTTATGCCATCGAATATGATTTCTTCGATCCACGCGATCTGCGTCACTCGCTGGAAACCAAATTTATCCACAACCTGTTCTTCGCCGGTCAGATCAACGGCACCACCGGCTACGAGGAAGCTGCCGCCCAGGGCTTGCTGGCCGGACTCAACGCCGCTCGTCGCGCCCTGGGACAGGATGCCTGGTCACCGCGCCGCGACGAGGCCTATCTCGGGGTGCTGGTCGATGACCTGATCACCATGGGCACCCAGGAGCCGTACCGCATGTTCACTTCGCGGGCCGAGCATCGCTTGCTGCTACGCGAGGACAACGCCGACTTGCGTCTCACCGAGATCGGCCGGGAACTGGGACTCGTCGACGACGAGCGTTGGCAGCGTTTTTCCACCAAGCGCGAGGCCATCGCCCGCGAATCCGAACGCTTGCGGGATACCTGGGTACAACCCCAGAGCGAGCTGGCCCAGCGCCTGTCAAGCAAGCTCGACAAGCCCTTGGCCCGCGAATACCGTCTTGCGGATCTACTCAAGCGGCCCGAACTGACGCATGCCGACCTCGATGACGAGGCGCCTGAGCTCGACCCCAGCGTCGCCGATCAGGTGCAGATCCAAGCCAAGTACCAGGGATACATTGCGCGTCAGCAAGACGAGATCGAGCGTCTGCGCCGCCATGAGACACTGCGTCTGCCCGAGGATCTGGACTACGCACGCATCGACGGCCTGTCCCATGAGATCCGTCAGAAGCTCGAGGCCGCGCGGCCAGAGACGCTGGCGCAGGCGGGACGTATCTCCGGCGTTACCCCGGCGGCCGTGTCGCTATTGCTGGTGCATCTCAAGAAGCGTCGTCTGATCGAGGATCAGGACGTCCAGGCGGCCAACGCATGACCCCAGCTTGTGAAACGCGTCTCGATACCGGTCTTGCCACGCTCGAGATCGATGTCGATGCCACTGCCCGTGAGCGCCTGCTGGCGTTGCTCGAGTTGTTGCACAAGTGGAACCGCGCCTATAACCTCACCGCGGTACGCGATCCTGAGCAGATGGTCACCCGCCATCTGCTCGATAGCGCCAGCATCGCGGCCGCCGTGCGCGGTCCAACGCTGCTCGATGTCGGTGCGGGCGCCGGGTTGCCTGGCTTGGTATTGGCGATACTCGATCCTCGCCTGGCGGTGACCATGCTCGACGGCAATGGCAAAAAAGTACGCTTTCAGCGCCAGGCCGTTCTAGAGTTGGGGCTGGATAACGTCACGCCGGTGCAAGCGCGGGTCGAAACCTTCGAGCATGGCGGTTTCGATCAGATCGTGTCGCGAGCATTTGCCGATCTGGCGACCTTCCTCACGCTGACGGGCCCCTTGTTGGCCGAGGATGGCGAATGGTTGGCGATGAAGGGGCGTGATGTGGAAACGGAGCTTGCCGCCTTGCCGAGCGGGGTAACGCTCGTCGAAAACCGCCGGCTGGCGGTGCCGGGCGATGAGGCGCAACGTGTGCTCGTGCGCCTGCGACGTAGTTGAATGCCACCAGCGCTGCCGTTTTCGGGCGTTGTCGATAATGGGAGTCGATCGTGACCAAGATAATCGCCTTGACCAACCAGAAGGGTGGCGTTGGCAAGACCACCACCGCGGTCAATCTCGCGGCCTGTCTCGCCGCGCTGGACAGGCGGGTCCTATTGGTCGACCTCGATCCCCAGGGACATGCCACCATGGGCAGTGGCGTCGACAAGCACGAACTCGAGGGTAGCGTGCTCGAGGTGCTGCTCGATGGGCGTCGTGCCAGCGAGGTGATTCTCGATTGCCCCGACGCCGGCTATGCCCTGCTACCCGGTAATGGCGACCTGACCGCCGCCGAAGTCGACCTTCTCGATCGTGACGGACGCGAACGCTGCCTGGGCGATGCCTTGGGAAGCGTGGCTGCAAGTTACGACGTGGTGATCATCGACTGTCCGCCTTCGCTCAACATGCTGACCGTCAACGCCTTGACCGCTGCGGACGGGGTGTTGATTCCCCTGCAATGCGAATTCTATGCGCTGGAAGGGCTCTCCGCGCTTCTGGATACCGTCGAGCAGATCCAGGCCAACGTGAATCCCGATCTGAGCATTTTCGGCATCGTGCGCACCATGTACGACGCGCGTAACAGCCTGACGCGCGATGTCAGCAAACAGTTGAGCCAATATTTCGGTGACACCCTGCTCAAGACGACCATTCCGCGCAACGTGCGCGTCGCCGAGGCACCCAGTCACGGCGTACCGGTGACCAAGTATGCGCGCCTGTCGCGTGGGAGCCAGGCCCATCGGGTGTTGGCCAAGGAACTGATCCGCCGCCTGGCGCTATGATGCGTCCCAGGCGAGTGGGAGACGAATCGAGGGAATACTTATGACGCGCAAACGCGCACTGGGACGCGGCCTGGATGCCTTGATCGGTGCAGGCGCGCGTCAACGCGATACACTCGGCGATGATGCCATCGACGGCGATGTCTTGCTGGAACCCGCTCAGGCCCCGGCTGCCAGCGAAGAGCAGGAGCGCTTGATGCGCTTGCCGCTGGGACAACTGAGCCGAGGCAAGTATCAGCCACGGCGCGATATCCAGCCCGAGTCGCTCGAGGAACTGGCCGATTCGATTCGTGCCCAGGGCGTCATGCAGCCCATCGTGGTTCGACCGATGGGCGAGTCTCGCTATGAGATCATCGCCGGCGAACGACGCTGGCGGGCGGCTCAATTGGCGGAGCTCGACGTCATCCCCGCCGTGGTGCGCGAGGTCAGCGACGAGGCCGCCCTCGCCTTGGCGTTGATCGAGAACATCCAGCGCGAAAACCTCAACCCGGTGGAAGAAGCCTCAGCGCTGAAGCGTCTGCTCGACGACTTCGAACTCACGCAACAGCAGGTGGCCGATGCGGTGGGCAAATCGCGCGCGCAAGTGGCGAACCTGCTGCGCCTGTTGAGCCTCGACGAGGAAGTGCAGACATTGCTCGAACGCGGCGACCTGGACATGGGGCATGCGCGTGCTCTTTTGACCCTGCCCGCCGCGCGCCAGCGCAGCATTGCGCGTGAAGTCGTCGAACGCGATCTCACCGTGCGCCAGACCGAGGCGCTGGCCAAGCAGAACGCCAGCGGCAAGGAGACCGCCAAGTCCCCGCCGAGCGCGTCGGGCAATACCGACGTGGCGCGGCTCGAAACGCGGCTCGCCGAACTGCTGGGCGCGCCGGTCAAGATCCAGCATGGGGCCTCCGGCAAGGGGCGCGTCACCATTCGCTACACCAGTCTCGACGAACTGGATGGGATCCTGGGGCATATTCAATGACGGGAATGCAGCCGCGAGATAAACGGTTAGTGTGACAAAATGCCGCAGTCAACGTTTAGCGCGTTAACGTTATTTATCGTCTTTTCGTGCCCCTTTAGTGGTAACGAGCTGCCAGATCGCGCTAAATCGGCCCATGTTCTGTTGAAGGCCACTAGGCCCTCCCCTATAATCCGCCAAGATTTGTCCGGGTGACGACACCAGCAACAAGAGGACGGCAAGACCGACGCCATGCATAAAGCGGCACCGGCCAGGCTCAAGGGCCCTCGACTGTTTCCCTTGCTGATGTTGCAGTTGTGCATGGCACTGGGAATGACGGCACTCACGTTGATCTGGCATACGCCTGAAGCGGCGTTATCGACATTGTTGGGTGGCCTAGTTGCCTGGTTGCCTAATGTTTTCTTTGCCTGGCAGACCTTTCGTCATCAGGGAGCGTCGCAAGCGCGCAACATCGTAAACAGTTTCTACCGAGCCGAGGCCGGTAAGTTCGGTTTGACGGCGGCATTGTTCATAGTGGTATTCGTAGCCGTGCCTCCCTCAAACCCCGCTTTCTTCTTTGGCGCTTACGTGGTGACGCAGTTGGCGCACTGGCTGGGACCCTGGCTGTTGCATCGACCGTCGCGCACTTGAACTCGAGGCTTACTCAATGGCAGGCAACAACCCGACGTCTACGGAGTACATCCAGCACCACCTGCAGAACATGACTTTCGGGTTGCACCCGGAGCATGGGTTGGGGCTGGCACATTCCGCGCAGGAAGCTCAGGAAATGGGTTTCTGGGCCATTCACCTGGATACCATGGGCTGGTCGATCGGCCTGGGGATCCTGTTCCTGTGGGTGTTCCGCATGGTCGCCAAGACCGCGACCACCGGCGTGCCGAGCGGCATGCAAAACTTCGTCGAGATGATGGTCGAGTTCGTCGATAATTCGGTACGTGAGACGTTTCACGGCAAGAGCAAGTTGATTGCGCCGCTGTCGCTGACGATCTTCTGCTGGATCTTCTTGATGAACCTCATGGACCTGGTGCCGGTGGACTTCCTGCCGATGTTGGCGCAGAAGATCGGTGCCTGGTTCGGGGCCGATCCCGCGCACGTCTACTTCAAGGTCGTGCCGACCACCGATGTCAACGCCACGCTGGGCATGTCGCTGGCGGTATTCGCCCTGATCATCTTCTACAGCATTCGCGAAAAGGGCTTCTCCGGCTTCGTAGCCGAGCTGACGCTGCACCCGTTCAACGCCTCCAATCCGTTCGTCCAGGCCTTGCTGATTCCCGCCAACTTCCTGCTGGAAGCAGTGACGCTGTTGGCCAAACCCGTGTCGCTGGCATTGCGGTTGTTCGGCAATCTCTATGCGGGCGAGCTGATCTTCATCCTGATCGCCATGATTGGCTTGTGGCAGTTGCCCCTGCATTTCGCGTGGGCGACCTTCCACCTGCTGATCATCACGCTGCAGGCGTTCATCTTCATGATGCTGACGATCGTCTACCTGAGCATGGCGACGGAAAAGCATTAACCGGTTTTCTCAACCCCAACCCCTTAAATCTTGAAATAAACTGGAGTCAATCATGGAAGCACAAGTTCTGGGTATGACCGCTATCGCCGTCTCCCTGCTGATCGGCCTGGGTGCATTGGGCACCGCCATCGGTTTCGGCATCCTCGGCGGTAAGTTCCTCGAAGGTGCGGCACGTCAACCGGAAATGATTCCGCAACTGCAGGTGAAAATGTTCATCGTCGCCGGTCTGCTCGACGCCGTGACCATGATCGGTGTGGGTATCGCGCTGTTCTTCACCTTCGCCAATCCGTTTGTCGGTTAACTTTGCCGTTCGGCCCATGGGCCACGGTGACATTAACCCCAAACTTGTGATGCGAGAGGTGCTGGCGTGAATCTGAACCTAACCCTGATCGGTCAGGCCATAGCCTTCGCGGTTTTCGTCTGGTTCTGCATGAAGTTTGTATGGCCGCCGGTCATGCAGGCGCTGCAGGAGCGGCAAAAGAAGATCGCCGATGGCCTGGATGCGGCCAGCCGTGCGACTCGCGACCTTGAGCTGGCTCAGGAGCAAGCAGCCGAGCAACTCAAGGAAAGCAAGGAGCAGGCGGCCGAGATCATCGAGCAAGCCCATAAGCGGGCCAACCAGATGGTCGAGGAAGCGCGTGACAACGCTCGTCTCGAAGGGGAGCGCATGATCGAAAGCGCTCGCGGCGAGATCGAGCAGGAGACGCAGCGTGCCAAGGAAGAGTTGCGGACCCAGGTGGCGACACTCGCCATTCAGGGGGCCGAGCGCATCCTCGACTCCTCCATTGATGAAGCCAAGCATCGTGAGCTGGTCGACAAGCTCGCGGCCGAGCTCTGAGGAGGTGAGGCATGGCTGAAACGTCTACCGTAGCTCGTCCGTACGCCAAGGCGGCGTTCGAATATGCGCGCGATCAAAAGGCGCTTGAAGCCTGGTCCGGACACCTGGCGTCGGCGGCGCAAGCAGTGGCTGACACCGATTTCAACGCCAAGGTGGTGGGCAACCCGAAACTGTCCCGAGGACAGAAGACCGAGTTGTTGCTCGACGTTTGCGGAGAACTCGATGAGTCGCTTCGCAACTTTCTCCGTACCGTTGGCTCGCGAGGGCGGTTCGCCGCCCTCCCGGCGATCGCCGAGCAGTTCGAGGCGTTGCGCGCTCGAGAAGAGAAGCGGGTGGATGTGACCATCGTCTCCGCCTTCGATCTGGATGCCGCACAGCAGGACAAGCTCGCGACTGCGCTGAAGAAGCGTCTCAACCGCGAAATCTCCATTACCACTCAGGTGGACCGTGCGCTGATGGGCGGCGTGATCCTGCGTGCCGGCGACACCGTCATCGACGGTTCGGTACGCGGTCGATTGAACCGTCTACGCGACGCACTTTCCGCTTGAGTTCGAGGGACATGGCATGCAGCAACTGAATCCTTCCGAGATCAGCGACATCATCAAACAGCGTATCGAAAAGCTGGATGTCGCATCCGAAGCCCGCAACGAAGGTACCGTGGTCAGCGTTTCCGACGGTATCGTGAAGATCCATGGTCTCGCCGATGCGATGTTCGGCGAAATGATCGAATTCCCCGGCAGCATCTTCGGCATGGTGCTCAACCTCGAGCGTGACAGCGTAGGCGCCGTAGTGCTCGGCGACTATCTTCAGCTCGAAGAGGGCATGACCGCGCAGTGTACCGGTCGCATCCTCGAGGTGCCGGTAGGCCCGGAACTGATCGGCCGTGTCGTCGATGCGCTGGGTAATCCCATCGATGGCAAGGGTGAGCTCGATACCAGGATGACCGACGCGGTGGAAAAGGTCGCGCCGGGCGTCATCACCCGTCAGTCCGTCGATGAGCCGATCCAGACCGGTCTCAAGTCCATCGACGCCATGGTGCCGATCGGCCGCGGCCAGCGTGAGCTGATCATCGGTGACCGTCAGATTGGTAAGTCGGCAATCGCCATCGACACCATCATCAACCAGAAAGACAAAGGCGTCACCTGCGTCTACGTCGCCATCGGTCAGAAGCAGTCGACCATTGCCAACATGGTGCGCAAGCTCGAAGAGCATGGGGCCATGGAGCACACCATCATCGTCGCCGCTGGCGCCGCCGACCCGGCACCGATGCAGTTCCTGGCGGCCTACTCCGGCTGCACCATGGGCGAGTATTTCCGCGACCGTGGCGAAGACGCCCTCATCGTCTATGACGATCTCTCCAAGCAGGCTGTGGCCTATCGCCAGGTCTCGCTGCTGCTGCGCCGTCCGCCGGGCCGCGAAGCCTATCCGGGCGACGTCTTCTACCTCCACTCGCGTCTGCTCGAGCGTGCCGCGCGTATCAACGCCGATCATGTCGAGAAGCTCACCAACGGTGAGGTCAAGGGCAAGACCGGCTCGCTGACCGCGCTGCCGATCATCGAGACCCAAGGCGGTGACGTCTCGGCGTTCGTGCCGACCAACGTGATCTCGATCACCGACGGTCAGATCTTCCTCGAGACTAACCTCTTCAACTCCGGGGTACGTCCGGCGATCAATGCGGGTCTGTCGGTATCGCGTGTGGGTGGCTCGGCACAGACCAAGATCATCAAGAAACTTGGCGGGACCGTGCGTCTGGCCTTGGCGCAGTATCGTGAACTGGCTGCTTTCTCACAGTTCGCCTCGGATCTCGACGAAGCGACCCGCAAGCAGCTTGAGCATGGGCAGCGCGTCACCGAGCTGATGAAGCAGAATCAGTATTCGCCGATGTCGGTGGCCGAAATGGCGGTGACACTGTACGCCGCCAACGAAGGTTTCCTGGAAGATATCGAAGTCAACAAGGTGCTGGATTTCGAGAAAGCGCTGCAGGCGTACATGAAATCCGAGCATGCCGAGCTGATCGACAAGATCAATCAGACCGGCAATTACGATGACGATATCAAGCAGGGCCTCAAGTCCGGCCTCGAGACGTTCAAGTCCACTCAGACCTGGTGATGCAAGGCCCGGTGACACACCGGGCCGGCAATCCTAGCTGAGCGGCTCGCAAGAGGGTGAGATCGAGATGGCAGCTGCAAAAGAGATTCGCACCCAGATCGGGAGCATCAAGAACACGCAGAAGATCACCAGTGCCATGGAAATGGTCGCTGCGTCGAAGATGCGCAAGGCCCAGGAACGCATGACGGCCAGTCAGCCGTACGCGAAGCTGATCCGTCGCGTGGTGAGCCACATTGCCAAGGCCAACCCCGAGTATCGTCATGAGTACATGATCGAGCGCGAAATAAAGCGCGTGGGGTATATCGTGGTCTCCAGTGACCGTGGCCTGGCCGGCGGCCTGAACGTCAACGTGTTCAAGGCCGTGACGCGCGAAGCCAAGTATTGGCATGAACAGGGCGTCGAGGTCGATTACGCGGCCATCGGCTCCAAGGCCAATGTGTTCTTTCGCAACCACGGCGGCAATTTGGTGGCGGGCAAGAGCGGTCTGGGCGAAGCCCCGGCCGTCGAAGACCTGATCGGGAGCGTCAGTGTCATGCTGAAGGCCTTCGATGAGGGACAACTGGATCGGCTTTACGTGGTGCATAACGAGTTCGTCAACACCATGACCCAGAAGCCGATCGTGCGTCAGTTGCTCCCCTTGGAAGCCGAGGCGGATGATGACGATGAAGAAGAGACACGTGCCAGCGGCAGCTGGGACTACCTGTATGAGCCGGACGCCAAGACCCTGCTCGATCATCTGTTAGTGCGCTATGTGGAATCCCAGGTGTACCAGGCAGTGGTCGAGAATGCGGCCTGCGAACAGGCGGCACGGATGATCGCGATGAAGAGCGCGACCGACAATGCCGGCAATCTGATCGATGACCTGGAGCTGGTCTATAACAAGGCCCGTCAGGCCGCGATCACCCAGGAGATTTCGGAGATCGTCGGCGGCGCCGCCGCCGTATGACGACGCAGGTCCCACCGAGGCACTCACGCGGGCAGCCTCGGGGCCTAGGCGAAGCAGGTTTCATTTGCAGGTATTAGAGGAACCAACATGAGCGGACGTATCGTACAAATCATCGGCGCGGTGATTGACGTAGAGTTTCCGCGGGACGATGTGCCCAAGGTCTACGACGCGCTGAAGGTCTCCGACACCGAGACCATTCTGGAAGTACAGCAACAGCTGGGTGACGGCGTCGTGCGTGCCATCGCCATGGGCACCACCGAAGGCCTCAAGCGTGGCCTTGATGTCGCCAATACCGGAGCGGCAATTTCGGTGCCGGTGGGGACGGCCACGCTAGGGCGCATCATGGACGTCCTTGGCGAACCCATCGACGAAGCTGGCGAAATCGGCGAAGACGAACGCATGCCGATCCACCGCAAGGCGCCGGGCTATGCGGATCAAGCAACGTCCAACGAACTCTTGGAAACCGGTATCAAGGTCATCGACCTGGTATGCCCGTTCGCCAAGGGCGGCAAGGTCGGTCTGTTCGGCGGCGCCGGTGTCGGCAAGACCGTCAACATGATGGAGTTGATCCGCAACATCGCCACTGAGCACAGCGGTTATTCCGTCTTTGCCGGGGTGGGGGAGCGTACCCGCGAGGGTAACGACTTCTACCATGAGATGAAGGACTCCAACGTTCTCGACAAGGTGTCGCTGGTCTATGGCCAGATGAACGAGCCGCCCGGGAACCGCCTGCGCGTGGCCCTCACCGGTCTGACCATCGCCGAGAAGTTCCGCGACGATGGGCGTGACGTGCTGTTGTTCGTCGACAACATCTACCGCTATACCTTGGCGGGTACCGAGGTCTCGGCGCTGCTGGGCCGCATGCCCTCTGCGGTGGGCTATCAGCCGACCCTGGCCGAGGAGATGGGTGTTCTGCAGGAGCGCATCACCTCGACCAAGACGGGCTCCATCACCTCCGTGCAGGCGGTTTACGTCCCGGCGGACGATTTGACCGACCCGTCACCGGCGACCACCTTCTCGCACCTGGATGCCACCGTGGTATTGGCGCGTTCCATCGCCGAGTTGGGTATCTATCCGGCCATCGATCCGTTGGACTCCACCTCGCGCCAGCTCGATCCGCTGACCGTTGGCGAAGAGCACTACAATACCGCGCGCGGTGTACAGGGCGTGTTGCAGCGCTACAAGGAGCTCAAGGACATCATCGCCATTCTGGGGATGGACGAGTTGGCCGACGAAGACAAACTGACCGTGGCACGGGCGCGTAAGATCCAGCGCTTCCTGTCACAGCCGTTCTTCGTCGCCGAGGTCTTCACTGGGGCGCCCGGCAAGTATGTCTCTCTCAGGGAGACCATCCGCGGCTTCCAGGGCATCCTCGACGGTGAGTACGACGAACTGCCCGAACAAGCCTTCTACATGGTTGGTACCATCGACGAAGCCGTCGAGAAAGCCAATAACATGAAGTAAGGCCATGCCCATTCGGGAGTGGTAGGCACGGCGCCGTTGCGCGCCGTGCCCGACGCTTCCATGAACGAGGAGATAGCGATGGCTAGCTTCCAATGCGACATCGTCAGCGCCGAGAAGGCCATCTTCTCCGGCAGCGCCGAGCAGCTAGTGGCGGCCGGCGTGTCGGGCGATCTGGGTATTCTGCGTGGTCACGCACCGCTGCTCACCGAGCTCAAGCCGGGACCGGTCCGTGTGACGCGTGAAGATGGCGAGGAAGAAGTGTACTTCGTCACCGGCGGTTTCCTGGAGGTCCAACCGGAGGTGGTCTCGGTGCTGGCCGATACGGCCACGCGGGCGCACGATCTCAATGAGGCTGCCGCCGAAGAGGCGCGTCAGGAGGCCTTGCGGTCCATGGGCGACAAGCAGTCCGATCTCGACTACACCCGTGCGGCCGCCGAACTGGCGGAAGCCGTGGCACAGTTGCGTACCATCCAGCAACTGCGTGAGAAGGGCAGCCGCCGCTAGGCGCCGCACGCGATGCCACTGTCATGAAGGCGACCCACGGGTCGCCTTTTTCGTGGATGCAATCCGCTAACCGCATGTCACGGACGTTTACATATCGTGCCGAGACATGACGCATGTCGCTTGGTAGCGCCTTCCGCCCGCCGTAGAATACGTCCATCTTCTTCAAGAGATGCATAGGGACGACTGCGATGACGTTAGACGTGGTGATACTCGCCGCCGGCCAGGGAACGCGGATGCGTTCGGCCAAGCCCAAGGTCCTGCATCCGTTGGCGGGTAAGCCGATGGTGACGCACGTGCTGGATACCGCCGAGCAACTGGGCGCGACGCGCACGCACGTCGTGATCGGTCATGGCGCCGAGCAGGTCGAGGCTGAACTCAGTGGACGTGAAGTGGATTTCGCCCTGCAGGCCGAACAGAAGGGAACCGGCCATGCGGTGGCCCAGGCACTGGAGAACATGGGCGACGCCAAGGTGCTGATCCTCTACGGCGATGTCCCGCTGATCCGTGCCGAGACCTTGGCGGCGTTGCTTGCCGAGGTGGATGAGACCCGCCTGGGTCTACTGACCGTGGAACTGCCCGATCCCAGCGGTTACGGGCGGATCGTGCGCGATTCCGACGGTCATGTCACGGGCATCGTCGAACACAAGGAAGCCAGCGAGGCCCAGCGCGCTATCACCGAATGCAATACGGGCATCGTCGCCGCCACCGCAGCGCAGCTCAAGCGTTGGTTGCCCCGGCTTTCCGCCGAGAACGTTCAGGGTGAGTATTATCTGACCGACATCTTCGCCATGGCAGCGGCCGAAGGCATCGAGATCGCCACCGCCAGCCCCGCCTCGGCGCTGGAAGTCGAGGGCATCAACAATCGCTCGCAGATGGCGGCCCTGGAACGCGCCTATCAGCGCGACCGAGCCGAACGTCTGCTAACCGAGGGCGTGGCGCTGGCCGATCCGACACGCTTCGACGTGCGTGGCCGCCTCGATTGCGGTCATGATGTCTTCATCGACGTGGGCTGTGTGTTCGAGGGCGAGGTGACGCTCGGCGATGGCGTCAGCGTGGGCCCCTATACGCTGATCCGCGACAGCCATATTGCGGCGGAGACGGTCATCGAGGCGCATAGCATCATCGACGGCGCCGAGGTGGCATCACGCGCGCGCATCGGGCCCTTCGCGCGCTTGCGTCCCGGCACGCGCCTGGCATGCGACAGCAAGGTCGGCAACTTCGTCGAGACCAAGAACGCCGACGTTGGTGAAGGTAGCAAGATCAATCATTTGAGCTACGTCGGCGATGCTCGGCTGGGGCGTGGCGTCAATATCGGCGCGGGCACCATCACCTGCAACTACGACGGTGCCAATAAACACCGCACCGAGATCGGCGATGATGTCTTCGTGGGCTCCAATACCGCCCTGGTGGCGCCGGTATCGCTGGGTGATGGCGCGACGGTCGGGGCCGGCTCGACCATCAACAAGAATGTCGACGCCGGGGCGTTGGCGGTGGCGCGACCGCGTCAGACCACGCGTACGGGTTGGAAGCGCCCCCGCAAGTCTTCCTGAGTATTGAACTCCGGCGCTCTCATCCCAGGGAGCGTCGCCCTTGGTATGACGTTGTTGATCGCGGGCGGAGGATTTTTCTACACGTCGCCGGGCTGCGCTTGACCGAAGATGTCGAATCGCGTTTTATAAGCGTATTGTTTCGTTTCGGAAGATATATCTTTCGTGAATAAGGATGATATGCCCAAACGCGATACTGCCCAGCGCCGCCATGCCATGCTGGCCTACGTGAATGAGCAGGGTGAAACCAGCGTCGATACGCTTGCCCGACACTTCGCAACCTCCGAAGTCACCGTACGCAAGGATCTCGCCACGCTGGAGAAGAGCGGTCTGTTATTGCGACGCTTCGGCGGTGCCTTGCCGTTACCTAGTGAGATACTGGCGGAAGCCAACGCGCCGCTTTCGCCCCGAAAGCTAGCGATTGCGCAAGCGGCGAGTGCGCGTATCCGCGCCCACAATCGCATCATCATCGACAGCGGTACCACCACCTCGGCGATGATTCCCGAATTGGGCGGGCGCGAAGGGCTGGTGGTGATGACCAACGCGCTGTCGGTGGCCAACGCCTTGCGCGAAGTGGAGCCCGAGCCGGCGATCCTGATGACCGGCGGTACCTGGGACCCGCACTCCGAATCCTTCCAGGGACAGGTCGCCGAGCAGGTGTTGCGTTTCTACGATTTCGATCAATTGTTCATCGGTGCCGATGGCATCGATCTGGGGCGTGGGACCACCACCTACAACGAATTGCTGGGGCTATCGCGGGTGATGGCCGAGGTCGCGCGCGAAGTCGTGGTGCTCGCCGAATCCGACAAGATAGGCCGGCGCATTCCCAATCTGGAACTGCCGTGGGAAAGGATTCATACCCTGATCACCGACGAGGGGCTCGATGCCGATGCCTGTCGACGGATCGAGGCACAGGGTATCGCCGTCATCCGCGCTGCGGTCAACGAATGAAGACGAGGAGTTCAATATGTGTGGAATCGTAGGAGCCGTCGCCGAGCGTCACGTGCAGGAAATCCTTCTCGAAGGCTTACGCCGTCTCGAGTATCGCGGCTACGACTCGGCGGGCATGTCCGTGCTTTCCGACGATGCGCGACTCAATCGTCAGCGTGCGGTGGGCAAGGTGGCGGCTCTAGAAGAGAAGCTCGCCGACACGGCGCTCAAGGGCACGCTGGGTATAGCCCATACGCGTTGGGCCACCCATGGTCGCCCCAGCGAGCAGAACGCGCATCCGCATCAGTCCGGCGATAGCCTGGCGGTGGTGCATAACGGCATCATCGAGAACCATGAGGCGCTTAAAGGCGAGCTTGAATCCCAGGGTTATGTTTTTACCTCCGAAACCGACACCGAAGTGATCGCACACTTGTTGTCGCGCGAGTTCACCCTTTCCCAGGACTTGCTCCAGGCCGTGCAACGCAGCGTGGCATTGCTGGAAGGCGCCTACGCCCTGGCGGTAGTACACCGTGCCGAACCCGATGCGATCATCGGTGCGCGCAAGGGGAGCCCGCTAGTGGTTGGCGTAGGCATCGGCGAGGCATTCCTTGCCTCCGACCCGCTGGCGCTGTTGCAGGTTACCGACCGCTTCATCTATATGATGGAAGGCGATGTGGTGCGTTTGGCCCGGGGTGGTGAGATCGAGCTCTTCGAGGCGAGCGGCGAACGAGTCGAGCGTCCGGTGACCGTCTTCGAGCATGGCGACGGCGTGACCAGCAAGGGCGGCTATCGGCACTTCATGCTCAAGGAAATCCACGAGCAGTCCCAGGTGATCGCGGCCACGCTGGAAGGGCGTCTCGGCGATCATCAGGTGCTGGTCAACAGTTTCGGGGCGGAGGCCGCGTCGCTGTTCGAGAGCGTGCGCCAGGTGCATATCATCGCCTGCGGTACCAGCTACCATGCGGGCATGGTAGCGCGCTACTGGATCGAGAAACTGGCCGGCGTGCCCACTCAGGTCGAGGTGGCCTCGGAATATCGCTACCGCGAGGTCGTAGTGCCTGAAGGCACCTTGTTCGTGACGCTATCGCAGTCCGGCGAGACTGCCGATACGCTGGCGGCGCTGCGCTTCGCCAAGCAGCGTGACTATCTCGGCAGTCTGGCGATCTGTAACGTGCCGGGTAGTTCGCTGGTGCGGGAGTCGGATCTTACCCTGATGACGCAGGCAGGCCCCGAGATCGGCGTCGCCTCGACCAAGGCCTTCACCACCCAACTGGTGGCGCTGATGCTGCTGGCTCTGGCGCTGGGTCGTGTGCGGGGCGCCAATGGCGAGCATGCGCCGCTGGTCCAGGGGCTCAGGGAATTGCCGGGGGTGATCAACCAGGTGCTGGCCCTGGATGGCGAGATCGAGCAACTGTCCATGGCGTTCGCCGAAAAGCACCATGCACTCTTCCTGGGACGCGGCGCACATTTCCCGATCGCCCTGGAAGGGGCACTCAAGCTCAAGGAAATCTCCTATATTCATGCCGAAGCCTATCCGGCGGGCGAGCTGAAACACGGGCCTTTGGCGCTGGTCGACAGCGAGATGCCGGTGATCGCCGTGGCCCCCAACGATGAATTGCTCGAGAAGCTGAAATCCAACTTGCAGGAAGTTCGCGCGCGCGGTGGTGAGTTGTTCGTGTTCGCCGATGAGGGCATTCGCCTCGAGCCTTCCGAACATCTACATGTGCTGCGTGTGCCGGCGGTCAGCGAGGCGTTGGCGCCCCTCGTCTACACTATTCCGTTGCAATTGCTGGCCTATCACGTTGCCGTGCTCAAGGGCACCGATGTCGACCAGCCGCGCAACCTGGCGAAGTCGGTGACGGTGGAATGATGCGACATTTTGTCGGCTGGGCTATTTTGTTAGCGTGCTATAAAATACATCCCGGTTCTTAACGCCGGGTGCCGCCGCGCCCGGCGGCGATCAAGGAGTCTTACATGCCTGCTCAGTTTCCCCAGGCCCGTCTGCGTCGCCTGCGGCGCACATCATCGCTGCGTGACATCGTGCGCGAAACCTCGCTGCGTGCGGAGCATTTGGTGTATCCGATCTTCGTCGAGGAGGGGGCGGACGACTTCGTGCCCATCGAGGGAATGCCGGGTCAGTATCGCATTCCGGAAAACCAGTTGGCGGAGGAAGTGAAACGCCTCAGCGCGCTGGGCCTCAAGGGCATCATGCCGTTCGGGATTTCGCATCACAAGGATGCCGACGGCAGCGATGCCATGGACGAAAACGGCCTGGTGTCGCGCATGGTACGCATCATCAAGGCGGCCGACCCCGAGATGGTGGTGATTCCGGATATCTGCTTCTGCGAATACACCACACACGGCCACTGCGGCATCCTCAAGGGCGACACGGTCGACAACGACCTGACGATCCGTAATCTCGGTGTCCAGGCGGTCGCGGCTGCTCGGGCGGGGGCCGACATCATTGCGCCCTCGGCGGCTCAGGACGGTCAGGTGGCGACGATCCGCGCGGCCCTAGACGGGGCCGGTTTCGAGGATATCCCCATCATGGCGTATTCCACCAAGCTGGCCTCGGCGCTGTACGGACCCTTCCGCGAAGCGGCGGGCACCGAACTCCAGGGGGATCGCAAGACCTATCAGATGGACCCCATGAATCGTCGCGAGGCGCTGCGTGAGTCGCTGGCGGACGAGGCCGAAGGCGCCGATTTTCTGATGGTCAAGCCGGCGCTGGCGTATCTCGACATCATGGCGGATATTCGCCGCAACAGCCTGTTGCCGCTGGTGGCGTATCAGGTCAGCGGCGAGTACGCGATGATTCGCCTGGCGGCGCAACAGGGCGTGATCGATGAAGCGGCGGTGATCCGCGAGACGCTGGGTTCGATGCGCCGCGCCGGTGCCGACCTGATCATGACCTACTTCGCCCCCCAGTTGCTGGAAGAAGGGCTATAGAGGTTGGAAAGAGAGCGGTAGTACTTACGCAGGAGGTGTCGTTTCCCAGCGTGCCCCGGTGAGCTCGCACGAGACATCCCACAGGCGTGCCTCGACCGCTGGATCGCGTGCGTTACGGGCGCGCCGGGCTAGTTTGGGTGCGCCACGTGTCTCGCCGAGGCCGTCGGGCCCGATGTAATCGCCGGGGCCGATGCTTTCACTGAGTGCGGCATGCAGCGTGGGGCGGGCGCCCTCGGCGGCGGACTGGCTGATCAGCGGCAGGGTCAGCTTGAAGACACTGCCGATAAAGGGCCGGCTTTTGACCCCGGCGTCGAACAGCGCAGTGCGTGACAATCCGGGATGGGCGGCCAGGCTCTTGAGTCCCCAGCCGTGGGCATCGCTGTGTTTCTGCAGCGCCTGAGCAAACAACAGCATGGCGAGTTTGGATTGCCGGTAGGCGCGCCAGGGGTCGTAGTGCGTCTCGCCGTTGAGGTCGTCGAAGGCGATGTATCCACTGCGATGGGCGAGGCTCGAGAGTTGTACCACGCGGGGCGCCGTCGCGGCGATGAGCAGTGGCAGCAACTCGCTGGTGAGCAGGAAGTGGCCCAGGTAGTTGATGCCCCATTGGCGTTCGAAGCCGTCTCGTGTGCGCTCGAGGCGCGGTAGGGCCATGACCCCGGCATTGTTGATCAAGCGTTCCAGCGAGGACTCGCGGTGTACCAGGCGCCGGGCGAAGTCGCGTACCGATTCGAGGCTGTCGAGGTCGAGTGGTTCGGCGCTTACCTCGGCATGGGGCGCATGGGCGCGAATGGCGTGGCAGGCCAGCTCGCCTTTTTGCGCATTGCGTGCGGTGACGATCACGCGATAGCCCTGCACCGCGAGGCCCTTGGCGGTCTCGAGGCCGAGCCCGGCGGTAGCGCCGGTAACCACGGCCAACGGGGCCGGGGCGTGGCGATCTTCACTCATGCGTTGCTCCTCTCTTCGCCCGATGATCGGCTCATTTCGGCATCAGTACCCACAGGCGACCATCCTGCTTCATGCGTGCGGCGCGTTCACCGGCCGCTTCGCCGTGCCCCCAATAGAAATCCGCGCGTACCGAGCCCTTGATGGCGCTGCCGGTATCCTGGGCCACCATCAGGCGCCGCAAGGGCTCTTTCGAGAGCGGCTGTGTGGTCGATAGGAAGATCGGTGCACCCAGCGGAATGCGTGAGGGATCCACGGCCAGGCTGCGTTCCGCGGTCAAGGGCACGCCGAGGGCGCCGATCGGTCCCTGAGTGTCGGTATGATCGCTATCCAGCTCACGGAAGAACACCATGCGCGGGTTGACGGTCAGCATTTCTTCCACGCGTTCGGGGTGCCGCTTGGCCCAGGCCTTTACACCGGGCAAGGTCGCTTGGGAGACGTCGATTTCCCCGCGATCGATCAAGGCACGATTGAACGATCGGAAAGGCTGATTGTTGGATCCCGCGAAAGCCACGCGCATGGTACCGCCGTCGTCCAGCCGGACACGTCCCGAGCCCTGTATCTGCAGGAAGGCGGCCTCGACGGGGTTGTCGACCCAGACCAGTTCCTGACCGCGTAGGGCACCGCTTTCCAGCAACGTGCGCTGTGCGGCACGTACACGCTGCGGTGCCGCTTGCCAGGCGTTGGGGAAGCGGTAGAGCGGCGTCTGATACGGCCCGTGGCGCTCACGCGCCCCATGCAGAATGGGCTCGTAATAGCCGGTGATCGTGCCCGTGGTGGAGCCATCGTCGTTCGTGAGGCGATATGGCTGAAAGCGCATCTCGAAAAAGCGCGTGATAGCGCTTTCATCGAGCGGATCGATATGCTCGGCATCATCGCACACCGATGTCCAGCGAGGTTTCTTGGCAAGCTGTGGACAACTGGCGAGAAACGCGCTCCAGGCGGCGATGACGTGATCGTCACGCCAGCCGGGCAGTGCCTGCCATGCCATGGGTTGCATGCGCTCGGAGGCTGCCGGCGAAGGCATGCTCGGCGCGGGCGGCTGAGAACTGCACGCTCCGAGTATCAAAAGCGGCAACAGCCACACTGCGCGAGCGAGTTGGCGCAGGGGGCGGGCGGCATCGATGATCGGTTGCGGCAATGGCATGAACAAGCAAGGCACCTCGGCGGTCGACTCCCGGAATGAGTGTCGCCAGCGATGATGCCTTGCCGGGGCGAATCGTGCCAGTGGCGTCGCGCCTTCGGTACGTTTCAGGCGCGGCCTAGCCTTCCTCGTTGAGGGGCCGCAAGCGCGCGATCGAGGCGCGATGGGGCGATAGAGCACCCTTGTGCCGCGGAATGCGTGCCGTCTTGTCATCGTCGTCAACGGGCTGGTGGCGCTGGCTGCTCGTTTTACGATGATAACGGCCGAGCACCGCGCTCAAAGTGAGGAACGCCAAGGCCGAACCAGCGACCTGCGTCCATGGATAGACGATGACAGCCAGCAACAGCAGCAGCAGATCGCAGCACAGCGTGGTGCGACCGGCATGCCATCCCACGCGGCGTTCCAGATAAAGGGCGAGAATGTTAAGACCCCCCAACGAGGCGTTGGCGCGAAACAGCAATGCAAGCCCGAGGCCGATCAACAGCCCTGCCGCGATGGCACACACCACAGGGTGGGTGTCGCCCAAGGGAAGTGTGGCGGTGAGGGTGTCGCTGAGTACCGAAAGCAAGGTCACGCTCGAGAGCGTACGTAGCGTGAAATCGCGCCCCAATTGCTTGAACGCGAGCCCGTAAAAGGGCAGGTTGATGACGAAGAAAGTGATGCCGAAACTCACCGGCAGCAGATCGCTGATCAGCAAACTCAACCCTGCGGTACCGCTGACCAGTAAATCGGCGGATTGCAGAAGCCGCACGCCAAGTGCCACCAATAGGCAGCCTTCGAGCAGCGTCAGCCAGGAACGCCAGGAAACCTTCATGTTGTCTCTCCCGAGGGTGTGGAAGATGAATCGATGCCGAAGATGGTCGGCGCACCGCCGAGGGCTTGTGGCCAAAGGGCGGGTAAATGACACGCTGCAAGAAGCGTACCCGGTGAGGCTGCTTCGCGCAGCGCATCATAGCCGCGGGGCGCAAGCGATACAATCGCGAGGCCCGTCATGACGGGGGATCGCCCACGTTTATTCCTGGGCTTGCCGATGTGGGCCAATAGCGAATGGCGCGGCAGTCTCTACGCGCAACACGCGCCGCAGGAGGGCATGCTGCACGATTACGGTGCCGTGTTCACTAGCGTGGAAGGCAACACGACCTTCTACAGCGGGCCGCCCAAGGCGGCGACCATCGCCCAATGGGCGCGCCAGGCACCGGCGGATTTTCGTTTTTGCTTCAAGTTGCCGGCGCGGCTCACGCATGAAAAGCGTCTGGTGAATATCGCGGAGGAACTCGCAACGTTCTTTGCAGCGCTAGCGCCGTTACATGACCGGCTAGGGCCGACGATGGTGCAATTGCCGCGTGATTTCGGGGCCCAGGAACTGCCAGCGTTGGAGGCACTGTTGAGGCACTGGCCGTCGGCAATACCCTGCGCCGTGGAGGTGCGTCATAGTGATTTTTTCCACAAAGGGGCGGCGGAACAGCAATTGAACCGCTTGTTGATAACTTTGGGAGTAGACCGGGTAATGCTCGATGTGAGGCCGCTTTTCGCCACGCCCGCGGGCACCGATACGCGCTTGATAAAGGCTCAGGGCGAAAAGCCGAAACGCCCGTTACACGTGATTTCCACGGCAAATATGCCTATCGTGCGTTTTATCGGACATTGTGATATGGCCATCAACGATCGACTTTTCACTCCTTGGTGTGAGCGCCTGATTCTGTGGATAAAACAGGGGAAAACCCCTTTTTTGTTTGTGCATACGCCGGATAATCGACAAGCGCCACAATTGGCGCGACGCTTCTATGCACGCTTGGCCGAACGCGTCGAATTACCGCCTCTCGAGGCCTTTCCCGGCGAGCGCCAGAGCGCGCTTTTCTAACCGCGGTGATAACGCCATGGCGTGGTAGGACGCGGTGTTGATGGCTTGATGCTATAACGCGAATGGTTTTGGCTAAAACTTGCCGCTAAAATGGCGTTTCTCTGTGGACGACGTCGAGGACAGTCGTCTCCTCAATCGGTGTTTATCGACACCCTTACGGTGACTGACATCGCTGCGAGCGGTGCGGTCTCCTTGTTGATCGGTGGTCAGATCCCAGCGCTCACAAGGACCTGTCATGCTCCATGTCGTGGTGTGCGATCCATGCCCGGGGACGTGGCAACAACAATACAACGCCATCCTTTAATCGCGCGGTGGCGCCACGCAACTCAGGTGAAGCAATGTCTTACAAGTCTCATTCGCACGCGCAGTGGTCCTCCCGGATGGCCTTCGTGCTGGCCGCCGTCGGCTCGTCGGTCGGCCTGGGCAATATCTGGAAATTCCCCTACATGACCGGCGAAAGCGGGGGTGGCGCTTTCGTTCTGGTGTATCTGATCTGCATCTTCCTGGTCGGCTTGCCGATGCTGATGTCCGAATGGCTGCTCGGACGCCTGGGCCAGAAGAACCCCATCTCGACGATGGGCGACATCACACGGCGTCTCAAGCGTAGCCGTGCCTGGGTGTTGATCGGCGTGGCCGGGATTCTCGGCGCGTATTTGATCCTCTCGTTCTATAGCGTGATCGGTGGTTGGGCGCTGGCCTACATTCGCATGGCCGTCGTCGACACCTTCAGCGGACTGGATAACGATAGCGTTGGCACCTTGTTCGGCAATCTGCTGGCAAGCCCCGTGGAATTGCTGCTCTGGCATAGCCTATTCATGATCATGACGATCGGTGTCGTGGTGGGAGGCGTTGCCGGTGGCCTGGAGCGTGCGGCGAAGACGCTGATGCCGGCGCTGGCGGTGCTGCTGGTATTGCTCGTGGGTTATGCCGCGACGACCGGCGCTTTCGCCGAAGGGGCGGCTTACCTGTTTACGCCGGACTTCTCCAAGATCACCCGTGACGGCATTCTCGCTGCGCTGGGGCATGCCTTCTTCACCCTGAGCCTGGGCATGGGCATCATGATGGCGTATGGCTCGTATCTCTCCGATGACGTCAACATCGGTCGCTCGGCGCTCATCGTCGTGGTCATGGATACTGTCATCGCCCTGCTTGCGGGACTGGCCATTTTCCCCATCGTGTTCGCCAATGGGCTGGATGCGGCTGCGGGCCCGGGTCTGATCTTCCAGACCCTACCGCTGGCGTTCGGCAACATGGCCGGTGGTTGGCTGTTCGGGTTGCTGTTCTTCGTGCTGCTGGTGTTCGCGGCGTGGACCTCCGCGATCTCGCTACTGGAGCCGCTGGTGGAATGGATCGAGGAACGCTCGCCGCTGTCGCGCGTGGGCTCGACCATCGTCGCGGGGCTGGCGACCTGGGCCCTGGGGCTGGCCACGGTGCTGTCGTTCAACATCTGGGGTGATTTCGCGCCGCTGGGCATGTTCGACAAGTTCGCCGGCATGACCCTCTTCGACTTGCTCGATTATGTCACCAGCAAGCTGCTGCTGCCGCTGACCGGCTTGGCGACCGTGATGTTCGTGGGCTGGTTCATGGGGCGCGACGAACTGCGCTCGCAGCTCAACATGAGCGATGGCGCCTTCGCCCTGTGGCGCGTGGCGGTACGTTTCATCGCGCCCATCGGCGTGGTGATCGTCTTCGTCAGCAGCCTCTGAGCGTTACCCGGCGTGGGCGAATAGAGCCCGCGCCGGGCTTGGAAAGCCCTTCCAGGCACACGATGCACGGGATATCTCTTCGTGCATCGCGTGCCTATTTATTGCCAGTCGTCATAATCGACGATATCACGCTCCAGGCGCTTGAATTCCTGATGCAGCTCAATGCCGCGTCGTGCCCGCAGATAGCGTGTTGCAGCGCTCTTTTTGCGTTGCTCATGTTCGAGCATTTCCAGGCTCATATGAATGTCTAGAAGCTCGCTTTTCAAGGATTGAAGATGTGCGGCATCGCGCATATCGAATCTCCCAATCGTGCTTATGACTGTCTTATTGTCATTTAACCGGGTTCCGCTTGACATTCTTACTATAACGCACTTGACAGAATTATGACGTCAAGGATGAAACGGGCGTTTTTTCTCCCTTCAACGTCTGCGGCATACTAGAATCGAATCTGTTTTCACGTCGTTGTTGGTCAGCCAAGGAGTCGCGCCATCATGAGCAGTGCCCTGTTCGACGAGATGAGACGCCGCATGGAGCACTTTCGGCGCTCCGAGCAGAAGGTGGCGCGCTTCGTATTGCGCCATCCCGAGGATGTTATCCACATGCGCATCGTCGATCTGGCCACCGAAGCCAAGGTCAGCGAGCCCACTGTGGTGCGTTTCTGCCGTGCGCTAGGGTGCAATGGCTTCCAGGACTTCAAGCTCAGGCTCGCGCAGATGCTGGCCACGGGCAGTCAGTTCGCGCAATTCTCGATGAACGATAGTGACAGCGTCGCCGAATTTGCCCACAACATTTTCGACTCCACCGTGGGTACGCTGCTCTCGGTGCGCGATCGGCTCGATCACGCCGCGCTGGGCAAGGCGGTCAACGCCCTGGCCATGGCCAATCGTGTGGAGTTCTACGGTTTCGGCGCCTCGGGCGCGGTGGCCTTCGATGCCCAGCACAAGTTCTTCCGCCTGCAGATATCCACTGCGGCTTATTCCGACCCGCACATGCAGAATATGTCGGCGGTGACGCTGACGCCTCGCGACGTGGTGGTCGCCATCTCGCAGACCGGACGCACCCGGGCGCTGGTGGCCAGCGTGCGTCTGGCCCGCGAGACCGGCGCCACGGTGATCGGCTTATGCCCCAGCGACTCGCCGCTGGCCAGCGAAGTCACCCTGCCGCTTTATATCGACGTGCATGAGGACACCGAAATCTACACCCCGATGAGCTCGCGCGTGGCGCATCTGGTGATCGTCGACGTGCTCGCCGTGGGCGTGGCCAAGACACGTGGGCCCAAGCTGGCCGAGCAACTCCAATCGGTGAAGAAAAGCCTGGTCCCGTTGCGCTATCCCGACGCCGACGAAGACCCCTAGCCGGCTGGCGGATCGCGAGCGACCGAAGCCGAGACCGCTTGTGCTAAGCTGTGCGCTCATTTCGCAATGCCAAGATACGTGATCCATGGACGACGTTTCGCCGGGCGACGTTTCGCCGCTACTCGACTCGCTGAATACGGCCCAGCGCGAGGCCGTGAGCCATCCACAGGGCAATTTGCTGGTGCTGGCCGGTGCCGGCTCGGGCAAGACGCGTGTCCTGGTACATCGTATCGCCTGGTTATTGCAGGTCGAGGGACTGTCGCCCTACGCGATTCTCGCCGTGACCTTCACCAACAAGGCGGCGCGCGAGATGCGCACGCGTCTCGAGGCGCTGCTGGGGGTGTCGTTGCGCAACATGTGGGTGGGCACGTTCCACTCCATCGCACACCGCTTGCTACGCACCCATTGGCATGACGCGCACCTGCCTCAGCATTTCCAAATCATCGACAGCGACGATCAACTGCGCCTGGTCAAGCGCTTGCTCAAGGACCATCGCATCGATGCTGAGCGCTTCCCGCCCAAGCAGGTGCAATACTTCATCGGCGGCTGCAAGGAAGAGGGGTTGCGCGCCCATCAGGTCCAGACCCATGGCGATGCCTACATGGGCCAGATGGTCGAGCTCTACGAGCGCTATCAACTAGCTTGTGAACGCGCCGGTCTGGTCGACTTCGGTGAATTGCTGCTGCGTGGCCTGGAGCTTCTGCGCGACAACCCGGCGTTGCTGGCGCATTATCGCGAGCGTTTCGGTCATCTGTTGGTCGACGAGTTCCAGGATACCAATACCTTGCAGTACGCCTGGCTCAAGTTGCTCGCCGGCGATCGCGCGGGCATGACCGTGGTCGGCGACGACGATCAGTCGATCTATGGCTGGCGCGGGGCCAAGGTCGAGAACATCCGGCGCTTCGCCGAGGAGTTTCCCGCGACCACCACGGTGCGTCTGGAGCAGAACTATCGCTCGACGAGCGCGATTCTCGAGGCCGCGAACACGCTGATCAGCCATAACGCCGGGCGCATGGGCAAGGAGCTGTGGACCGATGGCGTTCACGGTGAACCGATCTCGGTCTATGCCGGTTTCAACGACCTCGACGAGGCCCGCTTCATCGTCGATACCCTCAACGAGGAAGTGAACAAGGGCAGCGCGCGGCATGACATCGCGATTCTCTATCGTTCCAACGCCCAGTCCCGGGTGCTCGAGGAGGCACTGATCCGCAGTGGCGTGCCTTATCGCATCTACGGTGGCCAACGCTTCTACGAGCGTCTCGAGATCAAGAACGCCCTGGCCTATCTCAGATTGACGCTGACGCGTGACGACGATGCCTCGCTGGAGCGCGTGATCAACGTGCCGGCACGCGGTATCGGTACGCGCACCGTAGAGGTGCTGCGCGAGCGGGCGCGTACCCAAGGAATATCGCTGTGGCAGGCGCTGCACGATAGTCTCAGTGAGGGGCTGCTCAAGGGGCGCGCGGCAAGTGCGCTCTCGGCATTTTCGGAGCTGATCGAGCGCCTCGACAACGATACCGCCGGCATGGCGCTGCATGAACTGATCGAACATGTCCTGCACACCACCGGGTTGCTCGAGCATCACCGCAACGAAAAAGGCGAGAAAGGCCAGGCGCGTGTCGAGAACCTCGAGGAATTGATCAACGCGGCGCGCAACTTCGCCCAGGGCGATCCCTTCTCGTTGCAGGAAGTCGGCGAGGGCGCGGCGGCGCTGGAGCCGTTCCTGGCCGAGGCGGCGCTCAATGCCGGCGATCACGAGGCGGACGATTTCGAGGACAGCGTGCAACTGATGACGCTGCACTCGGCCAAGGGGCTGGAGTTCCCGGTGGTGTTCGTCGCCGGTGTCGAGGAGGGCTTGTTCCCGCACAAGATGTCGCTGGAGGAACCGGGACGCCTCGAGGAAGAACGCCGGCTGTGCTATGTCGGGGTGACCCGCGCCATGCGTAAGCTGTATCTGACGCATGCCGAGATCCGTCGCCTGCATGGCAAGGAAACCTTCTCGCGGCCGTCGCGCTTTTTGCATGAGTTGCCCGAGTCGTTGCTCGAGGAGGTGCGTTTGCGTGGCCAGGTCTCGCGACCGGTTTCCACGCGGCCGAACCGCGGCCTCTCCCAGCAGCAGAGCGTCTCGAGCGATGACGATCAGCCGTCGTTGAGCCTGGGGCAGCGGGTCAGTCATCCGGTCTTCGGCGAGGGTGTGATCATCAATGCCGAGGGCGAAGGCGCCAGAGCGCGCGTGCACATCAGTTTCGAGGACGAGGGCGACAAATGGTTGGTGCTGGGATTCGCCAAGCTGACGCCGTTATGAGTCGTAAGCACAACATAAACGAGACGCAACGATGAAGAAGTGGTTTCCCGAGTTGATGGATCAGTGGTCGCAGCTTTCCGGCTATCAACGTTTCGAGCGCCTGGTCTCGCTGGTCCTGACGGTGGCGATCGGCTTCGTGGTACTGGTGGCGCTGTATTATCTGGTCGTTCACGTGGTCGAGTTGTTGTTCGTGCAGACCCGCGATCCGTTCGATTACCGCGTCTTCCAGGCAGTGTTCGACATGATTCTCACGGTGCTGATCGCCATGGAGTTCAACAATTCCATCGTGCGCACCATGGAAGGGCGTGGCGGCTTCATCCAGGTCGAGATCGTGGTGCTGATCGCGATCATGGCGCTGGTCCGTAAATTCATGGTCATGGACATGGAAACCATAGAGCCCTTGAAAATCGTGGCCCTGGCCGCCGCAGTGCTGGCACTGGGCCTGAGTTACTGGCTGGTGCGGCGCGGCGGCAACGGCTCGTCGTAACGGTTCACGATAGGCCCTTTACGCTTCGGGGACGGGGCGTATGCGGCCGTTGTCGTCCAGCGCCACCATCACGAAACGCGCTTCGGTGACCTTGTAGCGCTCCTCGGGACTGCGCTCGTGTGGTGGGCGAATCCACACCTCGACATCGACCTTGATCGAGCTGCGCCCGACCTCACTGATTTGGGTGAAGATATTGACCATCGCGCCGACCCGCACCGGGCACAGGAAATCCATGCTCTCGGTGGCGACCGTGGCGGTTCGGCCGCTTGCCAGGCGCCCCGCGGCGAGCTCGGCGGCCTGGTCCATCTGTGCGATGAGCCAACCGCCGGGAATGTCGCCATAAAGGTTGGTGTCCTGGCGCCGGGTGACCAGCTTGAGCGTGAGTTCGCCCTGCGGGGTGGGAATATCGTCGAGTTCATGCATGGTGTGGGTCCTGGCGATTGTTGTTATCGAGCATCGTGGTTGTCGAGCATTGTTGTTGTCGAGATTAGCGTGTGCCGTTGCAACCATCTCATAGTAAACGCCGCTGGGCCTCGACGACCAGTCGCCCGGCAAGGTGTATCGCGGCGGGACAGGCGTGACAACGGGGGCGAAAGCGTTGATAAGTAAAAAGCGAACAGGCCGGTGCGGCACAGTGAACAGGCGGTGTCGCGTGGCGATGACTCTGGGGGCGTTGCTGTTGCCGATGATGGCGATGGCGGCGCCGTTGAGCGGCACACTGGGCACGGTCGGCTCGGATACGCTGGGCGGTTTGATGACGCAATGGGGCGAACGACTCAGCGCGCGCCATCCCGAGGTGCGCTTGCAGGTACAGGCCTCGGGCTCGGGGACGGCGCCGCCGGCGCTGGCCGAAGGAGTGACGCGTATCGGCGCGATGTCACGGCCCATGACCGAGGCCGAGCGCGCCGACTTCATCGCCCGCCAGGGCCATCCGCCGGTGGCGGTGCCGGTGGCACTGGACGCGCTGACGCTGTTCGTGCATCGCGACAATCCGCTGACCTCGCTGTCATTGGCGCAGGTCGAGGCGCTGTTCGCCGATACGCGCTTCTGCGATCAAACGCCCGCTATCCGACGCTGGGGTGCGCTGGGGCTCGACGGCGACTGGGCCTCACGCCCGGTGGCCCGCTTCGGTCGCAACACAGCCTCCGGGTCGCATGCACTTTTCAAGCGAGAGGCCTTGTGCGGCGGCAATTTCCGCCGTGACGTCAATGAACTGCCGGGCTCCTCGGCGGTGGTGGCGGCGGTCGGCCGTTCCCGCGAGGCGATCGGCTATGCTGGCCTTGGCTATCCCACCGCGATGGTCAAGGTGCTGGCGCTGCGTGATGATGAGGGCACGCCGCGTCTGCCCACGCAGGACAACGTCGTCAGTGGGCGCTATCCGCTGACTCGCCCCTTGTATGTATACGTCAATCTGGCCCCGGAGGAACGCTTGCCGGCCCTGGAACGGGCCTTCTTCGATCTAGTGCTTTCGCCCGAAGGTCAGGCGGTGGTCGCCCGGCAAGGTTTCGTGCCGTTGCCTGAACCGCGCTTGGCCGCCGCCAGGCGAGCATTGCGGTTGCCATCCCTTGCCGGTGTCACGCAATCGTCATCAAACTGACGTAATCTGATGGTCTCACTTCATTGCAAGGCAATGCTTCGCCGCCGGGCTCGCCGATGACTGAACCCTCCACTGCCCCGCCTCGCCCGAATCGTCGCCTGCGTCAGCGTCTCGACCGTCTGGCGACCGGGGTGATCGCCGCCAGCGGTATCGGCGTGGTGGTTGCGGTGCTGGCCATCGGTGTGTATCTGACGCTGGCCGTGCTGCCGCTTTTCGACGGCGCCGAAGTGGATATCGACGCCGCCCCCTCGGCTGCCGACGACGGCGCGATTCACGCCGTCTGGCTGGCCGATGACGGCACGCGTTGGTTGACGCGAGATGGGCATCTGCGCGACGCCGAGGGCGAGATTGCGACGCTGACCACCGACACCACGATCGCGTCGGTAGCCGAGTCGGGCAAGACACAGCCGTTGGCCCTGGGATTGGGCAACGGCGAGGTGCGTCTGGTGCCCCGCGATGATAGTGGGCGGTTGCGATGGGCCCAGGCCTCTACCATGCGCCTGTTCGAGGCCCGGGGTGTGGTGGCGCTGACACTGCGTCATGCGGCCCAGGGCTGGGTACTGGCAGGGCGCGATACCCAAGGCAAGGTGGCGGCCCTGTGGCATACCGGTGAGGCCACGCGGCGTCTCTTGGTACCGGAGACGGCCGAGCATATCGCACTGGGCCACGCGGGCCGCCTGGCCATGACCCAAGGCACGCAATTGACGCTGTGGCAACTGTCTCCCGACGGCGGTGGCAAGGCGTTGGCGCGCACCGAAACCCAGGCGCCGGTGACGGCGTTGGGCTTCCTGCAAGGCGGGCGCACGCTGATCGTCGGCGATGCCCAAGGCGGGCTGCGCCGGTGGCGACTCTCCCCCGATGCCACGGGCTGGCAAGTGGCCGAAACGTCCTACACGGCCTTGGGCGATGCTGCCATTCGACGCTTGATCGCGCTGCCCCGGCAGCGCCTGTGGTTGGCGCTGGACGACAGCGGCCGCTTGGGGCTCTATCAATCCCTGAGCGGCCAGCGCTGGCAGGGGCAGGCACCCGAGGCCACGCCGCCGCCGGCCGTGTCGATTAACGCGCAAGGCACACAAGTGATGTGGCTAGATGCGACGGGGGCGCTCCAACGTCTGGCGATCGAGGCACCGCATGCCGCGGTGAGTCCAGCGACGCTATGGATGCCGCTGACCTATGAAGGCCACAGCGATGCCCAGTGGCGCTGGGCGGCAGCCGTCACCGGGGATGAAGAGCCGCAATACAGCCTGGTGCCACTGGCGTGGGGCACACTCAAGGCGGCGGCTTGGGCCATGGTGTTCGCCGTGCCGCTGGCGCTGGGAGCTGCGGTGCATAGCGCCTGTTATATGTCACGGCGGCAGCGTGCGCGTCTCAAACCCGCCATCGAGTTGATGGAAGCATTGCCCGGCGTGGTCATCGGCTTTGTCGCGGGGTTGTTCGTGGCGCCTTTCGTCGAGCGCCATCTCGCCGGCACCCTGGCGCTTTTCGTGTGCGTGCCACTGGGCAGCGTGGCGTGCGGTTGGCTGTGGCGGATGCTGTCTCGACGCTGGGGACCGCGTCTACCCCCTATCAGTGCCGGAGTAGGACTGATGGTGCCCCTGGCGCTGCTGTGCTGGGCGGCGCTGAGTCTCTCGCCGTGGCTCGAGGCGTGGTGGTTCGGCGGCGATCTGCGTGCCTGGATGCACCAGCAGTGGGGCTGGGACTACGCGCAACGCAATGCGCTGATCGTCGGCATGGCCATGGGGCTGGCGATCATTCCCACGCTGTATTCGCTGGCCGAGGAAGCGCTTTCTGGCGTGCCTCGTCCCCTGGCGGAAGGCTCTTTGGCGTTGGGCGCGACACGGGCGCAGACGCTGTGGCGGGTGCAGTTGCCCGCTGCCGCGCCGGGGATTCTCTCCGCGGTCATGATCGGCGCGGGGCGCGCGGTAGGGGAAACCATGATCGTGCTGATGGTCACCGGCAATACGCCGCTGATGTCGCCGAGCCTCTTCGAGGGCCTGCGCTCGCTGGCCGCCAACCTGGCCATCGAATTACCCGAGGCGGCGGTGGGCGGCACCCATTATCGCCTGCTGCTGCTCGGGGCGCTCTTGCTGTTCGTGTTCACCTTCGTCGTTAACACGCTGGCGGAAATGGTGCGCTGGCGGCTCAAGCGGCGGTATCGACGCTATGGGGGTGACGCATGAGTGGGGGTAACGCATGAATATCCCTCGGTTGGGCGGTGACGGTGTGTGGCGATGGCTGAGCGGGGCCTGCGTGGCGCTGTCGCTATTGGCCGTGGTGGCGCTACTGGTGCTGGTCGTGACACGTGGGTTAGCGCATTTCTGGCCTGCCGATATCGAGCAACTGACCCTCGACGACGGCCAGCGGATTGCCGGCATCGCCCGTGGCAGCGCAGCCGGCGAGGAGCGCTATTTCACCGCCAATCGCGACCTCGACGGTCAGGTATGGCGATGGGTCGAGACGCAGGCCATCGTGACGCGCGAGACGCCGCCGGCGTTGCTGTACGCCGAGCGTCGCGATTGGGGGTCCTTCATCGGTCGCCTGACGGCGGTGGAAACGCCCGCCGGCGAACGCCTGCAAGGTGCCGAGGCCGAACGCCGCTTGCGTCGAGCGCTGGCGGGAGACGCCGAAGTAGCGACGCTTTATGTGCGCAATGTCGAGGGACGTGAGCTTAAGGTTGCGTTCGCGCAGGTGGCGTCGATTGCCTGGCCCAATCGCATGGATGTGGGCGACAAGCTCGCGGCTTGGGGGCACGGCGTGTGGCGCTTTCTCAGCGAGGCGCCGAGCGATGGCAATACCGCAGGCGGTGTATGGCCGGCGATCTTCGGCACCCTATTGATGGTGATGCTGATGTCGCTGGTGGTCACGCCGTTTGGCGTGCTGGCGGCGTTGTATCTCAATGAGGTGGCACGCCAGGGGCCATTGACGCGCCTGGTACGCATCGCGGTGCGTAACCTGGCCGGGGTGCCGTCGATCGTCTACGGCGTGTTCGGGCTGGGTGTGTTCGTCTACGGATTGGGTGGTCGCCTCGATAGCTGGTTCTTCGCCGAGCGTTTGCCGTCGCCGACCTTCGGCACCGGTGGGCTGCTGTGGGCCTCGCTGACGTTGGCGCTGTTGACGCTGCCGGTGGTGATCGTGGCCACCGAAGAGGGCCTGGCGCGAGTTCCCGTGGCGTTGCGTGAGGGCTCGCTGGCGCTGGGCGCGACGCGTTTCGAAACCCTGCGCCGGGTGGTGGTGCCCATGGCACTGCCGTCGATGCTGACCGGAGTGATTCTGGCCGTGGCCCGTGCCGCCGGCGAGGTAGCGCCGCTGATGCTGGTGGGCGTGGCCAAGCTGGCGCCGGAAATCCCCGTGGATGGGGAGTTTCCGTACTTGCATCTCGATAGCAAGTTCATGCATCTGGGCTATCACTTGTTCGATCTTGGCTTCGCCAGTCGTGATACCGAGGCGGCGATGCCGCTGGTATTCGCGACGGCGACGTTATTGGTCCTCGTCATCGTGGTGCTTAACCTAACTGCAATAATCTTGCGCCATCATCTCAGGGCACGTCACCGTGCACTGGAGCATTCGTAGGAGGTTCGTCACTCTTGTCTGCCGCGTCTTTTTCCGCCGCCGAGACCCAGCGCTCGTCGGCGGTGGTTGATTTTCCCTCGACGTCGAGCTGTTTCGACATCGAAGCCCTGTCGCTCGCCTATGAGGGAAAACCGGCGTTGCGCGACTTGACGCTGCGCGTGCCGCGTCATCGCGTGACGGCATTCATCGGGCCCTCGGGATGCGGCAAGTCGACGCTACTGCGCGGCCTCAATCGATTGCATGACCTCAATGACCAGGTCACGCGGAACGGACGCATTCGCCTCGAGGGCCAGGACATTCATGCCCGCGATGTGGATGTGGCCGAGCTGCGCCGCCGGGTGGGAATGGTGTTTCAGACGCCTAACCCGTTCCCCATGTCGATCTATGAAAACGTCGCCTACGGGGTGCGTCTGCAGGGCGTCAAACGCAAGCGCGAGCTGGATGAGATCGTCGAGTGGGCATTGCAGTCAGCGGCGCTTTGGGAGGAGGTCAAGGCGGACCTGCACGCCTCGGCGTGGACGTTGTCGGGCGGCCAGCAGCAGCGTTTGGTCATCGCACGCACCCTGGCGGTGCGCCCGGACGTATTGCTGCTCGACGAGCCGGCCTCGGCGCTGGATCCGATCTCGACACTCAAGATCGAGGAACTGATTCGTGGCTTGAAGTCGCAACTGACGCTGATTCTGGTCACCCACAACATGCAGCAGGCGGCACGCGTGTCCGACTACACCGCGTTTCTGCACGCTGGTGAGCTGGTCGAGTACGCCCCGACCGATACGTTGTTCACCAATCCGCGCTTACGGCGCACCGAAGACTACATCACCGGCCGCGTGGGTTGAGTCGCGGCGATTCCGACAAGCGGAGCAGTGTCATGGACATTACCAACGAGACGCATAGCCAGCACATTTCCCGTCAGTTCAACCAGGAACTGGAGCAGCTCAAGACCCAGTTGATGGCCATGGGCGGACTGGTCGAGAAGCAGGTACAAGATGCCGTCGAGGCGTTGCTCGAGGGCGATAGTCGAACCGCCGAGCGCGTGCGCGATAGCGATAACGCCGTCAACGACATGCAAATCCAGATCGACGAGGAATGCACCCGGGTGCTGGCACGCCGGCAGCCGGCGGCCTCCGATCTACGCTTGGTGCTGGCGGTCATCCGCGCTACCTCCGATCTCGAGCGGGTCGGCGACGAGGCCAACAAAATCGCACGCAATGCGTTGACGCTCATCGAGTCGGACCGCCATTCGCGGGGTATGGTCGAGATTCGCCACCTGAGCGAGCACGTGCGCAAGATGCTGCGCGACGCGCTGACCTCGTTCGCGCGCTTCGATACGCGGCTGGCGCTGGAAGTGCTCCACGAGGACGAGTCGGTCGACAATGAATACACCACGGCCACGCGCTCGTTGGTGACCTTCATGATGGAAGATCCGCGCGCCATTACGTCCATTCTCAGCGTGATGACGATCCTGCGGGCTCTGGAGCGGGTCGGCGATCATGCCGACAATCTGGCTGAACACGTCATTTATCTGGTCAAGGGGCTCGACGTGCGTCACACCGCTCCCGGTGAGCTGGACGAGTCACTCGGGGAGTGATGACGTTTTCTGGCAGTGGCCGCCAACAGTGCTTCGGCATGGGGGGCCGTCAGGGCGATGGAGAAAACATGGCCCTGTATGCTGTGGCAGTGGAAGTCGCGCAGTAGCGTGACCTGGGCGATGTTTTCCACGCCCTCGGCGACGACCTGCATGCCGGCATCGCGCCCCAGCGAGACGATCGAGTGCACCAGCGAAGCTACGCGTGGATCGTCGCAGATGCGGTCGATGAAGCTCTTGTCGATCTTGAGTGTGTCGAACGGGATCCGCATAAGGTAGGAAAGCGACGAATAGCCGGTACCGAAGTCATCGATGGCGAATCCCATGCCACGGCGTTTGAGACGCTGCATGCTATCGATGATGGCCTCGGGGTCGTCGATCAACGAGCGTTCCAGAACTTCCAGATTGAGCAATCGACCGGGTAGGCGGTGACGTGTGAGCAGTGAGTCGATCAAGTCGGCGAAGGCGGGTCGCGCGAGCTGTTCTTGGGAAACGTTGACGGATATCGGTAGCAGGGTGTGGCCACGGTCGCGCCATGTGGCCAGTTGCTGGGTGACGGTTTTCAGGACCCAGGTATCCAGTTGATCGCCGAGATCGATTTCCTCGCTGATATCGACGATATCCTGGGGGCTGACGCGTCCCAGTTCGCTGTCATGCCAGCGCAGCAAGGCCTCGAATCCTTTCACTCGATAGCCGTGTATAGCGACCTGTGGCTGATAGTGGAGCCGGAAGCGGTCTTCGGCCAGCGCCGAGGCCGTGCGGCGGCGCAGCAAGTTGCGCCGCTTCAGGCGTGGCAGCGACGTTGGTGTATCGAGACGGAGCAGGGCATCGCCGCGCTCGTTATGGAGGCGCCGGCAGGTATGCTGCAGGGCGGAGAGGATGTCATCGGCATGGCCGAGCTGGGTGGCGTCCTGTGCCCAGACCACGCGCGCGGCGGCGGTGACGGTCTTGCCGGCGGCGAGATAGGGCGCCCGCAAGGTTTCGGCCAGCATCGCCATGGTGTCGGCCATGCGCGCGGGATCCCCCTGGTAGAGCAGCACCCCGAGGCGTTGATCGTCGATACGTGCCAAGTCGAAGACGAAACCGTCGAGGGCTTTCTCGACCCGCGCGATGCCGCGCATGAGCACTTCGTTGCTGGCCTGTAGCGAAAAGCGGGTACGTACTGCGCGCATGCCGTAAAGATCGATGGCCGCGACGCCACAGAACCCCGTGTTGTCCGGCAACGCCGCTAGGCGCGCCTGAATGAGTTGCTGGAAGCGCTGTTGCGTGGCGAGCCGGGTTTGCGGATCGAACTGGGTGCCGATCTCGGCACGGACGCGCTCGAGGCGCGTGATGACGTCGTCGCCGATCTCGTTTTCCACTAGGCGTGCCAAATCGAGCAATATCTCGCGCTGATGGACATCGAAGTGCCTTGGGTGCCGGTCGATCACGCACAGCGTGCCCAGCGGCAGGCCCGAGGCCATACGAATGACGGCACCGGCGTAGAAGCGGATGTAGGGCGTGCCGGTGACCAGGGGATGATCGCGAAAGCGCGGATCGTTGGCGGTGTCCTCGATCACCAGCATCTGGCGCTCGAGCAGGGCGTGCGCGCACAAGGCGTTGTCGCGGGAAGTCCCGCAGGCATCGATGCCAAAGCGCGACTTGAACCACTGGCGGTGGCGGTCGATCAGCGTGATCAGCACAATGGGGACGTCGAAGACCCGCGCGGTCAGCCGGGTGATATCGTCGAAACGCTTCTCGGGCGGTGTATCCATCAGGCCAAGACGTTGAAGTTCGTCGAGGCGGCGCGCTTCATCGCCATGGTCGGGGGCGCCGGCCCCAGGGGCGTTTGCCATGAGGTGTTCTCTTGTCGCGATGCCGGGCCGCGTCATGTACAGGCCGGGGAGGCGCGTTAACGCTGCCGTTCAGGCATCCCGGTTTAGCTACGTTAGCACACCGCCGTGCCGCGCTTGGCCGCTATTCGCCGGGTTGCGCCGAAAGGCCGAGCGGGTCATGCGTTTTACTGAGCACGAAGTCTGAGAGAGCCTCATACTAGTATTAAATTTCTCATCAACCGCGGGAGATGGCGCTGGGGCCGCCGCATGGCATGCTGTTATGCAGGGGCCGCGCTTTCGTCTATCAAGGAATAAACCTCGATGTTGCATGCGTTTACCGCCATCGGTCAGGGCACACGGCTGGTTTTGTCGCCGGGGATGCGCCGCTTCGTCATTGCGCCAGTGACGATCAACCTGCTGATCTACGCCGCCACGCTAGGCTATTTGTTCACGCATTTCGGTGGCTGGCTCGACTACTGGATGCTCAAGGTGCCGTCCTGGCTCGAGTGGCTGGAGTGGTTGATCTGGCCGCTACTGGTGGTGAGCCTGCTGCTGGTAGTGTTCTTTTCCTTCACGCTGGTGACCAACCTGATCGCCGCGCCGTTTTATGGTTTTCTCGCCGAAAAGGTGGAATGGCGTCTGAGCGGGGCGCCGCCCAACGATACGCGGGGACTTTTCCGCGCGGGAGTCGACGCGTTGGGCCGGGAATTCGTCAAGCTGGGGTACATGCTGCCGCGCATGGCGCTGTTGTTCGTGCTCGGCTTCGTGCCCGGCGTGAACGTATTCATGCCATTCTTGTGGGCCGCCTTTTCGGCATGGATGTTGGCGATTCAATACCTGGATTATCCGATGGATAACAACCAGGTGAGCTTTGGCGACATGCGGCGACGTTTGCGGACGCGTTGGTGGCCAACGCTGACCTTCGGGTTCGGCATGTCGCTGGCGACGTGGATACCGGTGCTCAATCTGGTGTTGTTGCCGGGCGGCGTGGCGGGTGCGGTGATACTCTGGCAGCAATATTATCGTCACCTACCGGCTGTGACACGCTGAACGCTCTCGACGACGCAGGAGACCCCGCATGCAAGATACGCAAGCGCCCTCGCAAGCGCCTTCCGTGGCGCCCGGTGGCTTTATTCGACGCCGCTGGGCGCTGGGCATCTTACTCGCGGCCGCCGTGGGCGCGTTCCTGGTGTGGTGGCTGGGCGCCCAGATGCGCGATTGGCTGGGCACGTTGAGCACGCTTCAGGCGGGCATGCTGGCGAGTCTGGTAGCCGGGCTCTTCACGCCACTGGGGGCGTTGCCGATCATGGTGCTGCGCCACATCAGCCAGCGTCTCGAGGATGCCTTGATGGGCTTCGGCGCCGGCGTGATGTTGGCCGCCACGGCCTATTCCCTGGCCATGCCGGCCTACGAGGACTCGCTGGCGCTCACCGGCACCATCGGCTGGGCCCTGATGATCGTCTGCGGGGGGATCGTGTGTGGCGGCATTCTGGTCTGGGGTATGGACCGCTTCGTGCCCCATGAGCATTTCGCGCTCGGCAAGCAGGGCGGCGCGGATGCCTTGCAGATCCGGCGTATCTGGTTGTTCATCTTCGCCATCACCATCCATAACTTTCCCGAAGGGCTGGCGGTTGGCGTGGGCTACGCGCGTGGCGACATGGCCGCTGGGGTGGCGTTGACGCTGGGCATCGGTCTCCAGAATCTGCCCGAGGGGCTAATCGTCTCCCTGGGGCTGCTGGCGATCGGCTATTCGCGTCTCACTGCCTTGGGTGCGGCGTTATTGAGCGGTTTGGTGGAGCCTATCGGCGGGGTCATCGGGGCCTTTGCAGTGCATGTCGTCGACGCCTTGCTACCTTTTGGCCTGGCCTTTGCCGCTGGCGCGATGTTGTTCGTGATCAGCCACGAGATCATTCCCGAGTCGCATCGCAAGGGACACGAACGCGATGCGACCTTTGGAGTGCTGGGAGGATTCATGCTGATGTTCGTGCTCGACAAGGTGTTCTGACCCCCTCGTCTAAGCCGCTAAGTAATTGACAAACCTGCAATGAAAACTATTATTGTTAGGTACAACGTGCCGTTGGTGCCATGTTGCACCAAGGCTCGACATTCGACGATAGATTGACAAGGAGGTATGTCGTGGCGCATCAACTACCGACGTTACCCTATGCTTATGATGCCTTGGAACCGCATATCGATGCGCTCACCATGGAGATCCATCACAGCCGTCACCATCAGACCTACGTCAATAATCTGAACGCCGCTCTGGAAGGCACGGATCTCGAATCGCTGCCGGTCGAAACCCTGATGGGCGAAATCGAGCGCGTTCCGGAAGCCAAGCGTCAGGCAGTGATCAACAACGGTGGCGGGCACGCCAACCATTCGCTGTTCTGGACGGTCATGTCGGCACAGGGTGGCGGCAAGGCCAAGGGCGATTTGGCCTCAGCTATCGACAGTGAGTTGGGCGGTGACGAAGCGTTCCGTGAAGCCTTCACGCAAGCTGCCGTCAAGCGCTTCGGCAGTGGCTGGGCTTGGCTGTCCGTCACGCCTGCCGGGCGTCTGGTCGTGGAAAACACGCTCAACCAGGATAGCCCGCTGATGCACGGCAATACGCCGATTCTGGGGCTGGACGTGTGGGAACACGCCTATTACCTCAAGTATCAGAACAAGCGTCCCGAGTACATCAAGGCCTTCTTCGAGGTCGTCGATTGGGACGAAGTGGCGCGTCGTTACGCCGAAGCCACTGCGTAAGCCTATCGGGAGTATGTCATGGGCCCGGCGACAGGCATGACGAACGATGTCTCAGTGCCGGCCCCGTGCCTGACCATGGCAGATTTCGGCGCTTTCGAGCGCCGTTATCGTTTGTATCACCGCTTTCCCTCCTTGAACCGCAACGACGCCGCGTCCACCCCGGTGGCCGAGGGTTGGGTCGACGAATGTCGCCCTGCCATGGGTGTCAGCCTCGTCGGTTCGCGCCTCACGATTCACCATACCTACGAAACGCACGCCTTGGCCGACGCGCCAGCGCATGTGTCGATCATCGTCATGCTCGAGGGCAGCGCGGAACTGTCGCACGGTGGGCAGCATTTCGCTCTGGCACCGCGTGAAGCGCTAATGCTCACGCACGCCGGTCATCAGACGTTGAGTGCGCGTCATGCCGGCGGGCAGCGCCTGCGTGCGATCAATCTCACCTTGTTGGATGCCGCACGTACGTCACACACGCGCTTGGCTACGCCGCTGGCCGAATTGCTCGACAACGCCACCAGTGAGGCATGGCGTTTGTCCTTGCCCGAAGGCGTCTGGCTGTCGCTCGAGGAGTGGCTGAATGCGCCACCGGAGGAGGCACAGCATGCCTTGCTCGGCGAGGGGCTGGCGCTGCAATTGATGGCCCACGGCCTGGCGGCCCGAGGAACGCCTCACCGTCAGGAGCGTCGCTTGGGAATGCGTGACCGCCACCATCTGGCGCGTGTGCGTGAATCCCTGCACGAACATCCCGAGGCGTCGCATAGCATCGAAGCCTTGGCGCAACTGGCCTGCATGAGCCCCAGCGCATTGCGTGACAAGTTTCGCCAGGCATATGGCCAGTCGGTCTTCGAATGCTTGCGTCAACGTCGCCTCGAAATGGCCCACGAGTTGCTCCGGGAAGGCTATAGCGTGCAGTACGTCGCGACACGGGTGGGATACCGGCATGCCAGCAACTTTGCCACCGCCTTCAAGCAGCGCTACGGTCTATCGCCGCGTGCGTTGCACCAGCGTCTACCCCTGCCTGGTGCCGTGAATACCCCGTGATGATGAAAGAAGTTCCTCCGCGAAATCGCTTGCAGCGTCGCGCATAGGTTTTTCGGCATTGACCATAAGCAGAACGACTCTTAAAAGTTAATAATTCTCACTCTCCATAAGAAACGGGTCGACCGCGACCCTAGGACGAGAGCGAGGAAGCGTTTTCATGAGTCGCACATTGCATCCCCACTGGTTTTCCTGCGCGTGCCTGGCAGGCGTACTGTTCATGCCCACGATGACGTGGGCTCAATCCGAAAGCGATGACGGCGATGCTGTGGATCTGTCCACGGTGACCGTGTCGGGCGAGGCCGCCACCAAGACCCAGACGCCGATCATCGAAACGCCGCAGTCCGTCTCGCGAGTCGACCGCGACGAGATGGATGAGCGAGACACTCGCACGCTCAGGGACGCCGTGCAGTATACGCCGGGGGTCTACACCAATCAGGTCGGTGCCTCCAATCGCTACGATTACCTGGTCATGCGTGGCTTCTCTGATGGGAGCCTCAGCAACACCTATCTCGATGGCCTGAAGGTGATGGGTGACACCAATGGCTACAGCTCGATGGTGATCGATCCGTATTTCCTGGAGAGCGTCGAGGTCGTCAAGGGGCCGGCCTCGGTACTTTACGGGCGCTCGTCTCCCGGTGGCCTGGTGGCGCTGACCAGCAAGCAGCCGCAATTCGAGACACACCGGCAACTGCGCTTTGGCGTGGGCAATAACAGTCAGCGCAGCGCGGCGTTCGATGTCACGGGGCCGCTGGATGATGAGCGGCGTGCCGCCTATCGCGTGGTGGGTCTGGCAAGTGGCGCGGACACCCAGTTCGACTCGGTCGAGGAAGAGCGCTACGCCATCGCACCCTCGGTGACCTGGGATGTTACCGACGACACGACACTGTCGTTCATGGCCTATCTGCAAAAGGATCCGGAAGGCGGCTATCACTCCGGCGTGCCTTACGAGGGGGCGGTGGAAAGCCACAATGGCCGCAAGATCAGCAATAACTTCTTCGACGGTGAAGACGATTACGACAAGTTCGAACGGACCCAGCGGATGTTCGGTTACAGCCTCGAGCACCGTTTCAATGATGCCTGGACCGCGCGCCAGAAGGTGCGCTATCTGAACTCGGATACCACCTTGAACCAGGTCTACGGCTACGGATGGACATCGCCCGATTCCAACGAGTTGGTTCGCTACTACTCAGGGGGGCGAGAGTCGCTCGAAGCCTGGACGGTAGATAACCAGCTCGAGGGCGAATTCTCCAGCGGCTTTATCGATCATACCCTGCTGGTGGGCGTCGATTACCAGGATCGCCAGAACGATGTGGTCTGGACCTCGGGAGCCTTTCCGTCTCTCAACGCCTTCGATCCGCAATATGGTGCCGACCCGGTAGGCGATATCGCCAAGACCAACGATGAACGCCATGAATTGACGCAGACGGGGGTCTATCTGCAAGACCAGATGGCATTCCATCGCTGGCGCCTGACGTTGGGCGGTCGCTACGACTGGGTCGACATCAAAAACACCGATTCTCTAAACGACAGCGAGAGCAAGCTAGACGATACCCAGTTCAGTGGCCGGGCCGGCGTGCTCTATCTATTCGACAATGGTGTCGCGCCCTACGTCAGCTATAACACGGCCTTCACACCGACCAGCTTCGTCGATGCCGAAGGCGATCTGCTCGAGCCGATGGAAGGCGAGCAGTGGGAAACCGGCCTCAAGTACCAACCGCCGGGCACCCAAGATCGCTATAGCCTCTCGCTTTTCCGCATCACCCAGGAAAACGTCGCTACCAAGGAACAGCCCACCGATCCTTACCGTTCCATCGGCGAGATCGAGTCGCAAGGCCTGGAGCTGGAAGCCCGCACGCAATTGACCGAGGGGCTGCGTTTGCAGGCCGCCTACAGCTACACCGACATCACCTACACCAAGAGTGCAGTGGATAGCGAGGAAGGTAGCCACGCCATCTACGCCCCGCGTCACCAGGCGAGTCTATGGAGCCACTATGCCTTCCAGGGCGATACGCTCGCAGGGTTGGATGCCGGTCTCGGGGTGCGCTATTACGCCGATATCCAAGCGGATCGCGCCAATACCGAGCAAGTTCCCGACTACACGCTGGTCGACGCCATGCTGGGTTATGACCTGAGCCAGATGGGTATGCCGGGCATGCAGGTACGCCTCAATGTGGGCAACGTGCTCGACAAGGAATACGTGGCGTCATGCAACTCGCTTGAATATTGCTACTTCGGGGCGGAGCGGAATGTGCGCGCGAGCCTGACCTACGACTTCTAGACACGATTGAATCGCGAGTGGTTTTCATTTACGCTTTTTGGCGTGGGTATCTGGCCCACGCCTTCCACTTGGCCTCGCCACAGGAAAGCTTTCGATGTCAGTGCTGCTTGATCGGTTTTATGCCGGTCCCTTGAAAGGGATGGAGCGCAAGCTACTTACCTGGGATCAGGCCCCCGTGACGACCTGGGCGGCGCGAGATGTATTCTCCGAGCCTGGGATGACGCAGATCCTCAAGCGTTATGGCGCCGAGCATCAGCATGGCGATTCTCGCGCCGTGATATCGCTGTGGTCGAAATATTTCCTGGCGCTCACTACCTATCTGGGGGCGGCGCATAATTTGCTGGCGGAGCGACAATTACCGCTCGAACTGTCGCGTCTGGGGTTGGTACTCGGCGAGGATATGCTCGTCGAGGCGCTGGTTGTCGAAGACACCGGCACACCGCTCGCCGCGCCCCAGGCCGAGGCGCGCTTTTTGCCCTTGATACGTGACACCTGGGGGCCGGCGATTGATTGCATGGCGGAGCACACCGGCATCGCGCCCCGCGCACTATGGGGCAATCTCGGCCACTACTATGACTACCTCATCTCCCAGCTCTACACCTTGCCCGGTGCCCAGGCGCGCGCCGATACGGGCGGGCGTCTGATGACCCAGCGTGAATTGGCCGATGGCAAGCGCAACCCGCTGTTTCGCCCCATTCGCTATCGTGAAAGCAGCGAAGGCGACATCGAACGCACGCGGCGTGTCTGCTGCATTCGCTATCTGCTCCCCGGACTCGGCTACTGCGGCAACTGTCCATTGGCATGTCGCGAGAAAACCGAAACCCAACCGCCGCGGCGCGTCGTCAACGGCTGATCTGTCGCGCGGATATTCTTCTAGTAGTGTTCAGTCGCCGCCCACGGCACGCTTTTCTTCGAGAGTGGGAGCGGCGCGTACGCGCGTGGCGGGAAAGACACAGCGGAAAAGCGCGCCCTGGCCGGGGTGGCTGTCGATGTCGAGATGCGCGTCGTGGCGCAGCAACACATGCTTGACGATGGCCAGACCCAGCCCGGTGCCGCCGTTGGCGGCGCTGCGCCCCTTGTCGACGCGATAGAAGCGTTCGGTAAGACGCGGCAGATGCACCGGGTCGATGCCATCGCCATCGTCCTCGACCTCCACCGCAGCACCCTCCTTCCACGCCTTCCAGCGTAGCGTGACGGTGCTCCCCGGCGGTGTGTAACGCACGGCGTTGAAGACTAGATTGGACACGGCGCTGCGTATCTCGCCTTCGTCACCCAGAAGGCAATGATCGGTATGGATATCCAGGGCTATCTCATGGCTGCCCGCGCAGAGATTGGCGGCGTCGTCGCGAATGTTTTCAAGCAGCGTGGCCATGTCCAGCGGTGCCGGGTCGTCGCGGGTCTGATCGGTTTCCAGCTTCGACAGCAGCAGCAGGTCCTCGACCAGGTTCTGCATGCGCTGGGTTTGTTCCTGCATCTGGCCGAGGCCACGCTGCCAGCGCGACGGCAATTGGTCGGCCTGATCGAGATAGGTTTCTAGATAACCGGTCAACACGGTGAGCGGGGTACGCAGTTCGTGGGAGACGTTGGCGACGAAATCGCGCCGCATTTCTTCCAGACGATGCAGTCGCGAGATATCGCGCGCCATGACCAGGCGCTCGTTGTCGCCGAACAGCGTGACCTGGTATTGCAGCGTCACGTCATCGCGTATCGGCGAGGCCAAGGTCAGCGGTTCGCGGTAATCGCGGGCGTTGAAATAGGCCACGAAGCGGGGGTCACGCAGGAAGTTGGTGATGTGCTGGCCGCGATCATGGGGCATTTGAAAGCCGAGCATCTGGGCCGCGGCGCTGTTCCACCATTCCAGGTCGCCGTGACGGTCGAGCATGACCACGGCATCGCGCATCGCCTCGCAGGAGTCCTGTACGCGGCGGATGATATCGCGCAGGCGGGCCTGCGATTGACGCTGGGTCTTCTGATACTTGTAGAGGCGGTCGAACAGATCTCCCCAGACCCCGGCACCGACCGGTGGCGTGTCATGCGGATGCTGGGTCAGCCAGACATACAGGGCGCGCAAATGGCGCAGATGCAGGTAGACATAGAGGCCCAGGCCGGCGGCGAGCCCCCAGCCGGGTTCGCCGAAGAGCCAGCCGAGGACACCGAGACCGATGACGAGGTACGCCAGACGCCACAGTTCATTGGTCCAATAGTACACGTGCGCTACTCCTTGGTGGAGAAGCGATAACCGGTGCCGCGTACCGTCTGAATGAGGTGTTGGTGGTCATCGCCGAGCACCTTGCGCAGGCGGCGAATATGCACGTCGACGGTGCGCTCCTCGACATAGACATTGCCACCCCAGACCTGGTCGAGCAACTGGCTACGGGTGTAGGCGCGCTCCTGGTGCGTCATGAAGAACTGCAGGAGCCGATACTCGGTGGGGCCCACGTCCAGCGCCTCGCCATTGGCGCTGACTCGGTGGCTGACGGGGTCGAGACGCAAGCCGTCGATTTCCACCGTCTCCTCGACCCCGGTGGGCGTGGCGCGTCGCAGCACGGCCTTGAGGCGTGCCACCAGCTCCCGCGGCGAGAACGGCTTGGTGATGTAGTCATCGGCGCCGGCTTCTAGCCCCTGGATCTTGTTGTCTTCCTCGCTCTTGGCGGTGAGCAGGATGATCGGCAGCTCGGCGGTGGCGGTATCGCGCTTGAGACGCCGCGCCAGTTCGATGCCGCTGGTGCCGGGCATCATCCAGTCCAGCAGCAATAGATCGGGCTGGTCGTCGACCACCATGGCGTGCGCCGTCTGGGCGTTGTCGGCTTCCAGCACGTGGTAGTCGGCCATTTCCAGCGCCACCGCGATCATTTCGCGGATGGACGCCTCGTCATCGACGATGAGCACGGTCTTGGCGGTCATGGGCGTGGGCCTCTTGCGGATCGCGATGAAGCGAATCACTCATGAATGACATCAGCATGACGATTACAACGCGCTAATGTGACAGCTTCGTGACAATCGCGCTCTTTACCTATAGCTCATAGCGTCACATAGGCCATAACGACAGGGCGATGCCCGCGAAGACTACCAGCCCGGCCCAATGATTGTTGAGGAAGGCGCGGAAGCAAGGATCGCGCTCGCGATGACGAATCAAATAGTGCTGGTAGACGAAGATCGCCACCATGGCGGCCAGCCCCAGCCAGAAGAAGCCGCCAAGCGCCAGACGCAGGCCGACCCAGGCGAGCAGCACGACGGTCAGAGCCTGCAACAACCCGATGATCAGTCGGTCGGCGCGGCCGAACAGTACCGCTGTGGACTTGATGCCCACCTTGAGGTCGTCGTCGCGGTCGACGATGGCGTATTCGGTGTCGTAGGCCACCGTCCAGGCGATGTTGGCGGCCAGCAGCAACCACGCCTCGAGCGGTACCTGGCGCTGAATGGCCATGAACGCCATGGGAATACCCCACGAGAAAGCCGCGCCCAGCACTACCTGCGGGAAATGCGTATAGCGCTTCATGAACGGATAGGTGGCCGCCAACGCCAGTGCCGCGAATGACAACAGCACGGTGGGCAGGTTGGTCAGGCAGACCAGGCCGAAGGCAATCACCACCAGTACCGCGAAGGTGGCCTTGGCTTCCTTCTCGGAGATGCGCCCGGTGGCCAATGGCCGGTCACGCGTACGCTTGACGTGGCCATCGAAATGGCGGTCGGCGTAGTCGTTGACCACGCAACCGGCGGCACGCATCACGTACACGCCGATAACGAAGATCAGCAGCGTGCCGCGCTCGGGCACGCCCTCGGCCGCCAGCCACAGGGCCCACAGTGTCGGCCACATCAGAAGCCAGGTGCCGATGGGGCGGTCCAGGCGCGTCAGGCGCAGGAAATCCGGCACGCGGGCCAAGCCGGTGGGGCGCGCGGCGTCGGATGAATCGGCGGACATCGGGATCTCCTGTAAACAACGTGCCTGTGAAAAAGCAACGTGGGTGTGAAAAGGCAACGTGCCTATGGAAAAGTGAGCGGTCAGCTTAGCGCGATGATAACGCGAGGTCAGCGTCCATGGTGTCGAGAAAGAATTCCTGGACGAGAATCGATGTATGCCCCAGGCGCAGGACCGAGCGCCGTCCCCAGGGCGCGGCGCGACCATGTACTGTCACGAGCGTGGGAGCCGGCGACCGAATGATCTCGATAGGGCCGCGTTCGAGACCGGGCTGGCGAAACAGCCAGCTACCCAGCGAACGTGTTCCCAGCGACTGCAGTCGCGCGCCGTGAAGCGACGCTAGCGGGGCCACCGAACGTGCCGCGACCCACGGTGTTTCGCCCAGCATCAGCATGACCTCGCGTCGCCAGATACGGGCTCGGGGGTCGAGCCCCAGCGCCCGGGCCTCGTCGAGCCGGGGGCGGCTGATTCCTTGAGCGAGCAGCCGTACTCCGAAGGACTGTGTGCTGGCGGCGCGCAGGCGTGCGGTCAGTGAGTCGCGCGAGGCTAGCCAGCGCCACCAAGCGGGGCGCATGCGGGGACGCTGGGCGGCGGCCGGCAGCCAGTGTGGGCCAGCGCTGAAACGGTCGTGTGTCATGCGTAAAATCAGGCTCAAAGTATATGAGTGTATCATGCGTGTACGATGCGCTATGGCGGCGTCCGCGCTTGCGAGGCTTGAGCTGTCGTATCGCCGCGTCGTCACTTTTCTGTCATGCGTAGCACGAGGCGCCAATGAGCGACCCTTTGATCATCGTCGGCAGCGGCATGGCCGGTCTGGGACTGGCCCGGCAGGTACGTGCTCGCGATGCACGGCGCACCATTACTCTGATCACTGCCGATAGCGGCTCTGACTATTCGAAACCGCTTTTGTCTACGGGCTTCGCCAAGGGAATGCCGCCTGAGCGTTTGGCGATGCGCTCCCCCATCGACGTGGCCGATGCGCTGCAGATGACCATGCGTACGCACACGCGGGTCGACACCATCGACCCGCGAACGCAGACGCTGGCCATCGGCGCGGAACGTCTGCCCTACGGCGATCTGGTCTTGGCCACCGGGGCAGCGCCCAGTGCGCCCTTCACGGTGGCGGACGAGGTGCGCGATCGCGTCTTCACCATTAACGATCTCGATGACTATCGGCGTTTTCATGACGTCTTATCGCACCATGGCGGCGTCGCGCGCGTCGCGCGCGTCGCGATCGTCGGTGCCGGACTGGTGGGCTGCGAGTTCGCCGACGACCTGCTTGCCGGGGGCCACCGCGTGGCACTCGTCGCCCCTGAGCAAACGCCTTTGGCGCGGCTTCTTCCGCCGCCACTGGGCCAGGTACTGGGGGCTGCGCTGAGCAAGTCGGGCGCCGACCTGCGCCTGGGACGTAGCCTCGCGCAGCTCCAGCGTGACGATGAGGCGCTCTCGCTGGTGCTCGACGATGGCGAGGCGTTGCCCGCCGATCTGGTGTTGATCGCCACCGGCCTCTCGCCGCGTACCGCGCTGGCCGAGACCGCTGGGCTCGCTGTTTCCGAGGAGGGTATCCAGACGGATCGTTACCTGGCGACCGCGCAGCCCGGTATCCATGCATTGGGCGACTGTGCCTGTGTGGCGGGACTCAACGCCATGTACGTGCAACCGCTTCAGGCCAGTGCCAAGGCGCTGGCGGCGACCCTGACCGGGACGCCGACGCCGGTCGCTTACGGCGCCTGGCCAGTGCTGGTCAAGACCCCGTCTTGCCCGGTGGTGGCCCTACCGCCGCGCCAAGCACCGGTACGCTGGCGAATCGAGGGCGAAGGCGACGATCTCAGCGCGCTCGCCGAGGATGAAAATGGCTATTTGCAGGGGTTTGCATTGACAGGGGCTTGCGTACGTCGGAAAGTCGAGCTGGCGCGGGTCGCCCCGCCGTTGCTACCCTAGCTTAGGTCGTCATGCCGGAGGGTATCGGTCTGACGCATTAGGTGGGTAGTGTTAGCGCTGCGCCGAGGGCGTGGCGCTCGTTTCGCTCATTGAAAAACAACAAGCGATATCAAAGAGATGTCGCATTCGTTGCCAAACCAGGAGGGCTTTATGCGCAAGCCAGAACTCGCCGCGGCGATCGCCGATCGTGCCGATCTTTCCAAGGACAAGGCCAGTCAGGTCCTTAATGTCATTCTCGATGAAATCACAGGTACCGTCTCCAAGGGCCAGGACGTCTCGCTGATCGGGTTCGGTGCCTTCACCGTCCGCGAGCGTGCCGCGCGTACCGGCAAGAATCCGCAGACGGGCAAGCCGCTGACCATTCCGGCGAGCAAGACCGTGGCGTTCAAGCCCGGCAAGGCGCTCAAGGACGCCGTGAAGTGAGTGATGGCACGGGGTGTTCGGGCCATCTATCCACCGACGCTCCGTGCAATTTCTTCTCCTTTCCCTTCTTTTTCTATGTGGCGAGGCGCGCATGAAACTGCGTCTGATGCTGTGGCTGTTGGGTGTCATGCTCAAGCGTGCTCGACGTCGCAATCCGCGTTTTCAGCAGAAGCTCTCGGACATGCAACGCTTCGACTGGGGCGTCGCCACCGAGGATCTCAGCCTCGCGCGCCATTACCGTATGCGCCCCGAGGCCATCGAAGACGCGCCGGGCTTACCCATCGATCTTGATCTGGAATTGCGCTTTCGCGATGCCCATGCCGGGGTGGCGTTTCTCAAGCGCCCCACAGCGCGTGCGTTCTTCGACGGTTTGCAAAGTGGTCGTCTGCGTCTGGTCGGCGATTCGCGCGACCTGGAGCGGCTACAGGGATTGCTCAAGCACCTGCGCTAGCATCCGCCACACGACGGAAGTCGCCCTGGCTCGGTCGGTTTCGTTATACTAACGTCGTAGTGTCGTGCATGGCACGACTTTCTGGCTTGTTACCGTCCGACCGAGAGATATGCTGCCGACGTCGTTGACCCAACCGCTCAGACGCCTCTGGACCCTGGAGTCCTTCGCCTACAGCTTGCGTGTGTTCATCGCGCTGGCCGGCGTCATGGCGCTGTGCTGGTATCTCGACGACATGGGCAAGCTGATCCCGCTGTTCCTGGGCATCATCGCCAGTGCCCTGGCGGAGACCGACGATACCTGGCAGGGGCGCCTGCAGGCGTTGTTGGTGACCTTGGTGTGTTTCGCCGTCGCCGCGGTGTCGGTGGAGCTGACGTTTGCGCATCCCGTGATCTTCGCGGTGGGCCTTGGGGTGTCGAGTTTCGGCATGACCATGCTCGGTGCCGTGGGACAGCGCTACGCGACCATCGCCACCGCGACCCTGATTCTCGCCATCTACACCATGATCAGCCTCGAGCAGCACGGCGGTGTGGCACTGGGCGAGCTGTGGCGCGAGCCGTTGCTGCTGGTCTCGGGCGCGGCCTGGTACGGGGCGATCTCGGTGGTGTGGTGCGCCTTGTTTTCGCGTCATCCGCTCAAGTTGAGCCTGGCGCACGTCTTTCGCGAGCTGGGCGTTTACTTGCGCCTCAAGTCGGCGCTTTTCGAGCCGCTGAGAGGGATGGATATCGAGCAGCAGCGTCTGGCGCTGGCCCAGCAGAATGGCCGCGTGGTGGCGGCGCTCAACCAGAGCAAGGAGATGATCTTCCGGCGCCTCGAAGGCCAGCGGGGCGGGCGTAAGCTCAATCGCTACCTGCGCCTCTACTTCATCGCACAGGATATCCATGAGCGGGCGAGTTCCTCGCACTATCCGTATGGCGCGCTGGCCGAGGCATTCTTCCATCACGACATCCTCTTTCGCGCCCAGCGCCTGCTCGATCAGCAAGGGCGTGCCTGCAAGGCCTTGGGTCGTGCGTTGCTTCTCGACCGGCCCTTTGATCACGGTCCCAGCGCCCAGGCACTGGAAGATTTCAACGCATCCCTGAACAACCTGCATGCCCAAGGGCGCGACGAATGGCGCGACCTGCTGCGCTCGCTGTCGGCGCTGGCCGATAACCTCGCCACGCTGGAGGACAAGCTGGCCGGTGCCGACAATCCCGATGCGCGGGCCGATCACGAGGACAGCAGTCTGTTCGACCGCTCGCCCCGCGGGTTGCGCGACGTCGCCGAACGTCTCCAGGCGCATGTCAGCCTGGCATCACCGGTGTTTCGCCATGCGCTACGCTTGAGCGTGACGCTGGTGGTGGGCTATGGCTTGCTGCACTGGATTCATCCCACCCAGGGGTACTGGATCCTGCTCACCAGCGTGTTCGTGTGCCGACCCAACTTCGGGGCCACGCGGCGTTTTCTGCGTCAACGTATTCAGGGCACGGTGCTGGGGTTGGTCGCCGGTTGGGCGCTGATCACGTTGTTTCCCACCGAGCCTATCCAGGCGTTGATCGCGGTGGCCGCCGGGGTCGCCTTCTTCGCCACCCGTGCGCATCACTACACGCTGGCGACGGCCGCCATCACGTTGATGGTGCTGTGCTGCTTCAATCAAGTCGGTGATGGCTTCGGGCTGATTTGGCCGCGTCTGTTCGATACTCTGCTGGGCGCCGCCATCGCGGGTCTGGCAGTGCTGGTGATCCTGCCCGATTGGCAAGGGCGTGGGCTGCACCGCCAGGCGGCGTCGACGCTCGAAGCCAGTGCCGCCTATCTGCGCGCGATCCTCGACCAGTACGCGCGTGGTAAGCGCGATGATCTTGCCTATCGGTTGGCACGGCGCAATGCTCATAACGCTGACGCGGCGCTTTCCACGACGCTGGGTAATGTGCTGCTGGAGCCGGGACACTTTCGCAAGGACGCCGATGTCGGGCTGCGTTTTCTGGTGCATTCACACACTCTGTTGAGCTATCTCTCGGCATTGGGGGCCCATCGCGGGGCAGCCGGCGCCGCGGGTGACGACAACACCGCGGTGACGGCGGCGGCCGATGATGTGGCCGAGACGCTGGCGCGCGTAGCACGCCAGCTCGCTGCGGGCGAAACGGTCGAATCGCACCAGGACACCCTGATGCGTCATGCCGGCTTGCTCGAGGCGTCCGCCGCCGAAGAAAGATGTGATGAACGCCGCTTGCTGCAGAGCCAGCTAGCATTGATCAGTCGCCAACTCGTCGCGCTGAGCGAGGCGGCCGGGCGTTTGTCGACCCAGGCCTCGCGTGAATGACGGCGTCACGGGTAAGTCACTGCTATCTGGGGATAATCGACGTCACGCAGCGTAACCGATAGTGTTGTTCGATCTTCAAAAAAGCAACGCGATGGTTACGTCGCTTGGGGGCGAGACGTCTTACTGTGCAGGCATGGAAGACGCCAAGACCCAATTTGCCCAACGCCTGCGCGAGGCCATGCAACAGGCCGGCTATGCACCCAAGCCTGCCGTGCTGGAGCGCGAGTTCAATCTGCGCAATCCGGGGCGCCCAGTGACGCTGCACGGTGTACGCCGATGGCTGCGCGGCGAAACGTTGCCCACTCAAGAAAAGCTCGTGGTCCTCGCCGATTGGCTGAAAGTGCCGCCGGCAGCCTTGCGCTTCGGTGCACCGGTACAGCACCGCGTCCACGAGAGCGATCATCTGTGGGAAGCGCTGAGTTATCGCGAGCGAGAGACCCTGGAAGCCTTTGCCGGCTTGCCGCCGAGCCAGCGTGCCATTGCCCGCGAGGTCATCATGGCGCTCGCCAAGGCGGGCAAGTGGGAACGCCAGGCCGGTCAGGCCGAGGATGACCCCGTGTCGTCATGATGATCGAGGCACTCATGTTGCCTGCCTGGGGTCATACCTGCCCGTAATGCCCGGCGTCTTCGCCCAGCCAACGGCGGATCAAGGGCGTGGCGGCTTCCGGCGCCTCGTCGAGCAGTGCGCGCGCCAGGGGACTGATGGTGTCGAGCAGGTCACGATCGCGCTCCAGGTCGGCGATCTTCATCTGCGCTAAGCCCGTCTGGCGAGTGCCGAGTACCTCGCCGGGGCCGCGCAGCTCCAGATCCTTCTCGGCGATACGAAAGCCATCGCTGGTATCGCGCATCACGCCCAGGCGTTCCCGCGAGTGCTGCGATAGCGGCGGATGATACAGCAGCACGCAGAAACTCTCGGTGGCGCCGCGTCCCACGCGGCCACGTAGCTGATGCAACTGCGAGAGTCCCAAACGCTCGGGGTTCTCGATGATCATCAAGCTGGCGTTGGGCACGTCGACGCCGACCTCGATCACCGTGGTGGCGATGAGAAGGTCCAACTCGCCCGCCTTGAATGCCTCCATTACCTCGGCTTTTTCCGCCGCTTTCATGCGCCCGTGCACCAGGCCGATGGCCAGGTCGGGCAGCGCCTCGCCGAGGTGTTCATGGGTCGCCTCGGCGGCTTGGCAGGTCAAGGCTTCGGATTCCTCGATGAGCGTACACACCCAGTAAGCCTGATGGCCCTCGGCGCAGGCGCGGCGAATGCGCTCGACCACCTCGGGACGACGCTCGTCGGGGACTGCCACCGTTTTGACCGGCGTGCGCCCGGGCGGCAGTTCGTCGATCATCGACAGATCGAGATCGGCGTAGGCGCTCATCGCCAGCGTGCGCGGAATCGGCGTGGCGGTCATGATCAACTGGTGCGGCGTGAGGCCGCCGGCTTCGCCCTTCTGGCGCAGCGCCAGGCGCTGGTGAACGCCGAAGCGGTGTTGTTCGTCGATGATCGCCAGGCCCAGGCGGTGAAAGTGCACGTCGTCCTGAAACAGCGCGTGCGTGCCCACCGCGACCTGGATACGGCCATCGCCGATGGCCGCCTTGGTGTCCAGACGCGCCTTGCCTTTGAGCTTGCCCGACAGCCAGCCGACCTCGATGCCCAGCGGCGCGAACCAATCGCGGAAGTTGCGATAATGCTGTTCGGCGAGGATTTCGGTAGGCGCCATGATGGCCGCCTGACAGTCACCGGCGATGGCCGCCAGTGCCGCCATGGCGGCGACCACGGTCTTGCCCGAGCCGACGTCGCCCTGGACCAGGCGCAGCATGGGGGTGGCGCGTTCCAGATCGTGACCGATTTCGTCGAGGACGCGGCGCTGCGCGCCGGTCAGCGAGAACGGCAACTGGGTCAGGAAACGCGCCTGCAGGCTACGCCCGCCGCCCAACGCGGGCGCGCTGTCGGTCTGGATGCGCAGACGCACCTGCCGCAGGCTGAGTTGATGGGCGAGCAGTTCTTCCAGCGCCAGGCGCCGCTGGGCCGGATGGCGCCCTTCGGCGAGACGTTCCACCGGCGCCTCGGGGGGTGGCTCGTGCAGGTAGCGCAGCGATTCGAGCAGCCCCGGCAGGCGAAAGCGCTGGCGCAGGGCATCGGGAATCCAGTCCGGCAAGGCGTCGGGCGCGGCGTCGAGTTGCTTGAGTGCCTGCTGGATCAGGCCGCGCAGGCGTGGTTGGGTCAAGCCCTCGGTGGTGGGATAGATCGGTGTCAGGTGTTCTTCGACCGGCGCGTCTTCCTGCTGAAGGAGGCGATACTCGGGATGATAGATCTCGAGGCCCGTAGCGCCGGCGCGAGCCTCGCCGAAGGCACGCACGCGCAGGCCACGAGTGAATTGCTGTTGCTGCGCGGGCGAGAAGTGGAAGAAGCGCAGGCTGAGGATGCCCGAACCATCCTTGAGGCGCACCAGCAGGCTGCGCCGCCGTCCCTTGACGATATCGGCGGCAGCAATCTCTCCCTCGACCACGGCTTCGGTACCGGCGCGCAGCGTGCCGATAGGCGTGATGCGCGTACGATCCTGATAGCGCAACGGCAGATGAAAGAGCATATCGGCAATGCTGGCGATGCCCAGCCGGGCGAGCTTGGCGGCCAGCGCCTCGCCCACGCCGGTGAGCTCGCTGACCGGTGCATCCATAGCCTTTATGTCAGTGCTCATGCCGCCTGAATACGCTGCTGTTGGCACATTTCGATGGCCTTGGTCAGGGCATCGATGGCTTTGGGCCTGGGGAAGCTGGCACGCCAGGCGATGGCCACTGTACGGCTGGGCACGCTATTGGCGAAGGGCCGGCTTTCGAGCAGTCCCGATTCATAATGGCCGGTGCCGATGGCCGACTTGGGTAGCACCGTGATGCCCAGCCCCGAGGCCACCATGTGGCGAATGGTTTCCAGCGAACCGCCCTCGGCGATCAGGGTGTTGCCGGGATTGTTGAGTTGATTGTTGATGGCGGGGCAAGCTTCGAGAATCTGGTCACGAAAGCAGTGCCCCTCGCCCAACAGCAGCAGCTTTTCCTGGAGCAATTCTTCCTTGGCGATAGCGGTCTTGCGTGTCCATGGGTGGCCGGCGGGTAACAGCACTTCGAAAGGTTCTTCGTAAATCGCCTTGGTCAGCACATCTGGCTCGGTGAACGGCAGGGCGACGATCACGGCGTCCAGTTCACCGCTGCGCAGTTTGCGGCGTAGATCCCCCGTCAGGCCTTCTTCGATGTACAGTGGCATCTGCGGGGCATGATGCGACAGTTCGGGGATCAGGTGCGGAAACAGGTAAGGTCCGATGGTGTAGATCGCCCCGATGCGCAGTGGGCTCGCCAGTTGATCCTTGCCTTCGGTGGCCATTTCCTTGATGAGGCCGGCTTGTTCCAGCACCCGATGCGCCTGAGCGACGATCTTCTCGCCCAGTGGTGTGACCTGTACGGTGGATTTGGAACGCTCGAACAAGGCGATGCCCAGTTCGTCTTCCAGCTTCTTGACGGCCACCGAGAGAGTGGGCTGGGAGACGTAGCAACGCTCGGCAGCGCGCCCGAAGTGGTGCTCTTGAGCCAAGGTTACGATATAACGGAGTTCTGTTAGAGTCATGATCTGGGCCTTTTCGGGCCTCCTAGGCTACGCGATGGATTCACTAAGGTATTCGATGCAAGGGACTTTTTGCCAAAGACTTTTTATCAAGGACTTTTACCAAGAGGCTAGGGAAAGGTGAAGAAAACGACTCTGATTATTGGTTGCGGCGACATTGGTATCCAGCTAGGTAAGCGGTTGATCGACGCCGGCCAGCGGGTGATCGGCGTGCGCCGCCAGGTCGCGCCGCTCGCGGAAACCGGCATCGAGGCCCTGGCACTGGACATCACGGATCCCGCCGCGCTGGCTCGCTTGCCCGACGCGGATACCGTCGTCTATATCCTAAGCGCTGCGCGCTTCGACGAAAACGCCTATGCCGAAGCATATCCCAAGGGCATCAAGGCCGTGCTCGGCGAACTCGAGGCGCGTGCCACGCCGCCCAAGCGCGTGTTTTTCGTCTCATCGACCAGCGTCTATGCCCAGCAAGCGGGCGAAGTGGTCGATGAAACCTCCGAGACCGCGCCCACCGGGTTCTCGGGGCTACTGATGCGCGAGGCCGAACAGGCGCTGCTCGATCACCCTATGCCGGGTACCGTGGTGCGCTTTTCGGGGATCTACGGCCCGGGGCGCGATCGCCTGATCCGCCAGGTCAAGGAAGGGCGCGTCGCGGCGGCGAACCCGCCGATGTATTCCAACCGTATCCATCGCGACGATTGCGCGGGCGTGCTGGCGCATTTGATCGCCTTGAGCCTCGACGACAAGCCGCTAGAGGCGCTCTATCTGGCGAGTGACTGCGAGCCGACACCCTTGCACGAAGTGATGACGTGGATGGCGGGCAAGCTCAAGGTCGAGCTCACCGAGACCATTCAATCACCGTTGCGGCGGCGTGCCAGCAAGCGCTGTGACAACTCACGCGTGCGCGATAGCGGGTATCGCTTTCAGTATCCCTCCTTCCGCGAGGGCTACGCCGAGGTGATAAAGGCCCAGCGGCAGGCGCCCGAATCCGCCTGAATCTACTCGTTGGCCGGCGTCGCGGGGCACTCGGCCAGCACCCGATAGACGGGCCGCGTGCCGTCGAGAATCGACTCGACTAGCGTCAGCCGCGTCAACGGCCAAGTCCATTCGGGCGCTTTAAGCGTTGCGGGCGGCGCCTTCTCGGCATCGCGCAGTAGCGTGATGTGAGGCCGGTAGTCTTGCGAGGCCGGCAGCGGCCGGCCGCTGGCTTGCAAGGCCTCGCCAAGATGCGCGTGCCACAGGCGCAGCGTGGGCGTCGGCGGTCCGCCGAGCCATGCCAGGCGCGGTTTTTGGAAATAGCCGTAGCGGTCGAGCGTCCACTCGCCTGCGGGCACCGTCAGGCGCTCGGTCAAGGCCTGCAAGGCCGCAATCTCTGCCGTGGGCACATTCCCTAGAAATCCCAGCGTTAGGTGCAGGTTGTCGATAACCGGCGTACGCCCCCGCAATGGCGTTGGAGGCGCGACGCCAGTGACGCCAGGCGCTCGCGCAGGGCGTCGTCGGGCCAGGCGGCGAAGAAGAGTCGATGGCCCGACATCATGCGCTGGCGGGGCTGTCGCATAGTCGTGCGCGATGCCGCGACTGCAGTCTAGTGGCGGCGTCTTTAGCCATGATGATCTCCCATATTGGCGTCGGTTTCTCCCTCCAGCGTAGACACATGATCGCGCTTTAGCGGGCCGGCCAGCTTGCGCAGCGCGACGTAGAACACCGGTGTCAGCAACAACCCGAACAGGGTCACGCCGAGCATCCCGGCGAACACCGCGATGCCCAGGGCCTGGCGCACCTCGGCGCCGGCCCCGTGGCCCAGCGCCAGCGGTATCACCGCGGCGGTGAAGGTGATCGAGGTCATGATGATCGGGCGCAGTCGCAGCCGGCAAGCCTCCAGCGCCGCTTCCACCACGCTGCGACCCTGGAACTCGAGTTCGCGGGCGAATTCGACGATCAGGATGGCGTTCTTGCAGGCCAGCCCGATCAGCACCACCAGCCCCACTTGGACGAAGACGTTGGTATCGCCGCCGGAAATCCTGACGCCGACCAGCGCCGACAGCAGGCACATCGGCACGATCAGGATCACCGCCAGCGGCAGGGTCCAGCTCTCGTAGAGTGCGGCCAGCACCAGGAACACCAGCAGCACCGCCAGCGGGAACACCACCAGCGCGGCATTGCCCTGGGTGAACTGCTGATAACTCAGATCGGTCCATTCGAAGTCGATGCCATCCGGCAGTACCCGCTCGCCGATATCGGACAGAACGCTCATCGCCTGGGGCGAGGAGAGCACCCTCGGATCGGCCTCGCCGGCCAGGTCCGCCGCCGGGTAGCCGTTGAAACGCAGCACCGGGTCGGGACCGAAGCTCTGATGGATATCGATCATCGAGCCGATCGGCACCATCTCGCCTTGGGCGTTGCGGGTGCGCAGCCGGGCGATATCCTCGACGCTGTCGCGGTAGGGGGCGTCGGCCTGGGCGATCACCTGCCAGGTGCGGCCGAACGTATTGAAATCGTTGACGTAAGTGGAGCCCAGATAGGTCTGCAGGGTATCGAACAGGTCGCTCACCGCGACGCCCTGAGTCTTGGCCTTGAGTCGATCCACCTCGGCATCGAGCTGGGGCACATTGGCCTGGTAGCTGGTGATCGGATAGCTCATCCCCGGCGTCTGCACCACCGCGCCCTGGAAGGCGGTCACCGCTTCCTGCAGCGGGCCGTAGCCGAGTCCGCCGCGATCCTCTATGAACAGCTGATAGCCCGAACCGTTGCCGAGACCCAGGATCGGCGGCGGCATGAACGAGAACGCGATGCCGTCCTTGAGGCCACTGATCTTGCCGGCGATCTCGGCGTTGATCTCCGCCGCAGTGCGGGTGCGCTGATCGAAGGGCTTCAGGGTCAGAAACGCCAGCCCGGTGTTGGCGGTGTTGGTGAACTGCAGCGCGTTGAGGCCGGGGAACGAGATGGCGTGTTCGACGCCGTCGGTCTCCATGGTGATATCCACTACCTGGCGCAGCAGGTCATCGGTACGATCCAGCGAGGCGCCCTCCGGCAGCTTCACACCAGCGATCAGGTACATCTTGTCCTGGACCGGGATGAACCCCGGTGGCACGATCTTGAACAGGTAACCGGTAGTGCCGAGCAGGACCAGGTAGACCACGAACACCGCGCCGCGGCGGCGCAGGCTGCCCGAGACCACGCCTTGGTAGCGATTGGAGCCGGCGTTGAAGAAGCGGTTGAACGGCCGGAATAGCCAGCCGAACAGGAAGTCGATCACCCGGGTCAGACGATCCTTGGGCGCACCGTGGGGCCTGAGCAGCATCGCGGCCAGCGCCGGCGACAGCGTCAGCGAGTTGACGGTGGAGATTACCGTGGAGATGGCGATGGTCACCGCGAACTGGCGGTAGAACTGGCCGGTCACCCCGGAGAGGAACGCCATCGGCACGAACACCGCGCACAGCACCAGGCCGATGGCGACGATCGGCCCGGACACCTCGCGCATCGCCTGGTGGGCGGCGGCGCGTGGCGCCAGCCCCTGGCCGATGTTGCGCTCCACATTCTCCACCACCACGATGGCGTCGTCGACGACGATGCCGATCGCGAGCACCAGCCCGAACAGCGTCAGGGTATTGATCGAATACCCCAGCAGCAACAGCACCGAGAACGTGCCCACCACCGAGACCGGCACCGCCAGCAGCGGAATCAGCGACGCGCGCCAGGTCTGCAGGAACAGCGTCACCACCAGCACCACCAGCAGTATCGCTTCCAGCAGCGTCTGAATCACCGAGCGGATCGAGTCGCTGACGAACAGCGTGGTGTCGTAGACGGTGCGATACTCCACCCCTGGCGGGAACTGGGTGGCCAGCTCGTCCATGGTCCGGATCACCTGGTCGCGGATCTGCAGGGCATTGGCGCCGGGCGACTGGAAGATGCCGATCGCCACCGCATCCTTGCCGTCGAGGCTGGCGCGCAGGGTGTAATCGCCCGCGCCCATCTCGAGCCGAGCGACATCGCGAAGCCGCAGGACTTCGCCATCCTCGCCGACGTTGAGCACGATGTTGCCGAACTCCTGCTCGGTGGACAGGCGGCCCTTGGCGTTGATCAGGGTGAGGAAATCGCTTTCCGGCATCGGCTCGGCGCCGATCTGTCCAGCGGAGACCTGGACGTTCTGTTCACGCATGGCGCCGACCACATCGCTGGCGGTGAGACCGTGCGAGGCAATGCGGTCGGGGTCCAGCCAGGCGCGCATGGCGTAATCGCCACCGCCGAACAGCTGTGCCTCGCCGACACCAGAAATCTTCGCCAGCTGGTCGCGCACGTGCAGACGCGCGTAGTTGCGCAGGTAGAGGGTGTCGTAGCTGTCATCCGGCGAGACCAGGTGCACCACCATCAGGAAGGTGGGGGACTGCTTCTGGGTGGTCACGCCCTGTCGCCGCACCGCTTCCGGCAACCGCGCCAGCGCCTGGCTGACCCGGTTCTGGACGCGCACGGTGGCCTGTTCGGGATCCGTCCCGGGCTGGAAGGTAATGGTCATCTGCAAGACGCCATCGGAGCCGGCCACGGACTTGTAGTACATCATGTCCTCGACGCCGGTGATCGCCTCTTCCAGCGGCGTGGCCACGGTCTCCGCGATCTCCTTGGGGTTGGCACCCGGGTAGGTGGTGCGCACCAGCACCGAGGGCGGCACCACCTCCGGATACTCCCCGATCGGCAGATTGGGGATGGAGATCACCCCCACCGCGAAGATGACGATCGAGAGCACTGCGGCGAAGATCGGCCGGTCCACGAAAAAGCGGGAGAAGTTCATGACAGAGGCTCCTGAGCGGCGGGGACGATGCCCGCCGCGTCTTGTCATTCGGGGAGGGAGGAGAAAGGCCTTTAGGCAGCGCTAGGATCGCGTGGCGACGTCATTGCCTACAGCCGGCTCGCGCATGGCGATCGGGTTGGGCGTGACCGGCATGCCGGGGGCGAACACCTTCTGGGTACCGTTGACGATCACGCGCTCACCGGCCTTCAGCCCGGCGCGGATCACCACCAGCTCTCCCACCTCGCGGCCAAGCTCCACCTGACGGGGCGTCACCGTGTCGTCGTCGCCGACCACGTAGACGAAGCGCCGGTCCTGATTGGCGAGCACCGCCTTGCGATTCACCAGCATCGCCTCGCTGAGGTTGGCGACGGGCATCTCCACCCGCGCGAACTGGCCGGGCCGAAATGCGCCATCCGGGTTGGGCAGAACCGCGCGATAGCGCAGCGTGCCGGTGTCGGCGTTGATCTGGTTGTCGACGAAATCCAGCTGGCCCTGGTGGGGGAAGCCTGTCTCGCCGGTCATGCCGATGTTCAGCGTCAGCGGCTCGTCCCGGGCCAGCAGTTTCTGCGCTCCCTGCGCGTCGGCTTCGTTGCTGTCGAAGTAGACGTACAAAGGATCCACCGAGACCAGCGTGGTCAGCACCGACGCATCGGCGCTGGCGAGATTGCCCTTGGTGACCATGGCTCGCCCGGTGCGCCCCGTCACCGGTGCGGTGACCCGGGTGTACTGCAGTTCCAGTTCGGCGCTGGTCAGCGTGGCCTCGGCTTCCGCTTCCTGCGCCTGGGCGTTGAGTGCGGCCGCCTTGCGCTGGTCGTACTGCTCTCGGGAAATGGCCTGTCGGCCGATCAGGGTGTTGGCCCGACCGGCTTCTACCTCGGCGAGTTGACGCTGGCTGCGTGCCTGCGCCAGCGATGCCTTGGCGGCCTGGACGCGAGCCTCGTAGGGGCGGGGATCGATACGGAACAGCAGGTTGCCGGCCTCGACCAGCTCTCCTTCCTCGAAGGCCACTTCGTCGATATAGCCGCTCACCCGTGGCCGGACCTGCACGGTCTGCGGCGCCGCCACGCGGCCGGTAAAGGTCTCGCGCAGGGTGACCGGTTCCACCAGCACCGCTGCCACGTCGACTTTCGGAGGCGGCGGTGCGCTGACGGCATCCGCCTCGCCATGGGCATCGCAGCCGACCAGCAGCGCGATGACGAGCATCATGCCCAAATCGCGACACAGGGACATCTTCGACACGCGCTTCTCGACGAGCTTCTTCATTTTCTGACTCCGCGTTGACGGTTCCCGGCCGGGGTCGCGATCAGTCAAAAAGATCGCGCGAATCAGGCCCGAATAAGGGGCTCACCGACTTCTGGTAAGACGAGCATAGGCGCGGGGAATGGAGGGTCACTGTAGAGGCCAGGGAAGAGAGGGCGTTATCGGGTTCCTCGTTGTTGATTGCCTAATCCTATAGATATCGTCTATCTCTAAAAGGAAGGGTCCTGAATGTCGTGTTGTCAGAAGAGGCGCTTGCCTGTTCCTTCAAAGGTCTTGCCCAATCCTGCACGGATCGGAGATTTGTCATCAAAACGTCGGCACATAGACATATACTCGCGCTTTATCGAGCAATGACAGTTGACCCAACAATGAGAGGACGAAACCGTGAGTGTCGTTCAACCTGTCTTCGAAGAACTCGACGAGGAACTCGGTCGCTTGGCGGATACTCTGGCATTCCAGATTAAGAAGTGGGCGCGCCAGGAGGGGCTGACCACCACGTCGGTGCCGGGGTTGGAGCTGATTCGGGCCGATTCCTCTCTCAACAACTGCATCGGCTCGACGGTCTACGATCCCTCTCTTTGTCTGATCGCGCAGGGCAGCAAGACAGTGTGGTTGGGAGATCGAAAAATCGATTACGGGCCGCTGAGCTGCATGGTCTCGGCGGTACATCTGCCGGTGCTGGGCAAGGTAACCGACGCGTCATCGGAAAAGCCCTATCTGGGTTTGAAAATTGCCGTCGAACCGCAGGAAATCACCGATCTGGTGTTGGAACTGGGAGAGGGAATGGCGGGAGTGGAGCCGCAGGAGTGCCCCGAAAACGCGTGTGGTTTAAGCCGGGTACAGGCGGAGAAGGACCTGGTGGTGGCGGTACTGCGGTTAGTGAGTCTGCTCGATTCGCCGCCACAGGACATTCGCATTCTGGCACCGCTGGTAAGACGCGAGATCTTCTACCGCGCCTTGATCGGCGAAATCGGTCTGCACATGCGCAAGTTTGCAATGGCGGACACCCAGACGCACCGCATCTCCAAGGTGATCGCGGTGCTCAAGGATCGCTTCACCGAGCCGCTGCGCGTTCGCGAACTGGCGGACATGGTCAACATGAGCGAGTCGTCGCTGTTCCATAGCTTCAAGCAGGTCACGCGCATGTCGCCGGTACAGTTTCAGAAGAAGCTGCGGCTGCATGAGGCGCGAAGATTGATGCTATCCGAGGGAATGGAGGCGGCGACGGCCAGTTTCCACGTGGGTTACGGAAGCCCCTCCCATTTCAGCCGCGAATACAGCCGCCTGTTCGGGGTGCCGCCGCGAGCGGACGTGAGCAAGCTGCGTGGGGAGCTGCCGGAAGTCGCGCGGGCCTGAGCGCCCGCGCGGCACGAGCCTGGTGTTGAACACCCCGGGTATTGAACGACCGGGGTATTGAACGGACAGGTCTCAATCACCGATGACCATGACGGCTTCGGCTTCCACCTGGCTGCCCTTGGGCAGTTCCTTGACGCCAACCGCTGCGCGGGCCGGATACGGGGCCTGGAAGTACTCTTCCATGATCTGATTGACCACGGCAAAGTTACTCAGGTCGGTCAGGTAGAGGTTGAGCTTGACAATGTCCTGCAGCGAGCCGGCGGCTTCATGGCAGACGGCCTGCAGATTGGTAAAGACCTGGCGCGCTTGGGCTTCGATATCCCCGGCGACGAGTTCCATTGTGCCGGGGTCCAGCGGGATCTGCCCGGACATGTACACCGTGTTGCCGGCCTTGATGGCCTGCGAGTAGGGACCGATAGCGGCCGGCGCCTGCTCGGTATTGATGACGGCTTTGTTACTCATGGCATGGCTCCTTGTCGTTATGCGTGTGCGCATTGCGATGGACAAAAATAACGACACCGCCGCGTCCGCGTTAGCGGGCGCGCCGGGTATCGTAAAAACGAAACGACCGACCCGCCGCTCCTGTTGGCGGCGGGTCGGTCGCCATGGTGTCAACTGCGAACGCGAGTGATCTTGCCGACGTGGGGCAGGTTGCGCAGTCGTTTCATGATACTTGCTAGATGCACGCGGTCGTGGACGGCCAACGTCAGGTTGACGATCGACAGACGTGCATCGCGTTCTTCGATGCCGATGCGTTCGATATTGGCATCGGCGTCGGTTACCAGGCCCGCCAGTTCGGCGACCAGGCCGCGCCGTGTCTCGACATGCAGACGCAGCGCCACCGGAAAATCTTGATCGATCTGCTGTGACCACTCCAGAGCGAACAGCTTGTCGGGGTCGTCACGCAGTTCCCGCAGGTTACCACAATCATGGCGGTGCACCACGATTCCCTTGCCGACCGAAAGGTGGCCGACGATAGGGTCGCCGGGCAGCGGATAGCAGCAGCGTGCAAAGCTGATGATCATGCCTTCGGCGCCGTTGATCACGATCGGCATCCCCGAACGCGACGCCGTGGCGACTTCCTCGGCGGTTTCCGGGGTATTGCATTCCAGTAGGCGGCGCGCGATGGCGTAGGCCATGCGCGTGCCAAGCCCGATCGATTCGAGCAGATCGTCCTCGTGCTTGAGATCGAGCTCTTCGAGTACCGCCGCCAAGCGATGCTCGGGCAACTCCTCGAGGCTGGTCTCGAAGGCGCTCAGTGCGCGGTTGAGAAGACGCCGCCCCAATTGCACGGATTCGGTGCGCTGCTGATGCTTGAGAGCGTGACGGATCGCCGAGCGGGCCTTGGCGGTGACCACGAAGTTGAGCCAGGCCAGATTGGGGCGGGCGCCGGGTGCGGTGATGATCTCCAGCGTCTGGCCGCTTTCCAGGGTCGAGGACAGCGGCGCCAGATGGCGGTCGATGCGGCAGGCGATGCAACTGTTGCCGATGTCGGTGTGCACGCTGTAGGCAAAGTCCACGGCCGTGGCGCCGCCAGGGAGCTCCATGATGTCGCCCTTGGGCGTGAACACGTAGATATCATCGGGGAACAGGTCGTTCTTGACGTGCTCGATGAACTCCAGGGAGTTACCGGCGTGGCGCTGCATCTCGAGCAGCCCGCGGACCCATTCGCGGGCGCGGGCATGGCTGCCGGCGCCGATGGGGCGCTCGGTCTGACCGGCCTTGTACAACCAGTGCGCGGCGATACCGTTATTGGCCATCGCTTCCATTTCGCGGGTGCGAATCTGCACCTCAACGGGCATCCCGCTGGGGCCGAACAGCGTCGTGTGCAGGCTCTGGTAGCCGTTGGCCTTGGGGATGGCGATGTAGTCCTTGAAACGCCCCGGCACCGGCTTGTAGAGATTGTGCACCGCGCCGAGAATGCGGTAACAGGTGTCGACGTCATCGGTGATGATGCGAAACCCGAACACGTCCATCATCTCGGCGAAAGGTTTGCGCTGGTCGCGCATCTTGCGATAGATCGACAGTAGATGCTTCTGGCGGCCCACCACGCTGCCGCCCAGCGCGTCGTCATCGAGGCACTTCTGCAGACTGTCCTGAATCTGACGCATCATCGAGCGGCGATTGCCGCGCGCCTTGGTGACCGCACGCTTGATGCGCTCGGCGCGCATCGGGTGGATCGCCTGGAAGGAAAGATCCTCGAGCTCGACGCGAATGGTATTGATACCCAAGCGTCCGGCGATACGTGCGTAGATCTCGAGCGTCTCGCGGGCAATGCGGCGCTTCTTGTCGGGACGCAGCGCACCCAGCGTGCGCATGTTGTGCAGGCGGTCGGCGAGCTTGACGATGATCACGCGGATGTCCTGGGACATCGCCAGGACCATTTTCTGGAAGTTCTCCGCCTGGGCGACCGCCTTGTCCTCGAAGGTGATCTGGGTCAGCTTGGAGACGCCATCGACCAGTTCGGCCACGGGGCCGCCGAATTGCTGGGTCAGCGCCTCCTTGGTCACGCCGGTATCTTCGATGACGTCATGCAGCATGGCGGCCATCAGGCTTTGATGGTCCATGTGCATGTTGGCGAGGATATTGGCGACCGCCAGCGGATGCGTGACGTAGGGCTCGCCGGAACGCCGCCGCTGGCCGTCATGGGCCTGCTCGGCGTAGTAGAAGGCGCGCTTGACGTGCAGAATCTCCTCGGGGGGTAGGTAGCCGCCGAGTCGGTCCGCGAGATCGTCGATGGTGAACATAGTGCGCGCCTTCGAGAATGGAGAGAACTTAGTCGTTGTACTCTCGCTCGGGACGCGGCTTGGGAGCGGGCGGATCGACGACTTCGTCGAGGACGTTGACATCGACCAGGCCGGCCGCGATTTCGCGCAGTGCCATGACCGTGGGCTTGTCGTTTTCCCAGGCCAGTTGGGCATCGCGCGAGCCGCGAGCGAGCTGACGTGAACGCTGCGTGGCGATCATCACCAACTGAAAACGGTTATCGACGTTGTCGAGGCAATCTTCTACGGTAACGCGTGCCATGAGTGTGAACCCTGATCGAGAAATAAAAACGGCGTAAGCCGGACCTGCGGAAGGACCTCCGAGTCTACTCGACGTCTTCCACGCGTGACAAGAGCGCCGCCAGCAGTGGCGCGTGAGCTTTCCGGACCCGTGTCACGCGGGTGCGTTCGGCATGCACCAGACAGCTCAGTTCGTCGAGCGCATGGTCGAAGGTATCGTTGACGATGACGTGTTCGTATTCGGCGTAGTGTGACATCTCGTCGACTGCATCGCGCATGCGCCGGGCGATGGTTGCTTCGTCATCGGTACCGCGTCCTGAAAGCCGCGCGTGAAGGGCCTCTCGCGACGGCGGCAGGATAAACACCGAGACCGCCTCGTCGAAGGCCGCGCGCACTTGGCGGGCACCTTGCCAGTCGATTTCCAGAATCACGTCCTGGCCGGCGTCGAGCAGAGCCTGCACGGCGGCACGCGAGGTGCCGTAGTAGTTGTCGAAAACCCGCGCATACTCGATGAAATCGCCGCTTTCGATCAGACGCTCGAAGGTCGTGACGTCGACGAAGTGGTAGTTGACGCCGTTGTGCTCACCGGGGCGCATGTCGCGCGTGGTGTGCGAGACGCTGACCTGGATGCCCGCGATGCGTTCGAGCAGGGCGCGTACCAGGCTGGTCTTGCCCGCGCCGGAAGGCGCCGAGACGATGTAGAGTGTCCCTTTTGACGGAAGCTGAGTGGGCATAGGGCGTGTCCGATTGAGCCGCTTCTGGGGAAACGAGCATTATCGCATACACTTTGTGTCCTGCCGACATCGCGCAGGGTGCGCGCCACCTGACAAGGAACCTTTAGCATGTCCCCCACTGTGTTGTCCTCCAATGAATCGACGGCGCGGCTGGCCTTTGCCGGGGTCGCCTTCGCGTTTCTCGTGACCATGCTGGGCACGACGCTACCGACACCGCTCTATCCAGGCTATCAGTCGGCCTTCGGCTTCTCGCAGCTCGTCATCACGGTGATCTTCGCCGCCTATGCCGTGGGCGTCATCGCCGCGCTGTTGATCGCTGGACGCTGGTCGGATCAGTTGGGGCGCCGTCCGCTACTATTTGCGGGCTTGGCGGCAGCGGCGCTTAGCGATGTCATCTTCCTGGCGGCCGATGGTCTTGCCACGCTATTGGCGGGGCGCGTGCTGTCGGGGATCTCGGCCGGCATTTTCACCGGCACGGCGACGGTGGCCGTGGTCGAGTCGGCGCCCGAGGCCTGGAAGCGCGCGTCGACCTTCGTCGCTACCGCCGCCAACATGGGCGGCCTGGGGTTGGGGCCGGTGGTCGCGGGTGCCTTGGGTGAATATGCCGTGTGGCCGTTGCACCTGGCGTATGCCGTACACCTGGGGCTGTTGGCGATCGCTGTGCTGGGTGTCGCCGTGGCGTCGGAAACCGTGACGCGGCCGCCCCGGGTTCGCCTGCGCATACAGCGCCTGAAGGTGCCCGCCGAGGTGCGCGGTGTATTCGTGCCGGCGGTGATCGCCGGGTTCGCCGGCTTCGCGGTGTTGGGGTTCTTCACCGCCACCGCACCGGCCTTCATGAGCCAGGTGCTGGGGCATTCGAACCTGCTGGCGATCGGCTTGGTGGCCGGCTGCGTGTTCTTCGCCTCGACGCTGGGACAGCTCGTACAGGGGCGCCTGCCCGAGGCCCACCGCTTGCCGCTGGGATGTGGCGTGGTGATTGTCGGCGCATTGACCGTCGGGGCCGGATTGGCGTTGGCGACGCTGTGGGTCTTCCTGCTGGGCGCGCTGATCGTTGGTTTGGGTCAGGGCATTGCCTTTCGCGCCGGGCTGGGCGCCGTGGCGGCGGCCTGCCCGCTGAATCAGCGTGGTGCGGTGACGTCGACCTTCTTCGTGATCGCCTATGTGGCGATTTCGATTCCCGTGGTGGGCATCGGCTTGGTGGCGCGGCTCGTCGGCCTGCAAGCCACCGGGGTAGGATTCGCCATCGGCGTCGCCGCGCTGGCGGGCGTCGCTTTGGTATCATTGCAGCGTCAGCGTGCCGCCACGGCGGTGCGTTAAGCATTTTTCGTCAGCTTTTCCGCCCGTGCCCAGGAGCCTGAGAATGTCCGAGTCCCCCACCCGTCTTCGCCTCCGCCGCCCCGACGACTGGCATCTGCATCTGCGCGACGATGACGTGATGCGCCTCGTGCTACCCGCCACCAGTCGGGTCTATGGGCGGGCCATCGTGATGCCCAATCTGATGCCGCCGATCACAACGCTGGCGGCGGCCGAGGCCTATCGCGCGCGGATTCTCGAGGCAGTGCCGGCGGGCCATGATTTCACGCCGCTGATGACCTGCTATCTCAACGAGAGCGTCTCCGCCGAGACACTCGAGGCAGGGCACGCCAGCGGCTTGCTGACGGCGGCCAAGCTCTATCCGGCCAATGCCACCACCAACTCGCAGCACGGCGTCAAGCGTATCCAGGACATCTACCCGCTACTTGAGGTGATGCAGCGGATCGGCATGCCGCTACTGGTGCATGGCGAGGTCACGCGCGGCGAGATCGATATCTTCGATCGAGAAAAGTTCTTCATCGACGAGGTGATGATCCCGCTGCGCCAGCGCTTCCCGGCACTCAAGGTGGTGTTCGAGCACATCACTACTGGCGACGCTGCGCAGTATGTCCTCGAGGGTGATGCCAACCTGGCCGCAACGCTGACGCCGCAGCATCTGGCGCACAACCGCAACGATATGCTGGTGGGGGGTATCCGTCCGCATCTGTATTGTTTGCCGATCCTCAAACGGGCCGAACACCAGCGGGCGTTGCGCGCGGCGGTGGCCAGCGGTCATCCGCGGTTCTTCCTGGGCACCGACTCGGCGCCGCACGTGGTCGCCGCCAAGGAAACGGCCTGCGGCTGCGCCGGGGTGTTCAACGCCCAGGCGTCGTTGGCGGTCTATGCCGAAGTGTTTGAAGAGGAAGGCGCGCTCGAGCATTTCGCGGCATTCTGCTCGGAGAACGGCCCGCGCTTCTATGGCTTGCCGCTCAACGACGAGGAGATCGTGCTCGAACGTCGCCCCTGGACGATGCCCGAGCGCACCACCGGCCAGGGCGAGACGCTGATGCCTTTCAAGGCCGGCGAGACGCTGGCGTGGTCGGTCAATGCCGGACGCGAGTGACGCGCATCAGGTCGTCGTCGACAGACGCGGCAAGTGCGCCATGTCTGGCTCACGCAGGGGGCGGATCTCCCAGCCGCGTGTTCCATATGGCGCCACCCATTGCGGCACGGCGTTATCGATGCGCGGCCCTTCCGGTGAACCGCTGTCGAGATAACGGATCACCCGGATCAGCCCGGAATGGCCGACGATCAGTGGCGTCTCGTGCTCGACGAGCAGGGTATTGAGCGTGGCGACGATACGGGTGACGAAATCCGCCCAGCTTTCCCCGCCCTCGGGCGAGAGTAAATAAGGCATCGTCTCGGGGATGGGATGTTCTTCGTGCTCGCCCCAATGGCGTTCCTTGAGACCACCGAGCAGACAATGTGGCGCCCGCCCGGTGGCGAGTTCGGCCGTGCGTCGGGCCCGCTCCAGGGGGCTGGCGACGATCAGCGGCCAGGCGACGTCGCCGAGCAGTACCGCTGCCTGGCGCGCTTCTCGTTCGCCTTGTGCGGTGAGAGGAACATCGCGCTGGCCGGCGATCCGACGGTTCAGGTTGCTGGTGCTCTGGCCATGGCGCAGAAAGACGAAGGGACGACGAATCAGCTCGGGCATGGCGATGACTCCACGGAAATCCTGACTCGATCCTATCAGGCCAAGCGTGGCGGAGCGCGTATTCTGTGTCATGGATGGCAATTGACGTCATGTTAGAGCGCTTGTGTTTTAGACTTAAGTCTAAATCTGAGAGAATCGATCGTTTCGGCCTACAGGTTGCGAATCGGTCGCGACACGTTGTCTTCGGGACACGTTCTTTTCGAGACGTTTCTCAAGATCAGGACCTCAAGACAGGAAAATGCCCATGAGCGCATCCACAGACGCGTCGACGCCTTCCGGCGGCGCCGCGCACCCACGCTTGGCGGAATTGGCCCTGGCGCTGGGCGGCTTCGGTATCGGTACCGGTGAATTCGTCATCATGGGATTGATGAGCCGCGTCGCCGACGATCTTCAGGTGGCGGTGCCCGATGTCGGCTACGCCATCAGCAGCTACGCGCTCGGCGTCGTCGTCGGGGCGCCAATCATTTCGGCCCTGGCGGCGCGGTTGCCCAAACGGGCGCTTTTGATTGGATTGATGCTGCTGTTCGCCCTCGGCAACTTCGCCAGCATCATGGCGCCGCATTTCGGCACCTTCGTCGGGCTACGCTTCATCGCCGGCCTGCCGCACGGTGCCTACTTCGGCGTCGCGGCGCTAGTGGCCGCAGCGGCAGTGCCCGTCGATCAACGCGCCCGGGCGGTGGCGCGCGTCATGACCGGGCTCACCGTGGCGATTCTAGTGGGCGCACCGTTGGCTACCTGGGTGGGCAATATGATCGGCTGGCAGGCGGCCTTTGCCGGCGTGGGCGGCATCGCGTTGCTGACGGCATTGATGGTGCGCCTATGGGTGCCGCATCAGCCTGCCGACCGTCAGGCCAGCCCCAAGCGCGAGTTGAGCGCGATGATCAAGCCGCGCGTGCTGTTCACGCTGGGCGTGGCCTGCTTCGGATGCGGCGGTATGTTCGCGGTGTTCAGTTATGTCATGCCCACGCTTACCGAGCAGGCCGGCATGGCTGAGTCGCTGGGGCCACTGGTGCTGGCGATTTTCGGGGTGGGCACCATCCTCGGTAATTTCGCCGGTGCGCGTATCGCCGACTGGAACCTCTTGCGCGGCATTCCGATCATTCTGCTGTGGGTGGCGTGCGTACAAGGTGGCTTTTACTTCGCCGCCAACTCGGTGTGGACAGGATTCTTGTTCGTGGCGCTGGTCGGGACCAGTATGGCCGTCGCCCCCGCCATGCAGACACGGTTGATGGACGTCGCCGAAGACGCCCAGACCATGGCCGCTTCGCTCAATCACGCCGCCTTCAACATGGCCAATGCGCTCGGCGCCTGGCTGGCCGGCGTGACCATCAAGGCGGGTCTGGCGTGGTCATCCACCGGCCTGGTGGGTACCTCACTCGCCTTGTTGGGCATCGCGATCTTCGCCACCGGCCGCTGGATGGAAAAGCGCGAGGCGTTGCAGCAGTCCGCTGTCTCGTCATAAGGCAAGCCGCGAGTGGCGTGTTGACGTTGCTCGCGGCCGGCGCTCTCCTCGCATCGCAACTCTCTCGACCTCCCTCATCTTTAGGCAAAATTTAAGTTTTTCCTTATGCTTGCCGATGGGTCTTTAGGGGCTGTGTCGCCCAGCCGCATCGCAAGGTAAACGTGCTCGCGATACTGCGCGGGGTGGGATCATTGCAACCACCAGAATGGACGTCGTGGAGAAAACGCTATGTCGGGGATGGAAGATGGGGGTGTAGTTCGGGAAAAGGGGCAATTCGCGGTACTCGGGTTTGCGTTGTCATGCCGTCTGCAGGAAGTGAAACAAGGGGATGCGGCGCGGTTTCTCGGCGCTCTGGAGGCACAACTCGAATCGCACGGTCTGATCATGGGCGGCGGGCTCGACTCGGATAGGCTGGACGTCTTCGTGTTGCCGCATAAAAACGCCAGCGCAAAGGACAGTGACCGTCTCGCGCTGGCCGAGTGGCTCGATCAACAACCGCTGTGCACGGATGTGGCGGTGGGCGATTGGGTGGATGCCTACGGGGTGGCATGAGACTCGCGGTTCAAGCGCTTCTGCCTGCGGCCCAGTGTCGTTTCAATTGTAATTGCGACCCCAGATGTAACGGCCCGAGCCATCTTTCGATGCCTCGGGCCGTTGAGGTCGCGCCCGACAAATAAGCGTGGCGTGGTGTCGATGTCTAAGTGTTGAGGTTCACACTTCGACATTCAGCGTCACGTCGATATTGCCGCGGGTAGCGTTGGAGTAGGGGCAGACCTGATGGGCTTTCTCCACCAGCGCTTCGGCCTGCTCCCGATCCATGCCCGGAAGCTTCACCGTCAGCGTTGCTGCGATGCCGAAACCATCGCCTTCAGGGCCGATACCGACCTCACCCTGAATTCGGGTATCGTCGGGTAGTTTGGCCTTCTCTTTTGATGCGACCAGGTTCAGCGCACCGATGAAGCAAGCAGAGTAGCCAGCGGCGAACAGCTGCTCCGGGTTGGTGCCGTCGCCGCCAGCACCGCCCAGCTCCTTGGGTGTGGAGAGTTTGACGTCGAGCGCGTCGTTGGAAGAGGTAGCACGACCGTCACGGCCGCCGGTAGCGGTAGCTTCGGCACGATAGAAGACTTTATCGAGTGACATGAGACTTCTCCTTCGGGTTAAAGATCGCGGGCTATTGAATCGTGTACGATCTAGTTGGGTAAAAATGATCCTGTTTAAAAACGCGCCAACGCTTCACTGGCCGTCGAGTCGCTGACGCAGCCCATGCAGCGCATCGCGCAGTTCCGCAGCCTCCTCGGGCGTGCACTGGCCCGCGCAGCCGGCGGCATGGGGCACGGCCTTGGCCCTTTCACGCAGCGAACGGCCCTTTTCGGTCAACGCGATCTCCACCTGGCGTTCGTCCTCGCGCGAGCGCTGGCGCGTTATCAGACCGGCCGCTTCCAGTCGTTTCAGCAGCGGCGTCAGCGTCGCCGAATCCAGGTAGAGGTGTTCGCCGATCCCCGACACCGTCTGGCGATCCCGCTGCCATAGCACCAGCATGGTCAGATACTGGGGGTAGGTCAGCTCGAGCTCGCGCAGCAGGCCGCGGTAGAGCTTGTTCATCGCCAGTTGGGTTGAATAGAGCGCGAAGCATAGCTGCGATTCGAGCGCCAGGGCGTCGTCGGTGTAATTGCTGTTGCGTGTCGTCATGCGGTCAATCTATATCGCGCACGATTCAATCGCTAATTAGGTTTTGCTATAGCCGTCTGAGGTGCCGCCTATTCGTTCACGCCACCGGTCCCAGTCGGGCTGAGGCTCCAGCGATTCCTGCAAATAATCTAGAAACGCGCGCACCTTGCGCGTTCGCAGGCGGCGTTCGGTGGTCAGCACGTGAATATCGCGGCGGCCGGGCATGACCTCGCCGCGCCAGGCCTCGAGCAGTGGTATCAGCTCGCCACGCGCGAGCGCATCACTGATGAGCCAGGTCGGAAACAGCACTAGACCCTGACCCATCAGCGCGGCGCGCAGCAGGCTCTCGGCGTCGTTGCTGTAGAGGTTGCCGGTGACCTCGAACGGCGTCGAACCGCTCTGCTCCGGCGCCTGGAAATACCAGCGCTGGCGGCCCATTTCGCCCTGATAGAGCAGGCAGTTGTGATCAGCCAGCGCCTCGGGGGTCTCCGGCGCGCCGTGCGCGTCGAGATAGCTCGGCGCTGCGGCGACCACGTAGTTCATCGGCGCCAGCCGTCGCGCCACCAGCGAGGAGTCGGCCAGATCGCCAACCCGAAAGGTGATGTCGTGGCCCTCGCGCACCGGATCGACGACGTGGTCGCTCAGTTGCAGCTCGACAGTGATACCGGCATGGCGGTGCTGGAACCGATGCAGCAACGGCACGATCTGGCGCTGGCCGAAGGCGACCGGCGCGTTGATCCGCAGCACGCCACTGGGCTCGGTGTCGGGGTATGCCAAGGCTTCGGTGGCGAGATCGAGCCGTTCCAGAATCTCGCGGACTTCCTCGTAGTAGCGCCAACCCGCCTCGGTCAGCGTGACCGCACGTGTATGCCGATACAGCAGCGGCTGTCCTAGCGACTCTTCCAGCCCGCGGATCTGGCGGGAGACCGAGGAGACCGCGCGATGAAAATGGCGCGCAGTGGCGGTGAAGCTACCGGTGGCGGCAACCCGTTCGAACACGCGCAAGGCATTGAGATCCATCGTATGGCGATCCATTGAATTGAAATTTATCGAGTTGCGTCTTGTGCAATAAAGATTTGCGACGCTTTCGATTGTAGCAATGATCGAAGCCTACCAGACTCTCGGCATCGACTCGGCATCGGTGCCGAGTCCCTGTCTATTTCGAGGAGGATATCGATCATGCGTAAAGGCACTGCACTCGTGGTTGGCGCCACCGGGATTACCGGCGGCAACCTGGCGTCTTATCTGGTGGCCAGCGGCTGGACCGTCTACGGCCTTTCTCGTCGCGCCAGCGAGCAGAGCGGGGTGATCCCCGTCGCCGCCGACCTGCTGGACAAGCCCGCCACCGAGCAGGCGCTGGCGGGGCTGCCGATTACCCACGTCTTCTACTGCACCTGGATTCGCCGCGACAACGAGAAGGCCAACGTCGAAGCCAACAGCCAGATGATGCGCAACCTGTTCGCCGGACTCGGGTCGGCGCCGGTCGAGCACGCCTCGCTGGTGACCGGCACCAAGCAGTACCTGGGCTCGTTCGAGGCCTACGGCAGCGGGCGTATCGAGACGCCGTTCCGCGAATCCGAGCCGCGCGTGCCGGGCGACAACTTCTACTATGCGCTGGAAGACGTGCTGTTCGAGGCCGCCGAGCGCCATGGCTTCAACTGGAACGTGCATCGCCCGCACACCGTGATCGGCTATGCCCGCGGCAATGCCATGAACATGGGCACGACGATTGCCGTCTACGCCTCGATCTGCAAGGAAACCGGCCAGCCGTTCGTTTTCCCCGGTTCGCAGACCCAGTGGAATGCGCTCACTGACATGACCGATGCGCTGGTGCTGGCGCGGCAGATGGAGTGGGCGGCGACCACGCCGGGCGCTGCCAACCAGGCCTTCAACACCGTCAACGGCGACGTGTTTCGCTGGCGCCGGATGTGGCAAGAGATTGGCGAGTACTTTGGTTTAGAGGTTCAGGGTCCCGAAGCGTCGGACGACCCGGAGATGATGCAGCCGCTGGAAGAACAGATGGCCGGTGCCGAATCGACCTGGCGCGAGATCGCCGAAAAGCATGATCTGGTAGAGCCGGATGTCAGCAAGCTCGCTTCCTGGTGGCACACTGATGCCGATTTGGGCCGCGATCAGGAGTGCGTCAACGACACCACCAAGTCTCGCGACTTCGGCTTCGACCACTTCCGCGAGACGCGAGCGGCTTTCCTCGACCTGTTCGCGCGTCTACGTGCCGAGAAGATCATTCCCTGATCGATCTGGCTGATCGTTTTTTGATCGACAGCAGGTCTTTATCGACGGCAAGTCTGTATTGACGAAAGAAAGAAACCGGCGCCTTCTCGGCGCCCTATCACTCCGTACCCTGTGTCGATGCCACCTGACGAGCGCGCCCGGCGCCCAGCGCCATGACCAGCGCGCCCAGCCCCAGCACACTCACCAGAAAACCGACCACGTTCCAGCCACCGCTCCAGTCGTGCAGCACACCGACCAGCAGCGGCCCAAGCGCCGCGAGGGTATAACCGATACCCTGTGCCATCGCCGAGAGACTAGCCGCGGTGGTGGCATCGGGTGCGCGCAGCGCCAGCAGCGTCAACGCCATACTGAAAGTACCGCCTTGACCCAGGCCCAGCACCACGATCCACAGCCATATGCTGTCGATCGGGGCGTAGAGACAGCCCAGCAGTCCGGTCAGGGTGAGTGTCATCACGCCAATCAGTACCGTTCGCTGATCGCGCATACGGCTGCCGATCCACGGCGCTAGAATCGCGGTGGACACCTGTAGCAGGATCGATACCGACAGGGCCAGCCCCGCGGTGACTGCTGCCAATCCGCGATCTTGCAGGATTGTCGGTAACCAGCCGAACACGATATAGGCCAGCGACGACTGTAGTCCCATGAACAGCGAGACTTGCCACGCCAGTGGGTCGTGACGTAGCCGCGCACCGCGACGGGCGGGAACGCGAGTGGGTTTGGTGTCCTTGAGCTGCGGCAGCCAACACAGCGCGGCGATCACCGCCGGCAGCAACCAGAACGCCAGCGCGCCTTGCCAGGGGCTGTATGAAGCCCCCTGTGAAGCGCCTTGCCACGCGCCGTCCAATAATTGACGCAGTGGCTCCGTGGTGCCGGCAGCGGCGGAAGCGCCGAGGTTGAGCGCCACGGTGTAGAGGCCGGTCATGATACTGACGCGTCGGGGGAAGTCGCGCTTGACGATGCCCGGCAGCAACACCCCGATGATCCCGATGCAGCCGCCGGCGATCGCCGTGCCCAGGAAGAGCCCCAGTGTGCCGATATAGGGCCGCGCGAGCAGCGCTACCGCCAATACCACAAGCGCGGCAAACACACTGCGCTCCGGGCCGATCCGGCGGACCAGGCGTGGTGCCAGTGGCGCCGCGAGACCCAGAAACAGCACCGGCAGCGTGGTCAGAATGCCCTGCAGGCTGGGCGATAAGGTCAGCGCCTCAGCGATGTTGCCGAGCACCGGCGACACGCTGGTCAGCGCCGGGCGGAGGTTGAGCGCCACCAGCAGCAGCGCGACGAGAGTTAGAACACCCCGGCGGGGGATCGCGGAAGTCGACAAGAGAACCATCCTTGGAAATCGAAAGGTAATGCAGCACGGCGGCAAAGCCGAAGACGCAAGGGTAGCCGATTACGGTCAAAATCGGGATGGTTCTACGCCAATCGTCGAGGGCTGGTGGTGGTGTCGACGACATGGATGGCCACTGACCGTCGTGGTGCTCTACTTGTTGTGAGCCAGCCGTCAGGCCAGCGTCGATGGGCTCTGATTGGAAGCACGAGGAGCGCCACCCAGCCAATCGCGCCAACGAAGGACGTTAAAATTAAAGGTGCCTCTATTTCAAATTATGTCCAAAAATGAAATAGTGGCGTCGCCTATTTTAACTTCCGAGAGGGACGCTCATGCGTCGCGGGCTGACCGGCCATCATGTTCCCAGCATCGCAGGCGGTGTGAATTGCCAGGCCTTTGTGCCTGCGACGCTGCCGCCTGATCCGCCTCTGTCACTTGATGACAAGCTTCAGGCGCGCCTGTCACAGGCGCATGTCGCCTTGGGGCGTCTGGATGGTATCTCGGTGTTGTTACCCGACGCGCAGCTGTTTCTCTACAGCTATGTTCGAAAAGAAGCGGTGATGTCATCACAGATCGAGGGGACGCAGTCTTCGCTCAGCGACCTTATGATCTACGAGATGGAAGGCATTCCTGGCGTGCCCATGGATGATGTGCAGGAAGTTTCCTGCTACGTGCGGGCGCTCAATCTGGGGATTCAGCGAATTCGCGAGGGCCACCCAATCACCATTCGATTGGTGTTGGAGCTCCACGATGCCTTGATGACCAACGGCCGCGGCACGCATCGCCGGCCAGGAGAGTTCCGGCAGAACCAGGTCTGGATAGGCGGGCATCGTGCGGATGAAGCCGCCTTCGTACCGCCGCCGGCTAATCAGCTTGCCGACTGCTGGAGCGCCTTCGAGCGCTTTCTCAACGACGAGCCGAGTACGACCGCGCCGGTGATCAAGGCCGCGCTGGCGCATGTCCAGTTCGAAACCATTCATCCGTTCATGGATGGCAACGGCCGGCTTGGGCGCCTGTTGATCCCGTTGATTCTTGTCCAAGCGGGCATTCTCACCGAGCCGCTGCTCTATCTTTCGGTATTTTTCAAACGCCACCGACAGGTTTACTACGAGCACCTCCAAAACGTGCGCCTGACCGGAGAGTGGGAAAGTTGGTTGCTCTTTTTCGTCGATGCGATCACCGATACCGCCAACCATGCTGTCGCGACGGCGCAGGCGCTGAGTGCGTTGCTGACCCAGGACAAGGCACGGCTCTCGGCACTGGGCCGTCTATCCGGCTCAGCGACCCAAGTACTGGAGGCGCTGTTTAGCCATCCGGTGGTGAATATTGCCACGCTGCACCGAGAGACCGGGCTGACCCACGCCACGATCGGTAAAGTATTGGAAGCACTGGAGAACCAGTTGGGTATCGTGCAGGAGTTGACCGGGCAGAAGCGTAATCGTGTCTACGCCTACAAGGCCTATATCGAGCTCTTGAACCGGGACGAATAACGTATCGTCATCTTTTTGTACTGTTCATTGTGTCTGTCGAATGACAAGTAATTTCTCAGGATTGATTTAATGCCACTGACCCTTCCCCAGCTCGAACGCCACCTCTTCAGTGCCGCCGATATTCTGCGCGGTAAGATGGATGCTTCCGAGTTCAAGGAGTACATCTTCGGGATGCTGTTCCTGAAGCGCTGCTCGGACGTATTTGACCAGCGCCGTGAGCAGGTTATCAAGGAGCAGACCGACAAGGGCAAGACCAAAGCGGAAGCGGCCCAGATTGCCGAGAACCGCAACTGGTACAAGACAAGCTTCTACCTGCCGAAAACCTCCCGCTGGCGCTATCTGCTCAACGAGGCCCATAAGGATGTCGGTACCCGTCTTAATGAGGCCCTAGGTGGCTTAGAGCAGGACAACACCAGCCTGCAGGACGTGCTGCTGCACATCGATTTCAACCGCAAGGTCGGCCAGAGCAAGATCTCCGACGCCAAGCTGCGCGGACTGATCCAGCATTTCAACAAGCACCGCCTGCGCGACCGGGATTTCGAGTTCCCCGATCTGCTCGGTGCGGCCTATGAATACCTGATCGGCGAATTCGCTGATTCCGCCGGCAAGAAAGGCGGCGAGTTCTACACGCCGCGCTCGGTGGTGCGCATGATGGTGCGGCTACTCGACCCGCAGCAGAATCACCGCGTTTACGACCCTTGCTGCGGTTCCGGTGGGATGCTGATCGCCTCGAAGGAGTGGGTCGACGAGCACGGCGGTGAGGGCTTTCGGCTGGATTGCTACGGCCAGGAAAACGCCGGTACCGTGTGGTCGATCGCCAGGATGAACATGCTGTTGCACGGCATCACTTCGTCTAGCTTGGAAAACGAGGACACGCTGGAACACCCGCGCCACGTCAAAGACGGTGATCTGATCCGATTTGATCGCATTCTGACTAATCCGCCGTTCTCCTATAACTTCGGTAGCAAGGACACCGACGACAGCGGCCAGCCGGTATTTCAGCCTGAACGTCGCAGTGAACGCTTCAAGTACGGCGAGGTGCCGCTGGGCTCGAAAAAAGCCGACCTGATGTTCCTGCAGCATATGCTAGCGGTGTGTGCCGATGGGGGCATGGTGGCTACCGTGATGCCCCATGGCGTGCTGTTTCGTGGCGGTGAAGAGAAACATATTCGGAAAGGTATCATCGAGGATGACCTGCTCGAAGCGGTCATTGGCCTGCCGCCCAACCTGTTCTACGGCACCGGCATCCCCGCCTGTATTCTGATCCTGCGTCAGCGGCATAGCATCGGCGCGCAGCAGGTGGCCAGCAAGCACCCCAAGAATCAGGGTAAGGTGCTGTTCATCAATGCCGACCGCGAATACGCCGAGGGCCGGGCTCAGAACCATCTGATGCCTGAGCATATCGAAAAGATCGCCGCCATTTACGAGGCGTTCGCCGCAGGCAAAGGGCAGGACGTGCCCGGTTTTGCGACCACCGTCAGCGTTGAGACGCTGCGAGACAACGGTTACAACCTCAACATCCGCCGCTACGCCGACAACGCCCCACCGCCGGAGCCCCATGACGTGCATGCGCATCTGGTCGGTGGCATCCCGGAGGCCGAGGTCGAGGCCAAGCGGCCACTGCTCGATGCCCAGGGGCTCGACCCGGCCGATGTGTTCGAGCCCAAACCCAATGATGCCGGCTATTGGCTGTTCCGCGAGCACATCGCGACCAAGGCCGATATCAAGCCCGCCATCGAGCACAACCCCGGGGTAGTGGCCCAGGAGCAGGCGCTACGCGAGGCGTTTGAGGCGTGGTGGCAGCGCCACCGCCAGAGCATCACTGCCCTGGCTCAGCATCGCGAATACGCTGCGCTGCGCCAGGAGCTACTCAATAGCTTCACCAAAAGCCTGCACCCGATAGGTCTGCTGGACGACTTTCAGGTCAGCGGCATGATCGCGGGCTTCTGGCACCAGCAAAAGTATGACTTCCTCACACTGATGGCACGGGATGCTCGTGGCGTGGTGGATGCCTGGCGCACCAGCATCGTCACGGCGCTTGAAGACAAGCTCGACAAGGAAGACCCGCTGGAACACAAGCTGGTGAAGTTCCTGCTCGGCGGCTTCCTCGAAGCGCTGCAAACCCTGGAGCAGCAGCAGGCGGAACTCGACAGCCAGATCAAGGCCGCCGAGGAGCAGTTGCCGAAGCCCGGCGACAGCGACGGCGATGATGATGAGGCCAGCGACGGCGAGGACGTGCTCTCCGAGATCGAGCGCGCTAAGTTGGAAAAACAGATCAAGGATTGGAAAAAGCAGCGCACCGCGCTCACCAAAAAGCTCAAGGCCAAGCGTGCTGCGCTGCCGGATGAACTCAACGGCAAGGTCGATGGGCTGGATGATGCCCAAGCCGCCGAGCTACTTCTGACCATCCTGCATCACGATATGACCACCATCGTCGAGCGTTATATTGGCAACCAGCGCCAGCAGGTGATCGCCAATGTGGAAAGCTGGTGGGACAAGTACAAGGTAACGCTGACCGAGATCGAACGGACGCGGGACAGTGCGGCGAAGAGGCTGGCCGGGTATCTGGAGGGGCTGGGGTATGTCTAACGAATGCACTCTAGGAGAAATCGTTTATCCCGTGGCGGATAAAGTCGAGGGAGTAAAAGATCCCTCTCTTAACTATGTGGGGCTTGAGCACCTGTGTTCTGGGAGTGGTTATTTAAAGGGGTGTGCTGCTTCCAGTACGTCAATCAGCACCAACTCTATTTTCAGAGCGGGTGATGTTATTTTTGGAAAGCTTCGGCCAAATTTGAGAAAAAGCGTTCTTGCCCCTTTTGATGGGTATTGTTCTACCGATCTTCTAGTGCTGCGTGCTGTCGAAGGTGTATTGCCAGAATATGCTGCAAGAGTTTTTCAGTCTGAGCATGTGTTTCGATACGCGGAAAAAACTGCTGTAGGGACAAAGATGCCCAGAACGTCTTGGGCGCAATTGAAAAAGTTAAACATTTTTGTCCCTCATTTTTCAGAACAAAAAACCATCGCCAAGATACTCGACATCCTCGACACCCAAATCCGCCAGACCGAGGCCATCATCGCCAAGCTACAGCAGGTCAAGCAGGGCCTGCTGCACGACCTGCTTACCCGCGGCATCGACGCCAGCGGCCAGCTACGCCCGCCCCGCGAGCAGGCGCCGGAGTTGTATAAGGACTCGCCGTTGGGATGGATTCCGAAAGATTGGGGCACTCCCACCATCAATGATGTTGTTGAGTCTCTATCAGATGGCCCTTTTGGCTCGAATTTAAAAACTGAACATTATGTAGAGCTTGAAGGTGTGCGCGTTGTTCGTTTGCAGAATATAAGTGTTGGTAAGTACGATGATACTGATCGCGCTTTTATCTCATTTAAGCACGCTGACTCTTTTTTTAGAAATAAAGTAATTCCAGGTGATTTGTTAGTTGCCTCCTTAGGCGATCAAAATCATCCTGTAGGACGTGCGTGCCTTTATCCGAAGCGGCTTCCTAACGCCATAAACAAAGCAGACTGCTTCCGGGTTAGAGCCAAAGAGAAATGTCATAACGCTTTTTTGATGCTTGCTCTAAACGGAGAGACTTCTAGGAAGCAGGTTAGAGGTTATGAGCAGGGTGTGACCTTGAAGCGTATCAATACGAGTAACTTGCGAAAGGTTGTTATTCCTCTTCCATTAAAAGAAGAGCAATTAGTTATTGAGTGTCGCTATAGAAGTATAGAAAACAAGCTTGCTTATTTTGAAGGTGAAGTATTAAAGCTTAAAAAACAAAAAGCCGGCCTGATGGACGATCTGCTTACCGGCAGGGTCCGCGTCACCGAGCTGATCGAGCAAGAGAAACAAGCCAGCTAACCAGAATAAGGAGTGGCCGGATGGGGCCGGAGTGGCAACTGAGCGAACAGCCGTTGATTGTGCAGCTCGAAGCGATGGGCTGGACCTATATCAAGGGTAGCCTGGATAACCCGGCCGCCACCGGGCGCGAGAGTTTTGCCGAGGTGGTGCAGCGCGAGGTGCTGCGTGAGCGGCTTCGGGCGATCAACACCCGCGCGCTGTCGGACGGCAGCCGCGCCGAGTGGCTGGACGATGAGCGAATCAGCACGGCGGTGTCGGCGCTGACGCGCATTGCCGCGCCGGGGCTGATCGAGGCCAACCGTATTGCCACCGAGTTGCTCACCGAAGGCATCGTGGTCGATGGGCTGCCGGACTGGGACGGCGGCCGTTCGCGCTCGATCCGCTATATCGATTGGGACGTGCCGGCCAACAATCAGTTTACGGTCATCAACCAGTACAAGGTGAAGTGCCCTCCGGGGCATGACACCGCCAAGCAGCATATCGTCCCCGACTTGGTGCTGCTGGTGAATGGCATTCCGCTGGTGGTGATCGAGTGCAAGAGTCCGAATCTGGCCGAGCCGATGGCGGAGGCCATTGATCAACTGCGCCGCTACAGCGACCAGCGCTTCGCCAGCGGTGAGGCAGGCGACCACGAAGGCGCGCCGGCGCTGTTCAATACCAATCAGCTCTTGATCGCCACCTGCTTCGACGACTGCCGGGTGGGCACCATCGGCGCCGGCGCCAGCCATTATCTGCCTTGGAAAACGGTGGCGAGTGCGGAGAACCCGCACCAGCGCGAGACGGACATGGCCGAGTCGCTTGGTGTCTCCACGCTTTCGGCCCAGCAGCGCACCGTAACGGGCATACTTGCGCCTGCCAATCTGTTGGATATCGTGCGCCATTTTACGCTGTTCATGACCAGTGGCGGGCAGACCCTCAAGCGGGTGTGCCGCTACCAGCAGTATCGCGGGGTGGTGAAGGCCATTGACCGGCTCAAGCATGGTAAGACGCGAATCGAGGACGGTGAGCACGACCGTCGCGGCGGTATCATCTGGCACACCCAGGGCTCGGGCAAGTCGCTGACCATGATGTTTCTGGTGCGCCGCATGCGCACCGACCCGACGCTGCGCCGCTTCAAGATCGTCATCGTCACCGACCGTACCGATCTGCAAAAGCAGCTCGCCGCTACGGCCACTCTGAGCGGCGATCTGGTGCATGTGGCCAATAACGCTACCTCGCTCAAGAAGATCCTGCGGCAGGAAGGGCCGGGGCTGGTGTTCGCGATGATTCAGAAATACCGCGACGCCGAGGGCAAGGCCAATGCCAGCGACTTCGAGCAGCTCAACACCAGCCAAGACATTCTGGTGATGGTGGATGAAGCTCACCGCACCCAAGCGGGCGACCTGCACGCCAACCTGCAGGCGGGCTTGCCCAACTGCGCGCGCATCGGCTTTACCGGCACGCCGATCATCATGGGCGAGAAGAAGCGCACCCACGAGATCTTCGGCGAATTCATCGACAAGTACACCATCCGTGAATCCGAAGCGGATGGCGCCACCGTGCCGGTGCTTTACGAAGGGCGGACGGCTCAGGGCGCGGTGAAGGATGGCAGCAGCCTCGACGAGCTGTTCGAGGATTTCTTTGCCGAGCGCAGCGACGACGAGCTGGAGGCGATCAAACGCAAGTACGCCACCAAAGGCAATGTGCTGGAAGCGACACAGCTCATCGAAGAGAAGGCGCGGGACATGCTGCGCCATTACGTTACCCACATTCTGCCCAATGGTTTCAAAGCGCAGGTGGTGGGCTACAGCCGCTTGGCGGCGGTGCGCTACAAGGCAGCATTCGAGCATTCCCGTAATGAACTGCTTGACGATGCCCACCAGCTCAGCCCAGAGATGAAGGCGCTGGACGATGAGGCGCTCTCGAGAAAGTCGCCCAGGGTACAGGCGCGAGTACAGACGTGGCGCTATCGTGAGCTTCTGGCGCGGCTGGAGTTCGCGACGATCGTCTCTGGTAGCAATAACGACGGCAGCGAGTGGCAGGAGCACACCGATCGCGCCCGTCAGGACGAGGCCATCGCGCGCTTCAAGAAACCCTTGCTGCCGAAGGACGGCCAGACGGCAAATACTGACCCGCTGGCGTTTTTGATCGTCAAATCGATGCTGCTGACCGGCTTCGATGCGCCCATCGAGGGGGCGATGTATCTCGACCGCTCGATCCGCGAGGCTGAGCTTCTGCAGACCATCGCTCGCGTCAACCGTACCGGCTTTGGCAAGTCGGTGGGCATCGTGGTGGATTATTTCGGCGTTGCCAATCACCTCAAGGCGGCGCTGGCGGCCTACAGCGACGAGGATGTCGACGGCGCCCTGCGCAGCTTGAAGGACGAGATTCCGGCGCTACGCGATCGCCATCTGCGAGCGGTGGACGTGCTGCGTTCGCGTGGTATCGAGGACCTGAACGATATAGAGGCTTGCGTCCAGGCGCTGGACAGCGAGCGGATGCGCCAGGAGTTCGGCGTCAAGGTGAAGGCCTTCATGCAAAGCCTTGATACGGTGCTGCCACGCCCAGAGGCGCTGCCTTTTACCGCCGATGCCAAGGCACTGGCGATGATCTACGCCCAGGCCCGCCGTCGCTACCGCGACAGCACCGTGCTGGGCAAAGATGTCGGCGCCAAGGTGCGTCGTTTGATCGACGATCACGTGATCTCGCTGGGCATTGATCCCAAAATTGCCCCGGTCACGTTGACGGACACTCAGTTCAATCAGCAACTTGATCAGGTGCGCGAGCAGGTGGCCCATTACGGCGTCGACGACGCTGAGGATGCCGAGAAAGCGAAGAAAGCCGTAGCCTCGGAAATGGAGCATGCCATTCGCAGCCACGTCAGCGAAAAGCTGGATGAAGACCCGGTCTATTACGCCGGGCTTAGCGAGCGGCTGAAGGAGATTCTGGACGGTCTCGCAGGGCAGTGGGATGCGATGATCGAAGCGCTGCAGTCGATCATCGATGAGGTCAAAAGCGGCAGCACCCATCACGAGGAGGGGCTGCCCGATGTGCCCGAGAGCTACCTGCCCTTTTACCGCATGCTGCGCGAGGCAAAATGTGGCAAGTCTCAGCCGGATCTGACAACACAGTCGGACCTGATTGCGCTTACCGAGCATCTTGTCGAGCACATCAGCCATGAAGTGAAAACGCCGAGTTTCTGGGAGCCCCATCGCCGGCCGATGCAGGAAGAACTGGAACAGGCGTTGTTTGAGCGCATCGTCGATAGTGACCTGCTGGAAACCGATCAGATTGAGCCACTGGTGGATAAGCTGCGCGATCTCGCCAGGGCGAACAGTTACAAGCTGGAGCAACAGCCATGACGCTCAAGGTGGACGACTTGAGCATCATCGTGCGCGAAAGCACGCGGCGCAGGACGCTACGACTGACCGTCGAACGCGACCAGTCGCTGGTGTTGAGCACGCCACCGGGAGTCGGGATGCCGACGCTGGAAGCCTTCGTGCGTCGCAAGCAGGCGTGGGTTTACCAGAAACTAGCCGAAAAGGCGCTGATGCAGAAGCAGATTCGTCAGAAGCGCTACGTTCAGGGCGAAGGTTTTCTGTATCTCGGACGTCATCATCGGTTGAATCTGGTCGATGAGCAGGAGGCCGCGCTCCAGTGGCATCATGGGCGCTTTCATTTACGCCGGGACGCGCGGCCGGATGCCCGGCATCATTTCATCCGCTGGTACAGCGAGCGTGGTAAACAGTGGCTCTGGCAGCGTGTACGGATGTTTGCCGCGCGGCTGGAGGTCGAGCCCGCCGGTATCAAAGTGCAGGATCTTGGCTATCGCTGGGGCTCCTGCGGCAAGGGGGACATGCTCTACTTTCACTGGAAAACCATGCTGCTCCCTGCCCGTATCGCCGAATACGTAGTGGTGCATGAGCTGGTGCATCTGCATGAACCCAATCACTCGGAGACGTTCTGGTTGCGTCTTGAGCGCGCCATGCCGGATTACGAGAACCGTAAACAGTGGCTGGCCGAACACGGTATGGATGTCGAGGGGATATGATGATGAAAATATCCGATGGGGTAGTAACCCCTGCTATCGGCAATGAGCGTGGGTTCAGTGACTTCGTGGTATATGTCGACGAAAGCGGCGATCATGGTCTTGTTAATATCGACCCCAATTACCCTGTTTTCGTACTCGCCTTCTGTATTTTCTATAAGGGGCATTACTTGACGAGAGTCGTACCGTCGCTACAAAAGTTAAAATTCGATTACTTCGGCCATGACCTCGTGATCCTGCATGAACATGAAATTCGTAAGGAAAAGGGCGACTTTAGGCTGTTCAAGGATAGAGCCGACAAGCAGGCGTTCATGGGACGGCTGAGTACGCTGATCGACGACAGCAACTTTATCCTTGCCTCCTGCGTGATAGAGAAGCATCGACTGAGCAGTCGTGATGAACTAGATAACCCATATCACCTGGCACTTCGACATTGTTTAGAGACACTATTTGATTTCGTCAAAGAGAAAGCTCAGGAGGAACTCGTCACGCATGTCATCGTCGAGAAGCGGGGTGCGAAGGAAGATGATGAACTTGAGCTGGAGTTTCGCCGTATTTGCGATGGCGACAACAAGTATCAGCGTGACCTGCCGTTCAGCATTCGAATGGCCGCGAAAGCTAGCAATTCGGCAGGGCTACAGCTGGCAGATCTGGTAGCACGACCTATCGGGCGGCATGTGCTCAACCCGGCGCAGCCCAATCAGGCGTTCGATGTGCTCAAGCGCAAGTTTTATTGTGAGGGCGGGCGACAGGCGGTAGGGGATGGCTACGATCAGTGGGGGTTAAAGCATTTGCCGTAATGTTTTGCGCCATCCAGATAGCGAAAAACCCCGATGAAGCTCACCGAGGTTTAGACGCCGACCGGGCACTCCCAGTCCATTTGCCACAAATTGTGGTTAAGCTGGCTTTCAAAGTCAACTTATATTCGGTCAATCACTCGGTATGCCGCATCTGCTCAATTAACACCTTCAGCTCGACCACCCAGTGGGTGACGTCGGCGACGATGGGATTTGAGGTGAGGGGGTTGGCTTCGCGATTGAGTTCTTGCATCAGGAAGTCGGGGGCGACGGCCGATGGGACCTTTTTGCTTGAGCTGACGCTCGACCTCGGCCATGTGGAGATCGAGATGGTCGAGCTCCTCGGCGATCAGATTGCGAATGCCGGCAAGCGCTGCTCCGGCAGCGGGCTGTGCTGCGCCCCATGTGGAGGTTGCCGACCATAAGAGGCAGGAAACGCTGATACGGATCCGTACCGGCGTTTCAGAGTTCAATGATATGCGAGGCGGGGGAGAAGGCCCCCGCCTGCCGGGTCATTGTCAGCTAGCTGAGTCGTACTGTGCAGATGCTTTCGGGCCCCATGCCCAACGCAATACAAGCACCACCGTAAACAGTGCGGCCACCCCGCTGAGTCCCCCTATCCAGGCTGAGTCCGTCAGCCCGGCGACGAAGAAGGCGATGATGCCGGATGTTCCTGCGCTCATTGCATAGGGTAATTGGGTCCGTACGTGGTCGATGTGGTCACACGAAGAGCCGGCCGAGGAGAGGATGGTGGTATCCGAAATCGGCGAGCAATGATCGCCGAAGATACCGCCGCTGAGCACAGCGGCAATGGCCAACGATAACGACATGTCCATTGCAGCAGCCACCGGCATGGCGATGGGAATCATGATCGCGAAGGTGCCATAAGAGGTGCCGGTGGTGAACGCGACGAGCGAAGCGATCAAGAACAGCAATACGGGAATCAGGCTCGGCGCGATGCCGGCCTGTGCCAGCGTGACCAGGTAATCTGCAGTGCCCAGCTGTGAGGTCACGCTACCGATCGACCAGGCCAGGGTGAGAATGATGTAAACCAGCGTCATGCTCTTGATGCCGGTGACCACCAGATCCATCGCTTCGCGAAAATCGAACAGCCGCTGTTGCAGTCCCATGCCCAGCGCTACGCTGACCGCCAGGAAGGTCGCGATCAGGATTGACAGGCCGCCCTCGGCTTCTCCCATCGCCGTGATCAGGTCGTTCTCGGGGAAGTTGCCGGTCCACAGGAACAGGGGCGGAATCATCCCCACCAGCACCAGGATCGGCACGAGCATGTTGCGCTTGCGTGAGCTCTCTTCGGCAACGCCCAGCATCTCGGTCGCTTCGCGATCGGAAGGCGGTTGGGCGCCATCCGCCAACAGCTTGCCACTCACCCGTGCGCGCTGCTCGGCCTTGGCCATGGGGCCGAAATCCGATTGGGTAACGACGATCACCAGAATCAACAGCAGCGCCAGCCAAGCATAGAAATTGAGCGGGATCGACGACAGGTATATCAGATACTCAGAGCCCGTCATGCCCATCTCGCCAAGCTGGGTGCCGATCAGCCCCATGACGAACACCACCCAGGTGGATACGGGCCCCAGCAGGCACATTGGCGCCGAGGTCGAATCGACGATGTAGGCGAGTTTTTCTCGCGAGACACGCATGCGGTCGGTGATCGGCCGCATGACACTCCCCACCGTCAATGCGTTGAAATAGTCCTCGAAGAAGATCAGTACCCCGAAACCCAGGGTGGCGCCTTGGGCTCCGCGCGGCGAGGCCACCTTCGAGGAAATGGCGCGGGCGATGGCATGGGCGCCGCCGGTTCGCTGCAGCACGGTGATCAGCACCCCGAACAGGCCGCAGTAGATAAGGACAGTGGCGCTCCACTCATCGCCCACGCTTGGGATGATGAAATCCGCGAAGCTATCGTAGAGCCCGGTTGCCGGATTGCCACCACTGAGCATCGTCGCCCCCAGCCAGACCCCACAGAATAACGCGGGAATCACGTTGCGGGTCACCAGCGCCAGTATGATCGCGAGCAACGGAGGGAACAGGGAAAATAGACCAAAGGACATGAAGCGTCTCCATCATGTAATTGTTGTGCGTCGTATCAAGAGCGGGGCGGCAGGCCCAACCGTTGGAAGGGTGTCCCCGGCCCGCGTTCGATCGCGTGGACTTCACTCCAAATTCTGGATCTGTTCTCTCATTTGTTCGATCAACACCTTCAGTTCCACCGCGCAGCGGGTGGTGTCGGCGACGACGGATTTCGAGGAGAGGGTGTTGGCTTCGCGGTTGAGTTCTTGCATCAGGAAGTCGAGGCGGCGGCCGACGGGACCTTTTTGCGTGAGCTGACGTTCGACCTCGGTCACGTGGGTCTCGAGGCGGTCGAGTTCTTCGGCGACATCGGCCTTCTGGGCGAGCAGGGCGATTTCGGTCTCGATGCGTTGGGGGTCGAGCTCGGCCTTGAAGGCGGTCAGGCGCTCGATCAGTTGCTGACGCTGGCGTTCCAGAATCTCGGGCAGGTGGGCGCGGACCTCGGCGACCACAGAGCGAATGCCTTCGAGGCGGTCGCGGATCAACTGCGCGAGGCGTTCCCCTTCGCGAGCGCGGCCGGCGATCAAGTCGTCCAGGGCGGCATCGAAAAGTGCGTGCGCGGCGTGCTGGACACGTTCGAGGTCGAGTCCGTCGCTTTCGAGCACGCCGGGGTGATCGAGCAGCGCCAGCGCATTGGGCATGGCGGCTTCTGGGACCTGTGCGCGCACTGTGCCCAGTGCCTGGGCCAGGGTGGCCAGGCGTGTCTCGTTGACGCGGAGCGTGGTGTTGCCGTGAGCTGGTTCGAAGCGCAGCGTGCATTCGACCTTGCCGCGTGAGAGGCGCTTGCGCAACGCATCGCGATAATGCGGCTCGAGATCGCGCAGGTTGTCCGGCAGGCGGAAATGCGGTTCCAGGTAGCGCTGATTCACCGAGCGCAACTCGAGCTGCAAGCTGCCCCAGTCGGCGTCCTGTGTCTGCCGGGTGAAGGCGGTCATGCTGTAAGCCATGCGATTCTCCTGCGCTGCGAAGCCATTCTTTAATCTTGCAGTCTAACCGATTCACGGTCCGCTTGAGGCTCGCTTGAGGCTCGCTTGAGTGTAGAATGCGCGGATTGCTGCGGCGTGGCCGCGACGTGATTGTTTTGAACTTGGTTTTTTCGATCGACGATGCAGAGAGGTGGTATGCGCCCGAGTGGACGACAGCCCGATCAACCCCGTGAAATTACGCTCGAGCGGGGCTATACGCGCCATGCGGAAGGTTCCGTATTGGTGAGCTTCGGTGATACCAAGGTGCTGTGCAATGCCAGCGTCGAAGCTGGCGTACCGCGTTGGCTGCGCGGTAAGCATCAGGGGTGGGTCACGGCGGAATACGGTATGCTGCCGCGCGCAACCCACACCCGTGGCGGACGCGAGGCCACGCGGGGCAAGCAAGGCGGTCGCACGCTGGAAATTCAGCGTTTGATCGGCCGTTCGTTGCGCACCGTGGTGGATCTCAAGAAACTCGGCGAATTCACGATCACTGTGGATTGCGACGTGATCCAAGCCGATGGCGGCACACGCACGGCATCAATTACCGGCGGCTGCGTGGCGCTGGTGGACGCGATCCATCACCTGCAGCGCGAGAAGCTGATCAAGAAGGATCCCTTCAAGCAGTTGGTGAGCTCGGTCTCGGTGGGCATCTTCAAGGGCCAGCCGGTGGTGGATCTCGACTATCCCGAGGACAGCACGGCAGGCACCGACATGAACGTGGTCATGGCCGAGGATGGCGGCTTGATCGAGGTGCAGGGCACCGCCGAGACGGCGACGTTCACCCGCCAGGAGCTCAACGCGATGCTCGATCTGGCCGAAGGCGCCGGAAGTCAGCTGTTCGCCCATCAGCGCGAGGCGCTGGGCTTTCGCGACTGATTGCGGACGATAGCATACGCCAAGAACGCACGACGCCGGCCTGGGGCCGGCGTCGTCGTTTGCGCGGGACCGGCGACGTTACAGGTCGAGATCGTACTCGACGATGAGCGGCGCGAATTCGGAGAAGGTCGCGTCGCGGTCGATCCAGGCATCCACCACGTGGCGGCGGAATTCGGGGCCCACGATCTGATAGTCGAGGCGCCAGCCTTCCTGACGCATGCGAGGCACGTCCTGATCGAGCTTGGGCCACCAGGTGTACTGGCTGGCATCGCGATTGATCTCGCGGAAGGTATCGATATAGCCCATCGGCCCGAAGACCTGGTCCATCCACGCGCGCTCTTCGGGGCGAAACCCGGGGGTGGTCTGGTTATCGGCCCAGTTGGCAAGATCGATGGTCTTGTGCGCGATGTGCCAGGTGCCGCAGATGATGTACTCGCGGCGCTTTTTGACCATCTTGCTGAGATATTCCTGGTACTGATTCATGAAGGACTGCTTGGCCTCCATGTCGCTACCGTCGGGCATCAGGAAGCTGGCGATGCTGAAGCGATCGTAATCGGCCTGCAGGAAGCGCGCTTCGTTATCGCACTGGGGAAAGCCCAGCCCGTACATGATGGCCTTGGGAATCTTGCGGCAATAGAGCCCTACACCCGAGAAGCCGTCTTCCTCGGCATCCAGGAAATAGCCTTCGTATCCCTCGGGGAAAAGAATGCTGTCGTCGAGTTCGAAGCTTTTGGCCTTGAGGTTCTGGACGCAGATGACGTCGGCGTCCTGGTTGGCCAGCCAGTCGAGAAACCCCCTCCCGACCGCTTCGCGGATTCCGTTGACATTGATGCTGGCGATTTTCATACATGGTCCCTTTTTCGTCGCGCGTGTATGATACCTGAGCTTTCGACGTTTAGGTAAATGTGTAATAGCGATCAGGGTGATAGGGAGTCCGGCGTGACCGCGCAACTGCAATCATATCAGCAGGAGTTCATCGAATTCGCCATCGACGAAGGTGTGCTCAAATTCGGTGAATTCACCCTCAAGTCCGGGCGGGTCAGCCCCTATTTCTTTAACGCCGGTCTCTTCAAGAGCGGCCGAGCCCTGGCGCGTCTGGGCCGCTTCTATGCGCAGGCCATCGCGCATAGCGGCCTTGAAGCGGATGTGCTCTTCGGCCCGGCTTACAAGGGCATCCCGCTTGCCACCACCACGGCCGTGGCACTGGCCGATCATCATGACCGCGACTTGCCGTTCGCGTTCAACCGCAAGGAAGCCAAGGACCACGGCGAAGGCGGCAACATCGTCGGCGCCGCGCTTGCCGGACGGGTGCTGATCATCGACGACGTCATCACCGCGGGTACCGCGATCCGCGAGGTCATGGAGCTGATCGATGCCGCCGATGCCCAGGCGGCGGGCGTGGTCATCGCCCTCGATCGTCAGGAGTGCGGCCAGGCCGAAGAGGGCGCTCAGCGCCGCAGCGCCATCCAGGAGGTCGAAGCACGCTACGCCATGCCGGTCGTGAGTATCGTCACGCTCGACCAGGTGCTGACCTATCTCGAAACCCATGCTGGTAACGACCTCAAACCTCATGCCGAGGCCATTCGTGCGTATCGTGATCGTTACGGCGTGCGGCTCGACGGATAAGGTTTGAAAACGGCGTTTCTAAACTTATGTGATTATGCCATAGTGGTGGCAGTGTTCACCATCTTTTGCGGGAGTATCCCATGATCAAGTCACTCGGTTTCGCGCTCACCTCCGCCGGCCTCCTGCTGGCCAGCCAGCAGGCCATGGCGCTCAGCGTTTCCGCCAACGCCGGCGCTGACTCGCAGGGGATCGAGGCGAGCCAGAGCATCTTCCCGACCCTGCGCGCCAGTGTCGGCTACTTCACCTCGGACGATAGCGGTCATGACGCCGACGCCTATTCGGGGTCGTTGATGTTCTCGCCGTATCTGCCGCTGGTCGATCTTTCGGTGGGCGCGCGCTATCAATACCAGGACACGCACTTCGGCGACGGTGGCGGCGTCGGACTCGGCGGTTCGGCCTACGTCGACACGCCGATTCCGCTGACCTCGGTGGGCGGCTACGGTTTTTATACGCCGGACGGTCTGAGCCACGGCGACATCGAGAAGAGCTACGAGTACGGCGCCCAGGCACGGGTCAATGTCGTCTCGCAGACTTATCTCTATGGCGGCTATCGTTATTATCGCACCGACTTCGACGAGAGCGGTGAGCACACCCTCGACAGTGGCCCGGTATTGGGCGTCAGCGTCGGCTTTTAAGAACGACTCGCGCCGGTAGCGGTAGACCATACGCCTTAAGCGAGAAGAAAGGTCAAAGTACAATCTGTAGCTACGAGCTACGAGCTACGAGCTACGAGCTACGAGCTACGAGCTACGAGCGCTGGCGCCGGTTACGGGGCGCTGTAGAAAGTAACTTCGGCGTCCCATTCGGGGCGCCGATTGCGTATCATGCAGGCACATCGCCGCCATTGGCAGAGTGATCCTCATGCTCGATATCGTACTCTTTGAGCCCGAAATTCCGCCCAACACGGGCAATCTCATCCGTTTGTGCGCCAACACCGGCTTTCGTCTTCATCTCATCGAGCCGCTGGGCTTCGCGCTCGACGACAAACGTCTGCGTCGTGCCGGACTCGACTACCACGAGTGGGCGCGGGTCAAGGTGCATGCTGACTGGAACGCCTTCGTGGACAGCGTTCAGCCGGCGCGCGTGCTGGCGGTGTCCACGCGCGGTCGCACCGGGTATCACGACGTCGCCTATCAGGAAGGTGATGCGCTGGTCTTCGGCCCCGAAACCCGCGGCCTCCCGCAGACGATGCTGGAGGCGCTGCCGGAAGCGCAACGCCTGCGCATCCCCATGCTGCCGGATAGCCGCAGCCTGAATCTCTCCAACGCCTGCGCGATTCTGGTCTTCGAAGCCTGGCGCCAGCTCGAGTTCGCCGGGGCCGCCCCCTTGGCGGGCGTCAACGCGACGGCAACGGTTCACGCATGAGCCTTCCCACCTCGATCCAAAAGCGCATTGCCGGCCTCAATCCGCGTCAGCAGGAAGCGGTGCGTTATATCGACGGCCCGTGCCTGGTGCTGGCGGGGGCCGGGTCTGGCAAGACCAGCGTGATCACCACCAAGATCGCTTATCTGGTGCAGGAATGCGGGATGAGTGCCCGCAAGATCGCGGCGGTGACCTTTACCAACAAGGCGGCGCGCGAGATGAAGGAGCGCGTAGGGCAGATGCTCCAGGGACGCGAGGGCCACGGCCTGACGGTCTCGACCTTCCACACCCTGGGGCTCAATATCATTCGTGGCGAATTGAAGACGCTGGGCTACAAGCCGGGCTTTTCGCTGTTCGACCCGGAGGACGCCAAGGCGCTGCTGCGCGATCTGATGCAGAAGGAAGCGGATACCGACGCCGAGCAGATCAACGCGGTGCAGAGCCAGATCTCGCAATGGAAGAATGACCTGGTGTTACAGGGGCAGGCGATTTCCCATGCTGCGGATGAGGACGCGCAGTACGCGGCGCGCGTGTATGAAGCCTATAGCCGGCATCTCAAGGCCTATAACGCGGTCGACTTCGACGACCTGATCCTGCTGCCGGTGGTACTGCTGCGCGACAATCCCGACGCCTTGGCCCGCTGGCAACGCAAGATCCATTACATGCTGGTCGACGAGTACCAGGACACCAACGTCAGCCAGTATCAACTGGTCAAGTTGCTGATGGCCGAGCGCGCCACCTTTACCGTGGTCGGCGACGACGATCAGTCGATCTACGCCTGGCGCGGGGCGCGGCCCGAGAATCTGGTGACGCTGGGTGAGGACTTCACGCGCCTCAACGTGATCAAGCTGGAGCAGAACTATCGTTCCACCGGGATCATCCTGCGCGCGGCGAATACGCTGATCGGCCACAACCCCCACGTCTATGAAAAGACCCTGTGGTCGGAGATGGGCCAGGGTCACGCCATTCGTGTCATCGTCAATCGCCACGAGGAGGCCGAGGCCGAGCGTGTGGCCAGCGAGATCCTCACCCGGCGCATCAAGGAGCGCGCCGAGTGGCGTGACTTCGCGGTGCTGTATCGCGGCAACTTCCAGGCACGGTTATTGGAGCTCAAGCTCCAGCATTATCAGATTCCCTACAAGCTTTCCGGCGGCACGTCGTTCTTCTCGCGCAACGAGATCAAGGACGCCATGGCCTACCTGCGCTTGCTGATCAATCCTGGTGACGACAACGCCTTCCTGCGTATCGTCAACGTGCCGCGTCGCGAGGTCGGCCCCGGGACACTGGAAAAACTTGCCAACTACGCCACCGAGCGGCATGTCTCCTTGTTCGCCGCCTGCCACGAAATCGGTCTCGAACAGGTGCTGCCCACGCGTGCCGTGGAGCGTCTGTCGCGCTTCACGCACTTCATCGACGGTGTGCGCCGGCGCATGGATCAAGGCGACGCCATCGCGGCGATCCGCGAAATGCTGAGGGATATGGATTACGAGGCCTGGCTGTTCCAGAACGCCAGTGCCCCGACCGTCGCCGAGCGTCGCATGGCCAATGTGTGGACGCTGGTCGACCAGCTCGAGAAGTCGATGCATCGTGACGATGAAGACGGCGAGGCATCCGAGGAGACCGACGATGTACAGTCGGCGATATCGCGCCTGGTGCTACGCGATATCCTCGAGCAACAGGCCGAGGAAGACGACTCCGACCGGGTGCAACTACTCACCATGCATGCCTCCAAGGGGCTGGAGTTTCCGCATGTCTACCTGATGGGGCTGGAGGAAGAGCTGCTGCCGCACCGTAACGCGATCGAAGCCGGCACCATCGAAGAAGAACGCCGCCTCGCCTATGTCGGCATCACCCGCGCGCGGCGCACGCTGACGCTGACGTTGGCCCGTCAGCGCAAGACTTATGGCGAGCTGCTCGATTGCACCCCCAGCCGCTTCCTCGAGGAGCTTCCGCCGGACGACCTGGAATGGGAAGGCCGCGCCGACAAGGAAGACCCCGAGAAAAAACAGGCGCGCGGCAAGGACGCCCTGGCGGGCATCCGTTCGTTGCTGGGATAGTGCGCCATCATCTAAAAGATAACCGCGTCATCCGACGGAGCCTGTTATGAACCCGCATGCCCTGCGCTCTCTTCTGTTCGTGCCAGCCACCCGGCCGGACCGCATCGCCAAGGCCCTGGCCAGTTCGGCGGATGCCGTCATCGTCGATCTGGAAGACGCCGTCGCCGACAGTGACAAGGCCAACGCCCGGGACACGCTCGAGGCATTCCTGGCGGATAATCCTCAGGCTTCGCTCGTAGTGCGCGTCAATGCCCCCGGCTCCCCACACCACGAATCCGACTTAGCGCTCTGCGCGCGCCAGACGGCCGTCACGCACCTGTTCGTGCCCAAGGCCGAGTCCCGCCAGGCACTGGCAAAGGCCGCTGCCTGCGACAAGCCGCTGTGGCTGCAGATCGAAACGGCGCAAGGCCTGTTGGCGTTGCCCAGCCTGGCGGGCATGGCAGGTGTCGAGCGACTCAGCTTCGGGGCCCTGGATATGGTCACCGAGCTGGGGCTGACGCCCGAGACGCCAGGCGCGCGCCAAATGCTCGACCAGGGACGCTACCAACTGGTGGTCCACTCGCGCGCTGCGAGCCTGGCCGCGCCGCTCGAAAGCCCGCACCCGGCCATCGACGACACGGATGCCGTGGCGCGAACGGCCGTTCACGCCAAAGAGATGGGTTTCGCCGGCATGCTATGCATTCACCCCCAGCAATTGCCCGTGGTCAACCAAGCGTTTTCGCCCAGCGAGGCCGACGTCGACTGGGCCAGACAAGTAGTCGACGGCGCTAGCCGCGAGGCAGGCGCGTTCAGCGTCGCGGGCCAAATGGTCGATGCGCCGGTCATCAGCCGTGCCCGGGGCATTCTCGCCAAGCACGAGGCGGGCGTATATTGATGGGACCGGATCAGCCGACGCATCATCAATCAATTTAGCTATTGATTGATGATGCAAAAAGAGCCATGGGATAGCAGGGTCAAAGCTTGATTGATAGAATACAGTAAAGATTGAATTCAAAATATAAAATTCGTTATACGCTAGCCTGGTGCAGTTGAGGTGTCCATATAGCTAGCTGGATCGCCGCCTGCTTGTCATGTAGTGCGATGCTGTATACTCGGACATTGGATAGGTCTATGGATAAGATCAAGCAGAACACTCTGCATGGGGAAGTTGCCGTACGTATTCGCGATATGATCGACGCTGGTACGTTGACACCGGGAAGCCGGGTTCCTGAAAAACAGCTTTGTGAGCAGTTTGGCGTCTCGCGTACTCCCCTGCGAGAAGCTTTGAAAGTATTGGCTTCGGAAGGGTTCGTGGAGTTGCTACCGAACCGAGGTGCGCGTATCTCCAAACTGACCATCGATACTTTACAGCATACGCTGGAAGTTATGAGCGCCCTTGAGGGGCTATCCGGTGAGCTAGCCTGCGCACATATTTCCGAATCCGAGCTCGCTAGCGTAGAAGCGTTGCACTATCAGATGCTGGCTTACTACAAGAATGCTAATATGGCCGAATACCTATTGGCCAATCAGAAGATACATGAAGCAATCGTAGTTGCTTCACGGAATGACGTACTGATTGATGTTTACAAAAACCTGAATCAGAGAGTGCGGCGTGTTCGCTTTTCCGCTGAGCTCAGCAAAGAATACTGGGCTAAAGCGGTACAAGATCACGAAGATATCATTACTGCTCTCCGTCGGCGTGATGGCGTAACGCTGGGCCAAATTCTGCGCCGTCACCTTAGTGATAAAGTCGAGGTGTCTTACTTGGCCGAAATGGCAGAGGCAAAAAGCTTGTCGTGATATTTTCGACTTGGTTTTTGGTGTGAGCAGGCCACCGTATTCAAGATTAGTGTGGCCTGCTTTTTGAGTTTTAAACGGAGCTGCTAGGCTTTTCTGGCGCTCATCCTCCGGAGTTTGCTATACACCTTGGCCAAGCGCGGACCGTAAAGAATGAGTGCGGCCAAAACGAAAAGCACCATGGCGATTGGGCGATTAAGGAAGATCGTCAGGTCGCCGCCTCCCATAGAAGAAGTCTGGATTAGTGTCTTCTCGAACATTCCGCCAAGGACAATGCCGAGTACCAAAGGCGCCGTGGGATAGTCATAGCGTTTCATGAAATAACCGATTATCCCGAAAGCCAGCGCGATCCAGACCCCCCACATGCGATTTTCGATGGCGTAAGCACCGATGAAGGAAAGGAACAAAATGCAAGGGTAGATCAGCTCATAGCGGAACCGTAGGATCGAGGCAAACAGGGGTACTAAAGGCAAATTCAACAGCAACAGTATTACGCTGCCAATAAAAAATGAGGCCATCAATCCCCAGACCAAATCAGGCTCATTGGTAAAAAGCAAGGGGCCAGGCTGTATACCGAAAACAATAAAGGCGCCAAGAAGCACTGCCGTGGTACCCGAGCCGGGGATGCCCAAGGTAAGGGTTGGGACGAAGGAGCCATTGACCGCTGCACTGTTAGCGGCCTCCGGTGCGGCCACCCCTTCTATGGCGCCCTTGCCGAATTCGCTTTTGTGCTTAGAGAAGTGGCGTGCCAGATCGTAACCTAGGAAAGATGCGAGCGTGGCCCCGGCCCCCGGTAGCACTCCGATGAAAAAGCCAAGTAACCCACTGCTGAATATTGTAGTTCGACACCTCCGCCAGTCCTCCCGCTTCAGGATCATATCTCGAAACCGTGTGCGTATTGGCTCGACTTTGCCGCTACGGACTTGGTGCAGAACTTCGGCAACCGCGAACAGGCCAATCACCACCGGCAAGAAGCCGATTCCCCCGAAAAGATTGATGAAACCGAAGGTGAAGCGCGTGCTGCCACTTTGAGGGTCGAGACCAACAGTGGTGATTGCCACGCCTAAGGTTGCCATGGCTAACCCCTTAACTCTCGACGTGCCACTGAAGCCAACGATACTTGTAAAGCCAAGGACGATTAGTGCACAGATCTCGGGGGGGCCGAAATGAAGCGCTAGAGATGCGAAGACCGGCGCTAACGCCATGAGTAGGATCAGGCTGATAATCCCCGACACGAAGCTCGAGACAGCGCCTATGGCCAACGCTGGCCCAGCCCTGCCTTGTCGAGCCATAGGGTAGCCGTCGATGGCAGTAACGACGCTGGCTGAGTCGCCTGGTGTTGCAATTAATACCGAAGTGATCGTAGCACCATACTGCGCACCGTAGTAAATGCCAGCGAGCATGATTAGAGCTGTGATCGGGCTCAGGGTGAGTGTTAGAGGTAACAGTAATGCGACGCCGGTTGCCGAGCCCAGCCCGGGGAGCAAGCCGATAACCGTACCAAGTAAGACCCCGATGAAGCAGTAGAGCAAATTCATTGGGGATAGGGCGGTGCCAAATCCCGTTATGAGGTGTGAAAAGAAATCCATTATTCAGCCTCCAAGCAGCGGGGCACTGATGCCGAGGGGTAAACGGATCCCCATGAATTGGTAAAAGATCAGCCAAGCAAGCAGACCTATACCTAGGCTGATGGCGAAACTGAACCCGATGCGTTCACGCTCTACACCGGCCAAGATCACGAAGACAAGAATGGAAAAGGTGATAAGGAACCCGAGGATAGGCGCCAAGATGACTGCTATAAGCAATAACCCAAAGACCAAGGCAACGGATTTTGTAGTATTGTAGTGTGCTCCTTTGCCAGTTTCTGACTTGGATTCGGTGTCATTTTCGGATGGCCCTATCGTAGCGTGAATGCGGGATCGCCAAGTCTCCCAGCCGATTATGGCGCCGAAGACGACCAATAGTAGGCCGACTACAAAGGGGACGAAGCCCGGACTAATCCGAGCTCCTTCCCCCAAGATGCCGTAATCGAGCGAGAGGATGGAAAACGCCGCCCCTACTGCGACGAGGGTCAACGCTCCCACGTAGTCTCCTCTCGGTTTCATGGTCATTACCTCTCAGTCCGTTCCATTGAGGAGCGGGGCAATAGTGTCATGCTGCTTTGCAAGGAAATCGGCGAACTCATCACCGGTACGAACCTTAGGTGTCAGGTAGTTATTATCAATATAGGTCTTGTAACCTTCGGTTTTAGACCACGCCTTGATTGCATTCTCCCAATATGTTTTTTGTGCCTCGCTGAGGCCGGGTGAAGCGAGTATTCCACGGAACTGTAGGGTAGGTGTAACATCGACATCGATTCCCGCTTCGGCGATTGTCGGCACTTCGGCCAAGGGCCCCTGCCCGAACCGCTCGTCCTTGAAAATGGTTAGAGCGCGGACCTTATCGGCCTTGATAAGCTCAATAGCCTCCCCGGGGTTGGCGCCGGCGGCGGCGACATCCCCGCCGAGCAGGGCTGCGTTGTTTGCCGACCCTGATTCGAAGACGACACGGTTGAACGATACGTCTTTGTTCTGCTCGATCAGTTGGAAGGCTAGTGATGCTGGGCTGCCTTTGCCGGAGATGGCGATGTTCACTTGGCCTTGCTTCGCCGCATCCACTAGGTCGCTAATGGATTTATACGGAGAATCATCGGCGACGATGATCATCGTATGATCCTCGGCAGCTTCAGCAATTGGCGTTAGCTTATCCCAACTGTATGGGACATCGTTCATGAGGGGGAGAATGATAGCTGCCCCTGTCTCTGAAGCGAGGAGATAGTTGGGGTTGCCATTTCGTTGTAGGAGCGTTGAATAACCGATAGCCCCCGATCCACCCACAATATTGTTGACGGAGATCTCAACATCGCTTCTGACCTCCTTGATGCCTGACGTCGCTGCGCGACCGAATGTGTCGCTACCGCCACCGGGTTTGAAAGGCACCACCATCGATACATGCTGCGATGGGGACCATGAGGATTCTTGGGCTTGGGCGGTACTTGCGAATGTGACGGAGCCCAATGCACAGGCTACCGCTATGGCACCACTAATCTGTATAAAGCTGTTGCGTTTTGTTGTGTTAGTCATGGTGGTTCTCCCAATGTGTCTGTGAGCTAAGCGATTGTTCTTATGAGCGTAAAGTTGCTTGTCTCCTCTCTGCATGAAAGAGTGAATGTTACCGTCGAGAATGAATTACTCGACGATGTGGAACTGGTCGAAACTAGTTTTATTTAGCGTGAGCCCGAGTCCTGGCATATCGTCACTCAAGTCGAGATGCCCATCGGTGGGTTCCGGGTCGCCCTCGAATAAGTAGTAGAAGAGCTCGTTGCCGATCTCGACGTCATGCACCGGGAAGAACTCGGACATCGGCGATGCCAGCGACGCCATGGTCAAATGGTAATTGTGCATTTGTCCCGCATGGGGAATCACCGGCACTTCGAACGCTTCCGCCATGGCATTGATCTTGCGCGCCACGCTGATACCGCCGACACGGTTGGTATCGTACTGAATTACCGATACGGCCTTCTTCTCCAAGAGTTGTCGGAAACCGTGCACGGTGAATTCGTGCTCGCCACCGGAAATCGGCATTGGCGCCATGCGATTGAGCTCGGCGTAACCGTCGATGTCATCGGCGATCACTGGTTCCTCCAACCAACGCAACTCAAAGGGTTCGAGGCGGGGTAACATGCGTCGGGCATAGTCGAGATTCCAGCCCATGTAACAATCGGCCATCAGGTCGGTGTCCTCACCGATCACCTCGCGTACTGCCGCTACGCTCTTGAGGTTCTCGCGCATGCCCTTGGGCCCATCCTTGGGTCCGTAACCGAAACGCATCTTCATCGCCGTGAAGCCCTGGTCGAGGTAGGCTTGCGCCTCGTGCTGCATCGTCTCGCGATCGGTGTTGTAGAGCTTGGAGGCGTAGCACGGGATCTTCTCCTTGGTCCGCCCGCCCAGCAACTTGAATACTGGCTTGCCGAGCGCCTTGCCCATGACGTCCCAAATGGCGATGTCGACTCCCGAGATCGCCGCCATGCCGATACCGCGCCGTCCCCACGCCAGTGTTGCGCGATACATGCGCTGCCATAGGTATTCGTAGTCGAACGGGTCCTGGCCGATGACCAAGGGAGCGAGATGCTGATCGATGATCGTCTTGGCGACACGTGGCGCCAAGGCCACATTCCCAAGCCCGACGATGCCTTCATCCGTTTCGACCTCGATTACCGCCCAACCGTGGAAGCGAAAACTGCCCATCGCATCGCCACGGTCCCACAATACGTCCATAGCATTGGTGCAGAAGTGTGGCTGCGGCGGCACCGTTTCGCCTTTCCATTCGAAGACGCGGGCTCTGACTCGCGTGATTTTCATGACCTTGTCCATATAGAGTTATGTGATGAAGGGAATTAGCTGGAAAGTCGGTTACTCGCCGCCATTTGGCATACCAATTTGAAGGCGTTGTGGGTCGGGCGTAGATTGGCTTTCCCTGAGCTGGCGATGTCATAGGCCGTGCCGTGTGCTGGCGTGGTAATAGGCACGGGTAGGCCGCCGTGAACTGTGACCCCTTCATGAAAACCGAGAAGCTTGATGGCGATCTGCCCTTGGTCGTGAAACATAGTGACCACGGCGTCGTATTCCCCATCACGTACTTTGAGAAATAATGTGTCAGCGGGATGAGGGCCGGATACCGTTAGTCCCTCGGTTTGGGCTTCTTCCACTGCCGGGGCAATAGTGTCAATTTCCTCGCGACCGCAGGTGCCGCTCTCGCCACCATGTGGGTTGAATGCCGCGACGGCGATACGTGGGTCGTCAAATCCGGCCAAGCGTAGTGACTTATCAGTGAGGCGTGTTGCTTTCAGGATGCGTTCACGTGTGACGTAGGAAGGTGCGTCCTTCAGGGGAATGTGTGATGAGATACGTGAGGTCCAGGTGCTGCCGAATGTATTGAATTCGCAGGTATAGCCATTGACACCCAAATAATCAGCGAAGAATCCCAATTCGTCCTCGAAGTTCATGCCTCCGAGCTTCATGGCGTACTTGTTCAGCGGGCCAAAGCAAATCCCCTCGATATCACCCCGTACGGCGGCGTCTAGACATTGAGTGAGAGCCTGGCGAGCAGAGCGTCCGCCCGCAGCATTGGCTTCACCATAGCGGGTTTCCTCGCGAGAGACGCTATCGATGGGCATCAGCACGGGCGTCGCGTGTTCGCGTGCCTCGGCGAAGCGTTCGACTACAGGCAAATCGAGACGGGTGCCGGCGACGCGCTGACCCTCTTCCCAGAGCCAGGGGTCGGCAACCAATACCGCATGACCGCTTTCCTGAGTGGCGGGATCTGCCAGAAGCTTGGCGATCAACTCCGGACCGATACCGCCCGGGTCGCCGAGAACGATGCCAATGAGCGGACGGTCACTAGTGTTGTGGGTGTCGTTGGGCGGTGTCATGGATATTTGTCCTTTCGTGCCTGCGTCACACAATGACGCCAGTGTTGTTTTCTGGTCTTCTGGTTGTATTACCAGTCCAGTTGCCAACAAGATTAGTTGCCGCGATGGGAGCGTACAAGGCTAAATATCTGTATTTTTGTTATACTTAGGTCGCAATAGTGTTGTTAAATACCATTCAATGGACTAGAAATTAGACCAGTTGGAAAGGGGTTATGTACGATGGACAATCCGGCTTTTGCGTTTGAGCAGGCACTGAGAAATAAAACTAAGAAGGAGTTGCTGGCCGATAAGCTGGTCGACATGGTTCGCAATCGGTTGCTTCAAGATGGTGATGAATTGCCTAGCGAACGTGAGATGGCGCAGCTGTTCAGCGTAAGTCGAGAGACCATTCGTGGTGCAGTGTCTCACCTGGCGGCCTTGGGAATGGTTAGCGTGTCGCATGGTAGTAAGACACGCGTGTGTGCCGATGAGTCGGCGCTTCAGCATTACCGGCTTATGCAGGGCGATGAGGCGGACGACGCTTCCCAGGAGGCTCGCTATGACATCGATAGCGTTTATGAGAGCCGGCTGGTGATCGAGGCGTCGATCGCCCGACGTGCGGCCTTGAAGATCGATGATCATGGTATCGCGCAGCTAGAAAAGATGCTCAAGACCCAATCTGAGTGTGATGAGGTCTATCCGATTCCCTTTCAGATGTCGGACAAGGCGTTTCATAGGTTGATTTCGGAATATGCCGATAACGCCATCTTGGTTAAGTATGCCGATGAACTCTACAGCTTTGATCTATACGTGCGACGGCGTGTGTTGCTCGAGCCTGGCGCGGTCGAGCGCAGTTATCGTGAGCACATATACATCGTTGAGGCCTTGAAGCGGGGCGATCCGGATGCTGCTGAGCGAGCCATGCTTGCCCATCTCGATAGTGTCTACCGGACGACTAAAGCAAAAATGGCGGGTGGGTCTGGCTAACCGCGTTTATGAGTCGACACGGACCGAGCAGTCAGCGGGGCAAGACTCTTGATGCGTAGTTTCGACAGAGGTGTGGCGCCGTTTAAGGCCGCATGAAGAAGCCGCAGCCTACTGGTCAATCTGACAGCGTGACAAACAATGAAAGGAATGGACTATGCACGTACTGATAACCGGCGCTGCTGGCTTTCTAGGGCGGCGTTTGACCACGGCGCTGCTCGACCGAGGGCGACTCGATGGACAAACACTGACTCGATTGACATTGGTTGATCGAGTTGCTCCCGTTCCAGAGTCACTTTCGAGCGACGACATCGACGTCGAGTGTCGCGCTCTGGATATTACCAACCCCGGTGCCTTGGACGCATCTCTCGGTGAGCGGCCCGACGTCATTTTTCATTTGGCCGCTGTGGTCAGCGCAGAAGCTGAGTCCGATCTTGACCTGGGTATGACGGTTAACTTCGATGCCACTCGTGCCTTGCTGGAAGGTTGTCGTCGTTATGCCCTTTCCGCTACGCGCCTCGTCATGACGAGCTCAGTAGCTGTTTACGGAGGTGAGTTACCGGAAGTGCTCGATGACATGACGGCATTAACGCCGCAGAGTTCTTATGGTACCCAAAAAGCGATGTGTGAGCTGCTAATCAGCGACTACAGCAGGCGTGGTCTGGTCGATGGTCGTGTGCTGCGCTTGCCAACCATAATGATCCGTCCGGGTCGGCCCAATGCTGCGGCCTCTAGCTTCGCTTCTAGTATCTTGCGCGAACCGCTCGGTGGCGAGACCGCTGTCTGCCCGGTTTCAACCGAACTAGAGATGTTTGTGATGTCCCCGGGCAAGGTGGTCGCCGCGCTAATCCACGGTGCAGAAGTGTCCGGAGATGATTTTGGCGCCTCACGCAGCTTCATGCTACCAGGCCTTACAGTGAGCGTCGCTGAGATGCTGGAGGCGTTGCGCCATCATGGTGGCGAGCAGGCCTTGGCACGGGTTGAGCACCACCACAATAAAGATATCGAAACTATCGTTGCCAGCTGGCCGGCTCGTTTTCGCACCGACAAGGCAAAACGGCTGGGCTTCCCGGGGGACGACGACTTCCGGGAAATCGTAGAGAGTCACCTTAGCGAACGTGCCGACTCAAAGTAAGCACCCCATTAGGTCTAATCGGCGCCAACAAGATCAACAAATGAGGAGTGGTAGCCACATGAACTTGCAAGACGAGGGCCTTTTTAAACAACAATGTTACATCGGTGGTCGCTGGGCCGAGGCGGATAATGGCGCGGTCATCGATGTCGTCAATCCCGCTAGCCAAGAGCGTTTGGGCAGAGTACCTAGCTTGTCCCGGGAAGAGGTACGTGCTGCTGTCGATGCCGCCAACACCAGCCAGCCAGCTTGGCGGGCCAAAACGGCGAAAGAGCGTGCCGTGATCCTGCGCCGTTGGTATGAGCTATGTATGGAGCATCAAGATGACCTGGCTACCATTCTCACCCTTGAACAGGGCAAACCCTTGCAAGAAGCCAGGGGCGAGATTGCCTATGGCTCGTCCTTTATCGAGTGGTTCGGCGAAGAGGCCAAGCGCATCTACGGCGATGTGATTCCGGCTCATGCTAGCGATCGTCGTATCGTGGTCACCAAGGAGCCGATCGGTGTGGTTGCAGCTATCACGCCCTGGAATTTCCCCAACGCCATGATCACTCGTAAAGCTGCCGCCGCCATGGCCGCCGGCTGCACCGTGGTCGTCAAACCTGCATCGAGCACGCCTTACTCCGCTCTGGCGCTAGCCGAGCTGGCTGCGCGCGCCGGCGTACCTCAAGGCGTTTTCAATGTTGTGACTGGCTCGGCACGCATGGTGGGCGGTGAGCTGACCGACAATCCCATCGTGCGCAAGCTTTCCTTCACGGGTTCCACAGAGGTGGGCAAGGTACTGCTCGGTCAATGTGCCAACACCGTTAAGAAGGTCTCGATGGAGTTGGGCGGCAACGCGCCGTTTATCATCTTCGATGATGCCGATCTCGACCAAGCCGTGGCTGGAGTGATGGCTTCTAAATTCCGCAACGCCGGTCAGACCTGCGTGTGTGCCAACCGTATCTTTGTCCATGACAAAGTTTACGACGCCTTCGCCGACAAGCTGTCTCAGGCCGTCAATGCATTACGCCTCGGTGACGGCCTGGAGCCGGACGTGACCATCGGCCCACTGATTGATGAGGCCGCGGTCGAGAAAGTAGAGCAGCATATCGAAGATGCCCGGGCCCGGGGCGCCACGGTCTATTTGGGTGGCATGCGTCATGCTCGGGGCGGAACCTTCTTCATGCCCACCATTCTCACCGAAGTTCCCGCCGAATCCCGGTTGATGAACGAGGAAACCTTCGGCCCGGTGGCGCCGTTGTTGCGCTTCAGTGACGAAGCCGAGGTGATCCGCCAGGCCAATGACACTGAATTCGGCCTGGCCTGCTACTTCTATAGTCGTGACATCGGCCGCGTATGGCGCATCGCCGAAGCTCTGGAATACGGCATTGTCGGCATCAACGAGGGGTTGATTTCCTCGGAGTTAGCGCCCTTTGGTGGCGTCAAGGAGTCCGGTATCGGGCGCGAGGGCTCCAAGTACGGCATCGAGGACTACATCGAGATCAAGTACATGTGCATGGGCGGGCTGTGAGCCCGGACGCAACTTCGCTGAGGACAACGCAATGAATGATGATCGAGCGGGTATGCGGGTCGGCGTGGTCGGCATTGGTCTAATGGGCCACGGCATCGCCAGCAACATTCAGAAGCACGGCTGGTCGCTGAGTTTTCTGGACCATCCCGGCAACCAGCCGGTGGACGCACTCGTTACAGGCGGTGCCCAGAGCTTTACCAATGGGCGTGACCTAGCCGCCCACTGTGACGTAGTCATTGTCTGTGTGACCGGCTCGCCGCAGGTCGAGGATGTATTGTTTCGCGACGATGGTGTGCTCAAGGGTTTAAAGCCGGATGGGGTAGTGATCGATTGCTCCACAGCGATTCCCAGCTCCACTGAGCGTATCGCCGACGCGGTAGCGAAAGCCGGCGGGCGCTTTCTGGATGCACCGATGACGCGTACGCCGAAAGAGGCCGCAGAAGGCCGACTCAACCTTATCGTCGGTGGCGAGCGCGAGTTGTTCGAGGCTCATCAGCCGCTACTAGAAAGCTTCGCCGAAAACATTACCTATGCCGGCCCGGTGGGCTCAGGACACAAACTTAAACTGCTGCACAATTTTGTGTCGGTAGGGTTTTCTACTGTTCTGGCGGAAGCCGCTGCCTGTGCACAGCTCGGGGGGGTCGCGTCGGAGACGCTAGTCGAGGTACTCGCCAAAGGCGGCGGAGCTGGTGCTATCTTGCAGCGCCTGCAACCCTATATCTTGGAACGCGACAGTTCCGGCTTTCAGTTCAGCATTTCCAATGCACACAAGGATCTAGGCTACTACGTGACCATGGCAGGCGACCTGCAGGCCAACAAGGTTGCAGCAGACGGCATTCTTGCGGTGCTTGAGGATGCTAGGAGTTCAGGGCATGACGAGGCTGCGCTTCCCGAGTTGATCGGCCTTCTCGCTGAAGGAGAGCGGCGCCGTTAGATGGCGCGCGCCCAAAGGTAGATACAAGCCCTCGTTATGTCGGATGCGAGTGCGTCGTGGCCGCAGGTCGTTTAAGTATCGATCCGCTTGAGTTCGTGGCGATAACGCTCCTTGCGGTCGACATAATGCTGGCTGCTTTCTCGCAGGCCAGCGACTTCTTCATCGCTTAGTGTGCGAACCACCCTGGCCGGCGAGCCTAGAATCAGTGAGTTGGGCGGAAAACATTTGTTTGACGTGACCATCGCACCGGCACCGACCAGGCAGTTTTCTCCGATCACGGCGCCGTTGAGCACCGTGGCGTGCATACCAACCAGACAGCCGTTACCGATAGTGCAACCGTGCAGCATGACGAGATGGCCTACGGTGGCGTTATCGCCGATGGTTAGGGGGAAACCAGGGTCGACGTGCAGTACGCAATTTTCCTGGATATTGCTGCCGTTACCGACGGTGATTGTTTCGTTGTCACCCCGGATGACGGCACCAGGCCAGACACTAGCGTCCTCTCCCAGCGTTACCGTACCGATGATCACTGCTTCCGGCGCGACATATGCGCCTGACTTGAACGTGGGGGATGCGTCCCCTAGCGAGTAGAGAGCCATCTATTACTCCTGGTCGTTGTCGATGCGCGGCCCGCCTGATGCCAGGAGACTGAGCATCGCCTTTTAAAATTATGAATGCAAAATATTAATTTATTTTCGTGCATTTATAGCTAATACTCTGTTTTAAAGTAGCTTTTATCGATACGTTTTTCGTCTAGACGAAAGTCTATTTTGTAAAAATGAATTATGTGTTCATTCTTGGGGAAGGTCGTCAATCCATGGCAGTGCCTTGCACCGTGCAGCCGAGAACCAAGGAGAAGAACATGGAGCAGCAAGCTGAAGTCGAGTGTGCCCGAGAAGGGCGACTGGCATGGGTGACATTCAATCGCCCCGAAGTCAGAAACGCCATGACCTGGGGCATGTACGACGGACTGGAACGGTTATGTGACGAGTTGGAGAAAGACGATAGCGTCGATGTCGTGGTGTTGCGCGGCAAGGGGGGGGAGGCCTTCGTCGCCGGCACCGATATCAAGCAGTTCACGCAATTCGATGATGCGGCTGATGCAATCGACTACGAGCGACGTATCGATCGCGTCATTGAGCGTCTGGAAACACTCCAGAAGCCGACCATTGCTCTGCTTGAAGGCTTCTGTATCGGTGGAGGAGCGGCGATCGCCATGGCCTGCGACTTTCGCTACGCGACGCCGGAGCTCAAGTTTGGCATTCCCATCGCGCGCACTCTGGGCAACTGCGTATCGATGAACAACATCGCGCGCATCGTCGGGTTGGTAGGGGCTGCACGCGCCAAGGAAGTATTGATGCTAGCCCGGCTGCTCAAGGCAGAGGAGAGCTGTAATGCCGGACTGGTCACGCAAATCTTTGCGGCGGAAGTGATCGAAGGGGAGGTGCGTGCCGTCGCTGATAAGTTAAGCAGCTTCGCACCGTTGACCCTCAAAGCATGCAAGGAGGGTATCCGGCGAGTCCAAGCCAATCAGCGGCCCGCGCCGGGCATGGATGAGGATCTTATTTCGCTCTGCTACACCAGCCAAGATTTCCGTAACGCCGTGGATGCCTTTATCCACAAGAAGACGCACACCTGGCTGGGCAAATAAAGATAAACAAGAGACAGGAGGTTGGGACATGCTGGCATTATCGAATATGAAGGTGCTGGATATTTCGCAAATTATGGCTGGCCCTTACTGCACTATGGTGCTTGCCGACCTCGGCGCCGAGGTGACTAAGGTCGAAAAGATCAATGGTGGTGACGATAGCCGCCAGATGGGTCCTTACGTCAATGAGGAGTCGACGTGCTTCGCTCAGATCAATCGTAACAAGAAGAGCATTTCCCTTAATCTCAAGGAGGACGAGGGCAAGGAGCTTTTCTATCAACTGGCAAGAGAAGCCGATGTCATCGTCGAAAATTACCGTCCGGGTGTCACCAAGTCGCTGAAGATCGACTACGAAACTCTCAAGGCCATCAATCCAGGCATCATCTATTGCTCCATATCGGGATATGGGCAGACTGGGCCCTACAGTCACAAAGGCGGTTTTGACCTAGTGGCTCAGGGCATGACCGGCTTGATGTCGATGACCGGTGAGCCGGGGCATCGGCCGCTGAAAACGGGAATCGCCGTATACGATATCGGCGCCGGTATCACTGCAGCCTACTCCATTCTCGCCGCCTACATTCACAAGATGAATACCGGTGAGGGGCAATTGGTCGATGTTGCCATCGCCGAATGTGGCTTGCCTTGGTTCTCCTGGGAGGCAGCAGCGTACTTCACTAATGGCACCATCCCTCAGCCGACTGGCTGGCGGCATCGCGTATCCGCCCCTTATCAGGCACTCCAGGCGCGTGATGGTTATATGATGCTCGGCTGCGCGAACCAACGTACTTGGGAGCGGCTATGCCAAGAGGTCATCATGCGCCCTGATTTACTGGAAGACCCTCGCTTCACGACCAACTACCAGCGTGGCCAGAATGTCGAGGCTCTCGAGACGGTTCTGGAAGAAATTTTCGTGACAGATGACATGCATGTCTGGTTGGAAAAATGCGACCAAGCAGGGGTCCCGGCCGGCCCTATCAACAATTTCGCCCAGGCGGTACAAGATCCCCATTACCAGGCGCGTGGCATGGTACAGGAGGTCGAGCATCCGGTGATCGGTAAGATGAAGATGATGGGCTTCCCCAGCAAGTTGTCGCTGACGCCACCTTCTATACGCCAACCAGCGCCAGTATATGCCCAGCATACCGATGAGGTGCTACAAGGGTTGGGGTTGCCCGCCGAGCGTTTGAAGGCGCTGCGTGAGCAGGGTGTGATCAAATAGGCGACCCATATTGAGCGTTACGCATAGAACGAGTGCTTAGCCATACACATTGCTTTCTTTTAGAGCCGTCTTCTAGGGCCGTTGTGTAAGGAGAGTGGCACGATACGACGATCCAGGGGTTGTAGCTGGCTGCGTTCGCGGTGGACAACCCCTGTCCTGACGCAGTAGGATATGCCGCGTTCCGCCCTTAGCTCAGCTGGATAGAGCGTTGCCCTCCGGAGGCAAAGGTCGAAGGTTCGAATCCTTCAGGGCGGGCCAAGAATATCTAAAAGCCCGCGAGTCATCTCGCGGGCTTTTTCTTTTCTCTATTCCCCCTCCTGAATAGCCGTGGCAATACAGATGCCGTTTGAGTCCCTCAGTTCGGGATGATGACGACCCTCAATGGTTTGGGCATAAGGGCATTCAGGCCGGACGGATGTTCTGGTTGATACGGAAAATGTTTGCCGGGTCGAACTTCTTCTTGAGCTTCGCCAATCGCTCATAGCTCGCACCGTAGGCGAAAGCGACACGATCACTCTCATCCCCGGTCAGGAAGTTGACGTAGGCGCCACTGCTGGCGAAGGGCTGTGAGCGAGTGAAGAATTCACGTGCCCAGGCAATGCAGTGGGCGTCCTCGGCAGTCGTTTCCCATCGCGCATGCACGTTCAGTACGTAGTTGGCATCACGGTTTGAGTAGGCCATCGCGTCGGGAAGTGCTCGGCGTGTCTGGCCACCGATCGTGCCGATGAATATCTCGCATTGCGAAGACGGTAAGGCACTGGCGTATTCGATGATGGCATCGATCGGCCCTTCGTCGAGCGTCGAGAAATTATGTGTTTTCCAGTAGTTGCGAGCACCCGGGGTCAACAGTGGGTCGAAAGCCTGTTGCCAGTCGGTATATGGCTGTACACCAATATGCTCGCCGTAGGCGGTGCCGAATTCGCGCAGCGGCGTGATGTGTCTCTCGCCTTCAGCGGGGTCGCCGGCGTAGCACATGGCGAGGGCGACGATCTCTTTTCCGTGGACTTCCTCAGGCAGAAAGGGCAAGGGAGGTGCCTGGCGAGTGATCATCCACACGTTGAGTTCGTCCGGCATCGTTTCGGTGAAACGAGCAAACTGTGTGATGACCGCTTTCGCTTGGTCGAAGGGGAAAACGATAAGACCGCATAGCACGTTCGGCCCCACAGGATGCAACTGGTACTCGAAACGGGTCACGATACCAAAATTACCGCCTCCGCCGCGGAGTCCCCAGAAAAGATCGGCGTTTTCCGATTCGCTGGCGTGTAATTGTTGACCGTCGGCTGTAATCACCTCCATGGAGAGTAGGTTGTCTATGGTCATGCCGTACTTTCGGCTGAGCCAACCGAAGCCACCGCCCAGAGTGAGACCGGCCACCCCCGTGGTGGAGTTGATGCCTAACGGTGTGGCGAGGCCGTACGCTTGGGCGGCGGCGTCGAAATCGGCGAGGGTACAGCCTGGCTCGACGGAGCCGTGTTGACGCTCTGGGTCGATGTGGACGTCCTTCATCAGCGAGAGGTCGATCATCAGTCCATCTTCGCAGACAGCGTTGCCTGCGATGTTGTGACCGCCTCCGCGTATGGAGAAGGGCAAGCCGTGCTGGTGAATGAAGCGCAAGCAATGGACCACATCTGCAGCTGAAGTGCAGCGGACGATCATGGAAGGCCTGCGATCAATCATGGCATTCCAGATTTGGCGAACGTCGTCGTATTGCGGATCGTCGGGGAGAATCACACTTCCCGCGACATTGGCCTTGAACTCCTTTAGTTGGGTCTGTGAAAACTAGCTCATGGCAACCACCGTTACGTATGCCACGGGGCACACACCAAAGGCAGCCCCGGGCGGGGGAGAGGAATACGACCAGTCTGGCGATTAGCCTTATGCCTCACAGTGATCCCATGATTGGCATTTCGTCAGTGGATAATCACAGTATAGGTGTGAATGTCAACAACCTCCTTCTGTTTATGCGCTTCCATCTTCATGTGTCTGCAGCAGGGCTTGGGGTGCGGGTATCTCACTCGGCTACTTCCAGACGCACCATGTGATAACTCAATGGTGTGAGCGCGCCCTTGAGCGCGGAGCCGTCGACGCTGAGCCCCTGGCCGGGCATGGGCCGCACATGATCTGGGCGCTCGGCGGTATTGGCCGCTTTCATGTCGGGATAGTCGATGCTTTGATGATCCACGATCCGGCAAGACGTGAAACCGCCTAGGTCGACATCGAATTCGAGTGCATCGCTGGGATGGCGATTGACGATAAACAAAGTGATGGCCGCGTGCGCTTCGTCGTGGACGGCGGAAACGTCCAGGTAGGGGACGTCGCCGAGCTCATCCACCGGATAGGTCGGGCTGTCGACGGCCAGTCGCAGGGCCTTGCCACGGCCGAAGCGAGAAGCGAAATACAGTGGGTAGAAGATCGTCTGACGCCAGGCATTGCCGCCACTCTCGGTCATGATCGGGGCGATGACGTTGACCAACTGAGCGATGCAGGCGATGCGCACGCGGTCGGAACGCCGAATGAAAGTGTTGAGCACGCAGCCGATCAGCAGCGCGTCCTCGGCGTTGTAGGCGTCCTCGAGTATCGCCGGTGCGAAGGGCCAGTCGTTACCCTGCAGGATGCGTTTGTCGCGCTCGGTGCTGTGATACCAGACGTTCCACTCGTCGAAGCAGATGTGCACGTCTTTGGTGGAGCGCTTCTTGGCCTTGATGTAGTCGATCACGCCGGCGATCGAGCCGATGTAACGGTCGAGCTTTTCGCTGAGCGCCAGGTAACTGCCCAGATCGTCGGCGTAGTTGGTGAAGTACATGTGCAGCGAGATGTAGTCGACCGTCTCGTAGCAGTGGTCGAGCACGGTGGCTTCCCATTCGGGATAGCTGGCCATGTCAGGATTGGAGGAGCCGCAAGCGACCAGTTCGAGGCTGCTGTCGTAGGCCTTCAGCGCCTTACCGGTCTCGTTGGCGAGATGGCCGTATTCGTCGGCGTTCTTGTGACCGACCTGCCAAGGGCCGTCCATCTCGTTGCCCAGACACCACAGTTTGACGTTCCAGGGTTCCTGGCGGCCGTTGCGGATCCGCAGATCGCTCCAGGCGCTGCCCTCGGGATGATTGACGTATTCGAGGAAGTTGCGGGCGGCGTCGATGCCGCGTGAGCCGAGATTGACCGCCAGCATCATGTCGATGCCGGCCAGCTCGCACCAGTCGGCGAATTCGTGAATGCCTACCTGGTTGGATTCGCGACTGTGCCAGGCCAGGTCGAGGCGTACCGGACGCTCCTCGCGGGGACCGATGCCATCTTCCCAATTGTAGGCGGAGACGAAGTTGCCGCCCGGATAGCGCACGATGGGCGGCGCGAGCTCCTTGACCATGTCCAGCACGTCGTGACGGAAACCGTTGTCATCCGCCTTGGGGTGGCCGGGCTCGTAGATGCCGCTATAGATGGCCCGGCCCATGTGCTCGAGGAAGGCGCCGTAGAGGCGCTCGTCGATCTCGCTGATGACGAAGTCGCGGTGCAGGGTGACGCGAGTGTTCATGATGATCTCCTTGGCATGAAGTCAGGAAAAGGCGGAGCCCGTAGCCGGGGATGCCGGGGCATCAGGGTCGGTGGCGTCGCTAGCGTGCTTGCGGTTATCCAGGTCGCGGCGAATGGAATCCATGGCACGATCATCGAGTCCGAAGAACCAGATGGCGACGGCCAGCAATGCGCTGATGGCGGCGGGAATCAAGGTCAGCATCAGGCTGATGGCGTTGAGGGCGTCGGCGCTTTGTTGCTCGACACCGGCTTGGTATCCCCCCCAGGCAAGCAAATAGCCGATCATTCCGCCGGCAAAGGCGAGGCCGAGCTTGAGAAAGAACAGGTTGCCCGCGAAGGAGACCCCGGTATTGCGGGTTCCGGTTTTCCATTCCCCGTAGTCCTCTGCGTCAGCCATCAGCGCCCACGAGATCGGCGTGCCGATGCCATGCATGAAATTGACGATGACGAACAGCACGGTGGCCAGGATCGTCAGGCTGCCCGGTACCAGATAAAGCAGAACCGAGGCGAGAATCAGCGCGCAGGTGCTGGCCAGGAAGACACTGCGTTTGCTGATGCGGTTGCTGCACCAGCTGGAAATGGCGGTACCCGCGATCTTTCCGACGACACCGGAAGTCACGAAAACGGAAATGCCGGTAGCCCCCAAACCCAACACATAGGTGGCGAAGTAGATGGCTGCGCCTTGGCGGAGGAAGAACTGCAATGCTTGCAGAAAGGTGATGCCCAGGATAATTCGCCATTTCTCGTTCTTGGCCAACGCCTTGAGCGTGGCCGTCAGCTTTTCCTGCTGCTTGGGTGGCGGCTGGATGCGCTCTCTGACCGTGGCGAAGCAGAAGCCGAACATGGCGAGCGCGATCACCGACATGATGGCCATGCTGTATTGGAAGCCCTGGGCCTCGTCGCCGCCACCGAGTAATTCGACCAGCGGCATCAGTCCGCTGTTGAGAATCAGGTACGCCACGCCGACGAGAATAAAGCGCCAGGACTGAAACGATACTCGCTCGCGGTGATCGTCGGTGATCACACCGCCCAGCGCGCAGTAGGGAATGTTCACCGCCGTGTAGAGGAGCGACATCGCGAAATAAGTGGCGAAGGCGTAGCCGATCTTGGCCGACTCCGACCAGTCGGGGGTGGTGAACATCAGTACGCAAGCGACGGCAAGCGGGATGGGAACGCACAGAATATAAGGCCGGAATCGTCCCCAGCGGCTGCGTGTGCGGTCGGCTAGTGCCCCCATGAGGGGGTCGGTGATGGCATCCACGAAGCGCATGGAAATGAAGATGGTACCCACGATGGCCGGCGAGATGCCGTAGACATCGGTATAGAAGTAGGAGAGATACATGACCACGGCGGCAAAGGTCATGTTGTTGCCGGCGTCACCCATGCCGAAACCTATCTTCTCCATCACGCTGAGCTTGGCGTTACGCATCGCGGGCTCCCGAGAGCTGGTTCTTTATTGAGCCTGCGAAGCGTAAGCGCTTAATTGGTATTCTATCTAATATATGTATTTCTTGTTTTTGATGCTTAAAGAGTTATTGATGAAACGAGAGCGGGCGATTACAAACACTTCTGTATGTGATGCGACCAAAGGTGCGCGACGAAAGTTGGGCCAGGTAACGCATGCTTGCTTGCCGGTTTCTGAATAATGGTGTTCCTTGCCCTTCGATTCTGGATCGCTACCATTTGCTTGCGCGCACGCTGCTGGCGCGATTCTGTTATCCTGCCGCCATTCCACCTTGGCCATTGCCACTCGCTTTCACGCGCCGCCTAATTCGCGCGCATGGCGTGGCCAGCTTCACGACAGGATTTGCCGCCGTGTCCGATTCGCCATCATCCGATTTCGCCACCTTGCCGCTGGCGCCCGCACTGCTCTCTAATCTGGAATCGTTGGGCTATCACGCCATGACGCCGATTCAGGCCGAGAGTCTGCCGGCGATCCTCGCCGGGCGCGACGTGATCGGCCAGGGCCAGACCGGCTCGGGCAAGACGGCGGCATTCGGCCTGGGAGTGCTCTCAAGGCTCGAGACCAAGGCATTTTGCGTGCAGGGGTTAGTGCTGTGCCCAACCCGCGAGCTGGCGGACCAGGTCGCCGGCGAGTTGCGCCGGTTGGCGCGTGGGCTCAGCAACGTCAAGGTGTTGACGCTATGCGGTGGGGCGCCACTCAAGCCGCAGCGGGACTCGCTGGAACACGGCGCGCATGTGGTGGTGGGCACGCCGGGGCGCATCGAGGAGCACCTGCGCAAGGGCTCGCTGACACTCGATGCGCTGAACACGCTGGTGCTGGACGAAGCCGATCGCATGCTCGACATGGGGTTTCAGGCGGCGATCGAGGCCATCGTTGGCCAGACACCGGTCTCGCGCCAGACGTTATTATTCAGCGCCACCTACGGTGCGGGCATTCGTCCCATCGCCGAGCGTATGATGCGTGAGCCGCTCGCCGTCGAGGTCGCCTCGACGCACGATGACACCAGCATCCGCCAGCATTTCTACCGCGTCGCGAACGAAGATGCCCGCGTACCGGCACTAGAACGCCTGTTGCTCAATATCCGTCCGGAATCCAGCGTGGTGTTCTGCAATACCAAGCGCGAGACCTTGCAGGTTGCCGAGGCTCTGAACGCGGCGGGCTTTTCCGCGTTGGCCCTCAATGGAGACCTGGAGCAGCCCGATCGTGATCGTATCCTGGCGATGTTCGCCAACAAGAGCGTGTCGATCCTGGTAGCCACGGACGTCGCGGCGCGCGGGTTGGATATCGACGCGCTGGACGCGGTGTTCAATATTCAGATCGCGCGCGAACTCGAGGTCCACGTGCACCGCATCGGGCGCACCGGCCGGGCTGGCGGACGTGGTGTGGCCTGCACGCTGGTCGCCGAGAGCGAATATTATCGGCTCGACAAGCTTGGCGATTTCCTCGGTGAGGAGCTGGCCTGCGAACCGCTACCGACGCTGCGCGGTAATCCGCAGCCGTTCACGCCGCGCATGGCGACATTGCAGCTCGGCGCTGGCAAAAAGCAGAAGGTGCGCCCGGGCGACATCCTCGGCGCGTTGACCGGCGAGGGCGGTATCGCCGGCGATCAGGTCGGCAAGATCCAAGTCACCGACCGCAGCGCTTTTGTCGCCGTCGAGCGCGAGGTCGTCCGCGCTGCACTCGATCAGCTCGCCAATGGGCGGATCAAGGGGCGGTCTTTCCGGGCGCGCCGTGTCACCCGCTAGGAACCCCTGACAAATGCCTGCGCGAACTAGGCGTCCCCGACAAATCGCTGCGTTGCGCGGTGCTGGAGCGCCAGCCCGGACGGAATCCTCACCTATACCCCATAGGCTCCGGTTCCTGTGCTCCGTGCGCCTTACGCTTTATCCCGCTCGACTATTTGTCAGCGCTTCCTCCCTAGACTGTTTTTCTGGCGCTTGCATTGATGGATGACCATGCGATGCTTTGCTGATTATTGGCCCATACCATACATAAGGTAATATGAAAGTACCCAAGAGACTCCAGCCCTTGGTCGACGACGGTTTGATTGATGAGGTCGTCAGCCAGTTGATGAGTGGCAAGGAAGCCCAGGTTTATGTCGTGCGCTGCGGCGACGAACTGCGTTGCGCCAAGGTTTTCAAGGAAGCCAGCCAGCGTAGCTTCAAGCAGGCCGTGCAGTATCAAGAGGGTCGCAAGGCGCGCAACACACGACGTGCCCGGGCGATGGCCAAGAAGACCCGCTATGGCCAGAAGGAACAGGAAGCGGCTTGGCTCACCTCCGAGGTCGATGCGCTGTATCGATTGGCGGCGGCGGATGTGCGCGTACCGCGCCCGCACGGCTTCGTCGACGGCGTGCTGCTAATGGATCTGATCAGCGACGGTGAAGACGGCGTCGCGCCCCAGCTTGGCGAGGTGGCGCTGAGCCCGGAAAAGGCGCGCGAGTATCATGATCGGATCATCACCGACGTGGTGCGCATGCTATGTGCCGGACTGGTGCACGGCGATCTTTCCGAGTTCAACGTGCTGGTCGATCAAGACGGTCCGGTGATCATCGACCTGCCCCAGGCGGTCGACGCGGCGGGCAACAACAACGCACCGATGCTGCTGGTGCGCGACGTCGATAACATGCGTGCCTGGTTCGGGCGCTTCGAGCCGGCGCTGCTGAATACCGACTATGGCAAGGAAATCTGGGCGCTTTATGAGGCTGGCGAGCTGCATCCGGATAGCCGGCTCACCGGGCATTTCGAGCCTGATACCCTCGACGTCGATGTGATGGAGCTGATGGCGGTGATCGACGATGCCCGCGAAGAGGCCGAGGAGCGCCGCGAACGCGAGCGTGATGATCTGGAAGACGACGACTGAGGTATCGACTGGCGTGGCGGTGGCTGCGTAAAGGCATGTTTTAGGGCGGATTGTAAATACGAATATTTATTATAATCATTGACTCTTGGGGTGGGCGTTTCCATACTTCGCCGTTTGGAAACGATCCATAAATTTGGCGCCTATGACGCGTCATCAAGGGAACACAATGAAAAATACGTCCTGGTGGCTGGCAGTGCCGGCCCGTGAGTGCGGGAGGGCGCAGGCCCGCGTATGCCCCCGCCATGTCTTGTCGCTGGCGCTTTTTTCCTCTGCCAGCGTATTGCTCTCCCCGCCAGCCTTGGCCCAGTCCAACGATGCCGATGAGCTGGAGACGGTCACCATTACCGCGCAAAATCTCTATGAGAACGTCGGCTATACCCGCCGCAGCACGACGGCCGGGACGCGTTTCGAGCTGAGCCCCAAAGAAGTCCCTCAGGCGCTCAGCATCATCACTGAGCAGCGCATCAAGGACCAGGATCTGCAGGACATCGAAGACGTCCTGACCAACACCACGGGCATCTCCGCCAGTCGCATCGATAGCAACCGTGTGTCGTTCTACTCGCGCGGTTTTCGAATCAACAGCTATCAATACGACGGCATTCCCACGCTCAACACGGATAGCCGCTGGTACTTCGGCGAGGGCTCCCAGAACACGGCGATCTATGATCGGGTCGAAGTGGTGCGCGGTGCCAACGGCCTGATGACGGGAGCGGGGAATCCCGGTGCCTCGGTCAACTTCGTGCGCAAGCACGCCGACAGTCGTGAGCTGACGGGGTCGGTATCCGGCACGCTGGGGAGTTGGAACCAGCGTCGCGGCGTGGTCGATGTCACTACGCCGCTGACGCCGTCCGGCGATGTCCGGGCACGGTTCGTCGGTGGCTACGACACTGCAGATGGTGAACTCGATCGTTATGGGGAGCGCAAAAAGTTCGGCTACGCGGTGATCGATGCGGACGTGACCGACAGTACTACCCTCTCGGTGGGCTACGATTATCAGGACACACACACCTCATCGCCGACCTGGGGCGGGCTACCACTCTGGTACAGCGATGGCAGCGAGACGGATTATAGTCGCTCCTTCAGCGTGGCACCGGGCTGGTCTTACTACGATTTCGAATCCAAGAAGGTCTTTGCCCAGCTCGAACATCGCTACGACAACGGCTGGGAGCTGCGCGGCACGGCGACGCATGAAGAGACCGACATGGATGGTAAGTTGGCCGCTCCTTACTATGAGCCCTATTTCTCGTCCCCCGACCCCGTGACGGGACAAGGACCTTTCTTCTATACCGGTTGGAACCGAGGCGAGCGCCAGGTGGACTCGGTCGATGGCTACGCAAAAGGGCCCTTCGCACTGTTCGGTCGTGAGCATGAACTGGTGGTTGGGGGGAGCTACAGCGACCAGAGCAACGATTACGAGAACACCTTCATCGATGGTTTTGCTCCCGGCGATTTCAATCACTGGGATGGTTCGGCGCCGAACGAGGGATGGGCGGATTTCGCGGCATCGGAAAGCGCGAGCGCCTGCCAGCAGGCCGTCTACGGCGTCGCACGCTTCTCGCTGGCCGAGCCGCTGACGCTGATCGTCGGCGCACGCTACACCGACTGGCATGGCAGTACCTGGTCGAGCAGCTTGGGCCACCACTCGCAGGATGAAGACGATATCACCCCGTATGGCGGTCTGGTCTATGACATCAACGATGTCTGGTCCACTTACTTGAGCTATACCGAGATTTTCCAGCCCCAAAGCTATCGCCTGGCAAGCGGTAACGGCTATCTGGATCCCCTCGTGGGCAAGAACTACGAGACCGGCATCAAGGCGGCCTGGTTCGATGGATTGCTCAACGCCTCGTTCTCGGTGTTCCGGCTCGAGCAGGAAAACGTGGCCGATATCGTCAGCACGCCCGGCTCGCTCATCACCACCGCGACGCCTGTCAGCGACGTGGTCAGCGAAGGCTTCGAGGCCGAACTGACCGGCGCGGTGACCGACGATCTCGATATGACGGTCGGCTTTACCCACTACACGTCGACGTCCGCGGAAGGCTCGTTCAACACCGACCGCCCGCGTACTCAGGCCAACCTCTTCGCCAGCTATCGCGTGCCGCAGTGGCGTCAGTTGACGATTGGCGGCGGGGCCCGGTGGCAGAGCGATACCTTCATCGATGATCAGGCCGCGCCTGGTGGCGGAACGCGTGACTACGAACAGAGTAGCTACGCGGTCGCGAATGTCTTCGGGCGTTACCAGTTCACGCCGCAGCTGGCGCTACAGGTCAACGTGAAGAACCTGTTCGACGAGAAGTACTACAGCTATTTCGACACCTACGGTGTCTATGGCGAGCCACGGCGCGTGACGTCCACGCTGACATACGCATTCTGAGGGGGCTGGGTAGGCGCCGGCGCATGTGCGAATGCCGGGGCCTGCCAACGTCTCGGCCTCTAGCCGACTCGTCGCTGCCACGCCTCGAACCATCCCAGCCCCGCCCGCGTTCCGGCGCGCGGCTTGTACTCGCAGCCGACCCAACCCTCGAAACCGTCTGCATTCAACTGCTCGAACAGCCACGGATAATTCACCTCACCGGTATCGGGTTCATGGCGCTTGGGCACGCCGGCGATCTGAAGATGACCGACGCCCCCGCGATGGCGCTGGTAGGTGGTCCAGATATCCCCATCCATGATCTGGGTGTGGTAGAAATCCATCTGCACCTTGACGTTGGGCTCGCCCAGTTCGGCCACAATCGCGTGGCCTTCGGCTTGATGATTGAGGAAGTACCCTGGCATGTCGCGGGTATTGATGGGCTCGATCAATAGCTCGATGTCATGTTCGGCGAGACGACGAGCGGCATGGCGCAGGTTTTCCAAATACACGTCACGCAATGTTTCCCGTGAAACATCCTCGGGCGCGAGCCCTGCCATGGCATGCAAGCGAGGACAGCCGAGCGCGGTCGCGTATTGCAACGCGGTTTCGACGCTTTCGCGGAACTCGGTTTCACGCCCCGGCAGGGCGGCGATTCCGCGCTCGCCGGCTTCCCAGTCGCCGGGTGGCAGGTTGAACAGTACTTGCTGCAAATCATGATGTTTGAGTTCGGCAGCGATGGCGTCGGCCTCGAACGCATAGGGGAACAGGAACTCGACCCCTTCGAAGCCGCAGGCGGCGGCCTCGGCGAAGCGCTCCATGAAGGGCACCTCGTTGAACATCATGGACAGGTTGGCGGCAAAGCGGGGCATGTAGAAGCTCCTTTCAGAAAATGCTTACCAGCGGGCGCCGAAGGCCTGGCGAAGCTCGTCGATCTCCGCTTCGCCCAAGGTGCGCACGTCGTGCTGGCGTAGCAGGAGATACAGCTTGGCGGTTTCTTCCAGTTCCTCGATGGCGTTACGGGCCGCCTCCAGTGTCTTGCCCGCCACCACGGGGCCGTGGTTGGCCAGCAACACCGCGCCATGGGTTTTGGCATGCTCGCGTATCGCGTCGCCGAGGGCGGGGTCGCCGGGGCGGTAGTAAGGGATCAACGGTAGACGCCCCACACGCATGACGAAATACGGCGTGATGGGAGGAAGGCAGGAACGTTCATCGAGGCCGTTGAGACACGAGACCGCCGCCGAGTGCGTGGCATGCAGGTGAATGATGCCGCCGGTATCGGGACGCTGATCGTAGAAGGCGCGATGCAGGAACGACTCCTTGGTCGGCGGCTCGCCCGCGAGCAGGTTGCCGTCCCAGTCCAGCTTGGAAATCGCGGCGGGATCGAGGGCGCCGAGGCTGGCGTTGGTCGGCGTCATCAACCAGCCGTCATCGAGCTTGGCGCTGATGTTGCCGGAAGTGCCCGGCGCCATGCCCAGTAGCCGAAAGGAGCGACCGATTTCGGCGATCTCCTCGCGCAGGCGATTTTCGGTGGTCGTGGTGCTGATGTGGCTCATGGCAACATCCTCCATGCCTTGGTCATGAAGTCCTGAGCGCCGAAGTTACCCGACTTGAGGGTCAGGGCAAGCGGCGCCGGGGTGCCAAAGGTAGTGGTCCAGGGCACGCCGGGGTCGATGCTCGGGCCGATGCGCAAGCCTTGCACGCTAAGTGCGTTGACCACCGCGCCGGAGGTTTCGCCTCCCGCCACGAGCAAACGTCGTACGCCATGGTGCTCGACGAGGGACTGGGCGATCTCGGCCAGGGCGCGCTCGACCAGGGTACCCGCCTCCGCGACGCCGAGGCTGTCTTGAGCCTTCCGGACGTTTTCCGGCGAAGCGCTGGCGTATAGCAATACCGGGCCGCTATCGAGATGCTGCTCGGCCAAATGGAGCGCTTCTGCGATGACGCCATCGTAATCGCGAGCCAAGGCCAAGGCGTCGAGGTGATAGCTGGGGTAATGCTCGCGGGCGTGTTCGAGCTGCGCCAGGGTGGCGCGCGAACAACTGCCGCTCAAGATCGCTTCTCGCCCGGCGATGGTGGGTAACGCATCGGCCTGTCCCGCCGCAGGCAATCGGTTGGCCAGGTTGGCGGGCAGCCCCAATGCCAGGCCGGAGCCGGCGGTGACCAACGGCAGATCGCGACAGGCGCGTGCCAGCGTATGCAAATGCTGGGTGTCGATGGCGTCGCAAATGGCGATGCCCACGCCCGCTGAGCGCAGTGCCTGTATGCGGCGCTCGACGGCCTCGACGCCCTCGTTGAGCGTGGCGTAGTCGATCAGGTCGACCCGCTGGTGCGTCTGGGCGCCGAGGACGCGCATCAGATTGGCATCCGTCATGGGCGTGAGAGGGTGGTCCTGCATGCCGCTTTCATTGAGTGGTACGCCACCCGCAAACAGGTAGCCGTTGTAGACGGTACGCTGATTGGCGGGCAGTGCCGGGCAGGCCACGGTGAAATCGGTATCGAGCGCCGCCATCAGCGCGTCGGTTACCGGGCCGATGTTGCCCGCGGGCGTGGAGTCGAAGGTCGAGCAGTACTTGAAGTAGAACTGCTCGCAGCCCTGGGCCTGCAACCACGCCAGCGCCTCGAGCGATTGCGTCACGGCCTCGTCGGCGGGCAGGGTGCGCGACTTGAGGGCGACGACCACGGCATCGACGTCGTCATCCAGTGACGTCGTGGGGACGCCGATGGTCTGCAGCGTGCGCATGCCGGCACTGACCAGCATGCTCGCCACGTCCGTGGCGCCGGTGAAGTCGTCGGCAATGCATCCGATGATGGGCATCGTCATTCCTCCTCCCCTGTATTGGCATCGTTGGCCGCGTGAGACGGTAACCCGAACCCCGGGAAGGTCTTGATCACGGCGGCGTCATCGTCGCCGCCATGGCCTTGTGCCGAGGCTTGGGTAAACATGCTGAGTGCCTGACTGGTCAGCGGCAGGGGAAACTTGTCGCGGTGGGCGGTGTCGTGGACCAGGCCCAGGTCCTTGACGAAGATGTCCACCGCCGAACGCGGCGTGTAATCGTCCTCGAGAATGTGCGGAACGCGGTTTTCGAACATCCATGAATTGCCGGCGCTCTGGGTGATGACTTCATAAAGCACCTGCGGATCGCAGCCGCCGCGAATGCCGTAGGCCATGGCTTCGGCGGCGGCGGCGATGTGCACCCCCGCCAGCAGTTGGTTGACCAGCTTGACCTGCGAGCCTTGCCCCATCGCCTCGCCGAGGCGGAAGACTTTGGCAGCAAGGGCGTCGAGGACGTCCTCGACGCTGTCGAAGACATCGTCAGGCCCCGAGGCCATGATCGTTAGCGCGCCTTGCGCGGCCTTGGCCGCACCGCCGGAAATCGGTGCGTCGAGCAGACGCAGGCCACGGCTGGCGAGCTCGTCGCCCAAGGCGGCCACGGCATCCGGCGCGCAGGTAGCGCACGAGACGACCACGCTACCGGACGCCAGGCCGTCGACGATGCCGTGCGGCCCGAACAGTACCTCGCGGGTCTGCTCGGCGTTGACGACCACGCTGATGACCACATCGACGTGGGCGGCCATCTCGGCGGGCGTGGCGACTGCACGGCCACCGTGGGCCTCGAATGCTTGCCTGGCGTCGGAGCGCAGATCGCACCCCCAGGTGGTAAAGCCGGCATCGACCAATGACGTCGCCATGCCCATCCCCATCGACCCCAGGCCGATGATCCCCACGCGTGCACGCTGTGCTTGTGTCATCTCGCGTTCCTTGTCGTTGGTTAGAACGGCCGTTGATTAGAACGGCGTATCAGCTCCGGTGTCTTCGATACGTTCCAGCAGATCCGTCGGCGCCTGGCGCAGGCGCCATTCGGCATGCTCAAGGTGGCGCCCGGCGGCTTGGGCGGCGGCCTCTTCGTCGCCTTGAGCGATAGCATCGACGATCACCTGGTGCTCCTCGATGACCTGCGCCATGAACGTTTCGCGTAGCGACTCGTTGGTCCGTGTCACGGTGATGGCGTGATGCAGGAAGCGATTGTAGAAGTCGATGATTGCCGTGAAGTGCGTGTTGTTCGACGCCTCGGCGATGGCGCGGTGAAAGGCCATGTCCTGATCGACACCATCGGCACCGACTTCGACGGCCTCGTCGATATCGGCCATGGCATTACGGATTCGGCGCAATTGGGACGGCGTGCGGCGCTGCGCCGCCAGACGCGCCGCCTCGACCTCCAGGGCCCGGCGCAGTTCGAGAAGACGGATGACCGATTGCAGCGATGGGTCGGGAATCGCCAGGCGCAACGCCACGGTGGGCACCTCGGCGACGAAGCTGCCGCTGCCGCGACGCGATGTCACCAGGCCGGCGTTACGCAGCATGGAAATGGCCTCGCGTACCACGGAACGACTGATGCCATAGCGTTCGCCCAGTGCGGCCTCGGTGGGCAGACGTTCGCCGGGACGCATCTCGCCCGTATGGATGGCGTGCGTCAGTTGTCGTGCGACCTGCTCCGAGAGTTGGACGCCACGGGTCGGTTGGGTCTCGTGGTTCGTGATCACCGCTATTCCTTCTCCTTCGTTCGTCGCCGCCAGGCGTGGTGCGAGCCTCGCATCGGTGGTGCGGGGCGTCTCCGACTAATGGCGGTGTTGCCCTGATGGATTTGTCAGACAACATTATAAATAGCGCGGTGACGACACAATACGTCTTTGGACCAATGTCGCGTCGCCGGTTTTTGGACATTGTTTGGGTGTGGGTTTTGACCTCGGGCAATACAGGACCGCTACGGGACTAAGGCTTGCGACGTAAAACGCCAACCGCATGACGTGTCATGGCAATCCCTTTTTCGCCGGACTTTCGATAATGAGGGCGTTCGACGGCATCGCGCCGCCATTTAGACGCTCAGGAAGACATCATGAATCGAAACGTCATCCTCACCTGTGCCATCACCGGTGCCGGTGATACGGCCGACAAGCATCCCGACTTGCCCATTACGCCCAAGCAGATCGCCGATAGCGCCATCGAGGCCTCGCGCGCCGGGGCGAGCATCGTGCACTTGCACGTGCGTGATCCGGAAACCGGCGGCGTCAGCCATTCCAGCGAGTACTTCCGCGAGGCGGTGGGGCGCATCCGCGAGGCGGATGTCGATGCGGTCATCAATATCACCGCAGGGGGCGGGGGCGATCTCTTCCCCGAGGTGCGCGATGGCGTTATCCATGGCCTAGAAGGCACCGATCTGCAGACACCGGCGGAGCGCCACGCGCCGGTCGGTGAACTGCTGCCGGAAATCTGCACCCTGGATTGTGGCAGCCTCAACTTCGGCGACATGGTCTATCTCAATACCGCCGACTGGCTGCGTGAGCATGCCCGGCTGGTCAAAGACGCCGGCGTCAAACCCGAACTGGAGTGCTTCGATCTGGGGCATGTGTGGTTCGCGCGGCAGTTGATCGAGGAAGGCCTGATCGAAGGCGATCCGCTGTTTCAACTGTGTCTGGGCATCCCCTGGGGCGCCGAGGCGGACACCGAGACCATGCTCGCGATGCGCAACAAGCTGCCCGCCAACGCCCATTGGTCGGCGTTTGGCATCGGCCGCAGCGAGATGCCCATGGTCGCGCAGTCGATGCTGCTCGGCGGCCACGTACGCGTGGGGCTCGAGGACAACCTCTATCTCAGCCGAGGCGTGTTCGCCACCAATGCGCAGTTGGTGGAGCGTGCCGCCACGATCGCCGAAAATCTGGGCGGGCGTGTCCAGACGCCGGCCGAAACTCGCCAGACGCTCGATCTGCGTCAACCGTGAGCGACAAGGAGAGCGTGATGTCTCAACAGACTGCTGAACAAAGCACGGCCGCACAAAGTGCCACGCCGGCACGCGTCGCGGTCATCGGCACCGGCGTGATCGGCAACGGGTGGATCGTGCGGGCCCTGGCGGCGGGCTGCGAGGTCGTCGCCTATGACCCGGCCCCCGGCGCCGAGGCGACGACGCGTGAGTTCGTCGCGCGTGTCTGGGATTCGGTGGCGACGATGGGGCTCGCCGACACGGCGGACCCGGCCAAGCTGCGTTTCGCGGCCTCGCCCGCCGAAGCCGTCGAGGGCGCCGAGCTGATCCAGGAGAACGTGCCCGAACGCCTCGAGATCAAGCATAACGTCCTGGCGGAGTTGGATGCGCATGCGCCCGAGGGCGTGGTCATCGGCTCCTCGACGTCCGGCATCAAGCCTAGCGAGCTGCAGGCGGCCTGCACGCGCGACCCCGGTCGCGTCATCGTCGCGCATCCGTTCAATCCGGTGTATCTGCTGCCGTTGGTCGAACTGGTGGGTGGCGAGCATACTGCGCCAGTCGTCACCGCGCGCGCCCGGTCGCAGTACGCCGCGCTGGGCATGCGGCCACTGGTTGTGCGCCGCGAGATCGAGGGGCACGTCGCCGACCGTCTGATGGAAGCGCTGTGGCGCGAGGCGCTGCATCTGGTTAACGACGGCGTCGCCACCACCGAAGAAATCGATGCCGCCGTGGTCTATGGCTGTGGCTTGCGCTGGTCGCTGATGGGCACCTTCCTGACCTTCCACCTGGCCGGTGGCGAGGGTGGCATGCGCCACATGCTGCATCAGTTCGGGCCGGCGCTGAAGTTGCCGTGGACCAAGCTCGAAGCGCCGGAACTGACCGATGAGCTGATCGAGAAGGTCGCCGACGGTTGCGAGCATCAGGCCGCCGGGCGCAGTGTCGCTGAACTGGAAACGCGGCGTGACGCCTTCCTCACCGAGCTGTTGGCGTTGACGCGCAAGTACTGGCCGGAAGCGGAAGGGCTCGAGGGGCGCATCTGATGAGCCAGACGCCAGCCAGTCCACTGTTCGACCCACTGTTTCAAACCCGGGTGGCCGACACCTGGGTCGACTACAACGGCCACATGAACGATGCCGAGTACGCGCGGGTGTTCTCGTTGGCCGTCGAGGCGTTGATGGCGCGTATCGGCCTTGATGTGGCGGGGCGCGCCGAGCATGGCTACACGCTCTATACCCTGGAAACGCATCTCTGCTACCGACAACAAGCGCATCGTGGCGAGGCGCTGGCGGTCGAACTGACGCTGCTCGATCATGATGCCAAGCGGTTGCACGTCTTCTTCACCCTGCGCAACGCCGCTGGCGACCCGCTGGCGACCAGCGAGCAGATGCTGATGGGCATCGATATCGCTAGCGGCCGACCGGGGCCATTCCCCGAGCCGGTCGCGGCTGCGGTCGCCACGTTGCCCGCCGCTGGCGAAACGTGGCCGAGCGCTGCGGGTCGCAAAATTGGTATTCGTCGAGGTTGAGCCGGTTCATGGACCTGGTGGGCTCGAGCGGTTCAGGCCAGGTTTAGCTAAAGACTGGACTTAACAACTGGCCGGGTCACGGCTATTTTATAAAGTGGTGCTCCGGTCGCGATCACGTCGCGGCCGTTATCGAGCGCCTCAATGGACGAGATATCCAGACAGGTAATCAGGAGGATTCATGTCAACCGAAGCGCTCAATAAAGATCAGGCCAAGGACATCATCAGCCGCGCAGTGCATCCCTATCTTTGCAAGTTTCATGAAGCCAAGAATGAAGATTTCGATCGCTTCACCGTGGAAATGGACGACGAGACCCAGGAGTTCGAAATCGCGCCAGCGACGTGGCAGAACAAATCTGCGCTTATCGAGCGTCTCGATATGGTGCGTACGCGATTGGTGGGGCGTGGCGGTAGCATTGGAGATTACACCGCATAAATGGGCTCGGCCCAGACGCTTTCCTTCAAGCCCCCGCCTCGATGGCGGGGGCTTCGTTTATAGGGCTATTCACTCTCGTTATCGACCAGGCGCTGGCGGCGAATCGAGCGTCATGGCATACCATTACGTCCTCCCTAGCTGCAAAGGCGGGAGGGTGTTGTCGCCCGGAGAATTTCTTGGCAGATCGTACGATCAGAACGTGTTCGCAGAACTTGGGCAGTCGAATTGCCGCCGACGAGCTGGGAGAAATCGGAAGCGCCCGGTCCGTGTTGGTCAGGGCGGGGCCGGGAGCTCAACTCTTCTAGCGACCCCGCTTCGAGACATCAAGTGTTGAATTCTTTTTGAATAGGATTAGCCATAGTGCGATGGCGATTAGTAGGCCGCCAAGGGCATGAGCGAACGTTATCGTCTCGTCGAGGAAAAGCGCTCCCCAGAAAACGCCGAACAGCGGAACCAGCATGGTGACGGTGAGTGGTTTGACCGGCCCCAGATCCTGAAGTAAGCGGAAATAGAGGAGATAGGCGAGCGAAGTGCAAGCGAGTCCCAGCACCAGCATTGCTGCCCATATGTTGAGCTGGGTCCACGCTCCATGGGACTCACGTGTTGCGGTTTCGGCTAACATCCAGGGCGCCAGCGCTAGGCTCGCGCCAATCTGACTACCCAGAGCAAGGAGACGAGAATCCAATCCACCACGATCAGTGATGAAGCGTTTGACAAGAAACCCGGCGAGGCCATAACCGCTCGCTGCGATGAGGCAAGCTAAGGCGCCGAGCAGCAGCGACGTACTCAATGGTACCGGCCCCATCTGAACGAGAACACCGACCCCCACCAAACCAAAGCCGACGCCGATTACGCGTTCGCATGTCAGTGGTTCGGCGAACAGGACCGCACCAATCAAAAGACCCATCAAGGGTGTCGTTGCATTGAACATAGCGGAGTAGCCGGCGGGCAGAACCTGAGCCGCAAGACTGAACATGGCAAAAGGAATCCTCGAGTTGACGACACCGATCAATAACGCGGCGCCAGCTTTGCCTCGAAAGTTCCAAGGTACTCTCAGTGCGGCGAGAATCGCGATTAGTCCGATCGTCCCAAACAACACTCGAAAGAAAGCCGTCGAGAAAGCGCCTAGTTCGGGAGCGGTAATCCGCATGAAGAGAAAGCTTGCTCCCCATAGTGCTGAAAGTACTAGTAAGCGAGTCAAGGCAGGCAGTGGCATGGATCTCTCCAGACGTCAGAATTATCGGACCATAGTAATTTTCGGGACGTCTGAAAGCTGGCCGTTTTCGGCAGTCTATTATCGACCGGTTGGAAGCTTCCCGAGCCGGTTAGCAAGGGGTGAGTTGCTATCCGCCGGCCCCATTGCTGGGAGCGTGTCGGGTTATCACACGGCTGAATGTGCACTAGGCAACACTTTAAATGAACGCCCATGGCATACCATGGGCGGGTTCGTTCGTATTGGCAGATGTCGCTGTGCGACTGGATCAGCCTTGGCCGAGACCCTCGACGCGTTGTTGGCGGTGGGCGCGGCGTAGCATGCGCAATCGCGAGCGGGCTTCGTCACGCTCGAGATAGCAGCCTTGCAGCCAACGCCGGCCGCCCTGGCCGACATCGAAGGCGTCTCGGGCATGCAGCAGGCGGCGGTTGTCGAAGATCACCAGGTCGCCGGGCGTGTAGGTGAAGCGCAGCGCGAACTCGGGTTCGCGCAACAGGCGCTGCAGGGCCATCAAGGCGGCGTAGGCGGGCTCCACATCCTCGAACGGCGCCATCAAGGGGCCGCGCAGGAAATCGGCGATGCGCACTTCGTCGAAGTCGCCGTGGTCATCGAGCTTGATCATCGGTGCGTACCACACATGGTCGGTGGTCCGGGCGGTGTTGGCGTAGCACCAGTGCACGCGGACGAGCGTCGCGAAGTGCTCGGGATGACGCTCGCGCAGGGCCTCGGCTACGGCGAAACCGTCCATCATCACTGCTTCGCCGCCGACGGTGTCGTTTTCCAAACAGTGCAGTAACTGCAAGCCCGGCTGATATTCGCGGGTGGGCAGGTCGACGTGCGGCGGCAGAGCGATCGAGGTATAGGCGTTGGAGTCGGGGTCCGGCTTGGCGCGTACGTCGAACAGCGTGCCGAAGTTGGTGGCGCGCGGCGGACCGATGCGACGGGCGATGGCGTCGAGACTTCCGGGCTCGGTGGGCAGGTTGCGTAGCCGCACCAGGCCTTCGCCAATGACGGCTTCCAGCGCTTGTTCGAGGCAGGTATCCAACGCCAGGGGATCGGCGTCGGTGTCGAGCCAGCCGCGCGCATCAAGTGTCGTGGGCGCGTCGCGCTCGCTGCCTTTCCATATCGTGGCGGGGGGGAGCGGGGCGTCGAGCTTCGCCATATGCGTATAGTCGTGTGCGCGCAGCCAGCCGGGGTGGAAGCGCAAGCGGCGTTGCTCCGGCGCGAAGACGACCACCAGCGCGCCCGCGTCGTCGAGATGTGCCTCGCTGACGGTGGGCCAATCTTCGAGGCGTGAAAGATCGAGGATACGCTCGCGGGTATCGGGGTTGACGGTACTGGCATCGGCGGCGTTCTCACGCAGCCAAACGCTGTGGTACTGGCTGGTGCGACCGTCCTCCCAGCGCACTTCCACCTGGCGCGGGGTCGGGCACACCTCGGCGATGGCGACCTCGACCGGCCAGGCGTCGTAATCCGGCGTCGCGGGGAGCGCGTCGCTGGGCGTATTCGCAGACGTGGTGGCAGGCGTGGAGAGGGTCATGACGGCATCCTTGGCTACAAAACGTAGCCCTAGCATGGCCTGACTCGTCGTCTAGCTTTACACCCCAAGCGACGGCTTCTTGCCGCAAGTCGTCATGTTGCAGACGATGTGTCGATGGAGACTGAGCCTGTGGGGCGGCGCGATCATTTATTTCGGATGGCTAAGTACATTAGTTTGTTAGATGCATTATTGCTGCCAACGCTCCACAATTTTTGTTGCTCGTTTCAGATCATGACAGTACGTCAGCCTGCCCGAGATTTTCCGAATGCCTGCCCGGCGTAGCTTGACGATGATTCTTGTCGGTAACCCCACCAACACTAGCGCTATCCCTTCGTGATGCATATCGTCGATGAGGGATTGGAGAGCGACGATAGCCGTACCATCCATACTAGGCACATCGTGCATGTCGATAATGATTGTCTGAATCTTGGGATCCACTAAGTGCAGTGACTGGAGTGCTTTCTCGGCAACGCCGAAAAATAATGGTCCATTGATATCGTAGACGGCCACTTCGGCAGGAAGTCCATTGATAGAAGGTTCATTCTCGATATTAATGCGCTCGGTTTGCGTCAATTGGGCCATGCGCCGGATGAACAGTGCCGCAGCGAGACCGATGCCCACGGCCACGGCTAATACCATGTTAAAGAAAACCGTGAGGCTGAAGCAGATGACCAGGATAGTCACGTCTCCCGGTGGCGCTGAACGCAGGGTATGCAGGAAGTGGCGTACCTCGCTCATGTTCCAGGCGACGATGAACAGCAGTGCTGCCAGTGCAGCCATCGGTACCAGCCCCAGCAGCCCTGCCAGCGCAATGATGGCCAGTAACACCACCACCGCATGCACCACGGCAGCGATGGGAGAACGGGCGCCACTACGAATATTGGTCGCGGTTCGCGCAATGGCGGCGGTGGCCGTAATACCACCGAAGAGTGGTGCGACGATGTTGCCCAGGCCCTGACCAATCAGCTCGGCATTCGGGTCGTGCTTAGTCTTCGTCAAACCGTCCGATACCACGGCACACAACAATGACTCTATGGCGCCCAGCATGGCAATCGCAAAGGCAGGTCCCAGTAGCGCCCGTATGAGCTCGAAGTTTAGCTCAAGCGGCTCTCCTTTCGGTCCGGGCAATAGCCAAGGGGCCATGAATGTCGGTGCTATTGGCGGAATGCCACTGCCGACTTCACCTTGCGCCTCCCAGGTAAAGCGTGAGGCGATTGTTTCCACAACGCTTTCGTTACCGGGGCCACCGAACCATTGGTTGATGCCATAAGCTGTGATGGCACCGACGACCAAACCAACCAGAGGTGCCGGAAGGGGCAGATGCAGGCGTGACCACAGCAGCATGACGGTGAGCGTCAATACCCCGATGCTCAGTTCAAGTGGGTTGATGGTGTGGAGCGAGGTGGCAATTCGTCCCAGGTTCTCGACAAAATGTTCGCTGAGCTGGCCCACACTCAAGCCCAGAAAATCAGGTATTTGCAAGACTGCGATCACGACTGCAATTCCTGCCGTGAAGCCCAGCACTACTGGGTAAGGTACGAACTCAATGAGGCGTCCCATGCGTGTGACACCCAATGCCACCAGGATGACACCAGCCATCATCGAGGCAATCAACAAGCCACCTAGGCCGTACTGCTGAACGATGGGAAAGAGGATAACGACGAAAGCTGCCGTCGGCCCGGAGACGTTGAAACGCGCCCCTCCAGTCAACGCAATGATGACACCGGCAACAATGGCTGTGTAAAGCCCGTGCTGGGGAGGCACGCCGGTGGCGATCGCCAACGCCATCGATAGTGGCACGGCCACAGTGCCAACGGTCAGGCCTGCCATCACATCCTTACGCAGGTCGGTGAGTCCGTAACCCTCTCGCCATGCTGCGCGTAAACCGGTAGCAATCTTGGGAACATTCAGAGACATACACAGGGGCCCTTGCAACCTTGCCCAGGGTTCGGCATGGGCATAGGTTAAAACGTTTATCAGTCAATGCATCTTGAATGATAAATACATTAACATGCGGTTAGTATTATTCCAATCAAGACGGTATAGTGGTCCAAGGCTTGTTGGCGTCTCACTGCGTTGGAGTGGAAGCCAAGAGAAGGTTTTCGAGCCGGTAATTGCTCAGGGTAGGTAGAAGCATTAACATATAATGTTAATATTTTAAGGAGGACCGACAATGGAGAAAAAGACAGCTCGCCTTACCTTGATGATTGATCCTCACAAGAAGCAAGCCTTCGAAGAGCTATGTGCATCCCAAGATCTGACATCTTCGCAGGTAGTCCGCCAATTAATCCGGGACTATCTCCGTAGTCATGGAGTCGAGTACGAAACTCAGATGGCCTCCCCCACACAAAAAGACTGAGATAAAAAAGAGCTGGGCCAGGCCGAATATCTTACCTCTACCCGAAAGGAGAAAAACATGAGCCAGACCATTGCGGTAATCAAAGGTGACGGTATCGGCCCGGAAATCATGGATGCCACCCTGAGAGTACTCGATGCTCTGGAGTGTGATCTAGAATATGAGTTTGTGGATGTTGGGATGAGCGCCCTGGAAACGCATGGACTGCTTGTGCCTCAACACTCCCTGAACACCATCGCCAAGCACGGCATCGCCTTGAAAGGGCCGCTGACAACGCCGATCGGTGAGGGCTTCTCCTCGATTAATGTGCAGCTGCGTCGTCATTTCGACCTGTATGCCAATGTGCGCCCAGCCATCAGTTTTCCTGGTACAAGCTCACGCTTCAAGGATATAGACCTGATTACCATCCGTGAAAACACTGAAGGTGCTTACCTATCCGAGGGCCAGGAAGTATCTGAAGATGGCGAGACAGCACTAGCCAAGATCAAGGTGACGCGCAGCGGTTCGCAGCGTATTGTGCGTTATGCCTTTGAATTGGCGCGCAGCAAAGGGCGCAAGAAAGTCACGGCGATTCACAAGGCGAATATTATCAAGACCAGCTCCGGTCTTTTTCTAGATGTGGCGCGAGAAATTGCCCGTGAATATCCTGAGATAGAATTCCAGGAAATGATCGTGGATAACGCTTGCATGCAATTGGTGATGAATCCTCACCAGTTCGATGTGATGGTCACTACCAATCTATTTGGCGATATTCTGTCCGATCTGTGCGCGGGGTTGGTTGGCGGTCTGGGCCTGGCGCCGGGCGCAAATATCGGTGATCAGGCGGCAATTTTCGAAGCAGTACATGGATCGGCCCCCGATATCGCCGATAAGAACATGGCCAATCCTTGCGCCTTGTTACTGGCGGCGGCCGACATGCTGGATCACTTGGACTTAAGGGAAAAGGGAGCCGAGATTCGCGCGGCCATACGCACCGTTCTGGAAAACCGGCGCGATATGATTACGGCGGACATGGGCGGTACAGGTACCACGGAGTCGTTCGCTGATGCTCTGGTAGCCGAGTTGCGCGGGTAATGAAATGAGCGTAGCGGTCCTGTATCGACCATCAGGAAATATCCAATGCACAATCTGATCATCCCGCTCGTTACCTACGTCATTGCCTTTGCCACGATTTTAGGCTACCAGGCTTTTACCGACAGTCAGCTCGACGATCATATCGAGCAGGCCATCGCCGCCTCACTCGAAGAAGAGCACCAAGGTAGGCTCAACGTCGAGCTGATGGCCACCCATGAAGTCAATAAAGGCTATGGCATCTGCGGGGAATACGCTCTTGCATCGTCGGCGGGCAGCGGCAGAGTGTTCTTCTACAGTAAGGTCAGTGAACAAGTGACATTGGGTGCCGACAGTCAGCGTTATCGGGCTAACTGCTTGGGCCATTAGGTGCAAAAGAGCTGTATTCGACAAGTTGGCAGCGACGGCTTCTTGCCGCAAGTCGTCATGTTGTGTCGTCCGGGAGCGGACGGCGTGCCTGACGCGGGCTGGTATCGAAATGCTGCTTGTAGGCCCGCGAGAAACTGGAGGCCGAGGTGAAGCCGCTGGCCAGGCCGATACTGAGAATATCGCGGTCGGTTTCTCGCAATAGCTGGCGGGCATGCTGCAAGCGTAGACGCAGATAGTGATCGCGTGGCCGCTCGCCGAGTTCCTGTTCGAAGAGCCGCTGTAGTTGGCGCAGTGAGATACCGATACGCGCGGCGAGTTGGGCGAGTGTCAGCGGTGTCTCGAGGTGGCGCTCCATCAGGGCGACGGCCTCGATCACGCTGTGCTTGTGGGTCCCCAGGCGCTGAGTCAGATCATGACGCTGGTGGTCGTGGCGAGGCCGCATGCGAGCGTGAATCAACTGCTCGGAAACGTCAGCGGCCAGCTCATCGCCATGGCGGCGGGCGATCAGGTCTAGTGTCATGTCCATCGCGGCGGTGCCGCCGGCGCAGGAGAAGCCGCGTGGGCCGACTTCGAACAGCGACTCGACGGCGTTGATCTCGGGGAAGCGCTCGCGAAACGCCGGTAAGCTTTCCCAGTGCAGAGTGACACGCTGCCCCTCGAGCAAGCCGGCGCGGGCTAGGATCAGGCTACCGGTGTCGATGCCGCCCAACACACAGTCGCCTTGATGACGCTGATGCAGCCAATGCAGCAAGTGGTGGGTCAGGCGCTCCTCGGGCTCGAAGCTGGCACAGATGGCGATGCTGGGCAGTGCCGGTGCCGAGGCGAGGGTGTCGTCGGCGAGCAGGGTCATGTCGTTGCTGGCGGTGACCGAGGCGCCGTCCAGGCCGATCACGCGCCAGGTGAACAGGCGCTCTCCAGCGATGCGGTTGGCAATGCGCAGCGGCTCGATGGCAGAGAAGAATGCCATCATCGAGAAACGCGGCAATAGCAGAAAGCCGATGGGCTCGGGAAACGCCCCGGCATAATGTAGACGCATCTCTCCCCCGTGGCGGTAGCGACTCAGGCGGCGAACGGTGACGCGCCGAGGCGCGCGATGCGCTCACGATAGCAAATTCGATTGCCGAGGGCTTGCGGGTCGCGTCAGCGAGAGCGGGAAGAAAATAGGCAAGGCTTGGAGGTGGGCCGGTCCTGACGACCGGCCCGGAATGGGATCAGTCCTCGACGAGCCAGCCGTCGATGAGATCGCGATGTTCCTCGATCCACTGTTTGGCGCCTTGCGTCGGGTCGCCGACGTTTTCGATGGTCAACATGAGATCGGCCAACTGGGCGTGGCTCATGTGCCAGGCATCGAGCATCTTGGTGACTTCGGGGTGCTCCTCGCCAAAGCCCTTGGGCGACATCCACATGATGTCGTCACCGCCGCCATAGCTCTTCTTGGGATCTTTCAGCGCTTTGAGATCGTACTGCGCGTAGGCCCAGTGCGGCTGCCATAGCGTGACGGCGACGGGCTCTTCGTTGGCATAGGCTTCCTCGAGGGCCGCGAGCATGGCGGGCCCGGAGCTGTTCAACTGGCGGAACGGCAGATCGTAACTCTCGATGGCGTTTTCGGTCTCGCCGGAGATGGCCGAGCCCGATTCGATGCCGATGATGGTCGGTTCATTCTGGTAGACGAAGCGCTCGGCGTTGTCCTTGAGGTCACTAATGCTGTCGATGTCTTCCATGTAAGCCGGCACCACCAGTTCGTCCTGGGCGCCGTCGAACCAGGCATCGTGAACGTCGATCTTGTCCTCGTAGGGCTTGATGTACTGGGCGTCGCCATGCGGCAGCCAGACTTCCAACGAGATATCCAGATCGCCCTGCGCCAGTCCGCTGAAGAGCACGCTCTTGCCGGTAGTCGTCAGGTTGACGTCGTAGCCTTGCTCTTCGAGCAATTGCTGCCACATGTGCGAGACGGCGATGTTTTCCGACCAGTTGTTGGTGCCGATGGTCAGCGTGTCGTTGGCCGTGGCGGTCATCGAGATACCGGCCAGGCCACAGGCGACGAAAAGGGAAGTCAACGGTTTCATACGCGTCCTTTTTGTGTGGGTGAATCGAAAGGGATGAGAAAGGGTGCTGCGCTATGGCGTCATTCTGCCATCAGCGTGTCGGAATAGCCGTAGGTCGAGAGGCGTTCGATGCCATCTTCGGTGATTAGCACCTGTTCTTCCAACTTGACGCCCTCGGTGCCGTCACGGTGGCCGATATAGGCCTCGACGCAGAGCGTCATACCGGGCTCGATGGCGCCATCGTAGCCGACCTCGTCCCAGTCCATGTCGTGGGCGATAAGCGGCCATTCGCCGGTCATGCCGCAGCCGTGGACGATGTCCAAGTAGCGATTTTCACGATAGCCGTCGGGGATCGGCCACGCTTGTTGCGAGTAGTCGCGAAAGCTCATGCCAGGGCGCAGCAAGGCGATGTTGCGCTCGAGCTGGTCGGCGGCCATGCGATACAGCGCCTTCTGCTCGGCGTTGGGCGCGCCTGCGCCGGGCACGTGGAAGGTCCGCGAGAAGTCGGTGTAGTAGCCGAAGCAGCCGACGATGTCGGTATCGAAGGCCACTAGCTCACCCGGGGCGATGACCTTGTCCGAGCATTCCTGGAACCACGGATTGGTGCGCGCGCCGGAGCTGAGAAGCCGAGTCTCGGCGTACTCGCCACCGGTCGCCAGCACATGCTGGTTGAAGATCGACCACAGCTCGTTTTCGCTCATGCCGGGGCGAATGGCGGCTTCCATGCGCGTCATCGCGGCTTCGGTCAGGGTCACGGAGCGGTGGATGAGCGCCAGCTCGTCGACACTTTTGATCGACTTGGCGCCCTCGACCACGGTGGCGGCATCGGTCAGCTCGAAGCCAGCCTGGCCCAGTGCCTCGATGGCGCCGGTGGGCGCGGACTCGATGCCCAGGCGTTGCCCCTGGGTATGCGAACGCTCGAATAGACCGCGGATGTCGTCGACGAAGGCCTGGGTATGCGCCGCGCAGCGCGGGCCGCTGTATTGCGGCATCACCGCGCGGGCGGGATGCACCTCGTCGAGCAATTCGGCGTTGGCCGCCAGGTGCAGGCAGGCGCTGAACTCAAACAGCACCACCGGGCCGTCCGCCGCGACGTAGAGGTAGCGCGCCGGGTTGCGCTGCGAGTAAACCTGCATGTTGCGCACGCCGCAGGCATAGCGAATGTTGATGGGATCGAACAGGATCACCGCGTCCAGTTCGTGATGCTTCATCTGCTGGCGCAGGCGTTGCAGCCGGTAGCGCTCGACGCGCGAGAGCAGCGCGGCGTCGAGCGTGGCGTGACGGAAGCCGCCGTCGGTGTAGGGGCCGCCCGTGGGGACGGACCCGGCGAGTGATACGATATCGCCCATTGAAAGGCATCCTTGTAAAGAGTGAACGAGACGCTTGGTGACGTACGCGAGGCGGTGTTAGCCCATGAGCGCGTCGTGACGGCGCTGATTGTCAGCATCGATGTGTTGCTGGGTGACGCGACCGTAGATGCGCCGGGTGTGCTCCAGGCTACCCATCATGTCGGGCGTCTTGGCGTAGCCGAGCAGGGTGCACAGACGCTGCCCCTTGGCGGCGGCGACGCGGTGCATGGAGTAGCGCCCCTTGAAGAGCTGCAGGTCACCGGTGTTGAGCGTCAGCGATTCGACGTCGGTGTGGTCGCCCTCGAGCACGCGTTTCACGGCCGCGAAGTTCTCCTCGCCGGGACGGCGGATGCTGGGCGCGTATTGGAATTCGCCGCCTTCGTTGGGGCGCCGCGTCATCAGGCTGACGATGAATTCGTTGGTATCGAAGTGCCAGGGCAGCTCGGTGTCGTCGGGCATCACGTTGATGACCAGCCCCGCGATAGGGTCGGCGAACTCGTAGATCACCGGCTCTTCGAGGCAGTCGGCGACGAAGCGTTGGAAGTCGGGGTCGCGATAGAGCTGCTGGACGATGGCGTCCTCGGGGATCAGGTCGCGCGCCACGAAGCCATTGGTGTAGTGCTGGAAGAAGCGAGCGGGGTGATCCTCGGGCAGCGACGGATCGTCCGGCGTGACGTAGGGATTGACGTTGTTGTCCGAGTAGAACGCCTTGGGTGCCAGGGCCTCGCTTTCCTCGCGCAGCGGCTCGATGAGGTCCTCGCGGATGAACTTCGACAACAGGGCGCAGCCGTCGGTGCGCAGTTGATCGCGCACACCCTCGACAGTGGCCCGGTAGGCGTCGCTATCGCGCTCCAGGATCGGATAACGTTCGAGGTCGATGAAACGCGCCAGGGGATGATGCTCGGCAGTGACGTCCTGCGCGGTGGTTTGAGTTGCGAGCGTGGCCTGTGACATGAGATCGCCCTCCTGTGCGGTCGTTGATCGGGACTCGTTGGTTGGGAGTCGTTGATTGGGAGTCCTTGATAAGGAGTAGCGATACGGTAAAAGGAGGGAGGGCGTGAAACTAATGAGAATGTCCGGCCATCTGCGACGAGATTCTTATCGATCGCGTGCGTTGCAGCGGATGGCGTCTTGTTTCAGTCGTCGGTGCGGTAGAGATGACGCAGCGTGGCCGCCATCGACTCGGCAGCAGCGGTGATGTGAGGAGTCTGTGCATAAGCCAGATACCAGGGGATGCGTGGCAGCTCGCCGGCCAGGGGACGCATGACGACGCGCCCTGCCTGATGCGCATCCCGCGCGGCCCAGCGCGAGAGAATGCTCACGCCCTTGCCGGCGGCGACGAGTTCCAGGATCAAGGCCACCGACTCGATCTGCACCATGTGCGAAGGATAGACGCCGGCCGGCTGGAAGAAATGCTCGAACTCATGACCCGATTCGGGCGTGATGCTGTAGGTGAAATGCCGCCCCTGGTCGAAAACCTCGGCGGGTACCCCATCGCTCTGTGCATAAGGATGCTCGGGCGGCAAAACGGCCACCAGCGGTTCCTCGAACAATAGCTGATGAGCGATGCCGCGCTGCGAGGGCACCTCGATCATGCAGATCATGTCGACGCGGCTGGCGAGTAGCGCCGTGGTCATGTCCGCCATGGGCAGGCGGACCAGATCGATGTCGCGCGCATGCTGATCATAAAGATGCGGAATCGCCCGCGAGAAGGTGTCGTAAGGGCCGATGCCCAAACGCAAGGCGGGTTCGGCCCGACGTGCCAATTGCCACGCCTCGAGCTCGGCGCTGCGTAGCTGGGGTAGCACTTCGTGCGCGGTTTCGAGCAGACGCTCGCCCGAGGCGGAAAGCGTCAGCCGGCGTCCTTCGCGGTGGAAAAGAGCGACGCCCAGGCGGCGTTCCATCTCCCGAATGCGATGCGTCGCCGCAGGCTGGGTGATGCCGATGGCGGCGGCAGCATCGTGCACGGTGCCGTGGGTGGCAATGGCGTCGATCAATACGTAATACTTGATATCCAGCATGGGACTCTCGGGTCTCTTGGAGGGTGACGCGTCGCGTGAAACGACATGCTACGCTCGATGCTAGATGCCACAAGGAGCACGACACGATGTCGGATGATAATGACACCGGCAACGCCGAGCTGGATGAGGCCACGATTCGCCTGGCCACGGAGATTTTCAATAGCGCGCGCAACGGCGAGGCGGAAAAGCTACGCGGCTGGCTGGCCCAAGGGCTGCCGCCCAATATGTGCAACGACAAGGGCGACAGTTTGTTGATGCTGGCCAGCTATCATGGGCATCTCGAAGCCACGCAACTGCTGCTCGAGCAGGGCGCCGATCCCGAGATGTACAACGACAACGGCCATCATCCACTCTCTGGCGCGGCCTTCAAGGGCGACCTGGCCATGGCGGAGCTGCTGGTGTCGCATGGCGCCTCGGTCCATGCCCGCTCTCCCGACGACAAGACGGCATTGATGTTTGCCGCCATGTTCGACAACGCCGAGGTCGTCGACTTCCTACTGGCTCAAGGCGCCGACCCGCGTGCCACCGAAAGCCGCGGCATGACGGCCAGCGAACTCGCCTCGGCAATGGGCGCGACACGCACACCCGCGATGCTCGATGCCGTCTAAGCGTTTCTTGATCACGACCGCTCGAACACGACCCCGGAAACGATGACGCCCCTCGCGGCCCCTGACATCGAGGAGCTGCGAGGGGCATCGTCGCATCGTCGTGTTGGCGGAGCGTGGCTTACACCGCGTCCTTGCCGGTCTCACCGGTGCGGATACGGATGACCTGCTCGAGCGGCGAGACGAATATCTTGCCGTCGCCGATCTTGCCGGTATTGGCTACCTGCGTGATGGCCTCGATCACCTTCTCGATCATGTCGTCGTCGACGGCGACTTCGAGCTTGACCTTGGGCAGGAAATCGACCACGTATTCGGCCCCGCGATACAGCTCGGTATGACCCTTCTGACGGCCGAAGCCCTTCACTTCCGTGACGGTAATCCCCTGAACGCCGATCTCGGACAACGACTCACGCACGTCGTCGAGCTTGAACGGCTTGATGATGGCGGTCACCAGTTTCATCGTCTTTCTCCTCGCATCGTATATGCGGGTGGCGCTTACCACCCTCGATTATGCCCAACGATCATGCTTTCAAGCATACACCGCTGGTCGCGGGATTAAAAAAGCCCCCCGAAGGGGGCCAGGGGAGCACGCCAGCTCACTCGGTACTCCAACAAGGTTTACGTCTTGTTGGAGGCAAACTCGGGGTAGGCTTCCAGGCCACATTCGGCCAGGTCGACCCCTTCGTATTCTTCCTCTTCGCTGACCCGGACACCCATCGCAGCCTTGATGATCAGCCACACGATCAAGCTGGCGATGAAGCACCACAGGAAGATGGCGAGGGCGCCGATGATCTGTACACCGAAGGAGGCACTGGCATTGGTGATAGGCACTGCCAATACACCCCACAGACCCACCACGCCGTGCGCGGAGATGGCACCGACCGGATCGTCGATCTTCAGTTTATCCAGCGCCACGATGGAGAAGACGACCAGCAACCCGCCGACGGCACCGATGAGGGTGGCGCCCAAGCCGCTGGGCGACAGTGGATCGGCGGTGATCGCGACGAGACCAGCGATTGCGCCGTTGAGCGCCATGGTCAGGTCAGCCTTGCGGAACCAGATCTTGGCGAGAATCAGCGCGGCGATTACGCCCCCGGCAGCCGCGGCATTGGTATTGACCAGCACCTGCGCCATGTTATTGGCGGAGTCGATGTTGGAGACCATCAGCTCGCTGCCGCCGTTGAAGCCGAACCAGCCCATCCACAGAATGAAGGTACCTAGCGTCGCCAGCGGCAGATTGGCACCGGGAATGGCATAGATCGCGCCGTTCTTGCCGTACTTGCCCTTGCGCGGCCCGAGTACCAGCACCCCAGCCAATGCGGCCGATGCCCCCGCCATATGCACGATGCCAGAACCGGCATAGTCGGAGAAGCCCAGCTCGGAGAGCCAGCCACCGCCCCAGGTCCAATAGCCGGACGTCGGATAGATGATCCCGGTCATCACCACGGCGAAGGCCAGAAACGCCCAGAGTTTCATGCGTTCTGCCACGGCCCCGGAGACGATCGACATGGCGGTTGCGACGAACACCACCTGGAAGAAGAAGTCGGCACGGTTGGAATAATAGATATCCCCGTTGCTGCCCATTACCTGATCGACGGAGTTCTCGCCGCCGAGCAGAAAGCCCAGACTCGGCAGGAAGCCGCCAGCGCCACTGGAATACATCAAGTGGTAGCTGAACAGCAGATACATGGTGCAAGAGATGGCGAACAACACCACGTTCTTGGTCAGGATTTCCGCCGTGTTCTTGGAGCGGACCAGGCCCGCTTCGAGCATGGCGAAGCCGGCGGCCATCCACATGACCAGCACACCGGCGATCAAGAAATAGAAGGTGTCGAGCGCGTACGATAGCTGTGTAATATCTTCAGTCATTTATTGTGTCTCCCTTCAGCCCTTGCCTTAAACGGCGTCGGCTCCGCGTTCACCGGTACGGATACGAATGACGTCTTCGAGTGGCGTGACGAATAGTTTGCCGTCGCCGATCTTGCCGCTATTCGCGGCATTGCTGATCGCCTCCAGCACGCTTTCCAGTCGGTCTTCTTCCACGGCGATTTCTATTTTTACCTTGGGAAGGAAGTCCACGACGTATTCGGCGCCGCGGTAGAGTTCCGTGTGACCCTTTTGGCGCCCAAAACCTTTCACTTCCGTGACGGTGATACCTTGGACGCCGTTGTCGGCCAGCGCCTCGCGGACATCATCCAGCTTGAAAGGTTTGATGATGGCGGTAATGAGCTTCATGCCAGTTCTCCCGTTGTCGGCTTTCGCCTCTCGGGACGTACGCAGAAGCCATGCCATATTGGCTATGTATCATTAAAAACAGCCGGTTACAGAGGGGCGGGGAGCCGTAGCATTATGTGGTGCCCAAACATGGAACACGCCGCGCCAGCTTTTGGTGCGTGACGCTGGCATGGCTGCACCAATATGGCGCATGCGTATTTCGTCGGCCTTGCGTATGCTGTGGCGAGAAGGAAACGTTCAATCCGAGGGAACTCTCATGGCGACACACGACCTCTTCTCACGTCTCGCACAGCAAGTCGGCGACCGGCTCCAGGACGCCTCGCACGCGCCGGAAGACATTCAGCGCAGCGTCCAGGGTGTGATGCGCGGCGCCTTCGATCGCATGGAGCTGGTCTCGCGTGAGGACTTCGATATCTTGATGGAAGTGCTGCAGCGCACGCGTTCGCGTGTCGAATCCCTCGAGGCGCAGGTCACGGCCTTGGAAGCGGCGCTGGACGTGGGCCAGAGTGCGCCGGTGGCCGCCGCCGAAGGCGCCGAGCCGGCGACCGCACACGACGCCAAGGACGACGCCGACGAGTCGAGCGCGTCCGACACTTCCCGCAAGAGCTGAACGCCGCTCGATCACGAATGCCGTCTCGGTCGAGACGGCATCGCGCCTTTTGCCTCTTTCTTGCCGATAGGCCCTCTCGCCGCCTTTCGCAGCGCGTGCGTTACCGTAGTCAATCAATTAGTGTATACGCATATTTTGATGTGACCGGAAGGAGGCTGCATGGCGCTTGCCATCATCAATACGCGTGCCGGCTTGGGGCTGGAGGCGCCGGATGTGCTGGTCGAGGTGCATCTCACCAACGGCCTCCCCGGGCTGGCGATCGTCGGACTGCCGGAGGCGGCGGTCAAAGAGAGCCGCGAGCGGGTGCGCAGCGCTCTGATTAATGCCGGTTTCGACTTTCCCACGCGACGCATCACGCTCAACCTCGCCCCGGCGGATCTCCCCAAGGAAGGCGGACGCTTCGATCTTCCCATTGCGCTGGGCATTCTGGTGGCCTCAGGGCAGATTCCCGGCGAGGCGGTGGCGGATCTCGAATGCCTGGGCGAGTTGGCGCTGGATGGCAAGTTGCGCCCCGTGCGCGGGGTGCTGCCGGCGGCCCTGGAAGCGCGTCGCGCCGGGCGTGCTCTGTTGCTGCCCGAGAGCAATGCCGATGAAGCGGCGTTGGCCGGCGACCTGGACGTTCTCCCCGCCGCCGACCTGCCACAAGTCGTCGCCCACTTGCTCAAACAATCGCCGATTACGCCGCACCAACTTGGTGAGCGGCCTGCACCGCGCTTGGCCGAGCCCGACCTCGCCGAGGTGCGTGGCCAGCAGCAGGCCCGGCGGGCGCTGGAAGTTGCCGCCAGCGGTGGCCACAATCTTTTGTTCGCTGGCCCGCCGGGTACCGGCAAGACCATGCTCGCCAGTCGATTACCCGGGATTTTGCCACCCCTCCAAGAAGATGAAGCGCTGGAAGTGGCCGCCGTGCGCTCGGTATGCGGCCTGCCGATCCTAGAACGCTGGGGGCAACGGCCGTTTCGTACGCCGCATCACACCGCCAGTGGTGTGGCCTTGGTCGGCGGTGGCGGCAAGCCACGCCCGGGGGAGATTTCACTGGCGCATCACGGGGTGCTGTTTCTGGATGAATTGCCGGAGTTCGACCGGCGTGTGCTGGAGGTGCTACGCGAACCGCTGGAATCGGGCCAGATCGTCGTCTCGCGGGCATTGATGCAGAGCTGCTTTCCCGCTCGCTTTCAACTCGTCGCGGCAATGAATCCGTGCCCGTGCGGACATCTCGGCGACCCGCGCAAAGCCTGTGTGTGCACGCCGGCCCAAGTGCAGCGCTACCAGGCCCGTATCTCGGGCCCACTGCTCGACCGTATCGATCTGCAGGTGGAAGTCCCCGCATTGCCCGCCGCACAACTCACCGAACAACGCAGCGGCGAAAGCTCCGAGGTCGTTCGCCAGCGTGTTCTCGCTGCGCGCCAGCGCCAAGCCCAGCGCGGCGCGCTCAACGCTTATTTACCCAGCAGCGCGCTGGAGGACCTCTGCGCCCTGGATGGCCAGGAACGCACCTGGCTGGCCGACGTGCTCAACCGCCTCAACCTCTCCGCCCGCGCCTATCATCGCGTGCTACGCGTCGCCCTGACGCTCGCCGATCTTGCCGAGGAGCCCCGCCCCCGCCAGCCGCAACTGATGGAAGCCATCGGCTATCGTCAGTTGGATCGGCTGATCGGTGGCAATGGAGGGGCTTAGTTGTCGGCGTCGTAGGAAGGCGTGTCGGTGCCGGGGATGCCCTCGCGAATGCGGGCGGAGAAGCCGTCGGCGCCGTTCGTTTTCAGGGCCTGGGCGTTGATATGCCCCTTGGCCTTGAGTTCGGCGAAGGGAACGCCGGGTGCCAACGCGCCGACGCTGTGCACGTACTCGGGCAGGTAGCCGGATAGCAGCAGTCGGTAGTCGAAGGGCAGACCGGGGACGATGCGCTTCATCATGGCGTAGACCAGCGTGGTGCAGTTGGAGGTCAGCGTGTTGTAGTAGTGCGGCTCGCGTTGTAACTGGTGGGCCTCGTCGAGGTAGGCGCGAAACAGATCCTGCATGACCGGCTTGGGCATCTGCACGCGATATAGATAGACGTCCTCGCCGCGCGTGTTGGTGCGCACGCGCACGATATCGCGCTCGTCGGCGGCGATGATGCTGACTTCGTATTCCTTGAAGAAGCCGCCCAAGGTGGAGAAGGCCTCACCGCGCTCCTTGCGTATCTCCACCGAGAACGTCAGGTAGCGCCCGTCGTCGAAGCCGAAGCTGACCAGCGTATGGGCGATGGCCGGCCCCATCCAGTAGGACACCAGCAGATCGACCGAGCGTAGCTGGTCCAGGTCGTAGTGGCGGGTTTCCCAGCGCTCATCGAAATCCTGCGGGGTGCGCCATTGGAAGTTACGCACGTTGTTGACGGTGACGCGGTTGTCGTCTTCTTGTGTGCCGCTGACGATATGCGCGACATCCGGCGCCCAGTCGCGCTCGGTGGCGGGTTGGATCGTCCACCACCAGATGCCGAGCACGAGGTACATGGCTAGATAGCCGAGTAGGGCGCGTGCCGGCCAGCCCTTGAGGAACAGCCCCATGCAGCATGCCAGCGCGGCGATGATCCACAGCCCCGCCACGCCGTAACGCAGCACGGTGGGACCGGGAAGGCGATACCACAGCGCCAGCACCGCCCAGCCGCTGCTGGCGACGATGAGCAGTGCCAGCACGCCGGCGATGAGCCAGTGCCATAGTGAGGCAAGCCAGCCGGGACGTGCCATGATCAGTGCTGTGCCTCGAGCGCGCGTTCCAGCGCGGCCAGTCGACCGGGCGCCAGGGCGTCCTCGAGCGTGCTGATGCGCAGCACGTGGCCCAGCGCGGGATGCGCGGGACGATGCACGAGCGTGCCGGCCTCGAGCAGTTCGCGATGGATGCGGGCGGCGAGCTCCGCCTCCGGCAGGCGCACGGCGATGAAGTTGGTGGCACTGGGCGGCACGTCAGCGCCGAGAACTCGTAGATGGCCGGCCAGTGCTTCGCGGCGGGCGATCACGTCGCGTACGTGCTGCGTGGTTTCCTCCGGGTGGTCGAGCACAGTCTCGGCGGCGGCCAGTGCCAGCGATGAGACCGCGTAATGAATACGCACCTTGTGCATCACCTCGATCAGCGCCGGTTCGGCGATGGCATAGCCGATCCGCAAGCCGGCCAAGCCGTGTGCCTTGGAGAAGGTGCGTAGGCGCACCACGCCGGGCCAGACTTCGCCTGCAGCGGGAGCGTCGGCATCGTCACGGAAGTCGTGATAGGCCTCGTCGAGCAACAGCGTGCAGTCCTCGGGCAGAGCATCGCGCAGCGTGAGGATATCGGCGTCGCTGTGCAGGTGGCCGCTGGGGTTGTCGGGATTGGCCAGGTAGACCACGCGGGCGTTATCGCGCACCGCGCGGTCGGCCAGGGCGTCGAGGTCCGGCGCCAGCACGCTGGGCGCGTCGTGATAGTCAACTTCGACCAGCCGACAGCCCTGACCCTCGGCGAAGTAACGAAAGGTGGGATAGGTACCCGCGCTGGCGATGACCGTGCTGTCGGGATCGCACAGCGTGCGCAGGGCGAGCGCCATCAGGCTGTCGGCGCCGGCATCGATGATCAGCGCCTCCAGTGGCGTGCCGAGCAGGGCATTCAGGCGTTGGCGTACATCCATGGCCTCGGCGTCGCCGTAGGCGCGGGCCAGGGTGGCGACCTCATCGCCAAAACGCGCCTTGAGCGCCTGGTGGGGCATGTCCAATCCTTCGTTGGAGCCCAGGCGATGCGGCACCTCACGGCCTAGCTTGCGTTCCAGCGCTTTGAGGCCGGGGAACGGATTGGACGGCCCGGAACGATCAAGGTGGCGAGCGTGACGCGACATGCGAGACTCCTGAAACGCAAAAGGCTCATTGTGCGACCGAGACGCGCTGGGCACAACGTGACACGCATACGTCCGATGCCTCGCACGCACGCATTACAACGCGCTGGCGTCCAGGGCTCCGGAGAGCGTGGCGCGCCAGCTGGGGGCGTCTTGGCCGGGACGGCGCAAGGTGATTTCCCACTGATAGGGACGCAACTCTCGATCGGAGAGGCGCAGTACGCCGTTGCCTTGGAGCCGACTCTCGAGTACCCAGTGATTGTCCGGCGCATCGTCGGCCAGCATGCCCGGCGTCCAATCGAGGACTTGGGGGCCCTCTGCCTGTGCCAGTAGGGCGCGGCCCAAGGTTTCGGTGAGTCGTCCCGGTGCGATACCCAGCGCTGGTGATACCGTCGGTGGTGCCAGCATCACCACCATATCCTGCGCTTCACCCGACCAGGGCGGCGATTCGAGCAGTGCCTCGGCGGCCTGGCTACTCATGCCATATACCGCCTGGCGCATGTCCTCGGGCGGGGCGTCGCCGAGCCCAGCGCATCCCGCCAACAGCAGGCAGAGTGCGATGATGCCAGCGGCGTGGGCATGCTTCATGGTGTTTCCTGCGGGCAAGGGTCGGCACTGGATAGCGCGTCGTGCGGGTCGAGCCGGCGCTCGTAACCCGCCAGGAAACCACTCAGTTCATGGAAGAGAGGGGTGCGAATCGGCTTGGCCTCGTTGACCAGATGATGACGGGCTTCCGGATGCCGATGGACATCGGCATTGGGGAATTTGTCCGTCAGCGTTTCCAGGTTCCACTGCCAGTCCACGGTGAAGTCTTGTTCGCCCTGGAGGATCAGCACCGGCAATTCGCTGGGCGGCATGGACATCAGCAGGGGGATCCAGTCGCGCATGGCGCTGACCCAGGTCAAGGCCAGGCGGTCCGGCTGCAAGGGGTCGCCGCGGCGCAGGAAATCGGCGAAGCCAAGATCGGTGGTGTTGGGGCGAAACCGGCGCGGCACCGAGCGCACGAAAGGACTGACCACACGGTGCAGCCAACTGGATTGCTGCCAGCCCCAGGGGCGCACCAGCGGTGCCAGTAGCGCCAGGCCGTCCCAGCGTGTCTGATGGCCGTGGGTCAGGGCGTCGGTGGCGAGAATCGACGCGCCGGTGCTTTGGCCGATGCCGATCCAAGGGCCATCGGCCAGGCCGAGACGCGTGACCTCCTCAGTCAGCGCGCTCAGGCAGCCGACATAGTCGCCGAAGTCGTCGATGGAAGCGCGCGCGCCGCTGGAGAGCCCGTGCCCCGGGAGATCCCACATCACCACGCGCCAGCCACGCGCCAGCAGCAGTTTGAGAAGATGGCGGTAGAGCCCTAGGTGATCGAAGTAGCCGTGCACGACGAACGCCGTGCCTTGCGGTTTGGGCGGGCTCCATACCTGAGCCCACAACTGAAACCCCCGAGCCTCGAAGAAGCCGGCATGTAGATCGGTATTCTCTGTCAACAGCGACGCTAAGCGATAGTGCTCGAGATAGGCATTCATAGCCGGCGACACGGGGCGTGCCATCGGCGTCAGCAGGCCTAGCTGTTTCAAGGGGGTAAAGTCGGTCATTCAATTCTCCCGGTGCGTTCCATGCTAGCGTCCGCGCGGTCCCCGAGGCTATAGGGAAGTGATTGCCGGGCCCATTTTTTCAGGTCTTGCACGGCATTTGTCAGCATTGGCATCGCTTTCTTCCGTGCCGAAAAACGACGCTCAGACCAATGGTGGAGATGACAGCGCGAGGATTTACGTCTAATTTGTGGAATTATTTTCCACGTTTGAGGCGACACCCGAGGAGAGCCGCATGACAGACCGTACGACACGCCATCGTTTGCAGGTGGCCAGCCAGCTCGATCGTTTCATCAACGACGAAGCTTTGCCCGGTACGGGTGTCGACTCCGAGGCCTTCTGGGCCGGGTTCGATGCCTTGGTCCACGACCTTACGCCCACCAATCAGACGCTACTGGCCGAACGCGAGCGGTTACAGGCTGAGCTGGATGCGTGGCACAAGGCTCACCCTGGCCCGGTGCAAGACATGGACGCCTATCGCGCCTTCTTGAAAAACATCGGCTATTTGGTCGAGGCGCCGGCGAAGGTGCAGGCGACGACCGCCCATGTCGACGACGAGATCGCTATCCAGGCCGGGCCACAACTGGTGGTGCCGGTGAGCAATGCGCGCTACGCGCTCAACGCCGCTAACGCGCGCTGGGGCAGCCTGTACGACGCGCTCTACGGCACCGATGTGATTCCCGAGACCGATGGCGCCGAGAAGGGTCAGGACTACAATCCCAAGCGTGGTGAAGCGGTCGTCGCCTATGCGCGTGGCGTACTCGATCAGGCCGCGCCGCTGGCCGAGGGCTCGCACGCCGAGTCGAGTGGCTACAGCATCCGCGACGGTAAGCTGGTGGTGCAGTTGCAGGGGGGCAGCGAGACGACGCTGGCGCGTCCCGCCCAACTGGTGGGTTATCAAGGCGAGACGGAAGCACCCACTGCGGTACTGCTGGCCAACCACGGTCTGCATCTGGAAGTGCAGTTCGACGCTACGCATCCCATTGGCAAGACCGATCCGGCGCACGTTAAGGACGTCCTGGTCGAAGCGGCGGTGAGTACGATCATGGATTGCGAGGACTCCGTGGCCGCAGTCGATGCCGGGGATAAGACGCTGCTCTATCGCAACTGGCTGGGGCTGATGAAAGGCGATCTCGAAGAGCGCTTCGACAAGGGTGGCAAGACCGTGACGCGGCGTCTCAATCCGGATCGCGACTACACGGCGCCGCAGGGTGGCCAGGTGCGTCTGCCCGGGCGCTCGCTGCTGTTCGTGCGCAATGTCGGCCACCTGATGACGACCCCGGCGGTGCTCGACGGCGAGGGTAACGAGATCCCCGAGGGCATACTGGATGGCGTAATTACCAGCCTGCTGGCGATCCACGACCTTAAAAAGCGCGAAGGTGACGCAAGTAACTCGAGGACGGGCTCGGTTTATATCGTCAAGCCGAAGATGCACGGGCCCAAGGAAGTCGCCTTCTCCAACAGCCTGTTCATGCGCATCGAGGACATGCTGGGCCTGCCGCGCGATACCCTCAAGATGGGCATCATGGACGAGGAACGTCGCACCTCGATCAACCTCAAGGCGTGCATCGCTGAAGCCGCCTCGCGCGTGGCATTCATCAACACGGGCTTTCTGGATCGCACCGGCGACGAGATGCATACCGCCATGGAAGCCGGTCCCATGCTGCGCAAGGGGGAGATGAAGGGCACCAAGTGGATTGCGGCCTACGAAAAGAACAATGTCCAGACCGGTCTGGCATGCGGTCTGCGCGGTCGGGCGCAGATCGGCAAGGGCATGTGGGCGATGCCGGAGCTGATGGCAGCGATGATCGAGCAGAAGATCGGTCATCCCCAAGCGGGTGCGACTACGGCTTGGGTCCCCTCGCCTACAGCGGCAGTGCTGCATGCGCTGCATTATCACCAGGTCGATGTCGCGACGATTCAGCGTGAACTGGAAGCCAAGCCGAGCGACGACCTGCTCGACGATCTACTCAGCGTGCCGGTGGTCAAAAGCGCGGCTTCGGGTGCTAACAAGAACCCGAGCTGGGCCGACGACGAGATTCAGCAGGAGCTGGATAACAACTGCCAGGGGATCCTCGGCTACGTGGTGCGCTGGGTCGAGCACGGTGTGGGCTGCTCCAAGGTGCCGGACATCCATGATGTGGGGCTGATGGAGGATCGTGCGACGTTGCGTATCTCCAGTCAGCACATCGCCAACTGGCTGCATCACGGCATCGTCAGCGAAGCGCGGGTGCGCGAGACGCTGGAGCGTATGGCCAAGGTGGTCGACGACCAGAACGCCCACGACCCCGACTATACGCCGATGACCTCGCACCTGGCGGAGTCCAGCGCCTTCCAGGCGGCATCCGACCTGATCGTCAAGGGACGCGAGCAACCGGCCGGCTACACCGAACCGCTGCTGCACCATTGGCGAGCGGTGCACAAGGCCAAGTTGGGTTGATCTGAACTGGGCGCCGAGGCTAACTCTTTCCTCGGCGCTCACCATCTGAGCCTGGCATCCCGCTTTCTGTCATGTCAGGCTTTTTGCCGATTTTGAACGCAAAAGTTTGGCGAGCTACGTCGCTCGTCAGGCTGCACATGGTTGCCGCATAGTGTAAGGGTGTTTTTAATACTCATTTCAGCTTTATGGGATATAAAGTATTTGTACCCAATGAAATGAGGTGTGCCATGAAAGTGAAAATGATTGCATTGACAGCTTTTATCTCCAGCGTGTTAGCAATTCCTGCTGTTGCGAGCGTTGGTCATGACGGTGGCGTTCCCGTGCTAGAAGATGGTATTTCATCGAGTCAGATGATTAGCAATGGCAACGAAAACCGATACACCGTGCCTATTGATAAGCCGACTACTTTAACAGTAACAAGTGAGCACTATGCTGGTAGCTCTAGCCGTGGAAACTATCTGAAGGCGGTGCTCTATGACGCATCAGGAGAAATGGTTGCCGCAGCGTCAGATCCTGATGGGCACTTTTCTCTTGTCAGGTCATTAGAGCCAGGAGATTATCAGCTTATGGTTACTGGAAGCACTACCATGGGAGGCGCTCATGAAAGTCGGAATATCTACCAACTCCACACCCAATATCAATAAGTGATGCATGGTAAATTAAGGGCCGGCTGATTGGGGTTGGCCGGTTCTTCTTGTAGTGTGCAATCCTAAAATAGCATGGGGTGTGGATAATGAAGGCAACGGACTCATATAAATACTATGGTGTTGTTAGTCGCGTATTGCATTGGATAACTGCAATATTGGTCATTATACAGCTAGCCGATGTATATATGCGTAGTTGGGACCCCAAGAATATTTTTAGTCAGTATGTACAGCCGTGGCATATGACGATAGGGGTTTCTATTTTGGGGGTAATGTTGCTCCGCATGATCTGGTTGTTGGTGCAGAGAAAGCATAGGCCACGAAGTAGAAGTATAATGGTAAGGTTTGGGCATTTTAGTATATACGTTGTTCTGATCGCTATCCCGTTGAGTGGCTTATTGCAAGGTTATCCCGTTTTAGTTTTTGATACTCTTCTGACAAAAGGTCTTGACACAAAATGGGATACGATTTTTCAGGAGCTGCATGGCCCACTTGCTTATATACTGACAGCGTTGATTGCAGGACATGTGTTTATGGCGATATTGCATCGCCTAGTACATCGTGACGGAACTTGGGAAAAAATGATAGGGAAAAATCAATAGCTTTGGTTAAGAATTTGTCGTGTGTAAAAAAGGAGGGGAGATGCCCCCCTCTAAAAGCCAGGCTGCGATGAAAATATTTTCTAAAAAGTCATGAAAGAATGGTCTTTATTATTTTTAAATTCATAGATTTTAAAGGGTGCTTCTTGAGCCCCGGGCATGCCTGGGGATCCTTTCGGCATGCCGACAAGGCCAATGCCATTTATATCTGGTTGTTTAGAGAAAAGCGTTGCTAGTGCTTTCTTAGGAACGTGACCCTCGATCCAATACTTACCCATTTTAAGGGTATGGCATGAAGCCAAATTCTTGGGCACTTCTGCTCGCTTCTTGATGCTATCCAGCGCAACATCATCCACGATCGTGATCCTGACACCTTGCGTTTCAAGGTAATGTGCATAAGCTGTACAACAGTCGCACCTGGGGTCTTTGTAAAGAATTGCTTCATCAGGTAGGTCGTTTGCCGACACTGCCCCTGTTGCCAAGAAACTACATGCCAGTAGTGAAGCAAGGAGTTGTTTAATGCCTGTATCCTTCATGAGGCCCCCTGAAAAGGTACTTAATAAGAGAAGCAATGCTTAATCCAATAAGCAAAAGTAATGTTAGTGGCATAAGCCACCCTATCCATCCCATTGAGCCCATTAAAGCGAAACATTCTGAATTCATCATGAAAATCCTCTTGGCAGTGCTATCCTAAGGTAAAGAGTACAGCCTTTGTGTAGCCCAAAGGTCAAGCTGTAGAAATGATCATGGCTTGTTTGTTAGCAAACTAAGTAGATGTATTCAGGATCATTTCAGGTTGTGCCTCTATAAAGGGTAGACATCCACTTTTGTAGGAGAACACTGATGTATAAGAAGCATCTGGTATCAAGCCTTTTGGCAATCTCGTTGAGTACGCTGGCGGCGGCTTCCTGGGCCTCGGCCGGGCATGGAAATAGCGAAAAGGTGAGTGACGCTGACGTTGATCGCACCATCACGGTGGAAGCGGGAGACATGTGGTTTGATCCTGAGGACATTGAGGCCTCTACCGGGGAAACCATTAAATTCGAGATCACTAACACGGGTAGTATAGAACACGAGTTCACAATCGGAGACGAGTCTGCTCAAGAGGAACATCGTGATATGATGCAAGAAATGAGTGAAGGCGATGGGGGACACCATATGTCGGAAGGTGGTGATGGCATGGCTTCGGTGACCATTGAACCCGGTGAGACCAAAGAGCTGGTTTGGACAGCTCCTGACAGTGATAAAAGCTTAGAGTATGCCTGCAACATCCCAGGTCATTATGAGTCAGGCATGTATGGTAATGTTACAGTAAAATGATGTGAATATATGAGACTGTTGCTTCTCGAAGATGATGATCTGCTTTCCGAAAGCCTGGCGGAAAGCTTGAAGGACAACGGTTACCTCGTTGACGTGGCCGACTCTATAAAGGCGGCCACGTCGCTTGCGGCAACCGAATGTTATGAACTGGCTGTTGTCGATATTGGGCTGCCTGATGGTTCTGGGCTTGAATTGGTTGCACATTGGCATAAGCAAAATCGTGACATGCCTATTTTGGTTCTTACGGCAAGGGATACTTGGGAAGATAAAGTGTCTGGATTAGAAACTGGCGCAGATGATTATTTGACAAAGCCGTTTCATGAGGCCGAGTTATTGGCGAGACTTAAAGCATTGCTTAGGCGTCGCTCTGGTAGTGTATCTCAAATATTGACAGTTAACGGGGTTTCCTTAGATGAGGCTGGGCAGTCGGTTTGTACAGAAAGTCTTCCTTGGCGTTCGCTAACGGCAACTGAATTTCGACTGTTGCGTTATCTAATGCACCATCCCGATCGTGTGCATTCTAAAGATCATTTGCTCGATCAACTTTATGCGCTTGAACAAGATGCAGCTGAGTCTAATCTGGTGGAAGTGTATGTTGCCCGGCTGCGCCGGTATTTAGGTAAGGCGTTGATACAAACACGCCGCGGCCAGGGGTACTTATTTGTATCGCATTGATTGGCATAGCTTGCGGTTTCGCCTGCTAGCTTGGCTAGGAAGCGTGGCGCTTATAGTCGTGGTCGTGACATGGTTGATGCACGGCTTTTTTTTGGAAAGTATCGCCAAGGACTTTCTTGGTGAGCGCCTGCGTAGAGAGGCCGATCATGCTGTTTCTCAGTTGGGTGAAGAACGTTCCCTGGTCCCTGAGTCATTACAGTCTGTGAGCAAAAGTTATCAGGTTTTTCACCACCTGTATGTGCTGTCTATTGGCGATAGTGTTAGTGCCTCGGATCCGAAGTGGCAGACAAGACTTTCTCCACTGCTCGCAAGTGACCGTGATTCCTTGGTAGAAGTAGAAGAAGGGGGGCGCCACTTACTGGTCTATCGTCGCCATTTTAGCTGGGAAGATAGTAACGGTGTTTTGCTTATTGGGGAAGACTTTTCACAAGTGGAGGCTGGGCTTGCAACCTTGCATTGGTGGGTGGGGGCGGTCGCAGGAGCCTTGTTAATAGTATTGATAGTGCTTAACATGTTGGCAGTCAATCGTGGCTTGAAGCCATTGAGGGAACTACGCGAACAACTTGATGCACTACAAGCGGGGCAGCGTCGGCGGTTCTCAGTATTGGTACCTTCCGAATTGAATGTCCTCGTCGAGCAGCTCAACCGTTTCATGGATGATATAGATTCACGCTTACAGCACTCGCGTGAGTCGGCGGCGAATCTTTCTCACGCGTTGAAGACGCCATTGGCTGCCGTGACACAGGTGCTTCGTGGGAATCGGCCAATTGATGATGATCGACGCCTCAAGTTGCTCGTAAGGATAGAAAGTATTAATGCTCAGCTTGATGCTGAGCTGCGCCGCTCTCGAATCGCGGGTCCCAATATGGGGAGGGTGACTCATTTAATGAACGATAGTCCTCGCCTTATAGATATGTTTCGTGGTCTTTACCCGGAAAAAGAGTTCCAAATAACGTATTCTAATGTTGACCGGGATCAGATACCCATAGAGCCCCACGACTTTTCGGAAATGCTCGGTATATTATTAGATAATGGAGGTAAATGGGCGAAATACTATATTTGCTGTGATATAAGGTTATTAACAGAAATGCTAGTGATAACCGTCGATGATGATGGCCCTGGTGTGGTGGAAAGCGATTTGCCTAGGTTGGGCGAGCGGGGCAAGCGTTTGGACGAGCGCCATCCGGGGTATGGCTTGGGGTTGTCCATCTTGACTCAGCTAGCTGCGCGCTATGCTGGATACGCACAATTTTCCCATAGCTCACTTGGTGGGTTGCGCGCTAAGGTGACGCTGACCTTGGCAGAGGGGGCGAGGTAACAGTTCGTTCAGTTTTGATTCAGCTTGTTCTGGCAGGATAGGGCCATGTAAAACCTAACGGGAGTTGTACATGGCACGCTCACCTGTTGTATCGCGCCCCTTCTCGCGCCGCCAGATATTGAAAGGGGGGGCTGCGCTTGGGCTGGGCTCCGCAGCCGCTATGGGCATGAGTCCTGCCTGGGCCAATCCCTGGGGGCGCACAAACGTCTATTCCAAAGGCGTTGAAGAAGGGCCAGAGGTGGCATTAGCCATTCGCCGTGAGTCCATTCCGATTGACGGCAAAGAGGCTCGCCCCTTTAGTATTAACGGCAGCAGCCCCGGCCCGCTGATCCGCCTTAAGGAAGGCCAGGACGCCGTATTACGCGTCACCAACCTGCTCGACGAACCCACCTCAATCCACTGGCACGGTTTGATTCTTCCTTCCGGCATGGACGGCGTGCCGGGCGTCAGTTTTGCCGGTATTGAGCCAGGCGAGACCTTTACCTACCGCTTTCCCGTACGCCAGAACGGCACCTATTGGTATCACAGCCACTCGGGCCTTCAGGAACAGGTGGGGCATGTGGGGCCGCTGATTGTTGATGCCGCCGAGCGTGAACCCTTCCGCTATGACCGCGAGCATGTGCTGCTTTTGACTGACTGGACTTTCGAAAATCCTGCGTCGGTATTTCGTAATTTGAAAACCATGGAAGGCTATTACAACTTCCAAGAGCGCACGATGGCTGATTTCTTTGCCGATGTTCGACGTGAAGGCTTTTCAGACACGGTGGAAATGCGCCGAATGTGGTCAAAAATGCGCATGAGTTCGCGGGATATCGCCGATGTGACTGGCAGCACTTACACTTACCTGCTAAATGGCCGCGCCCCCGAGGAGAACTGGACGGCGTTGTTCAAGGCGGGTGAGCGCGTGCGCCTTCGAGTGATTAACGGTTCGGCGATGTCGTATTTCGATGTGCGCATTCCCGGCCTGAAAATGACCGTGGTAGCCGCCGATGGCCAGCCAGTGCAACCCGTGCCTGTGGACGAATTCCGCATTGGTGTGGCCGAGACCTACGACGTGCTGGTCTCCCCCGAAGACGATCAAGCTTATACGATCTTTGCTGAATCAATGGATCGCAGCGGCTACGCCCGTGCCACCCTGGCCCCACGTGATGGCATGCAGGCTGAAATCCCCAAGCGCCGCCAAATTGCCGACCGCGGGATGGAAGGGATGGCAGCTGGCGCAATGGTGGGCATGAAAGGAATGGATCATTCCGGCATGTCCAGAGATGACATGGAGGGCATGGACCACTCCAATATGTCCGGCGGAGACATGGAGGGCATGGACCACGGCAGCGGCGACGGCATGGCGAAAGAAAAAGCCAAGACGCGCGAGAATGGCATGCTTGTGGCCGGTGAGGCCCAGCCGGGCTCACGCTATGGCGAGGCAGGCATCGGCATCGACCCCGACGAGCGCCGTATGCTGGTCTACCGCGACCTGAAAGCCTTCACCCCATGGCCTGACCGGCGCGGCCCCGGCCGCGAGCTGGAGCTGCATTTGACCGGCAACATGGAACGCTACATGTGGTCGTTCGATGGCAAGAAATTCAGCGAAGTCTCAGGCCCTATCCACTTTGAAAAGGATGAGCGTCTGCGCCTGATCTTGATCAATGACACCATGATGGAGCACCCCATTCATCTTCACGGTATGTGGATGGAGCTGGAAAACGGCCAGGGTGAGTTAATTCCACGCAAGCATACCCTGAACGTGAAGCCCGGTGAGCGGGTCTCCGCGCTTATCACGGCAGATGCGGAAGGAAGCTGGGCTTTTCACTGTCACCTTCTTTACCACATGGAAGCTGGCATGTTCCGCGTTGTTCAGGTTTCTTGAGGAGGCAGTATGAAGATAAAACTTTACCTCGTGGGTGTGAGTGCGGCATTCATCTTTGCTTCCTTGGCTAAAGCTGATGATGGTTACGATGCTCCTGATGGCTGGCCATCCCCTATCGTGGAGCATAATCAAGGCACGGCACAATTTGATCGGCTTGAATATAGTATTCCGGAGAATGGTAAGGATGCCATGGTATGGGACTTCCAGGGGTGGTACGGCAGCGACGTTAACCGTATGTACGTAAAATCGGAAGGTGAAAATATTCAGGGAGACGGTGAAGACGCCGAGTTTGAGTCCCTGGAGCTACTCTATAGCCGGTTGATTGCCGATTTTTGGGAGCTGCAGGGTGGCGTGGGTTACCAAGGGGGTGTGTTCTCTGATGATCATGAAGAGCGAACCTACGGTGTCGTTGGGTTGCAAGGGGTTATGCCATATGAAATTGAGACCGATGTAGCCTTGCAAGTGAGTGACGAAGGAGATGTATCTGCTAGTTTCGAGGGAGAATATGACTTTCGACTTACTCAGCGACTCTATGTACAGCCACGCACGGAAATCGCCATGGCCGCCAATGAAGTCAAAGAATTTGGCGTTGGCGAAGGGCTAAACTCCGTGCGTGTCGGCATGCGTTTGGGTTATGAGGTGACCCGCCGCGTCGCGCCTTACGTGGGCGCTTACTGGGAAAAAGAGTATGGCGATACTGCGGATTTTTCCCGTGCAGGTGGGGACAGGACCGAAGATACCGGCGTAGTTGCGGGCGTCAGGTTAATCTTATAAGCCCTCCGGCGGATTCAGGGTAATGTCAGATGGTGTTTTGGAAGTGCATGAGCTTTGGCGCAAATACGTCTTGGGGGGACGGTGAGCCGGTGAGGGGCGCACGGTAGTGTGTGTTCGGATGATGTTGCGCTACCTTGATCACTGCGCTGCCGTCTCGAGCACCATTGCCAGGGGAGAATTTGCCATGACCGTGATGACCGCCGCCGCCATAGAGGAGTTCCTCGACGAGGTCTTTCCACAGCGACAAGGCACCATCGAAGGCGTGGGCGAAATGCGCGCGACCATGAGCTTGGCCATCGAGGATGAACATTTGCGCCCCGGTGGTTGTGTCTCGGGGCCCACGCTGATGGGGCTGGCGGATGTTTGCCTGTACGTGGCGATTCTGGCCCAGATCGGCCCGGAGCCGATGGCGGTGACCACGGACTTCAACTGCCACTTCCTGCGCCGCGCGCGCGGCGACCGCGATCTCATCGCCAATGCGCACGTCGTCAAGCTGGGCGAGCGCCTGGCGGTAGGCGAAGTGCGTTTGTTCCCCGCTGGCGACGAGGAACCGGTGGCAACCGTCACCGCGACCTATGCGCTACCCGAGCATGACGACGACTGACGTCGGCTCAATCAGCGAGGCGCTGACGCCAGGCGCATACCGCCAACGTCAGCCAGCCGGCCATCAGCAACAGTCCGCCGAGCGGCGTGATGGGCCCCAGCCAATGGGCGCCGGTCAGGGCCAGTAGATACAGCGAGCCGGAAAACGCCGCCATCCCCATGCTCCATAGCCAGAGCGCTGCCCGCTGCCCTTTCAGCGGTTGCTGTACCCGCCAGATGAGTACCGCCATGGCGGCCAGGGTGTGCCAGGCTTGGTAACGCACGCCGGTGTCGAAGGCGTCGAGTCGTGTGGGCGAGAGCGTGCCGCCCAGCGCGTGGGCGCCGAACGCGCCCGCCACCACGACCACGAAGCCGCTCAAGGCGACGAGTATCCAGCCACGACAGTTGTGCATGTCTCATCCTTTATCACTGACTACGCTGAAACGGTGAGTGAGCGCCGGAATGTCATCCCGGGGCCCGGTATCGCCGCGCTGGCGCTTACCCTATGGCGTCGCTTACGCCATGACAAGCCTCTCGGGATGGCGTATCGTCGCGGCCTTGCCGATCTCAAGAATCATAATGGAGCATTAATCCATGGACTCTCTCGCCAGTCTCGTCGCACCGCTGCACGATGCTATCTACGCGGTGATGACCCCTGTCAGCGATTTCATCTGGTCGTATATTCTCGTTTATCTCTTGTTAGGCGCGGGGGTGTTGTTCACCGTGCTGACGCGTGGCATGCAGTTTCGGCTGTTCGGTCACATGGCGCGCGTGACTTTCAATAGCCGTGGCGCGGGCGAAGGCGTCAGCGGGTTCCAGGCATTTGCCACGTCGCTGGCGGCGCGCGTGGGCACCGGGAACTTGGCTGGTGTGGCCATCGCGTTGTGGATCGGCGGCCCGGGGGCGATCTTCTGGATGTGGATCACCGCGTTGGTCGGGTTCGCCACCTCGTTCGTCGAGTCGACCCTGGCGCAGGTCTACAAGAAGCGCCACGAAGACGGTGTGTACCGCGGCGGTCCCGCCTACTATATCGAGCGCACGCTCGGCTGGCGTTGGATGAGTCTGCTGTTCGCCTTCTTTCTGCTGGTGGCCTATGGTCTGGCGTTTAACGGCGCCCAGGCCAACACCATCGCCCAGGGCATGAACCAGGCTTTCGGCATGCCCAATTGGGTCACCGGTTTGATTTTGGTCGGTGTCGTGGCCGTGGTCATCTATGGCGGGCTCAAGTCCATCGCGCGCACGGCGGAGAAGATCGTGCCGATCATGGCCATCGCCTACTTGCTGGTGGCGCTGGTGGTGCTGGCGCTCAACATCACCGCAGTGCCGGATATGCTGGCGCTGATCGTCAAGAGTGCCTTCGGCTATGGGCCCGCAGTGGGCGGCGCGGCCGGCTATGCCATCAAGACGGCGATGGAGAACGGCATCAAGCGTGGCCTGTTTTCCAACGAGGCCGGCATGGGCTCGGCGCCTAATGCGGCGGCCCAGGCCAACGTCAAGCATCCTGCCGCGCAGGGCTTGGTGCAGTCGTTCGGCGTGTTCGTCGATACCCTGGTCATCTGCAGCTGCACGGCGGTGGTGATCCTGCTTTCCGGCGTCTACGAGAAGTTGATGGCCAATTCGCCGGGACAGGACATCGTCGGCATCCAGCTCACCCAGGATGCGATGGCGGATCACTTCGGCGGCTTCGGTGAAGTCTTCATCGCCGTGGCGATTCTGCTGTTCGCCTTCACCTCGATCATCGCCAACTTCTCGTTCGCCACGGTCAATATCGAGTACATGTTCAAGCGCCATGCCAAGGGCGCGGTACAAGCGTTGCGCCTGGCCGTGCTGGCCATGGTGATGATCGGCTCGGTGTCGCAACTGACCTTCGTATGGGACTTCGCCGATCTGTCCATGGGGCTGATGGCGACCACCAACCTGATCGCGATCCTGATCCTGGCGCCGATCGCCATGCGTGTGCTCAAGGACTACGAGCGCCAGCGTCGCGAAGGCGTCAAGGAGCCGCGCTTCGACCCCAAGATCCTCAAGCGCCCCGACCAGGTAGATGACGACGTATGGCCGTCCAAGGATTCTTGAACACGGCATTTGGCGTTATAATGGCGGCCTCTCCCCACCTAACGTGAGAGGCCGCCATGCACATTCAGCTCAACGGCGATCATCGCGAGCTCGCGTCCCAGCTGACGATCAGTGAGTTGATCGATCAGCTTGCACTGACCGGGCGCCGCATCGCCGTCGAAGTCAACGAGGAAATCGTGCCGCGCAGCCAGCATGCCGAGACGCGCCTGTCCCCGGGCGACCGTGTGGAAATCGTGCATGCCATCGGCGGCGGCTGATGTTACTCGCTCGCCGACGCGCGGAGCCACTAAGCGGCCACCCGCGTCGGCGGCTCCCTTTACGCCAGGAGGTTCGTCATGTCCGCTGAGCAGCGCCAGGACATCCCATTGACCGTCGCCGGTCGCGTCTTCTCATCACGCCTGCTGGTGGGTACCGGCAAATACCGGGATTTCGACGAGACCGCCGCCGCCGTCGAGGCGAGTGGCACCGAGCTCGTCACCGTCGCGGTGCGCCGCACCAACTTGGGCCAGAATCCCGATGAGCCCAACCTGCTCGACGCTGTGCCGACGAGCCGTTACACGATCCTGCCCAACACGGCGGGTTGCTATACCGCCAAGGACGCGGTGCGGACCTGCAAGCTGGCACGCGAGCTGCTCGACGGCCACAACCTGGTCAAGCTCGAGGTGCTGGGCGACGATGGCACGCTTTACCCCAATGTGGTCGAGACCCTCAAGGCCGCTGAGACGCTGGTCAACGACGGTTTCGATGTCATGGTCTACACCAGCGATGACCCTATCGTCGCCAAGGAGTTGGAGCGCATCGGCTGTTGCGCGGTGATGCCGCTGGGCTCATTGATCGGCTCGGGGCATGGCCTGCTCAATCCGGCAACGCTTGAGATCATCCTCGGCAATGCCGAGGTGCCGATCCTCGTCGATGCCGGTATCGGCACGCCCTCGGATGCTGCGCTGGCCATGGAAATGGGCTGCGCCGGCGTGCTGATCAACTCGGCCATCGCCAACGCCCGACAACCGGTGCGCATGGCGCATGCCATGAAACTGGCGGTGGAGGCGGGGCGCGAGGCGTATCTCGCCGAACGCATGCCACGTCGGGCATCGGCGAGCCCGTCGTCGCCCTTCGCCGGGCGCATCAACGCCTGAACCCTTTCGCGGCCCGCACGGCCTGCTTCGCTACCTGATCGATAACGCAGACTTGCCCATGAGTGATTCACCATCGTCTTCCCCCGAGAACGCCCCTGAGGCGGGCTCGGCGTCATCCTCGCGCCCACCGCGCGGTATCAAGAGTTATGTACTGCGCGCCGGACGCATGACCGTTGCCCAGTCGCGGGGGCTCGAAGAGGTCTGGCCCCGCCTGGGGCTAAACGTGGCCGATGGCCGCCAGTCGCTGGAGACGCTGTTCGGCCGGCAGGCGCCTTGTGTCGTGGAGATCGGCTTTGGCATGGGGCAGTCGCTGGTCGAACAGGCAAGTACACATCCCGAGACCGACTTCATCGGCATCGAGGTGCATGCGCCGGGTGTTGGCAAGCTGCTCGACGAAGCGGATAAGCGCGGCCTGACCAACCTGCGCGTGTACCGCGAGGACGCGTTGGAAGTGCTCGGTAAGTGTCTACCCGAGTCGAGCCTAACGGGGCTGCAGCTGTTTTTCCCCGACCCCTGGCCGAAGAAGAAGCACCACAAGCGGCGCATCGTGCAGCCGGCCTTCGTCGAACTGGTACGCACGCGTCTGGCGCCTGGCGGGTATCTGCACATGGCGACCGATTGGGAAGCCTACGCCGAGCACATGGTCGAGGTCATGGAGGCGGCGCCGGGCTATCGCAACACGGCGTCGGCTGAGAGCGCGCCCTATGTGCCGCGCCCGGAATTCCGCCCGCTGACCAAGTTCGAGAGCCGTGGCGAAAAGCTTGGCCATGGGGTCTGGGATTTGATCTATGCCCGTGAGGACGGATGAGCGCACGTTGCAGCACCGCTCTCACAGAACACTTTCAACACAGAACGCTGATTTCCTCGAAAACCGCTGCTTGCAGCGGTTTTTTCGATTCTGGCTGATCTGAATCACGTCACGGCGAGCAAGACGCTGGCAAAGTGCTGCCTGCCTTGGTCCTGTTCATTTCATGCCGCTCTGCGATGAATCTAAAAAAAGCCGCCCGGGTGGGCGGCTTAAAGACCGTGACTAGCTTGATGAGGAGATAACCATGGGCAGGAACCTGACATTCGCTGCTTAGGTCAGTGGCGCTTGGCGGCGCCACGGTTGTTAAGGTAAACCATTCTCATTTGAATCGTCAAGCGTAACGAGAATATTTTTCAATTAGTCTCGTCGGGAGGCTCAACTCGCCAGTGCCATCCATGCTGGCAGCGTCACCATGGCCAGCAGGGTCTGGCCGGTAATTAGCGCCGCCATCAGCTCGGCGTCACCGCCTAGCTGGCGGGCGAGGATATACGCCGAGGTGGCGGTGGGTAAGGCGGCGAACAGAAGAGCGATGTCGCGGCTCACTGGGTCGAGCCCGGTCAGCCAGGCTAGGGCCAGTACGATCACGGGGGTGGCGACAAGCTTGAGCGTGGCCGAGTACCAGAACGCATGCCCGCTGCCGACAAGGGCACTGGGTCGCAGTGCCACGCCTACGGCAATCAACCCTAGCGGGAGGGCGGCACGGCCAGTGAGTTCGACGGTGCTGCCCAGCCAACCCGGCAGACCGATGCCGGTGACATTGAGGGCGATACCGAGTACACAGGCCAGGATCAGGGGGTTACGCAACAGGGCAGCCAGGCTGCGCCCCAAGCTAGAAGGCCCCAGCGTGCCCGCGGCGATGAAACCGCTCACGCAGAGAATGTTGGCCAGCGGGACCATCAATGCAACGGCGACTGCGGCTACCGTCGCCCCAGCTTGGCCATGTAGCGCGGCGGCGCCGGCGACTCCTACGTAAGTATTGAAGCGCAGCGTGCCTTGTAGCACCGAGGTGAACGCCGATGGCGCCAGCGCGAGGCGATGACGCGCGCACCAGAGCCCCAGCGCGAACAGTGCCATGGTGCCCATCAATACCACGGCCAGGCGGATGACCGGCACCTGCGCCACATTCGCCGTAGCCAGCGTCGAGACCAGCATGGCGGGGAACAGCAGAAAGTAGATCAGCCGTTCCATCGCGGGCCAGAAATCGCCTCCGGGAAAACGCCGCCAACCCAGCAGGGCGCCGAGTAGAATCAGTAAAAACAGAGGGCCCAGGGCCCCAGTGACACCGCTCATTGTGCCTCCGCTTGAGCAACTTCATGGACACCGGACGCTGACTGCAGCCAAGCTCGCCGGGACACGAACTGGTAAGCTTAGCGCGATGCCCCTGGGTAATGGGATTCGACCTAACGATATGCAACATCATGATGAAGATCCGGTAAGATCGCCGCTGCTCAATCTACTGACGCTAGTAACGCTGATAACGGTTCTGGTAGCGGCTGGTTATCTCGCCGACTATTACCTGCGTGATTCGCGCGAGAACGTCACCTGGTATCCCCCGCGTATGCATTGCGATCTACGCGACGGGGCGTGCCGTACCGATATCGGCTTGAGTGGGACGTTGCGTTTCGAGATACACGGCGACTTCGCCTCGTACGAGCCGTTGACGCTGGATGTGCAGACATCCGGTATCGAGGTGGCGTCGGCGGTCGTGGAGTTCGTCGGACGTGACATGAATATGGGCCTTACTCGGGTCGAGCTGGAAGAGGTCGGTGATGGCCACTTCCGAGGCGTGGGCGAGCTCCGTCCTTGCACGGAAACGGTCATGCCGTGGCGGGCACAAGTGATTCTCACAACCCCTGAGGGGCAAGAGGGGAGCTGGTTCGACTTCGATATTCACCGCTAGGCACGGCATCCCACGTGACGTTTGTCCACATTATGACAATTGCGCTTACCGTGCGGCTTGTGGGTAAGCCAACGCTTACTCCGTGTTTGCCTCTAGGGAGTGGTGTTTATTAAAAAATTAATTAAAACAATAGCTTAATGTTTAATTTTTGATGCGGTGGTGGGGTGTGCTTGACTACAGGCGAGCGTCATGCAAGGGCGCAGCGGGGGCAGGAAAGCCGGTTTTCACCGCCAAGCCACAGACGCTCCACAAAACTATCCACAGGCGGTAGTGGCGATGGGGTGTGGAAAACGCACAGCGCGAGCGTCCGGCAAGAAGGCCATGCGTAGAAAGACGAGGACAGCGTGAAGAGAGATGCTAGGCGCCCCGCGAGGCGCCTAACGTGACGAGCGCTTACTCGTCGGTCGACGTTTCTTGGTCGTCGCCGGCTTCGATACCCAGCAGCTCGATCTTGAAGGTCAGTGCCTGGTTGGGACCGATCGGGCCCCCGGTGCCGCCCTGGCCGTAAGCGAGATCGGCGGGCACGTAGAGCATCCAGGTATCGCCGACCTGCATCTTCTGCAGCGCTTCCTGCCAGCCCTCGATGACCTGGCCGACCTGGAAGGTGATGGGTTCGCCGCGCTCGTAGGAACTATCGAACACGGTACCGTCGGGCAGCTTGCCCTCGTAGTTGACCTTCACGGTATCGTCGGCGCTTGGGGTTTCGCCGTCGCCGGATTCGAGAACCTTGTACTGCAGCCCCGAGTCGGTGACCTTCACACCGTCTTTCTTGGCGTTCTCTTCAAGGAATGCCTCGCTGGCCTTGCGGTTCTTTTCGGCTGACTGCGCCTTTTCCTTCTTCTGCTCAGCCATCTTCTGCTTCTGGAAGTCAGAGAGCGTGGCGGCGATCTCCTTATCGCTCATCTGCAGGTCACCGCCGGCGTAAACGTCCTCAACCGCTTGGGTAAAGGCGTCGGTATCGAGATCCGAGATGTCCTGCTTAATGCTCTGGCCGAGCGTTGCGCCAATGCTATAGCTGAGTTTGGCTTCGTCGCTCTGCGGGGCAGCCATGGCCAGCAGCGGCGTCGCTACGAGGCCGCCGAATGCCACAGCCGTCATCAAACGTTTCATGAAAACTCCTTAACAAAATAAACAAACACCGCCCCTCGACTGTACCAGCACCGGTGCCGTTGCGCACCTGCGCGAAGGGCGACGGCTTGACATCGAAGCGACTTTGCTCTTCTCTGAATCTACATTGATAAGAAAGAGGGAACTCTATGCAACTGCGCAATATCGTTCTGAGTATCACGGCTTTAGGCTTGGTCGGTGTCGCTTCCACGGCGTCCGCCGATACCTGGCGTTTCGGTCTCGAGGAGACTGAAGGTAGCGTGCAGTACGGCTATGCGGAAGAGTTCAAGAAGTTGATCGAGGAAAAGAGCGACGGCGACATCACGGTCGAGTTGCTGCCGTATGGCAAATGGGGGTCGAGCTATTCGGCGTTGTATGACGCCATCCAGAGCGGCGCCATTCCGCTTGGCTTCGGCTCGGGCTTTTTGGGCGGTACCGTGCCGGAAAGCCAGTTGATGAGTCTCAACTTCGTCATGCCGAACGATCAGTTGGAGACGGCCGAGATTCTCAACTCCGACGACTTCCTCAAGAGTGATGCGTGGCAGGATTCGTTCCGCGAGCGCGGACTGGTACCGCTGGCCACCTTGCCCGAAGGGTATCAGGTCTGGACTGCGAACAAGGAGGTCCGTACGCCGGAGGACATGGATAACCTGCAGATCCGTGTCATGGATAACAGCCTGCTACGTTCGACCTATGAAGCCTATGGTGCTTCGCCGATCACCATCGCTTACGGCGAGCTCTATAGCGCCCTGCAGCAAGGTCAGGCGGAAGGTAACATTCAGCCGGTCTTCGCTCATGAGAACATGGGCTTCTACGAAGTACAGGACTACATGATCTTCGCCGATCAGTCGCAGTTCATCGCCAACTTCATCGGCAACGAAGAGTGGTACGACGACCTGTCTGACGATCAGCGCGAGATGCTCGAGTCGACGCTCGACGAGATGGTTCAGAAGGGCCACGACATCCAGACTCAGTTCAACTCCGAGCGTCTCGAGACCATCAAGGAAAAAAGCGACATCAACATCGTCCATCTGGACGAAAATGAGCGTGATGCCTTCCGTAAGCTGGCCGAGCCGGTGCGTCAGACCTACGTCGACATGGTCGGCGAACGTGGTCAGAAAGCGCTGGACATCGTGCTGGATCATGTCAATCAGTCCGGCGACAAGGCGGAGTAAGCCTGACTGTCAGCGTCTGAAGTACTGACATGCCGCATGCAAAACCCCGGAAGCGCAAGCTTCCGGGGTTTTTATGTGCCTAGCGGATAGTGGTGAGTCAGTAATGTCGCGCCACGACGTACTAGCCCGGCGAAGGCCGGGCCGGGCGCACTCAGTCGCCGCCGAGCGAGGGGAGGAGCAGCGATATCTGGGGGAACATGATCAAGATGATCGTTGCCAAGGCCAGGATGGCAATGAAGGGCGGCGTGCCGCGAATGACGTCCATGTAAGGGCGGCGGAATACCGCGATGGCGGTGAAGATATCGCAACCGAACGGTGGGGTGGCCGAGCCGATGGCCGCCTGCAGGGTGACGATCACGCCCACATGCACCGGGTCCAACCCGGTGGCTTCGACCAGTGGCTTGAAGATCGGCACCAGAATCAGAATGACCACGATCGGGTCGACGAACATGCAGCCCACGAAGAAGGCTGCAGCGATCAGCAGCAGTGCCAGAAACTGGTTGTCGCCGATACCCTCGATGATGGGGCCGAGAATTTGCTCCGGTACGCCGGCGGTGCCTAGGGTCTGTGAGAACGCCGCGCCGATGGCGACGAGGATGAAGACCACGGCGGTGATCATGCCGGTAGAGAGTGCCAGGCTACCGAGGTCACGGATCGATACCTGACGGTAGATGACGACCTCGAGGAGAAAGGCATAGGCCACCGCGACTGCCGAGGCCTCGACGGCGCTGAAGAAGCCGCCGTAGATACCGCCGACCACCAGCACCGGGAAACCCAACGGCAGAATGACTCTGCGAACCGCCTTGAAGCGTTCCGCCCAGGTGGCGCGTGGCTCGGGTTCGATCCCTTTCAGGCGTGCACCGATATAGCAGTACACGGCGAACATGGCCAGGATCAGAAGGCCGGGGAGAATGCCGGCGAGGAACAAGTCGCCGATCGAAGTCTTCATGACCACGCCGTAGACGATGAAGCCGATGCTGGGTGGAATCAGCAGCGCAATATCGCTGGCGTTGATGATCAGGGCCAGAGCGAAACTGTCAGGGTAGCCCCGCGCCAGGAGACGAGGACGCATCGGTCCACCCATGGCGACCACGGTGGCCTGCGTAGAGCCCGATACAGCCCCGAACAAGGCGCACGAGGCGGCGGTAGTGATGGGCAACCCCCCACGGACATGACGGGTGAAGACATCGACGACATCGAGCAGGCGGTTGGCAGTATGGCCTTTGGTGAGAATGTCGGCAGCGAAGATGAACATGGGCACGGCGGCGAGTACCCAACTGCCGATGCCATTGATCATCCAACTCACGGCTTGGTCGGGCCCGAAAAACGTCATATCGGTGAACATCATGAACAGCGTGCCCGCCGCCAGAGGGACCATCATGGGGAATCCGAGCAGCAGCAGCACCAGCATGATCACGGCTAGCCAAGTTAGCATTGTTTTACGTCCTCGCGTTGATGGCGGTCGTGTTTCGGAGAGGCAGTTCAGGCATCGCGGCGTGCATCATTGCCATTGCCTTCTTCCGCTTCCGGGGGCACTTCGTCGTATTCCTCTTTTTCGTTGAAGGCACGATAGATATCGTCACTGACCAGGTTGCGCACGGCGGTGAGCAGGTATTGCACGCCGGCGAGAATGAAGCCGACAGGGAGGGCGAGATAGACGATCCATAGCGGGATGTTCAATGAAGCACTGTTACGACCGCGATCGTGAATGGCCATGACATAGTCGATGGACTTGTCGGCGAAATAGAACATCAATACCGCAGTGCCCAGACAAATCAGGATGAGGAGTGCCTTGCGCCAGCGGCCGCTGAGCTGGTCATAGATCGCCGACATGCTGATATGGCGGGCATTACGAGCTGCATAGCCGACACCGACGAAGGTAATCACCACGATGAGCATCTCGGTGACTTCATAGGTGCCGGGGATGCCTTGATCGAATAGCAGATTGCCGACGACGTGACCGCTCATGAGCACGGCCATGGCGAGTACGCCCCCCGCGATGATCACGCGCTCGATGATGCCTAGGCCATGATCGATAGTTCCCAGTACACGAAGCAAGGCACTGCGTGATTCAGCCTTTTCATCGCTATTGCCAGGCTGTGAAGGTGTCATGTCGTAGAGTCCTTTTTGTGATGGCCGATTCGTCGTGCGAATGGCATGGATCTCGACGTCCGTACCGCGCCGTGAAGGTGTCGCGATCAATCGGACTGGCTTCTATAAAACCTACAGAGTTTGCGGGGTGAGCGCCACTCGTCAATGGCGTGTCCGCACATGCGTGATATACGCTTTTCGAGCGTTGAGCTGATGGCGAAGCGATAACGTATTATGGATGGTGAGCCGTGTTTTGGGTGGTCAGCGTTGCCAGCGCGGCTTCTTGCGCTGGCTCGTGTATGGTCAAGCAGCGTGTTAGCTGCATTGTCAGGCTGGCGTCGTCCGCCCGGCGCTTGCGGACGGCATGCAACGTCTCGCTGAGTGCCTGAAACTGGCGCAGTGTTTCGCGTTCGGCGAGTAGCTCGGCTTCCTTGAGATGATCGCGCAGCGTCGCCACGTCATGTGCATGTCGCGCCCGCGGCTTGAGCATGCGGCGTAGGTAGCGGATCGGCTGTGTGACCTCGGCTTGCCAGGCACGGATCTCATCCAGCGTGCTGTACGTCTGCTCGGTGGGCACGAGAGCGTGATGATCGAGCCAGCAGCGCCACAACAATTCGCAGACATCCGCCCCTGCCGTATCTTGTAGCTGCAAGCAGGCGTCGGCGACCCCGGGGCGCTGGTACAACGCCAAGGCATAATCCCAAAGCGGTGGATTCCGCAGGACATCGCACAATTGGGTAGAATGCATGGGCAATCTCCAGCCGTCCTGGCAGGCATGGCGGCGGAACTCACCGAATCACCACCGGAGCGGGCATGATCGCATTTCGCCAACTCGCGCTGCAACGCGGGATCCAGCCGCTGATCGAGAACGCCGACCTCACGTTACACGACCGTACCAAGGCGGGTGTCGTGGGCGCCAACGGCTCGGGCAAGTCGAGTCTGTTCAAGCTGTTGCTGGGAGAGCTGACCCCGGAGCGCGGCACGGTGGAGCTTTCCGGTGGGCAGCGCATTGCGCATATGGCGCAGGAGGTGGAAGCGCTCGACCGGGCACTGGTCGAGCATGTCCTCGATGGTCACACCGAGTTACGTGCCACGGAACGTGCCCTGGCCGAGGCTCAGGCGAGCGGAGCGGTTCACCGCGAGGCCGAGTTACATGGCGAAATCGAAGCGCTCGAGGGTTATACCGCGCGCCCGCGCGCCGAGCAGATGCTGGTAGGACTGGGCTTCACGCAGGATGACCTGTATCGCCCGCTGTCGGACTTCTCGGGTGGCTGGCGGATGCGTGTCAGCTTGGCGCAAACGCTGTTCATGCCGTCTGATCTGATGCTGCTCGACGAGCCCACCAACCACCTCGATCTCGATGCCTTGTTATGGCTCGAACAGTGGCTGACACGCTATCCCGGCACGCTGTTGCTGATTTCCCACGACCGCGACTTCCTAGACGCGGTGTGCGATCACATCGTGCACTTCGAGCAACGCCAGTTGATGCTGTATCGCGGCAACTATTCGACGTTCGAGCGGACACGGGCCGAACGTCAGGCGCGTGCCCAGGCCGAGGCGGCCAAGCAGCAAGCTCGCCGCGAGGAAATCGAGCGCTTTGTGGCGCGCTTTCGCGCCCAGGCCAATAAAGCGCGTCAGGCGCAGAGTCGCTTGAAGATGCTGGAGCGCATGGAAACCATTGCCGTCGCGCATGCCGATTCGCCGTTTCATTTCACCCTGCCCAGTGCCGACAAGACCTCCTCGCCGCTGCTGGTGCTCGATGACGCCACGCTGGGATATGGTCAAACGCCGTTGCTCGAGCACGTCAGCGTAAGCATCTTGCCGGGACAGCGGATCGGGCTGCTGGGCGCCAACGGGGCGGGCAAGTCGACGCTCATCAAGGCGCTAACGGCGCAGCAACCGTTGCTGGAGGGCAAGCGCGTGCCGGGTGATAACCTGGCGATCGGCTACTTCGCCCAGCATCAGCTCGAGCATCTCGACGTGAGTTCCACGCCGTTCGTGCACATCCAGCGGCTGTCGCCCACGGCCAGCGAACAGGAGATTCGCAACTTCCTGGGTGGCTTCGGGTTTCATGGCAATGACGTCTTCGCCAGCGTAGGGAATTTCTCCGGGGGCGAGAAGGCACGCTTGGCGCTATCGTTGATCGCTTGGCAAAAACCCAACCTGTTGTTGCTCGACGAACCGACCAACCACCTCGACCTGGAAATGCGCGAATCCTTGACGCAGGCCTTGGCCGGGTTCGAGGGGGCGGTGATCATCGTCTCCCACGACCGCCACCTGCTGCGCGCCAGCGTCGATGAGTTCTGGCATGTGGTGGATGGCGGTGTCACTGCCTTCGATGGCGATCTGGACGACTACCGCGCCTGGCTCAAGGCACGTCTCGAGGGCGAGCGGCGCGATGCGCGCCAGGAAAAGGCCGAGCGCCAGGTGACTGCGGAAGCACCCAAGGGCGACCGTAAAGCCTCGCGCCGCGCCGCCGCCGAGCTGCGTGACAAGTTGCGACCGCTCAAGCATGAGCGCGACAAGATCGAACGTGACATGAGCAAAGCCCAGGCTGAGTTGGAGAATCTGGAGGCCGCCCTGGCCGATGAAGGCCTGTACCAGGACAGCGCGCGCAAGGAAGAGTTGACTGACTTGCTGGGGCGCCAAGGCGATACGCAGAGCCGTCTCGAGACGCTCGAACAGCGCTGGCTGGAGGCCGAAGAGGCGATCGAGGAGCGCGAAGCGGCGTTAACGGACGACGCCTGATACGTGGAGAGTGACGTCTGCCGCCAGCCACCGGCCTTTATGTCTCGACGATAAAGGTCACGGGGCCGTCGTTAAGCAGCGAGACCTGCATGTCGGCGCCGAATTCGCCGGTGGCGACGCGTGACCAAGCCTGCTGCGCTCGCGCCACCAAGTAATCGAATATCGCCTCGCCATGGGCGGGTGTCGCGGCGCCATCGAAACCTGGTCGCAAGCCCTTGGCGGTGTTGGCCATGAGGGTGAATTGCGGCACCAGCAGCAAGCCGCCTTCTACCTGCTGCACGTTGAGGTTCATCTTGCCTGCCTCGTCGCCGAATATGCGCAGCTTGAGCAGTTTATGCAGCATCTTGTCAGCGTGGGCCTGGGTATCCTCGGGCGCCACGCCGATCAAGGCCATTACGCCTTGCTCGATGGCGCCCGTGGTGCGGTCGCCGACACCGACGCTGGCATGGCTGACACGTTGAATGACGGCTCGCATGATGAGGATCCTTGTGGGCGTGGGTGGCTACCAGGCCCGGCATACCATCATGTCCACATGCGCTTCGGCAAGCAGTCGTTCGATCAAGGGCGCCGGTTGATGCCGGCCGAAGAGCGCCAAATCCTGATGGCCGAGTGCTAACAGGTCGGGCGGTTGGCGACGCAGATAATCCATCAGGACCTCTCCGGGATCGCCTTGTTCGAGGACCAGCTCGAGCTCCGGTACATCGCCCACTTCTTCCATTAGTTTGTCGATTTCCGCTTCCAAGCGGATGCGCCGTGCGGCGAGTTCACGCTCGCGCCAGCGGGCATAGCCGCTGTCGGAGCCCATTTCATCGTCGCCGGGTAAGTGCCAGGCATGCAGTAGCGTCAGGCGTGCCTGTGGGAAGTGGGTCAGGACGTCGCGCAAGGTATGGCGGCTGGCCAACGAAAAATCCACCGGCACCAGCACGTCTTGCCACGCTTGCTCGGGGCTGTGGCTCACGGTGAGTACCGGGCACGGCGCGCGGCTCAGCACGCGGGCCAGGGTCGTGCCGCCGACCAGTGCGTGTTGGCCGCGTTTACGGTGGGTACCGAGCACGATCATGGTGGCATCGCGATCATGCGCTTCGCGAATTATCTCGGCATAGGGTGCCCCGGTGACCGTCTGTATCAAGGTTTCAGGTGCGGTAAGCGCATAATCCTCGCGAATGTCGGTCAACTGACGCTCGAGCTCGTGGACGACGCCGGCCTCCAGATCGTGCAGCGCCTGATGCGGCAGATAGGGATCGAGGACGTGGAGGATGTCCAAGCGGCAGCCACTGGCATGGGCCAGTTTCACGGCACGTGCGAAAGCGGCACGGTTTTCGGCGGACAGGTCGCAAGCCAGCAATAAGGTCTGAGGCATGATACGTCCCTCCTACGAGAAGGCGGCGTGCGAATGCAGGCGACACCGCGCTGACGTCGAGCCGGATGGTCGTGACCGCGACGCCATGGGGGCATTGCGGTGAAGCAAAGCATGGTTGCCCTCGGCGCTCTCTGCAAGTACGGGCTGCAAGTACGGGGTGACGCTAAGCACAGCGTACGCCTCTGCGTTCTCACCACCAGGCGTGAAAATGATGCACCGGCCCCCGTCCCTGGCCGACATCGAGATGCACGCTGGCATCCAGCGCGGTATGCAGCCAGCGTTTGGCGTCGCCGATGGCCGCGTGGATATCGGCGTGGGCGCTGGCCTCGGCCGGCAGGCGGGCGAGATAGGCGGTCACCGCCGAGGACAGCGCACAACCGGTGCCATGTAGGTTCTGGGTGGCGATGCGCGGTGCCTCGAGCCATTCTACACCCTGCGGTGTCGCGAGCAGGTCGGGGCAGTGCTCGCCGCTGAGATGCCCGCCCTTGAGCACCACATACGGGGCGCCGAGACGCGCCAGTTCGGGCAGTAATGTGGCCATCGCCTGCGTGGAGCGCGGGGTGTCGGTGCCCAGTAGCACTGCAGCCTCCGGCAGATTGGGCGTGATCACGTCGGCCAGGGGAACCAGGACGTCACGCACCGCGCGAATGCCGGCATGATCGACCAGGATGTCACCGCTCTTGGCGACCATCACCGGATCGAGCACGATCCAGCGTGGCCGGTAGCGGGTCAGGGCGTCGCGAATCGTCGTGGCGACGTCCATGCTCGCCACCATGCCGATCTTGACCGCGTCGATGCGCACATCGCCGAGCAGATTGTCGAGTTGTTCGGCGATCATCTCGGCGGGGACCGGGTGCACGGCGCGTACGCCTTGCGTGTTCTGGGCGATGACCGCCGTGATGACGTTGGTGGCGTAGGTGCCCAGCGCTGAAAACGTCTTGATATCTCCCTGCAACCCGGCGCCACCAGAAGGGTCAGAGCCGGCGATGGTGAGGACATTGGGCGGTGTCTGAGCGGTGGACATGGGCTAACCTTCAGTATTCTGGCGTGGTGCGTAGGATACCGGCAAAACGTTCGGCGAACAGGGCATGTGATGCAGCAACTCGGGATGTGCCTGGGTAACTTAGACTTTCGTTGACGCCTGGCGAGAGGCGAGACTCCCCCGTAGGATCGTGCTTAATTAAAACAATCTTTACTGAATAACGCTTCCGACGTAAGTGATGACTTACGGACTAAGTCCGATGAGTGGTGATCATGGTGCTCGACATGGCGTTAACTTACTAACTTTATCGTTGGTCTTCCTGACAGGCGCTGCTAAATCCCCTAGAATCGTAGGGACTCGCCACACGCAGGCAACGTGAATGGCGCTACGAGGTGTGCGCACCTCGATGATAACGAATATTGGGATAGCGCCCTACCGCGCTATCCGCTGCTTGTGAGGCATGGCAATGACCGATGAGGCAACCGCGCTGATCGCCGAATATTGGGCCGTGGGGCTATTTATAATAGCCGTGTTCACGTTATGTGCCCTGATGATCGGTGCCGCGAGTCTGCTCGGTGGTCGTAGCCGTGGTCGTAGCAAGTCCCTCCCCTTCGAATCTGGCATTGTCGGCACCGGCAATGCCCGCCAACGCTTTTCCGTCAAGTTCTATCTGGTTGCGATGCTGTTCGTGATCTTCGATATCGAGGCCGTGTTCCTGTTCGCCTGGGCCGTATCGGTCCGCGAGGTGGGCTGGGAGGGCTTTGCGGGCGCCGCCGTTTTCATTTTCATCCTGTTGGCGGGGTTGATCTACGATAGTCGTGTCGGTGCCCTGGAGTGGGCGCCACGCAAGCGCGGTCAATCGCCCGATATCGTGACGGATCGATGAGCGTACCGCCTTAGAGGCGGTTTTGAGCCGGCACCGACCGGCATAGCGCCAGATACCCGAATTTTCTTTTTCAGAGCTTCGAGGCGCATCATGCAATATACCCTGACGCGAGCGGATAGTGAGCCGGCGCCGGGTAGCGCAAGCTATCCGCTGGACAAGCGTGAAACCACCGATGACCCGATGAAGGAACAGGTTCATCGCAACGTCTTCACCGGCAAGCTGGAAGATGTACTCAACGATAGTGTCAACTGGGGGCGCAAACACTCCCTGTGGCCGTACAACTTCGGCCTCTCCTGCTGCTATGTGGAAATGACCACGGCCTTTACCGCGCCGCATGACGTGGCGCGTTTCGGGGCCGAGGTCATCCGCGCTTCCCCGCGTCAGGCCGATTTCATGGTCATCGCTGGCACTTGCTTCATCAAGATGGCGCCGGTCATCCAGCAGCTTTACGATCAGATGCTCGAACCCAAGTGGGTGATCTCGATGGGCTCCTGTGCCAATTCCGGGGGCATGTACGACATCTACTCAGTGGTGCAGGGCGTCGACAAGTTTCTCCCGGTGGACGTCTATGTGCCTGGCTGCCCGCCGCGTCCCGAGGCGTTTCTACAAGGGTTGCAACTGCTTCAGGACTCCATCCAGCAAGAGCGTCGTCCGCTTTCCTGGGTGGTTGGTGACCAGGGGGTGTATCAAGCCGAAATGCCTTCGCAACGCGAGGCGAATCGCGATCGGCGTATCGCCGTGACGGAACTGCGCTCCCCGGATGAGGTGTAGGCTGCGTGCCTGATGCCGTCGCCTGTTATTCGAAGTCGATCCACCTTGCCGGGGAATGAAAACCGATCATGAGCGCAGTTCAATCGCCATACGCCAATCACTCGCACGCCGATGACCCGGTGGTCCAGGCGTTATTCGCGCGCTTCGGCAACCATGTGTTCGTCGAGCAAGCGACGTACACCGGCATGCCGGTCCTGTGGATCGATCGCGAGCACCTGCTCGAGGTGCTCGGCTTCCTGCGGGACATGCCCGAACCCTTCGAGATGCTCTTCGATCTGAATGCCATCGACGAGCGTCTGCGTAGCCATCGCGCGGATTTGCCCCCTGCGGATTTCACGGTCTTTTACCAGCTGATGTCGGTGTCGCGAAACCGAGATATCATGCTCAAGGTGGCGCTTTCCGAGCGCGATCTCGAGGTGCCCAGCGTCGCGAGCCTTTATCCCAATGCCAATTGGTACGAGCGCGAAGTCTGGGACATGTTCGGCATCGACTTCCGCGGGCATCCACACCTGACGCGTCTGCTGATGCCGCCGACCTGGCACGGGCATCCGCTGCGCAAGGATTACCCGGCGCGCGCCACCGAGTTCGACCCTTATACGCTGACCGTGGAAGGTCAGGATACCGAGCAGGAAGCGCTGCGTTTCGATCCTGAATCCTGGGGCATGAAGCGCAAGGACGAGAACACGGACTACATGTTTCTCAACCTGGGGCCCAATCACCCCTCCGCGCATGGTGCCTTCCGCATTGTCCTGCAGCTCGACGGTGAGGTCGTGGTCGATTGCGTCCCCGATATCGGCTATCACCATCGCGGCGCCGAGAAGATGGCCGAGCGCCAGTCCTGGCACAGCTACATTCCCTATACCGATCGTATCGACTACACCGGCGGGGTAATGAACAACCTGCCGTATGTGATGGCGGTGGAAAAACTGGCGGGTATTCAGGTCACCGATCGCGCCAAGACCATTCGTGTGATGATGGCGGAAATGTTCCGCATCAACAGCCACTTGCTGTTCCTGGGCACCTATCTGCAAGATCTGGGGGCGATGACGCCGGTATTCTTCACCTTCACCGATCGTCAGAAAGCCTATGAGGTCATCGAGGGCATCACCGGCTTTCGCATGCACCCGGCGTGGTATCGCATCGGCGGCACCGCGCACGACCTCCCCAATGGCTGGGATAAGCTGGTTCAGGGTTTTCTCGACTGGATGCCCAAGCGACTCGTCGAATACGAGCGCGCGATGATGGAAAACGCCGTCATTCGCGAGCGCACCAAACAGGTGGCTGCCTTCACTACCCGCGAGGCGCTCGAATGGGGGGTGACCGGGCCCAATCTGCGTGCCACCGGCTGCGACTTCGACCTACGCAAGAAGCGCCCTTATTCCGGCTACGAGAACTTCGATTTCGAGGTGCCGCTGGGTGCCAATGGCGATGCCTTCGATCGGGGCCAACTGCGCATCGACGAGATGCGCCAGAGCCTGCGCATCATCCAGCAATGCGTCGATCATATGCCGGCCGGCGACTACAAGGCCGATCATCCGCTGACCACGCCGCCGCCGCGCGAGAAGATGCTCCAGCACATCGAAACCCTGATCACGCACTTCCTGCAGGTCTCCTGGGGCCCCGTGCTCAAGCCTAACGAGTCGCTGTCGATGATCGAGGCGACCAAGGGCATCAACAGCTATTACCTGACCTCGGATGGCAACACCATGAGCTATCGCACGCGCATCCGCACGCCCAGTTTTCCGCATCTTCAGCAGATCCCAGCAGCGGTGCGCGGTTCCTTGGTGCCGGATTTGATCGCTCATCTGGGGAGTATCGATTTCGTGATGGCCGACGTGGACCGCTGACATGACACACGCTTCGACTTCTACCTCCGCGCCCATCGCCACCGACGGTTTCGTGCTGCACGACGAGGACCGGGCGGCCATCGCCCATGAGCGCAAGCATTACCCACATCCGCAGGCGGCTAGCATCGAGGCGCTCAAGATCGTTCAGAAACGCCATGGTTGGGTGCCGGACGCCGCTATCGAGGCCATCGCGCGTGAACTCGGTGTGCCGCCGGCGAGCGTTGAGGGCGTGGCGACCTTCTATAGCTTGATCTTCCGCCAGCCGGTGGGGCGCCACGTGATCCTGATATGTGACAGCAGCTCGTGCTTTCTCACCGATTACGAAGCCCTGCGTGATGCCTTCTTCGCGCATCTCGGCATCGGTTTCGGGCAGACCACGCCGGATGATCGGTTCACGCTGCTACCGGTGTGCTGTCTCGGTGCCTGTGACCGTGGTCCGGCGCTGATGATCGGTGACGATACCTACGGGCCGGTGACGCCCGAGGAGATCCCCACGCTGCTGGAGGGGTATGCATGAACTGGGAGAACGAGGCATGAGCCGGATTCTGCAAGACCGCGACGAACGCCGCCCTGAAACGCATCCGCTGACCTTTCGGCTCAACGACGACGGCACGCCGGTGATGCTCGACGCCTATCGCGAGCAGCAGGGTTACGCCAGCGTCGAGCGGGCCTTTAGTGACCTGACGTCGAAGACGCTGATCGACGAGCTCAAGACCGCCAATCTGCGCGGACGCGGTGGCGGCGGGTTCTCCGCCGGGCTCAAGTGGAGCCTGACCATGCAGGGTGAGGGCATCCCGCGCGGTTATATCGTCTGCAACGCCGATGAAATGGAGCCCGGCACCTTCAAGGATCGCCTGTTGCTCGAGCAGCAGCCACACCTGCTCATCGAGGGCATGATTCTCGCCGGCTTCGCCAACAATGCGTACCAGGGCTACATCTTCATGCGCGGCGAATACGTCGATGCCGCGCGGACGGTCCAGCGCGCGCTGGAAGAAGCGCGTGCTGCCGGCTGGCTGGGCCGTGATGTGGCCGGCAGTGGCTGGGACTTCGATATCGCCCTGCATACGGGGGCTGGGCGATATATCTGCGGTGAGGAAACCGCGCTCATCAACTCGCTGGAAGGCAAGCGTGCCAATCCCCGGGCCAAGCCGCCCTTTCCGGGGCAAAGCGGGGCCTGGGGCAAGCCCACCGTCGTCAACAACGTCGAGACGCTGTGCAATGTGCCGTCCGTCGTGCTGCACGGGGCGGATTGGTATCAAGGTTTGTCTCAGGGCAAGAGCGGCGATGGCGGCACCAAGCTGTACGGCGTCTCCGGCAAGGTCAAGCGGCCCGGCCTGTGGGAGTTGCCGATGGGCACCACGGGCAACGAGCTGATGGAGCGCGCTGGCGGCATGCGCGATGGCCATACGCTCAAGACCTGGCTACCCGGTGGCGGGAGTACCGGCTTTCTGCTGCCCGAGCATCTCGAGTTGGCGCTGGATTTCGACACCATCGGCAATGCCGGCAGCCGTCTGGGCACCGGGCTGATCGCGGTGGTGGCCGACGATCAAAGCGTGGTATCGCTGGCGCGCAACCTGGAGGAATTCTTCTCCCGCGAGTCCTGTGGCTGGTGTACGCCGTGCCGCGATGGGCTGCCGTGGAGCGTCAAGCTCCTGCAGGCCTTGGAGGCCGGCGAGGGCGAGCGAGGGGACATCGACTTGCTGGAATCGCTGGCGGTGGACCTGGGGCCGGGACGAACTTTCTGCGCGCATGCGCCAGGCGCGGCCATGCCAATGGCGTCGGCGATTCACTATTTCCGCGATGAGTTCGAGCGTGGCGTCACGCGTGGCCAGGGCAAGGCGCATGCCGACCCGATCCCGGTGGGTAGCGTATGAACGACGTGACGATGACGACGGGCGAGGAGCGATAATGGCAACGATTCACGTGGATGGCCGGGATTACGAGGTCGACGGCGCCGACAATCTGCTGCACGCGTGCCTGTCGCTAGGGCTGGATATTCCGTATTTCTGCTGGCACCCGGCCATGGGCAGTGTCGGTGCGTGTCGCCAGTGCGCGGTCAAGCAGTACAAGAATGCCGACGACACTCAGGGCATGCTGGTCATGTCGTGCATGGCGCCGGTGCAGGACGATGCCTATATCTCCATCGAGGACGATGAGGCCAAGGCGTTTCGCGCCAACGTCATCGAATGGTTGATGATCAACCACCCGCATGATTGTCCTGTATGCGAGGAAGGCGGTCACTGCCATTTGCAGGACATGACGGTGATGACCGGCCATGACAGCCGCCGTTACCGGTTCCGTAAGCGTACCCACCAGAACCAGGACCTGGGGCCGTTCATCGGACATGAGATGAACCGCTGCATCACTTGTTACCGCTGCGTGCGCTTCTATCAGGATTATGCCGGCGGCGGTGATCTGGGCGCCTTCGGGGCGCACGACAACGTCTATTTCGGGCGCTTTCAAGAAGGCACGCTGGAGAGTCCTTTCTCTGGCAACCTCACCGAGGTGTGCCCGACCGGGGTATTCACCGACCAGACCCACTCCGAGCAATACACGCGCAAGTGGGACCTGCAGTTCGCGCCCAGCGTCTGCCATCAATGCGCGGTGGGTTGCAATATCAGCCCCGGCGAGCGCTACGGCGATATCCGACGGATCGAGAATCGCTACAACGGTGAAGTGAATCACTACTTCCTGTGTGACCGCGGGCGTTTCGGCTATGGCTACGTGAACCGCGAGGACCGCCCGCGCGTTCCCGAATGGCGCGAGCGCCAACGTGTCGGCGCCGAGTCCGGTGAAACGGGCGTGGTCGCCGGCACCATCAGCCTGGAAATCGACGATGCGCTGGACCGTGCCGCCGATGGACTGCGCAACGCGCGCCGCGTGATCGGCATCGGTTCGCCACGGGCGAGCCTGGAAAGCAATCATATGCTGCGCACGCTGGTGGGGGACGCCAACTTCTCCACAGGCATCGCCGCCCGTGAGCTCGAGTTGCTGGTACGCATGAACGAGCTCAATACTCGCTGTGGCCTGCCGTCGCCGAGCCTGCGCGAGATCGAAAGTTGTGACGCGGTGTTCGTGCTCGGCGAAGATCTCATCAACAGTGCCGCGCGCATGGCGCTGGCCATTCGCCAGGCGGTCAACGCCAAAGGCGAGGCGCTGGCCGCCGAGCGCGGTATCCCGTCCTGGAACGCCGAGGCGGTGAAAACGCTGGCGCAAGAAGCGCATCATCCCTTTTTCCAGGCCACGCCGGATGCGACCGAGCTGGACGCATTGGCGGAGCAGACCTACAACGCCGCGCCGGACGATATCGCGCGGCTGGGCTTCGCCGTGGCGCACTATATCGATCCCGAGGCGCCGTGCCCGGACGCGCTTGACGATGTGACCACAGCGCTGGCAAGCCGTATCGCCGAGGCCTTGATGACGGCTCAGCGTCCGCTGGTGGTCTCGGGTGGCTCGCTGGGAACACCGGCGGTGCTCGAGGCGGCCGGCAACGTGGCGCGCGCCCTGGCGCGTCGGACACGGCCCGGAGCGTTGTCGTTGGTGCGCCGTGAGGCCAACAGCACCGGCCTGTCGCTACTCGGCGGGCAATCGCTGGATTGGGCCCTGGAATGCTTGACCAGCGGTGAGGCCGATGGCGTGGTGATTCTCGAAAACGACCTGTACGTACGTGCCGATGCGGGTCAGGTCGATGCCGCCCTGCAGCGTGCCGACTGCATCGTCACGCTCGATCATCAGCGCACCGCGACCTGGGACAAGGCGGATATCGGACTCCCGGCGGCGAGCTTCGCCGAAAGCGATGGCACCTTGGTCAGCCTGGAGGGCCGGGCCCAGCGTTTCTATCAGGTCTTCGAGCCCAGCTATATCCGCCCCGAAACGCGCATCCGCGAAAGCTGGCGGTGGCTCAACGCGCTCAAGGTCAGCGTCGAACGTCAGGCGATGACACCGCTCACGCTCGATGAGGTGACGCGTGACATGGCCATGACGTACCCCGCCCTGGCGCCGGCCGGCGATGCCGGTTTGAGCGCCGCCTATCGCGTACATGGGCTACGTTTGGCGCGCGAGCCTCACCGTTATAGCGGTCGCACGGCGATGCGCGCCAACCTCGATGTCAGTGAACCCCGCGCACCGCAGGATCCCGACACACCGTTCGCGTTCTCCATGGAGGGCTATGCCGGTTACGCCGAACCGCGTCGCGAAGTGGCTTTCGCCTGGGCGCCGGGATGGAACTCGCCGCAAGCCTGGAACAAGTTCCAGGATGAGGTCGGTGGGCATCTGCGGGCTGGCGATCCCGGCGTGCGGTTATTGGGACCGCTGCCCGGGGATTACGACTATGCACGAACGTTGCCGGCACGCTTCGCTGCGCGTGACGATCAATGGCTGGCGGTGCCTCAGGCGCGGTTGTTTGGAGGCGACGAAACCTCGGCGCGGGCCGAGCCGATCCAGGCACGTATGGACGCGACGCGCTTTACCGTGTCGCGCGGTGCCGCCGAGCGGTTGCGGATGTCGCCGGACGCTCCACTGACGCTCAACCTAGGGGAGCGGCGGCTCACATTACCGGTGGCGATCAGCGATGCGTGGCCCGATGGTGTGATCGGCGTGCCGGATCAGTCGGGGCTGCCCTTGGCTGCGCCTGAGTGGGCTCATCTCGAACCCCAGGAGGTGAGCGCATGAGCTGGTGGACGCCACAGGTCGAGGCGATCGCGTTCGCGCTTTTTCAAGCATTGGTGATCCTGATCGCTGCGGTGGGCGCAGGGGCGCTACTGACCATGGTGGAAAGGCGTCTTTTGGGCCTATGGCAGGATCGTTACGGTCCCAACCGCGTCGGGCCGTTTGGGGTGCTGCAGATCCTCGCCGACATGCTCAAGATCCTCTTCAAGGAGGACTGGATCCCGCCGTTCGCCGATCGTACCTTCTTCGTGCTGGCGCCGGCGATCGCCATGGCGTCATTGTTGTTGAGCTTCATGATCATCCCCATCACGCCCAGTTGGGGGGTGGCCGATCTGCACATCGGTTTGCTGTTCTTCTTCGCCATGGCGGGTATCAACGTCTATGCGGTGCTCTTCGGCGGATGGTCGAGCGGCAACAAGTACGCCTTGCTGGGGGCGATGCGCGCCTCGGCACAGACGCTGTCCTACGAAGTCTTCATGGGCTTGTCGCTGATGGGCGTGGTGGCCATGGCCGGTTCGTTCAACATGCGCGAGATCGTCGCCGCCCAGGACACGATATGGTTCATCGTGCCGCAGTTCTTCGGCTTCTGTACCTTTCTGGTCGCCGGCATTGCCGTGACGCACCGTCACCCGTTCGACCAGCCCGAGGCCGAGCAGGAACTGGCCGACGGTTATCACGTCGAGTACTCGGGCATGAAATGGGGCATGTTCTTCATCGGCGAGTACGTGGGCATCGTGCTGGTATCGGCGCTGATGGTGACGCTGTTCCTGGGTGGCTGGCACGGCCCGTGGCTGCCGCCTATCGTGTGGTTCCTGCTCAAGACCACCATATTCGTGGGCTTCTTCGTGCTGCTGCGCGCGGCACTGCCGCGTCCCCGTTATGACGCGGTGATGAGCTTCGGGTGGAAGATCTGCCTGCCACTGACCCTGATCAATCTACTGTTGACCGGCGCGCTGATTCTCATATTCAGCCCTGCCGGTGGCTAAGCGTCGAGACTGGAGGAGACCGTGACGATTAAATCACTGCTCGCGGGAACATGGTCGCAGCTGCGGACGCTGGGCATGGTGTTCATGCACGCCTTCCGCAAGCGCGAGACCCTGCAGTACCCGGAAGAACCGGTCTATCTGTCGCCGCGCTATCGCGGGCGCATCGTGCTGACCCGCGATCCCGACGGCGAGGAGCGCTGCGTGGCGTGCAATCTATGTGCGGTGGCGTGCCCGGTAGCGTGCATCTCGTTGCAGAAAGACGAGCGCGACGATGGCCGCTGGTACCCGGAATTCTTCCGCATCAATTTTTCGCGCTGCATATTTTGCGGGTTGTGCGAAGAAGCCTGCCCGACCTCGGCGATCCAGCTCACGCCGGATTTCGAGATGAGCGAGTTTCGGCGCCAGGAACTGGTCTACGAGAAGGAGGACCTGCTGATCTCCGGGCCGGGCAAGGACCATAACTACAACTTCTATCGCGTGGCGGGGCTGTCGATCGCCGGAAAAGACAAGGGTGAGGCGCAGAACGAAGCCGAGCCGATCAACGTCAAGTCGTTGATGCCCTGATCAGGGATGCCCTTACTAGGATAGGGAGACACCATGGAAATCGCCTTCTATCTCAGCGCCGTGGTCGCCGTGCTCGCGACGCTTGGGGTGGTCACCGGGCGGCACCCGGTACATGCCTTGCTTTACCTGATCGTCTCGCTGATCGCGGTGGCGATGGTGTTCTTTGCGCTGGGTGCGCCCTTCGCCGGGGCGCTGGAGATCATCGTCTACGCCGGCGCGATCATGGTGCTGTTCGTGTTCGTGGTGATGATGCTCAACCTGGGTGAGGCCGCCGCGCAGCAGGAGCGCGCCTGGTTGCGTCTGAGCACCTGGCTAGGGCCGGCGATACTCAGCGGGGTCTTGCTGCTGGTGCTGTTGGTGACCTTGATCGGCGCCGATGTGGGCGGCCGTATCGGGGGCGAGACCTTGACCGCCAAGGCGGTGGGTACGTTGTTGTTCGGGCCTTATCTGATCGTCGTCGAGCTCGCCGCTATGCTGCTGCTGGCGGCGCTGGTGGCGGCGTCTCATCTGGGGCGCAGCGAGGCGCATGACGAGTCACATGCAGTACGCCAAGTGCCGAGCAAGCGCACCGCAGATGGCCGCGGGCGCGCCGCCAGCGAGCGAGCGCTCGGTGACGACACCTCAAGCGAGGAGAATTCACGATGAATGGCGTTCCCATGGAACACGGCCTGATCCTGGCGTCGATCCTCTTCGCGCTGGGGCTGGTGGGGCTGATGATGCGCCGCAACATGCTGTTCGTGCTGATGAGCCTGGAAGTCATGATGAACGCGGCGGGGCTCGCCTTCATCGTCGCGGGGACGCGCTGGGGGCAGCCCGACGGCCAGGTAATGTTCCTGCTGGTGATTACTCTGGCAGCGGCCGAGGCAAGCGTGGGACTGGCGCTGTTGTTGCAGCTCTATCGGCGCTTCAAGACCCTTGATATCGATGCGGCAAGCAGGTTGCGCGGATGAATCTACTCACTCTGACATTCTTGTTTCCCCTATTGGGGTGTCTCGTCCTGGCGCTGAGCGGTGATCGACTGTCGTTGCGTGGCGCGGCGACGGTGGGGGTCACCGTGCTGGGACTGGCGGCGGCCACGACCGTGTGGGTGGGCCTCGACTTCCTCGAGCATGGCTCGGCGGCGCAGGTCATGGAGCTTTGGACCTGGATCGACGTGGGCGATTTCCAGTCGTCGATGGGACTGCTGGTCGATGGGCTGTCGCTGACGATGCTCGGCGTGATCACCGGCGTGGGCTTTTTGATCCATCTGTTTGCGGCCTGGTACATGCGCGGCGACACCGGTGTCCGCCGGTTCTATGCCTACATGAACCTGTTCGTGTTCAGCATGGTGCTGCTGGTGCTGGGCGACAACCTGCTGCTGCTGTATCTCGGTTGGGAGGGCGTCGGTCTTTGTAGCTATTTGTTGATCGGCTACTACTACCATGAATCAGCCAATGGCTGGGCGGCGTTCAAGGCCTTCCTGGTGACGCGTATCGGCGATGTGCTGATGGCGATCGGGCTATTCATCCTGTTCGTCGAGCTGGGCACGCTGAATATCCAGACGCTGTTGGCGCGGGCGCCGGAGGTCTGGGCGCGCGGCGATCTGATGGTCGAGCTGGCCACGTTGATGCTGCTGGGCGGGGCGCTGGGCAAGTCCGCACAGTTGCCGCTCCACACCTGGCTGGCCGATGCCATGGCCGGCCCCACGCCGGTCTCGGCGCTGATCCACGCGGCCACCATGGTCACCGCCGGGGTGTATCTGATCGCGCGTATGCATGGCCTGTTCCTGCTGGCGCCGGATGTTCTGACGCTGGTGGGCTGGATCGGCGCGGCGACGCTACTGATGGCCGGATTCGCCGCCCTGGCGCAGACCGATATCAAACGCGTGCTGGCCTATTCGACGATGAGCCAGATCGGCTACATGTTCCTGGCCCTGGGCGTGGGGGCCTTCGATGCGGCCATTTTCCATCTGATGATTCACGCCTTCTTCAAGGCGTTGTTGTTCCTCTCGGCCGGCTCGGTGATCGTCTCCTGTCACCACGAACAGGATATGCGGCGCCTCGGTGGGCTGTGGCGCAAGTTGCCACTGGCCTATGCCGGGTTCGTGGTCGGTGGCTCGGCGCTGGCGGCATTGCCGCTGGTGACGGCTGGCTTCTACAGCAAGGACGAAATTCTCTGGGAAGCGCTGGCGTCCGGGCATATCGGTTTGCTGATGGCGGGCCTGGTCGGCGCGCTGCTGACCTCGCTGTATACCGTGCGCTTGATCGTCGGCACTTTCCACGGCACACCGGGAAGCGATCATAGCCGCCATGCCGAGGGCGGGCGCGGTCTGGTGCATGGCCTGCCACTGGTCGTGCTGATCGTACTCTCGACCCTGGTCGGCGCCTGGATTCACCCACCGCTCGACGAAGTGCTGCCGGCGAGCCCCGGCGCGGCGAAGGAAGCCGGACGCCATGCGCTGGAGATCGGGGCCATGCTGGTCGCCGTGGGCGGTGTGGCCGTGGCGCTGTGGCTGTTCGCGTGGCGCCGCGAGTTGGTGGCGCGCCTGGTCGCCCTGCCCGAAGGCGCCCGCCTGTGGCGCTTGTGGCATCACGCTTGGGGCTTCGATGCCCTGTTCGACGCAGTGCTGGTCAAGCCGTTCCGTGGCCTGGTGTGGCTGTGGCGTAGCGACTGGATCAATGGATTGTGCAATCTAGTGCCGTTGCTGGCGCGCGGCCTGCGCTGGTTGTTGACGCGTTCCCAGACGGGGCGGCTGCGCCACTATGCCGTTTCGATGACGCTGGGCGCGACCGTGGTGCTGATCTTCCTGGCTTTGGGGTAAGCGATGTACGACTTGAAGAAAGACACCGGTGGCGGGGATAGAAGGCTAACGTGGCAAGCTGAGGGGGCGCAGCGCTGATGATTCTTGTCTGTTTGATTCTGATTCCCTTCATCGGCGGGTTGCTGTGTTGGCAAGCCGAGCGTTTCGGCGAGCAACCGCCGCGCTGGATTGCCCTGGGCACCATGCTGCTCGAATTGGCGCTGGTCTTGGGCGTGTGGTGGCATGGCGATTACGGCTTGAACTCCGCGCAGGGGGCCTCGGACTGGGTCCTCGAGTGGCGCGCCGCTTGGATCCCGCGTTTCGGCATCGAGGTCCACCTGGCGCTGGATGGCCTGTCGTTGATCATGATCGCGCTCACCGGGCTGCTTGGCGTGCTGGCGGTGGTGTGCTCATGGCACGAGATCTCGCGCCGCATCGGTTTTTTCCATCTCAACCTGTTATGGATTCTGGGTGGCGTGGTCGGCGTCTTCCTGGCCATCGATTTGTTCCTGTTCTTCTTCTTCTGGGAGATGATGCTGGTCCCCATGTACTTCCTGATCGCGCTGTGGGGGCATAGCGGTTCCACAGGCAACACGCGCATTCAGGCGGCGACGAAGTTTTTCATCTACACCCAGGCCAGCGGGCTTCTGATGCTGGTGGCCATTCTCGGCCTGGTGTTCGCACATCACGCCGCCACCGGGGAATACAGCTTCAGCTACGAGGCGCTGCGCCATACTGCCCAGAACGAGCTTTCCCCTCAGATGGCATGGTGGTTGATGCTGGGCTTCTTCATCGCTTTCGCGGTCAAGATGCCGGTGGTGCCGCTGCATGGGTGGCTGCCCGACGCGCACGCCCAGGCGCCGACCGCGGGGAGCGTCGACCTGGCAGGGATTCTGCTCAAGACGGCCGCTTACGGTATGTTGCGTTTCGCCTTGCCGCTGTTTCCCGAGGCCTCCCAGGCTTTCGCGCCGGTCGCGATGGGGCTTGGCATCCTGGGGATCTTCTACGGCGCGATCCTGGCTTGCGGCCAGCATGATCTGAAACGCTTAGTGGCCTATTCCAGCATTTCCCACATGGGTTTCGTACTGATCGGCATCTACAGTGGCACCGAGCTGGCGCTGCAGGGCGTGGTGGTGCTGATGGTCGCGCATGCCTTCTCGGCCTCGGGACTCTTCATTATCAGTGGCCAGCTCTACGAGCGTCTGCATACCCGCGACATGCGCCTGATGGGTGGCCTATGGGGACGCATCAAGGGGCTGCCGGGCATTGCGCTGTGCTTCGTGGCAGCCTCGATGGGCATTCCGGGGACGGCCAATTTCGTGGGTGAGTTCCTGGTATTGTTCGGCACCTTCGATACCTGGCCCTGGGTGGTCGTGGTCGCCAGTGGCGGCTTCGTACTGGCGGCGATCTATTCGCTCTTCATCATGCAACGCGTCTACTTCGGTCCGGCCAAAGAAGACACGCCTCTGGGTGGGCTCGATGGCCGCGAAATCGTGATGATGCTCGGCCTGCTGGCCCTGGTGTTGTGGGTCGGGCTCTACCCTGGTCCGTTGCTGGATACCTCGGAGGCGGCGATGCAAAACGTTGAGCACATCATGACGCTGGAAGAAACGCCTGCCATGCCTGAGGAGACGCCATGACGTCGTTGCTTGCTCTTTCACCACTGATTCTCGTCTGCGCTACGGCCATCGTCGTAATGCTGACCATTGCGTGGCGTCGGTGTTATGACCTGACGGCCACGCTGACCGTGATTGGTCTCAATCTGGCGCTGGCGGCACAGCTTTTGGCCTGGTGGCAGGCGCCGCTCGACGTGACGTCGCTGATGACGGTGGACGGCCTGTCGATCTTCGGCGGTGTATTGATTCTCGTCGCGACGCTGGCCTGCGCCACGCTGGGGCATGCTTACCTCGAAGGCGCGCGCGGTCCACGCGAGGAATATTACCTGCTGTTGTTGTGTGCTGCCGCTGGTGGGATTGCGCTGGTGAGCAGTCGCCACTTGGCTTCGCTGTTCTTCAGCCTGGAACTGTTGTCGATGCCGCTTTACGGCATGCTGGCCTACACCTATCGCGAGCGTGGTGCCTTGGAAGCGGGGATCAAGTACATGGTGCTCTCCGCGGCAGCCTCGGCCTTCTTGCTATTCGGCATGGCACTTCTATACGCGCGCACCGGACATCTCGATTTCGCCGGATTGGGTGGGGCATTGGCGTCGGCAGGAGGCGATGGATGGCTGCTGGCCGGCATAGGCATGATGCTCATCGGGCTGGGCTTCAAACTCTCCATCGTGCCGTTCCATCTGTGGACGCCGGACGTCTATGAAGGAAGCCCCGCGCCGGCGGCCACCTTTCTGGCCTCGGCCAGCAAGGTGGCGGTGCTGATCGTCTTGCTGCGCCTGCTACAATCCGCCCCGGTGACCCAGGATGCCTGGTTTCACAGCCTGCTCGCCGTACTCGCCTTCGTGACGATGCTGGCCGGTAACCTGCTGGCGTTGATGCAGCAAGATCTCAAGCGCCTGCTGGGCTATTCCTCGATCGCGCATTTCGGCTATTTGCTGGTGGCGCTGGTGATCAACGAGGGGCTGGCGGTGGAAACCGCAGGTATCTATCTGGTGACCTATGTGCTGACGACGCTGGGCGCGTTCGGTGTGGTGACGCTTCTGTCGAGCCCTTACGGTGGCGCCGATGCCAGCCGTTTGCACCATTATCGAGGCTTGTTCTGGCGGCGGCCCTACCTGACGGCGGTGCTGACGGTGATGATGCTGTCGCTGGCCGGCATTCCCCTGACCGCGGGCTTCATCGGCAAGTTCTACATCGTCGCGGTGGGGGTCGAAGCCAGTCGTTGGTGGCTGGTCGGCGGCGTGGTGGCCGGGAGCGCCATCGGGCTTTTCTACTATCTCCGCGTGATGGTGACGCTCTTTTTGCCCGAGCCGGGCATGCAGCGCCGTGACGCTACCACCGATTGGGCGCAACGCGCCGGCGGTGTGGTGGTGCTGGCGCTGGCGGCCTTGGTCGTGCTGTTGGGGGTCTATCCTGCGCCGATGATCGACTGGATACGTCTCATGGCCGCGACGTAAGCGTCGCGGTCTTACCAGCGTGGTGCCGGTCGCTCATGAGGCGGCATTGTCGTCGGGCATGCTGCGTAGGCAGGCGGTGGGCAGTTGAATGTCCACCGCCACCGGCAGATGGTCGGAAAACAGCCGGTCGAGTACCTCGAAGCGTTCGGCGTGCAAGGCGTCGGAGATCAAGATGTGATCGAGCGCGCGGCGCGGCTGCCAGGCGGGATATGACAACGGCATCGCCACGGGGTGCAGCGGCAGCGCATGGCAGAAGCGCTGGTGGGCATTGATCTGATCCGGCGTGCAGTTGAGATCGCCCATCACGACCACGTGGCGTAGCGGCTGAATGAGTTCGCTCAAGTAGTCGAGTTGCCGGGTACGCGCGCGATGTCCCAGAGCCAGGTGCGCCACGACCAGATGCAAGGCATCGGGGCCGTCGCCGAAGCGCGCGTGAATGGCGCCGCGTCCCGGTAACGTGCCGGGCAGGCGATACTCGTCTATTTGGCGCGGCGTCAGGCGCGACAGCAGGCCGTTGCTGTGCTGGGCGACACGCCCCAGGTTGCGGTTGAGCTGCTGGTAGTAGTGAGGAAACTCGGCCCGCATGGCGAGATACTCGACCTGATTGACGTGCCCCGAGCGGAAACTGCCCCCATCGACCTCCTGAAGGCCGACGATATCGTAGTCGCGTAGTGTATCGCCGATCAGATCGAGGCGTCCCTGACGCTTGGGATGCGGCAACAGGTGCTGCCAACTGCGCGTCAGGTAGTGATGGTAGGCCGAGGTATGAATACCGACCTGCAGGTTGCAGGTCAGCAGGCGTAGCGAGCGGGGCGCCTGGGAAGCAGGCGCCGCGGCGGTGGCGTTACTCATTGCGTTCGCTGCGTACCTTGTCGATCAGGGCATCGGCGATCTTGGGCATGTTCTCCAGCGAGCCGGCGCTGCTGGGCGTGATCACGTAATGACCGTCGACGATCAGGGCGGGAACTCCCATGATCTTGTAGCTACGCATCTTGGCGTTGGCGCGATTGATCTGGCTCTTCACGCCGAAGGACTCGAGGGCCTCGAGCGCATCGTCCTTGCTGACGCCGTAGTGAGTGAAGAATTCGGCAATGGCGTCCGGTTCGGTGAGGCGCTGGCCTTTCTCGTGGATGGCATCGAAGAAGTCACTGTGCATTTCTTGCTGGATGCCCAACGCCTTGGCGGCGTAGAAGGCGCGCGCATGCTTGGTCCAGGTATCGCCCATGGTGGCTGGAATGCGCTGAAAGGCAACGTCGTCGGGCAGTTCGTCGACCCAGGCATTGAGCGGCTCTTCAAGGGCGTAGCAATGCGGGCAACCGTACCAGAACACCTCGTTGACCTCGATCTTGCCATCCGGGACTTCGGTCTTCACGGGTTCGTCGAGCACATTGTAATCTTCTCCCGCGACCGGGCCGGCGGCCATGACCAGCGTTGACATACCCAGACCGGCGACCAGTACTAACAACGACTTCAACATGCATCTCTCCTTGCCTTGCATAAACAGCAGAAAAACAGACGGTGAGCGTTCGTTGCCCACCCTGATGAACGTTTGAACCGCGACGGCAACCAGGGTTCCCGAACGGCCAATGTGAACACATGCTTTAGTGATACCACTCCAAGCATCGCCATGGAAAGGGTGCGAGGACTATCGGTGGCGGCTTTGCCCGCATGCGCGGCGTCCACGCAATGATACACTGTGGCGCAAACGTCCTTCATGGATCATTCGCCGCTCATGGGCGGCAGCTCAGTCGAGAACCAACATGCAAGATGGCAAGATCAACTATCAGACCGCGCGTTTTTTGATCAGTGCGCCGCGCTTGGCCTTGTGCCCTTCTGACACGGGCGCGGAAGTGGCGTTCGCCGGGCGCTCCAATGCCGGCAAGTCCAGTGCGATCAATGCGCTGACACAGCAGAAGGCACTGGCGCGTACCTCCAAGACGCCGGGGCGCACGCAGCTGATCAACTTCTTCACCCTCGCTAACGACGAGGCGTACCGGTTGGTGGATCTGCCCGGTTACGGCTTCGCCAAGGTGCCGGATCAGGTCAAGCTGGAGTGGCAGCGCCACTTGAGCGAGTATCTGTACCAGCGTGAGGCGCTCAGGGGCTTGATGTTGGTCATGGACGTGCGGCACCCGCTGAGCGAGTTCGACCAGATGATGCTGGGCTGGGCCGACGAGAAAGCGATGCCCGTGCACATCCTGTTGACCAAGGCCGACAAGCTCAAGCCCGGGGCGGCCAAGTCTTCGCTTCTGGCGGTGCGCCGCCAACTCGCCGAGTGGGAAGACCTGGTCAGTGTGCAGCTCTTCTCTGCGCTCAAACGGCAAGGTGTCGACGAGGCATGCGCGCGCATGGATGCCTGGCTATGCGAGAGGGATGACGCGTAAACCTAGCCCGCCAACCTAGCGAGTAGGGTGGGCAGTTCACGCACATGCGTGAGGCGATGCACGCCGGGTGGCAGCTCGCACGGGCCTTCGTTCTTGGCGTCGATCCAGGCCACCTGCATGCCCAGGCGCTGCGCGGGTAGTACATCCTCGCGCCAGGAGTCGCCGACATGCAGCCCCTGCGCCGGCTGGGCACCGAGCCTTGCCAGCGCCGCGAGGAAGGCGCGCGGGTCGGGTTTGGGGGCGTGCAGCTCGCCCGCGGCGATCATGACGCTGAAATGGTCGGCCAGCTCCAGGCGCTTGAGATCGGCGTTGCCGTTGGTGATCGCGGCGATCCGATAGTGCCGGCGTAGCGTGTCGAGCATGGCCGCTACCTCGGGGTAGGGCGTTAGGTCATGACGCAGGTCGAGGAAATGCGCAATGGCGTGTGCCGCCCACAGGCGCGCCCGAAGGCGAGGCAGCCCGTAGGCTTCCACCATCTCGAACAACGCACGTTCGCGAATCCAAGTGAAATCGCCGCGCTTGAGCGGAAAACGCTGCGCCACATCGGCGCGGTGCTTCTGATATGCGCTCAAAGGATAGTGCGTCATGAACGCGCTGTCGGTGTCTGGCGAGGCGGCGGCGAGTGCGTCGCTGAGCCATTGATAATGACCGGCTTCGGCACGCTCGAGGACCGGGCGGTTGTTCCACAGCGTGTCGTCAAGGTCGAAGGTCAGCGCGGTTATCGCCATGTGGGTTGTCTCCAGAGCCGGGTTTGTCAGCGATCATCGGACGTCTCGTGACGCCGGGCACGCGGGTGTGCCTGATCGTAGGCATCGGCGAGATGCTGCCAGTCGAGGCGTGTATAGATCTGCGTGGTGGACAGATTGGCATGCCCCAGCAACTCCTGCACGGCGCGCAGGTCCTGGCTCGATTCGAGCAGATGGCTAGCGAAGGAGTGACGCAAGCGATGCGGGTGCAGGTGTTCGGGCAGGCCGCGCTCGCGGGCAAGATGCACGAGGCGCTTTTGCACCGCGCGATGTCCGAGCCTTACGCCGCGTTGACCGACGAACAGCGCGTGTTCTTCCGCGTCGGCGAGTTGGCCACGGACCTTGAACCATGCCGCCAGCGCCGCTTCGGCACGGCTGCCGAGGGGCATCTGGCGCGGCTTGCTACCCTTGCCTATGACCCGCACACGCCGAGCCTCCAGGTCCGTGACGTCCAGTGCCGTCAACTCCGCTAGACGCAGCCCGCAGGAATAGAACAGTTCCAGCATGGCCTGATCGCGCACGGCGAGCGGGGTGTCGTCGTGCGGGGTGTCCAGAAAGCGCGATAACTGATCGACATCCACCGGGCGCGGCAGGTGCCGAGGCTGACGCGGGGTCTGAGTCAAGGCCACGGGATTGTGAGCGAGCACGCCATTGCGCACCAGATGATCGGCGAAGCGCGATAGCGCGGCGCGGCGCCGGGCGAGACTGCGTGGGGCCAGGCCACGGGTGCGCTCGGCGCCCAAGAAGCGACGCACCAGGGCGACATCCAGCGTGGACCAGTCGTCGATGTCATGCGCCTCGAGGAAATGCGCCAGCGCGGCCAAGTCGCGCCGATAGGCATCCAGCGTCGCGGGGCTGGCATGCCCTGCCAGCCCGCGCAGAAAATCTTCAATCGCGGCGTGCATGTTCGGTATCCAGCCGGATCAGCAAGCGCCCGACGATTTCGCCGAGGTAATCGGTGAACAGGGTGTCGAGCGTGGCACGAAAGTGCTCGCTCTCCTGGCTGGCAAGCAGCAGGTAGCCGAGCGGCTCGCCCATGGTGAGGCGCGTCACGGCGCATGAACCGCTGTTCTCGGGTGGCTCGGAATGCGGGAGGAGCTTACACCACGCTTCTCGCGAGAGCTGGGTGCAGCGGCTGTTGTGGCCGTCGAGAAGCTCTTCCAGTGTCGCGCGCGCGGCGTCATCGAGACGCAATTGGGGTGGCTGTACGGCGCTGTCGTCGTGGGGCGAGTCCAGCCACAACGCGACCGCCTGGGTGCGAAATTGCTCGCTGAGTTGGGTCGAGAGGGCCTCGCCCAGCGCGTCGACGTTTTCCGCCTCGAGCAACGCCAGGATCAGCGCGCGTGTGCGTTGGTACTGCGCCTCGTTGTGGCGCGCCGTCTCCAACAGATGCTCGAGGCGCCATTCGGCGGTCTCGGCGCGCTCGCGCAGGTCGTGCACGAGGCGTTCGAGCAGCGAAATCGCGCCCTGAGTCTGGGGGTGCGGCACCTTTAGCTGTTGGAGCAGTCCCTCTCGGCCGACGAAGAAGTCGGGATGACGGGCCAGCCAATGCGCGACACGCTCTGGGTCGAGCGTAGTGCGCGGCTCGGGCGCCTGGGCTTGGGACATGCGTATGTTCTCCTGTGTTTCCGTCTTGCGTGCCGTGTCGTTGTTTGAAGGTTCTCCGGGCACTCGGCAATGCTGCTAAGGTAGCGCGATGCGCCCCTCGAAGACGCTGGTGGCGGGGCCGATCATCACCATGGGGGCATCCTCGGCGGGCCATTCCAAGGTTAGCGTGCCACCGGGTAGATGAACATCGACAGGGCTTTCGAACAACCCGCGCCGGATGCCGTTGGCCACCGCCGCGCAGGCGCCGGTGCCGCAGGCCAGCGTTTCGCCGCTGCCGCGTTCGAAAACCCGTAGGCGCGCCTCGTGACGCGAGACGACCTGCAAGAAGCCCACATTGACGCGCCGGGGGAAGCGCACGTGGCGTTCGATGAGCGGACCCAGGCGTGCCACCGGCGCGGTAGCGACATCGTCGACCACGAGCACGGCATGGGGGTTGCCCATCGAGACCACGCCGATCTCCCAGCGTGCGTCGTCGACTTCCAGGGTATGCGTGGGCGCATCGGTCGGGGCGTCGAAGGGCACGGCTTCGGGCGCGAAACGCGGCACGCCCATGTTCACGCGAACTCGCTCGTCTTCCTCGACGCGAAGGGTCAGAGGCCCGGCCTGGGTTTCGACACGAATCTCGCGCTTGTGGGTCAGGCGCGCTTCGCGCACGAAACGCGCGAAGCAGCGGGCGCCGTTACCGCAATTTTCCACCTCGTGGCCATCGGCGTTGAAGATGCGGTAGCGGAAATCCATTTCGGGGTCGCGCGGCGGTTCGACCAGCAGCAACTGATCGAAACCGATGCCGAGATGACGGTCGGCCAACTGCCGTATGCGTTCGGTGTCGAGCCGCGCCCGCTGGGTGACTAGGTCGACCACCATGAAGTCGTTGCCGAGCCCGTGCATCTTGGTGAAATGCAGCAGCATCAGGAAGTCTCCGCCAGGCGGTGCTCGCCGGCCCACAAGTCGGCGAGCGTCTCGCGTTCGCGCACGACCTGCGCGCTATCGCCGTCGACCATGATCTCGGCGGGACGCGGCCGGCTATTGTAGTTGGAGGCCATCACGAAGCCGTAGGCACCCGCCGAACGGACTGCGAGCAGGTCGCCCGGCGCGATGGCCAGTTCACGCGCCTTACCCAGAAAATCACCGGTTTCACAGACTGGGCCGACCACGTCGTAGAGTGCCGTTTCGCGGGACTTGCGGGTATCGACCGGGACGATGCGCTGCCATGCTTGATACAGCGCGGGGCGAATCAGGTCGTTCATGCCGGCGTCGACGATGGCGAAATGCTGAGTCTCGCCGGGCTTCAGGTACTCGACGCGCGTCACGAGCACACCGGCGTTGGCGGCAATCGAGCGGCCCGGTTCGAAGAGCAGTGTCAGGTTGCGGCCACCGAGACGCTCGAGCAGAGCGCGAGCGTAATCATAGGGCGCGGGCGGTTGCTCGTCTTGATAGGGCACGCCGAGGCCGCCGCCGAGGTCGAGATGCTCGATGGTAATACCTGCCTCGTGCAGGCGGTCGAGTAGCACCAGTAGGCGATCCAGTGCGTCGAGGAAGGGCGAAAGCTCGGTGAGCTGCGAACCGATGTGGCAATCCAGACCGACGACCTCAAGGTTCGGCAGTTCGGCGGCCCGCTGATAGACCTCGAAGGCGTCATCGACGGCGATGCCGAACTTGTTGGCCTTGAGGCCGGTGGAAATGTAGGGATGCGTCCGGGCATCGACGTCGGGATTGACGCGCAGCGAGACCCGCGCCACCTGGCTGCATTCGCCTGCTACCTGGCTCAGGCGCTCGAGTTCCGGCAGCGATTCCACGTTGAAGCACTTGATGCCCACTTCCAGTGCGCGTGCCATTTCGCTGGCCTGCTTGGCGACGCCGGAAAATACCACCTTGGCGGGGTCGCCGCCAGCGGCCAGCACACGCTCGAGCTCGCCTTGGGAGACGATATCGAACCCCGCGCCGAGGCGCGCCAACAGGTCGAGCACGGCAAGGTTGGCATTGGCCTTCACCGCGTAGCAGATCAGGTGCGGATGCTCGCCCAACGCGTCACTATAGGCCTTGAAGTGGCGCGTGAAGGTCGCCCGTGAATACACGTAACAGGGCGTGCCGAAACGCTCGGCGATGTCGGCCACTGGGACGTCTTCAGCGTAGAGTTGACCGTCGCGGTAGTTGAAATGATCCATCGTCAGTCTGCGTCGCTGTCGGATTGAGAAGAAGCGTCGTCTGCGGCGCCTTCTTCGCCTTGGTCGGCGTCGTCTTCATAGGCGTTCGCCGGATCGTACTGCTCGCTGGCCTGTTCGTCATCGGGCATGTAAAGCGGCCCCTTTTGGCCGCAACCGGCGAGCGTGAACGCAGCTATGCCGAGAATGGCCAGCATGGGAAGTAAGCGCATCATGCCTCCTGTTGCAGCGTAGCGAGCGCATCGCGGGCGCGTTGGGCAGCGGCGCGGACCTGATCCGGCGCGGTGCCGCCGATGTGATTGCGCGCTGCCACCGAACCTTCCAGCGTCAGTACTTCGAAGACGTCGGCCTGGATGGCATCGGAGAACTGGCGCAACTCGTCGAGGGACATCTCTGAAAGGTCTTTCTGCTCGCGCAGGCCCAACGCCACGGCTTGGCCGACGATTTCGTGGGCATCGCGAAAGGCCACACCGGCGCGCACGAGGTAGTCCGCTAGATCGGTGGCGGTGGAGAAGCCCTTGCGCGCGGCCTCGAACATGTTGTCCGTCTTGGCCTCGATGGCCGGCACCATGTCGGCGAACGCCTTGAGGCAGCCCTGCACGGTGTCGAGGGTATCGAAAAGCGGTTCCTTGTCTTCCTGATTATCCTTGTTGTAAGCCAGCGGCTGCGACTTCATCAGCGTCAAAAGCCCCATCAGGTGGCCGTAGACGCGCCCGGTCTTGCCGCGCACCAGCTCTGGCACGTCTGGGTTCTTCTTCTGTGGCATGATCGACGAGCCGGTGCAGAAACGGTCGGGCAGGTCGATGAAGTCGAATTGGGCGCTGGTCCACAGCACCAGCTCCTCGCTCATGCGTGACAGGTGCATCAACAGTACGCTGGCGAAGGCGCCGAATTCGATGGCGAAGTCGCGATCGCTGACCGCGTCGAGGCTGTTCTCGGCGGGGCGTTCGAAGCCCAGCAGCTCGGCGGTGACGTGGCGGTCGATGGGATAGGTGGTGCCGGCCAGCGCGGCGGCACCCAGCGGCATCACGTTGACGCGCTTGCGGCAGTCCAGCAGGCGTTCGTGGTCGCGGGCGAGCATTTCCTGCCAGGCCAGCAGGTGGTGGCCGAAGGTTACCGGCTGGGCGGTCTGCAGGTGCGTGAAGCCGGGCATGATGGTATCGGCCTCGCGCGTGGCCAGCTCGATTAGCCCTTCACGCAGGCGGGCGATCTCGGCCGCGACGACATCGATCTCGTCGCGCAGATAAAGCCGGATATCGGTGGCGATCTGGTCGTTGCGCGAGCGCCCGGTATGCAGCTTCTTGCCGGTGATGCCGATTTTTTCGGTCAGCCGGGCCTCGATGTTCATGTGGACGTCTTCGAGTTCCACCGACCAGGGAAACTGCCCGGCCTCGATTTCCCGCTCGACTTCACCGAGGCCTTGCACGATGGTCTCGCGCTCATCAGAGGTGAGTACGCCGACGCGTTCGAGCATGGTGGCATGCGCGATGGAGCCGCGAATGTCGTGATGATAGAGGCGCCGGTCGAAGTCCACCGACGCCGTGAAGCGCGCGACGAAGGCGTCGGTGGGTTCGCTGAAGCGTCCGCCCCAGGATTGGTTGGTCGTATTGCTCATCGGGCGTGGCGTCCTGCTTGGTCGAGATGGTGATGCCCTGAGTGTACCAGAGTCGGCGCCGCTGGCGAGGTGGGACAGGGCACGGGAACGCTGGGGGCGGGATTTTTCCTCGACCGGGGACTGCTTTATGATGATAGTTATCCCGCCGCCGAATCGGTGTGCGCCCATTTAGGAGAGTTCAATGCCCGCCATGCAGACACTGCGCATCGCCACCCGACAGAGCCGCCTTGCGTTATGGCAAGCCGAGCACGTCAAGGCTCGTCTGATGGCGCTACATCCTGGACTCGAGGTGGAGCTGGTCGCCCTGACGACGCGTGGCGACAAGATTCTCGATTCGCCGCTGTCCAAGGTCGGCGGCAAGGGGCTGTTCGTCAAAGAATTGGAGGAGGCGCTGCTGGACGGGCGTGCCGATATCGCCGTGCACTCGATGAAGGATGTGCCGATGCACTTCCCCGAAGGGCTGGGGCTATCGGTGATTCTGGAGAGCGGCGCACCCACGGATGCCTTCGTCTCCAACGATTACGCGACCTTGGACGCCTTGCCCGAGGGCGTGCGTGTGGGTACTTCGAGCCTGCGCCGGGGCCTGCAGGTCAAGGAGGCGCGCCCCGATCTAGAGGTGCTCAATCTGCGTGGCAACGTGCAGACTCGCCTGGGCAAGCTGGACGGCGGCGAGTTCGAGGCGATCATTCTGGCGACCTCGGGGCTCGAACGTCTCGAGCTTGGCCATCGCATCACCCAAGAGCTGCCGCCGGAAGTCAGCCTGCCGGCTTGCGGCCAGGGCGCCCTGGGCATCGAATGTCGCTATGACGATGAAACGCTGCTCGAGATCCTGGCGCCGCTCGATCATTCGCAGACGGCCACCCGTGTGCGCGCCGAACGTGCCATGAACACGCGCCTGGACGGCGGTTGCCAGGTGCCCATCGGCGGCTACGCTGTGCTCGAGGATGGCGACCGCACGCTATGGCTACGGGCGCTGGTCGGTGATCCGGATGGCTCGCATGTGTTGCGTGCCGAGGGGCGTGGTTCGGCTTCCGAACCCGAGGCCTTGGGTGTGCGTATCGCCGAGTCGCTGCTCGAGCAGGGGGCCGGCGAGATTCTCGCGGATATCTACGGCCAAGGTGAATGAGCGCCGCGTCACGCATCCTGGTGACGCGCCCCGGCGAGGGCGGCGAACGCCTAGTCAAGGCCTTGTCGGAGGCGGGGTTCGCGCCCGCCCGCCCGGCGTTGATTCACTTGCAGCCGCTCGACATCGACGAGGTCAAGCGCACGCCCCTGCTGGATGTCGATCAGTACGACGTGGTGGTCGTGACCAGCCCTTTCGCTGCCGAGTGCCTGGTCGAGTGGCTCGATCGCTATTGGCCGCAATTGCCGCAGGGGCCGCGTTTCTATGCGCTGGGTGTGGCAACGGCGGCGACGCTTTACCGCGGCCTGGGCGTCAAGGCGAGTGTGCCCGACCCCGGCCTGGGCATGACCAGCGAGGCGCTGTTGGCGATGCGCTCGCTGGCCCGGCTCGACGGTCAGCGTGCGCTGGTCGTCGGCGGAGTGGGCGGGCGCCAGGCGCTTGCTCAGACGCTCGAGGCACGTGGCGCCCGGGCCACCAAGCTGGCACTCTATCGGCGCGTTTATACGGCGCCGGACACGACCGCTGCCGGCTGGCTCGCCACGGGCGATTTCACGGCCATGACCGTGACCAGTGGCGAATTGCTCGAGCATCTGGTTATCTGGTGCGGACAGGCGGCGTTGAACAAACCGCTAATCGTTTCCAGTCAGCGTTTGGCTACACTGGCAGACACGATGGGCTTCGCTTCGCTACACGTGGCGCAGGGTGCGACCCCCGAAGCCTTGGTGACCGCCGTACAGGAAGTAGGCGACACGTGACGCGCCGACGTTGATCACGATGAGTTTGAAAAGGGCTAGCGACACATGAGCAAACGACAGGATCAGGATGACAAGAACACGCCCACCGATGCGTCGACGTCCGCCGACGAGACGCCTCAGTCGCCGGCCTCCTCCGAGACTCACAAGGCCGACACCGACGCCAGCGGCGAGGTAGCCGACGAGACGCGCGGTGCCTCGGACAAGGCGGCGGACGCCGCGTCGTCCAAGGCATCGACGACCGGCGCCGCGGCGTCACAGACCTCTTCCGATGCGACGCCGAAGACGGATGAAAAGGCGGACGCTGCGTCGCGCAAGGCGAGCGCAACGACGTCCGGGGCCGGCGCATCGACGTCCACCGCCAAGCGTGACGCTAAGTCCCAACAGAGCACCAAGTCCCAGCAAAGCACCAAGTCCCAGCAAAGCACCAAGTCCCAGCAAAAAGCGACGGACACCCCGGCCAAGGACACGGGCAAGACCCGGACCGGCGGCACGCGCGCATCGTCGGCCGGTGGGACATCGGCGGGCACTACCGCGCACGACAAGACGGCCGCGCATGACAAGACGACGTCGAGTAAAGCCGGCGGCGCCGGCAACGGCACCTCGCCTTCCTCCACTCAAGCGTCGCACGGTGGCGGCGGTGGCAACGGGCGTGGCTTGGCCATCGTGGCGCTGATCATCGCCGTGATCGTAGCCATCGTCGTGGCGCTGGGGCTGGGATACGGCTGGAAACGCCTGCAGACGCAACAGGCCGAACTGGCCAGCGCCAGCGATGAGAACGCGCAGACCCTCGCCACGTTGCGCGAGCGTCTCGACCAGCGGCAGCAAGCGTTCGAATCGCTTAAAGGCGATTTTCAGGACTATCGTCAAGACATCGACAAAAATCTCGACAAGGTACTCGCCGAGCTGGCCGACGAGCAGGAGGCCGACCCGCGCGAGTGGTTGCACGCCGAGGCCGAGTATCTGCTGCGCCTGGCCAACCAGCGCTTGCAGCTCGAGCGAGACGTCAAGGGCGCCAAGGCATTGCTCAAGGCCGCTGATGAGCGTTTGACCGATGCCGACAACCCGGCCTTGATTCCGGTGCGCCGGGCGATTCAGTCCGAGCTGGCGGCGCTTGATTCGGTGCCCACGGTGGATCGCACCGGGCTGTATCTGGCGTTGATGGCGCAGCAGGAACAACTGGCGGGGCTGCCACTCAAGCAGGATGTGGAAGAAATGGCTGCTCACAACGACGACGATTCCTCGCTCGAGGGTGGCTGGCAACAACAGCTCTCTCGCCTGGGCGGCGAGCTCAAGGATCTCGTCGTCATACGCCGTCACGATGAAGCGCTGGAGGCCTTGGTGACGCCCGAGCAGGAGTCCTACCTGCGCCAGAACGTGCGTCTCTTGCTCGAGCAGGCTCAATTGGCTTTGCTCAAGACCGAGCCCAAGCTTTACCAAGCCAGCCTCGACAAGGCGATTACGCTGATCGATCGCTACTACGACACCGAGCGCGATGCGGTGAAAAATTCCCTCGAGCGTCTCGAGTCGCTGCGTGACAAGACCATTCGGCCCGAGCTGCCGGATATCAGCGAGTCGCAGCAGACGCTCAAGGCCTTCATCGAGAAGCGTTTCCAGAATGGCAACGATGACGGTGGTGGCGAGCAACGTCAGAACGATGAAGGAGACAGTGAATGAGAAAACTGATTCTTCTCATCGTCGTGGGGCTGGCCGTCGGTGCGCTATTCGGCCAGTTGATGCAGTCGATGCCCGGTTACTGGCTGGTGCGCGTGGGCGATACCTCGATCCAGACCTCGTTCTGGCTGGGCCTGGTGATATTGCTGGCGGTATTTCTGGCCCTGCATTTCCTGCTGCGCGTCCTCCACCGTCTGCGCCGTCCGGTAAGCCGGCTCAAGGTCTGGAATAGTCGTACGCGCAATCGCAATGCCATGAAGCGTACCGTGCGAGGCTTGGTGGCGCTCGCCGAAGGCCGCTGGAAGCGTGCCGAGAAGGATCTGGTCAAGGCAGCTGACGATTCCAGCACGCCGCTGGTCAATTACCTTTCCGCGGCGCTGGCGGCGCATTATCAAGGGCGTTTCGAGCATGCCGATACGCTACTCAAGCGGGCCCATCACAGTACCGAGGGGGCCGATAACGCGGTGGGCATGGTGCAAGCGCAGCTGATGCTCGATCGCCAGCAATTCGAAGAGGCGTTGGCGACGCTGACGCGCCTCGAAAAGCAACTGCCCAATCATCCGCAGGTGCTCAAGCTGCTGCGTCAGGCCTATCTCAGCGTCAACGACTGGGAAGGGCTGCGTCATTTGCTGCCCAAGCTCGACAAGCAGCAGCTGATCACCGAGGAAGAGCGCCGTGAGCTGGAGCAGCGTGCCTATCGCGAGTTGATCTTGCAGGCGGTCCAGCGCCAGCCCAATGCCGACGCCAACCGCGTGCGCAACCTGTGGGCCGACATGCCTGACTATCTGCGTAGCGATGTCGAGCTGGTGGTCTTGTATACCGAAGCGCTGGTCAAGGATGGCGAGGAAGCGATGGCTGAGCGCTTGCTGCGTCATTCCCTCAAGGAGCACTGGGACACGCGCCTGGTGCTGCGTTATGGCTTGCTCAACGTGGATGCTGGGCGCCAACTGGCATATGCCGAGAAATGGCTGCAGGAGCGCCCCAACGATCCCGATTTACTGCTGAGCCTGGGGCGTTTATCGTTGCGCAATGCTTATTGGGGCAAGGCGCAGGAATACTTCGAAGCCAGTCAGCGTCAGCGCCCCAGCGGGGTGGTATGCGCCGAGCTGGCGCGGCTTTACGCCAACTTGGGCGAGCATCAGAAGAGCCAGCTCTTCTATCGCCAGAGCGTGGAGCTGCTCGATCGCTCGTTGCCGGCGTTACCGCAGCCTAGCGAACGCACGCGCTAGCCAACGTTTTTTGCTCTCCTGGGCGCCTGCGGGCGCCCTTTTTTATCGTCCGTCATGAAGGGCGAATCGCGGCCTGCAGGCGCCTTATCGGGGTGGCCTGTGGGCCGTTGGTGTTTTTACGCCCTTGTCCAATCGGTCAAGATATGGGTAACGTTAGGGCGTCCTTCATGACAACAATGACACATATAGGAACGACATCATGGCGCAGACTCCCCACCGACGTGCTGCCACGTCATCGACCACGCAACAGGACGGCGCCCTGGAGCGTTACTTCGGCATCCGCCGCTATGGCTCGACCCTGCGCACCGAGCTGTTGGCTGGCTTGGCGACCTTCCTGGCGGCGATGTACATCATCGTGGTCAATCCCTCGATACTGAGCGATGCAGGCATTCCCTTCTCGGCGGGGCTCTCGGCAACTGTCTTGATCAGCTTCCTCAGCAGCCTGGCGATGGGGTTGTACGCGCGTAACCCGATTCTCGTCGCGCCCGGCATGGGTATGAATGCGCTGTTCGCCTATACCTTGGTACAGGGGGCGGGTTTGCCTTGGCAAGTGGCGCTGGGTTGCGTGTTCTGGTCGGGCGTACTGTTTGCGCTGCTGGCATTTTTCAACGTGCGCAAGGCGATCGTCGAGGCGATTCCCGATTCGCTACGCTATGGCATCACCTGTGGCATTGGGTTGTTCATTACCTTCATCGGCTTCAAGAACGCCGGCTTCGTGGTTGATGACCCGGCTACGCTGATATCGCTAGGGGGTCTGGACCCAGCGTTGATCACTTTCATTGCCGGGATGCTACTGACCGCGGTTCTGGTCACATTGCGCGTCAACGGCGCGCTGGTATTGGGCATCGTCATCACCACGCTGGTGGCGATACCCATGGGACGTCTGTGGGGCACGGATGTGATCGTGGCATGGAGCGGTCTGGCGGCATGGCCGGATTTCAGCGTCATGTGGCAGGTGGATCTGTGGGGCGCGCTCAAGGTCGCTTACTGGCCGTTCATCTTCGTGATGCTGTTCACCAACTTTTTCGATGCGCTGTCATGCTTCCTGGCGCTCTCGGAAGCCGCCGACCTCAAGGACGACAACGGACAGCCGCGTAATCTCAAGCGCTCGATGACCGTGGATGCCTTTGCCTCGATGATTGCCGCGCCGCTGGGGACCAGTGCCGCACAGACATTCATCGAGTCTGGAGTAGGCGTTGCCCAGGGCGGGCGCACGGGAATCGTCGGGGTCGTCTGTGGGTTGCTGTTTCTCCCGTTCCTGTTCCTGTCGCCGTTGCTGTCGCTGGTGCCGGCGATCGCTACCGCGCCGGCATTGGTCATGGTCGGCGTCTTCATGCTGGCACCGGTGGGACGTATCGAGTGGCAGAAGATGGATCAGGCCTTTCCGGCGTTTTTGGCGATCATCGTCATGCCGCTGACCTACTCGATCACGCTGGGCATCGCCTTCGCGTTCTTGAGTTTCGTGGCGATCAAGCTTTGTACGGGGCGTCTGGCCGAGATCAAGCCCGCCATGTGGGTGACGGCGGTACTCTGCGCGATCATGTTGGTGACGATGCAGTGAGGTAGTGCTGTCTGCTTGCTCGCCGTCTGACGCAAAAGGGCCGCCCCATCCGGGGCGGCCCTTTTTAGCAAAGCGCCACTGTGCTTTCGGTGGCGTGCCAGGCTCAGCTGGAGCCTTCGTCGTTGTCGCGGTCCGGCTTGGTATGCTCCGGATTGGTATTGCTGTCGGCCGGCGCATCGGGTGTGAGCGGTGCGTTCCGCGAGTCCGGCTTCTCGTCCACCACTTCGCCCTTCTGGGACAGGATGCGCAGATTGGCGGGCGGTGCGTTGCCATCCTTTTCCTGCCCGAAGTAAAGCGTGGTGTGCGGGAACGGAATCTCGATGCCAGCAGCGTCGAAGTACATCTTGACCAAGCGGTTGTAGGCACGGCCCACGCCCCACTGATCGCCTGGCGTGGTCTTGATGATCACGCGGATGTTGACCGAACTGTCGGCCAGCGCGGTCACGCCCGCTACGCTGAGCGGCTCAAGTAGCTTGTAGCCGTGCTCGCTCTCCTTGAGGGCGTCGAAGGCGGCCTGCAATTGCTCGATGGCATCGTCGATGTTCTCGCGGTAGGCGATACCGTATTCGCCGACGTGGTTGCCGAATTCACGCATGTAGTTGGACACGGTATCCACCGAGGAGAACGGCACGATGTGGTAGGTGCCCGAGAGATCGCGAATCCCCACCGAGCGGATGCCGACACGTTCCGCCGTACCGGTGGTGCCGCCGACGGTGACGACATCGCCAGTGTTCATGGCGTTTTCCAGTTGGATGAAGACCCCGGTGATGACGTCTTGCACCAGTTTCTGCGAGCCGAAACCGATGGCGAGGCCGAGAACCCCGGCACCGGCGATCAGCGGGCCGATGTTGATGCCGATTTCAGCCAATATGATCATTACCGTCATGGTGATCAAGGCGATCGCCAGGGCATTGCGGAACAGGGATAGCAGTGTCTTGGCGCGGGCCGAAGGTTCACCGGCACCGGCATCTGCATGCAAGCGATGCTCGATTAGGCTGGCGAGGCCGATCCAGGCGGCGATGGCCACCAGCAGGATGATGATCACATTCAGCGTGGTGCCCACGACATGTATACCGGCCTCGGAGGCGTACCAGGCCGCGAGGTCGAAGACCTGCCAAGCGCTGAGCACGAACATCGCCACGGCGATCAAAATGATCGCGCGAATCACCTTGAGGCTGGTCGGCACGTAGGCGTTGAGACGCGTTTCCAGCAGGGGAAGGCGGCGCTGGATATCCTCGGAGAGGCGAATGCGGCGGCCGATAAGCTGGGTAAGTACGCCCGAGACCAACATACCGATGCCGATGATGATGACGGTCTTGAGCGTGGCCAGCAGCACGAAGGGCAGCGCCGTCTGCGGATGCAGCACGGTGACGGCGAATACCACCAAGGCATAGGCCAAGGCCAGCATATGCCAGGTGCGTCCCAGCAGGCGCAGCGCGAAGCGCGTGGCGCTCATGTCGGCATTATCGGCGCGTTGTATCAGGGCGTCGCGTAGCGGTATGCGGTGTTTGAGGATCACCGTAGCGGCGTAGATCAGCGCCAGCAGCATGATCAACGTGCCGAGCCCTTGGCCGAGCGCCGGCGACAGGTTGTAATTGATGATGGGCGCGGCCACCAGCATGCCATAACCGATGAAGCCGGCCAGGCGAGCGAGGAAGCGATTGCAGTACGACGCCTGTGGCGAGGCGATGGGCATCAGGCGCAGGCCATCGTAATGCGACGAGAACAGCATGCGCAGCGCGGCCTTGAACAGCTCGATCATCAAGAAGGCGTTAAGGAACAGCGAGAAACGCGTTTCCATGCTGCCCGCTTCACCGATAGCAAAGGTCGCTACTAGATTGCCAACGACATAGGCCAGTATGACCACGACGACATCTACGATGGCGGCTAGCACGACTGCGATGAGGGTGCGCAGCAAGGCACTTTTCTCGGTACGCTGCGACGACCATTGGCTGAGCTTGCGGAATAGCGGTGACGCGATACGTCGCAGGACGAACAACGCCACGAAGGCCCCGATGACCACCAGTGCGAAGTTGAGCGCGGCAATCAGGAACGCGCCGGTATCGAAGCCCGGCCCGTTGGCGCTAGCGTTGCTACTGCTGAACAAGCCACCCAAGGCCACTGCCAGACTCTTGAACTGACCGCCGAGATCCCCTGCGATATGGCTGGTGGCATCGGCCAGGCGGCGAGGAAAGGAAACCTCTTCGGCCGTCTGACCGCTGGGCGCATCCTCGGCGATCTCTGCGGGGGAGGATGCTCCTTCAACGCCCAGGGCGCTTTCCTGAGCCGCCTGGGCGCGTAGTTGGTCGATGATCGTCTGGCGTGTCTGCTCGTTTTCGAGCATATCGGCCAGGCTCGAATAGGCAGGGGTGTCGCCGTCCGTGGGCGTCGCGTCCTGTTGAGCCAGGGCCGGCGCCATCACGAAAAGTAGACACAGCAACAACCAGCGGCTGAGCCACGTATCGAGGCGTAGAGTCGGCACGCGGTAACCTCCTTGTACGGAATGAACTGAGTGGCATGCTGCCACATCGTTTATGATGAATTTGCCTGGCAATACTAACACTAGGTGGCTCATTGCCGAGCGTCGAGCGATGGACGCAACGTTTCGACGGTTAGGCGTCCCGAAAGGAATCTAACCTACCACTAGCATGATGATAACGGCTTCGTGCTTTTTTGTACCATACTTGTACGGATCTGTGCTGCCTAACAATTTAGCATCCATGGCCTGTTGATGTTGCCTCATGCATGGCGGTGCCTCGAGTTGCATCGGATATCTCTTCTCGGCATGCTTAACGGTACACTTCCAATAAAGGCATTTCCCATGACTCAGCCATCGATGCGTCTCGCCGGTCTGGCCTTGATTGCCGGTGCTGGCTTGGCGGCCACGACTGCGCAGGCCCAAGACAAAGGCACCATTAATCTCGCGTATGTCGAGTGGTCTTCTACGGTTGCCTCCACCAATGTGATGCGCGCCGTCCTCGAGCAAGCCGGTTACGAGGTCGAGATGTCCTCGCTGTCCGCCGCTGCCATGTGGCAGTCCGTGGCGACCGGAGACACCGATGCTTTACTGGCCGGGTGGCTTCCGACCACGCATGAGGATTACTACGCTCAACTTCAGGACCAACTGGTCGATACGGGCGTCAACCTGGACGGTACCAAACTGGGTCTCGTGGTTCCGGCCTATAGTGAGGTCGATTCGATTGCAGATCTTAATGAGCATGCCGACGACTTCGACAACAAGCTCACCGGTATCGACCCGGGCGCCGGGATTATGCGTCTCACCGACAAGGTCATCGAGGAATACGACCTTGATCTGAGTCTGCAGAGCGGAAGCGGCGCCACCATGACGGCAGCACTGAAGAGTGCCATCGCTAACGATGAAGATATCGCCGTGACCGGCTGGACACCGCACTGGATGTTCGCGCGCTGGGACCTCAAATACCTGGACGATCCCAAGAACGTCTATGGCGGCGCCGAGCAGATCCATACCATCGCTCGCCAAGGTCTCAAGGAAGACATGCCCGAGGCCTATGCCATCCTGGATGCCTTCGAGTGGACCGCCGAAGACATGGGCGAAGTCATGCTGATGAACCAGGAAGAAGACTCCGACCCCTACGAAAACGCCAAGCAGTGGGTGGAGGACCATCAGGACATGGTCCAGGAGTGGCTACCAGACGCGTAAGCCCCTCGGCTACGCCCAGGGTCAAGCGGCCCTGGCAACGAAAAAAGCCAACCCCTCGGGGGTTGGCTTTTTCGGTGTTTGGTGGAGGCGGGGGGAATTGAACCCCCGTCCGCCGGCACTCACCCATCGGCTCTACATGCTTAGGTCCGTCTTTTAATTTAGCACCTCTGGCTCCGACGAGCAGGATCCAGAGACGCGATTCCTCTAAGTTTTAGCGGCTGACGCGAGGACAAAGCCAGCCGCGATCCCATCAGTCTGAGCTCGTATCCCATCGGTGATGAATGGGCACATCACCTCCGGGCCGGACTAGAAGCTAGCAGTTGTTACGCTGCCAGCGCGCCCTGAGCGTAGTTGTCGTCGTTTGCGACTATTTAGTCGTAACGTTTGATTTACGAGATACGTTACGCTCTCGGCATGCACCTCAGGGATTGTCACCGGCGTCGAAGCCATGTCGCCCCCGTAAGCGTTTCTACAGTATAACAGGTTGGGATGCCCCGGGGCTAGTTCAACCCCGTCGCCACGGCTTTTCGTGGCCAGACGTCTCTTTACCGACGCGTCTTTCTCGATGCGCCCTCGCCGCGTTCAGTGGGCGCGCATGATACGGGCCTTCTCGCGATTCCAGTCACGAGCCTTTTCGGTGGCGCGCTTGTCATGCATCTTCTTGCCGCGCACTAGCGCGAGCTCGCATTTGACGAGGTTCTTCTTCCAGTACAATTTTAGCGGCACGCACGTATGCCCCTTGTCCTGGGTGCGCGAGAAGATCCTGGCGATCTCCTTGCGATGCAGCAGCAGCTTGCGCGTACGCGACGGATCCGCCACGACATGCGTGCTCACGGTGTTGAGCGGGGTGATATGACTGCCCAACAGCCATGCCTCGCCATTCTTGATCAGGATGTAGGTATCGGTGAGCTGCGCCTTACCGGCACGTAGGCTCTTGATTTCCCATCCGGCCAGCGACAGGCCAGCCTCGAAGGTCTCGTCGATATGATATTCGAAGCGCGCCTTTTTGTTTTGCGCGATGGTGCTCGAGCCGATATTGCCCTTTTTCTTGGCCATGGAACCTCTACATTACTATGCACTATGCGCCTAATCCGCTAGCCCCAAGACATGGGGGAAGGCGTGATATCATTCAAGGCCTTGATGTTAACCTTCCATCATACGCGCACGGCGCAACAAAGTCAGCGGAGTGATGAATGCCTACGGTCAACCGGTCTGCCTTGGTAAGACATTCATGCAAGGCGATGTTCGATCTGGTCAACGATTTCGAGAGTTACCCTGAGTTCTTGCCGGGGTGCCGTCATGCACGGGTCATCGAGCACGAAGAGGGGCGCTATCTGATAGGTGAGATGACGTTGGGTAAAGGGAGCGTGGAACAGACGCTGGCCACGCGTAACGACCTCTATCCCTATGAGCGCATTGAGCTGTCCTTGGCCGAGGGGCCTTTCAAACGTCTCAATGGTCGTTGGCTTTTCACGCCGATGGGCGAGTCGGCCTGTCGGGTGAGCCTGGAAATGGAGTTCGAGTTTTCCAATCGCCTTTTGGGAATGGCGTTTGGCAAGCTGTTTCAGCAAGTGGCTGGCCAGTTGGTTGACGCGTTCACGCGTCGTGCGGATGCGCTTTATGGCCCACAGTGACATCGAGCAAACGCACATCAACGTTGAGGTCGCCTTCGCGGAGCCTCATCGTCAGCGTGTCGTCGCGCTCACGGTGCCATCGGGTACGTCGGCGCGCGACGTGGTCGCGATGGCCGACTTGCCGAGCCTGTTTCCGGAGCACGGGACTGACTTCTTCAGTCATGCGCCACTGGGAGTTTATGGGCAGGTATTGCGCGAGCCGGACCGACATACGCTAGTAGAAGGGGATCGTGTCGAGATCTATCGCCCATTGGCGGTCGACCCCAAGCAAGCGCGTTTGGCGCGAGCTCGGGGGAACGACTGAGCAAGGCGCGACGTGTCTACTCTTCCGGTGCGTAGCTGGGTCCCGCTGCAGGGGAGCCGTCGCCTGATCCAGTACCTTCCACCGCCGGGCCGGGGCCGCTTTGCGTCGAGAGTTCGACATTGTCCTCAATGTTGCCCTCACGCTCGATGTCGGTCAGCTTGTCGTTCTGGAAGGTCAGCGTCACGCGCTTTTCTTCCACATCGGCATAGGCCTCGTCGAGATAAAAGACGTAGTCCCAGCGATTTTCATCGAACGGGCCTTGCAGCAAGGGGCTGCCCATTACATAGCGTACCTGCTCCTTGGTCATGCCAGTCTCGAGTTGCGAGACCATGTCCTTGGTGATGAGATTGCCCTGCGCCAGGTCGCGTTTGTAAACGCCGACGTAGCTGCACCCGCTGACGAGTGCCAGGGCGACGGAAAAGGTGACTGTTTTAATCAAGTTTTGCATTTGCGCCTATCATTCACTATCGTTGCCTGGATTGATCATACCTGACCTACCACGATACTGCGAAGAGCAACCGCAACCATGGCCGATCAGAACCATGAACTGCGCAAGGCGGGGCTAAAAGTCACCTTGCCGCGTGTCAAGATCCTGCAAATTCTCGAAAGTACGCAGGACCAACACCATCTGAGCGCCGAAGATGTCTACAAAGCTCTGCTCGACGCCGGTGACGATGTCGGTCTAGCAACCGTGTATCGTGTCTTGACCCAGTTCGAGACGGCGGGGCTGGTGATTCGTCACAATTTCGATGGCGGGCATGCCGTGTTCGAATTGTCGCAGGAAGAGCACCATGATCATATGGTGTGCTTGGAAAGCGGCGAGATTATCGAATTCTTTGATGACACTATCGAGCGTCGTCAACGCGAGATTGCCGAGGAGCACGGCTTCGAGCTCGTCGATCACGCTCTGGTGTTGTATGTACGCCCCAAGGGTTCTAGCGTGACGCGTCAAGAAGGCTCTGGGCCTGGCAAGAAGTAGCCTGAGCAATTAGCGTACACCGATGACGAAACCGGCCTTCATGGCCGGTTTCGTCGTTTCGTACCCCTCGTCGTCAAGGACGGCTATAAAGCTGGAGCCAGGTTAGCTCAATGCTGGGCGTATTGGCTGGCATCGAGCATTTCGCGAGCGTGCGCCAGTGTACGATCGGATAGTTTGACGCCACCAAGCATGCGGGCCAGTTCGCGTACGCGCCCGGCGTCGTCGAGCAGTGCCATGTGTGTCAGGGTCGTGTCGTGTTCGGCACGCTTTTCGATATGCAGATGATGGTGTGCCTGGGCTGCGACTTGCGGCAGGTGCGTCACGGTCAAGATTTGCCCCTGTGACCCGAGGCGCCGCAGTAGCTGGCCGACGATTTCCGCGATGGCGCCGGAAACGCCGACATCGACTTCGTCGAAGACCATGCTGGGGACGCTGCTATGCTGCGCGGCAACGACTTGGATCGCCAGGCTGATGCGCGACAGCTCGCCGCCCGAGGCAACCTTGCTCAGTGGGCGTGACGGCTGGCCGGGGTTGGCGCTGATCATGAAGCGTACCTGGTCGAGCCCTTCGGCCTGGGGCGTCTCGCGCGGTGCAATGGCAACCTCGAAGGTCGCTTTGCCCAATCCCAGGAAGGCCAGTTGCGCCTGAACGGCTTCGCCGAAGTCGCGCGCCGCTTCGAGGCGTGCCTCGCCGATCGCCCGTGCCTGCTGCCTGTAGGTGTCGCGGGCCTGCTCCACTTCCTCGGCGAGTGCCTCCAGGTCATGTTCCCCACCTTCGAGACTCGCCAGTTCGTCGCTCAGGCGCTGATGCAGGTCGCGCAGTTCTTCGGGCATGACATGATGCTTACGTGCGATGCGATGCACTTCGCCGAGGCGGGCATCGACTTCCGTCAGGCGTTGGGGATCGAGCTCGGTGGTGTCGACGAAGCGATGTAGTTCGCGTGCTGCTTCCTCGATCTGGATCTGCGCTTCGCCCAGCATGGCCAGGGCGTCTGCAAGCTGGCGTTGGGTCTTTTCAGGGGCGTTCCCCAGGCGGGCGTTGGCGTGATGCAGTAATGACAGCGCGCCGTGCTCGTCTTGGTCGCAGCAGTCGGCGGCGAACTGCGCGTCACCCAGGACTTCCTCAAGATTGGCCAGTTGGGTCTGCTCGTCCTCCAGCGTCTCCAGTTCGCCTTCGGCGAGCGCCAGTTGATCCAGCTCCTCGACCTGGTAACGCAGTAGCTGACGCCGTGCCTGCACTTCATCGCCACTCTCTTGCAGATCGCGCAATCGACGGCGGCGTGCGCGCCAATGATGAAAGTGCTCGCCGAGGGTCGCGACGGCCTCGGTCTGGCCGGCATAGGTGTCGAGCAGGCGCAGATGAGTTTCTTCGCGCAAGAGTGCTTGATGGGCGTGTTGGCTATGGACCTCGATGAGGCGCTCGCCGAGCGCTCTCAGGTCGCTCACCGTGACCGGTTGGCCGTTGATCCAGGCCTTGGAGCGCCCAGAGGCGGTGACGACACGCCGTAGCAAGCATTCGTCTTGTGGTAGTTCGCGCTCGGCGAGCCAGGCGCGGGCCTCGGCGAGCCGGGCGATATCGAAGCGCGCACTGATATCTGCGCGTTCGCAGCCGTGGCGCACGCTGCCCACGTCGGCGCGCTCTCCCAGGCATAACCCCAAAGCGCCAAGCATGATCGATTTGCCGGCGCCGGTTTCACCGGTGATGGCTGTCATACCGTCGTGCAGATCTAGGTCGAGGCGCTCGACGATGGCGTAGTCGCGAATGGCAAGCTGTATCAGCATGAAAACCTCCGGGCGTCGGAAACGAAGCTGATCTCTGTGTGTTTATACAGTAGTTGGGTGAGGGCTTCAATTGCCAGTCATCGCAAGCGATATGGATGGCTTGAGATCGTTCATCGCATCCCCATATAGGAGGCAATCGCTTATTAGATGCGGCTTCGGGCCGCGCCAGCTGTCAGGAGAAACTCATGGCCAAAGACCCGCAGACCCCGACCGAGGAAGAGCTGGCTCGCGCCGAGCGCGATGCCGAACCCCAACCGGACGATACCACCGGAGACGATGCCGAACTCGAAGGCGTCGTCGAGGATGTCGAGGCCAGCGAAGCCGATGCCGAGGCGCTCGAAAACCCGGAAGCCGACGCGCTGGCTGTGCGTGTCGAAGAGCTGGAGCAAGCCTTGGCGGAGTCCAAGGATCAGGCGGCGCGCGCCGCCGCTGAAGCGCAGAACGTGCGTCGCCGCGCGGAGCAAGATGTCGAGAAGGCACGCAAGTTCGCCTTGGAAAAATTCGTCAAGGAACTGCTGCCGGTAATCGACAGCCTGGAAAAGGCATTGGAGTCGATGCAGGAAGGCGCTAGCGAGGTGCATCGCGAAGGGGTTTCGATGACCCTGAAGCTGCAGCTCGATGTGCTTAACAAGTTCGGCGTGGAAGCCGTCGATCCGCAAGGCGAGCCGTTCGACCCGCAAGTGCATGAAGCCATGACCATGGTGCCCAACCCTGAGGTTGAGCCCAATACCGTGATCGAGGTCATGCAGAAAGGGTATCTGTTGAATGGACGCCTGGTACGTCCGGCGATGGTAGTCGTCAGCCAAGCCGCCAATTGATGTGGCAGGGGATGGATGTGACGCCGACACCCTTGAAAGGTGTTACCCCACCCCCCAAATAGACGAACAACGAGGCGGCAATGCCGCCGACGAACACGAAACAGTCAAGCAACGATTTTGAGGTATTCCAATGGGACGCATCATCGGTATTGATTTGGGGACCACCAACTCCTGTGTTGCCATCCTTGACGGCGGCGACGCGAAGGTGATCGAAAACGCGGAAGGCACACGCACCACGCCCTCCATCATCGCCTACACCGACGATGGTGAGACGCTGGTCGGGCAGGCCGCCAAGCGCCAGGCCGTGACCAACCCGAGTAACACGCTGTACGCGATCAAGCGCTTGATCGGCCGTAAGTTCAAGGACGATGTCGTCCAGAAAGACATCAAGATGGTGCCGTATACCATCACCGAGGCTGACAATGGCGATGCCTGGGTCGAGGTCAAGGGCAGCAAGTTGGCTCCGCCGCAGGTCAGTGCGGAAGTACTGAAGAAGATGAAGAAGACCGCCGAGGACTATCTCGGTGAAGAAGTCACCGATGCGGTGATCACCGTGCCGGCATACTTCAACGACAGCCAGCGTCAGGCCACCAAGGATGCCGGTCGCATCGCCGGTCTCGAGGTCAAGCGCATCATCAACGAGCCGACCGCGGCGGCGTTGGCCTATGGCATGGACAAGGCGCGTGGCGACAAGACCATCGCGGTCTATGACCTGGGCGGCGGTACTTTCGATATCTCCATCATCGAAGTGGCCGATGTCGATGGCGAGACTCAGTTCGAGGTGCTGGCCACCAACGGCGACACCTTCCTGGGCGGCGAAGACTTCGACCTCAAGCTGATCGACTACCTCGTGCAGCAGTTCAAGAGCGATTCCGGTATCGACCTGTCCGGCGACAGCCTCGCCATGCAGCGTCTCAAGGAAGCCGCCGAGAAGGCCAAGATCGAGCTGTCCGCGGCTCAGCAGACCGAGGTCAATCTGCCGTACATCACGGCGGACAATACCGGACCCAAGCACCTCAACGTCAAGATTACCCGCGCCAAGCTCGAGTCACTGGTCGAAGAGCTGGTCAAGCAGTCACTGGGGCCGTGCAAGACCGCGTTGAGCGACGCCGGCCTGTCCGCGTCCGAGATCGACGATGTGATTCTGGTCGGCGGCCAGACGCGCATGCCGCTGGTGCAGTCCAAGGTCGCTGAGTTCTTCGGCAAGGACGCTCGCAAGGACGTCAATCCGGATGAAGCCGTGGCCGTAGGCGCGGCAATTCAGGGCGGCGTACTGGGCGGCGACGTCAAGGACGTGCTACTGCTCGACGTCACGCCGCTGACCTTGGGTATCGAAACCCTGGGTGGCGTCATGACGCCGCTGATAGAGAAGAACACCACCATCCCGACCAAGAAGACTCAAACCTTCTCGACTGCGGATGACAACCAGACTGCCGTGACCATTCACGTGCAGCAGGGTGAGCGCAAGCAGTCCAGCGGCAACAAGTCACTGGGTCGTTTCGATCTGGCCGACATTCCGCCGGCGCCGCGTGGCGTGCCGCAGATCGAAGTCGCCTTCGATCTGGACGCCAACGGCATCCTCAACGTGTCCGCCAAGGACAAGGCTACCGGCAAGGAACAGTCCATCGTCATCAAGGCCTCCGGCGGTCTTTCCGACGAAGAGATCGACCAGATGGTCGAGGACGCCGAGGCGCATGAGGCCGAGGACAAGAAGTTCGAGGAACTGGTGCAACTGCGTAACCAGGCCGATGGCATGGTTCATGCCGCGCGCAAGACCCTCGAAGAAGCCGGCGACAAGGTCGAGGCCAGCGAGAAAGAGCAGATCGAGACCGCGATCAGCGAACTCGAGGAAGCCACTAAGGGCGACGACCAGGAGCATATCCAGGCCAAGCTCGACGCGCTGACCGAAGCCTCCGGCAACCTGGCGCAGAAGATGTACGCCGAACAAGGCGACGGAAGCGCCGAGGGTGGCGAGCAGCAAGCCGACGATGGCGCCCAGAAGAAAGAAGACGACGTGGTTGACGCCGAGTACGAGGAAGTCAACGACGACCAGAAAAAGCAGTAACCACGACGTCTGATGCTCGCATGACGGCAGCGCGGGGGATGCTCTCCCGCGTTGCTGTTTGCGCAGCGCCGACACGGAGGCGGACCATCCATGTCCAAGCGTGACTATTACGAAGTATTGGGCATCGAGCGGGGAGCCGATCAGAAAGAGATCAAAAAGGCTTACCGTCGACTCGCCCAGAAGTACCATCCGGATCGCAACCCGGATGATGATACCTCGGCGGAAAAGTTCCGCGAGGTTTCCGAGGCGTATGAAGTCCTCGCCGACGAAGAAAAACGTGCCGCCTATGATCAGTTCGGCCATGCCGGCGTTGACGGTCAGGGAGGCGGTGGCTTCGGTGGCGGCGCCGGTGCAGGTGGATTCAGCGATATCTTCGGCGATGTGTTCGGCGATATCTTCGGGGGCGGCGGTCGTCGCAACCCCAATGCGCCGCAGCGTGGCGCCGATCTGCGCTACAACCTCGAGATCGACCTCGAGGATGCCGTTGCCGGTACCACGGTCGATATACGCGTGCCGCGTCACATCGCATGTGAGCATTGCGATGGCGATGGCGCCGAGCCGGGTTCCAGCAAGGAGACTTGCCCGACCTGTCACGGTCAGGGTCAGGTGCGCATGCAGCAGGGCTTCTTCGCCGTGCAGCAGACCTGCCCGACCTGTCATGGCGCCGGTCAGAGCATCAAGGTGCCGTGCCGCAAGTGTCATGGTGAAGGGCGCGTGCGCGAAACGCGGACCTTGTCGGTGAAGATCCCTGCTGGGGTCGATACCGGCGATCGGATTCGTCTCAACAACGAAGGTGAGTCGGGGCTCAACGGTGGGCCGCCGGGTGACCTTTACGTACAGGCGGCGATCAAGCCGCACCCGATCTTCGAGCGTGACGGTCGCCACCTCTTGTGTGACGTACCGATCAACTTCATCGATGCGACGCTGGGCGGCGAGTTGGAAGTGCCGACCCTGGACGGTCGGGTCAAGCTGAAGATCCCGCCGGAGACGCAAACCGGCAAGATGTTCCGGCTCAAGGGCAAGGGCGTCAAACCGGTTCGCGGTGGCCCACCTGGCGATCTGTTGTGCAAGGTCGTGGTGGAGACGCCGGTCAACTTGAGCGAGGAACAGAAGGACTTGCTGCGTAGCTTCCAGGAAAGCCTGGACGGCAGCAACAGCCATCACTCGCCAAAGAAGTCGAGCTTCTTCGACGGCGTGAAGAAGTTCTTCGAGGACATGAAGCCGTAATACGGCTTTCTTGCCCGAACGATCAAGGCCTCGCGCTCCGTAAGGAGGCGGGGCCTTTTCGTGTCCGGCGTTGGCTCAGCAGGTGCTACATAATCCATCTGAAGATGGGAATCATTCCCGATTCCTGTGTATCATGATGCCTCGCTCGCCGGTGAGCGATCGGGCTACAGCACAATCAAGGGCCCCTGTCTTACTCGAATAAGCGGTTACTCGAATAAAACTCCAAGGATACTCATGGACGATGTCGCGGATCGGCCCCTGGCCGGCATCCTGCTCAGGCTGCTGTCAGGTATTCTCTTCACCGGGATGATGGTGTGCGTCAAGGCGGTGAGTAGCGAGGTGCCGTTGGGGCAGACCGTTTTCTTCCGTTCTCTGTTCGCGCTGCTGCCGATCGTGGCCTTCATGGCATGGCGTCGGCAGTTCCCTGCGGCCCTGGCCACGCGGCGCCCGCTCGGGCACTTGGTGCGCTCGGGGCTGGGGGCGGCGGCCATGTTTGCCTCCTTCGCGGCCGTGGCAAGGCTACCGGTGGCCGAAGCGACGCTGTTGGCACAGCTATCGCCGGTCGCCATGGCGGCGGGTGGTGTACTGTTGCTCGGCGAGCGGTTCTCCCTGCACCGGGCGGCTGCACTGGCGCTGGTGCTTGGCGGGGTGGCGGTGCTGGTGGTGCCGGACCTGCAGGGCCCTCAGGAGGGTGGGCGTGTCCTTGGGTATGTGCTGGGCATCCTGGCGGCCTTGCTGACGGCGGGGGCGTTAATGACCGTGCGGCGTATTTCGCGCACCGAGACGGCGGCCTCCATCGCCTTCTACTTCGTGATGGTCACGACTCTGGCGGGCCTGGCGACACTGCCGCTGGGATGGGTGGCCGTATCGGGAGAGACGCTTGGCTTGCTGGTACTGTCGGGGCTGTTTGGCGGCGCGGCACATATCTGCATGACCTTGGCGCTGCGCTACGCTGAGGTGTCGCGTCTGGCGCCGTTCGAGTATGTGGCGCTGATCTGGCCGGTGCTGGCGGATCTGTGGATATTCGGACTGCCTCTCACCAGCAGCTTTTTGATGGCTCTGCCGCTGGTGTTGGGCGGTGCTGTCCTTGCGGGATTCGAGGGGCGGTTTAAACGGCTGCTTCGACGATGAGCTGGGGGCGCCCCATCGAGCATGGCTCAATACGGGCGTCGACCTGAAAAATGTGGCGCAGCAGTGTCGGGGTCACCACCTGCTCGGTGGTGCCGCAGGCCACCAGTTGGCCGCTTTCAAGCACCATGGCCTGGTCGGTGAAGCGCAGCGCATGGCCTATGTCATGCAGCGAGGCGATGATCAGCATCTCCCGCTCGCGGGCCAGCCGCTGCAGGATTGAGAGCAGGCTGATCTGGCGGTGCAGATCCAGCGCCGAAGTGGGCTCGTCGAGCAGCAGGATCTCTGGGTCCTGCACCAGCGCCTGGGCGGCGCTCACTAACTGCCGTTGGCCCCCGCTGAGGTTGCCGATATCACGCTCACCTAGGGAAGCGATGCTCAACTCACTCAGGGCACGGTCAACCTCACGCAGGTCCTCGGGCTGCACTTTCAGGCTGCGCCCCTGCATGCGTGCCAAAAGCACCGATTCGTAGACCGTCAGCACCGCGCTGGCCCCGGTTTCCTGGGGCATGTAGGCCACCGGGCGTTCGCTGGTGGCCCCCTCGATACGGACCTCGCCATCGCCCTTGAGCAGCCCGAGGATACGCCGGAAGAGGGTCGATTTGCCGGCAGCATTGGGGCCTAGCAGGGATACGATCTGGCCGCCGGCGAAAGCTGGCGTGGTGACCTCTGAAAGGATCTGGCGCCGGCCGTAGTGGGCCGAAAGGTGGTCGAGCGTAAGCGTTACCATGAAGCCTTCTTGTGGCTGAGCACGAGGAACAGGAAGAATGGAATGCCCACCAGTGAGGTGATGATGCCAATGGGGATGATAGTGCCGGGCAGGATGATCTTCGATAGCACTGAACCCACGGAGAGGATCAGGGCGCCGCAGAGCGCCGAGCCAGGCAGGAAGAAGCGCTGATCTTCCCCGAGTAGCAAGCGGGCGATATGCGGCCCCACCAGGCCGATGAAACCGATGGTGCCGACGAAAGCCACCGAGATGGCGGCCAGCAGCGAGACCAGCACCAGCACCTCTAGACGTAGCGCACGGGGGTTGACGCCCAGGCTCTCGGCCTTGGCGTCGCCCAGGCGCATGGCGGTCAGCGCCCAGCCATGGCGCGCCAGCAGGGGCAGGATGAAGGCCAGTACACCGAGGGCGATCCACAACTTGGGCCAGGTTGCCTTGGTCAGGCTGCCCATGGTCCAGAACACCACCGCCGACACCGCCTGCTGGCTGGCGAAAAACTGAATCAAAGCCATCAGTGAGTTGAAGATGAACACCATGGCGATGCCCAGCAGCACGATGGTTTCGATGGTCACCCCGCGGCGCATGCTCAACAGGTGAATGGTGCCGGCGGTCAGCATGGCCATCACGAAGGCGTTGATCGGGATGATGTAATCGACCGCCGCTGGCACCAGCGACACGCCGAAGGCCAGCGCTAGGGCGGCGCCGAAGCTGGCGCCGGCCGAGATACCCAGCGTGAAGGGGCTGGCCAGCGGGTTGCTGAGAATGGTCTGCATCTGGGCACCTGCGATCGACAGGCTGGCACCGACCACCAGCGCCATCAGCGCGACCGGCATACGAATTTCCCATAGGATCACTTTGACCGACGGACTGACGTCATCCGGCGTCAGCAGGGCGGTGATCACTTCCCCCAGTCCATAGCGCGCAGGCCCGAGGGCTAGATCGACGCATAGGCTAAGGCCCAGCGCCAGGGTGAGCCCGGCGAGAATCAATTGGCGGCGCGCTACCAGGGAGCGATAGAAGCCTCCCTGAGACGGGCCGACAGAATCGGTGGCCAACTTAGCGGTCATGGAGCGATACCCAGTAGCCGGGTTGGTAGTCGACCGGCAGGAAGCGCTCGTGCAGCGCCTGCATCGTCGCCTCGGGGTCCAGGTCGTGGAAGAGTGCCGGGTGGAACCATTTGGCCAACCGCTGCACGGCGACGAAGTAGTAGGGGCTGTTGTAGAACTGATGCCAGATGGCGTGGAAATTGCCATTTTCCACGGCCGTGATACCGGTCATGGCGGTGCGTTGGGTAAGGGCCTCGAGCTTCTTGCGGGCCGCCTCCATGTCGGCACCCGGCCCCACGCCGACCCAGTCGCCGCCGGGTACATAGGCATCCCAGTTGCCGCCGGTGACGACTACCTGGTCGGGGTTGGCGGCGATGATCTGCTCGGGGTTCAGGGTGCCGAAGGTATTGGGGATGATATCGGCAGCGATGTTGGTGCCGCCCGCGATTTCGACATACTCGCCGAAGTTGCCCGGCCCGAAGCTCATGCAGCAGTCGTCGGAATAGCCCCCGGCACGATCGATGAAGACCTTGGGGCGCTCGGGGTCGGCGGCGGTGAGCGTTTCGGTAACGCGGGCCATCTGCTTCTCGGAGAAGTCGATGAAGGCCTGTGCCCGGTCTTCCTCGCCCAGCAGGCGGCCCATCAGTCGCATGGAGGGGATGGTGTGCTCTAGAGGTTTTTCACGGAAATCCACGTAGACGATGGGAATGCCGAGCTTGGCGAGCTTGTCGTCATAGGCTGCGTCTTCGGTAGCGGCCCTGGCCTCGAGGTTCATCAGCACCACATCCGGCTGAAGCGAGGCGGCCTGCTCGACGTCGAAGGTGCCGTCCTTGAAGCCACCGAAGGTCGGGATATCGGTCATCTCGGGAAACTTGGCAGCGTAGCTGGCGTAGTTGTCCGGGTCGGCCTGGGAGAAGTCCTTGCGCCAGCCTACTACGTGCGCGAAGGGATCTTCGGGCTCTAGTGCCCCCAATAGATAGATCTGGCGGCCTTCGCCCAGGATTACGCGTTCCACAGGCGCCTCGACGGTGACTTCGCGGCCGGCGATATCGGTGACGGTGATGGGGTCGGCCTGGGCGGCCATGCAGCTAAGGGTTAGGGCTGCGCTGGCGATGGCTTTAAGTAGTGGGGTGGGCATGGGTGGTGTCGGATTGGTTATCTGAGTTGGATACGAGCAAAGACACTAATTAGTGACGCTATTGTTTGCGATTCATTGCTGTTCGCATTTGCTTGCTAGTATGCCTGCATCTCTAGGGCGCGTCGAGCCACGGGCGATGGGGCGTTCTGCCTCGTGAGCGATCGTCTGGAGACGTTGAGTCCCGTGTCGACGAACAGGGCGTTGCCGGTCAGGGGTGAGCGTGGGTGCCATAATGGCATGTCCGTTGGGCGGTCATCCTGCTAGGAGGTATTCATGCCTGTTTCCCACGCCGTCGTTGCGACGACATCCGGTTCGCGTTATATCAATCGCCTGTGCAAACACTGGCAGCACAAGCTGGACGTTTCCCACGATGAGCATCAGGGGCGCGTCACGTTCGATGACGGGGTGTGCCACATGCGCGCCGAGACAGATGCCTTGCATCTTCAACTGACGGCCGAAGATGCGGCGACCCGCGAGCGCCTTGAAGAGGTCGTGACGGTGCATCTCAAACGGATGGCCAGCCGTGAGGAGCTCGATATCGTCTGGCAGCCTGGCGTGGCTTGATGCCGGCGTGGCCTCGTCCACGATCACGTCATATTCATGAGTGGCGGTGTGCGTGACGGGAATGCGGGACGGTTTGGTATACTCCCCGTCATTCATCGACACGTAATCGTAAGGAGTCCACATGACGCGTATCGCCATCGTCGGCGTCGCCGGGCGCATGGGCCGCACCCTGGTCAACGCCGTACAGCAGGATCCCGAGGCTAGTTTGGCGGGCGGTATCGTCGAGCCCGGCAGCTCATTGGTCGGTGCCGATCTTGGCGAGCTCGCCGGTGCCGGGCGCCTGGGCGTGAATGCTACGGACGATCCGGCTGCCATCGTCGACGCCTTCGATGTGCTGATCGACTTCACCACGCCTCGGGTCACGTTGGCGAATCTGGCGTTTTGCGCTGAGCACGGCAAGGCCATCGTGATCGGCACCACGGGCCTCTCCGATGATGAGCTCGCCGAGCTCGACGGTTATCGCGACCGCGTTCCCATGGTGTTCGCACCCAACATGAGCGTCGGCGTCAACCTCACCCTCAAGCTGCTGGAAACCGCTGCTCGGGCGCTGGGGGACGAGGGTTACGATATCGAAGTGAGCGAGGCGCACCATCGCCACAAGGTCGATGCGCCTTCCGGCACGGCGCTGAAGATGGGCGAGGTCGTTGCCAAGGCTCTGGATCGCGACCTCAAGGAAGATGGCGTCTTCGAGCGTGTGGGGCAGTGTGGCCCGCGCGGCGACAAGGAGATCGGTTTTGCCACCGTGCGTGCCGGCGATATTGTCGGCGAGCATACCGTGATGTTCGCCACCGAGGGCGAGCGCATCGAGATTACGCACAAGGCGTCTAGCCGCATGACCTTCGCCAAGGGCGCGGTGCGCGCGGCGCGCTGGGTCGCCTCTCGCGACAGTGGTCGCTACGATATGCAGGACGTGCTAGGCCTTAAGGGCTAGTCTGCGATCTGCAAATCGCGTATCATCGAGCCAATTTGGCCAAGCAAATGCATTGGTGGCCACAGGGATCCGAGCGAATGACAATAAGGCGGGATGAAACCGGGCTTCTTTCAGGTTTCGTCCCGCTTTTTTACGACCCGCGAGCAGCGGTCGTCGATACTCTCAGTGCTCCTTGAATACGAGGGGCCCGGCGACTCGCCGGCCCTGGCTCAGACTCGCGCATGACAAGGGGAGGACGTTGCGTTGATCAGACCCGCGATATTGGCCTTGGAAGACGGCAGTGTATTTCATGGCAGTGCCATCGGCGCCGATGGGCAAACGAGTGGTGAAGTGGTTTTCAATACAGCCATGACTGGCTATCAGGAAATCCTTACCGACCCCTCCTACACGCGACAAATCGTTACCCTCACCTATCCTCATATCGGCAATACCGGCGTCAACGCCGAGGACATCGAGTCCGCCGCCATCGCTGCGGCCGGTCTGGTGATCCGTGACTTGCCTCTCATGGCCAGCAATTTTCGTAGCGAGGCGAGCCTCGACGAGTATCTCACGCGTGGCAACGTGCTGGGCATCGCCGATATCGATACGCGGCGTCTGACGCGGCTTTTGCGCGACAAGGGCGCGCAGAACGGCGCGATCCTGGCGGGCAGCGAGGCCGAGGGCGAGGATGCCGTCGAGCGGGCCTTGGCTGCGGCGCGCGGCTTTCCCGGCCTCAAAGGCATGGATCTCGCCAAGGAAGTGAGTTGTCGCGACACTTACGAATGGAGCGAAGGAGAGTGGGCGCTGGGCAGCGGCTATGCCGATGCGTCCCAGGCCGAGCGTCCGTTTCATGTGGTGGCGTATGATTACGGGGCGAAGTTCAACATTCTGCGCATGCTGGCCTCGCGCGGATGCCGCCTGACGGTAGTGCCGGCACAGACCCCGGCCGCCGAGGTGCTGGCGATGAACCCTGATGGTGTCTTCCTGGCCAATGGGCCTGGCGATCCGGAGCCTTGCGATTACGCCATTACAGCGATCCGCGAGGTTATCGACGCCGGGTTGCCGCTGTTCGGCATCTGCCTGGGGCACCAGCTGCTAGGGTTGGCCTCCGGGGCGCGCACGGTGAAGATGAACAATGGCCATCATGGTGCCAACCATCCGGTCGAGGATCTCGATACCGGTCGAGTGATGATCACCAGCCAGAATCACGGCTTCGCGGTCGACGAAACGAGCCTGCCAGCCAACGTGCGGGCCACGCACCGCTCGCTGTTCGATGGCACGCTGCAAGGCATCGAGCGTACCGATTGCCCGGCGTTCAGCTTTCAGGGGCATCCCGAGGCCAGTCCGGGCCCGCGCGATGTGGCGCCGCTATTCGATCGCTTCATCGCCTTGATGCAAGCGCGTCGCTAGGTCCCTGCCTCCGCGCGGCGGAGGCGCTTTCACGTTGAGCCGTCGTCAGTCACCAAGTTAGCGGGAATCGTCATGCCGAAACGTACCGACATCCAAAGCATTCTGATCATCGGCGCCGGGCCCATCGTCATTGGCCAGGCGTGCGAATTCGATTATTCCGGCGCCCAGGCCTGCAAAGCACTGCGCGAGGAGGGCTACCGGGTCATCCTGGTCAACTCCAATCCGGCCACCATCATGACCGACCCGGTGATGGCGGATGCGACCTACATCGAGCCGATCACCTGGCAGGCGGTCGCCCAGATCATCGAGAAGGAGCGCCCCGATGCTGTCCTGCCGACCATGGGCGGGCAGACCGCGCTCAACTGTGCGCTGGATCTTGATAAGCATGGTGTGCTGACGCAATACGGCGTGGAAATGATCGGCGCCAATGCCGATGCCATCAACAAGGCCGAAGATCGCGACCTGTTCGACAAAGCCATGAAGAACATCGGCCTGGAATGCCCCAAGGCCAAGGTCGCCCATCGCATGAGCGAGGCGTGGGAGATCCAGGGCGAGCTGGGCTTCCCGGTGATCATTCGGCCGTCTTATACCATGGGTGGCTCCGGCGGTGGGGTGGCCTATAACAAGGAAGAGTTCGAGGAAATCTGCACCCGGGGGTTCGAGCTTTCCAACAACCATGAGCTGCTGATCGACGAGTCGCTGCTGGGCTGGAAGGAATACGAGATGGAGGTCGTGCGCGACAAGCACGACAACTGCATCATCGTGTGTGCCATCGAGAACTTCGATCCCATGGGCGTGCATACCGGGGACTCCATCACCGTCGCACCGGCGCAGACGCTGACCGACAAGGAATATCAGGTCATGCGCGACGCCTCCTTGGCGGTGTTGCGTGAGATCGGGGTCGAGACCGGCGGTTCCAACGTGCAGTTCGGCGTCGATCCGGACACCGGCCGCGTGGTGGTCATCGAGATGAACCCGCGCGTCAGCCGCTCCTCGGCGCTGGCCTCCAAGGCGACCGGCTTCCCGATTGCCAAGATCGCCGCCAAGCTGGCGGTGGGCTACACGCTCGATGAGCTGCAGAACGACATCACCGGTGGCAAGACACCGGCTTCGTTCGAGCCGTCCATCGACTACGTCGTGACCAAGATTCCACGCTTCACTTTCGAGAAGTTTCCCCAGGCCAACGACCGTCTGACCACGCAGATGAAGTCGGTGGGCGAGACCATGGCCATCGGGCGGACCTTCCAGGAGTCGCTGCAAAAGGCGCTGCGCGGCATGGAAACCGGCGTCGATGGCCTGGACCCCAAGGTGACCGACTACAACGATGCGGGCATGGCGCTAATCAAGGGCGAGCTGCAGGCCGCCGGCGCCGATCGCATCTTCTTCGTAGCGGATGCGATGCGCGCGGGCATGAGTCTTGATGAGGTCTTCGCGCTAACCAACATCGACCGCTGGTACCTGGTGCAGATCGAGGAACTGGTGCGTCTCGAGCAGCAGCTCGCCAGTCGCTCGCTGAACGAGCTATCGGCGGCGGCACTGTTCCGCCTCAAGCGCAAGGGGTTTGCCGATGCGCGTCTTGCCACGCTGCTTGGGGTCTCCGAGGAAGAATTCCGCAAGACGCGCCAGAAGCACGGCATTCGTCCGGTCTATAAGCGCGTCGACACCTGTGCCGCTGAGTTCGCCTCCGACACGGCCTACATGTACTCCACCTACGAAGAGGAGTGCGAGGCTGAGGTCAGTGATCGTCAGAAAATCATGGTGCTGGGGGGCGGCCCCAACCGCATCGGTCAGGGCATCGAGTTCGACTACTGCTGCGTGCACGCGGCGCTCGCCATGCGCGAGGACGGCTTTGAAACCATCATGGTCAACTGCAACCCGGAAACCGTTTCCACCGATTACGACACGTCCGATCGGCTCTACTTCGAGCCGGTCACGCTGGAGGACGTGCTGGAGATCGCCGACAAGGAAAAGCCCGCCGGTGTGATCGTGCAGTTTGGCGGACAGACGCCGCTCAAGCTGGCGCGCGCGCTGGAGGCGGCCGGCGTGCCGATCATCGGCACCACGCCAGATGCGATCGATCGCGCCGAGGATCGCGAGCGCTTCCAGAAGATGATCGACAAGCTGGGCCTCAAGCAGCCGCCCAACGCCACCGCACGCAGCTTCGAGGATGCCTTCTCCAAGGCCGAGAAGATCGGTTATCCGTTGGTGGTGCGTCCCAGCTACGTGCTGGGAGGTCGCGCCATGGAGATCGTCTATGACGCTTCCGAGCTAGAAAACTATATGACGCATGCGGTCAAGGTTTCCAACGATTCGCCGGTGCTGCTGGATCACTTCCTCAATGCGGCCATTGAGATCGATATCGACGCGGTCAGCGACGGCGAGCAGGTGGTCATCGGCGGCATCATGCAGCATATCGAGCAGGCCGGTGTGCACTCTGGCGACTCGGCGTGCTCGTTGCCTCCGTATTCGCTGCCGCCAGAGGTGCAGGACGAGATGCGCGACCAGGTCAAGCGCATGGCGCTGGAGCTCAACGTGGTCGGGCTGATGAACGTGCAGCTCGCCTGGCAGGATGGCGAGATCTACGTCATAGAGGTCAACCCGCGTGCGTCGCGCACGGTGCCTTTCGTCTCCAAGTGCATCGGTACCTCGCTGGCCCAGGTCGCGGCGCGCTGCATGGCCGGCAAGACCCTCGCCGAGCAGGATTTCACTCGCGAACGCTTGCCGGGCTATTACAGCGTCAAGGAAGCCGTCTTCCCGTTCAACAAGTTCCCGGGCGTCGACCCGATTCTATCGCCGGAGATGAAATCGACCGGCGAGGTGATGGGCAGCGGTGCAACCTTCGCCGAAGCTTTCTACAAGGCGCAGCTCGGCGCCGGCGAGGCGATTCCGCGCTTGAGCGGTGAACGCCAGGCGTTCCTTTCGGTGCGTGATCCGGACAAGAGTGAGATTACCGAGGTGGCGCAATCTCTGCTAGCATTGGGCTTTAGCCTGATCGCGACCCGTGGCACTGCCATCGCTCTCGAAGCGGCTGGCCTCCCGGTCAAGGTCGTCAATAAGGTCTATGAAGGTCGCCCCCATATCGTCGATATGCTCAAAAACGACGAGGTGGCCTATATCGTAAATACGACCGAAGGCCGCCAGGCGATCAGTGATTCTTCCGTGATCCGCCGTACCGCACTCGCTCGCAAGGTCCCTTATGCCACGACGCTGGCTGGGGCGCGTGCGGTGTGTATGGCGCTTGAGTATGGGAATGCAATTACCGTACGGCGGCTGCAGGAACTGCATGCAGGAGCAAGCACATGAATAAGGTCCCGATGACCGTCGCAGGTGAACAAAGCCTGCGAAAGGAGCTCGAGCACCTCAAGAGCGTGGAGCGTCCCCAGGTGATCAACGCCATTGCCGAGGCGCGTGAACACGGTGATCTCAAGGAGAACGCCGAGTACCATGCTGCACGGGAGCAGCAAGGGTTCATCGAAGGGCGCATTCAGGAAATCGAAGGCAAGCTGTCCGCGTCGCAGGTGATCGACGTCACCAAGTTGCCCAAGACCGGTAAGGTGATCTTCGGCGTGACGGTCGAGTTGATCAACCTCCAGGACGATGAGGAAGTGCGTTACCGGATCGTCGGCGAAGACGAAGCCGACATCAAAGAGGGGCGGATTTCCGTGACATCGCCGATCGCGCGCGCTCTGATCGGCAAGGAAGAGGGCGATACCGTGTTAGTACGCACGCCGGGCGGCGACGTCGAATACGAAATTGCCGGGGTCGAGCACCTGTAACCCGGCTGCGCCGGAAGTTGGAAGCTATTAGCTGAAAGAGCGGCGCTCCGCGCCTGGAAGAAAGATCAAAAGCCAAACCCAAAACAGTACTGTAGTGGTTTGATCTTGGCTTCTCGCGCCTAACGAAAAATGCCAGCGACGATACTTCGTCGCTGGCATTTTTTCGTCCAAGGGGGCATCCGGATTCTCGAAGTTCAAAGTGGGGCTTGCTGTTTCTTCCGACTTCCAGGCGCGAAGCGCCGTTCTTATAACTTCAAGCTCCGGGCATAGCCCGGCCGTTCAGCGCCGTCCGTGGTGGTTCTCGAAGCGCTGGATGTTGGATAGCTTGGGATTGACGCGAGGGTTGCGGCGATAAAGCAGGGCAACCTTGCCGATCGTCTGGACGAGTTCGCTGTGGCTGGCCTCGGTCAATTCGTCGATCACGGTTTGGCGGGCATCGCGATCGCCGATGGCGAGCTTGACCTTGATCAGCTCGTGGTCTTCCAGGGCGCGAGCGAGCTCGGCCAGGACGCCTTCGGTCAGCCCGTTTTCCGAGACCGTCACCACGGGGTTCAAGTGGTGGCCGATGCTGCGAAATGCTTTCTTTTGTGCCTGTGACAAGCTCATGGTATCGTGACTGTTCCGGGTTGGCGGACACTCGGCGTGTTGCCGAGGGCGTTATCTGAATGCGGCCAAGCCGCAGACCGGCGCAACTGCTGTCGGTCGTTCTGGCCTTATGGCCAGCCCTTGAGAAGTGTGGCGCCGAGAAAAGATAGAACGCACCATGTTACGGGGAAAGCGGCGTCTTGGAAAGGCCGTGCCACCCGCTCAGCTAGCCCGCCCCTGCCTTCCGGATGAGTTTAGACCGCTATCGATTTAGGTGACCCGTGGCACGTTCCTCGCATACTAGCAAGAGCTCGGCCTCTTGGCTCAAGGAGCACTTCGACGATCGCTACGTACAGCGCTCGTGGCAAGATGGCTATCGCTCGCGGGCGAGTTACAAGCTACTCGAACTCGATGCCAAGGATGCGCTGCTCAAGCCGGGCATGACCGTTATCGACCTTGGCGCCGCACCAGGCGGATGGAGCCAGATTGCCGCTGACAAGGTCGGGGCCAAGGGCTGTGTGGTGGCGTCGGATCTCCTGGAGATGGATGCGCTGGCCGGGGTGACGTTCGTCCAGGGCGACTTCACCGAAATGGATGTGTTGGAGCGGATTCTTGCCGCCTTGGAAGGGCGCCGTGTCGACCTTGTGATGTCCGACATGGCCCCCAATATGAGTGGTATGGCGGCCATCGATCAGCCCCAGGCGATGTATCTCGTTGAGCTGGCGCTGGATCTGGCGCGCCAAACCTTATCGCCCGGTGGGCGCTTTCTGGCCAAGGTCTTCCAGGGAGAAGGGTTCGATGCATATTTGAAAGAGCTGCGTAGCAGCTTTCGCAAGGTGACGACTCGCAAGCCGGAGGCCTCGCGTACCCGTTCACGCGAAGTCTATCTGTTTGCAGAAGGATTCCACGGCTGAGCTTGCGTCCATAGGACTTGCCCTCAGGCGTATCGGCTCGATAGTCATAATGACTTGGTAGTCGGAACGCTTCTTGTGGTGTAGTGTCCAATCTATGGTCCTGCTTGGCAGACAGTTGCATGCAATGAGGGTATTCCCTTGAACGACATGGCGAAGAACCTGATCCTCTGGTTGGTCATCGCGGCAGTGTTGCTGACGGTGTTCAACAACTTCAGTTCCGAAAGCTCGCCTCAGGCGATGAGCTACTCTCAATTCGTCGAGCAGGTGCAGAATGACCAAGTGAGCAATGTAACCATCGAAGGTTACACGATCACGGGCGAGCGTGATGATGGCTCGCAATTCCAGACGATTCGTCCGGCGGCGCAAGATCCTAAGCTGATGGATGACCTGCTGGCGCACGATGTCAGCGTGGTAGGCAAGCAGCCGGAAGAGCAGAGCCTGTGGACGCGCCTGCTCGTGGCCAGCTTCCCTATTCTGATCATTCTGGCGATCTTCATCTTCTTCATGCGTCAAATGCAGGGGGGCGCTGGTGGCAAGGGTGGCCCCATGAGCTTTGGTAAGTCCAAAGCCAAGCTGCTGACCCAAGATCAGATCAAGACCACTTTCGCCGATGTGGCCGGTTGTGACGAGGCCAAGGAAGAAGTCGAAGAGCTCGTCGACTTCCTCAAGGACCCCAGTAAGTTCCAGCGCTTGGGTGGACAGATTCCTCGCGGTGTCCTGATGGTGGGGCCGCCGGGTACGGGTAAGACGTTGCTGGCCAAGTCGATCTCTGGCGAGGCCAATGTGCCGTTCTTCTCGATCTCGGGCTCCGACTTCGTGGAAATGTTCGTCGGCGTAGGGGCGTCGCGTGTCCGTGACATGTTCGAGCAAGCCAAGAAGCAGGCCCCGTGCATCATCTTCATTGACGAGATCGACGCCGTTGGGCGTTCGCGTGGCGCCGGCATGGGTGGCGGCAACGACGAACGCGAGCAGACGCTCAACCAGCTGCTGGTCGAGATGGACGGTTTCGAGGCCAACGAAGGCATCATCGTCATCGCCGCGACCAACCGCCCCGATGTGCTCGACCCCGCGCTGACGCGTCCCGGCCGTTTCGACCGTCAGGTCGTGGTGGGACTGCCCGATATTCGCGGTCGCGAGCACATTCTTGGCGTGCACTTGCGCAAGGTGCCGCTGGCGGATGATGTCCAATCGAGCTTCATTGCACGCGGGACGCCGGGTTTCTCCGGTGCCGATCTGGCCAATCTGGTCAACGAAGCGGCATTGTTCGCGGCGCGTCGCAACAAGCGCCTGGTGGGTATGGACGAGCTTGAGATGGCCAAGGACAAGATCCTGATGGGCGCCGAAAAACGCTCGATGGCCATGTCCGAGAAGGAAAAGAGCAATACCGCGTATCACGAGTCGGGTCACGCCATCATTGGGCTCTTGATGCCCGAGCATGATCCCGTCTACAAGGTAACGATCATTCCGCGCGGCCGTGCGCTGGGCGTGACGATGTTCCTGCCTGAAGAAGACCGGTATAGCCTCTCTCGGCAGCAGATCATCAGTCAGATTTGCTCCTTGTTTGGTGGCCGTCTTGCCGAGGAGATGACGCTGGGGCCAAACGGTGTCACCACGGGTGCATCCAACGACATCAAGCGTGCAACCGAGCTGGCCCATAACATGGTGGCCAAGTGGGGTCTCTCCGAGGAGATGGGGCCGCTGATGTACGACGAGGACGAGTCGCACCAGTTCCTGGGTGGTCCGGGTCAGGGTGGCAAGCTCAAATCTGGCGAGACCACGACACGGCTCGACAAGGAAGTGCGTCGGATTATCGATGAGTGCTATGCCAAGGCGCGCCAGCTCCTCGAGGATAACCGTGACAAGCTCGACCTGATGGCCGAATCGTTGATGCAATACGAAACCATCGACGCCAACCAGATTCGCGAGATCATGGAAGGCCGTAAGCCGCGTCCTCCCGAGGATTGGGACGACAAAGGGCCGACCACCGGGTCGGGGCACACTGCGGGCTCGTCGGCGGATGAAGAATCCGATACCAGCAGTGACGAAGATGACGATGCGCGTCGTCGCCCATCTGATCCATTGGGTGGGCCGGCTGGCCACTAGTCTCAATCTTGTGCCATTCTCCAACGGGCGCCGCATAGCGGCGCCCGTTGGCGTTTGGGGCGTGCTTACACTCTGGCCGTCGCATGCTAAGGTAGATGTTTGACGTTGCAACGGCTCTGATCATGCAAGACCGATACGCCATGCCCAAGCAGCTGCGCTGTGGGCGCCATCAGCTCGACCTCTCGTATCCCCGTGTCATGGGGATCCTCAATGTCACGCCCGATTCATTTTCCGACGGTGGTCGTCATAACGCCCTGGATGAGGCCGTACGTCATGCCGAAACCATGCTGGCCGAGGGAGCGGCGATCATCGATATCGGTGGTGAGTCGACACGTCCCGGTGCCTCGCCGGTGCCGCTTCAGGAAGAGCTGGATCGCGTGCTGCCGGTGGTGGAGCGTTTGGTCAGCGAGCTGGATGCATTGGTGTCGCTGGATACCAGCCGCGGCGAAGTGATGCGTGAGGCAGCATCACGGGGCGCGGGCATGATCAATGACGTGCGCAGTCTGCGCTGGCCCGGCGCGTTGGAGGCCGCAGCGGTGAGTGGCCTACCAGTGTGCGTGATGCATATGTTGGGCGAGCCTACTGACATGCAGCGGGCCCCACATTATGAGATGCCGATCGAGGAAGCGGTGGCCGCGTTTCTCGAAACGCGTATCGCTGAATGCGAGGCGGCGGGGATTCGGCGCGACCAGTTGGTGCTCGATCCAGGCTTTGGTTTCGGCAAGCGTGTCGAGCACAACCTGCGTTTGCTGAACCGCATGCAGCCATTGACTGATTTCGGGCTCCCCGTGCTGGCCGGTATGTCACGTAAGAGTATGATTGGTAAAGTGCTGGCGCGCCCTGTTGAGGAGCGCCTGCCGGGCGGCTTGGCGCTCGCCACGATGGCAGTGGAGCGTGGGGCGCGTATCGTGCGCGTCCACGATGTGGGACCGACGGTGGATGCGGTCAATATGACTTGGGCAGTGCTACAGGAAGGCACCGACGCATGACACGACGCTATTTTGGAACCGATGGTATTCGCGGCACGGTGGGGGAACCCCCCATCACTGCCGATTTCGTATTGAAACTGGGCTGGGCGATGGGGCGTGTGCTGTCACGCCACACGGGGCGCAAGTCCCGCGCCAAGGTGTTGATTGGCAAGGATACGCGGATTTCGGGCTATATGTTTGAGTCTGCCCTGGAAGCGGGGCTATCGGCGGCCGGAGTCGACGTATCCTTGCTGGGGCCGATGCCTACGCCGGGTATCGCGTATCTGACGCGGACGTTCCGTGCCGATGCGGGGATCGTCATTTCCGCGTCACACAATCCGTTTCAGGATAACGGCATCAAGTTCTTCTCTGCCGAGGGCGTCAAGCTTGCCGATGCCGTCGAGGAAGAGATCGAGGCAGAGCTCGAGCAGCCGCTATCCACCGTCGCGCCGGCGGCCTTGGGCAAGGCGCTACGTATCTCGGATGCCGCAGGACGCTACATCGAGTTCTGCAAGTCCACGGTGCCCGATCGTCTGACGCTGGAAGGCCTGAAGGTGGTGCTGGATTGCGCGCATGGCGCGACCTACCACATCGCGCCCAGCGTGTTACGCGAACTGGGCGCCGAGGTCAGCTTGATCGGCGTCGATCCGGATGGCCTCAATATCAACCAGGGCGTGGGATCCACGCATCCCGATGCCTTGCGCGCGGTAGTGATTGAGCGTGGCGCCGATCTGGGCATGGCGCTGGATGGTGATGGCGACCGGGTGATTCTCGTTGATGCCGAGGGGCGTGAGGTCGACGGCGACGATATTCTTTATCTGATTGCTCGCGACCGGAAGATGCGCGATATGCTGGGTGGCGGCGTAGTCGGGACGCTTATGTCCAACTTCGGTCTTGCGGCCGCGCTGGAGGCCTTGAGTATCCCCTTTGAGCGGGCCAAGGTCGGGGACCGCTATGTGATGGAGCGCTTGGCAGTCAACGGTTGGCAGTTGGGTGGCGAGTCCTCCGGGCATATTGTCTGCGGTCATGTGCAGTCGACCGGCGATGGGATCGTGTCGGCGCTTCAAGTGCTGGCGATCATGGTACGCGAGTCATCGTCGCTGTCGGGCCTGCTCCAGGGTTTCGAGAAAGCGCCGCAAGCGTTGGTCAACGTACGCCTGACCCCCGATGTCGACAACAAGGTGCTGCTGGCCAATGAGCAGGTGCGTCATGCTGTTGCCTCAGTCGAGGCGGAGCTGGGCGACGAGGGGCGTGTGTTGTTGCGCCCCTCGGGCACTGAACCCTTGATCCGGGTCATGGTTGAAGGGCGTCCTCATTTCGATGTCGACGCGTTGGCCAAGCGCATTGCGGACGATATCGAGGGGCAAATGGCGCGCTGAGGCGCGCATATTGTGTTGTCAATACGCCTCCTATACCATGGCGCTCCATTCGGAGGACTGTTCTATGCGCACGCCGCTGATCGCGGGCAATTGGAAGATGAACGGCTCGCACGCACTGGTGGACGCGTTCGGCCGTGCCTTCGCCGACACCGCGCTTCCCGATTCGCTGGACGTCGTCATACTGCCGCCATTTCCTTATCTCGATGCGGCGCGCCGCGCGTTGGCCGACGTATCCGTGCAGCTCGGTGCGCAGACGCTCAACCCCTCGCATGCTGGTGCGCACACCGGCGAGGTCAGTGGGCGTATGCTCAAAGAGTTTGGTGTCGAGCATGTGCTCGTCGGCCACTCGGAGCGGCGTGCGCTTTATCGAGAAACCGATGATGACGTCTATGACCGCTTGTTGGCAGCATTGAGTGTCGGCATTCAGCCGATTTTATGCGTTGGCGAGACGCTCGAGGAGCGCGATGCAGGGCATACCTTTGATGTCGTGCTACGCCAGGTTGGTCATGCGTTGGCCCCTCTCGAGCCCGAGCAACGCGCTCGGGTGACGATCGCTTACGAGCCGGTGTGGGCCATCGGTACGGGACGCACGGCGACGCCTGAGCAAGCGCAAGACGTCATGGCCGCTATTCGCGAGTACCAGTCCGGTTTCGATCCCGACCTGGCTCAGGCAATGCGGTTGCTTTACGGCGGCAGCATGAGCGCGGCCAACGCGGCCGAACTGCTGGCTCAGCCGGATATCGACGGCGGCCTGGTGGGTGGTGCTTCGCTCAAGGTCGACGATTTTCTAGCCATTTGTCATTCAGCAAGGTAGCGCGATGTATATTGGGGTGTTGTTGGTTCATGTGGCGATCGCCATTGCCCTGGTGGTATTGGTGTTGCTGCAGCAGGGCAAGGGGGCCGATGCTGGCGCGTCCTTCGGGGGCGGCGCTTCGCAAACGGTCTTCGGGTCGCAAGGCAGTGGTAACTTCCTGGCCAAATTGACGGGTGTGTTGGCGGCGATTTTCTTCGTGACCTCGCTGGGCCTGGCATATTTCGTCTCACAGGCGGGCGATGCGCCGCAGGAAGGTGTGCCCGACGCGCAGGTCGTCGAGCAACAAAATTCCTCGCCGTCTATTGACGAAGAGGGAGATAGCGAGGAGAATGCAGCGCCAGTACTCGAGGACGGCGGCGAATAAATGCAATGCCGTCATTGAGTTAGCTCATCAAGTAATGTGCGAAACCAATCTGGCTAGCATCATGATGAGCGGTTTAGCAGGCGAAACGATGCAGACGAAAAGTACCAAGCGTTCTGCATCGAGATAGCCTGGCCCCTGTTGCCGAAGTGGTGGAATTGGTAGACACGCTATCTTGAGGGGGTAGTGGCCTTATGGTCGTGCGGGTTCAAGTCCCGCCTTCGGCACCACATTGAGTCGATGTAAGCTGTTGACCCAATTAAAGATTGGCACGCTATGACGATGGTTCGACACCTTGACCTTTCAAGAGGTGGCCAGTATAATCGTCAGCCATTGATGCGGGGTGGAGCAGTCTGGTAGCTCGTCGGGCTCATAACCCGAAGGTCGTCGGTTCAAATCCGGCCCCCGCTACCAAGTTTTTTACGAAAGGCCCCTTCCTATGAAGGGGCTTTTTGTTATCACTTGCGACGATAACGCCAATCAGCCACCTAGCTTTCCTCTTTACTCCTGGTCAGGTGCCTGATGCAACTGCTAGTGGGAGCCTCCGTCTGTGGCAAATAAGCACGCTGCATTGAATACGCTCATCGAGCCGGTCGTGACGGCCATGGGCTTCGATCTCTGGGGAGTTGATTACCTCGCCCAGGGTAAGCATTCCCGTTTGGTGATCTATATCGAAAGCGCTGAGGGCGTGACCGTGGATGACTGCGCGTCAGTCAGCCGTCAAGTCAGTGGCGTGTTGGATGTAGAAGACCCCATCGCGGGAGAATATCGCTTGGAGGTCTCATCGCCGGGAATGGATCGCCCTCTGTTCACGCTCGATCAGTTCGCGCGTTTCAAGGGCAGCCATGTCAAGGTGAAGTTGAGCGCTCCCTTCGAAGGGCGTCGCAAGTTTCAGGGACAACTGGCGGGTGTCGAGGGCGACGAGATTCTGCTGCAACTCGACGGACAAGAATATTGCTTTCCGGTCGAAAGCATCGAGCAGGCGCGGGTGGTGCCTCAGTTCGATAATTAAGGACAGCTTTTCTACGAGGCATAGGCATGAGTAAAGAGATTCTGCTAGTCGTGGATGCGATCTCGAACGAAAAGGGGGTGCCGCGAGAGGTGATCTTCGAGGCCGTGGAGTCGGCGCTGGCGAGTGCATCGCGTAAGCGTTTCGACGGCCAGGAAGTGAGCGCCCGCGTCAAGATCGACCGCGTGACTGGCGACTATGAAACCTTCCGTCGCTGGACCGTCGTCGACGACGACACGTTCGAGAATCCGGATAGCGAGATTCCGTTCTCCGAGGCAGAGCGTCGCGATCCGCCGCTGGCTCTCGGTGATGTGGTCGAAGAGCAGGTCGAATCGGTGGCTTTCGGGCGCATCGCCGCCCAGACCGCCAAGCAGGTCATCGTGCAGAAAGTGCGCGAAGCCGAACGGGCCGAGGTCGTGCGCCAGTACGCCGAGCGTGAAGGCGAACTGGTGGCGGGCATCGTCAAAAAGACCACGCGTGAAGGGTTGGTGGTCGATCTGGGGGAGAACGCCGAGGCTTTCCTACCGCGTAGTGAAATGATCCCCGGCGAACGTTACCGCATGAACGAGCGGGTACGTGCCCTGTTGTGGAAAGTCGATGCCGAGGCGCGTGGTTCGCAGTTGATTCTGACGCGTACGCGCCCTGAGATGATCGTCGAGCTCTTCAAGATAGAAGTACCTGAAATTGCTGAGCAATTGATCGAGATCAAAGGGGCGGCGCGCGATCCGGGCGCACGCGCCAAGATCGCGGTGAAGACCAACGACAAGCGTATCGACCCGGTCGGTGCGTGTGTCGGCATGCGCGGTTCGCGTGTGCAAGCGGTGTCCAATGAGCTGGGTAACGAGCGCGTGGACATCATTACCTGGGACGACAACCCGGCGCAATTGGTGATCAACGCCATGGCGCCTGCGGAAGTCGGTTCCATTCTTGTCGACGAAGACGCCCACTCCATGGATGTCGCCGTCGCCGAGGATAACCTGGCGCAGGCCATCGGCCGCAGCGGCCAGAACGTTCGCCTGGCTTCCGAGCTGACGGGCTGGACGCTCAACGTGATGACCGAGGAAGAGGCCGAAGGCAAGCGCGAGCAAGAAATCGACAGCCTGATCGAGTACTTCATCAATCATCTCGAAGTCGACGAGGAACTGGCTCGTCTGCTGGTCGAGGAGGGTTTTACCTCGCTCGAAGAGCTGGCCTACGTGCCGCTTGAGGAATTGCTCGAAATCGAGGAATTAGATGAAGCACTGATCGAAACGCTGCGCGCTCGAGCCAAGGACGAGTTGCTGACGCTGGCCATTGCCTCAGAAGAGGCGCTGGACGGTGCGCAGCCAGACGACGACCTCCTTGAAATGGAGGGCATGGAGCGTCACTTGGCATTCACGCTCGCCAGCCGAGGGATCGTCACTCGTGAAGATTTGGCCGAGCAGTCCATCGATGATCTCAAGGACATCGACGATGTGGACGAAGAGCGCGCTGCGGCGCTGATAATGACCGCTCGTGCGCCTTGGTTCGAGAGCGAACAGTAATCTGGTCACGGGCTCAGGAGGGTCGTAATGTCAGACATGACCGTTAAGGATTTTGCCAGCAAGGTGGGGCGCGATGTGTCCCGTCTGCTGGAGCAGATGAAAGAAGCAGGGCTTCCCCATCAGGCCGAAGGCGATGCAGTATCCGAGGAGGACAAACAGCGCCTTCTCGATCACCTGACGCGTAGCCATGGTGGAGATAGCGGCGCGACGAAGAACCGCGTGACGCTGACGCGTAATACCAAGAGCCGGATCCGCAGTGGCGATGGCCGTGGCAAGGCCATCGACGTACAGGTGCGCAAGAAGCGTACCTACGTCAAACGCGAGCCGGAGCAGACCGAAGAAGCGCCGGCCGAGGAAGCCGGTCCGCGTCAGTTGGTCGGTGATATGGCCGATGCCAAGCAGGCTCAGGCCGCCCAGGCTGCCGAAACCGCCAAGGCAGAACAGGCCGCTGCGGAAGAGGCTGCACGGGCGAAGGCACAAGAGCCGGCGCAAGACACTCAGGCATCCGAGACCGCCAAGCCGGCTGAAAGCGAGACGCCGAGCACACCGGACGTTCCTGTGCCTGAGGATATCGCGACACCGGCGCCCGCGAGCGAGCCCTATGTCGAAGCGCCGCCGAAAGAGCCGCGGACACCGAATCGGCGTGGTCAGACTCCGCACAAGAAAGAGTCCGAACGTGGCCGCAAAGGCGGTCGTGACGATGACGACGAGCGTCGTGAGCGGCGTCGTGGCAATGCCAAGAAAGCCAAGCGCTCCGAGCGTCGCGGCGGTCGTCGTGGCAGCGGCGGTCGTGATAATCAGCACGGCTTCCAGAAGCCGACGCAGCCCATCGTTCGCGAAGTTGGCATTCCTGAGTCGATCAGCGTTGCCGAGTTGGCCGACAAGATGTCGATCAAGGCCAATGAGGTCATCAAGGCGATGTTCACCATGGGTGCGGCGGTGACCATCAACCAGACCATCGACCAGGACACGGCGGCCATCGTCGTCGAAGAGATGGGCCACAAGCCCAAGCTGGTCAAGGACGATGCGCTGGAGACGGAAGTGCTCGAGGCCATCTCCTACGAAGGCGACGAAATTACGCGTGCGCCGGTCGTCACGGTGATGGGCCACGTCGATCACGGCAAGACCTCGCTGCTCGACTTCATTCGCCGCACGAAGGTCGCGACCGGTGAGGCCGGTGGCATCACCCAGCATATCGGCGCCTATCACGTCGAGGACCAGCACGGTGGCGTGACCTTCCTCGACACTCCAGGCCACGCAGCGTTCACCGCCATGCGTGCGCGCGGTGCCCAGGCGACCGATGTGGTCATCCTGGTCGTTGCGGCCGACGATGGCGTCATGCCGCAGACCGTCGAGGCGATCGAGCATTCCAAAGCGGCCGGCGTGCCGCTGGTAGTGGCGGTCAACAAGGTCGATAAGGAAGGTGCGGATTTCGACCGTATCCGCAATGAGCTGTCCCAGCACGGTGTGATCTCCGAGGAATGGGGCGGCGATACGCAGTTCGTACACGTCTCGGCCAAGACCGGTGACGGCATCGATGCACTGCTCGAGGCGGTACTGCTGGTCTCCGAAGTGCTCGAGCTCAAGGCCGTGCCGGAAGCTCCTGCCAAGGGCGTCGTCGTCGAATCCCAGTTGGACAAGGGCCGTGGTCCGGTGGCGACCGTGCTGGTACAGAACGGCACGCTCAAGCGGGGCGATATCGTCCTGGCTGGCTTGCACTATGGTCGCGTTCGCGCGCTGGTCAACGAAACCGGCACGCGCGTCGAAGAGGTCGGCCCGGCCATGCCGGTCGAGATCCAGGGCCTCGATGGTACGCCCGAAGCCGGTGACGAGTTCATCGTCGTCGCCGACGAGAAGAAGGCACGTGAAGTCGCCAACTTCCGTCAGGGCAAGTACCGCGAAGTACGTCTGGCTCGCCAGCAGAAGGCCAAGCTGGAGAACATGTTCAGCCAGATGGGCCAAGACGAAGTGGCCAAGGTCAACATCGTCCTCAAGGTCGATGTGCAAGGGTCCTTGGAAGCGATTCGCGGTGCCCTGGAAGAACTCTCCACCGACGAGGTCAAGGTTGCAGTCGTGTCCTCTGGTGTCGGCGGTATCACCGGTACCGATGCCAACTTGGCGGTGGCCAGTGACGCCATTCTGGTCGGCTTTAACGTGCGTGCCGATGTTTCCGCGCGGGAAATCGTTGAGCGGGAAGGCTTGGATCTGCGCTATTACAGCGTGATCTATCACCTCATCGACGAGGTCAAGCAGGCCATGAGTGGCATGCTGGCGCCGGAGTGGAAGGAAGAGATCGTCGGCGTGGCCGAAGTGCGCGAGGTGTTCCGTGCGCCCAAGATCGGCGCCGTGGCAGGCTGCATGGTCGTCGAAGGCACCGTACATCGCCACAAGCGGATTCGCGTACTGCGTGAGAACGTCGTCATCTACGAAGGCGAGCTGGAATCTCTGCGTCGCTACAAGGATGACCTTGGCGAGGTCCGCAGCGGTATGGAATGCGGTATCGGCGTCAAGAACTACAACGACGTTCAGGTCGGCGACAAGATCGAGGTCTTCGATCAGGTCAAGGTCGAGCGTAGCCTGTAAGGTATGGCGGACGACGCGTCGTCCGCCATCCGAATGGCGAATCGCGGGAGATAACGATGCGCGAATTCAAACGTACCGATCGTGTGGCCGATCAACTCCAGCAGGAGTTGGCCGTCCTCATCCAGCGTGAGATCAAGGATCCACGCCTGGGGATGGTCACCGTGAGTGCGGTGAAGGTCAGTCGCGATCTGGGCTATGCTGACATCTACATCACGCTATTGGGTGAGAACGATGCCGCGCGCATCGATGAAAACCTCAAGGTGCTGCGTCATGCGCGAGGGTTCCTGCGCAGTCAGATCGCCAATCGCGTCAAGCTCCGCCATGTGCCGGAACTGCGCTTTCATTACGATGAAAGCGTTGTGCGCGGTCAGCGTCTGTCATCCTTGATCGACGAGGCGGTGGCCGATGATCGTCGCCGTCACGACGATGACGATGCCGAAGACGAGGTTCGTTGATGGTGAGACGCCGTCGTGGCATAGCGGTAGATGGCGTGCTACTGCTCGATAAGGCGCAGGGCATTTCGTCTAACCATGCCTTGCAACAGGTACGCCGTCTGTACGAGGCGCAAAAGGCTGGGCATACCGGTACGCTGGACCCCATGGCAACTGGCTTGCTGCCGATCTGCTTTGGTGAGGCGACCAAGTTTTCTGCCTATTTGCTCGATGCCGATAAGACGTATCGCACGCGTGTCAGGCTAGGCGAGACCACCGATACCGGTGACGCAGAAGGTACTTTAGTCGAGCGTCATTCGGTACCGGCCCTCGCCGAGCACGATATCGAGGCTGTGCTGGCACGGTTTCGCGGCGACATCGAGCAGGTGCCGCCGATGTACTCGGCACTCAAGCACCAAGGGCGCCCACTCTACGAGCTGGCGCGCGAAGGCAAGCAGGTCGAGCGTGCGGCGCGCCGCGTGAAGGTTTATGATATGCGCCTGCTGTCGTATGAGACCGAAGGTTTCGAACTCGAGGTTCGCTGCAGCAAGGGCACCTACATCCGTACTCTGGCCGAGGATATCGGTCGGGCGCTAGGATGTGGCGCGCACATTACGTCCCTGCGTCGGCTGCGTAGTGGACCGTTCGACGCCGATGCCATGCAGGGCTTCGAGGCGCTCGAGCAAATGGACGGCGCCTCGCGTCAGGCACGGTTGTTGCCTGTCGATGCGATGTTGCCCCATGTGCCATCGCTTGAGGTGGCAGCGATCGAGTCGCGGCGGCTTCTGCATGGGCAGCGGGCTCGGGTTGAAACTGGGGCATTGGCTCCAGACGAGACGGCGCGGCTCTACCACGACGGTGTTTTCCTTGGGCTCGTGAGCGTTACGACACCTGGGGAAGTCATGCCGCGACGCTTACGGAATACCGCCTCGCCCGTTCGCGAGTGAGGCGTGAACCCCGGCGCGTGCCATGTGCGCCGGGGCGCACCGATATCATCGGTGCGCATGAAGGCCAGGCCTTTTACATGGCGCCCGTATTGCGCGGGCAGTACCTGGAGACTGCAAATATGCGTGGTCTCCGACATTCATTGCTCAGGCATATTGTTTACTGGAGAGAGAAATGGCACTGACCGCTGAACAGAAAGCCGCCATCGTTGACGAATACGGTCGTGGCGAAAGCGATACCGGTTCCCCTGAAGTACAGGTGGCCCTGCTATCCGCCAACATCGATGGCTTGCAGGATCACTTCAAGAGCAACAAGCAGGATCACCACTCTCGTCGTGGCCTGATTCGCATGGTCAACCAGCGTCGCAAGCTGCTGGATTACCTGAAGCGCAAGGATCTCGGGCGTTATCAGTCGTTGATCCAGCGTCTCGGCCTGCGCCGCTAAGGAAAGTCTCGTTCGCGACAGAGTCGGTGTAGATGCCATGAGGGTATTACACCTGCATGCCAGGGTCGCGAAGGTCTTTCACGCTAGCGCCGACGCATGGTTGTTTGAAACGGGCAGTCCTCCGGGGCTGCCCGTTTTTTGTTTCGCCGGTCCTGCGTGTCGTAATGAGTGGCCCCGTGGCGCGTGAACTCCTAAAATGGTCGCCGAGTCGAGACGACCCATACATGAGATGAAAAGTTAAGGACATTGCCGTGAACCCGGTCAAAAAAACGTTTCAATACGGTCGCAGCACCGTGACCCTGGAAACGGGTCGCATTGCCCGCCAGGCCACCGGTGCCGTGATGGTGACCATGGACGACACCGTGGTGCTGTGCACCGTGGTGGCCAAGAAAGACGCCAACCCCGCGCAACCCTTCTTCCCGCTTTCTGTCCACTATCAGGAAAAAACCTACGCCGTGGGCAAGATCCCCGGTGGTTTCTTCAAGCGTGAAGGCCGCCCTACCGAAAAGGAAACCCTCACCTCGCGTTTGATCGATCGGCCGATCCGCCCGCTGTTCCCCAAGGGGTTCATGAACGAGGTGCAGGTCGTGTGTACGGTGCTCTCCACCGATCGCAATCATGATCCGGACATCGCGGCGATGCTAGGTACGTCCGCGGCGCTGGCCATCTCCGGGGTCCCCTTCAATGGTCCGATTGCGGCCGCGCGCGTTGGCTTCACCGAAGACAATGGCTACTTCCTCAACCCGACGGTGGAAGAGCTTGGCAGCTCCGAGCTGAACATGGTCGTGGCCGGTACCGGTAAGGCCGTGCTAATGGTTGAGTCCGAGGCCAACGAACTGCTCGAGGATGAAATGCTCGGCGCGGTGCTTTTCGGCCATCAGGAAATGCAGACCGCGATCGCCGCCATCGACGAGCTGACCGCCGAAGCCGGCAAGCCGCGTTGGGAGTGGCAACCCGCCACCGAGAACACGACGCTCAAGGAGGCCCTGGCGGCCGGCTTCGAGACCAAGATCGGCGAGGCCTATCGCATTACCGACAAGATGGAGCGTCAGGATGCCTTGTCCGCTTTGAAGGATGAGGCGGTCGCGCAACTGGCCGGTGAAGAGCAAGGTCAGTTCGATGCTGACGAGGTCAAGGGTGGCTTTGCGGGCCTCGAGAAACGGGTGGTACGTTCACGGGTGATCAAGGGTGAGCCGCGCATCGATGGCCGCGATCACAAGACCGTGCGTCCGCTGGCGATCGAAGTTGGCAATCTGCCCAAGACACATGGTTCGGCGGTATTCACGCGAGGCGAGACCCAGGCGATCGTGGTCGCGACCCTGGGAACGCTGCGGGATGCGCAGCTGATCGAGTCGCTGGAAGGCGAGCGCAAGGACCGTTTCCTGCTGCACTACAACTTCCCTCCCTACAGCGTGGGCGAAGCCGGTTTCATGGGTGGGCCCAAGCGCCGCGAGATCGGTCACGGTCGCCTCGCGCGGCGTGGTGTTCAGGCGGTACTGCCCAACGAGGAAGATTTCCCCTACACCATTCGCGTGGTGTCTGAAATCACTGAATCCAACGGCTCCAGCTCCATGGCCTCGGTATGCGGTTCTTCCCTCGCATTGATGGACGCCGGCGTCCCGCTCAAGGCCCCGGTGGCGGGTATCGCCATGGGCCTGGTCAAGGATGACGACGGCTTTGCGGTATTGACCGACATCCTCGGTGACGAAGACCATCTTGGCGACATGGACTTCAAGGTGGCGGGTTCTACCGCTGGCGTGACGGCCCTGCAGATGGATATCAAGATCGAGGGCATCAACGAAGAGATCATGGAGACCGCGCTGCAGCAAGCGCACGAGGCGCGCCTGCATATTCTCGAGCAGATGAGCACTGTCATCGGCCAGAGCCGTAGCGAAGTGTCCGACAACGCGCCGTCGATGGCCACGGTCAAGATCGCCCCGGACAAGATTCGTGACGTGATCGGTAAGGGTGGCGCGACCATTCGCAAAATTTGCGATGATACCGGTGCTTCCATCGACCTCGACGACGACGGCACCGTGCGCATCTACGCCGAGGACAAGAAAGCTGCCAAGGCGGCGATCGATACCGTGCTGGCGATTACCGCTGAGCCCGAGATCGGCAAGCTCTATCAGGGCAAGGTCGCGCGTATCACCGACTTCGGTGCCTTCGTCACCTTCATGCCGGGCACCGACGGCCTGGTGCATATCTCGCAGATCGTCCCCGAGCGCGTCAACGACGTGCGCGACTATCTCAGCGAGGACCAGGAAGTCATCGTCAAGGTGCTCGATATCGATAACCGCAACCGCGTGAAGCTTTCCATCAAGGAAATCACCGCGGAAGAAAAAGCGGCTTTCGAGGCAGCGCCGGCCGAGACTGAATAAGCGATCCGCTCCCAGCGCTTGATGAAGCCCCGTACACCTTGGTGTACGGGGCTTTTTACGTTAGCGACGCCTCAAGCTGAATAGGCGTTTGCGGCAGGCGGCGAGCGGCGCTTGGGCATCCACTGGCGCAAGCGGCGTGAAAGTCCCTTTTCGATGAACTCGAAGCTGGCCCAGGACAACACGGCGATGAGCGGCAAGCAGATGGCCAAGGTCGCGTAGGGCGGGAGGCCGACGTGTTCGCGCAAGGTGTATTGCGCCGTCCACAGCACGATCACATGAAGCAGGTAGGTCGAATAGGACCAATCCCCCAGCGCCTTGATCACCCGGTTGCCGGCGAACAGCGGCTCCATGGCGATGAACGCGCAAAGCAGCACCGTGCTGGGTAATCCCCAGGCCAGGAAGCGCGTCATGCCTTGGGGGTCATCGAACTGCATGAGCAGCGTGAATGCCACCAAGGCGATACCAGCCGGGAGCCAGCGCCCCTGGGGCAACCAGCCGCGGCGATAGACGATGCCGACCCCCAGGCCGAGCAAGAAGTTGTAGATGATCGGGTCGTGGTAGAAGTCGCTCAATAGTGGACGCTCCGCGAGCCAGGCGCTGATCGCGATCAGCACCAAGGCCAGTAGCCACAGGCGTAGATGTTTATTGACCAGCAAGGAGCCTGCAAACACCAGGTAGAACAGCATTTCGAAGTTGAGCGTCCATCCCACGGGTAAGGTTGGATAGTACCCATAGCCAGCGGGATTCTCGGTCGGCAGGAAGAAAAGCGACATCACCAGGCTTTTGAGGTCCAGCCCGTAGTCTGGCATGACATCCTGCGAAAGATAGACGATACCTGCCGTGATGGCGGTATAAAGCCAGTAGGCGGGTACGATGCGCGCTGCCCGCTGGAGGAGAAACTCCCCGCTGGAAGGTGTGCGGCGCGCCGTGGCGGCATAGATGACGAAGCCACTGATGATGAAAAAGATATCCACACCCATTTGACCTCGGGTGGCGAGAAGGTGCTCGAAGGCATTGTTGGTATCGAAGTCGAAAAAGACCTGCACGAAGTGGTGGAAGACGACCACCCATGCCGCAAACGCACGTAATGCCTGCACCGAAATCAACATACCGATGACATTTCCTGTTGAAGCCAAGACGAATACGACGCCGCTTGGGCGTCGTAAACGGTTGGGCAGGCAGGAGAATCGAAAAGTTCACCGGCTTGACGTAGAGTTACAAAACAGCGTTTCCGTAAGCGCCTTATGGGCGTTCGATGGCCAGCGCCACGCCTTGGCCTCCGCCGATGCATAGCGTCGCCAGCCCTTTCTTGGCGTCGCGGGCGATCATCTCATGCAACAGCGTCACCAGGATGCGGCAGCCGGAGGCACCGATGGGGTGTCCCAGCGCGATGGCGCCGCCATTGACATTGATCTTGGCTGGGTCCCAGCCGAGCTCCTTGTTGACGGCGAGTGCCTGGGCGGCGAAGGCCTCGTTGGCCTCGATCAGGTCCAGTTCGTCGAGTGACCAGCCCGCGCGTTCCAGGCAACGCCGCGTAGCGGGGGCAGGGCCGATGCCCATGATCGCGGGGTCGACTCCAGCGTTGGCGTAGGCCTTGATCACCGCGAGAGGCTCCAGCCCCAGGGCTTTCGCTTTCTTTGCCGAGCAGAGCATGGTCACGGCGGCGCCGTCGTTGAGCGAGGAGGCATTGCCGGCAGTAACGGTGCCATCGCGCTTGAAGGCGGGGCGCATGCCGGCGAGCTGTTCGGCGGTCACGCCTGCGCGCGGTCCTTCGTCGGTGGTGACGTGGAGCGGATCGCCCTTGCGCTGAGGGATCTCGACCGGCACGATCTGTCCGGCGAAACGGCCTTCCTCGATGGCTGCGGTAGCTTTTTGTTGGGAGGCGGCGGCAAAGGCGTCCATGTCTTCGCGGGTGATGGCGTATTTGGCGGCAAGATTCTCGGCGGTAATGCCCATGTGAATATCGTTGAAGGCGTCCCATAGACCGTCGCGAATCATCGTGTCCACCGCCGTCCAGTCGCCCATGCGTTGGCCGGTACGCGAGTTCGGCAGCACATGCGGGGACAGCGACATGTTTTCTTGGCCACCGGCAATGATTAGCTCAGCGTCGCCACAGCGGATGGCCTGCGTGGCTAGGTGCAGGGCCTTGAGCCCCGAGCCGCAGACCTTATTGATGGTCATCGCGGGTACGGCGGAGGGCAGCCCGGCGTTTATTGCCGCTTGGCGGGCAGGGTTCTGACCGCACCCGGCGGCCAACACCTGGCCTAGAAGAACCTCGTCGACCTGTTCGGGCGCCACGCCGGTATGGGCGAGCAAGTCCGCGATGACCGTGGCGCCGAGCTGGGTCGCGGGGAGGCTGGCGAGGGCGCCGCCGAAACTGCCGATGGCGGTGCGCCGTGCGGCTACGATCACCACGTCTTCCATGAGAGTCTCCTGTCAGCCTAGAGGGGCGATACACTCAGGATAGGCGAGTACAACGCTGCGCGACAATCGGGTAATAGGTGTAGACCGCCGGTATGAGGGGTTATATCGGCATAATGTGACGATCATCAGGCGGTGGATTGGCGCGGCAAGCTGACCGGGAGATTGTCGATCAAGCGGGTGGTGCCGAGGTGCGCGGCGACGAGCAGTATCGTCTCGCGAGTCTCCAGTGCAACCGGGCCCAGATCCTGGGTACGACGCAGCTCCAGGTAGTCGGGTTTGAAGCCTTCCGCCGCGAGGCTCGCTAACCCCTCACGCAGTGCCGGCGCCGGCGGCTCGCCGCCTTGCAGTGCGTCACGCACCTGGCACAGGACGCGATACAGTGCGGGTGCGCGCTGACGCTCCGCAGTACTCAGATACGCGTTGCGTGAGGAGAGCGCCAGGCCGTCCTCGGCGCGTTGGGTGGGGACGCCGACGATGTCGATCGGGAAATGCAGATCCGCGACCATTTTGCGGATCACCGTCAGTTGCTGGTAATCCTTGCGCCCGAAGTAAGCGGTATCGGGCTGCACGAGATGGAACAGCAGGCTGACGACCGTGGCCACGCCTGTGAAATGTCCGGGCCGGTTGGTGCCGCACAGTCCGTCCGCTACCTGGGGCACACTGACCTGGGTGTGATGATCGCGGCCCTGGGGATAGAGCGTCTCGGGACTGGGGGCGAAGACGATATCGCAGCCGTGGCTCGCCAGCGCTTGGGTATCGGCCTCGAGGGTTCGCGGATAGCGCTCGAAGTCCTCGCCGGCCCCGAATTGCAGAGGATTGACGAAGATGGTGGCGACCACCACGTCGGCGTCACGGCGCGCGGCATCGACCAGAGCTAAATGCCCGGCGTGCAGATTGCCCATGGTCGGTACCAAGGCAATGCGCTGGCCATCGCGGCGCTGGGGATTCAAATGGGCACGCAATTCGGCGATGTCGTGCAGCGTCAACATCAAAAACAATGCTCCTCGGCGGGAAACTGGCGTGTCTTGACGGCGTCATGGTAGGCCGCAAACGCCGCCTGAATGCTGTCGTGGCCGGTCAGGAAGTTCTTGGCGAAACGTGGCGGCCGTCCATGCGTCACGCCGAGGATGTCATGCATCACCAAAATCTGGCCATCCACGTCGGGGCCTGCACCGATCCCGATCACCGGGACCTCCACGGCATCGCGCACGGCGCGACCCAGCGCGGCGGGCACGCACTCGAGCAGGATCACCGAGGCACCGGCATCGACCAGCAAGCGGGCATCGTCGACGATGCGCTGGGCATCGTCCTGTTCGCGGCCTTGCACCTTGTAGCCCCCGAACTGATGCACGCTCTGGGGCGTCAGGCCCAGATGCGCGCATACCGGCACGCCTCGCCGCGTGAGGGCGCGCACATCGTCGTGCATCCAGCCCGCGCCTTCGATCTTGACGAGCTCAGCGCCGGCTCGCATCAGGGCGCCGGCATCGTGCAGCAACTGGCGAGTGTCGGCGTTGCTCATGAAGGGCAGGTCGACCATCAACAGGCTGCGCTGTTTGCCGCGCGCCACGCAGCGCGTGTGATAAAGGATGTCGTCGAGCGTCACGGGAATCGTGCTGGCATGACCCTGCAGCACCATGCCCAGCGAATCGCCCACCAGCAGCACATCGATACCGGCGGCGCCCGCATGCTGTGCGAACGAGGCATCGTAGGCCGTCAGGCAACTGAACGGTTCGCTGGCACGCTTGAAGGCATTGAGGTGGCTCAAGGTGACGGTTTTCATGAAACATTCCATGCTGTGGCGGCCCACGCGGGCCTGGGGGAAGTGTTACCGCAAACGTTACCTCAGGGTGCCGAGAGTGTGGATCGGTAACACATCGGCTGCAACTCGACTTTTAGGGAAGAAGACGGTGCAAGTCCGCACCATCGTGGTGCTTCGCCAGGGCCGCGCTGGTCTTGCCTGCGATCGTTACCTGTGGTGCGAGCTCCGCCAGGGGGACGAGTACGAAGGCGCGTTCGTGCATGGCCGGATGAGGAAGCGTCAGGCGCGGTGTTTGCCATTCGAGATTCGCGTAGAGCAAGAGATCGAGATCCAGCGTGCGCGGCCCCCAATGGCGTTGGCGTATCCGGCGATGACGTTGCTCGAGTGCCTGCAGTTGATCGAGCAAGGCCAGCGGCGAGAGTCGTGTGAACACGCAGGCCACGGCATTGATGAAGTCGGGTTGATCCTGGGGGCCCACCGGCGCTGAGGCATACAAGGAGGAATGCCCTGCCAAGTAGGTCAGCGGCAGGGCAGCGAGTTCGTTCAGCGCGCGCGTGACATGCGCGCGCGGCCCGTCCAGATTGCTGCCCAGGCCGATATAGGCCGCTACGCGATCACTCCTGGCGCCCGTCATTGCCTTGCTCGGAGGATGGGGTGCGCCGCCGGCGCCGCCGCCGCTTAGGGCGGTCGGACGTGCCGGCCGGGGAGCCACTGGTCTTGGCGATCAGACGTGCCTGCTCGTGGTCGTCGCCTTCCTGGAAGGCTGTCCACCAAGCACCGAGCCCGGGGTCGATCTCACCGGCGCTCTCGCGCAGCAGGAGGAAATCATAGGCGGCGCGGAAACGGGTATGCTCCAGGGTCTGAAAGGCGCGTTTGCCGCGACGCTTTGGCAAGCGTTGCTGAAGGTCCCAGATTTCCCGCATCGGCATGCTGAAACGCTTGGGGATCGAGGTGTGCTGCAGTTGCCGCGAGATGCTTTGCTGCGAGGCAGTCTGTTGCGCGGGGATCGGCGGCATGCCGTCGCTTTCGAGGCGCTCGGCGCGTAGCCGCATGCCGGGCCACAGCATGGCACCGTACAGAAACGCTGGCGTGACGGGGCGTTCTTCCCGGATGCGCCGGTCGGTGTTGATCAAGGCTTGCTCGATCAGTGGCTTTGCCGACGCGCGTTCCGCGATGGCCTCTTCGACCTCCGGGAACAGCATGGCGAACAGGCCATACTCGCGGAGCAGCTCGAAGGTGCGCAGTGCTTGCCCGGAAAGGAAGAGCTTGAGTACTTCCTCGAACAAACGTGCCGGAGGAATCTGCAACAGCAAAGGCGCCAATTCGAGAATCGGCGTCTCGGTGCGCGGCTCGATATCGAAGTCCAGCTTGGCGGCGAAGCGTACGGCACGCAGCATGCGCACCGGGTCCTCGCGATAGCGCACCTCGGGGTCGCCGATCAAGCGCAGGGTGCGGGCTTCGAGATCGTTCACGCCGTCGGCCCAATCGTGAATCGAGAAGTCGGCGATATTGTAGTAAAGCGCATTGACCGTGAAGTCACGACGTAGCGCGTCTTCCTCGATGGTGCCCCAGACGTTGTCACGCAGCAGCAAGCCGTCGTCGGATTGCTGGGAATGCGCGGTGTCTTGATCGTCGCCGGGCCGACCACGGAAGGTTGTAACTTCAATGACTTCACGGCCGAAGCGCACATGGACGATGCGGAAGCGGCGCCCGATGATGCGTGAGTTGCGAAACAGCGTGCGTATTTCTTCCGGCGTGGCATCGGTGGCGATGTCGAAGTCTTTGGGGACTTTACCGAGCAGTGAGTCACGCACACAGCCACCTACCAGATAGGCTTCATGGCCGGCATTATGCAGACGATACAGCACCTTGAGGGCATTCTCGCTGAAGAGACGCCGCGATACGTCGTGCTGATCACGCGGTATGACGCGCAATGTGGGTGTGGAATGGCCGGAAGGCTGTTGAGCGCCAAACAGGGTCTTCAAACGTTCACCGGGGCGTTGGAGAAAGCGGGTAAATCCTTTGAACATGCGTCGTTAACGACTTGCGGAGAGCGAAGTTGCTAGTGTAAGCCGACACTCCTTGGCTTGCAAAGGATGTGGCGTGATGGGAAGCGAGAACGGGCTTATCGTGAGAAATAGGTAGGAATGCATGGCATTAGAAAGGGGAGACCCGATGGGCCTCCCCCTAAGTATGCTATGCAACGTCCTTGCTGCTGTTTCTTCTTCGTGATGGCGCATCGCCTTGAATACGCACCACAGTCACCAATGAGATTCGGCGGGCAAGCAGTGTTCTTGTTGTTGTGACTCTTCCCGCGTGGTGACCACCTCGTATTCAAAACAATAATCCAACCACGACGACATCGTTTCTCCCGACGTCTTGTTGTTGTTGTCGGGATGCTTCGGGCGAGGGCATTGTTCTTGTTGGGCCTCGCATGAAGCGTCGCGTCCTGGTTCGGTTCCGGATCTCGACCATCTTGTTGTTGTTGGCGGTCGACTCGCATTGCGTCTCGTTTGTTGTTGTTGGCGATTCGCGTGCGATGTTCCAGCTCGACGTTGTTGTGTTTGTTATTGCCGATGTCGGGCTGAGCACCTGGGACGTACGTTATTGTCTTTGTTCGTGCGCCTCGGGCGTCCGGCTGTTGTTTTTCTTGATCTATATGTTGCAGTGGTCGTGCCACCATTTGTTTTTTTCTTTTTAATCAGTGTTTTATGGTTTCTTGTGAAAGTTCCCTGCGTTCCGAAAGAGCTTGGTGTTACCGAAATTGCCGCATAACGGGGCATCTCTTGTGTGGGATGGTAACAACTGGTGCATTGGCCTCGTCTCAATGGCGCATAGGGTCTCTAAAAAGGCCGGGAAATGCGCTTAGACCATAGTCGCGACAGGGGACAAAAGGTGCTCCGCGTCGGCATTAAGCGATCTCACGCTAGACGACGAGCGTTTTTCTTGCGGGGAATGCCCAGGCGCTGGCGACGCTCCCACAGGCACTTGCGGCTGATGCCCAGCTTCTGGGCCAGCTCGGTTTCACTCATCTGCGCCTGATGCTCGAGGACGAAATGCTGGAAGTAGTCTTCCAGGGAAAGATCGTCGTCGAGCACGTCTTCCTCCTCGGGGGCGGCGGAAGGCTCGGAAGATGCAGAGACCGGCTCCTGTCTGCGTTCCAGTGGGAGGCCGAGGTCGTCGGGATGGATGAGGTGGCCCTCGGCGAGGATGACGCCGCGCTCCAGAGCGTTTTCCAGCTCGCGCACATTGCCTGGCCAAGCGTAACCGAGGATGTCACGGCGTGCGGCACGCGATAAGCGCAATCCCGGGCGTGCATGACGGGTGCAGGCACGCTCGAGCAGAACCTGAGCAATGGAGAGAATATCGTCGTCGCGTTCGCGAAGCGGTGGCAACTCGATCTGCATGACATTGAGACGATAGTAGAGATCGAGCCTGAATTCGCCGCTGCGTGATAGAGAGTGCAAGTCACGATGCGTCGCCGCGATCAGACGCACATCGACGTAACGCGTTTCCACCGAGCCGATACGCCGAATCTCGCCTTCCTGAAGCACGCGTAACAGGCGGGCTTGAGCGTCCAGAGGCAGCTCGCCGATCTCATCGAGGAAGAGCGTGCCGCCATCGGCGGCTTCGACCAGGCCGGTGCGCGCGCTGTTGGCGCCTGTGAAAGCGCCCTTTTCGTGACCGAAGAGTTCGGATTCGATCAGGGTTTCGGGAATCGCGGCGCAGTTGACGCAGATCAGCGGTGCCTTGGTGCGGCGGCTCTGGCGATGCAGGGCGCGCGCGACCAGCTCTTTGCCGGTCCCCGACTCACCCTGCACGAGCACGGTTACGTCGGCGGGTGCCGTCTTGCGGATGCGTTCGTAGACACGCTGCATGGCGACGCACTCGCCGATCATGCCGCGGGGCACACCGCTGGGGGTGGCGATTTCCTTGGGCGCTGGGCGTGACAGCACGCGTGACACGGTCGCCAGGACGTCATCTTCATCGACGGGTTTGGCGATACAGTCAACGGCACCTTCCTTGAGCGCGACCACAGCCTTGCGCAGGCTGGCGTGATCGGTCATGACCAATACCGGTGTCGGGGCGCTCAGCGCGAGCATCTGGGTGCCGTCTTCTCCCACCAGGCGCAGATCGCAGACCACCAGATCGAAGGTCTGCGGAGCCAGCGCCTGGGCGGCGTCGAGCGATGCGGCGGTCGCGACGCGGTACGCTTGACGCTCGAGCAGGTCCTTCAGGGCCTGGCGCGGCGTGTCTTCGTTTTCGACGATCAGGATTCGGCTCATGGGCCTCATGGTCGCGTGAATGCATGGAGAGTGGCCGGACGTCGGCTCATGCGGCGCTCGGTTGGCTTGTATCCTGACGCCTGCCGGCTGGGCGAATCAAGCCAAGGGGTGTGCGACCATGGCATGACAAGCGCGCTGTCGAGGCATCGGGTGTACGTGCGGAGGTGGGCGCTCAGTGCTCGTTCGCTGCCATGTGGCGCAGGCGTTCCGGGCGCCAGGCGGAGATTGCTGAATCGAGTTGATCGGCTACGCAGGCATGCGCCATCTCGCGTGGCGGTTGTTGCCCGAGGCGCTGCAAAGCATGGTGCAGGGTGTGGCGGATGCCAGCTTCATCGGTCGGTAGCGCTGGGGCAAGGTTCTGCTTGGAGAGCTTCTGGCCATTATCGCCGAGCACCAAGGGAAGGTGTAAGTAACGCGGCACCGGGCATTCCAGTGCGTCCTGCAACTGACGCTGCCAGGGGGTGTTGTCGAGTAGGTCGGCACCGCGCACCACATCGGATACGCCTTGGTCGGCGTCATCGACGACCACCGCGAGCTGATAGGCCCAAAGGTCGTCCTTGCGCTTAAGGACCACGTCGCCCAACTCGGTGGGATCGAAGCGCTGGTGACCCAGGCGTCGGTCCTCCCATTCGATGGGGCGCCGGCCAAGATCGCTGCGCAGTCGCCAGGCTAGGGGGCGCTCGGGATTCAGCGGTTCGTGCCGGCACCAACCGGGATAGATGGCATATTCGCGCCATTCCTTGCGCGAACAGCTGCATGGGTAGGCAAGCCCTAGCGCGGCAAGGCGTTCGAGCGCTGCCTGGTAAGCGGCGTGACGCTCGCTCTGATGGCGTACGGGGCCATCCCATTTCAGACCGAAGGCTTCCAACTGGCGGAGAATGGTATCGGCGGCGCCAGTGGGGCAGCGTGGCGGATCGATATCCTCGATACGCACGAGCCAGCGCCCCTTGGCGTGGCGCGCGTCGAGAAAGCTCGCCAGGGCCGCCAACAGCGATCCCAGGTGCAGGGGCCCTGAGGGTGTCGGTGCGAAGCGACCGGTGTACGCCATGTCACACGTTACCTACGCAATGGCAAACGGGCACCCGTAGGTGCCCGTTGAAGGGGTGTTCAGGGACGATTTCAACCGCCGAGTTGCTTTTCCTTGAGCTCCGCCAGCGTTTTGCAGTCGACGCAGAGCGTGGCGGTGGGGCGCGCCTCGAGGCGGCGAATGCCGATCTCGACGCCGCAGGCTTCACAGAAGCCATAGTCGTCTTCATCGATATTCTCGATGGTCTCGTTGATTTTCTTGAGGAGCTTGCGCTCGCGGTCACGGGTACGCAATTCCAGGTTGAAGCCTTCTTCCTGGGTGGCACGGTCGGCCGGGTCGGCGAAGTTGTTGGCCTCTTCCTGCAGGTGGCGCACCGTGCGATCCACCTCTTCCATGAGCTCCTGTTTCCAGATGAGCAGGATTTGGCGGAAGTGCGCGAGCTGTTGCTCGTTCATGTATTCTTCACCCGGCGCCGGCTCGTACGGGGTGAATTTTTTCGGCGCTTCCGATTTGATTTCCGCTACTGGCATGGGACTGCCTCATTACGCAAGTGACTTGGGCCGATGCCTGGCCAGGGTAGGGCTTGGGCGCCCGCCCGAAGCCTTGCTTATTTAGCGGAAAAGTTCAGGCTTTGCAACCATTCTCGGCGATAAAATGATGCGTTCCGATCTTGGTCAAAACGCTGGAGCGCGCGCGTTACGCGGCCATACGGCCGCTATCGTGAGAATGTGATTTTTTGTCCCATGGTGTGACGCGTTAGCGACTCAAGAGGGGAAGATGGAATACACGCAACTGACGTCCGGTATTCTGGTGCGTCGCTATAAGCGTTTTCTGGCCGATGTGCGATTGGCGTCAGGCGAAGAAGTGGTCGCGCATTGCCCCAATACCGGCTCCATGCGCGCGGTCAACGTTCCCGGGTGTCGCGTCTGGCTCTCGCCGAGTCATAACCCCGCGCGCAAGCTGGCCTGGACCTGGGAGTGGATCGAACTGCCCATGCCCGGCGCGGAGCCGGCCTTGGTCTCGGTGCACACTGGGCGTGCCAATGCATGGGTCGAGGAAGCCTTGAGTGCTGGGTGTATTGCCGAGCTGGCGGGGTATACGACGCTCAAGCGGGAGGCGAAGGTCGAAGGCGCACGGCTCGATTTTCGCCTCACCGATGCACGGCAAACGACCCATGTCGAAGTCAAACAGGTGACGCTACGTGAGGACGATGGCCATGGCTATTTCCCTGACTCGGTCAGCGAGCGTGGCCGGCGGCATCTGGAGAGCCTGGCAGCGCGGGTCGCACTGGGCGAGCGCGCGGTGCTTCTGTTTTGCGTGGCTCACACCGGGATCGATACCGTGGCACCGGCCGCGCACCTCGACCCTGGCTATGCCGAAACGCTACGTCGCGTCGCCGCACAAGGCGTTGAGGTGCTGGCGTATGGCGTCAGCGTCACCCGGAACACGGCCGGCGTACCTTGCCAGGCGATGTTGACCCGGCGGCTGCCGGTGGATCTCGAGCGGCAGCCGCCGAGTGTCTGAATCAGCGTGAGGCGCGGGTGACGCGGAAGATGGCCGTTTCCCCGCATAGGTTAGGCCACAGCCGCGAGCTCCAATGCGGTTCGTGGTCGCCGTTGCCGACGCGTTGATCGACGATGGTCAGGCCCTTGTCGCGGCACAGCTGGCCGAAGTCTCGAAACGTCGATAGGTGGATGTTGGGTGTGTCGTACCAAGCATGGGGGAGCGACTTGGACACCGGCATGCGGCCCTGAAAGCCGAGATACAGGCGGTGACGCCAGTAGGCGAAGTTGGGGAAGGCGATGATGCATTCGCGGCCCACGCGCAGCATTTCGTCGAGGGTACGGTCCGGGCGCTGCAGAGCCTGAAGTGCTTGAGTCATGATCACCAGGTCATAGGCGTCATCCTCGACGTTGCTCAGGCCGTCGTCGATGTCGTGCTCGATGACGCTGACGCCGCGCTCGATGCAAGCGGTGATGCCGTCGGGGTCGATCTCCAGGCCATAGCCGACGACCTGCTTGTCATGCGCCAAGGCAGCGAGCAGTGCGCCGTCGCCGCAGCCCAGGTCGAGCACGCGCGCGCCTTGCGGGACCCAGTCGTGGATCAATTTGAGATCGGCGCGCATCAGGGCGTCTCCTCGAGTTGCAGGTCGCGGGCGGCGCGACGCATGAAACCGCCGAACACCGCTTCGTAACGCGGATGTGGCAGCAAAAATGCATCGTGGCCATGCGGCGAGTCGATGCTGGCGTAGCTGACGGTCTTGTCGGCGCGCATCAGGGCGTCGACCAGCTCCCGCGAACGCGGCGGCGCGAAGCGCCAGTCGGTAGTGAAGCTGACCACCAGGAACGGGCATTGCGCCGGCGCCAGCGCCGTCGCCAGGTCGCCGCCGTGAAGAGCGGCCGGGTCGAAGTAATCCAGCGCCTTGGTCATCAGCAAATACGTATTGGCATCGAAGCTGGTGGAAAACGTATCCCCCTGATGGCGCAGATACGATTCGACCTGAAACTCCACGTCATAGCCGAAGTTGAGCTGATCGGTACGCAGATCGCGGCCGAACTTGGCCCCCATCGAATGTTCGGAAAGATAGGTGATATGGCCGATCATGCGGGCCAGCTTGAGCCCGCGTTTGGGCACCGTGCCGTGCTCCTCATACCAGCCGTCATGGAAGTCGGGGTCCGAACGAATCGCTTGGCGGGCGACCTCGTTGAAGGCGATGTTCTGCGCCGAGAGGCGTGGCGTGGCGGCGATGACCACGGCGTTGGCGATGCGCTCGGGATATGCCATCGTCCATTGCAACACCTGCATGCCACCGAGGCTGCCGCCGACCACGGCGGCGAAGCGTTCGATGCCCAGTCGATCGGCCAGGCGTGCCTGGCTATGCACCCAGTCGGCCACCGTCAGGACCGGGAATTCTGGTCCCCAGGCGCGCTGGGTCTCGGGGTTGATCGAGGCAGGGCCGGTACTGCCGTGGCAGCCGCCGAGGTTATTGATCGAAACGACGAAGAAGCGCTCGGTATCGATCGCCTTGCCGGGGCCGATATACGCGTCCCACCAGCCGGGCTTGCGATCTTCCATGCTATGAAAGCCTGCCGCGTGATGATGGCCGGACAGCGCATGGCAGATCAGCACCGCGTTATTGCGTTCGGCGTTGAGCGTGCCATACGTCTCGTAGACCAGCGTGTAGTCGGACAGCGTCTTGCCGCCGGCCAGTGCCAGCGGGGTATCAAAGTGCGCCGTTTGCGGCGTGACCAGACCGACCGAGTCGGGAGGTAGCGTATCGGGCATCGTGTGTGTCGGTTTCCGTGTCCAGCGTGGGGCGCGCGACGGCGCCAGGGTCGTGAATGTTCAGAAGCCTACCAGCATGCCAGGCAATCCTGCCGCACGGGCGAGGGCGCCGACGACGAGGCTATCGACCAGATTGATGGCGATGAACACCACGATGGGCGACAAGTCGATCATGCCCAGCGGGGGGATGACCTTGCGTACCGGTGCCATGATCGGTTCGACCAATTGCTGGACGAGAATGGCGCCGGGATGGCTGGCCTGCGGCGCGACCCAACTGAGAATGATCATGATGATCAGGGCAAAGAAGTAGATGTCGAGAATGGCGCTCAACACCCCGGCCAGTGCCGCCACCAACACGCCCTGAATCGGCGGCATGCCGATGCCGGCGAGCTTGAGCAGCACGAAGATGGTGATGCCCTTGATCAGCAACCCCGCGACCAGCGAGGCGGGATCGAAGCGTCCACGTGGACGAAAGATGCGCTGCAACGGCGCGACCACCGGACGCGTAGCCTTGATCACCGCCTGGCTGACGGGGTTGTAATAATCGGCGCGCGAAAACTGCAGCAGAAAGCGCAGCATCAAGACGAACAGATACACATTGATTAGCGTGTTGACCAGCATCAAGCCGGCGCTTCCCATTTGGCTGCCCATGGGGCTCCTCCGTGTCGAATGGGTGAAGGGGAATTCAGTCGCGGCTCAGTTCGTCGGCCAGTTCACGGGCGCGTGTCGCGCAGGCTTGCGTGGCGTTTTCGAAAAGCTGACGCAGGCCGTCGTCTTCGAAGCTGTTGATGGCGCGTTCGGTGGTGCCGTTGGGCGAGGTCACGCGGCGGCGCAATTCGGCTGGCTCGAATTCGCTTTCGCGGGCCATGCTGGCCGCGCCGTAGGCGGTTTGCAGCGCCAGACGACGGGCACTGTCGGCGGGCAAGCCGAGCTTCTTGCCGGCGTCCTCGAGCGCCTCCATGATCAAAAAGAAATACGCGGGTCCGCTACCCGACACGGCAGTGACTGCCTCGAGAAGTGTCTCGTCGGCGACCCATTCCACGAGTCCCACGGCTTCCAGCAGCGAGGTGGCCAACTGCTTCTGCTCCTCGCTGACGCGGGCGTTGGCGTAAAGCCCCGAGGCGCCCTGACCGACCAGGCTGGGGGTGTTGGGCATGCAGCGGATCACGGCCATGTCGCCGCCCAGCCAGGTATCTAGCGTCTCGGCACTCAAACCGGCGGCCACGGAGACGATCAGTGGACGTTGACGCTGTACGCTATCGCGCAATTCTTGACATACCTCGCGCATGACCTGTGGCTTGACGGCTAGGACCACGACATCCGCGTGCTCGACGGCCGCGTTGTTGTCGGATGTGGTGTGGACACCGTAGCGCGACGCGAGCGCGTCGAGTGTCTGGGCGCCGCGCGCGGTAGCGGTGATGGCTTCGGCGGGATAGCCGCCTTCGATCATACCGCCGAAAATGGCGCTGGCCATGTTCCCGGCGCCGATGAATGTGACTTGGTTTGTCATGGTGTCTCCTGAAGTTTCGCGACGAAACAATGGGGTTAGGGACAAGGCCATCAGGCGCGCGGCGCGCGCTGCCCGAAAATGGCCGTGCCCAGACGGACCAGGGTGGCATCTTCGAGGACGGCGGCCTCGAGATCGCCGCTCATGCCCATCGATAAGGTATCCAAAGGGGCCTGCGGATGTCGCTGGCGGAGCATTTCGAGCAAGGCGCGCAGCTCGGCGAAGGGTCGCCGTTGGGCTGCCGGGTCGTCGCTCGGTGCGGGCAGTGTCATCAAGCCGCGTAGTCGCAGGCGTGGCAGTGCCACCACGGCATCGGCCAGTGCCGGCAAGGCCTCGGGCGTCACCCCTGACTTGCTGGCTTCGCCGCTGACGTTGACTTGCAGGCAAACATTCAGCGGCCCCAGCGCCATCGGACGCTGCGCGTCGAGGCGTGTGGCAATGCGCGCGCGGTCGATGGTATGCACCCACTGGAAGTGTTCGGCCACCGCGCGGGTCTTGTTGGATTGCAAAGGACCGATGAAATGCCAGACGATACCCTCGAGATCGTCCAGCGAGGCCTGTTTGTCGAGCGCTTCCTGAAGATAGTTCTCGCCGAATGCGCGCTGCCCCGCAGCGAAGGCCTGGCGCACGTTCGCCACGGGTTGCGTCTTGCTCACGGCCAATAAGCAGGCGTCCTCGTCGTCACGCCCCGCGCTCGCCAGGGCGCGGGTCAAACGCTGGCGAGCGCGTTCGAGGGATTCGGCGATGGTGACATCTGGCATACTGGGAAACCCTGTCCGCGAGCGAGAGAAATGCATGGATATTATCGAATTGCTGGCGTTCTCGGCAAAACAGAAGGCGTCCGATCTGCATCTGTCCGCTGGTTTGCCGCCAATGATTCGCGTCGATGGCGACATTCGCCGACTCAACGTGCCACCGATCGAGGATCGTGACGTTCGCAAGTTGATCTACGCGATCATGAACGATCAGCAGCGCCGCGACTATGAAGAGGCGCTCGAGCATGATTTCTCGTTCGAGGTGCCGGGCGTGGCGCGCTTCCGCGTCAACGTCTTCCATCAAGGGCGCGGCGCGGGCGCCGTCTTTCGCACCATTCCCAGCGAGGTGCTTACCCTCGATGATCTGGACCTGGGCGAGGTGTTTCGACGCCTGGCCTCGCTGCCGCGCGGGCTGGTTCTGGTGACGGGGCCGACCGGGTCGGGCAAGAGTACGACCTTGGCGGCGATGATCGACTACGTCAACGAAAACTATTATCAGCATGTGCTGACCATCGAGGACCCGGTGGAGTTCGTGCATCGCAGCAAGCGCAGTCTCGTCAATCAGCGCGAGTTGCATCGCGATACGCGCAGCTTCGCCACGGCACTGCGCTCGGCGCTGCGCGAGGACCCCGACGTGATTCTGGTCGGTGAGCTACGCGATCTGGAAACCATCCGCCTGGCGCTGACCGCCGCCGAAACCGGTCATCTGGTATTCGGTACCTTGCATACCACGTCGGCGGCCAAGACCGTGGACCGCATCATCGATGTATTCCCGGGCGACGAAAAAAGCATGGTGCGCTCGATGTTGTCCGAGTCGCTGCAGGGGGTCATCTCACAAGTGCTGCTCAAGCGTGAAGGCGGTGGGCGCGTGGCGGCCCACGAGATCCTGGTGGCCAGCGCGGCGGTGCGCAACTTGATTCGCGAGAACAAGCTGGCGCAGATGTATTCCTCGATCCAGACCGGTGGCAGCCTGGGCATGCAGACCTTGGATGCGGCGCTTTCGCGTCTGGTGGCGCAAGGCGTTGTCTCGCGCGCCGAGGCACAGGCGAAGGCGAAGGATGGGCGCGTGCTGGGTGTGTAAGCCGGGCACAATCGACAGTCGCGAAGGAGAACGCGAGATGACGCCATACGAGTGGCTGACGCAACTGCTGGATATCATGCTCGACAAGCAGGCCTCCGACCTGCTGGTTTCCACCGGGGCGCCGCCGAGTCTCAAGATCAATGGCGAGCTGGTCACACTGGGCGAGCAGGCGATGTCGGTATCGCAGGTGCGCGAGCTAGTCTCGGCGGCGCTGCCCCAGGGCGTGGGGGAGCGTTTCGAGACCGAGCGCGAGGCCAATTTCGCACTCAGCCTGCAGGGCAAGGGGCGTTTTCGTGTAAGTGCCTTCTATCAGCGCAGCCAGATGGCGATGGTCGTGCGTCGCATCGCCTTCGACATTCCCGACTTGGCGAGCCTGGCGTTGCCGGGTGCCTTGAACGAGCTGGTCAATCGCAAGCGCGGCCTAGTGTTCATCGTCGGTGGCACGGGTAGTGGCAAGTCAACCACGCTGGCGTCGATGATCCAGCACCGCAATCAGACGAGCGGCGGGCATGTCATCAGCATCGAAGACCCCATCGAGTACATTCACCCGCATGGCCGAGCGATCATCAATCAGCGCGAGGTGGGCATCGACACCGAGTCCTTCGAGGTGGCGCTCAAGAATGCGCTGCGTCAGGCGCCCGATGTGATCATGATCGGCGAGGTTCGCTCGCGCGAGATCATGGAGCAGGCGTTGACGTTCGCCGAGACCGGTCATCTATGCCTGGCGACGCTGCATGCCAACAATGCCAACCAGGCGCTGGAGCGGATTCAGCATTTCTTTCCCAGCGAGCGCCATGAACAGGTATGGATGGATCTGTCGCTCAATTTGCAGGCCATCGTCGCCCAGCGTTTGTTGCCGCGCGAGGATGGCGGGGGACGCTGTGCGGCGGTAGAAGTGATGCTGCGCTCGCCGCTGGTCAGTGATCTGATTCGCAAGGGGGCGATACACGATCTCAAGGAGGTCATGCAGCGCTCCCACGACCAGGGGATGCAGACCTTCGATCAGGCGCTATACGCGCTCTATCGGCAAGGACGCATCAGCGAAAAGATGGCATTGGTGCATGCCGACTCGGCCAACGACCTACGGCTGCGCATCGATTACGGCGATGCCGATAGCCCGCAACTGGCGCGGGCCAGCGATGCTGCCGAGCGTTTCACCCTGAAAGGCGACGATGAGTGAGCCTTCATGGCGCATAGAGGCCGCCCAGCACGCGGGGGCCACGCGCCCCGGTGACCTCGGGCAGGTTGCCGGGACGCTGCACGAGGCGCTGATGGGCGAGCCAAGCGAAGGCGCCGGCTTCCAACCAGTCCGCTGACCAGCCGAAACGCGCGCAGGGCGTCAGCGGGATCTCCGGCACGTGTCGGCGTAGACGCGCCAACAGGTCGGCGTTGTGGGCGCCGCCCCCGCAGGGGATGAGTGCATCGCAATGCCCGTCCGAACGCTCGCTGCCTTGGGTAATCGCCATAGCGATGCTGGCGGCGGTCAGCTCGGCGAGCGTCGCCTGGACGTCTCGGGGGGCTTCGTCTCCCGTTAGATGTGTCGCCAACCAGTCGAGATGAAAATGCTCACGTCCGGTGCTCTTGGGCGGCGAGCGTCGGAAGTAGGGATCATCGAGAAGGCGCGAGAGCAAGGCCTCGTCGACGTGGCCGCCGGCGGCCCAGGCACCCTCGGCGTCGTAGGCGTGGCCCAGGTGGCGCTGACACCAGGCATCCATCAGCATGTTGGCAGGGCCGGTGTCGAAGCCGAGCACAGGGGCGGAGTCGCTGCTTGGAGGAAGACGCGTGAGGTTGGCGATGCCACCGAGATTGAGGATCAAGCGCGTATGCTCGGGGGAGGTGAACAGCGCGGCATGAAAGGCCGGCGCGAGCGGCGCGGCTTGTCCCCCGGCGGCCATATCGCGGCGTCTAAAATCGCCGACCACCGCGCAGCCGGTCAGCTCAGCGAGCAGGCTGGGGTTGTCGAGCTGGTAGGTGTGCGGCGGGACGCCCTCGGGGGCGTGTTCGATGGTTTGCCCGTGGCTGCCGATGGCCGCGATATCGCCAGGCGAGGTGTCGGTCTCCGTGAGTAGGCGGTCGACCGCCTCGGCTTGGCGTTCGCAGAACGCGGTCTCGAGCCGGGCCAGCTCGCCGAAGGAGGTCTCGCGGGCGAGACATAAGGCCAGCAAGTCCTCGCGCAGCGCGGCGGGAAAGGCCACCCCAGTGGCACCCAGCCACTCGGGGCGGCCGTCGCCGCAACGCACCAGGGCGGCGTCGATGCCGTCCAAGCTGGTGCCGGACATCAGGCCGATATAAAGGGGCATGTTCATCTCCATGTGCCGGGGCGCTCAACCGCGTCGATGAGTCATGCTAACATTCCCCGTTATTGCCCAAGTCACCCCATTTGCGGAGAAAGGATACGATGACCGACGTCGCCGATGCGCTGGCGCTGCTCAAGCGTGGCACCCATGAAATCCTGCTGGAAGACGAGTTGGTAAAGAAGCTCGAGTCCGGGCGTAAGCTGCGTATCAAGGCGGGGTTCGATCCTACCGCACCGGATCTTCACCTGGGGCATAGCGTGTTGCTGACCAAGATGCGTCAGTTTCAGGAACTGGGCCACCAGGTCGTCTTCCTGATCGGCGACTTCACTGGTCGTATCGGTGATCCCACGGGGAAGAATGTGACCCGCAAGCCGCTGACCGGGGAAGAGGTCAAGGTCAATGCGGAGACCTATAAAGAGCAGGTGTTCAAGGTCCTCGACCCGGCACTCACGGAAGTGCGCTTCAACGCCGAGTGGATGAGCCAGCTTTCCGCGGCTGACATGATCGAGCTGGCGGCGCAGTCCACCGTGGCACGCATGCTGGAGCGTGACGATTTCGAGAAGCGTTATACGGCCAACCAGTCGATCTCGATTCACGAGTTCCTTTATCCCCTGGTGCAGGGATACGACTCGGTGGCGCTCGAGGCCGATATCGAGCTGGGCGGCACCGATCAGAAGTTCAACCTGCTAATGGGACGCGAGATCCAGAAGCATTTCGGTCAAGCGCCGCAGGTGGTCATGACCATGCCACTGCTGGAAGGGTTGGACGGCGTACAGAAGATGTCCAAGTCGCTGGGCAACTATGTGGGGGTCGACGATACGCCGGGCGTGATGTTCAACAAGCTGGTGTCGATGCCCGATAGCCTGATGTGGCGTTACTTCGAGCTGCTGTCGCTCAAGTCCAACGAGGACATCGAGACCATTCGTCAGTCGATCGAGGCCGGGGCCAATCCGCGTGATATCAAGATGGAGCTGGCGCGCGAATTGATCGGGCGTTATCACGGCGAAGAAGCTGCCGCTAATGCGCATAAGTCGGCAGGCAATCAACTGGCGGAAGGCGAGCTGCCGGATGACCTTCCGGAGGTCGAGGTGGCCTTCGAAGGCGAACAGGCGCCGGTCGCGGCGGTGCTCAATCGCTCGGGATTGGTCAACAATAGTGCCCAGGCGAAGGACATGCTGGGCAATGGTCGCGTCAAGGTCGATGGTGATGTCGTGGCACGCGATCATATGCTCGCCACCGGCCAGAGCTATGTCATCCAGGCGGGTAAGAAACGCTACGCGCGGGTGACGCTAGGGTAGGGCGAAACGCCATGTTTCATTCGTGTAAAAAACCTCTTGCGTTCAATCCGTGTGGGCCGTAAAGTACGCATCCGCTGCCGGCGACGGACCTCGTAGCCAGCGGTGGAGAGGTGGCGCAAGTGACTGACGTGCTTGAGAAATTCAAACCTTCGGGTGGTTTTCTGGCTTGACAGTGACGCTGATTTCGGTAAAATGCGCCGCACCTCGAAAGGCCTCTGATATCGCCCGCATGTCGGCCGCTATCAGCGATTGTCCCCTCGGCTAACGCCTTGACAATCACGGCGCTTTCGGTAGAATACGCCTTCCTTGCGAGGCGGCCCATCGGGCCAACGCAAGCCGCTCCGCTCTTGTATATCGAGCCCGGAG